>NZ_JABFFO010000030.1:0-285 GCF_016124155.1 Acinetobacter sp. AC1-2
TGGTATCTACTGTTACCACAGCGGTGTCTGTACCGACATTACCTGCTGCATCTGTTGCAGTCACGGTAATGGTGTGTGGACCGTCGGTGAGTGCAGGCAAGGTATTGTCTGCAAGCGTCCAGGTGCCATCACCGTTGTTCGTCGCTGGGTAATCAACACCATCTACATTCACCACCACTGTTGCAGTCGGATCATTGACTGTACCGGTGAGTGCAGGTGTGCTGTCATTGGTTAACACATCATCAAGCGCGACCACTGGTGGCGTGATGTCCGCAGACACCACCC
>NZ_JABFFO010000031.1:0-279 GCF_016124155.1 Acinetobacter sp. AC1-2
GGTCCGCACACAGTGAGCGTGACTGCAACAGATGTGGCAGGTAACGTATCAACTCCAGTGACTGGTACAGTAACTGTTGATGCAACAGCACCAACCCTTGCGATTACCGCGGATGACCTTGCTCTTGCGGCAGGTGAAACAGCGAACATTACCTTCACGTTCAGTGAAGCGGTGGCAGGCTTTGCGGCAGGCGACATCACCGTGGTTGGCGGTACATTGACTGGCTTGACGACAACGGACAACATCACCTGGACAGCAGTGTTTACGCCAGATGGCACA
>NZ_JABFFO010000032.1:0-261 GCF_016124155.1 Acinetobacter sp. AC1-2
GGTAATCGCAAGGGTTGGTGCTGTTGCATCAACAGTTACTGTACCAGTCACTGGAGTTGATACGTTACCTGCCACATCTGTTGCAGTCACGCTCACTGTGTGCGGACCATCTGCCAGTGTTGGCAATGTATTGTCTGCAAGCGTCCAGGTACCGTCACCATTGTTGGTCGCTGGGTAATCCACACCATCAACCGTCACCACCACAGTCGCAGCAGGATCATCGATCGTACCGGTCAACGCAGGGGTTGTGTCATTGGTAGA
>NZ_JABFFO010000033.1:0-256 GCF_016124155.1 Acinetobacter sp. AC1-2
GCAGACGGTCCGCACACAGTGAGCGTGACTGCAACAGATGTGGCAGGTAACGTATCAACTCCAGTGACTGGTACAGTAACTGTTGATGCAACAGCACCAACCCTTGCGATTACCACAGATGACCTTGCTCTTGCAGCAGGCGAAGATGCCAACATTAGCTTCACGTTCAGTGAAGCGGTGGCAGGCTTTGCGGCAGGCGACATCACCGTGGTTGGCGGTACATTGACTGGCTTGACGACAACGGACAACATCACCT
>NZ_JABFFO010000034.1:0-250 GCF_016124155.1 Acinetobacter sp. AC1-2
CCGCTGTGGTGACGATTGATACGGTTGCACCAAATGCACCAGTACTTGATCCGATCAATGCCACTGACCCAGTGAGCGGTACAGCAGAACCTGGTTCAACAGTGACTGTAAACTTCCCGGACGGTACAACAGCAACTGTAGTTGCAGGTACAGATGGTAGCTGGTCAGTACCAAACCCAGGTGACTTGACTGACGGTCAAACCGTAACAGCAACAGCGACTGACCCTGCAGGCAATACCTCATTGCCAGG
>NZ_JABFFO010000035.1:0-249 GCF_016124155.1 Acinetobacter sp. AC1-2
ATCCGACTGCGACAGTGGTGGTGAATGTAGATGGCACTGACTACCCGGCAGTAAACAATGGTGATGGCACCTGGACGCTTGCAGACAATAGCTTGCCTGTACTGACTGATGGTCCACACACCATTACTGTGACTGCAACAGATGCAGCAGGTAATGTCGGTACAGACACCGCTGTGGTGACGATTGATACGGTTGCACCAAATGCACCGGTACTTGATCCGATCAATGCCACTGACCCAGTGAGCGGTA
>NZ_JABFFO010000036.1:0-248 GCF_016124155.1 Acinetobacter sp. AC1-2
CCAACGCTTGCGATTACGACAGATGACCTTGAACTTGCAGCAGGCGAAACAGCGAACATCACCTTCACGTTCAGTGAAGCGGTTACAGGCTTTGATGCCAGTGATATCACTTTAGTTGGTGGTACATTAGGTGCGTTGACGACAACGGACAACATCACTTGGACAGCAGTGTTTACGCCAGATGGCACAGGCACAGCACCAAGCATTACTGTGGCTGATAATACTTACACAGATATTGCAGGTAACCT
>NZ_JABFFO010000037.1:0-246 GCF_016124155.1 Acinetobacter sp. AC1-2
GTACAGTCAATGATCCGACTGCAACAGTGGTGGTGAATGTAGATGGCACTGACTACCCGGCAGTAAACAATGGTGATGGCACCTGGAGTCTTGCAGACAATACCTTGCCTGTATTAACTGATGGTCCACACACCATTACTGTGACTGCAACAGATGCAGCAGGTAATGTCGGTACAGACACCGCTGTGGTAACAGTAGATACCACTGCACCAAATGCACCAGTACTTGATCCAATCAATGCCACTG
>NZ_JABFFO010000038.1:0-235 GCF_016124155.1 Acinetobacter sp. AC1-2
CCACTGTCGCAGTCGGATCATTGACTGTACCGGTGAGTGCAGGTGTGCTGTCATTGGTGAGTACATCATCAAGCGCGACCACTGGTGGCGTGATATCCGCAGACACCGTACCTGTGCCTGGCAATGAGGTATTGCCTGCAGGGTCAGTCGCTGTTGCTGTTACGGTTTGACCGTCAGTCAAGTCACCTGGGTTTGGTACTGACCAGCTACCATCTGTACCTGCAACTACAGTTGC
>NZ_JABFFO010000039.1:0-230 GCF_016124155.1 Acinetobacter sp. AC1-2
CATTTGGTGCAGTGGTATCTACTGTTACCACAGCGGTGTCTGTACCGACATTACCTGCTGCATCTGTTGCAGTCACAGTAATCGTGTGCGGACCATCGGTCAGTACAGGCAAGGTATTGTCTGCAAGACTCCAGGTGCCATCACCATTGTTTACTGCCGGGTAGTCAGTGCCATCTACATTCACCACCACTGTTGCAGTCGGATCATTGACTGTACCGGTGAGTGCAGGT
>NZ_JABFFO010000003.1:0-321290 GCF_016124155.1 Acinetobacter sp. AC1-2
CCACCGCCAAAACGACCTCCGCCGCCGCCATAGCCTCCGCCTCCACCGCCGAAGCCACCCCCACGCCCTCCTCCGCCTGCACCACTCAGGATAACCTGTAAAATAAGCTGGGCAATTGAGGTAATGAGTAAAAAGAAGATTCCAAAACCAAGTAATAAGCTAGTGACTAAGCCAGCACCATTTACAAAACCTGCTACCGCAGCAGCAACACCAGCAGTAGATGCGCTAAGAGGTCGTCCTACAATAAATGACCCTACAATTCCGGCAACAAGAATAAATAGAGCCATTGTGAGGGTTGTTTGTTTGGCTTGTTGCTCTTCTGCGGCTTGGTGTTGTCGTTCTTTTAAATCTTGAGCAGCTTGCTGAGCGACTTCGGGATCAAGATTAAGAATTCTTCCGATTTCATCAACGCCTGCATTTAAACCTTGCGCATATTGGGCTTGTTTAAAATAGGGTGTGATTTGGTTTCTAATAATTCGACTCGAGACAATATCTGGTAATACGCCCTCTAAGCCATATCCGGTTAAAATTTGTATACGGCGGTCATTTACCGCAACCGCAATAAGCAATCCATTATCGCGCTTCGCTGAACCAAGTTGCCATTTTTCACCTACGCGCAATGCATAATCAAAAATATCTTCTTGCCCAGTAGTTGGAACAACAACAATACCGATTTGTGCTTTGCCTTGTTGATATAAACTTAGAATTTTTTGGTCGAGCTGCTGCTTCTCTGCCTCGCTTAATATATTTGCTTGATCAATAACAGGCTGATTTAAGGTTGGCAAACCACGAATCGATTCACCATCTGCCATATCGTTGGCGACTTGAGCTTGGGGAGCTACGCCAGAAGCAGACTGTTCACTTTTAGAAGCGGAAGCTTGAGCCTGCTGCTTCTGAATAATTTTACCCGCTACAATGGTGTCAGTTTCATCAGTAGCAGTTGCAATATTAGTCTCACTCCATGCTGCATTCTGAAAAAGAACACCGCAACAGAGCAAAATTAAGGTAATAACAAATACCTTAATTTGCTTAAGCTGAAGCAATATATTATTTCTCATGCAGCACTCCTTTGATTCTTAAAATTAATCAAAAGAAACTTTTGGTGCCTGCTGTGCAGATGCTTCTGCAGAGAAATTGGCTTTTGGATGCATACCAATTACTTTTGCAGTCACTGCTTGCGGGAACTGGCGTACATATCCGTTGTAGTCTTGCACTGTTGTAATATAACGATTACGAGCTACAGCAATACGGTTTTCTGTTCCTTCAAGTTGAACTTGCAGTTCTTGGAATTGGGTATTGGCTTTTAAATCTGGATAGTTTTCAGAAACAGCAATCAGACGAGATAAAGCCCCTGTTAATTGACTTTGAGCTTGTTGGTATTTTTCAAGTAAAGCCGGATCTTCTAGAACTTCTTTATCAACCTTCAAACCAGCAACATTCGAACGTGCCTGTGTAACCTCGGTTAATACTTGTTCTTCATGTTTAGCATAACCTTTTACAACATTTACAAGGTTTGGTACTAAATCTGATCGACGTTGGTACTGGTTTTGAACTTCAGACCAAGCTGCCGTTACGGCTTCATCTTTTACTTGTAAAGTGTTATAGCCACACCCTGAAAACAATAAGGTACTGGCAAGTGTCGTCGCGATCGCGAGTTGTTTCAATGTTTTCATCGTCACATTATCCTCAAGTTTTTCTTTATATTTTTAACCTCTTTCCTAGATTGTATGATGATTTTGGCATTATTGTGTTGCTTTTATTTTATTGATTTAAAAACCGGATTTTTCAATCCGGTTATTTATTAACTTAATAGTTGGTCTTTTTCTTGTTGAAAACTTGCCATTCGATATTCATCTGCTAAAGAACTTTTCCAGTAATCGACCATATGGCCATAATCCTTTTGACTAGGATGGAAATCTTTTTTGTAATATGCGAAATATTCGGGCATGAGCTGAACAAGCATTTTAACCAGCAAATATAAACCAAATAAATTACCTCCAATTTTAGGTAAGCTATTCCATTTATCTTGCCAAAATAAGCGGGTTGTTCCATAAAAAGCGATACTGGCAAATCCTGTTGTGACACTACGCATGAGTAAGCGACGAATACGATCATCCCCATACACATGCTGATAGACATCGAACGCCACTGAACGGTGCTCAATTTCTTCAATCGCATGCCATACCCAAAGTTTTAGTGCATCTTGATCTAACGTTTTTAATAACTCTGGGTGCTGTAAAACATATCCTCCAAGTAGAGCAGTAAAATGCTCAAAAGCACAGGTAAGGGCCAATTGCAGTTTAGGAGGAATCGTTCTTAAATATTTATCACGCTGATTTAGCCAGTTTTGAAAGCTGTCCAGATTGTAATCATCACGCCGCCAAGCTTCATTAAACTCACCATGTGCTTTAGAATGCATTGCTTCTTGCCCAATAAAAGCGGCGATTTGAGCCTGTAATTGTGGATCGGAAACCTTATCACGTACATTGCGCACGCTATTTACAAAAAACTGCTCTCCTACAGGAAACGTTGAAGATAGTGCAGTTAAAAAGTGAGACATAAGAGGAGAATTCGCAAAATAGTGCCGCTTGATCGCCTTAGGATTAAATTCAAGGCGACGCACAGTAATACCCAACGCTTTTCGACGATTTAAATATGATTTTTCTGCCGTCATACCTGCGATGTTCATATTCAACACCTATTGTATTGAAGAAGGAAGCTTTGAGTATGTCGTGATGGTTAAAGGCTAAAAAGGGCAAAAAAGCTTATTATATTTGCCAAAAACATCAAAGTGACTAGCGGTAAAAATAAAGCCTGCATCAAGCAGGCTTTATTAAAAACTTTAAAAATAATTTTTTAGATTAAACA
Source organism: Acinetobacter sp. AC1-2 (assembly GCF_016124155.1). Lineage (NCBI taxonomy): Bacteria > Pseudomonadati > Pseudomonadota > Gammaproteobacteria > Moraxellales > Moraxellaceae > Acinetobacter > Acinetobacter sp. AC1-2. The sequence goes on from NZ_JABFFO010000003.1 coordinate 2,869, forward strand.
CCGAGGTAGTCTAGAATGCCTTCAGCAGCTTGGCGGCCTTCCCAGATTGCAGTCACGACAAGGTCTGAACCACGGACCATATCGCCACCAGCAAAGATTTTCGGGTTCGATGTCTGGAATTTGAACTCTTGCTTTTCAGCTGCCACAACACGGCCTGAACCATCAAGATTAATATTCGCGTTACCAAACCAGTCAGCTGGGCTTGGGCGGAAACCGAATGCAAGTAAAACCGCATCAGCTGGTAATACTTCTTCAGAACCTGGAACTGGTTCAGGGCTACGACGGCCACGACTATCTGGTTCACCCATTTGAGTCGTCACCACTTTAACGCCTGTCACTTTGCCATTTTCGCCTACGATTTCGATCGGTTGACGATTGAACAAGAATTTCACACCTTCTTCATAGGCATTTTTTACTTCACGCGCAGATCCTGGCATGTTGCTTTCATCACGACGGTATGCACACGTTACATCATGAGCGCCTTGACGTAATGAAGTACGGTTACAGTCCATCGCAGTGTCGCCACCACCAAGTACAATCACTTTTTTACCATCTAAGCTAATGTACTCGCTTGGGTCTTTTTCCCAACCTTGGCAACGATTTACGTTAGAGATCAAGAAATCAAGTGCATCATAAACACCTGCAAGATCTTCACCTGGGAAGCCACCCTTCATGTAGGTATAAGTTCCCATACCCATGAATACAGCATCATATTCTTCAAGTAATTCATCAATGGTGACATCTGTACCAATTTCAGTATTTAAGCGGAATTCGATGCCCATACCTGTGAAAATTTCACGACGGCGTTTCATTACATCTTTTTCCATTTTAAATTCTGGAATACCGAATGTAAGTAAGCCACCAATTTCAGGGCGCTTGTCGAATACAACAGGCTTAACACCACCACGAGCTAAAATATCCGCGCAACCTAGACCTGCTGGACCGGCACCAATGATTGCAACTTTTTTGTCAGTCCATTTCACGCCTGACATATCTGGACGCCAGCCTAAAGCGAAGGCTGTGTCGTTAATATATTTTTCAGCATTACCAATAGTCACTGCACCAAAACCATCATTTAAGGTACAAGCACCTTCACATAAACGGTCTTGTGGACATACGCGACCACATACCTCAGGTAATGTGTTGGTTTGATGGCAAAGCTCAGCAGCTTGGAAAATTTGGCCTTCAGCGATGAGTTTTAACCAGTTTGGAATGTAGTTATGTACAGGACATTTCCATTCGCAATATGGGTTACCACAACCTAAACAACGGTGAGTCTGATTAGCAACAGTTTCCGATGTAAAAGGTTTATAAATTTCCACAAATTCTGCTTTGCGGACAGTAATATCTTTTTTCTCTGGATCTTGGCGTGCTACATCCAGAAATTGAAAGTCATTATTTAGGCGTTCTGCCATGTCTCTCTCCGTGGGTAGGCGCGGATTTCACTGTTGCCCGCACCTGCCTATGTCGTTGCAGTCGTGGAATTATTGTGGATCAGCTTGTGTTGTTTTCAAAAGCGTTTGCAAATTAGCAGCCTTTGGTTTCACAAGCCAGAATTTACGGCTGTAGAAATCGAACTCATTGCGGATTTTATAAGCCCAAGCACTACCTGTTTCTTTGATATGCTCATCGATAATACGCAACAAGAACTCTTTATGATCTTCCATAGATTCTGTTGAAATACGATTTAAATCAATCAATTCGTGGTTGTAGTAATCTACAAAGTCATTATCAAGGTCAAGTACATAAGCAAAACCACCAGTCATGCCTGCACCAAAGTTATGACCTACTTTACCAAGTACAGTCACAACACCACCTGTCATATATTCACAGCAGTGATCACCAGCGCCTTCAATTACTGCAAATGCACCAGAGTTACGAACCGCAAAACGCTCACCCGCTGTACCCGCTGCAAAAAGCTTACCGCCAGTTGCACCATACAAACAGGTATTACCAATAATTGCTGTGTTCTGTGTTTGGAAAGGCGAACCTTGTGGTGGGAAAATTGAGATACGACCACCTGCCATACCTTTACCCACATAGTCGTTTGCATCACCTTCAAGACGGATGTGTAAACCACCAGCGTTCCATACACCAAGCGACTGACCAGCAGTACCAGTTAAGTTCATTACAACAGGATGCACTTCCATGCCTAAGTTGCCGTAGCGACGAGCAATTTCACCTGACACACGAGCACCAATCGAACGGTCACAGTTCACAACTTTGAAGTTGAACTGACCGCCTGCACTTGATTCAATTGCAGGAAGCATTTCTTCAACCATTTTCTCAGCCAATACACCTTTATCAAATGGTGCATTACCTTGTACTTCACAGTACTGTGCTTTACCGTCAGCAGATGGATGAGACGTTAACAATGCACTTAAATCAAGGTGAGCATGCTTTTCAGTTTCACCCGGTAATACTTCAAGTAAATCAACACGACCAATTAAGTCTTTCAATGAAGAAACACCTAGAGCTGCTAACCATTCACGAGTCTCTTCCGCAATAAAGTGGAAGAAATTGATGAGCATTTCTGGCTCGCCAATATAGTGCTCTTGACGTAAGTGGTCTTGTTGAGTTGCAACACCGGTTGCACAGTTGTTCAAGTGACAAATACGTAAATATTTACAACCTAAAGCAATCATTGGTGTTGAACCGAAACCAAAGCTCTCAGCGCCTAAAATTGCTGCCTTGATGACATCAAGACCAGTTTTTAAACCACCATCAGTTTGTACACGTACTTTGCCACGTAAGTCATTCACGCGAAGTGCTTGATGCGCCTCGCTGAGACCTAATTCCCATGGAGAACCCGCATGGTGAATTGATGAAAGTGGAGATGCTGCTGTACCACCGTCATAACCAGAAATGGTAATGAAGTCTGCATATGCCTTAGCAACACCAGCGGCAATTGTTCCCACACCCGGTTCAGATACCAGTTTTACTGACACCATTGCTTTCGGGTTAACTTGTTTCAAGTCAAAAATTAACTGAGACAAATCTTCAATTGAGTAAATATCGTGATGTGGTGGAGGTGAAATCAGCGTTACACCCGGTACAGAGTAACGTAAACGTGCAATTAAGCCATTTACTTTACCGCCCGGTAACTGACCGCCTTCACCTGGTTTGGCACCTTGAGCAACTTTAATTTGCAATACTTCAGCAGAAGTTAGGTACGCAGGTGTTACACCAAAACGACCAGATGCGATCTGTTTGATTTTCGAGTTACGAATTGTGCCGTAGCGAACAGGATCTTCACCACCCTCACCAGAGTTTGAACGACCACCAATTGTATTCATCGCGATTGCAATTGCTTCATGTGCTTCTGGAGAAAGAGCACCTAAAGACATACCTGCCGAGTCAAAACGAGGCAAGATATCTGCAACTGACTCTACTTGGTCAACTGGAATCGAATTCGTTGTTTTTAACTTGAATAAGTCACGAATGGTTGCAACCGGACGGTTATTCACCAGCTCAGCATATACTTTAAAGTCTTCATACTTGCCAGAGCGAACAGCCGTATGTAATGAGTTAATCACGTCTGGGTTGAACGCGTGGTACTCTTTATCAAATACGAATTTAAGTAAACCACCCTGATCTATCGGTTTACGATTTGACCAAGCTGTAGCAGCTAATTTTTTCTGATCTTTTTCAAGGTCAGCAAATGTTGCGCCCTGAATACGACTTGGAACACCTAAGAAACATTGATCTACTACTTCAGATGACAAACCAACTGCTTCAAAAAGCTGACCGCCACGATACGACGCAACTGTAGAGATACCCATTTTTGAAAGAACTTTTAATAGGCCTTTCTCAATCCCTTTACGGAAGTTCGCTTGCGCATGGATTGGATCACCTAAAAGCTCACCTTTAGCAATCAAATCATTGATCACATCATATGCAAGGTATGGGTAAACTGCGGTTGCACCGAAACCAAGTAATACCGCAAATTGGTGCGGATCACGTGCAAAACCAGTTTCAACCATGATGTTTGCATCAGTACGTAAACCAGTTTTAATGAGGTAATGGTGTACCGCACCTGTTGCAAGTGCTGCATTTGCAGGTAAGAAACCTTGGCGAATATTTTTATCAGTTAAAACAATTAAAGTTTTACCATCACGAACCGCTTGTGCCGCTTCTTCACAAATACGTGTAATCGCAGCTTGCAAACCTTCTTCTTCAGCATAGTTCAAATTGATGTCAACAGACTCATAGCCTGCACGATCAATACTACGGATTTGCTGCATTTTTGAGTTAGACAGAACAGGGCTCGAAATAATGATTCGATCTGCGTGCTCTGGACCTTGCTCAAATACATTTTGCTCACGACCTAAACACGTCTCAAGGGACATTACAATCGATTCACGTAATGGATCGATTGGAGGGTTAGTCACCTGTGCAAATTGTTGACGGAAATAATCAGTCACATGACGTACTTGACGAGACAATACAGCCATTGGCGTATCATCACCCATAGAACCTACAGCTTCCTGACCACTTTCAGCAATTGGACGCAATAACTGGTCACGCTCTTCAAATGTCACCATAAACATTTTTTGAGCTGCTTTTAAAGCATCGCCAGTTAAACCTTGATCAACTAATTGTTCTTCAAGTTCAGGATTAGCCTTTAAGCGAATTGCATGATCACGCAACCATTCACGGTACGGACGCATGTTTTTAAGATGAGTGTTTACATCTTTAGTATCAAGCACTTTACCTGTTAAGGTATCAACTACCAAAATTTGGCCTGGTCCAACACGACCTTTAGAAACCACATCTTCAGGTTCATAGCCCCAAACACCAATTTCTGACGCTAAGGTAATGTAATCATTTTTAGTAATTACCCAACGTGCTGGACGTAAACCATTACGGTCAAGCATACAGATGGCATGACGACCATCTTGAATTACCAAGCCCGCAGGACCATCCCAAGCTTCCATGTGCTTAGAGTTGAACTCATAGAATGCGCGTAAGTCCGCATCTAAAGTTTCTACGTTTTGCCAAGCTGGTGGTACGAGCATACGTAACGCACGGAATAAATCCATACCGCCGCCGACCAAGATCTCAAGCATATTATCTAAGCTTGATGAGTCTGAACCAGTACGGTTCACCATCGGGTTAAGTTCAGTTAAGCCCGGCAACAATGGATTTTCAAATTTAGGAGTACGTGCTAATGACCAGTTACGGTTTGCTGTAATGGTGTTAATTTCACCATTATGAGCAAGATAACGGAAAGGCTGAGCCAACGGCCAACGTGGTAAAGTGTTGGTCGAAAAACGTTGATGGAACACGACGATATGTGATTTTAAACGTTCGTCTGCCAAGTCTGTATAGAACTCAGCAATCGCAGCAGGCATCATTAAGCCTTTATAAGTGATCACTGTCGAACAAAGCGTAGTCACATAGAATAACGGATCTTTTTGTAATTGTTGTTCCGCACGGCGACGCGCCAAAAATAGCTTACGGTTGAACTCAACTTCGGTTACACCCATTGGACAGTTCACAATGACCTGTTCAAAAGCAGGTAAAGATTGAAGTGCAATTTCACCTAGAGCATCGTTATTTGTAGGCACAACGCGCCAAGCCAGTACGCGTAAGCCTTCTGCTTCAATTTCTTTATTTAAAATATTTTTAGAATGTTGCGCTAATGCCGGATCAATATTTAGAAATACCGTACCCACAGCAAAAACTTCACTCAGTGTAATATCACTCAGCTTTTTTGCTTCATCACGAAAAAATTGCTTTGGCATCGCCAATAATAAGCCGCACCCATCTCCCGTCTTGCCATCTGCGGCAATACCACCACGGTGCGTCATGCAACTTAAACTGTGAATCGCGGTTTCTACAAGATGATGACTTGATTCACCCTTCATATGGGCAATCAGTCCAAAACCACAGTTATCCTTAAACTCATCAGGTTGATATAAACCTTGAGCGGGAGCTACAGTATTAGGCGATGGCATGTGCATAGCGTACCCTTCTTTCAATAAGGCTCTTTCGAGCGTCAAACAAACAACTTATTTCTGCGATATTGCCTACGGACGATAGTTAGCTCAATGTTTCGCAAAAAAAAATTTTGGGCTGATAAGCCAATATACGCTGTTCCATAAATGCGTACACTGGTTTTTGCTAGAAAAATGTTTTGACTTATTTCGCACTCTTTTAAAGCAGTTCGACCCCACGACTCTGCATAGACTTCACTCTTTAGAGCGCCAAAATAGTTAGCAGTACATTAATAAGCACAAGAATAAAGCAAAAAATATGCCAATATAGTTTTTACAACTTAAGTGTTTATATTTATTAAAAATAGATCAGTTTTATTCAGGCTATCATTTTAATAAATGACCAAATATGCACCACACTTGGTCAAAGAGCATATGTATTTCTTATTATTGCACTATATTTGTGCAAATTATTCTTACCATTAGTTTCCTCTTGTGCCCTCATTTGTTGCACTTTTTGGAGGAGCTTCAGTTACACGATTTTGTTGAGTCTTTTTAGCAGTATCAACAGCAGAATTAGACTGGTGTACATCTACAACATTTCCCTCTGCATCTCGACGAATAATAGTTGTCCGAGTTGTAGAGTTTGTTGCTGGAGCAGCCACTTTAGGTTGCGTATTTATAGCCCCATTTACACCTGTGCCCATAAGCAAAGACTCATCAATTTTAGGCAACGCAGCTGGGCGCAACCGCACTTCATAAGTTTGGCTAATCCCACCTTTCATTTCATCCGCACCCAAATCATTGACTAGTGGCACATAAGTTGAAAATTGTTGAGGTTGCGGCTTAATTGATTCAGGCAAATTAAGATTCAGTTGTGTTAACTGCTGAATTGCATCTTCAGAACGTTTAATTACGCCATATGTCAAAACATATTGTTCAGATTGCTTTTCTCCACTTAATCGAAAGTAGATAAATTTATTTCGGTCTGAACGATTCTTTAAAAAGTTTTTAATAATATCTTCGTCAGATGCACGGAACAGCTCAAGCGTCCATTGTTTCTTGTTTTCGTTAATAAACTTTGTACCGCGGAACTCTGCCTCATGTTGACCAGATACAACAGTCCGAGTCGTTAAATCAAGAGGCCTAACTTCATCAGCTAAAGCCCCCAAGTTAGCCGTTGTTGCCACTTTTTCTGGCTGAATTTGCACTGGTGTGTCTGAATCGGCTGCTTTTTCAACTTCGACAAGCTTCTTACTATCAGTCATTACCCAGAAAATAAAAGCCAGAAACAAGCAGACGATACCACCCACCAACCAGATATATTGTTGAACATTCTGCCAAAGTGTACGTGATACAGTCATGTGTTACCTTAATTTATTATCCGTGTTGATTTGCCAAAATAGCTTGTTTCATGAGTTCAACATCAAAGTCTTTAGTAATTACCGCTTGTCCAAGTTGCTTTAACAACACTAAACGTAATTGACCATTGAGGACTTTTTTATCATGTGCCATATATCCAAGGAATTCATCCAATGGAATTTTTGGACATGATATCGGCAAATTGGCGCGTTGAATAATTTTTTTTGTACGCTCTACATCATCGCTTGAAATCCAGCCTAAACGCTGTGATAAATCAGCTGCCATTACCATGCCGGTAGCAACTGCTTCTCCGTGTAACCAAGTACCATAACCAAGGTAAGATTCTATAGCATGACCAAACGTATGACCTAGGTTGAGTAAAGCTCTCTCGCCTTGCTCTTTTTCATCGTTTGCAACAATACGGGCTTTATGGGCACATGAACGATAAACAGCTTCAGCTAAAAGATTGGCATCTCGACCAACCAAGCCATCCATATTTTGTTCTAACCAAACTAGAAAATCGGCATCACCTAACAAGGCATACTTAATGACTTCTGACAATCCAGCAGACAACTCTCGATCTGGTAAAGTGTTGAGTTGAGCCATATCAGCTAAAACAACTTGAGGCTGCTGAAATGCACCAAGCATGTTCTTACCCAGTGGATGATTAATGCCAGTTTTACCACCTACACTTGAATCTACCTGTGAAAGAAGTGTGGTCGGAACCTGAACAAAATATACACCACGCTGGAAACATGCTGAGGCGAAGCCAGCCATATCACCAATAACACCACCGCCTAAAGCTAAAACTGTACAGTCTCGGTTAAACCCAGCTTCGAGTAATGCATCAAAAATTAAATTTAAATGTTGAATATCTTTATATTTTTCACCATCAGGCAAAATACAAGTAGCTATAGTTTTACCCAAACTTTTTAACGCTTCTTGATAATGAGACAAATATAAAGGAGCGACCGTTTCGTTACTTACGATCATGACCTGTTGACCATGAATATAAGGCTCAAGCAACTGTTTAGGATCAAGTTGACTGCCAATAAAAATAGGGTAACGGCGTTCGCCTAATTCAACATGTAAAGTTTGCATGAGTTTATAAAACCACGAGTAAGTTTGGCTATATTAGCGTGTTAGACAAAATAAGTTGCAAAATCTTTTGAGCAAGATCACGAGCAGCGCCCTGATTAGTTTCAATCGTATAATGAGCAACTTCACGATATAAAGGATCACGTGTTTTTAACAAATCACGCAATTTTTGTTCAGGGTTTTCGACTTGTAATAGAGGTCTGTTTTTATCGCGATACGTTCGTTGTAATTGAAGTTCCACAGGAGTGTAAAGATAAACAACAATACCGCGCTGCTTTAGAAACTCACGATTTGGCGCTTGAGTGATGGCACCGCCCCCAGTTGCTAATACCAAGGCATTACGGGAAGTCAACTCATTCAAAACAATGGTTTCACGAGTACGAAATCCAATTTCCCCTTCTTTTTCGAAAATCCAAGGAATAGTAGCACCCGTTTTGCGCTCAATTTCATGATCACTATCTAAAAATTCACGCCCCAATAGTTCGGCTAAATGACGTCCAACGGTTGTTTTTCCTGCCCCCATGGGCCCTACCAAATAAATATTTGGCAGGGTTTCAAACGCTTTGCTTGGCAAGGCGCCACCTATTTCAATTGCTTTCATTGAAAAATATATTAATGATTTCTCACCAAAGTGTCATTAACAATTCGTGGCGTAACGAAAATCAGTAACTCTTGTTTATCATCAGATTTCACATCTTTTCTAAATAAACGGCCAACTACAGGGAGGTCTCCCAAGAAAGGAACTTTGGTTTGTGAATTAGAAGTTGCCTGTTCAAATACTCCACCTAAAATAACGGTTTCCCCATTATTTACCAATACATTGGTATTAATCTGATTTTTATTCAAAATTAACTCACCATTCGGAGCACTATCGGCAACCGAGTCTTTTGAAATATCCAATTTCATTTGAATTTTACCGTCAGGTGTAATACTTGGCGTAACATCCAAACTTAAAAGTGCATCTTTAAAAGAAGTTGTGGCAGTTGAACCAGAAGCAGAATTAGTTGTAGTTTGATATGGAACTTGCTGACCTGTTGCCACTCTAGCTCGTTGTTTATCAGCAGTCATGACTTTTGGTGTTGAAATAACCTCACCATAGCCATCTGCCTGCAATGCTGATAACTCTAAATCCAACATAAAATCAGACATACTAATTAAGCTAAAAGCTATGCTACTGGCTCCAGCTGAGGTAACACCCAAATCAACGTTTAAATTATCTGGCCGTTCAATCGTGTATTTACCTTTGTCATCTGGTTCTCTTAAATTCCAAAGCGTCGTATCACTACCACCCACCAACAAACTGTTATTACTGTTCACACCTTGCGATAATATTCCCCACTTAACGCCAAGCTCCTTGGTAAATGAAGTAGATGCTCTTACAATTCGCGCCTCAACCATGACCTGTTTGACTTGCACATCCAACAAATCAATCATTTTACGAATTTGATCAATCGACTGTGCTGTATCATTAATAATTAAGGTATTGGTTCGATCATCTTGAGTAATTGTTCCACGTGGACTCAACAAACTCCCAACATTATTTCCTAAACTATCAACACCCGTATTTAAGTTAGTAGAAGTTGATGTTCCGCCAGCAGAAGTCCGTTGTAAACCATTACTATTATTTGAGCCTTGAGTAATTAAACCCATAATATCCTGAGCTTGCGCATATTTAAGTTGAATATACTCAGTTTGTAAGGGTGCAAGTTTGACACTTTGAGCAACAGCCTTAGCTTCCTCCTCTTCAGCCTTAATCAACTCTGCAACAGGCGCAATCCAAATAACGTTACCATTTCTGCGTTTATCCAGATTTTTAGTTTTTAAAATAATATCAAGTGCCTGATCCCACGGAACATCTTTCAAGCGCAAAGTAATATTACCCTGAACACTATCGGCGGCCACCATATTAATGCCCGTAAAATCGGCAAGTAACTGTAGAACCCTACGAACTTCAATATCTTGGAAATCAAGAGAAAGCTTATTACCAGAGTAATTAGGCGTCTTATATAAAGAAGTTACGTTTTTGTCCTGCGGGCGCTTTAAGCTAATGGTGAGTTTATTTTCTGCCTGATAAGCCATATATTCATAGCTACCAGTAGATTGGATCGTAATAACGCCATTGCCTTTTTCATTATAAGATTCGATGGTAGAAACAGGGGTCGCAAAATTGTTCACATTTAAACGTTTAGCTAAATGGGCGGGAATTTTAGAGCCTAGTGTTCTCACTACAACTTTACTGCCTTGTTGTTGCACATCAACAGGGGTATTACTTCCCAATAAATCAATAACAATTAACCCTTCACCTTGACTACCACGCTGAAAACCAACATTTGAAACACCCTGGGGTTGGATCGTATTTGTTGATAAAGGTTTAATAGCCGCTTGAGCTGAATTAATCTTTAAAATAAAAGTATTGCCTTCTATGCGCGTTGTAAATGCACCCGCCTCTTTTAAATTTACAGTTAAACGTGAGCGCTGATCGTCAGAACTTACATCGACCGAGCTCGCTTCATTGGTACCAATCGCCACTTTTGACTGTGTTAAAGTCTGCTGAGCTTTATTAAAATCCAAAATCAAACGTGAAGGATTTTCAAGTTGATATGCCTGTGGTTGCGGCGGCAAACCATTAAACATAACTCTAATTTCTGTACCCTGACCTGCAATTTGTGTCGGTACAATATTGGTCATGCTGACCTGTGCAGATGCAACCTGCATAACTGCAATGGCTACAGCCCCCATAGAAAACTGACGGAATACGTGATTCATTGTCTGACCATCCCCAATTAAATAATCTTTAAAAATACTTTTTCTTTGTTATTCCCTAAATTTTAGGGTGCGGGTCCAATTAACACTAAGGTTCTTGGTCTCTCCACATAGCCTTCGCGCCCATCGGGGACAATTTCTACCAGATCAATCTGGGTTGGACCAATATGGGTAATACGCCCTTGATTCATCCCGATATAGTTCCCCACCTGCACTCGCTCAATTTGCTGATCAGGTGATTGGATAAGAGCGAGTACTTGCCCACGGTTATTACGTATGCTTCCTTTCATATTTAAGGATTCTAATGCATAACTTTCTAGAGGTTGAGGTGCACGTGAGAAATTCGGATATACCCGTTTTCCTGCCATAATTTTGAGCTCAGCAGCAAGTGAGCTTGGTAAAAATGGACTCTTTAGTTGATGAGCCGCATAATTAAACTGTGGCACAGGTGTGAAAACCGGTGCTGGATCTATCCGCTGTGGTGGCTGGTTACGTATATCTGCCATTTGCTGATTTACAGCGTCAATTCTCGAGTCACATCCGACTAAAACTAAACATGCCAAAATAGAAAAAGAAATTTGCTTAAGTTTCATTGTAATGCTCCTATTTCGACTGTGTATTAGCAGTAGAGGAAACAGGTGCTACTGAAGCCGAATCGTTGTTTTCCGGATCTTCAGCATTTTCTGCGGCGCCCATATAGCGATAAGTTTTTGCTTTAATAGAATAATTAAGTACAGGAATATCTGACTTACTATCTTTAACAGGTGCAGCCTCTACAACAAAGTCATGCATTGTCACAATACGTGGTAATGCCGCAATACTACTGACAAAAGCACCAAAAGCGTGATAATCGCCGGTTGCTTCCATCGTAATAGGCTGTTCAATAAAAATTTCCTGCTTCACTTCATCTTCTAAACGGATATTTTTAAACTTCAGGCCAGAATTCACCCCAGTTAAATTAATATCTTCAACCAAACTTGGAATTTCGGTTTCTTTTGGCAGTTGCTCTAACTGCTGATTAAAGTTTGCTTGCATCTCTTGAAGTTGAAGCTGATATTGCTGCAAGTTACGCAATTTTGAATCTTTTTCTCGAAATTCATTCAACAAATTACTTTCTTGTGCCTGTGCATTATCAATTGCTTGTAGCTTTGGCTGAATAACAACAAAATATCCCAAAGCTAACACAGCAAAGAAAATAAAAATCCAGCAAGTAATTTTCACAGATAATGGCCAGCTACCATAGCTGTTCATATCTAGTGTGTTAAATTGCTGAAGAAATTTTTCTAAAGTGATCTTTTTTTTCTTAGATGGAGCTTGCTCTAACGACAACTCATGAAGTTCATCCGGACTCATTTAACCGCCCCCTTATCCGTACTTACAGACGTATTGGCGGTATCATCTGTTGTAGTCACCCCCATTTCGCCCAAATCAACAGTCACAACAAAACTGCCATAGCTATCTTCCACTCGAGGAAGCAGCGAACTCGCAGTCTTATCTTTTTTCTCTTCAGTCGCTAAGAAAGAGTTCATAAAAGCGTTGCGATACCATGGTGATGCTTCGAGATTACGTAATAACTCCGCAACCGTATTTGGACTTTCCGCTTTACCTTCAATAGTAAATTTATCTCCAGTTCGACTAAATTTAGTCAAATACATCGCAGCAGGAGTAACACGTACCAATTCATCTACCAAACGCACGACAACAGGGCGCTGACTTTGCAATCCCTGAATAAGTTTCATACGCTCGATAATAGCGTCACGCTGTTCTTGCAGACCATTTAAGGTTTTAAGTTGTTGATCTAGACTCTGGTTTGTACTGGTGATGAGTTGATTAGCTTGTTCTTGATCATTTAATTTTTGATTCAAATAAAACCACCCAGAAAATACAGTGGTGATCCCCAGAACAACTACCCCAAAACAGAAAATAATAAATTGCTTTTTGCGCTGTTCCCTAAGCCCATCACGCCAAGGGAGTAAATTAATTGTTGCCATTAATCAAAACTCCTTAAAGCCAAGCCACATGCCACCATTAACGAAGAAGCATCATTTTCAATTTTTTGAACGTCGACTTGAGGAGAAAAACCCATTTGTAAAAATGGATTGGCAATAGTGACTCGGTAACCAAGCTTTTGCTGCAACAATTTGGCAAGCCCAGGAATATTGGCATTCCCACCTGCTAGTAAAATATGGTCAATTTCATTGAATTGTGATGAAGAGAAGAAAAATTGTAGAGATCTAGCTGCTTGCTGCACTACAGCATCAAGAAATGGCTCTAAGATTTCGATGTCATAATCATCTGGTAAAGAGCGCTCTTTTTTAGCCCGTCCCGCTTCCTCTAAAGACAAACCATAACGGCTTTGAATTTCCAAAGTCAGCTGTTTGCCACCAAAGACTTGTTCACGGGTATAAATGATTTTACCACTTTGCATAACCGATAATGTAGTCATGGTATGGCCGATATCTAAAATACCAATGGTATTTGCACCCATTGGCAAGCTATCAGCAAATACACTAAAAGCACGCTCGACAGCATAACTTTCTACATCAGCAAGCTTAGGAGTTAAGTCCACCAGTTCCAGTACTTCTACTCGTGTTTCAACATTTTCTGTTCTTGTTGCAACTAAAAGTACATTCACGCGGTTTGGATTAGGCAGTCGATCTGGTAAAACCTCAAAATCAAGGCTCACTTCATCCAAAGGGAACGGTATATACTGCTCCGCATCTAATCGAATCTGAACTTCTCGCTCATCATCATTCATATCTGCATCCATTTCGATGGTTTTATGAATAACCGTCGATGTTGGAACAGCAATTGCAGCGTTACTGGTTTGGGGATTTGCTAAATTCATCGCCCGTTCCAAAGCTTCCGCAACTGCCTCTGGATTCAAGATATTTTTTTCAACTACACTGTTCTCGGGTAAAGGCATCAAAGCATAGCTTTCTACCCAATATTTACCGTTCTTAACAGAGAGCTCTAACAACTTAACAGAAGTCGAACTAATATCGACACCCATTAACCCCTTATTCGGTTTACGATATAACCTGAGCACACTATTGTCCTATTATTTTTTTATCCCCAAAAAAAATTACAAACCAATAATCTAGGTCTTTATTTTTACACGGATACAATATCTCATCTAACAATCCGCATGTCTAAAGGCTATACTGACCACAATTAGTTTGTATTCGATCTTATTAAAGCTTACTTATCATGAAAAAGCTATCCAGTTTGGGCTTCGTGCGTCCAATTTTTTTGATCATTATTATTATCTTAGTCTCACTTCCGATGGGCTTTTATGGCATGTATCTCTATATCGCCCCATCGCTCCCAGAAATGAGTTCACTAAAAAAAGCTCCGCTTTTAAAACCACTACAGGTCTACACATCAGATAATCAACTGATTGCCGAGTATGGTGGTAAGCTGTCTATTCCGGTTGAATACAAACAAATTCCTCCTGCTTTTATTCATGCATTTTTAGCAGCAGAAGACTCTTCTTTCTTTGAACATAGCGGGATCAGTTTTAAGGGCTTAGGGCGTGCTTTAAGTGAAAGTGTGACTGGCTCTGATGTGCAAACTGGTGGTTCAACCATCACTATGCAGGTTGCAAAGAACTATTATTTAAGTCCAGAACGAACATTAAAACGCAAAATAACCGAGATCTTTTTGGCTCGAAAAATTGAGCAAAATTTATCCAAAGAAGAAATTCTCAGTCTCTATGTGAATAAAATCTTCTTAGGAAAAAATGCTTACGGTATCGCAGCAGCAGCCAAAATTTATTACAACAAAAGTATTAATGAACTCAGCATTGCTCAAATGGCAATGATCGCAGGTTTACCAAAAGCGCCTTCTAAATACAACCCTGTGGTTAATCCAGAGCGTGCACTTGAACGTCGTAACTGGATTTTAGGTCGTATGTTACAGCTGGGTTATATCTCTCAAGCAGAATACCAAAAAGCTGTGGCTGAACCGATCAACCTCAATATGCCCAATCGGGATTTAAATAATATTCACCCTTATGCAGGTGAAATGGTTCGTTCAGAACTCGTAAAACATTTTGGCGAACAAGCAATTGATTCTGGCTATAAAGTCTATACAACCATCAATGCTAAACGCCAAGCGATTGCAGAAAAATCTGTGCAAGATGGTCTTGAAGCTTATGACCGTCGTCATGGCTGGCGCGGTGCTGAAGCACACGACAAACCATTAAGTGAATTTAGAGCATATGCCAACACCTACCCCGCACAGGTTACCAAGGTAAATAGCAGCTCTTTTGAAGCATTAATGCAAGATGGTACAACAGTTACTGTACAGTGGTCAGGTATGTCATGGGCCCGTCCCTATCGCAATGCGAATAGTGTAGGTGGTGCTCCTTCCCGTGCATCCCAAATTGTTCAAGTTAAAGATATTATTCGCTTACGTCCAAATGAAGCAAAAACGGCATGGTCTTTAGTTCAGATTCCAAAAGTTCAAGGTCAACTCATTGCAATCAATCCTAACGACGGCTCAATTGAAGCAATTGTAGGTGGTTATAATTTCTATCAATCGAAATTTAACCGTGCTTTACAAGGCTGGCGCCAACCGGGTTCAACAATTAAACCTTTTGTCTATGCATTGGCACTAGAGCGCGGTATGACGCCGTACAGTATGGTGAATGATAGTCCTATCACGATTGGTAAGTGGACACCGAGAAACTCAGACGGTCGTTATTTAGGAATGATTCCATTACGCCGTGCGTTGTATTTATCTCGTAACACCGTATCTGTACGTCTTTTACAGACAGTCGGTATTGAACGTACTCGCCAGTTATTTATGGATTTTGGTTTACAAGAAGATCAAATTCCACGTAACTACACCATTGCCTTAGGTACTCCTCAAGTCTTACCAATTCAAATGGCAACGGGATATTCGACTTTTGCCAATGGCGGCTATCGCATTCAACCGCACTTTATTCAACGTATTGAAGATGCATACGGTAAAGTCATTTATGAAGCTAAACCTGAATATGCATGTATTCCATGTATTAACGCGCCTGACACAACTGATGACGAGCAAAAAACGACGACAACAGACGATGAAGTGATTGAAGTTACTAATAAAGATGTAGAGCAGAAAGAAAAGGCAGCTAAGCAACTTAATCTTAAACAGACTGATAAAGCGAACAGTGAATATCGTCAGGCACAGCGTATTTTAAAATCAAGTTCTGCTTATGACATGGCTAATATTTTACGAGACGTTATTGAACATGGTACAGGCCGTGCTGCGCTTAAAATTGGTCGTAATGACTTAGGCGGTAAAACAGGTACAACCAACGATGCAAAAGACGCATGGTTTGCTGGCTTCAATGGCAAGTTAGTTACTGTGACGTGGGTTGGATTTGACCAACCGACGACACTAGGTCGTCGTGAGTACGGTGGTATTGCTGCATTACCGATCTGGATCAACTTTATGGGTCAAGCATTGGAAGGTACACCATCAGCTTGGGTTCGCCTCGACAAAGATGCTCAAGCACCTATTTCACGTGACAAAACTCAAGCGGTAGTAGAAGTTAGCGACAAGAAAACTTATCGTGCGGCTCCACCATTGGCTCGTCCACTATATCGTCCAGCACCACCGCAACCGAAGCTCAACAATAACAATGACTTTGCCGATTTACCTGGCGAAGAAATTGTTATTCCATCAAAAGCTGCACCTCCGGCCATGAGACCTTCACAGGAACCTGCGCCTAAGCGAGAAAAAGATGAACTAGAAAATCTGATTAATCAGATTGAATAAATAATAAAAAAGCCATCGTTAGATGGCTTTTTTTACGCTTTAAAAATAGTCTATTAGCTAGCTTCTTTATTATGCTTCTGAAAGACATAAATTTGAAAAGAGGCCGTTACTTCTAATTGCGACTGCTGCTCTAACTGCAAACGACGTTCGGGAGAAGCTTTATAAGCATAAGGCGTCATAGCAATTAGATTTTTTAAGGCCTGCTGATCAAGCACAAAAGGGGCATCAATAATTTGCTCTTGCTTGAGCTCGAACAAATCTTGCAACTGCTCCACAAACTTTTCTGGCGTGTGAGGATTAACTTGTTCAAATAAAGCTTCACGCATTGCATATAAATGTTCAGAGGCAGGCGTGACAACAATTAAATAGCCATCATCTTTTAAAACACGTGCAATTTCTGCTTGTGGAATTGGGCTAAACAAACTGGTACATGCATCCATGCTTTGATCAAGCACAGGTAAAGTCGCACCAGTTCCCACAACCCAAGTCACCTCATTATTCAGCTTTGCTGCACGCTGTACCGCATTTTTTGCAATATCAACCCCAACACATTGCTCAACCACTTGCTGCATAGCACTTGTGTAATAGCCTTCACCACACCCAATATCAAGTACAGTTTTTACATCGAGTTGTTTCAATAAATCGACTACAGCATGTTGTAAGGGTTGGTAATAACCGCCTTGTAAAAAAGCTCGTCTCGCATCGACTGACTCTGGCGTATCTCCTGGATTTTTACTATGTTTATGTTGCACAACATGTAAATTAACATAACCTTGTTTAGCGACATCATAACTATGCCCTTGTCCACATCGCCAAGTTTTTTCATTTAAATCCAGAGATTGACGACACACAGGACACATTAAAATTTGCTTAGTCACTTTTAATTATTCTCTTGTTCTTTTTGTTGTAAATAAGTCTTTGCGTGCATTCCCACAAATGTACGCCCAGCATTTGTTCCGTTAATCCATTCGTCCACCTGAAATAAATCAAATAGACCAACCTTGACTAAAGTTGGAATTGCGATCTTTAATTCCTCTTCAATCTGTCCTCTTTGCCCTGCATTATATAATTCAATATTATGCAACATTGTAGCGACAGTTCCTGTTTGTACCTGACTTCCATCTTTAAGTACGACCTGAGGTAATACCTCACCCTCACCAACCACTTTTTGATTAATTACAGATAATTGGTCTAGACCAGCAACTTTTGTCATTCATCTCTCCAATAAAAAAAGCCAGTAGAACTGGCTTTATATTGACACTAAAATAAGATCTATCGCAATTTTAAAGTCATTAGACCTAAAACTACTAATATAATTGTAATAATCCAAAAACGAATCACAACTTGGGTTTCTTTCCAGCCCTGCTTTTCATAGTGATGATGCAACGGCGCCATTAAGAATACGCGTTTATTACGCATTCGCAGCGATCCAATTTGCAAGAAGACAGATACTGCCTCCATTACAAACACACCACCCATAATCGCAAATACGATTTCTTGGCGCACCATGACAGCAATCGTTCCAAGCATCGCGCCTAAAGCTAAAGCGCCAACATCACCCATAAAGATTTGGGCAGGGTGCGCGTTATACCAAAGAAATGCTAAACCTGCACCAATCATGGCAGAGCAGATCACAACAAGCTCAGAGGTATATTTCACATATGGAATATGTAAATAGTTAGCAAAACGGATGTCACCAGACAAGTAAGCAAATACACCTAAGCCTGTAGCTACCATTACAACAGGCATGATCGCCAAACCATCTAAACCATCGGTTAAGTTAACCGCGTTAGAGGCACCATTAATCACCAGATAGGTAAATACAATAAATGCCAAGCCTAAAGGAACAATTGAGAGTGGAATTGAAAGATTCTTAAAGAAAGGAATCAATAAATCCAGCATATTTGCAGTATGTTCTGCATTGGACTGTTGAGTTGCAATTAAATATAACGCAATACCAGCACCAAGGGATGCAACAGAAGTCCAGAAAAACTTCTTACGTGCAGGTAAACCTGCATTGTCTTTATAGCGAATTTTAATCCAGTCGTCTGCCCAACCTACAGCACCGAACACAACCATTACACCAAGCACAATCCAGACATAAGGGTTAGATAAATCAGCCCAGAGTAAAGTACTAATCCCAATTGAAAGCAGAATTAAAATCCCACCCATCGTTGGTGTACCCATCTTTTTAGCATGATTTTCAGGAGCAAATGAACTTACTGCCTGACCGTATTTTAACGCTTGTAATTTACGAATCATGATCGGTCCAAGGACCAAACCAATGGTCAGGGACGTTAATACACTGAGTAAAGAACGTAATGTTAAATAACGAACGACCTGAAACGAACTGTGATAGCCCGCAAGTTGTTCAAACAACCATAACAGCATTTAAAGTTTCTCCATCAAATCAGCCATCAACGTTTCCATATGAGTAAAGCGAGAACCTTTAAACAGGAAACTCATGGACTGGGGTTGATGTGTTTGGATTAGATTGATTAGAAATGGAAGCGCCTCAGCTTGTGTCTGAAATGCTTTCACTTTATTGGAATGAGAGTCTGCACCCTCGAGAACGGCTGAAGCAAACTGCCCAACTGCAATAATATGATCTAAAGGAAGTTCGGCGAGATCATGGCCTAAATCGTGATGCTCTTGCCAACTGCTATCTCCCAACTCACCAATATCACCCATTACCATCACTTTTATGCCTTGTTGCTGTAACAATACTTGTGCAGCAGCACGCATAGAATTTGGATTGGCGTTGTAAGTATCATCAATAAATAAGTAAGGAGATTTTTGAATAAAGTTTAGACGACCTTTAGCACCCTGAGCTTGCTCTAAGCCTTGGACAATATCTTCAAGTCCAATACCAAGCGCCAAAGCAAAGGCTACAGCCGCAGTGGCATTTTGCACATTATGCTCACCTGCAAAAGGGAGTTTAACGGTACTCGTCCCTTGCGGCGTATGTAGGGTAAAATTTGTTGATTGAGGCAGTAACTCAATATCTGTTGCATAAATATCGCCCCCTACGCCAAATGTAGAAATGCGATGTGCTTGCGCAGCTTTATGAATTTCAGCCGTAAAGTCATCTTGTTGTGGAACGATTGCAACGCCATTTGGTAAAATATGACGATAAATTTCTGATTTTGCGCGGCAAATACCTTCACGTCCGCCAAATTCGCCTAAATGAGCTGTCCCAATATTTAAAATGCCCGCAACATGAGGCTGAACCAACTTAGAAGTATAATCAATTTCACCTTGATGACTAGCACCTAGTTCCATTACAGCAAACTGATGTTCTTTTCTCAGTTCAAGCAACATCATCGGTACACCGAGGTCATTATTTAAATTGCCTCGAGTGATTAGTGTCGGTGCTAAGCGCGACAAAATACTACCCAGCATTTCTTTGGTTGTAGTTTTGCCACTACTTCCTGTTAATGCAATCACTTTTAGTTGTGTATTTTGCTCACGGCGATAAGCACCAAGTTGCCCGAGAGCCAAGCGAGTGTCGGCAACAACTAGTTGGGCAATATCTACATCTAAAGGGCGTTCAACAATTGCGATTTGACAACCATTCGCTGCAACCTGAGCTACAAAGTCGTGCGCATCAAAACGTTCACCCTTAAGTGCTAAAAAAACATCCCCAGTTTCCGCATGACGTGAGTCCGTCAAAATACGTTTAATTTCAGTTTGAGGGATCTGGTCTTTATGCCAGTAGCCCTGTGTTGCCTGTTGTAATTGCTGAGCTGTCCACGGTTCCAAAGGCACG
Source organism: Acinetobacter sp. AC1-2 (assembly GCF_016124155.1). Taxonomy (NCBI): domain Bacteria; kingdom Pseudomonadati; phylum Pseudomonadota; class Gammaproteobacteria; order Moraxellales; family Moraxellaceae; genus Acinetobacter; species Acinetobacter sp. AC1-2. The sequence continues at coordinate 23,572 of NZ_JABFFO010000003.1, forward strand.
GTACTGGTGGTTGAAGTATGCATAATTTGTCCTATTGTGCAGGGTAAGCAGCGTCTACAGTATGGTGTTGCGCAGCAATCGCTGATTGAACTTCAACAACATCATCAAACCAGTGACGCACACCATTAATTTCTTGATAGTTTTCATGACCTTTACCAGCAATAACAACAATATCACCAGCCTGAGCCTGCTGTGCAACAAATTTAATTGCTTCACGGCGGCCATGAATTTCATGCATACGGTGCCCTGAAAAATCGATTCCTTGCTTCATGTCAGCAAAAATTTGTTCAGGGTCTTCAGTTCTTGGGTTATCTGAAGTCAAAATAATCGGATTTGCGCCATCTAAAGCCGCTTGAGTCATTAGTGGGCGTTTCCCACGGTCACGATCTCCCCCGCATCCAAATACCGCCCAAAGCTGATTAGATACATGACGTTTTAAAGTTTTAAGCACCTGAATCAAAGCATCAGGTGTGTGTGCGTAATCCACAACAAATAAACGTTCACCATCACGAATGACCTGCATCCGTCCCGGCGCACCAATCAATTGAGGGACAAAAGCGACTAATGCTTCTAAATCAAAACCTGCTTGCTCAGCAGCAATAAGTGCTGCAATCAAGTTTTCGACATTGAAATGTCCCAATAATGGACTTTGAACAGCAAAAGAACCTTGCTGGCTAACTAAATGAAAAGTCGCCCCAGCCAAACTGTAAGTTAGGTCACTAATATAATAATCTGCTGTATTTTGAGTAAGCGAATACGTCAGAATCTTTGGCTGAGCAGGATTTTGTTTTGCTGCATTTATCATTAGAGCAGCATACTCATCATCCAGATTAATAACAGCCACTTTTAAAGAGCTGAAGCGGAATAAAAGAGCCTTAGCTTCAGCATAAGCCTCTAAAGTGCCATGATAATCCAGATGATCACGGCTCAAATTGCTATAAACGGCAATTTCAATAGCACAACCATTTAAACGGCCCTGCTCCAAACCATGTGAGCTTGCTTCCAAAGACGCAAAAGTTGCACCTTGTTTAGCATAGTCATGTAACGCATTTTGTAATTGTAAAGCATCAAGTGTGGTATGCGTTGATGGTGTTAAGTCTGGCAAAATACCATTACCCGTAGTTCCCATCACTGCACATTGCTGTTGTTGCGAACTAATTAACTCAGCAATTAGACGTGAAATTGTCGTTTTACCATTTGTGCCTGTCACTGCAACAATACGTGCTGGTGCAACTGGATCTATCTGCTGCAAATAACGCTGTTGCCACTCACCCATACGTTGACGCACATCAGGACATACCCACTCATTTTCCAAACCCAACTCAGTCTCGCTAATGATAGCAAGTGCACCATTGGCTAAAGCAGACTCAGCAAATATACGCGTTTTTTCAGGTTGGCTATAACTGGTCAAGGCGATAAAGATTTGGCCTGACTCAACCTTACGGCTGTCTAAACTAAAGCCATGAAAAGGCTGCTTAGACCACTGTGCATCAATCTCGACTGGATTAATTTCTTGAAAAGAAACAGACATAGCTTACCTGCGAATAGGGTTTTCTGGAGTATCAAGGGGCTTATCAAGCGGTACGTTCATTAAGCGCAATGATTCTTGCATAATGCGTGCAAAAACAGGGGCAGCAACCAAACCACCGTAATAACGGCCTTGCGGGTTTTCAACCACAACAATAACGGCTAAACGCGGGTCACTAATTGGGGCTACACCAGCAAATAAAGCACGGTATTCATTATTTGAATAACCTTTACGGTCTGCACGAAGTTTATGCGCCGTACCAGTTTTACCACCCACGCGATAACCCGGAATATTAGCTTGTTTTGCAGTACCACCAGGCATCGTCACCTGCTCTAGCATAAGCAAAACCTGATCGGCAATTTTTGGAGCTAGAACTTGTTCACCTTTAGGTGCCTGATCTAACTTATGTAGGCTTAAAGGCATTTTCTCGCCATGATTTGCAAGCATTGCATAGCCTTGCGCCAACTGGAGAATAGTCGCATTTAGACCATAACCATAAGCCATGGTACCAATTTGGGAAGAATTTAATTTACTTACCGGTAGTACCAAACCTGAGCTTTCACCTGGGAACTTCACAGCCGAACGTTTACCAAAGCCAGCACGATTAAAGAAGCTCGGCAATGTTTGCTTTGGAAGCGACAATGCAATTTTTGCAGAACCCACGTTTGAAGACTTGATAATTACGCCACTTACAGTTAATGCACCATAATTATGAGTATCACGAATCGTATGCCAACCTAAACGCATTGAACCCGGAGAAGTGTTTACAATCGTATTTGGCGTATATTGTCCAGTTTCCAGTGCCGCAGAGACAGTAAATGGCTTCATGGTTGAACCCGGTTCGAACATATCAATCGCACCGCGGTTACGCATGGCATCTTTATTAGATAAACCGTTTTTGTCATTTGGGTTATATGACGGCCAACTGGTCATTGCCAAAATTTCGCCAGTTTTAACATCTACAGCAATAGCTGTTGCCGAACGAGCGTTATTTGCAACACCAGCAGCTGTTAATTCACGGTACATAATGTACTGCAAACGTGAATCAATACTTAAAGTGATGTTTTCGCCCGGTTCACCCTCACGAATAACCTCTGAAACTTTTAAACGGTTTCCGCGCTTATCACGAATAATTTTTTGCTCACCATCCACACCTGACAGCTGTTTATTGAGCTGCATTTCCAAGCCTTCAATCCCTTGGCCTTCACTGTTGGTTAAACCAATAATCTGGGCATTTGGCTGTGGTTGAGGATAATAACGCTTATACGTTTTCTCGGCATATACCCCTTGAAAGTTACCCTTCGTAATGAGGTCTGCCTGTTGCGGTGGTATCTCTTTCTTCAAAACCAGATAACGAGAACGCGGTCGTGCATTCATCTGTTTTTTAAGATCGGTACGGTCTAAACCAACAACATCTGCCAACTCATCAAGATTCAAATTTTTATCGGGTAATTGTCTTTTTAATTTACGATTATTCGGATCTTTCTTTAATTCTTCTGTAATTTGATCATATAAGTGCTTCGTATCGAAATAATCACGTGGATCCATTACGATTTTCATGATCGGTGTACTAATTGCCAAAGGTACCCCATGGCGATCACTAATCACGCCACGCATGGCTTCCACACGCTCAGTACGCAAAATATTGGCATTGGCCTTGTTTTGTAAAAAATCCTTATTAATTACTTGTACATAAAATGCACGCGCAATTAAAACAACAAAACAGAGCAGCACCACTGCCCAGAGCAGATAAAACCGCCACATATCAAAGGCAAGAGTTGGTTTTTCCGAAATAGACTGCTGTTTTTTCCGTGTTTGTTTTGTTCGCTTATCTACCATACAGCAAGGCCTTACTTATTTTGCTCTGAGGTCATTGGTAAAGAAATTACCACCGTTTCTGCAGCCGGTGGAGAAAACATCCGTAGCTGAGTTACAGCACGCGTACCAATCTGTGCCGTTGCACCAAAGGTTTGTTGCTCAATGAGCAAACGCCCCCATTCAGCATTGAGATCATCACGTTCACGCATATAAGAGCTAAGCTCTCTATAATCATGCCGATATTCAAATACTTGAAATACCACCATCATGGCACTTATAAAAACAAGCGCCACCAATACTGTATACACAACAACTTTTTTCACCACGTTATTTTCTGTGGTTGCGATTTCATCACTGCTTTTCATTACGCGCCTTTTTCTTCCAAGCGTTCAGCAACCCGAAGCCATGCACTACGTGAACGAGGGTTCGCTTTTACTTCTTCTTCACTCGCACGAACCCGTGAAATTTTCTTTAATCTTCTAGTATCTACCCGCTGCTCAGGCATTCCCCAACCGAAATCTTCTGCTAACGTAGATTCTTTTTGAATAAACTGCTTAATCAGTCGGTCTTCAAGAGAATGGAAACTAATAACAGACAAACGTCCTTCCGGTTTTAGTAAGTCTACAGCTTGCGGCAAAAACAGTTCAATATCTTCTAGCTCTTTATTAATAGCAATTCGAATAGCCTGAAATGCACGTGTCGCTGGATGTTTATGTTTTTCCCATTTTGGATGAGCGGTTTTAACAACTTCCGCCAATTGAGCGGTCGTTTCTAGTTTTCCAGCTAGTTTAATGGCTTTAGCAATACGTCGACTATAACGCTCTTCACCATATTGATAAATAATATTTGCTAATTGTTCTTCTTCAATTTTAAGTAACCACTCGGCCGCAGTTAAACCCTTAGAATTATCCATTCGCATGTCCAACGGACCATCTTGCATAAAACTAAAACCACGCTCTGCCTGATCAAGTTGAGGAGATGAAACCCCTAGATCAGCCATGATTCCATCAACACTCATCACGCCAATTTCCTGCATCTTCTCTTTGATATCAGCAAAACTGGCATGAATGATGGTAAATCTTGAATCTTCTTGGGCCAAAGCAGCAGCAACTTCCAATGCTTGAGGGTCTTTATCAAATGCGTACACTCGTGCATTTTCATCAAGTTTAGAAAGCAATAAACGTGTATGCCCACCTCTTCCGAAGGTTGCATCGATATACACCCCAGTTGTGCGATCTGCCAATAAGCTCTCAATGGTCTCGGAAAGTAAGACAGAAATATGCGACATAGGTGTTAAATCATAGCGTGAAAATGTAACTGCACATTATCACCTTGTTTATGACCAACGCCAAACGGCTTTTTGTAGGAAAATATTAATTTTTCATAGATAAAACCGTTTTGTTAGCACTTTTTAAGCAAAATAAGAAACCAAGAATAATTTTTTATAGCTAAATACGAATTTATAAAAATTATTATTAACCACTTTACCTAAAAAATTCTCTTTTTCCTTTACGCTTATTCCGTTAGAGACTCTCACGGATTTGCCTTAGGACGAGATGAGCTGGCAATCTTTTTCGGCATATTTACCGATTTGATTTAACCATTTTTGCCGTTGGTCTGAACTTGCTCCCCGCACTGTTCCAATATAATTAACTTTGACTCTGCTGACCCCACAAAATTGCAAAGTCGCTTTTTTAAGTTGACGAGTACTTGGTTCACCATAGTACCAACGATAAAACCAGCCCGGCTGATCTAAAGTAGTAATGAGTCGTGCCGATTTGGAGTGTAAATGACCAATAACACGATTGCTGTTTTCTCGGTAACTAAATACAAGATTTGGTAAAAAGAGTCGATCAATAAAACCCTTAGCTATGGCTGGAAGTCCTCCCCACCAAACTGGAAAGAACCACACCAAATGATCAGCGGCTTGAATTTTTTCCAACGCATTCATTAAATCAGGTTCCAGATCCATACGTTTCTCATAACCATATTTTAAATTAGGCTCGAAATCCAACTTAGCAATTTCTACAAGATCTACGTGAACACCTAATGTTTTTACTTGTGCTACATAGTTGTGAGCTAATGCATGATTAAAACTGATATCGGATGGATGACCATTAATAACTACAATACGTTTAGAGAGTTGAGACATATATCGCCTTTATTGTCGCACATTCAAATATCAAGTGATATCTGAAATAAATAAGTAGCGAAAATATCTTATAAAAATTAAGATAACAAGTGATATCTCAACTATTATTTGATCTGGCTCTTATGACTCTTTCTCGCAATGAAAAACAGATACAAACTCGACAGCATCTCATTGAAGCTGGGTTTGCTCTCATTTCTGAATTTGGTTATAACGCGGTATCAATCAGGAATCTTTCTAAACAAGCAGGTTATACTCAAGGTGCCTTCTACTCTAATTTCAACAATAAAGAAGCGTTTTTACTTGAGCTGATGGAGCTTCAATTCGCTAAAGAAAATTTACAATTACAAGAAATATTTACCAGTGCTCCTTCAAATACTGAGCAATTAATCGATTCGTTACGCCAATGGCTGAAGGTTTTTTTTACAAACGATGAATGGCTGAAGATATCAATAGAGCTACAACTATTTGCTGCACGTGATATTACCTTCGCAGAGGAGTATCAAAAGGTTTGGAAAACTCATCAGCAAGAAGTAACCAAGATCATGAAGCAATTTTTTTCTTTAATGCAGATAGCTGAGCCTGATGACTATGACTCTATTGTTATAGAGCTTGTATCATTAAGTTATGGGCTAGCTTTACAATATATGATTTTTAAAGATGATGTAGACCACTACATTAATATCTTTATCAGCACCTTATTAAAAAGATTGGGTAATTTCTAAATTAATCAAAAATTAGATGTGAAAATCTTAAAATTCAAAAAAGCCGCTTAATTATTAAATAAGCGGCCACATGGAAAAACTTAGTTAATTACTGCTTCCCATCATAAATTTGATCAAAGATAGCTCCATTAGCAAAGTGAGTTTTCTGAGCTTTCGCCCAACCACCGAACACATCATTAATGGTAAATAATTTAATTTTTGGGAATTGTGCTACATATTTTGCTGCCACTTGAGCATTACGTGGTCGGAAATAATGTTTAGCCGCTAACTCTTGCCCTAACGGTGAATATAAAAAGTTCAAATAACCTTTTGCTAAAGTGCGGTTCCCATCTTTATCAACGGTTTTATCTACAATTGCGACTGATGGCTCTGCCAAAATTGAAATTGATGGGTAAACAATTTCATATTTGTCTTTATCAGGTCCTTTAGTCGCTAGTAAAGCTTCATTTTCCCAAGATAATAAAACATCACCAATGCCACGTTCAGCAAATGTTGTTAGCGAACCGCGTGCTCCCGAATCAAGTACTTTTACATTGTGATAAAGCTTTTTAACTAACTCGCGAGCTTTAGCATCGTTACCACCTGGTTGTTTTAAGGCATAACCCCACGCAGACAAATAAATCCAACGAGGTGCGCCACCTGTTTTAGGGTTAGGGGTGATAATTTCAACGCCCGGTTTTGTTAGATCATTCCAGTCACGTATATTTTTCGGATTACCTTTTCGTACCAGGAATACAACAGTAGAAGTATAAGGCGCAGAATTATTCGGAAATTCTTTTTGCCAATTCGGCTGAATAAAACCTGCTTTCACAATCTCATCAATATCATTAGCTAACGCTAACGTTACAACATCAGCTTCTAAACCAGTAGCCACCGCCCGAGCTTGTTTACCAGATCCACCGTGCGACTGTTTAAACTCAACATCTTGCCCCGTACGCTGTTTCCAGAACTTCCCAAAAGCCTGATTATATTCTTGATAAAATTCTCGGGTCGGATCATAAGAAACGTTTAAAAAAGAGGTAGCGGCTTGAGCTGCTGTTGCCATTCCCAAATACACAGCTACAGCCATTATTGATATTTTTTTCATTTACAAAATCCATCATTGGTTTTAGTTTTACTATATTTTTAATTTTATAATTTACAATCAATTACTTATATTAATATATTTTTTATTAATCTCTTTAAAATATATAAGATTAAGATGTCTAAGTTATTTCATTTTTGAAAAGTTTTGTAATTATCCTTACAACTTAATGAGGGCCTTCACTTTATCTACACATTAATTTGTTAAATAATGAAGCGCAAAGGATACATATGGCCTACATTTGGGTCGACCAGATTAAAATATAGATAATTTTTGTAAAAAGTGTGACACAGTTCCACTTTTTTATTAAGATTTATGTTTAAATCGTAGCATTACCGTAATTTTACATTTCGTTAAACTCAAAAAATAGATGAAATGTAATGAACAGAGGGGATGATTAATAATGAAAATTCATTATGGAAAAGCGTTAAGCTTAAGTTTGGTGCTGGGTTTGGCATCACAGTTTTCTGCAGCAGCAGTACTTAAAGATACCCCGAATAAAACTGGGTCAGATAAGCAAACTTCGCTTATTGAAAAAGCTTTAGATCAACAGAAACGTAATCCTATTGTATTACCTTCTACAAATGATGAGCTTAAAGTACTCAATACTATTCGCGTTACACCGACTCAAAATTTTCTCGCTGCTCAGCATGAACGTTTTTCACGTTTTGTTCAGGCAATCTTTCAGCCGCATACTTCTTAAAATCTGACCCCCCCCCTCTTCGTTTCAGTTTTAGCCCAGTCTGATGTTAAATAAAACGTCAGAATACTGGGCTTTTTCGTTATAATAGTTTCAATTTTTATTTTGACCCATTACCTATGAAAGTTCGTACTCGTATTGCACCATCCCCTACTGGTTTTCCTCATGTCGGCACCGCCTACATCGCCTTATTTAACATGTGTTTTGCGAAACAACATGGCGGAGAATTTATTTTAAGGATTGAAGATACAGACCAACTTCGCTCTACACCAGAGTCTGAAAAAATGATTTTGGATTCATTGCGTTGGTTAGGTCTAAATTGGTCTGAAGGTCCAGATGTGGGAGGTCCTCATGCACCGTATCGCCAATCTGAACGTATGGGAATTTATAAGCAATATGCATTAGAACTTGTTGAAAAAGGTCATGCTTTTTATTGTTTTGCTACAGCCGAAGAATTAGACCAGATGCGTGCAGAACAACAAGCACGTGGTGAAACACCAAAATATGACGGTCGTGGGTTAAAACTTTCTCAAGAAGAAGTGACACGTCGCTTGGAAGCAGGCGAACCACATGTTATCCGTATGAAAGTACCTGAAGAAGGTATTTGTAAATTTAATGACTTATTACGCGGGGAAGTTGAAATTCCTTGGGCGCAAGTCGACATGCAAGTTCTTCTTAAAAATGATGGATTACCAACTTATCATTTGGCCAATGTCGTTGATGACCATTTAATGGAAATCACTCATGTATTGCGTGGTGAAGAATGGCTTCCATCTGCACCGAAGCATCAGTTGCTCTACCAATATTTTGGTTGGGAAATGCCAACGCTCTGCCACATGCCATTGTTACGTAATCCAGATAAATCAAAATTATCTAAACGTAAAAACCCGACGTCAATTAACTACTACCGCGATATCGGTGTATTACCAGAAGCCTTATTAAACTATTTAGGCCGTATGGGTTGGTCAATGCCGGACGAAAAAGAAGTGTTCACGCTACAAGACATGATGGATAACTTTGATATTCAACGTGTATCACTCGGCGGACCAATTTTTGATGTTGAAAAATTGAACTGGCTTAACGGTCAATGGATCAAAGGTTTAACCCCTGGCCAATTATTAGACCGTTTATTAACTTGGAAGAGTGATCGTAGCACTTTAGAAGATATCGCTGCTGCTATTCAACCACGTATTAATTTGCTTTCAGAAGCAGTGAATTGGGCTGGTTTCTATTTTAACCATATGCCACAAATCACAGCAGAAATGTTTGAAAGTAAAAAATTGACCTCTGAACAGGTTCGTCAAAGTCTTCAATTTGCAATATGGCGTCTTGAAGGCCAGTTCACTTGGAATAATGACACTGTGAGCCAAACCCTAATGGATCTTGCGAACCAGATGGACATCAAATTACGCGATTTCATGCCAGCGTTCTTTATCGCAATTGCAGGTTCAACCAGCTCGACCCCTGTAATGCAGTCGATGGTCACTCTTGGACCTGATTTAACTTTCGCTCGTTTACGTCGCGCTTTAGAAATTGTGGGTGGACCAAGCAAGAAAGAAGTTAAAAATTGGGAAAAACTCAATGAGAGCTTAAAATTGCCGAAAAATGAAGCAACTAGCGAAGTTTAATTCATTTTTTAGTTGACGTGTGAGCGCATTCAACCTAATATTGCGCTCACACAAACTGGGGTCATAGCTCAGTTGGTAGAGCGCTACAATGGCATTGTAGAGGTCAGCGGTTCGATCCCGCTTGACTCCACCACGCTCCTTTGTGTTTGCCTCATCAAGTCCCTATCGTCTAGAGGCCTAGGACATCGCCCTTTCACGGCGGTAACCGGGGTTCGAATCCCCGTAGGGACGCCATATTCTGCTTTAAAAATTATTAAAAGACTCTATCGTCACCTTACTGTTTATTCTTTATCTCTTTCTAGATTGCACATTTGTCTATTTTATCTAAAATAGCGTCTTTCTTAATTCTCTCAATGTGTAATATGCAGCCATCTGACAATCAACTAGATGCTCATCAGCATCAGAACAGTACTGCACCTTTAAAAAGAGCCATGAGTACTCGCCATCTTGTTATGCTATCACTAGGCGGGGCAATCGGAACTGGTTTATTTTTAGGTTCAGGGGAAGTCATTTCACAAACTGGAGCTATTGGTGCAATTATTGCCTATATTCTTGGTGGCGCGATCGCTTATATGGTCATGCTTTGCCTAGGAGAGCTTGCTGTACACATGCCTGTTTCTGGCTCTTTTGGTGCCTATGCCAAAAAATATATTAGTCCTAGTACAGGCTATATGATTTCTTGGATGTACTGGCTGACCTGGACTGCAACGCTTGGAACTGAATTCACAGCCGCAGCATTACTCATGCAGGAATGGTTCCCACATATTTCAATGTGGATCTGGACAATTGTTTTTGCAATCACTATTTTTGGTTTAAATATTAGTTCAACCCGCATTTTTGCTGAGTCTGAGTTTTGGCTAGCTCTTATTAAAGTCATTACCGTTATTGCTTTTATTGTGCTCGGCCTATTAGCAATTTTTGGTTTAATTCCTTTTCATGGTAGCCAAACTGCACCGCTATTTAGCAATCTTACAGCTCAAGGCTGGTTCCCACACGGTTTAATTCCTATTTTTACCACCATGCTAATTGTTAACTTTGCTTTCTCAGGCACTGAATTAATTGGCGTAGCAGCAGGTGAAACCAAAGATCCGGCTCAGAATGTACCCAAAGCAATTAACGCTGCGATTTGGCGCCTTCTTATTTTCTTTGTCGGAACCATTATTGTTATTAGTGCTTTGCTTCCCTTCCAGCTTGCAGGTTTAGGCAGTGAAAGCGTAAGTAGTAGTCCTTTCGTTACCGTATTTAATTATATTGGCATTCCCTATGCAGATGACATTATTCGGTTTGTAATTATTACAGCTCTGCTTTCGGCAGCAAACTCAGGACTTTATGCCGCTTCACGTATGATGTGGTCACTGTCAGAACAAAAATTATTACCTAGCGTATTTGCTACGCTCTCAAAAAGTGGGACACCTATTGTTGCCTTAGTTGTAACAATGTTTGGAGCAATTCCAGGCTTGTTATCAGAGCAATTTGCCCCAGAGACTATTTTTAAAAATCTGCTTGGCGTTGCAGCATTTACTATGGTTATTGTCTGGATGAGCATTTGTTTAAGTCAATTTAATTTCCGTCGCCAATGGTACAAATCTGGCCATACAGTTAAAGACTTACAATATGCTGCTCCATTATTTCCTATCGTCCCAATTTTAGGTTTTATTTTCTGCTTTATTACCTGTTTAAGTATGGCAGCAGACCCTGAAATGCGTGCTGGTTTCGTAGGCTGCCTTATTTTTACAGCTTTATGTTATGTCAGCTATTTTATTTTTTACCGCAATAAAGTCTAAACCACTCTTATTCAATGAAAGTGTAGCAAAAAGCTACACTTTTTTTTGTCTGCATACTGGTTTTATATAACATACCGTTGTAGATTAAAATTTATATTAAAAACAATTCCTTGTATAGAATGAAAATTATATTTATCCACGGGATGAATCAACAGAATTACACAGCACATCGCTTGAAAGAGCATTGGTTAAAAGTATTTAAGCTCGGTCTAAAACAGATGCCTTGCAAAGTTAACGTGCGCGATCTTCATATTCATATGCCATTTTATGGCGATCTGATGACTAAATATCAATTAAGCAATCAATTAAACCCTAATACTTTATTACCTAAGTCTTTTTTAAATAATTATTTACCTATTCACTTACATCGCAACAATCCTCCAGCTAAAGAACACACTCCATTTGTTCCTTTATTACTACCAGCAACTGACCCAGCTGAAAAAAGCTTCTCAGAACGACTTTATCTCACCTCTCAGCTCGTAAAGGATCGAGTACTCAAAGAATTGGTTGTTCTTTTAAACAACTTTCCAAAATTGCATGAGAGCTTGATACAGCAGTTTCTGATTGAAACTTATATGTACTTATCTAATCCTGAATTTATGCAGGAAGTGAATGAGCGGATTTTACAAAAAATGCGAGAAGATGATGATTATATCGTCGTTGCACACTCTCTCGGCTCAGTTATTGCTTTTAATCTACTTTCAAACCCTTCATATCGGTTTTCGATTAAACGATTTATAACATTAGCGTCTCCTTTATCTTTTCGCGTCATTCAAAGTAAGCTCCCGAGTCCAATTTCTAGGCCACCCCATATTGACGGCGAATGGTTTAATTTTTATTCCCAAGATGATTTTCTGACTGCATTTCCATTATGTGAGGCTCCTTTTAACTTTGATCCACCTATTATTAATCAGAAAATTTTTACCTTCGCCAACCAGCCTCATGAGATTTTAGGATATTTACAACATCCCTCCGTGATAAAGGCAATTATTGAACCTTTTCAGAAAAAAGAGGGCTAAATGTATATATTTTCTACAATTTGAGTTATTTTTAAGCGCTTGATAGATTTTTTTAATATTTATTCAGAAAACTATTTGACACTTTTATTAAATCAACCTAATATACGCCCACCTCTGAAACGTCCCTATCGTCTAGAGGCCTAGGACATCGCCCTTTCACGGCGGTAACCGGGGTTCGAATCCCCGTAGGGACGCCAATAATTTTTTCAGATGTATGCCTCACATATGTCCCTATCGTCTAGAGGCCTAGGACATCGCCCTTTCACGGCGGTAACCGGGGTTCGAATCCCCGTAGGGACGCCAAATTCTAAAAAGCCACTGCATAATGTCAGTGGCTTTTTTCTTGCCTTAAAAATGAAAAACCAATCAATGATTAGCTTTTCATATGCTCCATTAGCTCGCAATGCCCACTTGTACTTCAAGGCGACCCGACTGTACCCGTAGTCCTCTAATTTCAAATTGATCTACCAATTGCTGGACCAACTCTCGGCTTTCTCTCAAAATATTCAAGCCAGGTAAAATACTGAAATCAGTCAAACTCAGAAGCTTTTCTACCATCCATGAACGGTTATTAATAAAGTCAATAAATCCTGCTTGCTCTAGGTCAATAAACCACATACGGTGACCATCGCGCTGGATGCCAGGAATATCGCCAATCAAGTGATTAATAAGTGATGGAATCGGTAACATATTCACCACTTCAAAACCAACTCGACCAATACGGCGCACAGCCCAGTTTGACAGAGTTCCCCCATGGCGAATCTGGACATCAAGGCTCTCATCCATTTGACGTAGGCGCAAAAATTTTTCCTGCCCAATACGACATTCCAATACTTTAAAATCTAAACTTAAACGATACATGAAACGATGGTAATGCCCATCGATCTCGACTTGGAAACTATCATTGCCACACTTGATTTTAATATCATCAATTTCAGAACGATCTATGCGCTTACGAATTTGATTGTTTAATAGCATTTCCGGTAAATATAGCGTTAAGGTGCTCTTCCCCAAAAATGTACGTGCCATGATCAACGCGACTTGACGTGCAGTTTCACTGGTTTCAGACACCATATCTCTCACAGTACCTGCTGCCAGATTTGTCATTCCGACAACTCCACGTCTGGTGTGAGTGGTCACTTGGTCGAGCGCATCTAATGCAGCATCCGCGACCCCTGCAATATTACGTGTCGTATCACTAGCGAACCCGACCGCATCTTGGGCATGTTGCAATGTCTTATGCAGTAATCGACGAGATAATGACGGTTTTGCGGTATCTGGGTTATCTACAGCCGATGCTGTTGTTGTAGGCTTCGACTCATTGTCATCTTGTTGACCCAAGTCTCTCTCTCCTTTTTATATTTATTTCACATCCTATTTATGAGTATTTAAGCTCATTTATAGTGCTAATCACACTTCATTTTTCTGTAGATTAGCATGCTCTACAATATTATTTTAATTTTTATGTGTACGCATAAATCATCTACTTTTTGTATTTCCTTGTTTATTCAAAATTAATTTTTTGCTAGCTCAAAGCACTTCATCGATATCTTACAAATTTTTTTCTTTTTCGACATTTCCGTTAGAATAGATTCAAACTGAATGTGGAGTTCCTATGCAATACCGTTGCCCTCAATGTCAAAGTGTTAAAATTATGCCTGTAAGCCAAGGCATTAACAGCGCAAAACCAACTGTTCCTAAAAGCCTTGCTATCTTAATTCCTGCAATTTTTATGCTTTTACTCTTGGTTATTATTAGCATTTTTATGTGGATTTTTGGCAATGGTGCAAGCAGCTCTCTTCAAATTGCAACAGTAGTTGTTTTTGTTGTGACTGTAGGGGCAGGTTTTATGTTCTGGCGTGATTTACCAGACTTTAAACTGTCTATGCAAGCATTTATGCAGTCACAAAAACATTGGAAATGCCGTGACTGCAATAACGAGTGGGAAATCTAATCAATCATTCACATCAGTTTAATGCTGATGTGAATGTGCTTCGTCAGCATGTTCATGAGGAGCATGCTGGGCAGTGTGCTGACAGTTAATCTCCTCGTCATCTTCAATTTGCAAAGTAACCTCTGCAATCCCATGTTCATGAGATAGCATTTCAACTGCTTCATTATAAAGCCTTGTACGCTCTGCTTCTGGCGCAAATAAATGCACCGTTAAATGAATATTTTTAGACGTAATGGCCCATACTTTAAGTTGATGAATACTTTCAACGCCATTTAAAGAAAGCAGATCTGTACGTAATTTCTCAATATCCACTTCTTCTGGCACACCTTCGAGCAAAATATTAATGCTCTGTTTAAGCAAAATCCATGTTCTTGGTAATACCCAAAAGCCGATGAGTACGGCAATAAGCGTGTCAATCCAGTACCAGTTGGTGAAATAAATCGTTATTGCCGCGATGATCACTCCTACCGAACCCAATGCGTCGCTTAAGACCTCTAGATAAGCACCTTTAACATTTAGACTAGAGTTAGCGCCCGACATTAAAATTTTCATTGAAATGAGGTTAATTACTAAGCCAACCGTTGCCACAATAAGCATACCCACACTTTGGATTTCAGGTGGCTTAGAGAACCGGATATAGGCCTCATATAAAATATAAACTGCCACCACAAAGAGCATGAGCGCATTAAATAAAGCTGCCAAAATTTCAAAGCGCTGATAGCCAAAAGTACGCTTATTATCAGCGGGACGTTTTGAAATTTGAATGGCAACCAAAGCAATTGCCAAAGCAGCTGCATCTGTAAACATATGTGCAGCATCAGAGAGCAATGCCAAACTTTGTGTGATTAAACCTGCAATGACTTCAACAATTAAAAACGTTGTAGTAAGAGCTAAGGCAATTGTTAATTTTTTAGCATTACCTTCAGTGACTACGGCATGACTATGATCATGTTGTCCACCCATGTTGCGGACTCCTTATTATTTATCTTTATGGTGAGGTAAAAGTAACAATGAATGCATTATTATTTTTACCTCTTTCAAACACTTTTTTGACTCAAGTTCTGTAATCAAAAAAGATATCTCAAATCGATGACATTATGAATGCTCAGCGCTTTTCGCTTTGCTTTCATTCATCCATCGATAAATTACTGGTAATAAAACCAAAGTTAATATCGTAGATGAAATAATGCCACCAATAACAACCGTTGCCAAAGGTCGTTGCACTTCTGCACCGGTTCCTGTTGCCAAAGCCATTGGAATAAAACCAAGCGAGGCAACACAAGCCGTCATGAGTACAGGTCTTAAGCGCAAAATCGCCCCATTCCAAGTTGCAGTTTGAATATCAAAGTTTTCTCTAAGCTCTTTAATAAAACTCAGCATCACCAGGCCATTCAAAACAGCAACACCCGATAAAGCAATAAAACCGACACCCGCCGACATTGAAAGTGGAATATCCCTCAGCCAAAGCGCGATAATGCCACCCGACAAAGCAAACGGAACGCCGCTAAACACCAACAGACTTTCTTTAATGTTATGGAATACAGCCATGAGTAAAATGAAAATCATAGCAAGCGCTAATGGAACAACAATTTTCATTCGTGCAGCAGCTGAGGCTAGATTTTCAAACTGACCACCATATTCCAACCAATACCCTGCTGGTAGTTGTTCTTTTGCGAGCGTTGTTCTTAACTCTTGAACAAATGACCCTAAATCGCGGCCTTCTACGTTAGCGGTAATAATGACACGGCGCTTACCATTTTCACGTCCTACCTGATTTAAGCCTGAGGTACGTTCAACTTTAGCGACATCTTGAAGCTGGATTAGACCGCCATTTGGTAATTGAATCGGAAGTTGGGCTAAATTTTGAATGGTACGTTGCTGATCCTCTAAGCGAATTTCAAAATCGAACCGTCTATCACCTTGTAAAATCTGCCCTACATTTTGTCCACCGACACTTGCCGCCACAATATCTTGAATGGCTTTGGCAGATAATCCATATTGCGCGGCCAAAGGACGATTAATTTCGATACTTAACACAGGCAAACCGCTCGTTTGTTCTACCTTAACCGCTGTAGCACCAGAAATCGTCTGTATCTTTTGGGCCAATGTCTGAGCCTGCTCATTAAGCACTTGCATATCATCGCCAAAAATCTTAACGCCAATATCGCTACGAATGCCTGAAATCAGCTCATTAAAACGCAGCTCAATCGGTTGAGAGAACTCGCTGTTATTGCCCGGTAATGTCGCCAAGAAAGCCTGCATACGCGAACGTAGTTCATCTAGCGTTTCTTTAGAGTTTGGCCATTGATCATGAGGTTTAAGTAAAATGACTGCATCAGAGATATTAGGTGGCATCACGTCAGTTGCAACCTCAGCTGTCCCTGTTCGCGCAAAAACAGCTTTTACCTCTGGAAAGTTTTTCAAAATGAGCTTTTCAGTATTTTCTTGCATTCGCAATGATTGCTCGAGCCCTGTACTAGGTGAACGCATTTGCTGTAAGGCGAAGTCACCTTCACTTAACTGGGGAGCAAATTCACTGCCCATTTGGGTCGCTAACACACCAGTAAGCACTAAAATACTTAATGCAAAACTAAGAACCACAATCTTAAGTTGATAAGCCTGATCGAGAATATCTCGATATTTCTGCTTTAAAAGCAGCATCCAACGTGTTTCTTTTTCTTTCACTTCACCCGTAACAAAAAGAGCAACTGCCGCAGGTACAAATGTCACAGAAAGAATCATGGCACCCAATAACGCCATAACCACGGTCATTGCCATTGGATGGAACATCTTGGCTTCAACACCAGATAAGGCAAAAATAGGTAAATAGACCACTAAAATAATCATTTGCCCAAAAATAAGCGGTCGGCGGGCCTGTTTTGCTGCAAGAAAAACTTCTTTGAATCGCTCAGTGCGTGTAAGTGGTCGATGTAAAGCATGCTGTGCTTCTGCTAGACGTCGAATACAGTTCTCTACAATAACAACCGCCCCATCTACAATAATCCCGAAATCAAGCGCTCCTAGGCTCATCAGGTTGGCACTAATGTTTTGTTCAGCCATACCTGTCAGGGTAAATAACATCGAAAGCGGGATAACACAGGCAGTAATTAAAGCTGCTCGGAAATTTCCAAGGAAAATAAACAGAATCACAATAACCAGAATCGCCCCTTCTACAAGGTTCTTCTGTACTGTTGCAATTGCTTTGTTTACCAAGCTCGTCCTGTCATAAACCGTTTCGATTTCTACACCTTTAGGTAAGGTAGATTGGATTTCCTTAATTTTGGCGTCAACCGCCTGAGCAACGGTACGGCTGTTTTCTCCCATCATCATCATGGCTATGCCAAGAACAGTTTCTTCACCATTGTAAGTTGCGGCACCTGTTCTTAAATCATGCCCAATAGAGACATTCGCCACATCTGCCACACGAATTGGTAAACCATTTTTAGTGCTTACAGTAATATTTTGAATATCCTCAACATTACTTAACATGCCCGGAACACGAACCGTGAGTTGCTCGCCATTCTCTTCAATAAAACCTGCACCGCGATTTTCATTATTTTCTTGCAAAGCAGTTTGAAATTCATTAATTGAAATCTGAAGCTGCTGCAGACGTTTTAAATCAGGAGAAACAATATAGGTTTTATTGTAGCCCCCAATACTGTTAATTTCGGCTACGCCTTTCACCCGCTGTAATTGGGGACGTACAATCCAATCCTGAATTTCGCGTAAATCCATAGCTGTATAGGCTGTACCATCAGCTTTTTTAGCACCAGATTTTGCTTTTACGACCCATTGGTAAATTTCACCTAATCCCGTTGAAACAGGAGACATAACTGGATCAACTGATTCAGGTAGTTGTCCGTCCGCCTCTTGTAAACGCTGGTTAATCAGTTGTCTTGCCCAATAAATATCTGTTCCATCTTTAAAAATAATGGTGACTTGGGAAAGTCCATAACGGGAAATAGAGCGAGTCTGTTCCAGATTAGGAATTCCGGCCATCGCATTTTCAATAGGATAGGTAATCCGCTGTTCGACCTCTAAAGCCGTATATCCATTTGCTTGAGTATTAATCTGGACCTGAGCATTGGTAATGTCTGGAACCGCATCAATAGGAAGCTTTTGATAACTCCAGATTCCGACTCCAATCCACGTCAGCACAAATAGCATGACCCAAATAGCATTTTGAATAGCAAACTGAATAACTCTGTCAAACAGTCCTGCGGGTTTGGGCAGTTCGGGTTTATTAATGTCCATGCTCCGCCTCTCCTTTTTCCAGTTCGGATTTCAGCAAGAAGCTGCCTTCTGCAACATAGCGCTGGCTTGGATTAATACCTTTTACTACTTCGACCCACTGTCCATCTTTAGAACGTTGCCCCAACTGTACTGTGACAGGTTCAAACTCAAAGCCTGTTTTAACCATTTTTGGAGTAAAGATAACGTCTTTACCTTCAATTTGCTGGATCGCTTGAACTTTTACACGTGTTACTTTTTGCGTTGAACCTGAATTTAGCTCAACGTTAACCATTAGGTTTGGACGTAATTCACTATTATTTGCTAAGACCTTTGCACGGACTTGTAAACGCCCTGTTTGAGCATCAGCCTCTGTTGTTAAGCTTTGAACCTGTGCAGTAAATACATTCCCAGTTTGCAAAGATTTAAATTCAATTTGCTGATTTGGCTGCACATTCATATTCGTGGTACTTGGTAAAATAAATTCCAGCCACAACTGATCAAGTTGATTAATAATAAAAAGCTGATCTGCAAGCTGTACGTTTTCACCCACCACAATATCTTTGTTACTCACCGTGCCAGCAATTGGAGCTGTTAAGGTGTAGCGTCCTCCTGAACCGGAACCTGCGCCGAATGCACTTAAGCGTGAGCGAGCTGCTTTAACCTGAATTTGGGCTTGCTGGTAAGCGTTATAAGCTCTTTGATAATCTTGTTTAGCAGAAATTCCCTGAGACCATAAGCTACGTTCACGTTCATAGTCCTGACGCGTTAAATCAAGATTAGACTGTGCAATTTGTAAATTGGCTTGTTGATCGACTAGATCTGGAACCAATAAACTTGCGAGAGCCTGACCCTTTTTAACTTGTTGCCCCAATTCAACATAGACCGCTTCGACACGACCACTAAAACTTGGAGAGACATGGGCTTGACGGTCAGTATTTACAACCAGTTTGGCTGGGTAAGTTTGAAGCTGAGGAACTTCACCTACTTCAGCTTGTTCAATTTTTAAATTTTGTTCCTGCATTTGTTGAGCAGTGAGCATCAATGGTTTTTCACCCTCATCATGGTGTTCTTCACCCTCTTCCTCAGCATGCCCGTGGCCTTCTGATGCTTCCGAAGAATTAGATTTATTTTTTGAATTTAAAACGAGCAAACCGATTAATATTGCAGTGACTGCTGCAATCACTCCCACCCAAAGCCATTGAGAATTTTTCTTTAAATTTACCGACATTTTTATTCTCCTGCCTGAGTTGGGAATGATTGGCTTTGTTGCCAAGCACGTTGATTCAATTGCATTAAGGCATCTTTCGCCATGATCTGTTCTGGTTCTAACCCAAGACGCAAACTTTGAATTTCAATTGAGTTTTGCCAAGCCTGTTTTAATAGCTCGACTTTACGTAAGCGCACGTCTTGCAATTGCATGGTGGCTTGCTGAACATCGGTAACGGCGAACTTACCCAAACGAAAACCTTGTAATGTTTTTTGCTGAACTTGAGCCGCAAGAGGAACTTGCTGATCATTCAGTTGTTTAAACTGGATGCGTAAACCTTTCAATTCAGACATCAAAGTCTCAATATCTGCTTGATTCTGCTGTCGATAAAAGCTTTGTTGGCGTTGAGACAGCTCTTGCTTGGCTTGAGCAATCTTGATTCCATATTGTTGGCGATTAAAAAGATTTAAAGGAATTTCTACGCCTAAACGGATTTGGTTATCTGTACTCTGCTCTGGAGAGCGAGTGTTATTAATACCCAAAGTTACGGTAGGTTGTGGTCTTGCTTTTGCTTTAAGCTGTTGAATATTGGCTTGCTGTGCAAGAGAATCTAACTGGAAAGAGCGCTCCAATAAATTATTTTGTGAATCTTGGCTTGGTTCTACATTTGCTGCCAGCGCCCATAATTGGTTTGGACTTTGGAATAGCTGAAACTGACTTGAACCACCACCCCATAAATTCACTAGTTGCTGTTTCGCAACTTGGAGTTTTAAATCGACTTGTTGATATAAGCGCTGATTTTCCAAGTGAGACATACGCACTCGGTCTACATCAACTTGAGCAATACTGCCTGCCTGATAACGTTTTTCCGATGCTAGTAAATTTTCTTGGCTCACTTCTAGCTGCTCACCAATGAGAGACTTTTCAAGCTCAAGCAAAGCCACTTGCGACCAAAAATATTTAACGATTAATCCAAGTTCAGCTTGATAACGCTGCTCAGCCAAATCAATTTTTGATATTTCCACTTTTGCCAAGTTTTGCGCCGCCTTACGTTGTCCAAAAATATCTAGAGGCTGAGAGATACCAATTGCGAGTTCTTTTTCTTGATCACTCTGGAAACCTGTTTGCTCAATGGAAAGACTTGGGTTGGCCCATAAACGACTTTGCTTTAAATTAGCCTCAGCCATTTGCTGCTGTGCTTGCCAAACACCTTGCTGACTTTGATATTTTTGTACCTGCTCTAAGGCTTGGTCAAAAGTAAACGCTGCTTTTTGAATATAACGTTCTTGTTGAATCTCAGACTGAGCCATCGTTACTTGTGCAGCCAATAGCATGGCAACAGATAGACTTGAGATGGTTAAAACTTTTTTTAACGTTATCTTAACGTTACTCTCTAAGTGATAAGTAGAACTCACTCGATTTGAAAAAATAGAAGACATGTTTTTGCCCCGCAATAAATAAGAGATGCGGTGGGCTTATTTTGGCTACCCCACCTATAGCGGGGTCAAAACAGGAGGAGGTTTTAAAGCAGTAAGATGGGGTGACTGGTAAGAATTAGACCAGTGATAAATTTGTGAGAGTTCCTGCACATGGACTACAGGTGCTTCAGCTTGTTTTGCAACTTCAGTCATCACAACATGAAAACATGAAGGCAAATGATCATGGTGATCTTGCAAATTTAAAGGAGCCTTATGAGAGGTGTTTCCAGCATCGTTCTGTTCAGCATGCGTTTGATGTGAAGATTGATAAACATTCAAAGCTGCATGATGCCCGAAATGATGCAATGCTTTTTCCTGATTTTCATGCGCGCAAAATGCCGCTGCCACATTCCATAAACTCTGGAATATGAGCAAACTAAACAAGACGGACATAAAAATTGCGGAACGTGGCAAAAGCGCACCATTAAACTAAAAAGTTGAACAAAGCCACTATAACAGGCAGTAGGCATGTAATAAAATTACAAAACCTCGATTCATACCCCCACCTTTTAATTTAGAACTTATCTCACGTTAGACGAGACAAAAATAACTTATTATTGAGTAATCATTATGTACAAGCTTTTTTCTGCATCTATATTAACAATTTGCCTTGGCTTAACTGGCTGTGCAACGTCAATGCTATCATCAGCCTTACCCGATGAAACAACCCAAGTTCAGACGAATACTTTAAAAACAGATCAAATTATTGCCCTAGGACAGGCAGTTAAAAATCAGCAGGAACAAGGATTAGTATTTATAGGTCAAGACTATAATTATTTAATGACTGATGGTAGCGCAGAGTTTCTAAAAATTATTAAAACCATTCCAGCCACCGAAAGAACGCTTAATATCCCCTCTCCACTTGTGCTCACTATGGATGATCCAAATCATTTTCACGGAGTAATACAGGTTCGCTATAATACCCGCATGGGAAATCTAAATGAAAAACAAAAAGATATATTAAAGGATTTGGGTTTTAAACAGAATTTTGCCATGCTCCAAGCTCAAGAGAATACCCCATATCCCTATATTAATATTCTTTTCAAAGGCCAGCTTTATGAAGCTAAAGACCTAAAAGATATTCAACAAAAACTAGCAACTCCATACGTAGTTGAATTACAGGAAAAAATTGAAACAACTAAGAAACATCCATTCAAGCGTGCTACCCGCAAGGTTTTGTACCCTTTAGCAATGACCTTTGATGTAATTGTCTTTGCACCCTCTTTAATATGGGCAGATTTACATGGTGACTTTAATAAATAAAGCACTGAGATTCCTAAAAAAAAACCAGCCCTCAGGCTGGTTTTTTTAATTAACAGAGATTAACCGCTAATTTTTTTGTATTTGGTACGTTTTTGAGCAGCGTCATCACCTAAACGTGACTGGCGATATGCTTCATATTCAGCATAGTTACCTGCGTAGAACTCTGGCTGTTCATTTTCAAATGACAAGATATGTGTCGCAATACGGTCAAGGAACCAACGGTCATGTGATACCACCATTACCGTACCAGGGAATACAAGAATTGCATCCTCAAGCGCACGTAAAGTTTCAATATCCAAGTCGTTTGATGGTTCATCCAGTAAGATTACGTTTGCACCTAACTGTAAGATCTTCGCAAGTTGTAAACGGTTACGCTCACCACCAGACAATTCGCCTACACGTTTTTGCTGATCTTGACCTTTAAAGTTAAAACGGCCGATATAAGCACGTGATGCGATTTCGTAATCACCGATTTTTAAGATATCTAAACCGCCAGAAACTTCTTCCCAAACAGTTTTATTATTATCTAGAGTGTCACGGATCTGACCAACATAAGCAACTTTAACCGACTCACCTAGAGTCACAGTACCTGTATCAGGTTGCTGTTCGCCAGTCATCATACGGAATAAAGTCGTTTTACCTGCACCGTTTGGACCAACGATACCAACAATCGCTGTTGGAGGTACGGTAAACGTTAAGTTTTCGTACAACAAGCGACCGTCAAATGATTTACTGATGCCTTCCACTTCCACAACTTTGTTACCCAAACGTGGACCAGGTGGAATATAGATTTCAGATGTTTCATTACGTTGCTGGAATTCTTTAGAGTTAAGCTCTTCAAAACGTTCCATACGCGCTTTGTTTTTCTTTTGCTGACCTTTAGCATTTGAACGAACCCATTCAAGTTCTTTTTTCAATGCTTTAGCAAAAGATTCTTCTTGTTTATTTTCCTGCTCTAAACGAGCATTCTTTTGTTCTAACCAAGAAGAATAGTTACCTTGATAAGGAATACCCATACCACGGTCAAGTTCAAGAATCCACTCAGCCACGTTATCCAAGAAATAACGGTCGTGCGTAATCGCAACGATAGTGCCAGGGAAATCTTTCAAGAAACGTTCTAACCAAGTTACAGATTCTGCATCCAAATGGTTCGTCGGTTCGTCCAGAAGTAACATATCTGGTTTCGAAAGCAATAAACGGCAAAGTGCAACACGACGGCGCTCACCACCAGAAAGTAATGATACGTCTGCATCCCAAGCTGGAAGATTCAAAGCATCCGCAGCAATTTCAAGCTGGTTGTTTAGGTTATGTGCATCCCAAGCATGGATAATTGATTCTAATTTTTCCTGCTCTTTTGCAAGTGCATCAAAATCTGCATCTGGATCTGCATATTCTGCAAAAACCTGATCAAGACGTTCTAATGCATCTAAAGCTTCACGCACGCCATCTTCAACGTTACCACGAACGTCTTTAGTCGGATCTAGCGGTGGTTCTTGCTCTAAATAGCCGATTTTAATTCCAGGTTGTGCACGAGCCTCACCAGAGAAATCTTTATCTACGCCAGCCATAATACGAAGCAAGGTAGATTTACCTGCACCGTTCAAACCGAGCACACCAATTTTGGCACCCGGGAAAAATGATAAAGAGATGTCTTTTAAGATTTCGCGCTTTGGCGGAACCATCTTAGACACTCGGTTCATCGTATAAATATATTGGGCCACGCAGGACTCCTCAATTGAAAAACCAGTACATCGCAATAAGCGATAAATAATCGCGCTTATTATACGCTGAAAACCTCTTTGACTTGAAGTTATGATTTCCATCGTACGGATTTATCAAACAATTTTCTTTTTCAATAAGTTGCAAAATGTTTATGTATAAGATTTATACAAGGTTTCAGCGTATATTTTTCTATCTTTATTCCTAAAATTGGAAAACAAACCAGAATTTCTGCAATTTTCTCTATTCGTTTTAGGCTAGACTCGCTCAATATTTAACTCACGAAGATGAAGTAATCATGACTTATAAAGATGAAACCTTAGCCATTCATGCAGGCTATTCACCAGAGGCGACCACAAAAGCTGTTGCAGTCCCTATTTATCAAACCACATCTTATGCATTTGATAATACCCAGCACGGCGCTGACCTCTTTGATTTAAAGGTTCAAGGTAATATTTATACCCGTATTATGAACCCAACGACCTCTGTGCTTGAACAGCGTCTTGCCGCGCTAGAAGGCGGAATTGGCGCTTTAGCTTTGGCTTCTGGTATGGCGGCAATTACCTATGCCATTCAGACCATTACAGAAGCAGGAGACAACATTGCCTCAGTCTCAACATTGTATGGTGGAACCTATAACTTATTTGCCCACACCTTACCGAAACAAGGTATTGAGGTCCGATTTTTTGATTACCAAAAGCCTGAAAGCTTACGTAACTTAATTGATGATAAAACTAAGCTTGTTTTTGTTGAGTCGATTGGCAACCCACTCGGAAATATTATTGATCTAGAGGCTATTGCTAAAATTGCTCATGAATATGGTGTTCCAGTCGTTGTAGACAATACCGTTGCCACCCCTGCTTTATTAAAACCTTTTGAATATGGCGCTGATATTGTCATTCATTCTCTTACAAAATATATCGGTGGTCATGGCAATAGCATTGGCGGTGCGATTGTAGATAGCGGTAAATTTCCTTGGGGTAAATATCCGGAACGCTTTAAAGTTTTGAACACACCAGACCCGAGTTATCACGGGGTTAATTATGTTGAAGCATTAGGTGAAGCAGCTTATATTGCCCGTGCTCGCGTCGTTCCGTTACGCAATACAGGTGCAGCAATTAGCCCTTTAAGTGTGTTCTTGATTTTACAGGGTCTAGAGACTCTAAATTTAAGGATGGAACGCCATACTGAAAATGCTCAAAAAATTGCGGAATATTTGCAAAATCATCCAAAAGTAAAATGGGTGAATTATGCAGGCCTCAAAAATCACCCACAGCACCAACTGGCTCAAAAATATGTAAAAGGTAAACCTTCTGCAATTTTGTCTTTTGGCGTGCAAGATGGTCTCGAAGGCGGTACTCGTTTCATCGATGCACTACAACTGTTTACTCGTCTCGTAAATATTGGCGATGCAAAAAGTTTAGCTTGTCACCCTGCAACAACAACTCATCGCCAGCTCAACGCACAAGAACTTAAAGCTGCGGGCGTAAGTGAAGATATGGTACGTCTTTCGATTGGTATTGAGCATATCAATGACTTAATCGCCGATTTAGAACAAGCGCTTTCAGCTGTATAACTTTTAAACTATCTAACAAGCCTCTGGAAACAGAGGCTTTTTTATTTTCTGCTCATGACAGGACTAAAAATAATTAATGGATTAAGATACTATTTTAGAGTTTTTACTCTAAATAAATTGTTAAATTTCATATATTTACAGACTAGACAATTTTTAAACATCTATTAAGATAAGAGCTATATTTATGAGTTCATTTGGATGAACCTACGGTTGTAAAAAATAAAAATTACATACCGGAATAAATAGTCCCTGCCCCTACTTAGGTAAAATGCTGTGAATAAAAAATTAGAAGCTCTGTTCCAGGAAAAGGTACAAGATAAAGTCATTTTAGTGACAGGCGCCTCGAGTGGAATCGGATTAACGATTTCAAACAAACTTGCTGATGCTGGTGCTCATGTTTTACTTGTTGCCCGTACTCAAGAAACTTTGGAAGAAGTAAAAGCAGGTATTGAAAGTCGTGGCGGTAAGGCATCAATTTTCCCATGTGATCTCAACGATATGGATACGATTGATCAAGTATCTAAAGAAATTTTAGCTACGGTTGATCACATTGATATTTTAATTAATAACGCCGGTCGCTCTATTCGCCGTGCCGTACATGAGTCTTATGATCGTTTCCATGACTTTGAACGCACAATGCAGTTAAATTATTTTGGCGCAGTGCGCTTAGTTCTCAATATTTTGCCTCATATGATTCAACGTCAAGATGGGCAAATTATTAATATTAGCTCGATTGGTGTGTTAGCAAATGCGACTCGCTTCTCTGCCTATGTAGCATCTAAAGCTGCTCTTGATGCATTTAGCCGCTGCCTATCAGCTGAGGTTCATGCACATAAAATCGCGATTACTTCAATCTATATGCCGTTGGTTCGCACCCCAATGATTGCACCAACTAAAATTTATAAATACGTACCAACACTTTCACCTGAGCAGGCTGCTGACTTAATTGCTTATGCAATTGTGAAACGTCCAAAACGTATGGCAACCAACTTAGGGCGTTTAGCTTCAATGACTTATTCGGTTGCGCCTGGTATCAACAATATGTTTATGTCGATTGGCTTCCGCTTATTCCCAAGTTCGGATGCAGCAAAAGGTCAAGAAACCGAGAAGTTGAACTGGGCACAAAAAGCATATGCACGAATTTTCCCAGGTGAACACTGGTAATTTTCGGCTAAAAATATAATTTAGGATCTAAAAAGCGCCTCAAGTAAGGCGCTTTTTTTAACTAAAAATATTACCCATCCAGAAACTGAACATGGCCTGTTTTTACATCATAAATTGCACCCACAACTGCAATCTCACCTCGCTCAACCATATCTTTTAAGACGTTACTCTGGTTAATGATGTATTGAATATTGTAGTGAACATTCATAGCAGTCACCTGATTGATAAAGGCTTTACTTAGATCACGTGGCTGCATAATGTCATATACACTATCAACCGAATGCATTAACGGCCCAAGCACATATTGAATATGTGGCATTTCCTTCACATCAGACACTTGCTTATGCTCTAAGCGTAATTGACATGCGCTCGTCACCGCACCGCAATCGGTATGCCCTAAGACTACAATCACTTTAGAGCCTTTAGCCTGACAAGCAAACTCAAGCGAGCCTAATACCTTTTGCCCAGCTATATTACCTGCGATTCGTAAGCTAAACAGATCACCGATACCCACATCAAAAATCATTTCTGTAGGTGCACGTGAGTCCATACAACCAAGGACTGCTGCGATCGGATGTTGCCCTTCATCTGCGGTAACTCGAATTTGTCGATAAATATCTCGTTGAAGGCGTTCATTTCTTACAAAGCGCTCATTACCTTCTTTAAGCAAATTCACGACTTGCTGTGGACTCAGTTTTTGTTGTAAATCCCTTGTACTAATATCAATATCAAGTACCGCATCATCAACATCTTGATAATGCTGTTTGAACCCGACCAGTTTAAGATTTACTTGGCGTTTAATGGCCGTTTCACTTTGATAATCTTGAATAACTTGATATATGTCAGGATCAATCGAATCACATTGAGTCGCATCAATAATAAGTTGTTGATGTTTATGCACATGTTCCAATGCCGAAATAAGCGCAGAACGATTAAGAAAGGTGACTTGTGAAGGAAGCTCAATACGAGTCACTACGCCATGCAAACGCTTCTCTCTATAAACACGAATACCTTTATTAAAATTGCCATAGAGAATAAAAGCGCTACTGGTGAACAGACCAATTAAAATTCCCATTAAAAGATCGGTCAGTAAAATTGCAACTAAAGTAATAATAAAAGGTAAAAACTGTTTCCAACCTTTTTGATAAAGCTGTTTAAATAGTTTTGGATGGGTAAGCTTAAAGCCTGTCACGATTAAGATCGCAGCCAACGCAGACAGGGGAATCATGTTCATTAATGGTACGAAGAACAAAACCGCTAACAGCAACAATACACCATGAATAATGGTAGAACATTTACTACGCGCGCCTGTATTTGCATTCACCGAACTACGCACAATAACCGAGGTCACAGGCATTCCACCAATTAAGCCCGAAATAATATTACCCGTACCTTGTGCCCAGAGTTCACGGTTAGGAGGAGAAGAGCGTTTTTGAGGGTCGATTTTATCTGCCGCTTCCAGATTCAATAATGTTTCTAACGATGCCACGACAGCAAGCGTAATTGCTCCTGTGTAAATCATAGGCTCAGCTAAATAGCTAAAATCAGGGAAAATTAATACTTCTTCGGGCGCTTGCAATATATTCGGCAATTGAATGAGGTTATCAACTTGCACTGCCCAGGGTGAGCCAATACTCACCAAAATAAAATTTAAAACCGCTGCCAACACAACTGCAATCAGGGCAGAAGGTAAAGCTAGTTTTTTGAGTGGACTACTATCCCACGCTAAAATTAAGAATAAACTGAGCAAACCAATGAGTGCAGCTCCTCCATCGAAATGCTGAAGGAATGCATCTGGCGTTGAAGTCCAAACCTGTTTCCATGAAAAATCAGAAAGACCAAACAGATAAGGCAATTGTGTCGCAATCAGGATGACACCAATGGCCGCCAGTAATCCTAAAATGACATTATTTGGAATAAAGTTTGCAAAAAAGCCTAGCTTAAATAATCCAAAGAGAATTTGTAGAACACCTGCGAAAATAATACACAATAAAAAGGCGGCATAATTGCCGCCTAATTGTTCTAACTGTACAAGGATGACAGCAGTTAGTCCTGCTGCTGGTCCGGCTACACTGATGTGGGAACCACTCAGTAAACCAACAATAATACCACCAACAATACCAGCAATAATGCCAGAGATAATGGGAGCTCCTGAGGCTAAAGCGATACCCAAACACAGCGGTAATGCCACAAGAAATACAACAACTCCGGACAGGAGGTCTTTTAAATGAAATCTATTTTTCAGGTTTAAAACCGACATAAAACAACCATTTATAATATAAAGAAATAAGCAAAGTTGTACTATTACAGCCTGAAAGTGATTAATTGCTTCAAGGCTTGGTTGATGGTGTCGGACAACTGAATATCGTTAAAGTTGAGTTATGCTATAACGTTGTATATTTGATTGTAGGTTTCACAACGTTTTGTTGATCTTAAGATTCACCTCATCTTTACGACTGCGATTTTTTCTTAACTGCTTTTATATAACTGTTAAAAATAATTCTTAACCCATAAAAAAAGCCTCCGATTGGAGGCCTTTTTATCAATTAAAAACTCTTATTTAGAGCTTTTAATCCCTGCTTGTAGTAACAATGCACCTAAACCGCCAATCTTTTGTTCTTGTGGTTTATCTTGCTTGCTACGCTGAGGACGTTCAGCTTGATCTTTACGCGGTTGAGGACGCTTAGCTTGAGGTTTACGCTCAAAACGCTGTTCTGTATTTTGCTCACGACGTGGTGGACGCGGCGCTTTAACAGGTGCAGAACCTTCAGCACGCATACTTAAGTTCACGCGGTTACGTTCAACATCAACCTGCATAACACGCACTTGTACAATCTGGCCCGGTTTTACAACTTTATGCGGATCAGATACAAATTCATTTGCTAATTCAGAAATATGAACTAAGCCATCCTGATGTACACCAATATCAACAAAGGCACCAAAGTTTGTGACATTAGTGATCACACCTTCAAGCTGCATACCTTCTGTCAATTGACCAACTTCAGTAATATCTTCACGGAATTTAGCAGTACGGAACTCTGGACGAGGGTCACGACCCGGTTTTTCAAGTTCAGCTAAAACGTCTTGAATTGTTGGTAAACCAAATTTGTCATCAACAAATTCATCAGCTTTTACTTGGCGAATGATTTCAGTATTACCAATGATGTCTTTAACAGTTGTTGCTTTTGCTGCAACAATTTTCTCAACAAGACCATAACTTTCAGGGTGAACAGAAGAAGCATCCAAAGGTTCAGAACCATTTTGAATACGCAAGAAACCAGCTGCCTGCTCAAAAGTACGCTCACCTAAACGTGGTACGCTTTTCAACGCTTGACGATTATCAAAACGGCCATGCTCTTTGCGGTATTCAACAATTTGTTGAGCAATTGCTTTGTTTAAACCTGCAATATAAGCCAAGATTGCTGGTGAAGCGGTATTTACATCAACGCCTACAGCATTCACACAGTCTTCTACCACTGCATCAAGTGTTTTTGCCAAACCAGTCTGGTTCACATCGTGTTGATATTGGCCCACACCGATTGATTTCGGATCAATCTTAACAAGTTCAGCAAGTGGATCTTGTAAACGGCGAGCAATAGAAACTGCACCACGAATTGAAACGTCAAGTTCTGGAAGTTCTGCCGACGCAAGTTCACTTGCAGAGTAAACAGATGCACCCGCTTCACTTACAGTGATTCGTGTTAAATTCAGATCAGTATTCGCAGCCATCATTTCAGCAACAACAGCTTCTGTTTCACGGCTAGCTGTACCATTACCAATTGCAATGAGCTCTACATTATATTCACGGCATAGACGCGTAAGTTCAGCAATTGAGCCTTCTTTATCTTCTTTTGGAGCAAATGGATAAATCGTGCTGTGAGCAAGTACATCACCTGCATCGCTGATTACTGCCAGTTTCACACCAGTACGAATACCAGGGTCAACACCCAAAGTCGTACGGCTACCAGCTGGTGCTGACAATAATAAATGACGAAGATTTTCAGCAAACACCTGCATTGCCTCTGCTTCGGCAGTAAGACGTTTTTCTGTCAGCAATGAATGTTCGATTTGAGGACGAATCTTACCTAACCAGAATAATTTTGCAGTTTGCTTTAAGAAATCTTGACGTGCTTGAGGTTGAATTTGCTCAAGGTTGTATTCAGTTTCAATACGCGCCAATGGTGCATCATCTTCACCATCTACTTTCAAACCCAATACGTTTTCTTGACGACCACGTAACATCGCCAATAAACGATGAGAAGGTAATTTGTTTAGACCTTCAGAGAATTCAAAGTAATCACGGAATTTTTTACCAACTTCTTTCTTTTCTTCAGATGCAACCGCACTTTTTAAAACCGCACTTTTTGCAAAAGTTGTTTTTAATTCTGTAGTAAGTGAAATATTTTGCGCCCAGTCATCAATCAGAATGTGCTGAATCGCATCTAACTGACTTTCAACATCTGGGTAGTCTTCGTGACTAAAACCAGCTAATGCTTCTGTCGGGTCAACTTGTTCTGCAATAATTTTTTCAGCAATTGGTCCTAAACCTGCTTCTTTTGCTTTAAAAGATTTACTTGTACGCTTAGGGCGATACGGTGCATAAATTTCTTCTAAAGCATTTTTTGTTTCGGCTGCATTCACCCGCGCCAACAAGTCATCACTCAATTTATTCTGTTCTTGCAATGACTGAATAACCTTTTCACGGCGCTCATATAAATCACGTAAATACGCTAAACGAGTATCTAATTGGCGTAACTGCGTATCATCTAAACCTTGTGTTACTTCTTTACGGTAACGGGCAATAAATGGAACACTGGCACCTTCATCAATTAAGCGGATGGCAGCTTCTACTTGGTTTGGACGTACGGCAAGCTCACTTGCCAACTGCTGAACTAAGTCAGTCATCGTGTTTGATCCCACAAGGATAAAGTTTAAAAGCACTGATTATAAAGACCAAGCCCATAAAATCCACACTTGTTTGCGTATTCAAAACGTTTTTTTGTATTGACTCTGAATATTTATAGTTTTTACGACTACTAGAGCACATAAAAACAGGAGTTCAAGTATGAAAAAGTTGAGGCTGAGCTCTGTTTTTTAATCTTTATAAAATATAAACGTAGGCCTTGTGTCATGAAAGTGACAAAATTTTATTATAAATTATGAGAAAATGATCATATTGATACATTCCTCAAAAGCTAAAAATATAGCGATTCAACAAGGTTTTATTCGTCCAATCTTTTAACCAACCCAACCATCTGCTTACTTCAACAAATAAAAGCTTTATAACAACCAACTTGGTTTACCTAAAATATCTTATTTGAAACAATTAGTTATTACTATTTAATTATTAAAAATTTATCAAATATTTAAGTATTTGTTTTTTTAGATCAGTCTTTGCTAAATTATGGGCTTAAGATGTTGTTTTTTGGTTTCAAACCACCTTGAAAATTGTAATTTTGAGCAAATTGATACATAGTCTTAACGAGAACATCAGCATTATACTGAGGGCTTGCTGGCAATAAGCCTGACCGACCCAATAATATATAAATTATGACTTTAAAAGGGAGTACATCATGAGTTTAGTTGTACCTGCTGAACATCCTGAAACCGTACACAACGAAACGGATCGTGTCGAACGTATTTTAGTGGTCGATGACGATGTGCGTTTACGTACCCTCTTGCAACGTTTTTTGGAAGATAAAGGCTTTGTTGTAAAAACTGCCCACGATGCTTCGCAAATGGACCGTTTATTACAACGTGAGTTATTTTCACTTATCGTACTCGACTTTATGTTGCCAGTTGAAGATGGTTTGAGTATTTGCCGTCGTTTACGCCAATCAAATATTGATACGCCTATTATCATGTTAACAGCGCGTGGTAGCGATTCAGACCGTATTGCAGGTCTGGAAGCTGGTGCAGACGATTACTTACCAAAACCATTTAACCCAAATGAACTTTTAGCCCGTATCCGTGCTGTATTGCGTCGCCAAGTTCGTGAAGTTCCCGGTGCTCCAAGCCAACAAGTTGAAGTTGTAAGCTTTGGACCATGGTCTTTAGACTTGTCTACCCGCACGCTGACACGCGAAGGACAAATCGTTACCTTAACGACTGGCGAATTTGCAGTATTAAAAGCATTGGTACAACACCCACGTGAACCATTAACGCGCGACAAACTCATGAACTTGGCTCGTGGTCGTGAATGGGGTGCAATGGAACGTTCAATTGACGTTCAAGTATCTCGTCTACGTCGTTTAATTGAAGATAATCCTGCACGTGCACGTTATATCCAAACTGTATGGGGCGTGGGTTATGTATTTGTTCCAGATGGTGCGGAATAAGCTTGAGATAAGATAGAGTGAGTTTAGAACCAATCGCGCCACAAAACTTTACTGATTACGCTACCTACTCTGAACGGAAACGAACTCGGTGGGAACGTTTTCTCGACAAAATTAAGCCACGCTCTGCTGCCATGCGTACCACCATTCTGGTACTGCTGGTGGTATTTTTTAGCTTATTCATGTCGTTATGGTTCTTTTGGCGCACTCTTTATTTACCTGAAATTCAACAACATGCCCGTTATCTAGCAGTTGAACTTGAACTCGTCAACAATCCAGATATACGAATTTTCCATCGTGACAACGAAGTTGATGTTGATACGTGGTTACGTAATCGTGTTGGTATTGAATACGTTACCAATCCCAAAGAATATCCAAGCGTCCGCGATAAAGTTATTGCTGAGTTTTTTACTAATCAGATCGAACAAAAACTGGCAAATGAGATTGGAACGAAGGATGTTACTGTTTACTTCCAGTTTAAGCCTAGCCCACGCATCTGGATTCAAACACCTGAAATGCATGGGAACTGGGTCCGTGAGCCTCTAAAAACTTACGCCAACTATAGTCCTGAATTACTGGTTGGTTGGATTGTTGGTGTTCCATTACTTTCAGCTATTATTATTCTGATTTTAGTTAGGCAGATGAACCGCCCTTTACGTCGTTTGCAAAATGCTGCCAATGAATATAGTAAGGCTGGAACAGCTCCCTATTTAGATACCAATCATGGTCCCTTAGAAATTCGTCAGGTGAACCAAGCCTTTAACCGCATGGTTTATACGCTTGACCAAACTGAGCGTGAACGACGTATTATGCTGGCTGGCATTTCACATGATCTAAGAACTCCTCTTACACGTATTCGCTTAACGGCGGAAATGTTACCTGATGAGTTTTTACGTGAAGGTCTGGTCTATGACGTAGATGATATGGATGCGATTCTTAATCAGTTCATTTCCTATATGCGTGATGGTTCTGATGAAGAATTGAAAGACACCAATATCAATATGCTTTTGCAAGAACTTGTTATCCAGTTCAAACCTTTAGACATTCACTTCGAGATGCAGGATGTGCCAATTATTCCGGCACGTAGCCTTTCTTTAAAGCGACTTATTGCCAACCTAATTAACAATGCAAAACGCTATGGTGCTGAACCGATAGAACTCAGTGCAAAAGTTGAAAATGAACATATTTTAATTACTGTTGCCGATCATGGTGAAGGTATTCCAGCAGATCAAATAGAAGAGTTAATGCAACCTTTTGTTAGAGGAAACTCGGCAAGAACAGTTCAAGGAAGCGGTCTTGGCCTTGCGATTGTCAAACGTATTGTTGATATTCATCATGGTGAAATTCAAATTCATAACCGTGAACAAGGCGGTTTAGAAGTTATTATTTCTTTACCTATCCCGAAACCAAGCACTGAAGAAAATAGCTCGATCAATCCATTAGAAAAAATAAAACAAACTTTGAGTGAGCGCTTTTAATTTAACCAGTTAGTTATTAAAAGCCTCATTTTAAAGACAAATAAAATAATTAAAAATCAATAAAATAAAAACTATAAATATATTTTATACCACCATTTATTTACAAAATTAGACCTTAGCCTAACACCTATGCACTTTTCAATTTTTCATAGCTAAAATCCCCTATGTTTTGACAATTCTGAGGATGTCCAATGTCTTTAAGTCGTATTCGCCTAGCTTCTCTTCATGACAAGGTCATCAGTGCTGAACAAGCTGCACAATTCATCGAAGATGGAATGACCGTAGGTATGAGTGGTTTTACTCGTGCTGGTGAAGCTAAAGCTGTTCCACAAGCACTTGTAGAACTTGCAAAGAAAAATCCGTTAAAAATCACATTAATTACGGGTGCCAGCTTAGGTAACGACTTAGACAAACAACTCACGGAAGCAGGTGTTTTATCTCGTCGTATGCCATTCCAAGTGGACAACACTTTACGTCGTGCCATTAACAATGGCGAAGTTATGTTTATTGACCAACATTTGTCTGAAACTGTTGAGCAAATGCGTAACCAACAGCTTAAACGTCCTGATGTTGCAGTGATTGAAGCAATTGCAATTACTGAAGATGGCGGCATTATTCCAACGACTTCTGTAGGTAACTCTGCAAGTTTTGCTATTTTTGCCGAGAAAGTAATTGTTGAAATCAACACATCTTTAAGCGAAAGCTTTGAAGGTTTGCACGACATCTACATTCCAACTTATCGTCCAACACGTACTCCAATTCCATTAACAAAAGTGGATGAGCGCATTGGTACATCAGCAATCCAAATCGATCCTGCAAAGATTGTTGGTATTGTATTTAACGATACGCATGACTCACCATCAACGGTAACTCCGCCAGATGATGAAACTCAAGGCATTGCAAACCACCTGATTGCTTTCTTTAATAAAGAAGTTGCTGAAGGTCGTTTACCGAAAAGCCTTGGCCCATTACAAGCAGGCATCGGTTCTATTGCCAATGCTGTATTAACTGGCTTAAAAGATTCTGACTTTGAAGACCTCATCATGTACTCAGAAGTATTACAAGACTGTACTTTTGAATTAATTGATGCAGGCAAGATGAAATTTGCTTCTGGTAGCTCAATTACACTTTCTGCAAAATGTGGTGAAAAAGTTTTTGGCAATATCGAAGCTTACAAAGACAAATTAGTACTTCGTCCACAAGAAATTTCTAACCACCCAGAACTGGTTCGCCGTTTAGGTATTATCGGCATTAACACTGCGCTTGAGTTTGATATTTACGGTAACGTGAACTCGACTCATGTGTGTGGTACTAAAATGATGAACGGTATTGGTGGTTCAGGTGACTTTGCTCGTAACGCTCACTTGGCGATCTTTGTGACCAAATCAATTGCTAAAGGTGGCGATATCTCTTCTATCGTGCCAATGGTGAGCCACGTTGACCACAGTGAACACGATGTTGATATTTTAGTGACAGAGCAAGGTTTAGCAGACTTACGCGGTTTAGCACCTCGTGAACGTGCTCGCGTTGTTATCGACAACTGTGTACATCCACTTTACCGTGATGCATTAAATGATTACTTTGATCGTGCATGTGCTAAAGGTGGACATACGCCTCATTTACTTCGTGAAGCATTGTCTTGGCATGCAAACTTCGAAGAAACAGGTCAAATGCTTCAAGCAGCACCAGTTGCAAAATCAGCTTAAATAACTGGTTTAATTCAAGCACTCCTATGGGGGTGCTTTTTTATTTGTTTAAATTATTCATAAAATACTGCTCAAGCCCAAATTTTTATTTTATCTTTTCAGCACATCAAAACAAAAAGTAGAAATCCATATGTTTATTATTCGTCAATTTACAAATGCGGATCTGGAAGATGTCGTTATTTTATGGGAAAGCTGCGGCCTGACTCGTCCTTGGAATAATCCTGAAACCGATATTTTCAGAAAAGTCTCACAACAAGATGATTTATTTTTAGTTGCGATTAAAGATGAGCAACTCATTGGCACACTTATGGGCGGCTATGACGGTCATAGAGGCTGGATTAACTATTTAGCTGTTCACCCCCACCAACAACGCTTAGGAATAGCTACAGCGCTCGTTCAGCAGCTTGAAAAGCGACTGATTGCTCGGGGTTGCCCAAAACTACAATTATTAGTGCGTAAAGATAACCTAAATGTACTGAATTTTTATGAACAACTCGGCTATGACGAAGTAGAAGCGGTATGTTTAGGGAAACGTCTAATTAGCGATAGTTCACATGATTAAGCCCTTACTTGTTATAGCTTTGACATAATAAGAAAAATAATCAGAACTTGGGGATAAGTGACAGTGCTTGTGGATAAATCTCATTTTACCCACAAGTAAGAAAATGATTTGTTCAGATAAAAACAATAGGCATGAAAAAAGCCTCATACGTTATGTATGAGGCTTTTTCGAATATGGTGGCGAGACCCAGGATCGAACTGGGGACACACGGATTTTCAATCCGTTGCTCTACCTACTGAGCTATCACGCCGATGGCCTGTATTAAGCCGTATCTCAGAACAATAGTCAACTATTATCCTGAGTTTTTGATTTAAATGAGTATTTTTTATACTCAAAAAAAATCCCTGATGGGATCAGGGATTGAAAACACATATAATGGTGGCGAGACCCAGGATCGAACTGGGGACACACGGATTTTCAATCCGTTGCTCTACCTACTGAGCTATCACGCCGAAGTGGGCGTATTAAACAATGTTTATATGATCACGTCAAGCAACTTCCGTGTTTTTTGTAACAAGTGATTATTTTTGAATCACCATCACATACAAACTGGACTTTTAATGGTGTAATTTACCAATATGAGCCAAACAGCGATGAATAGCACCACAACCCGGCTCAAAAATTTTCACGCCTTTTGACTCTTCTATACGACAAGCTTCTTCAACTAAACGCTCTGCTACCCCACGACCACGGTTGGCAGGATGCACAACAATATATTCAAGAACCTTGCTTTCACCTTGTCCTGAAGACCACATTGCCCCTATAATTTTGGTGTTAAATTCGGCAGTGTATAGCGTGGTATACTGTTGTAAATCTTGTTCAAGTTGTTCAATCGCATCGTGCCCGTCACCAAACTCCGGACTTGTATCATACAGTCGCTCAAGCTGATCGCGAATCTCTGAATTATCTAGAGAACTATAAGCATGTACGGTAATAGGCATTGATTAACCCTCCTGAGCAAACTATGATGCTGTCACGAATTCGTCACAGCGAAATTATCGTTACATCCAATCATTTTTGACGTTTTTTTGAGGAACGTGTCCATGACGCAACGTATCAGTGAAGTGGTTAGAAATACCAATGAAACCAAAATTCGAGTTCGATTAAATCTCGACGGTACTGGTCAAGGCACACTAAACACTGGAGTTCCATTTTTAGACCATATGATTGATCAAATCAAGCGACATGGCTTATTTGATATCGATATTCATTGTGACGGAGACCTCGAGATTGACGATCACCACACTGTAGAAGACTGTGGAATCACGCTTGGACAAGCTTTTGCACAAGCTTTAGGCGATAAAAAAGGTTTAAAACGCTATGGTCATTTTTATGCACCATTAGATGAAGCCTTGTCTCGTGTTGTTGTAGATTTATCTGGTCGTCCGGGTTTATTTATGGATATTCCATTTACCCGCGCACGTATCGGTACATTTGATGTCGATTTATTTTCTGAGTTTTTCCAAGGTTTCGTAAACCATGCGCTTATGACCTTACACATCGATAATTTGAAAGGTAAAAATAGCCACCATCAAATTGAAAGTGTGTTCAAAGCGCTTGCTCGTGCTTTACGTATGGCATGTGAAGTTGATCCACGTGCAGAAAACACGATTGCATCGACAAAAGGTAGCCTCTAATGACACGTATCGCGTTACTTGATTATGGCATGGGCAATCTACACTCAGCAGCTAAAGCACTTGAGTATGTGGGCGCTACAGTCGATGTGACCAATGATCCAAAATTAATTGCACAAGCCGACAAAATTGTTTTTCCAGGTGTTGGCGCAATGCGTGACTGTATGCAAGGCATGCGCGAAGCAGGCATTGATGAAGTCGTACGTAAAGCTGCTTTTAACAAACCAGTTCTTGCAATTTGCGTAGGTATGCAAGCCCTACTACAAAGCTCAGAAGAAAATGGCGGTGTAGATGCACTAGGTATTTTTGACGGCGTAGTAAAACACTTCCCTCAAATGGAAGGGTTAAAAGTGCCTCATATGGGTTGGAACCAGGTTCACCAATTGGACCCAAGCCACCCTATGTGGAACAACATCGAACAAGATGCCCGCTTCTACTTTGTACATAGTTATTATGTCGAGCCAAAAGATGAAAGTGTTGTGGCTGCGACCTGTGACTATGGCGTGAACTTCTGCACAGCAATTCACAAAGAGAATTTATTTGCTACTCAATTCCACCCAGAGAAAAGTCATACTGCCGGTTTGCAGTTACTGAAAAACTTTGTGGAATGGAATATTTAATTTCCTTTAAAAAATAAAATAGATCAAGTCGAGATGGCCTGATCTATTTTTTTATTTATAATAACAACCAATCATTTACAGAATGATATTTTATTCAACAAAATATTGAATATTTATACTTTTAAATAAAACCAAATGATCAGGAAAACAAAATGAATTCACCTTTTGAAAATCAACCGATTCAACAAGATTCCCCCTTTAAAGCAAGTGGTCGTTTTGGACGACTCTCTTATGCAGCATGGTTACTGCTTTATGCTATTATTTTCACTAGTGCTTTTGCAGTGATTGGTATGTCTGCTGGTCTGGTAGTTGAACCCAGCAGTAATGTACCTGTCACGGTTGGGTTCATTTTATTATTTGTTTTTTATATCGCATATTTCTATTCTACTTTTATACTTATGATTCGTCGTTTACATGATCGAAATCATAGTGGTTGGCTGTCACTACTTCTACTCGTACCCTTGGTAAATATTGGCCTTATAATTTATCTTTTTGCAGCTAAAGGTGATGAAGGCACTAACGACTACGGTCCAGCGCGGGCAACGCCAAGTTGGGAGCGTATATTGGGTTGGATTTATATTGTCATTATTCCAATCCTCTTTATTGTTGGCATTATTGCAATAGCAGTCCCAAGCTATCAAACTTACATTGAAAAAAGTCAACAAATTAAAATTAGCTCAACAACCCAACCATAAACATTGTTAAATCATTGATAAAGCCTAGTTCTCTAGGCTTTATTCCTATATAAAGCTAATAGCTCAATTCATTTGTATGCTGTTAAATATGTCCGAAGCCTCTCCCCTCCTTGATAAAGCCTCTATTCAGCAGCTTCCTCCTTTTGAAAATCTTAACTATCAAAATATTGTGGTGATTGAAAATATCGAGCAATGTAAAACTATTGAAGAAGAATTAAAAAACGCTGTAATTTTGGGATTTGATTCTGAGTCTAAACCGACTTTTCGGGTAGGTGAAGTCTCGACAGGTCCACATCTGATTCAGTTAGCGACTGAACAAAAAGCATATCTTTTTCATGTAAATTCATCGACTTTAAAATTTTTACAGCCTATTTTATCTAACCCAAAACAAATCAAAGTCGGTTTTGGACTCAAAAATGATAAGCATATTTTTCATAAAAAAGGGATTGAACTCGAAGGTTGTGTCGACCTCGCAAAAGGCTTTAGCCATTTTGGTTTTAAACAGCAACTGGGGGTACAAAAAGCAGTTGCGCTGTTATTTAAGCAATATCTTGCAAAGTCGAAAAAAATTGGAACGTCAAACTGGGCACGAAAGCCACTTAGCTCTCAGCAAATCAGTTACGCTGCTGCCGATGCATATGCTGCTTTATTGGTATTTCAAGAGCTCAGAAAACAAAAACTATTACCCACTCACATTTCTCAAACTATTCAAACCGCACTTCAAGCGTAAAGTTATAAAAGTCTTTTCTAAGGCTTAGCGATTGATCAATACTTTGCTAAGATGTGCACAATTTCATAATCATGATGAAGCAAGGAGCGGAAGCATGCTAATCATTCCTGCAATTGACCTGAAAGATGGTAAATGTGTGCGTTTAAAACAAGGGCGTATGGAAGACGATACCGTTTTCTCTGACGATCCAGTTGCAACTGCCCAGCATTGGGTAAATGAAGGCGCACGTCGTTTGCATTTGGTCGATTTGAATGGCGCTTTCGCAGGCACTCCAATTCATAAACCTATTGTTGAAGCAATTGCTAAAGCTCAGCCAGAATTACCAATTCAAATTGGTGGTGGTATTCGCTCTTTAGAAACAATTGAGCACTATTTAGAAGCTGGCGTGACTTTTGTCATTATCGGCACTAAAGCAGTTCAAGAACCTGAATTTGTAGAAGAAGCTTGTAAACGCTTTGCAGGCCACATCATTGTTGGTATTGATGCCATGAATGGTATGGTTGCAACTGACGGTTGGGCTAATGTAACTGACGTTAAAGCAACTGATTTAGCAAAACGTTTTGCTGATGCAGGCGTATCTAGCATTGTTTACACAGACATTGCTCGTGATGGCATGATGCAAGGGGTAAACGTTGAGCAAACTGTAAACTTGGCTCAATACTCAGGCCTTCCAGTAATTGCTTCTGGTGGCGTAACTAACCTTGATGACGTTCGTAACTTAATAGGCCAACCAGGCATTTTAGGTGCGATTACAGGCCGCGCAATTTATGAAGGCACACTGAGCCTTCGTGAAGCTCAGCTTTTGTTAGATGAGAATCGTCTTTAATTTTTAAGATGTAAAAAAGAGCCTGTTTAGGCTCTTTTTTTATTTTTTGATTATCTTTAGTTTAATAACTTTTCTAAATCGATAACCTCATCTGCAAGTTCCATTGCGTAGGGTGAATGTGTAATCATAATTACGGATGGAACGACTTGCTGAATATATTCAAGTATATTTTTTGCAGTATCTACGTCCAAGGCGGCAGTCGGTTCGTCTAGGATGATGAGCTGCGGGCGAGCTAAAAGTCCTCGAAGAATGCAAATTCTTTGCTTTTCTCCTCCTGAAAAATTCTTATAAATTTCAGTTAAATCATCATCAAGTGTCAGTTGATGCTTTTTCAAAATATGTAATAGGTTAAATTGATCAAGCATCTGAAGTAAGTAAGAATCCTCATATATATGCGAGGAGTTATAAACTAAATTATCTCTAAGGGAATAAGGGAAAATAACTGGTTGCTGTGCAACGTAAACAACCTCATCAAAAATATGCTTAGAAAAATTTTGGCTAATATCAATATTTTTATACAAAAGCTGTCCTGATTGAATCTGATATACCCCCATTAAATAATTCATCAGAGAAGTTTTACCCAAACCTGTTGGGCCAATCACGACATACGTTTTATTGGCTAGTATTGTTAAATTAAAATGATCTACTGCTCTTTTTCCTAATAAAAATTTAGCATTTATAAATTGGAAGAGATCTTCAGAATGTTGAATGGCAGAAGACGTATATTGTTCTTTCTTTAGATTAAAGTACTGCCGATATTTTGCTAACGCGACAAAATTTCCATTTAAACGCATCAAGCTTTGGGAAACCGCCAGAAATGGATTGGTGAGTTGAATAATATAGGTACTTATCAATACAAAAGCACCCGGTGTAAGCTGCTTTTCAGTTGAAAGAAACACTGTAAATAACATAAAAATTAGTAAAAACAGAAAGATCAGGAACAATTGAGAAATCATCAATAGCCCTATTTTCTTGTTCCTATCTTTAGCTGTTGTGATGTATGAATCTAATGTGGCATTAAATTTTGACAATTGAAACGGTACCGCATTTTTTACTTTAATTTCATAGGAGTTGGATATTTGATGTATCAAATGGCTATTCACCAGATTGTCTTGTTCATACATGGCATCAAATAGTGAACTACTTGTTTTATTTATATGAAAGGAAACTATAAAAATAACGATAGCTATTAATAAAAAGCTAATACTAAAAACTAAGCTAATGGTCGTAAATAAAACTGCAAAAATCATAACCAATTGAAAAATAATTGGCCC
The DNA here is from genome assembly GCF_016124155.1 of Acinetobacter sp. AC1-2. Taxonomy (NCBI): domain Bacteria; kingdom Pseudomonadati; phylum Pseudomonadota; class Gammaproteobacteria; order Moraxellales; family Moraxellaceae; genus Acinetobacter; species Acinetobacter sp. AC1-2. The sequence goes on from NZ_JABFFO010000003.1 coordinate 66,461, forward strand.
CAAATGAAGCAGTAACGTTAGATTAATCTCACCAAAAGCAGAACTTCCTCTTTCAAGATCACTGATTACTGTTCCCGCTTCAATTTGATCTTGTTGATCTTTTTTAATATTTAAATAATTTTTTAAACCAGCAGAAATTAATGCTCCTTTGAAATCGACCATCAAATAAGCACCAAAAATATTTTGCGTCCAATGACATAACTCATTTACCAACCATGCTGTAGCGTAGGCAAGTACAATTAGATATAAAAAATTAAATGGGAGTTGAATATTGAACAAAAAGCTATATTCATGTGCCGAATAATCGATAATAATTTTCAGCAGGTATGGTAATAATGTGGTAAAGAATGCTGAAAACATCACTAATAAAAACATGAGAAACATACTACTCTTCTGTTTCTTATAATTTTCTTTAGAAACTTTCCATAAAAATTTATAGTTTTGAATATCTTGCGAACTTAATAAAAACTTCATTTCTGTATCTTTTTTCTATTAAAACAATTTAAAAATAATTTCATTACACAAGAAATATTATAACTTGCCTTATTTATTGTTATTCATGTTTTTTTAATTAAAATTACAAGTTTTTAAATAATAAAAATTCTATATATAAAACTTAATAACTCACATAATTTTAAAAAGACTTTAAAGTTAATACACCACATTTCGAATAAATTTAAGCACTTGGTTACTACTATTGATATAGGTGTAAGTCACTGAACTTTCAAAACTAAAAGATGAACCAGCAGGAATTATTTTTATGCTATCGGTAAACTGTATGGTCAACTCACCTTCTAATACATAAATCAGTTCTTGCCATCCTTCCGCATCTGCTTCGGCAATATAAGATTCACCCACTGCCAATGACCACGTCCAAAGCTCAACTTGTGACCGAGATGGGACTGAAGCCAATAAGGTTGCTTTGCTTTCTTCTTTGTCTCCCTGCCAAGCAAGTACATTTACTAAGGCTTGCTCTTTAAGCTCTGGTGCACTCACAATCGTTCTAAAATCTACACTTAACACTTCCGCAATTGCGTCGAGTTTAGCCAAGCTAATATTGACCTGCCCTGTTTCTAAAGCAGCGATTGTCCGTCTGCTCACCCCTGCCTGATCGGCTAAATCCTGCTGGCTTAAACCTCGCTCATCTCTTAATGAACGGATGTTTGTGCCGACATGCTGTAAAACGGTACTGGGCTGGATCATAAAATAAGTAGCAAAGAAAATATGAGCAATATATTGCACAAAACATAGGAATACTGCAATATGTGCAGTATATTGCACAATCACTCCTGATCAGATATGTCACCAATTTCTCTGAGCTCAAGCAAAGCCCCACAACTAGCTCTTATCCTAATTACCATTATTTGGGGTGGAACATTCCTTACTGTGCAGTATGCACTGAATTTTTCATCGCCTATGTTTTTTGTGGGCTGTCGCTTTGCTGTAGCTGCGTTTACTTTACTGCTTATTTCATTAAAAAGTATGAAAGGCATAACGTTAAAAGATTTAGGTGCAGGGAGTGCAATTGGCCTCGTAATTGCGGCGGGCTATGGCACACAGACGATTGGTCTTCAAACCATTCCAAGTAGTGAATCCGCATTTTTAACGTCACTTTATGTGCCGCTTGTCCCTCTTTTAATGTGGCTCATCTTTAGAAAAACTCCACACATCATGACTTGGGTTGGAGCGGTCCTTGCGTTTGCTGGTCTTGTTTTGTTGACAGGAAATGGTTTTAAGCAGATTTCATTAAGTTTTGGACAGCTTTTAACAGTGCTTGGTGCATTTGCAATTGCTTTAGAGATTATTTTTATTAGCTACTTTGCTGGAAAAGTAAATTTACGCCGTGTCACTATCATTCAACTCGCTGTCGCATCTCTAATTTCTTTTGCCATTATGCCCGTGGTTGGTGAACATACGATTCCAGCATTTTCATGGCCTCTTGTGATGATTGCTGTTGCATTAGGCTTAGCCAGTGCACTCATTCAATTTGTGATGAACTGGGCTCAACGTGTGGTTGACCCTTCACGGGCTGCAATTATTTATGCAGGAGAACCCGTTTGGGCGGGCATTATTGGTCGAATTGCTGGTGAGCGTTTACCAGTCATTGCTCTTTTGGGTGGTGCTTTAGTGGTATTAGGTGTTTTAGTTAGTGAGTTAAAAATTAAGTTACCGACCAAAAAAGTCAAAAGAATTCGAGAATAAAAAAAGAGAGCGTAATGCTCTCTTTTTTTATCTATTATTTTTTCTTCAATAATATGCAGGGTTGATAATACTCAACTGTCGGCATTGGATCATAAAATGGATGGAGCAATGCCTTCCATTCCTGATAAGCCTCAGACTTTCTAAACCCTTCGGTATGATTTTCAATCTCATCCCAAAAAATCATTAAAATATAATGATGTGGGTCAGTTGCATGTCTAATCAGCTGGACAGCATTAAAGCCTTCCATTGGATAGACAATATGTTTGGCCTGCTCAAATGCCGCAAGAAACGCCTCACTTTGCCCAGCCTTTATGCTCAAATGCACATGTTCAATAATCATGGTTTATTGATACATCGGGCGATTATCATTTAAAGCAATCAATCCACGAATTGCACGATATACAATCCAAATCCACGCAGCAGTAATTACGCCTACACAGAATACAGTAGATGAGACTGCAACACCTGCAAACAGATCAGGATTTTCACCCGTAAAGAACAAGAAAATAAATGGCAAAAAGGCGATAATATTCCAAGCTAGATACCACCAGAATGTTCTGATTTGCCATGTAAAGTGGCTCTCAAAAATTGAACCTTGTACATCAGAACGTTTCACGTAGTTAATAATTAGAGCAATAACCGCAAGTAAGCCGCCTGTAAAAATGGCAACAATATAAAGTACATATAAAATAAGCGTTAAAGTACGATTTGAATCTTGGTCGATAGAACTATTCATTTTTATACCTCTCGAGTTTAATAAAACGATTTACTTTTATGAGCCCCGCAACACATTTAAGGGAGAAATTAGCCACAAAATCAAAAGTAAATGAAGGAATATGGTACAAAAATAAATCTTACGAAAGGGTTGTTTTTGTGTTTTATGTCTCAGTTTTTGTTGTGCCCACCATGCAGCAGGCCAGCCCCCTAAAAAGCTGACAATATGCAATGTTTGTTCAGGCACACGGCGATTACCCAATTGTGCTGCTTCTTTGTCTTGTGAATAGAGCCAATAACTCAGCACATTCATCATTAAAACAAACAACAAGGTGTAAGCTGGCAAAGTATGCATAAAGCTCATAATGCCCATTAAAACAAAATAAAATACGATCCCCATTTGCATGGCAGACCATGGTTTAGCTTGAAAAGAAGATTCTGCTTTTGCTGGCTTTGGAGCTTTACGAGTTTGAGATGCTTTTAGGTAGGTTACCTGTTGGGCACGAAAGCGACCACGTTCATCAAGGATAACCAGATATTCCAGTGCACAGCCAATAATTGGCCGAGGACCAGGGCGTGCAAAATCTTTGATATGCAAAAAGACTCGCTCTTTTTCAGCATCATCTGGCTGAATAAAGCCATAACCTTTTTCGTCGAACCATTCGACTAATCGCCCCTGATCTCGCATCTTTATTCCTTATCCTTTTACATGGCTTAAACGATCTTGCATCATTGCTCGCATTTCTAGCGGATCTTTTTGCAAAATGTCGTCGCCTGTACGTCCTTCTTCTTTATTTTTTTGAGCAACTTGCAAACGCATCGACCAAAAACGGCACGCCGCCATTGCTAAGAATACATCTAAACATTCAAGTTCATCTGAAGTAAGCGCACGAACTTTTTGATATGCCTCTAAGTAAGCTGCTACTTTCTCTGAGTTTAAATGCGCTGCTGGATATTCGGTACAAAAATCATTGATGGTAATCGCAATATCAAACAGTAATTCATCTTGATTGAGCTCGTAAAAATCTAAAATACCTTGTAATTGCTCGCCTTCAAACAACGTATTGTCTCGGAACAAATCTGAATGAATAAAACCTGTTGGTCGATTTGAATACTGCGCTGTTTTAGTATTAAAAGCTTGATAGACCTGTTCAAGTAAATTTTGGTCATCTTGCGTCATGCTTGGTTTAAGCTGTTCTGCAACGCCTGTCCAATATTGATGATCACGTCGATATTCACGCTCAAGCGGAAAATCTTGTAAAGCAACATGTAGTTTCGCCTGTGCATCTGCAATTGCGGCAACTTGTGCGACTGTGGTTTGCATGGGATGGTGACCCATAAGACGTGGAGCAATTTGTGCAGGTTTTTCTGCAATAACATGAACCGCTTGTCCGCTATGTTTTAACGGCACAGCAACGGGTACATCGTGTGTTCCCAATTGTTCAAGAACAGGAATCAGTTCACCCGCCCCTTGAGCATCTAACTCTTCAAATACAGTCAATACATATTGTTTGCGGTTTACATCAACCAGAAAATAATTGGTGTTTTGAATACCTCCCTGAATTGGGTTCAGCTCCAACACCTCTAATCCATAAGGTGCAGCAAAGGTGCGAACTTCATCTAAACTCAACGGGGTATAAACCGACATGGAAAACCTGCAAAAAACATCTGTGAAGTTTGATAGAATACCTCTTCCCTTCATGAAGGTGTAGCGCCTGTGTAGGAACTTTCACCAACGGCGATTATTTTTGGAAAAAGCTATGCTTGCTAAACGTATTATTCCTTGCCTAGACGTTGATAACGGACGCGTAGTTAAAGGCGTTCAATTCCTCGATATTCGTGATGCTGGCGACCCTGTTGAAGTGGCACGTCGCTATAACGAACAAGGTGCAGATGAAATTACTTTCTTAGACATTACCGCTACACATCATGGACGCGATACCACTTACCGTACTGTTGAACGTATGGCCGAGACTGTATTTGTGCCATTAACTGTCGGTGGTGGTGTACGTAAAGTTGAAGATATTCGTTCGTTATTAAATGCAGGTGCGGATAAAGTGAGTATTAACTCAGCAGCCGTATTTAATCCTGAATTTGTTCAAGAAGCTTCACAGCACTTTGGCGCGCAATGTATTGTGGTTGCAATTGATGCTAAAAAAACTGGCGACAACAAATGGGAAATTTTTACCCACGGTGGCCGCAAACCAACCGGTATCGATGCGATTGAATGGGCCGTAAAAATGGCTGACTTCGGTGCGGGTGAGTTACTCATTACCAGTATGGATGCCGACGGTACTAAAGCAGGTTACGATATTGCTTTAATGCGTGCTATTAATGACCGCGTTACCGTTCCAACGATTGCTTCAGGCGGTGTAGGTAACTTACAACATCTTGCTGATGGTATTTTACAAGGTGGCGCCGATGCAGTATTGGCAGCAAGTATTTTCCACTTTGGGCAATATACCATTCCAGAAGCTAAACAATATTTAGCTGAACAAGGCATTGAAATGCGCTTGTAAGTTTATTGATATTTAAAGGGGCGATATGCCCCTTTATTTTTTATGCAGCACCGTCTACAACATTCAGATCACCGATGAGTTTAGGCTTTTCTTTTTTCTCGACCCATTTTGCAGGAAAGATTTTTTCTACAGCTTGAGATAAAGGTTTAGCAATTACTGTGGGTAACCATATGCCCAAAGGATTTTGTTCTTTTAAATCTGCCGAAGACACCACACGTGTTCCCATCACATAGTCAAACCAAGGCTTAGTCACACACCAATTGGCATCTTGATTAGAGTTCATGTGGTGGTCGTAATGCCATGGAATTTTACGCTTTGCCCATTCAGGCTCCAGATGTGCACGGCGATGAATATAATAATAATTTCCTGCGCTGTACCACGCGGCAAGCGCCATGCCTTTTGAAAATGGATAGAAAATTGCGCTTGAAACAGTTGCCACCACTGCTAGTGAAATTAACTCATTTTTAGTCCGCCAATTTCCAACACCTTCCACATAACAATCATCATGAAATTGCTGTTTGCGTACTTCACGATGATGTGCCCAATGTGACTCCATGCTTTTTGGCACAGGGCTATATCTCGGTTGTCCAGCACGATGTACCCCATGCAAAATATATTTATGAGCTACCCATTCAAATGCGTTGGCAACCGCAATTCCAGCAATAAACCCTTTTAACATCGCTTTACTCCTTTTTCTTTTTATTCAGAATATAAAATTCGATATGCTATGTATTGACCAGAATTTATGGTTTCATTGACAAATCACGACAAGAAAGAGGTGGTCAGGGATGCCACAACTAAAAAATTATACAGGTTCGGTCTATGGAGGACTCGGACACCTACTAAAAGCTTACTGTGAAGCCAATCAGTTAGCAGTACCAGAGCAATTAGAACAAATTCAAAATCTGGAACGCTTTGACTATGTGGTTTGGCGCGACCTATTAGAAGTGATTTATAAACTAGCCCCCAAGCCGGGTTTAGGTCTAGAAATTGCCAAATATGTACAACCCAAACACTTAGGAATTATTGCCTACCTTGCACTCTCTTGCGATAACTTAGGCGAAGCTTTAATTCGTTATCATGACTTTCACCGCCTAATTTATGACGGAAGTCCGTTAGTGGTTGAGCTATATGGGCAATATGCTTCTATTCGCTGGGAAGCTACAGAGTTGCACCCTACCCAACTTACCGATGAAATTGCCATTGCTCTAGTTATTCAATTTTTACGCCTTTTTATGTCTCACCAAGATGTACATTTGCATGAAGTACATTTTTTAAATGCCCCACCTAAAAACATCAGGGTTTATGAACAATACTTTCAATGTCCGGTTCGTTTTAATCAGCCCCGTACCCAATTACTCATTCCAATTACTGAAATTAATAAACCACTTAGCAGTGCCGACCACACCCTGCAACAATTACTGGTTCAGCAAGCACAAGCACTTTTAGAGCAATTACCGAATTCGACACAACTTGATCAACGCTTACAGCACTCAATTTTGACTGGGCTACAAAAGGATCAATATCAAATTGAATATATTGCAGCTCAGCTAGGCCTTTCTGTTCGACAGCTCCAACGTCACTTACAACAACAAAACACCACATTTCAGGAACGCGTTCAGCAAGTGCGGTTTATGCTTGCGACTGAATATTTAAAAGATCCGCATTTAAGCTTACAAGAGATTGCTCTTTTGCTTTGTTATTCAGAACAAAGTGCTTTTCAAAGAGCTTTTAAGCATTGGACCGATCAAACACCGCAACAATGGCGAGATCAATTTTTAGACAAAGAATAACCAACCAAAACTTACAAATCTTTTCTTGATTAAAACAACACTGAAAACAAAAATTTCATATAGTCACATGCTTCAAATTTATGTGACGTAATTCACATTAATTAAAATAGATTAAATAAATGAGTAATCAAAATGAATAAATATTTTGCTGAATTTCTAGGTACGTTTTGGCTAGTCTTTGGTGGTTGTGGTAGCGCAGTATTAGCCGCAGCTTTCCCTGAACTTGGTATTGGCTTTGCAGGTGTAGCCCTTGCCTTTGGTTTAACCGTACTCACAGGTGCCTATGCTCTAGGGCATATCTCAGGTGGACATTTTAATCCCGCGGTAAGTGTTGGCCTTTGGGTCGGCGGCCGCTTCGATGTTAAAGATCTCATTCCCTATATTGTTGCTCAAGTGGTTGGTGCCACTGCTGCTGCATTTGTTCTTTACATTATTGCTCAAGGCCAAGCTGGCTTTAGCGGTGTTGGTGGTTTTGCTTCAAATGGTTTCGGTGATTTATCACCAAACAAGTTTGGCTTAGGTTCTGCTTTTATTATTGAAGTGGTACTTACAGCTTTCTTCTTAATCATTATTTTAGGCGCAACTGACCGCCGCGCACCTGCTGGCTTCGCCCCTATTGCGATTGGTTTAGGCTTAACGCTTATTCACTTAATCAGCATTCCAGTCACGAACACTTCTGTGAACCCTGCACGTAGTACAGGTGTGGCGTTCTTTGCTGAAACTGCTGCTTTAAGTCAATTGTGGTTGTTCTGGGTGGCGCCGATTTTGGGTGCTGTGCTGGGTGCGATTATTTATAAGGTAGTTGCTGGGGATAAGGATTAACACGACGGAGTTCAACTTCGTAAAATCGAAAGTAATCAGCTAATTCTCATTACTTTTGTTTCGGCAAAAGTAACCAAAACCATTGCCATTCACAAAACCTGTTCTCTGGGATCATGTATCTGATCCCACACAGTAACAATTCTGATCTTAAAATGGGCAGGTTGTGAATGGCTTTATCACGAATCAGATTTCACGCATCGTTCAAAATCGTAGACAACTTGGTCAGATCCAATTCCACTGATAAATCATTTATAAAAACGGATTATTAATTTCTTTTTCAGCTGGACGTTCAATTTTCTCAGGCAATTCTTCTTTTTCCAAAGCCGCAACCACATCGTTTAAAAAGCTCTGTAAAGCTTTGGCTTGTTCTAACCCGACTTTGTCTTTAGTGATTTGCAAGTTGCCATAAATGCTGACGCAATCGACATCATTTTCTAATGTTAAATCTTCAATCGAAGAAGACTCTGTACCCTTTTCAAATGGCTTAAACATAGGTGTTGTCTCGTTGTTATATCTTGACAGTGTAATACGACCAATTTAAAAAAAATCAATCAAAATTAAAAGTGCCGATAAAATTAGAAATGCTCCCATCAAGATATTAAAATATTTCAAACGGTTGCCATGGTTAAGCACCACCGAAAATTTATCGCCACATAGTCCCCAAAAGAACAAACATGCATAGCAGGTAAAGAAATAAATAATGATAAAGATCGGCAACGACTGCGGATTTTCAATGCTTGTAAACATCGTTATACCCGACACACAAGCCAACCATGCTTTCGGATTAAGCCACTGTAACAAGAAACCATCTTTAAAATTGGGAATAATCATCTGTTCTACAGGAGCACTTGAAATGGAAATTTTGGCAGCAGAAAGAATAATTTTTATACCGATATAACAAACAAATAGCGTTCCACAAACTGCAAGGATTTTTAATACGATCGGAAACTGAGTTAATAAACTCTGAAGCCCAAATGCCATAAAAATCAAAAGTAAGGTAAAACCAATGGTGGCGCCTGAAATATAGGGAAGCGATCTTTTTAAACCATGATTTAAACTGGTCGATAAAATTACGGTATTTACGGGACCGGGGGTAATAGACATTGCAAATGAAAAAAGAAACATCGAGGCAAACATTGTTATTGTCCTTATTAAAAATAAAATGAGTATACAGATCTGTATACTCATTTTATTTTATGAATTTAAGACAATGCAATAACTACTATAAAATTGCTTACTTCAATATTTGCAAGAAATAGTTCACCAAGGCTTCCACCAGTTGTTTCACAATGGCTTGGCGTGTTTCTTCATCAATACTTGGAACTTTTGCTTCCATTGGTTCTGAGGAGCCACTTTTTTGCTTTTTAAACTGGTCTTGTAACGCTTTAATTTGATCAGCGTTTAAGTCCTGCTCACATTGGCTCTCACCATCCCAATGTAAATAGTCTAACTTCTGATTTGGCTTAACCGACGTTGCTGTTAAAGGTAGACGATAGACATTACGCTTTTGCTGCTCAGTTAACTGTGGAAACAGGTTAACGCCTAAGCGTTCTTCAAGGTAGCAAACACTCACCACTTTCACTTGTAGAGAGTTATTGTTGGGTGCGTAGTAAGCCCCAATAGCGCCAGTTTTTGGCATATATACCGCTTTATAAACTGCGGTTGGAACAATTACACCTTGCCCAATGGTTTTAAGGCGTTTGCCCTCAAAAACAGGGCCGGTAACAACATATACATCTTGTTTTTGCTTGGTCGCAATAGCACGTGTGGCTTCTTCAAGTTTACGCCAGACTTCTTGGTTATTTTTAGGGGCTTGCGGCACCATATTACTTAACGAAAAGCTATCGGACTGTGAACTCTTATTTGGCATATCGCCATTCGGTGCCATATGCCCACGGTCATAGCCTGAACCACGATAGTCGCTTAACAGTGCCCGATGCCTTTGATCAACACGAGTTTCTTCATGAAAGTTATCTTCACGCTTAATTTTGACACTCAAACGTTCTGCATTTAAATGCTCAGCCGACCATAACGGCGTTTTAGAGATGCCTGAATACAAAACGCTAAAGCCGTTAAAGCACAGCGGATAACTGTCTTTTTTTAAACTTTCTTTATTTAAAGCAGGAGGAACTTCACGATAGAACTGATTTAAACAAGTCGAGTTAGTACTTAAAGGCGAAAACCACTGTGAAATCTTTTCACTACCAAAAGCAATTGCAAAGCTTCCAGCCGCAATACAAGCAAGAATAATCTTGCCGAAATGTCCACTTATCGAAAATTGGTTTGTACCCTTACTACGTTTTTTAGTTGCCATGTTTATATCAATACCACTGTCCACCCGCAGCTTAACAATCCTGCTTTTTTAAGTATATCTCTTATCTTTCAAATGGTTAAAACATGGTCATATTTTTTGTAACTCTACTCTGCTATACGTAACAATTTGTTGGGATTCTGAGAGGCTTTGGCTATTGAATTACGTCAATTGCGTATCTTTCGTTGAAAAGCACTGATTGCTTATGACATGGTTAGCTCCACAAATTTGGATAAAAATATAAACGGAGTCCATTGAATGATCCATTCAAAGATTATTGGTATTGGCGTAATCACGGGATTGTGTAGTATGGCCGCTTTGGCTGAACCAGCAGTCCAGCCAGGAGAAACTTTAGAGAGTTTGTCTAAAGTGAAAGTTACTACAACGGTAAATGGCCAGCCTGGTTCTATTAGTGATTTAGTTAATAGCGGACAAGTACAGCAAGTTTCTGCTGCACCAACAAATGCTGCTCCTACTGGTGCTCCTATTCCGGCAGATGTTCCACCAGCTCCTCCAGCAGGCGGTGAAATGGCACCACCAGCAGCGCCAACTGATGCAATCCCTCCTGCACCAAACCAAGCGTCTCCAGCGCCACAAGATCCGAATGCTGTACCACCTGCGGCAGATCCAACTCAGTCGGCAGACCCAATGGCAAAAGATGGTGCTTTGCCAGCAGATGCACCTGTTCAAGCTCAATAATCAGAGCCATAAAAAAACCAAGACATTTGTCTTGGTTTTTTTATTACATCAATATTTTATATCTCGATTTGACTACCTAACTCAACCACACGGTTGGTTGGAATTTGATAGAAATCACTCACCGGACTGGTATTACGCTGCATAGAGATAAACAGTTTCTCTCTCCATGGAGACATACCGTCGCCCACCGAATGAACAATACGATCACGGGAAATAAAGAAGCTGATATGCATTAAGTCATATTCAAGACCTAACTGCTCGTAAGCTTGCATGAGTGCTTTTGGTACATTCATTTCATCTTTAAAGCCGTAGAAAATCTTAATACGGAAGAAGTGTTCAGCTAAAGTTTCTGTTGAAATACGATCTTCTGGTTCGACAAAGGGTACATCTTCAATCACTACAGTGACCAAGATATTGCGCTGATGCAGCACTTTATTGTGCTTGATGTTATGCAGCATGGCATGTGGTACAACGTTCGGTGTACCTGTCATAAAGACGGCATCACCCGGAACCCAGTGCACGCTATTACCAATACTTTTCACAAACAAATCTAACGATAACGTATCGTGTTCGAGCTTGGCAAAAGTGAGCTCACGACCACGTTTCCATGTCATTAAGATAGTCACAGCAATCGCACCAATCAGTAATGGCACCCAACCGCCCGACAAGATTTTAAGTGAAGTTGCACCCACCAATACAGACTCTAAAACAAAGAATGGAATAATGAGGAGTAGCACTTTTGGCATGCTCCACTTCCAAGCTGAATAGATGAACACAGCAACCAAAATCGTGTCACACAGCATCGTCAAGGTTACAGCGAGACCATAAGCACTTGCCAAGTTTGAGCTGGTTTTGAAAATCAAAATTAAGATAATAATTGCGATTAAAAGTAACCAGTTTAAGAAAGGAACATAAATCTGGCCTTCTTCAGATTCAGAGGTATGTTTAATACTTAAACGTGGTAAATAACCCAATTGAATCGCTTGACGTGCAAGTGAAAACACCCCAGAAATTACGGCTTGAGAGGCAATTACGGTTGCCATGGTCGCCATAATAATCATTGGGTAAAGTGCCCACTGTGGCACCAATAAATAGAACGGGTTTTGAATCGCCGCTGGATCTCTGAGCAACAATGCACCCTGTCCTGCGTAATTTAAAACCAAGCATGGCAACACCACAAAGAACCATGCTAGACGAATCGGAACTGGTCCAAAATGTCCCATATCGGCATAAAGCGCTTCACCACCAGTAACTGTTAAGACTACAGCACCCATAACGAAAAAGGTCATTAGGGGTTGGTGGTAAATAAACTGAATCGCCCAATGTGGACTAAACATGCCTAACACCACAGGGGTTTGAATGACACTGTGAAGACCTAACATTCCTAAAGATAAGAACCACACCATCGTAATCGGGCCAAAAAACTTACCGACAAAGGCCGTACCGTGCTTTTGTACTAAAAACAACGCGATGATAATGGTAATCGCAATTGGCATGATGAATGGGTCAAACACATCGGTTGCAATAGACAAACCTTCGACTGCCGAGAGTACCGAAATGGCTGGGGTAATAATACCGTCACCAAAAAACAGCGATGCACCAATAAAGCCAATGGCAATCATGTAGATTTTTTTGTTATCGGCAATTTTGGCTTTACGTAAGTTCAATGCGAGTAAGGCCATGATTCCGCCTTCGCCATTGTTGTCTGCACGCATGACGATGGCGACATACTTAATACTGATGATCAGCATTAAGCACCAAAAAATAATGGATAAAATTCCTAATACGTTTTCAGGCTTAATTCCCAACCCATGCGCTGCATGGAAGGACTCTTTTAAGGCGTAGAGTGGACTTGTTCCAATATCTCCAAAGACCACCCCAAGAGCTGCCAAAGCCGTGGCAGGCAAGGTTGCTTTTTTGGCCGTATTTTGCATTGTGTAATTAAACCAACATGATTTTTATCGCAATCTTATCACCTCTATTATTTTTTTTCTGTAAAGCTCATCTTAAATCTTGGCAGAACAAGATTTTTTAGTTACTATCGCACGCCTTGGTGAGGTGTCCGAGTGGCTTAAGGAGCACGCCTGGAAAGTGTGTATACGTTTGCGCGTATCGAGGGTTCGAATCCCTCTCTCACCGCCAGAATTGAAATTTAAAGAGGCTTAAACCTAATGGGTTTAAGCTTTTTTATTAGCCAAAATATTAAAAAACTGTCAGAAAAAGCCGATAATTTTCTCATCTTATTTAAGCCCCAGATTAAATTAAATATTTCAACTCAATGAAAAATCTCACTTCTTTAGCTAAGAAAGCAATTCACTCCCATAACAATTTAAATTTACCCTTTTCAATTTATTCAGCTTATAAAGAACAAAAAATTAGAAATGTTCCGATTACGAAACCTTTACTCATCGCTATTTTAAGTGGTGTTAAAGAGTTAGGCAGAACTGAAAACATTGTATGTGGAACTGGTTCTTTTATATTTTTATCAAATAGTGCCAGCATTGATATGCGCAATATTCCAAATCAAGAAGAATATTTCGCGCTCCTCATCGAGTTCGACATTGATGACTTTAAAGACCTCCCTACCTCTTCAGGAACTCCTAAAAAGTTTGTACAAGGCCAACTCAACGCCTTACTCGAAAATGCCCTTTCTCAATTTATAGATTTTTCTCTCATTGCCCCGTCTTCTGTTTTTAAATTTAGAAGAAGAGAGCTTTTAGAGCTTATTTATCATTCTGGTTATACCGATATCTCTAGCCTGAATATGACTACAAGCTTGAGTGAAAAAGTTCAGGCATTAATTTCTGATCATTTATCTACAGAACTCACAGCTGAATTTATTGCTTCCCAACTTTTCATGAGTTCATCGACGTTAAGAAGAAAGCTGAAAAGTGAGGGAAACAGTATTCAAGACATTCGTAATAGAGTAAGGCTGGGGCATGGATTACACTTAATTCAAACCACCAATAACAGCGTTGGAAATATTGCATTTGAGTGTGGCTATCAGTCTCAATCTAGATTTACAGAACAATTTAAAAATTTATTTGGTATTACCCCTCGTGAACTACGCAAAACCAAAATGCTTAATTAAGGCGAAATTATGGCAAATCTGCGTATAAAAAAATTTAAGAAGAAAACTTAAGATCTTTTGCACACTAAAAAAGGTTCTTAAGAAAGCAGATGAAAAGAGTAGCGGTGATTTTATCGGGTTGTGGTTATTTAGATGGTTCTGAAATTAGAGAATCTGTTTTAACCCTCTTGGCTTTAGACACAGCAAATATTGAATATCAAATTTTTGCACCTGATGAGCCTTTGTTTCATGTCATCGACCATGTGAGTGGAGAAATAAGCGAAGGTGAGAACAGAAATATTTTACAAGAAGCGGGACGAATTGCCCGAGGTAAAATTTCCACACTCAATAAACTTGATGAAAATGAATTTGATGGACTTATTATTCCCGGTGGGTTTGGCGTCGCAAAAAATTTATCAACTTTTGCCTTTAAAGGAGCAGAAGCAAGCGTACATTCTACAGTGGCTTCAATTCTAAAAGCGTTTCATCAAAGTAAGAAACCGATCGGGGCAATTTGCATATCCCCTGCACTATTGGCACTGACTTTTGGAAACTTACACCCAAATATCACTTTAGGCTCTGACACCAACATTGCTAAGGAAATTGAAAAAACTGGTGCGATTCATCATGTATGCCAAACTTCAGAGATCGTAGTAGATAAACAAAACTTATTTGTTACTACGCCTGCATATATGGATGATCAAGCTTGCTTAAAGGATATCTATACAGGGATTACAAGCCTGGTTGAGGCGATGACAACTTTAGCAAATTAAGATTTTTTATGAGGGATAGAGATCGCTATCCCTCTATTTTATTGTGTTCTTTGTATGAATCTAATCAACTATAAGTAACTTCGCACCATTCAAGCTAAAAGACTGATGTGGTTCTGAATTATCCCCTACCTGATAACTCATTCCTGAAGTTAAAGTAAATGTTCGACCGTCTTTCAATCTACTTTCTAGTTCGCCTTCTAAGCAAAATAATATGTGCCCTTTTTCACACCAATGGTCTGCTAAATAATTAGCCGAGTACTCAACAAGTCTTACCCTTATTTTATTTCCTTCTTCACCAAAAAATTGAGTTTTCCAATAAGCTTTTCCAGTTTCACCGCTATATTCAGTGACTTCAATTTCTTCCCAGTTTGTAATTTGAAATGGAAAAGGCGCGATATTCATAATTTTTCCAAAGACGTATTATTGTATTTTCAACTTATAGACAAATTTGATTTTTGCAAACAGTTTAGTAAAAATAATCAGAAAGATAAGATAAATATTTTTGTCTTTTAAAGACCTAAATCATTTTGATTTAGGTCTTTTTTATTGCCTTATGTTATATTTAACTTACATTTTTAATCTAATCACAAAAAAAATCACTAAAAAATTATAAGTTTTCAATTAAATAACAAGATTCTTAATGACCATCTACATATTAATTTAATTCAAAGTACGCGGCTATAGGATCTATTACTATTTCATTACGCATCAATCCTGTAATAGATTTTTCAACACCAACATACATTCCTAAAAGATTATCTAATGCTTCTCTCATATTAGCAAAATCTGCTTTTTCATTATGCTGATATTGATTTTCTATTAAGCCATTTTGACTAATAGAACCTATAACTACTATTTCTTTAAAAGATGCTTGATGATATTTTCTTACAATTAATTCAGGTGACTCTCTTAAAAATTCTCTATTTAAATAAGTAGTAAACACTTTAGAATCGATTTCCTGACTTAAAGCAAATTCATTATCATAACCAAATTGCATTATTGTAGTTAATTGCTCTAAAAAAGCAGAATCTTGCTGAAGCCCTGTACTCTTAGCAATCTCCTTAAAATCTTTTAAATTATTAATCTTCTGTTCGATTTCTCTAATTTTACCTTTATCTCTTAATAAGGATTTTTCCTCTTCTAAAGTCGCTACTAAACCCTTAACCTTTTCGAAATGTGAAAGAGAAGAAATTGCTAGACCAATTTTATTAAAATCTCTAAAAAAGTTTTTTATCTTTTCATAATTATCAAATCTAACTAATGCCTTAATTTTAACAAAAGGTTTTCCCTCTAATAAATCTACCGTCACTTCAGTAGAGTTTGATATTACTTCTTGTAAAAGTAGTTCTTCTTCTAAGTAGTTCTCTAATTTTGAATATGCTTGATCATGTAAAAATTTTTTCTCGACAGATTTAGAAGCAACTTCCAACAGGTCATTCAGACTATGTCCACTACCTAAGGGACCCTTTTGGTTCTCCCCTTTAGTTTCAATATTTGAACTTTCAGAAATAAATGATTCTGTAAATCCGTTAAATAATTGAGAATAAATGGAGTATAGCTTCTGGGTATCTAAATAGATAAAGTTTCTTAATTTCAACGTTTTCGCCTTAAGTAATCTTGGTAATATTTGTTACGTCTATTATCAAAAGATTTAAAGGCGAAGTAAAGTCCAAATAAAACCATAGTTACAGTAGCTAAAATTATGAAATAATTCATATATTTTCTCCTACTTTATCCAATGTTGAAAGATTATAATACACCTTGCATCCAATGATTAAATTGGCAATTGCTAAAATAATACAACACCATAAAAGTACAGATACTTTTACAAAATCTGGTCTTGCTTCTGATAAAAAAGATAAGGTCAACATGAATGTCAGAAAAACAATCCATAGTGTTGAAAAACCAATATTACTATCCCTCCATCTCAAATGGTTTTCATTTTTAATGTGGCTAATTTCATTAATAATAGATAAATGAATAATTAAAGAAAAAAGTAGAATATCACCTGTAGAAACTGGTGTTATTTGGGTGCTTATCGTAAGCAACCATGTTAAAAACCTAAAAAATATAGGAATTAAAGCAACACCAACAGTATAAATAAGCCAATTTAGTGACCTTCTATCGGAAAGTAGCTGTGATATCATGTGATTAAAAGGTAAGAATTATTTAATTAAAATAATATGCTATATTTGGCTTTAAATCAGTATTTTTTGATGCATATTTATTCCTAATAACAACTAGAATAAAGCAAAGTTCAGTAATTAAATTCTTCAATCTATCCTCTATAAAAAGACCCAAACCCTCACGCTTAGGCCTTCCCATCTCTAAACTTACTTAGACAACTCTAATAGTTTCTGAACATACTGCATTGCATTATTGTCTATGTCTTGGTGAGTCGGAACATCATCGTCCTCTGAAGGGTTTGTGTCTAAACCATAAAATGCATGAAGTGGTTGATAGATTGCCCCAACATATAAAGCTGTTAGCTCAAATGGAACAAAAATCTTGTCTAAAGAAATTTGATACTCACCGCTTTCTGAATAAACTTGTTCTTGCCCACCAGCAGACAAAGCTAGCATAAACTTTTTATTTTTGAGCTTGTCGCCTTCTGAACCGTAAGCCCATCCATACGCCAAAACTTCATCTAACCATTGTTTCAAAAGCGGCGGACAGTTAAACCAATACACTGGAAATTGAAATACTAAATTTTCGTGTTCTTCTACAAGCGCTTGTTCTTTTGCGACATCAATCACCCCGTCTGGATAAGCTTGATAAATTTGGTGAATCGTAAATTGATCGGGATGTTTTTCTAGTTCCTCAATCCATCTTTTATTTACAACAGACTGGTCTATGTGAGGATGGGTAACAATGACTAATGTCTTTTTCATTATGAAAACACGCTTATCGAAAAGTAGATAAATCGATTATAGAAGTGTGCTTTCCTAAATATAAGTACGGTAATTTATGTTATATACTATACCAAAAGATAGTATGGATTTTAAAAATGGATGACTGCATTCCAACGTATACGCCATTAGAAGATACGGGTTTTGGCTACACCCTTTCTTTGATTAACGGCAAATATAAAATGATTATTATGTATTGGCTTTATGGAAAAACCGTCATGCGTTTTAATGAGCTGCAACGCTGTATTGGCAATATTTCTTTTAGAACGCTCAGCAATACACTCAAAGAATTAGAAAGAGATGGACTGATTCATCGTAAGGAATATCCTCAAATTCCGCCAAAAGTTGAGTATCGGCTTTCAGAAAGAGGACAGTCTTTGATTCCTTTATTAGATATGATGTGTGATTGGGGCGAGCGCAATAAGCCGTCTTAGTTTTATAGACTTGAAGTGATACTAAATATGAGAAATGAATTAAGAGAAATTTTTATTAAGGGATGCGACGATAAAATTGAAAAGAAGGGAGACAATGTCGGTCTATCTTTTTATGCTTTTTTTAAAAATAAGAACGATAACCCTGAGTTACTAATGGAAGCAGCGCATTGGTGGATTATGCTGCATAAGCTAGATCACTTCGAAAAAGCTGTGAAGATTAAACAGTTGGTTTTGAGTGAAAGCTAAAATTAGAGTGGAAGACTATCAGAAAGAGGATAGTCTTTAATTTCATATAATTTATGAAAAGATTGAATACAATTAAACTATATTAACTCGATTTTAAAGGCTTATATTTCAAAAAAATCTTTTAAATCCTTATACATGTGATAACTATTTAATTCACTAGTATCTATAGTTAATCTTAAATACTGCTCAATCTCTTTAGAAGATAAATTAATCCCAAATTTAGTATGTAGATAGATACTTATCAGTTCTGTTACATCATGGCCTCGAGATAATCTCCACTTTTCACTACATTCATAATCAATACTATTACTTAAAATAAATAGTTCATCAACTAAATTTTTATAGGTCGAACTGAATTTGACTCTACTTTCAAAATCTCTCTCTAAAAAAAGAAAGTTTCTATGATCAAAAAAATCATCAATATCAAACTTAAAAAGAATTGTCGACTGTTCAGGCAAATTCTTTATTCTTTTCAATAATTCATTGGCTGCCCTATATTTACCGATTCTTCTACTCTCACGCTCAACTTCATCTTTCATTGTATTTACTTGTTGCAGTGTCAGTCCACCAACCTCATCCAACCACTGTACTAAAGCTGATGAATTAACAAGATAACTCTCTAAATCATTTAGATAATGATTTTTCGTACTCTTACATACAGAATGAATAAATAAACTATCATCAAATCTAAGACTATTAGTGATATGATCATAATCGTTATCAATTATAAAAGCTATTTTATCAATTTTATTATAAGGATAAATATTTTTAAAATAAAAATGACTAGAAATAACCATACTTTTCCCACACATTCCTAAATAAAAATAATCTTCCTCTACAAAACCCTTTTTCTTAAGAAACTTTTTATCACATATACCTTCAACAAATATAAACTTATCATATGTTTTTGATCTAAAAACACCAAAAGCTTCATCTAAAAATGTTTTTTGTTCCTCAGCTATATCTTTCAATGTATTATTAGTCATTTTATCAACTCTGCTAATTCAATTGTATTATCCCAATTCCCATTAATCAAAGTAAAAGAATGTGTAGCGATTAAAACATTGAAGTTATTTATTTTAGAAATTTTCTCAATTAGGCCGAGAAGTTTTTTTTGCCATGCTGCATGTAAAGATATTTCGGGTTCATCTATTAATACAACAGATCCATATTTAGTATTAAAAATCAAGTCTCCCAATAATATTATTAAGTGTTTTTCACCTGAAGAAAGCAAGTTAATACTAAAATCACCATTATTAAAGCTTTTAATTTTTTTCTTATTAACAATTTCTTTTTCATCCTGAACTCTATCTTTATCTTTTTTCTTTTCAACAATTAATCCAAAAATAGGATGGATATCAATATTTTTAAACTGTAATAAAGAATTTACGGATTCTTTAAAAAGATTGATTCTTTCAGCAAGTTCAGCGCAAGTATCGATTCTCTGAATAATATCATCTAAATATGAACTTAAAACCATTAAAAATGCTTTATTATCATATATTTGTTCATTTCTAAGTTTCCCAATTATATTAGGATTTAAATTTAAATTTCCAAAAATCTCATTTTCATTATATTCCCGATCAAATCTCGTAATTTTAACAATTTTATTAATAGTTTTAGTAACATCAATATCTATATCTTCACTTAATAATGACATAACTTTTTCTGGAAAATTAGAACTCTGATCCATAGAAATAGCATATTGTTTTTCCTTAACATCAACCATGAGCTGTCTAATACTTTTAGATAATTTATTTATTGCACTGTATTCTTGATTGTTTTCATTAACATTAATATTATTTAGTCTATCAGCATCTACAAAAAAAACATCTCGCTCTAAAAGCTGTAATAAGTCATCATCTAACTTTACATTTACTATCTCTTCTGGAAAAATATAATTATATCTCTCCAACATTTCACAAGTAGTAATAACCTCATCATCCCGAGTATCAATCCATAAATTATTTTTAACTTTCTTCATGTATGAAAGTTCATTTTTTAGAATATTATTAAACTTTTTCTTATTATCTCTAAATATATTTTTATTTATTTCAACAACCTTACCTAAACCATAATATATAACCAATAAATTATTTTCTTTAACTACGGTGACTGTTTGATCATCAAACTCTATTTTAAAAAGATCAAAACTTTCATCAAATAGATCATCAAATTTCATATTAAAAAAATCATCAATTATTTTTAAAATAGTTGACTTACCATACCCATTAGGAGCTGTTAATATAATTACATTATCTTTTATATCTTCAAAATTTAAGTTATAAGTAAAATCACCAAACATTCCATCAATATAAAGTTTTTTAATTTTCAAAAGATATTACCCCTGATATAAAATTATAGTGTTGTTAAATCATATTATTACAATTTACATAAAAGAATTCTATAAATCACTCCTATTTTAAAGAAATAATTAAAAAAATTTCTAAAAGCCCAACTCTCGTCAGGCCTTTCCCCATCAAACCCGACTTAAAAAATAGTCGAGTAATGCATCCCTTTCATCGGTGCTATCCGCCCCCAAAAGCTGAACCATCGCGCCATCAATAACAAATAAAAACATGTGCGCGTCTTCAACTGTAGCAGTCGCTTTTACAGTTAAAAGCAGTTTATGAATTTCTTTAATGAACCAGTTTCGATAGTCAATAACGAGTTTATAAGCTGCTGGATAGATCTTTTCAATTTCAAAAATAGCTTTAAATGGCAAACGATAAAAGCCATCTAAGTTCACATGTAAAAGGTAAATTTTCTTGAGTTTATCGAATGCCATGAGTTCGCGGTACGAATGAATAATTGAAGACACCTCATGTTTCAATGCATCTATTTGAAAAGTTAAGCTCATCTGAATGAGCCTTTCTTTGGAGTGAAAATAGTTATAAAAAGTGGCTTTGGGGATTTTGGCTTCCTCAATAATTCGATCTATCCCGATGTAAAACCCATTTTGATTAAATAAATCTTTTGCTGCGTGGAGCACGCTTAATGCTCTAAATGAAGCTTCCAAATTTGGCATTTTTATACCGTTTAAAATAATTTTTTGTTGTATGTGAAAGAGATAGAAATGCCGTCACTCTTAAATTGAGCGCTAAAAACAGGCATGCGAAAATGACACAAAAATGGTGTGCTCGCCTATCTCGGGTTTTATTGTTGCTGTAATTTTTTAGTCGTAATGACCTATGGCTTAAAACCTAAAGTCGGTTAAACCGTTTTAAAGACCAGTGCGATATAGACGTAAAGATTTTGGCAAAGGTTGCCAACGAGAGAGATGAAATAGTACGCATAGCGGACTCCTTTTGATTTAGAAGAGTCTTACCAATTACTGCTAAATAATGGTGGCAAGACTAGAAGGGTTAGCAGACTGGTACAAAAGGAAACCAGCACACCCGAAGGTGTCCCTCCTAGCCTCACCATAAAGGCGTGACTTAAGAGAACGCACAAAAACCAAAACAGCATTGTTGTGCGCCTTTTGTAGACGGTCTGCTAAAACCGACTGGCAATGTAGGCCAGCAGGCAAAGGATAATCCGCGCATTTTTGAGTGTCAATGTAAGGTTGAATAGAAATTGGTTAAATAATTATTGTTGTTTATTCAATTAGATATTTAAGCTAAACAGTCATTCAATTTAAATTTAACGATATCATGATAATAATAAAAATGTAGGATAGTGAATTATTATTGAGTTCATCATTTAAGTGAGTAATTAATAATGATAATAAAGGGACCTCCCACTAGTTCAGAAGAATACCAACTTATCTTTCAATGGCTTGATGAACGGTTTTATTATTCTATTGGGGCTCTGGCCTTTCTTGATCAAACGCAGGTTATCGATGCCGAATGGCAACTCTTACGGTTATATCACCCACAGAACTCCAAGCAACTTTTAGGAGTCGCGGTCATCGTTACTGGGGGAACCTGCTTCTGGGTTCCATCAAAGACATCTTCATCTGGGGCATCGCTCTGCACTTCAATTTTAGAGCTTCAACCGCGTCGGATTGTAACCACCGCAATTGGACGTGATTTATTGCATGCCGAGATAAAACAAAAAGGACGCCTTTTACGAGAATATGATCAATGGATCATGATTTGCTCACGCCAATTTTCTCAAGCTCAAGGCCGCTTGGCTGAACTTTCTGATATTGCTCGTCTCCGCGAATATCAACATCAATATAATGATGAGCGCTCAGTGAATGAAACACCTGATTGGGAATCTCTGATTCAGCAAGAAAAGATTATTGTGCTTGAAACAGACGATCAAATCGTTTCAATTGTGCGTTTAGGGATAGAAACTGATCGGCTCATTTCTATTGGTGGCACATACACCTTCCCTGCTTATCGCCGAAAAGGTTTTGCCGAGCGTATCTTACAATTCGCGGTCAATCGGATTGTTGCAACTGGACGGATTGCCCACTTAATTGTCGACATCGATAACACCCCAGCGGTTACTCTTTACCGCCAAATAGGCTTCGAATGCGTAGAGTCTTCTTACATTGCCTACCCAGAGTATTTATAAAAAATCATTCATTTTCAAAACTGCTTAAATGTACTGATTGATCGCGCTATAAATAAAAGCTACAGTAAATAAAGTTTGAATTTTATAACTTTAAATAAATTAATAATGCATGCAGGCAAAGACATGGAAACCATACATGATTTTTATCGCCGCTTTTCTTTAACCAGAGATAGCGATTACTCGGTTCCATCGACTTCGTTTGGACATTTTAACGTGTTCCAACGCGATGCCTGCTCGTTTCTCACGCCTTATAGCCGCCGCGATTATTATAAAATTTCACTGGTTTTAGGCACAGGCGACCTCCACTATGCCAACCGCTGGATTCGGGTAGATCGCCCTGCTTTACTGTTTTCAAACCCAATGGTTCCCTATGCATGGGAAATTAATTCGCCCGAACAGGCAGGCTGGTTTTGTCTATTTACCGAAGAGTTTGTAAACCAAGAATCAAGACAAAGCTTTTTAAAAGACTCACCGCTGTTTAAAGTCGACGGCGATCCACTATATTTTTTAAATGATCAACAAGTTGAAGAAATTTCATTTATTTTCAAAAAGATGATGACTGAAATAAGTTCAGACTACATTCATAAATACAACGTTTTAAGAAACTATTTGCACCTGATTGTGCATGAAGCCATGAAAATGCAACCGACCCAACAGTTTGAAAAACATAGCAATGCTGCGGTTCGGATTTGCCATTTATTCTTTGAGTTATTAGAGCGTCAGTTCCCCATCGACTCGCCCCATTTCCAGCTTAAACTCAAAACTGCAAATGACTATGCCTATGGCTTGTCGGTGCATGTGAACCATTTAAACCGAGCTGTAAAAGAAGCCACAGGCAAAACCACGTCTGAGCATATTAGTTCGCGCATTACGCAAGAAGCCAAAGCGCTGCTACAACACACCAGTTGGAATATTTCTGAAATTGCCTATAGCTTAGGCTTTGAATATTCAGCGTATTTCACCAACTTCTTTAAGAAAAATACGGGTTTTTCACCTAAAAAGTTCCGTGAAGACTGTGTAGCCTAAATACAGATTGTTTGAATTTTATAATTATTGGTTTGAATGTTATACGTCAGTTTGAGCCAAAGCATTTTATAGTTTTTCTACTCAAGTGATTTTGCAAAAAGAGTGTGAAAAATGAAATATAGAACTTTAGGACAAACAGGCGAAAAAGTATCAGCACTTGGTTTAGGTTGCATGGGAATGAGCTTTGCCTATGGTGCCTCAGACGACACACAAAGCATTGCAACCCTAGAAAAAGCCTTAGACCTCGGCATTAACTTTTGGGATACCGCCGATATGTACGGCAACGGCGCAAACGAAGTTTTGCTCTCAAAAGTTTTAGAAAAACACCGTGACAAAGTATTCTTGGCGACCAAATTTGGCTTCCGCTATAAAGAAGATAACCTCAATCCACAAAACTCATTAGAGTCTTATATCGACGGCTCTCCAGAGTGGATTAAAGTTGCGGTCGAAAATAGTTTAAAACGCCTAAATACAGACGTAATTGATCTGTATTATGCGCACCGCATTGACCCGAATATTCCAGTTGAAGACACGATTGGCGCAATGGCTGACTTGGTCCAACAAGGTAAAGTTCGCTATTTAGGACTCAGTGAAGCGTCGGCTGAAACCATTCGTAAAGCGCATGCGATTCACCCGATTGCAGCAGTTCAACATGAATATTCGCTACTCACACGTGAGTTTGAGCAAACCCATTTGCAAACCATTCGTGAGTTAGGCATTAGCCTTGTGCCGTATTCACCGTTATCGCGTGGTTTAATTACCAACACGCTCGATGTCGGCAACCTAGAAGAAAACGATTTCCGTCGCCAGTTACCGCGTTATCAGGGCGATAACTGGAAAAATAACCAAAGTTTGGCGCAAGCATTTAGCGAATTTGCTCAAAGCAAAAACGCAACAGCGGCTCAACTGGCTTTGGCTTGGATTTTAGCGCAAGGTGAAGACATTATTCCAATTCCGGGTACGCGTAAAATCGAGCGACTTGTGGAAAATGCTGGCGCTGTAGACCTTGATTTAACAACAGCAGATTTGGCAGAAATCGATGCAATTATTACGAGATACCCAAACATGGGCGCACGCTATAACGCTGAGCAACTTGCTGCGGTCAACCATTAAAATATGACCTATAAAAAAAGTCCGACTTAGTGTCGGACTTTTTTATTTAGTCTTTGCTATAACTGCCCTGCTGGCGTCCATCGTTCCAAGTTACGTCTAACGATTTTTCAGAAATCGTCAGGCTTTCAGGAAATATACTTAAATTCTTTTTGAATTTAGAGTCTGGTTTTAAACCAATACAGTTGCCATTTTTCCACCATGTCCCTTCGGCATATTGATCTAAAGCACCATAAGCTAGCATCCATTTAAACTTACCGTCTGGCTGAAGTAAAAGTTCTGAACCAACTTCCATCACACCATTTAAATAATAGTGTCCACCCCAAGCCTGATCGGCTTGCTGAAATTTCACCTCTTTACATACGCTCGTTGGCTCTGCATAAATTTGAGATGAAATCGCAATCGTAGAAAGTAATAGCAACCGTGCAAATATATTCATTATTTAATTCCCTGAAACTTGATTAGCTCTAACACATTAATATTTTTGGTTTATTTCAACATATCCATATAGCTATCCCATATATGAATAGAGCAAACCAGCTACACCAATACATAAAAGAATGATAAAGGTTATATTGTCTGTCTCAGACTTATTTTTACGTTTTTTACCGTATAGCCCAACAATTACTGCAATTATAATTATCAAGATACTAGCAAGCATTACAAAGCCCATCATAATGCCATGGCCAATATTTGCCGAACTTAACATCCAAGTTTCCTTTTTTAAATCTTAGAAAAGAATAGTAAGAAATTTACTATTTTCCAGACTCAACTTTTAAATAAGTTCCATCTGCATACACGTTGTGTCCAAAGCCACAACCCGAGTTACCCTCGTTTTGTTTGACCTGAATGAAGTTTCCTAATTTCGCATTGGTTTTAAAATCGAGCTGAATGCGGCAGTCTTGATCTTTATAGACGATTTGCTTTTTATTGCTCGGCATTGTGGTGCCAAACTCACCCATGTTCGGACCGTAAATTAAGCTTCTAAGGCCCATATATAAGCCAGCATAGCTGATTGCATATTGCCCCTTCTCACGGCTTACCGTGATGTGGTCCCATTCGCCAAAACCTGAGTAACGGACATATTCACCAGACAAGTCATTTGACGCTTTAGGTGCAGGTAATTGCTTAAGGTTAAATTGGCTAGATTTTGATTTTTCATCAAGCATAAACCACGATCTTGCCCAAAGTGGCTGACCCAGTTTGGCATAGGCTAAGCCCACATTATTGTTGGCAACTTCAATATCTCGATCGGTAAATTTAACCGTGGTTTCATCTGCATTGGCTTTACAAAACGCAGTCCAAGAGGCTTGATTCTGAAAATTTTCTAGTGCTTTTTTATATTGTTTTTGGTCGTAGTTTTTCTTACCTAAGCTCGCGTATTGCTTCACTTTATTACAGCTTTGTTGTAGCTCTTGTGCAAAAGAAAATTCTGCATGAGTAACCGACAAAGCCGAAAGTATCAGAACCGCGCAACCTGAAATAATAGATTTAATCATTTTTAAAATTCTTTAATAATTAACTAATTATATAATATGAGCTAGTTCGACAAATCACAATTCTCTGCAACAAAAGTCCATTAGAATGGCTTATTAAAATGTATGTCCATGATTCATTTATCAATGCATATAAAAAGGCCTGAACATTTAAGTCCAAGCCTTTTGATTTTTAGAGTTTAGCCAAATCTCAACTAAGAAGTCTCACTTAGACTCAAACTAGAATGATGATTTTGACAAATTGCGCTTTGCAAAATTTTCATACTATTTTTAATCGCATCTTCGACCTGTATTTGACTCTCTCCCATGAAATGAATTTTTGCAGGAATATTTTCATAACTAAAATTGTTATGGTCGCCGCTTTCTTGAATTAACTGATAGGTAATCGTTTCATTCTCTAATTCTTTAATGCCATTAAATAAAAAACCAGAACTATAGGGATTCGGCATCATCAGAAAACCAGTGATTTTTGTATTCACTGGCTCTAGCGGAATATTCATGGCCGCCTTAATCCACATTTCATATAAATCGACTGACTCATTACGTAATGTAATGAACGGAATTTCCCCTCCACCGACTCGCCCACCGACTTCTAAAAAGATCAGCTCACCTTTAGACTCAATAAATTCGAGATGAATCGCCTGATCTTTTAATTTTAAGAATTTACATACGTCTAAAGTAAATCGCTCTACTTTTTGAATAAATTCAGAATTATCAATCGTTACCGATCCTAATGGCGCACCGTTTCTGAAGTCTAAACAGGTATTAATATATTTTGAGACTTTAAAGTAAGGCATTTTATTGTCAGAAATAATCGCATCGACGTGATAGATATCTCCTTCAACAAATTCTTCTACTTCATAGCCTTCATAGGAAGACAATCGTGGTATATCAGCCAATTCACTGATTTTTATTACGCCTTCAGAAGCTGCACCTACCTGTGGTTTTAAAATAATCGCTGAGCCACTTTCTAGCAGAAACTTTTCAATGTCTTGGTGTGAAGACACTTCCGCATATTTTGGATAACGGACAGTAGAATGAGCTAAAGCATCCTTCATTTTTTTCTTGTTACGGCACAACAAATTGTCTTCAACCGTTGCGCCCACAATATTCAATTCAGTTCGAATGCGAGCCGCAGCATCGAGGTCATATTCCGAGATGGCAATAACATAATCTATTGGCTTTTTTTCATAGATTTTTACGGCTTCTTTTAATACATCCTCTTCATTTAATTGTTCTAAACCCGCTATGTAATAACAGTTTGAAGAGGTGATATAGCGCATCGTTTCTGTTAATGAAATATAAGATACATGGACAGCATCGTGATCTATATATTTATTAAAGTCAGACAATTCATCGTCATATCTATTGATGATTAATACATGTTTCATATGACTTTCACCTGCTCATGTATATGTGTGACTAAACTACGGATCTTATCTTCACTTTCAGAACGAAGGATGATGTAGCCTAATCGTGAGGTCCAATCATGGTTACACGCCAGTTCATCGTCTGCTTCGTAGTAAAAGTGATGGTATACATATTCAGGTGCGTCTAACAGTTGCTCTAGCCCACTAAAACCTTTAAAAAGGCGGTGGTTGCCTTGCGGAATAAAGGCAATTGCAGAGACCATATTTTTCTCTATTGAAGGTGAATATGGCAGGTCGAGGTATTCGCTCAGTACAGCTTGTGCGAGGTCAAAATTAGTCGCCAGTTTAATTAACTCAACAATATTATCGCCCGGTAAACGTGCAGCTAACTCGATCGCTACGGCTTTTCCCTGAGGCGTTACTCTCAGTTCTAGGTGAAAAGGCCCGATGTTTAATTCTAAGGTTTGAATGACTTTTGCGGCATAATCAAAAACATGTTCAGAAAATTGACCGTCATATTGATTACCCACAATATGCCCAATTTCGACAAAGTAAGGTTCTGGCCCTAATAGTTTTTCTGTCAGTGAAGCAAAGGTTATTTTTCCATCTGTATGAACAATTCCTTCGACACTGTATTCCTTCCCTACAATGTATTCTTCAACAATTAAATCACCACTTGCATAGAAGCCAATATCATTAGGTTTAGATTTCCAGATCGCGTCAACTGTTCGTAAAAGCTCCTCAAAATCTGCAACTTTTTTAACAGACATACTGCCTGCCATATCAACTGGCTTCACTACAGCAGGAAACTTAAACCCTTGAGGTAAGCGGATCTCTTTACCTTTTGAAATCAAGGCATATTTAATATCGCTCAAGCCTGACTTGGTTAGCTTGTCACGAAATTTGAATTTATTTCGAACCGTTTGAGCTGTCGTATATTCAAGAGAGTTTTTGGCAAATGAATTGCCTAGTTGTGCTGCCATAGGTACAGCATATTCAACCCCTGGTAATATCGCTCTTACGGTCTTTAACTCATTAATTTTAGAGAGTTGGCTATGAAAATCACTGGTATCTATTTTTATTATCTCTTTTGCTTTTTGTCGCATTGTTCCATCAATGCTGCACTCTCCTTCGTCAGTAGAAAAAACATATAAATCTATACCTAATTCTTGAGCGGCATTTAAATAAGTTACGCCCGAAGAAATAGGTTCTATAACTACTACAGTCATTGTTACAGTCTCCGTTAGGGACCAAAACTTTCCAACTCACACAGAGGCTGATTTAAAATTTTATTAATTATTGGGGTAGAACCGACACCCACTGTTAACTCTTGAGAGTCCAAATAATTTGAAAAATCAAATCCATTATTCGTCCACGTACAAAACGGGATATTTATAATATTGACCTCAGCTTCAACTTGCTCTCGAAAAACATTCACGCAATGTTGATGGTAATGACTTAAAACTGACCGATTAATCGCATAGATATTCACTTTAGAAATAGGATTTTTTCGGATGAGATCCAATCCCCGAGTAAGTGCAGCACCCATACCACTTCCACCGCTTACAATATTAAGCGTAGATATGGCCTTCTCGTATTCAGGTTCTATATGATTATTCAGGTTATATTCTAATTGGTCACCAATCGCTAGCTTTTGAAATAAGTTAGAAAATATTCCATTTGGTCTTAATTTTATGTGCAAAACAAAAAAATCATAATTTTTCACACCCAGTGAAACCACAGAGTAACTTCGAATTAAAGATTCTGATGGGTGTTTGATATTTACAATTGCTTTAGAACTAAAGAAGGTCCTTTTAATTTTAAATGTGAGCTCAACAATATTTTCAGAAAGAAAATTTCTAGTTATTAATTGAGCCACACTAAAATTATTAACCAATGGTGCGATTTCGACATCGCTCTGAGCATAGCTAATACAAGGTAAGAACTCTTTATCTATGGCAACTTGGTTTCCCGATTCATATACGACTCCACCTTTTAGTTTACATCGACAAACTCGGCACACACCTTTTAAACAGCCTTTCATCACCGTGCTATCAGGCACTGCATTGATAAGAGGCTGCTCAGAATCAGCAATGAAAATATGCTCTTTAATGCGAACATTCACCATTGGCATATTCTAATTCCATTGCTATGAAAGGGTTTCAGCACGCACAGCCTGAAAATACTCTCCTACCATCGGAACAAAGCTATTGATATGCTTGATTGCAAGATCAAAGTCTTCTTGAGTTTTAATTACAGAAGAAAGCATATCTGTCATCATGCCGCTATGGTCTTCAGCTTCATCAAATGCAACATGCGAAGCTGCGCCCGATACAGCCTGATTCCCCATATGAACACCCGCTTTTTGCGTAATAAAATTATTAAATTTGTCGCCATAATATTCGAGGAACCAGTCCCAAACGACTGCTGGCAATGCACCAAATTTCTCTACACAAAAGTTTAAATACCCCATCAGTTTCCATGTTTCAGGAAATGCATTTTTTGAAATAATCTGATCTGAAGAATATCCATATTTAGTCAAGTCTTGACCAAACATTTCATCGTGTCCAAATTCATCATATAAATAATATGAAAGCTGTTTTGCAGCAGAGATATTATTGATTGCTGCAACGCGTACAGCATTTGCATCTAACTCATTATTCATATGAATGCGAATAACGCACTCTAAAATATGTCGTTTATAATATTTTTCATCGAACCAGTCTTCATTATGAAATTTATGCATAATTTCATCTTTTTTAAACTCGCTATGCATAGCATGATCAACCGCACTTTCTAATTTTTTCAGACTTTCCTGTGAAAAAAACACGTTTTATCTCCGTTATATTTAAATTATTATCCAAGTATTAAATACTTATTTAGCTAGAATTAAGATTATTATTAATTAAACTTAAAACAAGCAAATATTATGTTTAAATATATTTTATAAAATGTCAACAAAATATTATATTTTAGAATTTCTAACTAAAAGAAGTATTATTAATCAAAAATAAAAGCAATAATTTTAATTAACAATTAAGCAACAATATTGTTTAAACAAAAAAATTAATTCCAATTAATATTCACCACCAACAAAACTTAAATAACTTACACTTCATGGAAAAGAAGGAATTTAACAGGGCTATATTATTACAAAAAATAATGTAGAATCCTTGTGGCTAAATATATGGAAGTATTATAAAAGTGAATAATTTAATTATCGGAACCCTATTTGCGCTCTGTGCAGCTGCACTCAATGCCTCTATTGGTGTGATTAGTAAATTACTCATGCATAGTGGTTTAAACCCACAAGATATTGCCTTTTTAAAAACCATTATTGCCTTTTTCTTTTTAAGTGTTTTTTTATTTAAAGTCCCTGTTAGCCAGAAGATTGCATACATAAGTAGCACTCCGAGCAAGCTCAGTGTTTTTGCTCAAATTGCGATATGTGCTTTTTTAGGGATTTTTTCTCTATTCTTTTTCGAGACCATTGCCTACAACCACGGTGCTGCAGCCAATGTGGTCGTGGTATTAATGGCTTCAGCAGCTATTTCAGCTTTATTTTTTGGTAGATTAGTTTTAAAAGAAAGTATTTATATTCATTCAATTATTGGAACATTATTAGCTGTAACGGGTATTAGTGTAATTTCATGGAAAGGTGAAAATAGTTTATTAATGCTTATCAATGCTTCTATTGCAGGTATTGGATATGGTTTATTTTCAGTATTAATTAAAAAATTCAGATTAAATGGTGGTTTATTTCTAACCAAATACTTATTACTTTTTGGTAGTGTTTATCTTGCTGTTCCCTTTTTAATCAACTTTCATAGCATAAACTTTAACACTGACATTATTTTAGGTTTGGTTGGCTTAGCAGTCTTGCCTACCATTCTAGGCTTTTTCTGTACCACCAAAGCTTTGTCTTACATGAGTGCGGCAAAAGTACAAGTGACTGAGCTTTCTGAGCCAATTTTTGCGGCACTCATGGCTTGGGTCTTCATTCATGAGCAACCAACTTTATCTTTTTTATATGGCGCAATTTTCATTATTTCAGGCATCTTTTTAATGAATAGAGCACCTAAATCATAATTTGACTAATTTCATTTATATTGCTCTGCATGATGGCAAGCCACTTGCACCACACTGGCAAAATTAATCGCCATTTGTGAAGGGGCATGTTTTTTATATGCAAGCGCTAAACCCACCGTAGGTACTGGCGCTTGCAACGACCGATAAGCCACACCCTGTATTTGCAATTGTTTGGTCGACTCTGGAACCAAAGACACCCCCAAGTTTGCAGACACTAACGATAAAATTGACACAATTTGCGGTGCATTTTGTCCAATTTTAGGTTCAAAGCCACAATTTTGGCATGCTTGTCTAATCGCATCAAAAAGCCCTGCACTAATTGAAGGTGGAGAGACAATAAAATCAAGCTCTCGCAGGGAAGCTAAATCAATTTCTTTTGACGACTCGTCTAGTTTAAAAGACTCTGAAGGCAAGGCTGCAATTAAAGGTTCAGCCAATAATTCTTGAACGATTAAGCTCTCTGGAATGTGACGTGGAGGCCGAATAATCGCGACATCTAAACGATCTTCAAGCAGTAAGTCTATGAGCAGCAAGGTGTTAGCTTCTTCAAGCTTTAAATTCACTTTAGGATATTGCTGCTGAAAATAGCGAACGCATTTAGGAATTAGAGGATTCAACATTGAAGTGCCTGTAAAACCTAATCTCAATTGACCAACTTCGCCATTAGCAACCTGTTTGACTAAGTTCGCTGCATCTTCTACACGCTGCTGTACAGGCTGAATGGCATTTAAAAAGGCAAGCCCAGCTTCGGTCAGTTCCACTCCATGTGGCGAACGAATAAATAAATCCGCACCGAGTTCTTCTTCTAAGTCTCGTATTTGCATGCTTAAAGGTGGCTGGCTCATGTTTAAGCGATGCGCCGCTCTGGTAAAGTTTTTTTCTTCTGCTACTGCTAAAAAGTAGCGTATATGTCTTAGTTCCATCGCTATATATAAAACATATCATGATCCCTTGTTAAATATATTAGAAAAATACCATCTAAATTGCTAATTTTAATTTATCGAATTTTCT
This sequence comes from Acinetobacter sp. AC1-2, assembly GCF_016124155.1. NCBI lineage: Bacteria > Pseudomonadati > Pseudomonadota > Gammaproteobacteria > Moraxellales > Moraxellaceae > Acinetobacter > Acinetobacter sp. AC1-2. Next base: position 99,579 of record NZ_JABFFO010000003.1, read on the forward strand.
CGATGAAGCACGCCGAAAGGCGCTGCACCTCTTTTCTGTCATGGTTATGATATGAGCTCTTCATCTACACCCAGTACCTTAAGCACTGAAGCAACTTCTGTCCTTTCCCGCGAGTGGATTCACAAAGGTACTAAAGCCTATAAACATGCAGGCTTCGCTTTATTCTTGGTAGGCTTTGCTAGTTTCTCTCTGATTTATTGCGTACAGCCGCTTCTGCCAGCGTTTAGCCAAAGCTTCCAGATTAGCCCTGCAAGCAGCTCTTTAGCCTTGTCTTTAACGACCGCCTTTTTAGCGATTTCAATTGTCCTATCGAGCGCTTTTTCACAAGCGATTGGCCGTCGTGGTGTGATCTTCAGCTCAATGCTGTGTGCAGCTATTCTTAATATTGTGGCGATGTTTACACCTAACTGGCACAGTTTACTCATAGCACGAGCACTAGAAGGTCTATTGCTTGGCGGTGTACCAGCCGTAACCATGGCTTGGATTGCTGAAGAAATCGCACCTGAACACCTTGGTAAAACCATGGGTTTATATATTGCAGGTACAGCCTTTGGTGGAATGATGGGCCGTGTCGGCATGGGCATTTTGATTGAATATTTTTCTTGGCGCACTGCTTTAGGCTTACTTGGGGTAATCTGTTTTATTTGCTCGATTGCTTTTTTGAACTTACTTCCTGCTTCGCGTAATTTCGTCCAGAAAAAAGGTTTGAATTTAGATTTTCATATACAAATGTGGCGTACCCATTTAAGTAATTTCAAATTGCTACGTCTATTTGCAATTGGATTCTTGCTGACCAGTGTATTTGTGACTCTATTTAACTACGCTACTTTCCGTTTAAGCGGTGCGCCTTATTCACTGAGTCAGACGCAAATTAGCCTTATTTTCTTGTCGTATAGCTTTGGTATGGTGTCTTCATCATTAGCAGGTAGCCTAGCCGACCGCTTCGGTAAAAAAACCATGATGATGAGTGGCTTTGCCTTAATGATTGTGGGCAGTCTCATGACGCTACTCACCTCTCTTTTCGGCATTATTATCGGTATTGCATTTATTACGACGGGTTTCTTTATTACCCACTCACTCACAAGCAGCTCAGTGGGTGCTGAAAGCAAACAAGCCAAAGCCCACGCCAGTTCACTGTACTTACTGTTTTACTATATGGGTTCGAGCATTGTTGGCTCGGCAGGTGGTTGGTTCTGGTTACACGGCGGATGGAGCGCCATAGTCGGTTTAACCGTTGTACTTTCATTACTTGGAATATTTTTAGCGGTTTCTACCTCACACGCAAAAGCTCATTAATTTTTAACTTAAAGGAACCTCACATGTCGAGTTTATTTGTTTATGGCACTTTAGGCCCGGGCCGACCTAACGCTCATATCCTTGAAAATATTGGCGGACAATGGACAGAAGGCTGGGTAAATGGAACCTTACGTAACGAAGGTTGGGGCGCAGATTTAGGCTATCCGGGAATTGTGCTCGATGATACTGCTAATCAAGTTCAAGGTTTTGTTTTTAGCTCAGAACACTTAGATTCGAACTGGAAATTGCTTGATGATTTTGAAGGCGAAGAATATGAAAGAGTACCTGTTCAGGTCACTTTAAATAGTGGCGAACGTGTTGATTCATTTATCTATGTGTTGAAAACCTAAGTCATTTTCAAGCTAAACTGCATAAGCACTTAAAAATAGAACGAAAAAATTCAAATGCTCATTTTTTGGCTTGTATTTTTTTTAAGAAACTGTAAAATTCATTCCACATCGCCGGCATAGCTCAGTTGGTAGAGCAACTGACTTGTAATCAGTAGGTCCACAGTTCGAATCCGTGTGCCGGCACCATCATTAAACCTCATGAATATTTGATTTATGGGGTTTTTTGTTGCCTGTAGATTTTATAATACTCAAAAATTTATAGGTATTACCAAAAAATTGAGTGCAGATCTATTGATCTACACCCTTCAAATTATTTTTCGTATTTCTCCAATTCAGTAACCATCTCTTTTGCCGCTGCTATAATTTTAGGTAAAACATACTAATAATATTTTTAAAGAATATCTTTTCGAGAAAAAGCTCTTGTCAAAAACTTTGTTTTTTAAATTTGATAAACACTTATTATAAATCTAAACTTCAAAATAACTTTCTAAAACCAATTTATTCTTTTAAAAGCAAAATATGGTGCCGCTAATTTATTAAAAAATATAGGATTAAAATAAGAAATATTAAAAAGATAAGATTATAATGCGCCCCCAAATAAGGTCATGTTAATAAGACCTATTTTATAAACTTTAATTCATTACGATACCAACAAGGAAAAATATGAAACTCCGTTTTATTTTACCTGCTTTATTTCTAACGTTACCTTTAACAACATATGCCCAAGACACCACATCTCAAATTCAAAACGTTGCAAACCCACCAATTTGCTTAATTGAGGGTACTCCTTCAGCAGAACACTATAAATCTATTAAACGTATTAAAGTCGCGAAAGGAACATATGGTGGGTTTGAAGAAATAAAACCTAAATTAGCCATTGTTGCCCGTAAATATGGTGCAGATGTGGTGATTAATTATCATCAAAGCCAAAGATTTGGTTTCTGGCCGTGGCGTATTGTTCGTCCTGTACTTACAGGAACTGCCGTGAAATGGAATACGCCTGTTGATTGTGCAGCCTTAGGTGGAAAAGAAATTCGTTAATACAAAATGAAAAAAGCCCAACATCCTGTTGGGCTTTTTTCGTATTTCGTCACTAGGTACACTTCCTGTAATACCTCACATCCTGATGCTTAAACTTATTATTGTCGTTTTACGTTTTGGAACTTCCTGTTCCCGTTAAGTGCATCATAGGTAATTTATGAAGTCATAGAAAGACGCAAATTTCCCGAATGAATGTACGAAAAAGCGTACGAACCTGTCAGAGTACTTTTATCCCTCTTTTCTCTTCTCTATCATTTTTTCAAAATGTCTAAGGTTTGGGTTGAGCGTATCCCAATTATAGGCTTGGCTTACAAAGACTTCCGCCCTAGGCTGATAGAGACTTGGGTCATCTAAAGTTCCTGCACGTATTGAAATCATTTCAGGAGCTATTTCAGGCAAGCCAAAAAGCTGAGAACCACAAGTCGGGCAAAACGCTCTTTTAATGGAACGACCAGAAGAACCTAACGTCTCAAAATATTTAAGCTCACCACTTACTTTCAATTCAGATTGATGAAAAAAAGCAATTGGCGCATATGCCGAACCCGTCGCCTTCTGGCAATCTCGACAATGGCAATTAAAGCTATAACGTGGCTCTGCTTCGCTTTGGTAGCTCACTGCTCCACACAAACACGATCCCTGATATTTAGCTGACATAGCTCATCCTATTTTTTTATTGCTGTGATTTGAATATAACGTACATATCCAGCTTGGTAGAGTTGTTGGCATAACTTTGCAGTCATTTGAATTTTAAAATTTGCCAATCCGCGGCTTTGGTTTTGTTCTTGTTGATTTTGAATATATTGCGAAAAACCGAGTAATACAGGTTCTGATAAATCTTCAATTTGGATATCTGTAAAACCTTGTTGTTCTAAAGCATTTCTTAGCGTTTTCTCGTTTGGCACATTGTCCCAAACCACGTCTGCCGCTTTAAGCAGATAGCGATACTTCTGTTCTTGTAAGACTGTCATGTTTTGACATGAATCAGCTTTCATTAAGTAATGAAAACCTAATCGGCCTTTTGAATTTAAAACTGGAGTGACTGAGTTAAGAAATGAATTTAAAGAACTGTGATAAGCCGCGTCGATACACAACACCACATCGAAAGATTGTTTGAATTCAAATTGTTTTAAATTTAAAAATGAACCACAAAAAATCTGGTTTATTTCGGGAATAAATTTTTGAATTTTATTAACACATTTAGCTTGCAGGTCAACTGCACTAAGGCTTTTGGGCTGATAGTGTTGTAACCAGTGCATTAAACTTGCACCCTGTCCACAGCCTAAATCTAATAGATGATCTTTTGAATTTAAATGAACTGCTTGTGCCAAATGGTCAGCCAATTGGCAACAAGCTTCACGGTAGTTTTGGGTATTTTTCCAAAAGCCCAAATTTGTCCAAGCAAGCTCTCCATCATCTCCCAAGCTTGATGCATCAATTGCATATTTATGGGGAATGAGTTTAGAAAGAGCTGCTCGAACTTTTGTTTTCACAATTTTAGTAACCGAGCTCAGGAGCAACTTCAACCTGAGGTTTTAAACCTACAAATGGTAAAGGTGCACCTAAAATTTCAGCAATGTGCATTGCAGAAGTAACGGCTGACTCTAAAATTGGCAAGCCATCACATGACCATGAACCACAGTAGAATACTTTACGGTTTAAGTCTAAATGACGTTGTTGCAATTCTTTATTTAAAGCAATTGTTTGCGAGTCAACTACTGCACGCGTTAAGGTCACTTTTGAAATAACTTTTTTAGGGTCAATATCAGTGACTGGACGCCAAGTCTGGAATACCGGATTTTTACCAACGAGTGTTGGTTCAACTGCATTCATCCAAACTGTGAATTGCTGACGCGTAAACTTACGATCCATCATATAGCTAAGCACCGACCAGTCTTTACGGCGTGGTGGCATGACTGTGGCATCTGTATGAATCACAAGATCGCCTTGCTCAAAACGGAATTGCTTCAGCAGCTTCATATCTTCAGCAAATTGTTCAGGGTTTAAAAACTCATCGATCTTAGATGTCGGAGTTGCAACAATCACCCGATCAAATAAATTCTGTTCACCTTGGCTATTTTCAACCAGTACTTTTTCGCCTTGTAATTCAACTTTCTTAATCGCTGATCCGCTATGGATGTCGATATCTTTAATTAAGCTATCTACAAATGCAGGTGTACCACCTTTCATACGTAACAGCATGTCGCCATCAGTTAAGTGACGTAAAAACTCAAGTAGATTTTTTGCAGGCCAGTCGCCAATTGTTTTTGGGTTACAAGTACAAATGGTATATAGCACTGGCATTACCACACCATGCCAGAATACTTCTTCTATATCGTTCTGATTAATAAATTCAGCGAGAGTAATATCTTGATTTTTAGATTTGAAAAACTGATGGATTGCAGTTTTTAATTGCAACATCCCTTTCACAAGACGCCAGCCATACTGCTGGATCCCTTTACGGTTATTGATAATCGGGAAATTACCAATACGGCTACGAGATGTGGTTAACCATGTTTCAGTACGGTCTTCAAATAACCAGCTACATGACATATAAGTACGAACCGGAAAGGTTTTAATACCTAAATGAGCAGCAAGGCTGAGTGTGTTTTTCCACAAATGTGGATTCATAACACGCAATGGCGCATCAATAATTCCACCGTCGAACTCAATACTATGGCTATCCATTCCCCGGCCAGGAAGTGCTTCAAATATCGTGATCGTATGCCCTGCATCTTTCAGAATTCTTGCTGCCGCAAGACCTGCCATTCCACTGCCAATAATTGCGATATTCAAAATGATGTCCCATTTTTCGAGAATTTTTTTGATTATCACTCATACCCTAAAAAAACACCGTATTAAAAACTACCAGATTTTTATTTTTTACATGAATTTATATACAAAATATTTAGTTTCTTACCCATCTCTTTTTTTATATTTTCTTACAAAAACAAATAAGCATATAAAACCTTATATTCTTTAGAAATTTAAAAAAAATCTTTTAAATAAATAAGATAATTTAACTATATTTATATCATTTGTTTTACAACTATCTTTTTTTGGGATATCATGAAACCACAATAATGAGAACCAAATCACATAAAACAATGCCGAAACAACAATGCCAACCATCATAAAAACAGAACCTTTACAGCGAAAAAGCCCGCTATTCACACTTGATAGCGGGCTTTTTATTACTTTGCTTTAACGGTTAATCGAGAGGATTTATCCTTCTTGCATGATTGAACCGAATTTTCCATGATTAAAATCATTAATCGCTTCCATAATCTCAGCTTTGGTATTCATTACAAATGGACCATAACCTTCGATTGGCTCATTAAGCGGTTGACCTGTTAACACCAAGAATTTTGTGTCTTCTTCTGCATTTAGGGTGAACTCAACGCCTTCACGAGATAAAATCGCAACGGTTTTACCTTCAAGAAGGTTTGAGTCATTAACCACAACTGCCCCATCTAACACTACAACAAGCGTCGTATGACCTTCAGGCACATAAAGGGTATGTTTTTGGCCTTTAACCAGTTTGCCATCCCATACATTTAATGGACTAAATGTAGTTGCTGCGCCTTCTGCATCTGCATATTCACCTGCAATCACACGCAAGTGACTACCATGCTCATCTAGTGCAATGTCTGGAATATCTTTGGCTTCAATCGCCTGGTATTTTCCAGGAGTCATTTTTGAATGAGCAGGTAAATTTACCCACAATTGCACCATCTCAAAAAGACCACCATGCTCTGCGAACTCAGGAGAATGGAACTCTTCGTGTAACACTCCTGCACCAGCAGTCATCCATTGCACATCACCAGTTTTAATGGTTCCGCCACCGCCGCTTGAGTCTTTATGCGTCACTTCACCTTGGTAGGCGATTGTTACTGTTTCAAAACCGCGGTGAGGATGTGAACCTACACCTTGCTGCTCGGTCGTTGGTGAGAAGCTATAAGGCGCTGCATAATCGAGTAACAAAAATGGGCTTAGGGTTTGGCCTAAACGGTCATAAGAGAACAGGTTATATACAGGGAAACCATCACCCACCCAATGCATCTGGTTATTTTGATATGCACCAAGAAATTTCTTCATCTGATCTCTCCTATATATGTAGGATTTTCTTGAACTGGGATTGATTTTACGCCTCAATAATTGCAGTTTATAGATCAGGATTAGCAACACATTATTTCATCTATGAGACAATCGTGCCTTTTCAGAATATGTCTCGGCTATCGTCCTATTTTTAAAATTCTTAATCCTATTTTTTAGACTTAATCACAACATAAAACTCAACTAGCATAATTTTAGGCAATGATGACCTACTCAATAATTTTTCATCATTCATTTTGATAACATGAGGAAATAAAAAATGGCTCAAGATTACGTGCGTTTAGACAAGGATAATGCTGCAGTTCTTTTAGTTGACCACCAAGCAGGTTTACTTTCTTTAGTTCGAGATATCGATCCAGATAAATTTAAAAATAATGTATTAGCACTTGCAGATGCTGCGAAATATTTCAATTTACCGACTATTCTTACCACGAGTTTTGAAAACGGTCCAAACGGTCCTTTAGTTCCAGAATTAAAAGAGCTTTTTCCAGATGCGCCATTTATTCCACGTCCTGGCCAAATCAATGCATGGGACAATGAAGACTTCGTAAAAGCTGTGAAAGCGACAGGTAAAAAACAACTGATTATTGCAGGTGTAGTGACTGAAGTTTGTGTAGCATTCCCTGCTTTATCTGCACTCGCAGAAGGCTTTGAAGTGTTTGTGATTACCGATGCTTCTGGTACTTTTAATGAATTAACACGTGATGCTGCTTGGGACCGTATGTCAAAAGCAGGTGCTCAGCTTATGACTTGGTTCGGTATGGCATGTGAGTTACATCGTGACTGGCGTAATGATGTAGAAGGTTTAGGTGCATTATTCTCAAATCATATTCCTGATTACCGTAACCTGATGACCAGCTATAGTTTTAATACATCGCAAAAATAAGCTGAATTGCTAAGATTAGAGTGCCTAAGCGCTCTAATCTTAAATTTAAATGGATTGAACTGACATTGATAAGCTCTTTTGATGATTTTTATTATTTCTATTTAGTCGTAAAACACGGCGGCTTTAGTGCAGCCAGCGACGCCGAAAATATAAGTAAATCGAAACTCAGCCGACGCATTATTGATCTTGAAAATAAATTTAATGTGAGCCTGATTCAAAGAACAACCCGCCATTTTAAAGTGACCGATTTAGGCCAAGAGTTCTATGAAGAATGCTGCAAAGTTATAGCTCAAGTTGAATGTGCAGAAAACGTTTTGTTGAAACAAAAAAGTGAGCCTCAAGGGTTAATAAAAGTGAGTTGCCCACCGCTTATGATGCATTTTCAAATTAGAAAAATTTTAAATCAGTTTTTAAAAACCTACCCTAAAGTTGAAATATCTCTTGAACTTACAAGTCGCCGAGTAGATATTTTGCATGATGACATCGACCTCGCGATTCGGACCAATTTCGAACCCAATGAAGACTCGAATTTAATTGTTCGCGATGTGATTAAAACTGATCATTGTCTAGTTGCTGCGCCTGAATTGCTCCAAGGTCGCACGATTGAACATTATTCAGAGCTACCGGACTTTCCAAGTATTAGTTTGGGCACTCAAAAGCAAAATTATATCTGGCATTTATGCAATATTCGCAATGGCGAATCAGTTGATGTACCTTATCAACCACGAATAAAAAGTAATGACTTGGCAGGTGTCTACTATGCCGTTATGGATGGTTTAGGAATTGCAGATCTTCCCTTTTTAACCGTTGAACCTGAAATTCGTAAAGGCAAACTTATTCATATTCTTCCTGACTGGAAATCGAATATTGGCATGCTACAACTGGTTTATGTGTCTAGAAAAGGTCAGCGTCTTGTGGTCGAGAAACTCATTGAAACGCTGATTGAAGAACTTCGACGTTTGCCTGAAAGCACTCAAGGTTATTCATTTTCATAATGCATTGAGTAGTTCTTTTAGTAGAGCACAGATGCATTCTGTTTAAGTCCTTTAAACTTTTCTACAAGAAAATCAATTAACAACTTTACTGAAGGCAACAATCCACGCCTGCTTGTATACACCAAATGAATCATTTCAGGAGGAAATTGCCATTCAGGCAATACATTAACGAGTGTTCCTTTAGCCAGATCTTCATAGACCACAAGTTCTGGTAATTTTGCTACTCCTAATCCTTGTAACGTGGCGTTTCTTAAAGCTGTTAAATCTGTAGTGGTGAACCGAGGATGACATTTCACTGTCGCTTCTTGTTGGTCTTGAGAATAAAGATGCCATGCATATTCAGGTGCAAAAGATTCCATCATTAAAATAGGCCAATCGGCTAATTGCTCAGGTCGTGAGATTGAAAAATATCGACTGGTTAAGTTAGGGCTAGCAACAACAAACTGCCTCGCCAAAGCCAGCTCACGAACAATAGAATCACTATCAGGCAAAGGTAAAGGCCGAATTCGAATGGCTAAATCAAATCTTTCATCAATCAGGTCGACTCTTCTGTTTGTCGCCTCTACATGTAGTTTAATTTTAGGATAAAGCGCCAGAAATTCATTGAGCATTTCACTTACATTAATGTGCAGCAAGTTTGTTGGACAAGACAATTTAATTAGACCACGTGGTTCCGATGTTAAATATTCAATCGCCTCTTCTGCTGCCTCTGCTTCAATCAGCATTGCCTTACAGTGCTGGTAATAAATCTTGCCCACCTCAGTAATCGAGACTTGGCGGGTTGTTCTATTGAGTAACTTCACGCCAAGCCGATTTTCTAGCTCTGCCATACGTCGGCTTAATAAAGACTTGGTCACCATCAACTCGTGACTCGCAGCCGAAAAACCACCGCAATCAATAATCTTTACGAAAAAAAAGAGGTCATTTAAGTCTTTCATTTTGCAATCCTCATATTAATCACAGTGTATTTCAGCAAGCTGAATATAAAACATACCATGTTGTTCTTTATGCATGACAATGATTTCTATTTTAGATATTTTTCGCCATTTATCCTATTTGTAATATGAATTACACCCTCACCAAACAGAGCATATAACAATGACAACTCCAGCAAACTTCAATGGTCAACGTCCAGTTATCGATCCAGATGATTCAGTCATGCTTTTGATTGATCATCAAAGTGGTCTATTTCAAACTGTAGCAGACATGCCAATGACCGAATTACGTGCCCGTGCAGCAGCATTGGCTAAAATCGCAAGCTTGTCGAATATTCCAGTGATTACAACCGCTTCTGTTCCACAAGGTCCCAATGGCCCCCTTATTCCAGAAATTCACGCAAATGCACCTCATGCACAATATGTCGCCCGTAAAGGTGAAATCAATGCTTGGGACAACCCTGAATTTGTTGCCGCAGTAAAAGCTACTGGTCGTAAGACTCTTATTATTGCAGGGACAATTACCAGCGTTTGTATGGCTTTTCCAGCAATTAGTGCGGTTGCAGAAGGATATAAAGTTTTTGCAGTGGTTGATGCTTCAGGAACTTATAGCAAAATGGCGGAAGAAATTACGTTAGCGCGTGTTGTGCAAGCTGGTGTAGTTCCTATGGATACGGCAGCAGTTGCTTCTGAAATTCAAAAAACATGGAATCGAGATGACGCACTTGAATGGGCACAAGTTTATACTCAAATTTTCCCTGCCTATCAGCTACTGATTGAAAGCTATACTAAAGCTCAAGAGGTGATTAAAAATAGCGAAGTTTTAGATTCAGCACGCTAAGTCCAGATCTTATCTAAAAAAAACCGGTCATGAATGGGCATGACCGGTTTTTTGTGAAACATCACATACAGCATAACTGCATGTTTTCGTTCAGAACAAAACTAACTCGCTTTGTTCCTTACTCAGATAAGTCTACGCAGAGGTATTTCATTTCAACATATTCTTCAATGCCGAATTTTGAACCTTCACGGCCTAGACCAGACTGTTTTACGCCACCAAACGGAGCAACTTCATTTGAAATCGCGCCCGTGTTAATGCCGACCATACCGTACTCAAGTGCTTCACCAACGCGCCATTGACGAGCGGTGCTTTGAGTAAACAAATAAGCCGCTAAACCGAACTCGGTATCGTTCGCCATTGCCACTGCTTCATCTTCAGTTTTAAAGCGGAATAGCGGTGCAAGCGGACCAAAGGTTTCTTCTTTTGACACTTTCATGTCTTGCGTTACGCCAGTCAAAACTGTTGGTTCAAAGAATGTGCCACCAAGTGCCGAGCGTTGACCACCAATACGAATTGTTGCGCCTTTCTCAGTTGCATCTGCAATATGAGACTGAACTTTTGCAATCGCATCTTCATCAATTAAAGGCCCTTGAGTTGAACCTTCTTGGCGTCCATCACCAACTTTAAGCTTAGACACCGCTTCAACCAAACGCTCTGCCAATGCATCGTAAATACCGTCTTGAACATAGATACGGTTCGCGCAAACACAGGTTTGACCGCTGTTGCGATATTTGCTTGCCATAATGCCCTGAACTGCTTGTTCAAGATTGGCATCGTCAAATACTACGACTGGGGCATTACCACCTAGCTCGAGTGAAAGCTTTTTAATGGTTGGCGCACATTGTTGCATCAAGATACGACCAACTTGTGTTGAACCTGTGAAGCTTAACTTACGAACGATATCGCTTTCACATAAGGTTTTGCCCACTTCAACCGCATCACCGCTAATGTTAATTAAAACATCAGCTGGTAAGCCTGCTTGTAATGCCAAAACTTCAAGCGCATAAGCTGTTAACGGCGTTTGCTCTGCTGGCTTAACCAACATTGAACAACCCGCAGCAATAGCCGGTCCTGCTTTACGCGTAATCATGGCAGCTGGGAAATTCCACGGTGTAATCGCAGCAGTGACACCAATCGCTTGTTTAATCACTAAAAGACGTTGGTTTGGCAAGGTTGGTGTTAACACTTCACCATCCACACGACGAGCTTGCTCGGCAAACCAGCGGATGAATGATGCTGCATAACCAATTTCACCGCGTGCTTCAGCCAATGGCTTGCCTTGTTCGGCTGTTAAAACTTGAGCCAGATTTTCTTTGTGCTCAAGCATGAGGTTATACCATGCCAATAACACATCAGCGCGAGCCAAGGCAGTTTGCTTTTTCCAAGCAGCTTGCGCTTTTGCTGAACGGTTAATTGCGGCTTCAACCCCTGCACGGTCATAGGTTTTCACCCATGCCAAAGTTTCACCCGTAGCAGCATCATTTACCTCGATATAATCATTTGATGCAGGCGCTTCTAATGAAATATCAGGATGTTTTAATAAATACTGCAAATTGTTTTGAATCATGCAGATTGCTCCATTGCTTTTGCACTACCTGCTTTGAGTGTCGCAAAACCTTGTTTCAGGATATCAAGGCCTTGACGGAATTGCTCAGCAGGAATGGTTAATGGATATAAGAAACGAATTACATTACCGTATTTACCACAAGTAAGAAGTAACAACCCGTTTTCCATTGCATAGTTTTGTACAACTTTTGCTTGCTCAGCAGTTTCTAGTTCTACTGCAACCATTGAACCTAATGCACGAATATCAGTCACTACATTGCCTGTTGCTTGCTGAATGTCTTTAAGCGAAACAACCAACTCAGCACCTAGCTCATTTGCACGGTCACATAAGTTTTCTTCTTCAATCGCATCAATCACTGCATGCGCGGCAGCAACCGCAATCGGACTACCTGCATAAGTACCACCTAATCCACCTGGGTTTGGTGCATCCATCACTTCTGCACGACCAACTACACCCGAAATTGGGAAACCACCACCTAAGCTTTTCGCCATCGTGATCAAGTCAGCTTTAGTCTCGTAATGGTTCATTGCAAACAATTTACCAGTACGTGCAAAACCAGACTGAACTTCATCTGCTACCAATAAAATACCGTGCTTATCACAAATTGCGCGTAAACGTTTTAAGAACTCAGCTGGCACAACATGAAAGCCACCCTCGCCTTGTACTGGCTCAAGCACAATCGCTGCAACATCATGTGGTGCAATATCTTCACTGAAAATATCTTCAACGCTTTCAATTGCCGCGTCTACTGAAATACCTTTTGCAGGCACAGGGTAACGTGCGTGGAACACACCAGCTGGCATAACACCGAAATCACGTTTGTAAGGCGCAGTTTTACCTGTCATTGCCATCGTCATGAATGAACGACCGTGGAAACCGTTACCAAAAGTGATAATGCCGTGACGACCAGTGTAACAACGGGCAATCTTCACCGCATTTTCAACTGCTTCTGCACCTGTTGTGAAAAAAGCAGACTTGGCAGGTCCTGCAATTGGTGCGCGCTCATTAATACGCTCAGCTAAAGCGACATAGCTCTCATAAGGTGTTACTTGATAGGCAGTATGAGTAAATTTAGTGAGTTGTTCAGTTACCGCTGCAATCACTTTAGGGTGGCGATGGCCTGTATTTAAAACCGCAATACCACCAGCAAAGTCGATAAATTGGTTGCCTTCCTTGTCCCAAAGCGTGGCATTTTCAGCTTTTTCCGCATACCACTGACACATCACGCCTACGCCACGTGGAGTTGCTTGCTGTTTACGTGCGTTAAGTGCAGAATGTTGATTATCCATTTGATTCCCTCATATTTTCATCATCAGTTGCAGCTTTGGTTTTTACATCCTGTGCTTAATTTTCAGGGTGCTTTACAACAACTGCCTATGCATGTAATTTCGCTCGTCTGGCGGCAACTGACGAGAGCCATTTTTTAACTGTAGGAGAGAGCCAATTGCGTAGTTTACTTGGAGATCATTTGTTACAACGGCTCCAACAGGACATCGAGGGTAAACTCCATCAGCGACTTTTTCGTTGTCTACGCGCTGCCATTATTGATGGAGTGGTTCAACCAAAAACGCGTTTGCCCGCTTCACGGGATTTGGCCAGTGAAATTCATGTTTCGAGAAATACAGTTCTTACGGCCTACGAACAACTACAGGCTGAAGGTTACTTAGAAGCACGTACAGGCCATGGCACATGGGTTGCAGAGAAACTACCCGAAAGCTTTTTAAATACAAAAAATGAAAAAAAGAACACCAATATTCATAAGGTTCAAAACTCTTATGCGTTATCGCAACGCGGTTCAAATTTATTAGGCTATGCAGCAGCCTCTCCACATCAATGGGGTGCATTTGTGCCTGGAGCTCCGGACGTTACCGAGTTTCCACATCATATTTTTAGTCGTATTCAAGCAAAATTAAGCCGTGAGCCAGACATTAACCGCCTTATTTATAGCAACGCGGGCGGATGTATTGAACTTCGAAGTGCGTTGGCAGACTACTTACGGGTTGCCCGTTCAGTTCAGTGTGATGCTGACCAGATTATTATTACCGAAGGTATTCACCAAGCGATTGATTTAGTCTCACGTGCGCTCAGTGATATTGGTGACCGGATCTGGATTGAAGATCCAGGCTATTGGGGAATGCGTAATACTTTACGTATTAATGGCGTTGATATTCAACCAATGCCAGTCGATGCCGAAGGCATTATCCCCGAAGAAAATCCGGTTAAACCACCTAAACTCATTTTTGTCACGCCCTCACATCAATATCCACTCGGTTCACATTTAAGCCTAGATCGCCGACGTAAATTGATTGAGATTGCCCGCCAGCACAATAGCTGGATTGTAGAAGATGATTACGACAGTGAGTTCCGTTTCTCAGGCCAGCCGTATCCATCTTTACAAGGTTTAGAAAATGATGCGCCTGTGCTGTACATGGGCACGTTCAGTAAAACCATTTATCCATCTTTAAGAATTGGCTATTTAGTCGTGCCTAAGCCGCTCTTTTCACCCTTACGGATTGTGGCAGCTGAACTGTATCGTGGTGGGCATTTGCTCGAACAAAAAGCTTTAGCTGAATTTATTCGTGAAGGCCATTATGAAGCGCATATTCGGCGTATGCGTCTGCTCTATGGCAAACGGCGTGATTACTTGGTGAGCCTGATTAAACGCTATCTAGGGCCTGAATTCATCCACGAATACGATGAAGCAGCAGGGTTACATCTGGTTTTAAAACTACCAAACTCTTGCGATGATGTCGCGATTGCAGCCACTGCACTTGAACGTGGTGTCAAAGTTCGCCCACTTTCACAGTATTACATGCAATCACATGCCCACGCGCAACGTGGTTTGCTCATGGGCTTTGCCTGCGTCAATGAAAAAGACATGGTGATGGCTTTTGGTGTGCTACTCCAGTGCTTACGTGAAGCAGGTGTATCAACCCTGAATTAATTCTTTAATCTCATCATACTGAATAAAAAAGAGCCTCATAAAGAGGCTCTTTTGATTTCTAAAATATTAAACTAACTTTTCTTCTTGAGTATGAGTGAGATGAGTTGTTCTACGGTCTTTACCCCAACCCAGTTTTTCCGACAATATTCCGAAGAACACAATAATGCCGAACAATGCTGTGGTGTAAATCACTTCTTTGAAATATGTGCCTTCAATCAGCATGGTGAGAATTGCCCCAATAATTGCAAAGATCACCACATAAGTCAGATAAGGGAACATCCACATTTTAAAGTCAATTTTCACCCCTTCAGCTTCTAGTTTTTTACGCATACGAAGCTGAGAGTAAGCAATGGTCAGGTACACATACAATGTTGCCGCACCCGTCGTTAGCATGAAAAAGTCATAAACATCCATACTCTTGGTTGCAGTTAAAATCACGGCAATCACAGAGAAAAAGCATGACACAATCACACCAACCCACGGGCTGCTTTTACTGTTCACAGAACCAAAACTTTTCGGTGCATCACCACGTTTAGCTAATGAGAACAACATACGCGAACACGTGTAAAGTGCTGAGTTAAAACAACTACATACCGACGTTAACACCACAAAATTCACAATATGGCGAGCCCCCGGAATACCAAGTGCACTTAACGTTACGCTATAGGTTCCCCAAGTCGAATCTTTCAAAAGTTCGTTATTGTGTGGAATTAAACATACCGCAACGAACATTGAGCCTACATAGAATAAAATAATTCGCCAAACCACTGAGTTAGAAGCTTTACGAATTTCTTTAGAGGGATTTGCCGATTCTGCTGCCGCTACAGTAACAATTTCAGCGCCAATATAAGCAAACATGACCCCAAGTAAGGCGGTAATAACGGATGAACCACCATTTGGCATAAAGCCTTGAGAGGTTAGATTACTAATACCAGAAGCAGCCGGATTGCCCCACGGCCATAAATGCATGATGGCCAAACTACCAATCACAAGGAAAATAACAATTGCGATAACTTTGATAAGGGCAAACCAGAACTCGAATTCACCATAATTTTTCACGTTTTGTAAATTGACTGCGACCAATGCGACAATGACCACGACCATATAGGCCCAGATTGGTATAAATGGGAACCAATTGTTTAGAATTTTACCTGCCACATAGGCTTCCCATCCCATGAGCATTGCGAGAGTACACCAGTACAACCAGCCAATTGAAAAGCCTGCCCAACGACCAATCGCGCGGTCAGCATAAGTTGAAAAAGAGCCACTATCAGGGTTTAAAACGGCCATCTCGCCTAACATCCGCATGATGAACCAAACGAGTAGACCACCCAAAGCGTAGGTTAGAAAAACAACAGGGCCCGTATTGTAAATAATGCTACCTGAGCCCACGAATAGAGAACCACCAATAACCCCTGCAATTGAGATCATCGTTAGGTGGCGTGATTTAAGTCCATGTTTTAAACTTTGGGAGTGATTGGCTTCAGAACCATTTTGATGAGCTGCCATATCATTTTCCTTAATATATGGAGGATATCGGCCAATCTCGGAAATCCTCCGAAGCCAACTATATCCCCTAAAAATTTAGCCGTTTTGCCCAATTCCTAAAACAGAAAATTCACTGAGCTTATCCGGCGCTTCCGTATGCATACTTCCAATGGCTTTAATTTGTCGTTTCGGCCCTGAAGAAACGAGAGCCATTTTTGTAATAAAAGAGAGAGCCAATTGCAAAATTTATACGCAAAATTGGCTCTTTTTAGATTGCATGTAGGTAAATGGTTTTTAGTTTTTATTTTAAAAATGAATAAGTTTTACTTTAATTAGATTGGAATTATTTAGTTTTGCTCAGAAATTAATAAAGCTTTCGTACCTTTTTCTAAAGCTCTGAATATATGTTTCTGGTCGGCAGGGTAACAAATATAGTCTCCAACACTGAGTTCAACGGCCTCATCAATTAGACCAACCAGAGCCTTACCTTCCACCATAATAATATGCTCCACAGAACCAACTGGATGAGGTTCTGAAAGACGGTCTTCACCCGGTTCAACAATCAGTAAATACACATCGCGGCGCGCATGCGGTGGACAAGTCGCCAACAAAATGGCCTTGTAATTCGCAATTTCAGAGCTAACGGTTGGGCCATCTCCACAACGAATGACTTGCACCTGATTGCTTGGCTCTTCCATCAAACGCGCAAAAGGAATATTTAGTGCAACACAAAGTGCCCATAAGGTTTCAATGCTTGGGTTACCTTGACCTGCCTCTAATTGTGAAAGTGTAGATTTGGCAACGCCTGCACGACGAGCAACCTCTGCCAAAGAAAGCCCCGCTCTTTGGCGTTCACGATTTAAACCTTTAGCAATAATTTCAATTGGCTGAGACATTCACCACATCCGTTCTATAAAAAAAACGATCGTTCGTTTTGACAAAACAATCAGACTTATTCATTATAATGGAAAATCGTTCGTTATATCATGCTATGACCACATACACTCTCATTAATAAACTTAGTAAAGACACCACCCGCTCGATTTTCTTTGTGTGTCTAGCGACCAGTGTCGTTGGTATGTCTTTAGGTTCACTGGCTGCAAGTTATGGCTTAGCACTCTGGATTCCACTTTGCCTATCCGTATTTGTGCTCGCAGGAACTGCTGAATTTATCTTTATTGGTTTTTTAGCAGTAGGTGGTAGCCCGATTGCTGCTGCAATTGCAGGACTACTCGTCAATTTACGGCATTTACCTTTTGGTATTGCGGTCAATGAATTAATCAGAGGTAAATTCTCTCGATATTTCGGGGCCCATATCATGAACGATGAAAGCGTTTTGTTTGGCATGGCACAGCCTGATTTTGAGACTAAAAAAGCCGCTTATTGGTTGTGTGGTATCAGCATTATGCTGAGTTGGCCACTCGGTGTCACTGCGGGTTATTTTATTGGAAGTGCTATTCCAGACCCAAAAACATTTGGTCTAGATGCCATTTTCCCTGCCATTTTAATTGCACTTACTTTTAATGCTTTAAAGAATAAATCTACTCGAAAAGCTGCATTTGCTGGATCAACTTTGGCACTGATTACCACACCTTTTTTGGCCTCAGGACTTCCAATTCTGATTTCACTTTTTGGCTTAATATTTGGTAGAAAAAAATGAATCAACAATTACTGATTATTTTGGGCATAGGCTTACTTGCACTCGGTACTTACAGCATCCGTTTTGCTGGTTTTCACTTAGGTGCCAAATTTACTTTTTCTGAAAAATATCAAGTTTTACTGTCAAACGGCGCAACTGTTTTGCTCTGTGCGATTGCTGTCACGACGACATTTTTTGAAGGCCAAAATTTTGCGGGATTCGCGCGTATATTGGGTGTTGGATTTGCGCTTTTATTAGTTTGGAAAAAAGTACCGCTGTTATTGGTAATTTGCTTGGCAGCCGCTGGTACAGCACTGTTACGTTTGCTTGGAATTGAGTAATAAAAAAGGCGAGATAAACTCGCCTTTTTTAAAATTTTGCTTAGAACGGTAAATCATCGTCTAAATCAGCTGGTGCAGACGCAGGCTGTTGTGGTGCTTTTGGAGCAAAACCACCACCTTGCGGGCTGTTGCCACCATTACCAAAACCAGCTGGGTTGCTGCCATAGCCGCCACCACTATTTTGGTTATAACCACCACCTTGGTTATTATTATTTTGATAACCATTGCCACCTTGTTGAGGTGCGTTAAAACGTGGTTGGTTAAAATCATTGCCGC
This sequence comes from Acinetobacter sp. AC1-2, assembly GCF_016124155.1. Taxonomy (NCBI): domain Bacteria; kingdom Pseudomonadati; phylum Pseudomonadota; class Gammaproteobacteria; order Moraxellales; family Moraxellaceae; genus Acinetobacter; species Acinetobacter sp. AC1-2. The sequence continues at coordinate 118,291 of NZ_JABFFO010000003.1, forward strand.
CAGCGAACCCTTGTTCACCTTGTTGACGACCATCTAACATTTGCATCTGTTCGCCACGAATTTCTGTTGTATAGCGCTCTTGACCATTTTGATCAGTCCACTGACGCGTGCGTAATGAACCTTCAATATAAACCTTAGAACCTTTACGTAAGAACTGCTGAGCAATTTCCCCTAAACGGTTATGCAAAACAATACGGTGCCATTCTGTTTGTTCTTTACGTTCACCTGAAGTTTTATCGGTCCAAGCTTCACTTGTCGCGATTGAAAATTGAGTCAGCGAGCCCCCATTTGGAAAAGTTTTTGTTTCAGGATCACGACCCAAAGTACCAACCAAAATAACCTTATTTACACCACGCATTAGCTGTCTTCATCCTATACATTTCTATGTTTTACTTTATAAGAGTTATGCTTAAATGGCTACCTCTTTACCGAACAACTGCGTTAAATCACGTCGCGCAGCCTCATCAAGAGTCTGTTTATCGACTTTAATATAAGCAACTTGCTGGTCAGGCATCACCACAACTTCTTCTATACCACGAATTGCCAATAGCTGTGTGGTCCACTCATTCACCTGTTGCACTTGCGGCAATGGCAACACAATCGATGACAAATACCGCGGCTGAGCTAAACCAAAACTAATTAGCAACCATATTATAGCAATCCCTGTTAAGACACTCCATCCAATCGCAGTATTATGTAACATCAATAATTGACCACCTAGTGTGCCGCCAAAAAAAGCACCTAAAAACTGACTACTGGCATTTACACCCATAGCAGTTGCTTTTGACTGGATTGGAGCACATTTTGATAACCACGATGGCAATAATGCTTCCATCACATTAAATGCAATAAAGAAAATACCTAGGCCTGCGAGTAATACATATTTTGATTGATAACCAAATATGAGTAACAGTAAACCTGCAATAATCCCTGTAATTGCCGTTAAGAAAATTCCTCGCATTTTGCGATATTTTTCAGCCACGATAATGCTTGGAAATGCAAAGAACAGACTAATTACTAACAGCGGCAGATATACCAGACCATGACTTGCTAAAGGAATATGTGCAAACTCAATGAGCTGTGAAGGCACATAAATAAACATGGCGGTAAGCAGTAAGTGCAGTGCAAAAACCGAGACATGCAAACGGTTTAAGTCACCCATTTGAATGACTTGCTTAAGCTGTGCCATGTAGCCTTGCTGATAATTACGATGATGACGAGTCACTTTAGGTACAAGCAATAACATCGAAATCGCGATTAAGCCCATAATGGTCGTGACAAAGAATAAACCAGAAATGCCGACAAGACTTGTAAGCCAAGGCCCAAGGCTAAATGCCACCACAAAAGACAGACCAATACTCATGCCCATTGCAGCCATGGCTTTAGTGCGCTGCTCTTCACGCGTAACATCTGCCAAAAGCGCCATCACGACTGCTGAAACTGCACCTGCACCTGCTATGGCACGGCCAATAATCACACCATAAATCGTGTCAGATAAACCGGCAATTGCACCGCCAATAGCAAAGAGTAACAAGCCAAGCACCACAAGAGGTTTCCGGCTAAAACGGTCAGCAAGTAAGCTAAATGGAATTTGTAAAATAGCCTGACTTAAACCATAGACGCCCACAGCCAAACCAATGAGTGCTGGAGTCGCATATTGATATGACTGCCCGACTACAGAAAAGACAGGAATAATCATGAACAAACCCAACATGCGTAGTGCAAAAATACTACTTAAGGCAAAAGTTGAGCGACGTTCCAAAGCATTCATCATATCAATACACGTTTATCAAACTAGGCAAATTATAAGCCGATTCGTTTCTAAAAATACGGGACACCTTATTTAAATTAACGATTTCAGCTTAAAAAAATAAAGAGGCATTTAGCCTCTTTATTCTAAACATCTTTACTGAAAATTAACTTAAGACGAATGTGAATGGCGTTTACTATATTGAATTGAAGCAAATACAGCCCAAACAATAAATGCTACACCAATTAAACCTGTTACCACTTCTGGTACATGTACGCCTGTACCACTTGCAATCATAATGAATGCTAAAGCACCAATTGCATAATGTGCACCGTGTTCCAAGAACACATAAGCATCTAGCGTGCCTTTTTCAACAAGATAAACTGTCATTGAACGGACAAAAATAGCACCAATTGCAAGACCAAGCATAATCACGACAACATCGCTGGTAATTGCAAATGCACCAATCACACCGTCAAAACTAAAAGAGGCATCTAACACTTCTAGGTATAAGAAACCACCGATACCCGCTTTAACTACACCAGAAGCAGCGCCTGATCCATCTTTCATAATGGCGTTGCCATCTTCATCAATTTCAGGTTCACCGCCTAACATATGGCTTAATACTTCTACACCGATATAAACCACAATGCCCCAAATACCAGCCATAGTCACAACAAGGCGCTGCGATTCATCAACATTGGCTGCCATAATTAACATCGCAATTAGGGCAATAAAAACAGACATTGCCGGTACGCTCGCTAGGCTAGAAAGTTTAGCTTCAAGCCATCTGAACCAATGAGTTTCTTTTTCCTCATCAAAGAAGAAGTTTAAGAAAACCAATAATAGGAATGTTCCACCAAAAGCTGAAATCTCGGCGTGGTGGGCCATTAAGCGTTCAGAATAAGTTTTTGGATCGTTGAGTGCTAATTTAGCCACCTCAATCATTCCCATATCCGCAGTCACGGCAACAATCGCCACTGGGAAAATTAAACGCATACCAAAAACGGCGATTAAAATACCAACCGTCAAAAACAGCATTTTCCAGAAAGGATCCCAATTACGCAGAACCGATGCATTGACAACAGCATTGTCAAAAGATAAAGAAACCTCCATTACAGCTAAAATGGCTGTAATCGTTAAAGCTTTAAGCATGGTAGACACGCCTGCTTCAGGTCCATGGGTAAAACCCCAATAAGCGGATAGCGCTAAACACACCACCGTAAAAAATATCGAAAATCGGAAATGCTTCATGGATCAGACCTATACCAAGAACTAAATTTAATCTTTCTTAAAACCGTGGCTATTATATCGATAATTAACCACAAAACGATGTTGTTTTGTGCCGTTATTACCTTTACTTTATCTCTCTGTTTAATAAAGAAATTTATAATTTTTAATTAACTTATTAATCGTATTAAATATTTTCTTGCGATATATCTATCATTATTATTTTTGTATTTTAAAATTGATTTAAAATCCAGTTCAGCTGTCTTATTTTAAATGGAATGATTTTATGCTTTTTTCTCAAGAACTCTGGCAACGTAATTTAAATTTATATCAAAAAATTCTAGACCTGCCTTTTAATCAGGAACTTGCCAGTGGAACTTTAGATAAAGAAGCGTTTTGTCATTATGTGATTCAAGATGCTCAATATTTAGTGGCCTATGGCCGCGTTTTAGCCGTTGCAGCAGCAAAGGCTTTTGAAGCTGACGATATTATGCAATTTTCAGATGCAGCAAAAATTGCAATTGTGGTTGAACGCAGTTTGCATGATGACTTCATGAAAAATTTTGGTGTGACCAAAGAAGAATTTAAAAATACCCCATTAACTTTGGCCGGCCATCATTACACTTCATTTTTAACAGCAACTGCTTGGTCTGAAAGTTATCCTGTTGTGCTGGCGGCACTGTTACCTTGCTTCTGGATCTATGCTGAAGTCGGTAAAGATATTGTGAACAAATCTATACCTAATAACCCTTACCAAGCATGGGTCGATACCTATGCAGGCGAAGAGTTCCATACTGCCGTTCGCAATGTAATTGCGACAGTTGATAAAGTTGCAGCACGTTGTGATGCAGACACTTTAGAAAAAATGCATGCTGCATACACCATGGGTGCAAAACTTGAGTGGTTATTTTGGGATAGCGCCTACCACCAAAGACAATGGTTAGGTTTAGATCATATTTAAAACTTCAAAAGAATCGGTCAGATGGTTCAATACTCTGATCGATTTTCACTAAAATGCGAGACAGATATGTATATCGGCGAATTAGCATCTTTAACTGGAGCCACTCCTAAAGCCATTCGGCATTATGAGAAATTAGGCTTGCTACCTGTGGCAAAAAGAAAGGGAAATTATCGTATTTATGAAGCGATTGATGTTCAATCAGTTAAGATGATTCGCCTCGCGCAAGCTGTTGGATTTAGCCTTTCAGAACTGTATGATTTGTCTGCTTTAAAATATAAAAATAATCGATTTCCTGTAGAAGTTGCACAACAGCTCATTCAGAAAAAGAATCAACAAATTATTGAGCAAAAAGCAGCGTTAACGCGTTTACAAGAAGATTTAAAGCAACTAGAGAATGAGATTATTCAAACTTATATTACCAATAAAATTTCGGCTTAAAACAGCTCATTAAAATTTGAAATAGCTTTCAAAATGAGTGCTTGACTCTGCCCTTAGGGTAAAGGTTTATCGTAATGACTTCGTTTATTACGGATAAATAAAATGAGCGCTCATCTTTCTACATTTAAAAGTTCAACAGCATTAATTACAGGAGCATCTTCAGGAATAGGCAAAGCCTATGCTCAAAAACTTGCATCTTTAGGGATTCATTTAATTTTGACCGCACGCTCCGAACAAAAGCTGAATGATTTAGCTGATGAACTTAGAAAAAAATATAACGTAAATGTTGAAGTTATCGTTTTAGATTTAGCTCAAGCGAATTCAGCTCAAATATTATTTGATGAAGTGCAGGCTAGAAAATTATCGGTAGAAATTTTAATTAACAACGCAGGATTTGGAAAATGGACTAAATTTCTAGATCAATCTGTATCTACCTATCAAGAAATGATCACGCTGAATATCAGCAGCGTAACGTCTTTATGTTATTTATTCTTGCCTCACATGCTTGCTAACAAAAAAGGCATCATGATTAATATTTCATCGACAGGTGCGTTCCAGCCTCTCCCCTACATTGCTGTTTATGGGGCAAGTAAATCTTACGTATTACAATTTACTGAGGCGCTGGCAGGAGAATATGCATCTTCGGGTGTTAAATTTCTAGCGGTTTGTCCAGGCAATACGGAAACCAATTTTACTCAGGTCGCTAATGCCGATACCAGCGGTATGAAAAGCTCTACAGTTGAGGATGTTGTATCTGCAACGGTTAAAGCATTAGATAAGAATAAACCAACTCTTGTTGTAGGTTGTAGCAACTATTTAACGTCTCAACTGCCTCGAATTCTTTCTCGCAAAAAGATGATTAATTTAGTTGAAGGGATGCTCAGAACCCGCGTTGTCGATCCGTCATAAAGCTAGTTCAATTTAAAAGATTAAGGGCTATCTCTTAATCTTTTAATGCTGAAATAGTTGCCAGCCATAAATTAAACCTGCCGCGGCAACTACCCAACACAGTGTTGCGAAGCCTAGACATGACCACATCGACAAACGCGTTGCAAGTACATAGACCGCCACTAAATAAATGGCATATGGAATAAGTGACCATAGGCCAAACAGCGCTGTTTTCTGTAAAGCCTCAGCTCCTTTTTGCTGATAAACAATCACATGGGCAATCAAAGCAAAGGTAGGAAAAAGCGGGACTAAACCTGCAATATAAAATGCCTTACTTTTCGATAAAACCGAAATGATGAGAACAACCCCAGCCCCCAACATACATTTTAAAAATAACGCCCACATGTGCTTATCCTATCTGGTCATTTCCATATCAAAACGCTGTATTGTGCGCTTTTCAGAGAAAATTAACAGCGACCAAAGCAATCAGTGCTGGAACTGCCTGAATATAAATAATCTTTTTACTGGCTGTCAGTCCACCATAAATACCCGCAATGAGCACACAGCCTAAAAAGAAGTTGGCAATTGATGTCGCAAACGGTGCATCAGCCAATAAAGCCCAGAATAACCCCGCTGCCAAAAAGCCATTATAAAGACCTTGGTTTTGCGCCATTACTTTGGTGAGTTTTGCTTTTTCTGCATTATTTCCAAAGGCTTTCATGCCATAGGGTTTGTCCCACCAAAACATCTCTAACACTAAAATATAGACATGTAATATTGCAATTAAACCCACTAAAACTTGTCCGATCATACAATTTTCCTTTTTATTTTAAAGATATTAAAAAAAATCAGTCTCTCGACTGATCTTTTAATGTTTTACGGCTTTAACAATACTTTGCCTTGACGAGCACCTTGTGTTGCTCTTTGGGCAGCTGTTTTAATCTCATCAAAACTAAATACACCTTCAACAGGCAGAGTTAATTTTTTCTGAGTTGCTAACGTTAATAACTCAACAATAAGCTCTTTTTTGCGTTCTGCTGGCATTTCTTTGTTGACCACACTCGCCCAGAAACCTTTTACAGTTGCTTGTTTAAAGATGAGATCACCAGATGAAATTTGCATGGTTTCACCTGTCATACTTCCAAACGAAACCAATAAGCTATTTTCACTAAGCAAGTTCAGCATTTCACCACTTGCGCTTCCGCCAATCGAGTCCACACCAGCAATTAAAGGTTGGTCACCGTGAATCTGTTTAACTTGCTCTTTCCAGTTCGGCTGATCGGTTGCTACAACATGTTGAATGCCTAATGCTTGCATCTCTGCAATTGCATCAGTACGACGAACTAAATTAATTACAGGTAAACCACGTGCCTGCGCAATCATGGCAACCGTTTTACCTACTGCGCCATTTGCCGTGTTTTGAATGAGCCATTGACCCGGTTGAACATTTACAAAGTCCAACAACATGAGGGCACTAATTGGCATACCAATCAGCTGTGCTGCTGTTTCGTCATCAATTTCATTATTGAGTGGAATAAGCCCTTGAGCTGGTGCAATAAAGTATTCAGCCCAACTACCATGCACAGCTGCAACTGCAATACGCTGCCCTACCTGTACATGAGTAACGCCTTCACCCAGCGCATCTACAATACCAACAGCTTCACTACCACCAATAGCGGGTAAAGTAGGCTTGTAGCCATAACTTCCACGTACCGTCCATACATCATGATTATGGATTGGAGACATGATTGTTTTAATACGAACTTCGCCTGCTTTTGGTTCTGGCTTTGGCATATCCGCCTGCTCTAAAACGTCTACAGGTTCGCCAAAATTACCATGGATAATACTTCGCATGCTTTATTCCTCTATCGGTTTTAAGAGTTGTTGGGTCGTTTCTAAAGCTAGATGTAGATGCGCTTTGTCTTGCGACAATTTTGTGAGTAAAGCGGCACCTAACCATAACTGATACATGACTTGTGCAGTTTTTAAAGGGTCAATGTGTTTTGGAATTGACCCTTCTTGTTGCCCTTCTTTGAGTAGCAAAGCCAAACGCTGCGTTAATTTGTACACGCCATCATTAAGAATTTGGCGCATATCTTCCGACAAATCGGAAACCTCTGCCGCCAACTTCACAATCAGGCAATTTTCAGCCCAGCTACCATTTACTGGGTCATCAATCCATGCCTGCCATAACGCCATTAAACGGGCGTGGGCACTTTGTTCACTGTGCTGCCAAAGTTGTTCCATACGAACTTTATAGTCAGCCATGTATTGCTCTAGCAACGCACAGCCAAACGCCTCTTTCGAAGCAAAGTAGTGATAGAACGAACCTTTAGGTACGTCACAAGCCTTTAAGATTTCTTGTAAACCAACGCCGACAAATCCTTTGTGTAATACCAGCTCAAAACTGGTATCCAAAATGTGTTGTCGCGTGGTTTCACTTTTATTTAGTCGTTTCATGCATACACAATACTCCACTATTAGACCAGTCGTCTAGTAAAATTATGTTGCTCATTAAAATTTGGTAAGAGTAGAAATCAAAAGAGAGGAATGTTAAAAATACAACCTGCTTAATTAAACAAATTTTGTCGATTGTCGTTTAACCGTCACAATTTGTCGCTTTAAATCATTTTGTACCACTTGAACAATTTTAAATCGTTATCATATATAGGGTCTGTTGTTTATAACCAGTCACACTGCACGAGACTGATCAATCAACACCTAAATTTTCATTAATACATAATTGAGATGTTTTATGAGCCAAAGTCATATCCGTATTCGAGGCGCACGTACCCATAATTTAAAAAATGTGTCTCTCGATATTCCACGCGATAAATTTGTGGTAATTACGGGGTTATCAGGTTCAGGAAAATCTTCTCTTGCCTTCGATACCCTCTATGCCGAAGGACAACGCCGCTACGTCGAATCACTTTCAGCCTATGCACGTCAGTTTTTATCGCAAATGGAAAAGCCTGAAGTAGACTCGATTGAAGGTTTATCTCCAGCGATTGCAATTGAGCAGAAATCTACCAGTCATAACCCGCGATCGACAGTCGGTACCATTACCGAAATTTATGACTATTTGCGTTTGCTCTATGCGCGTGTCGGTACACCGTACTGCCCTGAACACGACTTGCCGATGGTTGCGCAAACTGTTTCTGAAATGGTCGATGCAGTAAAAACACTTGAAGAAGGCACAGCACTGATGTTGCTTGCCCCAGTGGTGCGTGAGCGTAAAGGTGAATACAGCAACTTGTTCGAACAGCTACAAGGCCAAGGTTTTGTTCGTGCGCGTGTTGATGGCGAAATCATTGATATTGATACGCCACCTGAACTCGATAAAAAGAAAAAGCACACCATTGAAGTTGTTGTTGACCGTTTTAAAGTACGCGAAGATTTAGGTAATCGTATTGCCGAATCATTTGAAACTGCATTACGTTTGGGCGGTGACATCGCGGTTTTGTCATGGATGAATGGCGAACACCCAGACCGTGTTTTTTCTGCAAAACACTCATGTCCTAAATGTGATCGTGCTGTGGCAGAACTTGAACCTCGCTTATTTTCATTTAACAACCCGTTTGGTGCCTGCCCTGTTTGTGATGGTTTAGGTACACGCAGTCATTTTAGCTCTGAAAAGCTCATTCCAAATCCTGAGCTTGCGATTAGTGAAGGTGCTATCCGCGGTTGGGATCGTCAACGTCCATATTATTATTCGATGCTGCAAAAAGTTGCCGACCATTTTGGTTTCCAACTTGATACACCTTGGAACCAGTTAGATAAAGATACTCAAAAGAAATTTTTACAAGGTACGGGTAAAGAAAAAGTCGATTTAAGTTATATCGATGAACGTGGCCGCAAACACACGCGCGTACAACCTTTTGAAGGAATTTTGCCGCACCTTGAACGTCGTTACCGTGAAACTGAAAGTAACTATGTACGAGACGATTTAGCTCAATATTTATCTAATGCCGCTTGCGATGCCTGCGACGGTTCACGTCTAAATGAAATTTCACGCAACGTTCGGGTCAAAGATAAGACCATTGCACAAATCACCAAGATGTCGATTGGTGATGCTGAAAACTATTATCAAGATCTCAATCTTGAAGGTGCTAAAGGTGAAATCGCCGATAAAATCTTTAAAGAGATTCGCGAGCGTTTACACTTCCTGGTCAGCGTCGGCTTAAATTATCTCAGTCTCGCTCGTTCAGCAGAAACCTTGTCAGGCGGTGAAGCTCAGCGTATTCGTCTCGCTTCGCAAATTGGTGCAGGTTTGATGGGCGTGATGTATGTACTCGATGAACCATCTATCGGTCTGCATCAACGTGATAATGATCGCCTACTACAAACCTTAATTCGCTTACGTGATTTGGGTAATACCGTGCTTGTGGTTGAACATGACGAAGATGCGATTCGTGCTGCAGATCATATTATTGATATCGGACCTGGTGCAGGGATTCATGGCGGTGTCATTATCGGGGAAGGTAGCTATGACGAGATTGCGAGCAATAAAGACTCTCTTACAGGTCAATATCTTTCAGGCAGCCTAAAAATTGCGATACCAAAACAACGTACCCAATCACCACGCCCAGATGAATTCATCAAACTCTCTGGTGCAAGTGGTCATAACCTTAAAAATGTCGATTTAAAAATTCCGCTTGGCATTATGACTTGTGTGACTGGCGTTTCAGGGTCAGGAAAGTCAACGTTAATTAATCGTACTTTATTACCTTTAGCTGCCACTCAACTCAATGGTGCAACTACGCTGACGGCAGAAAAGTTTGATTCGATTGATGGCTTACAGCATTTAGATAAAGTGGTTGATATTGACCAAAGTCCAATTGGTCGTACCCCACGTTCCAATCCTGCTACGTATACAGGTTTATTTACGCCTATTCGTGAGTTATTTGCGCAAACACCTGAAGCCAAAGCGCGTGGTTATAGCGCAGGTCGTTTCTCGTTTAACGTGAAAGGTGGACGTTGTGAAGCTTGTGAAGGCGATGGCATGATCAAGGTCGCGATGCATTTCTTACCTGATATGTATGTGCCTTGTGATGCTTGTCATGGCAAGCGTTATAACCGTGAAACTTTAGAAGTTGGTTATAAAGGTAAGAACATTTCAGACGTATTAGAAATGACCGTTGAAGATGCGGCTGAGTTCTTTAATGCAATTCCTGTGATTCATCGTCGTTTAGATACTTTAATGCAAGTAGGTCTGGGATATATTCGTTTAGGTCAAGCTGCAACGACACTTTCAGGCGGTGAAGCGCAACGCGTTAAATTAGCTCGCGAGTTAGCAAAACGTGATACAGGTAAAACCTTATATATCTTGGATGAGCCGACGACAGGCTTACATTTCCATGATATTGCCAAGCTACTCGACATTTTGTACGAGCTACGCAACAAAGGTAATACCATTGTGGTGATTGAACATAACCTTGATGTGATTAAAACAGCGGACTGGGTTGTCGACTTAGGCCCTGAAGGTGGTTCAGGCGGTGGTATGATCATTGCTGAAGGCACACCTGAACAAGTGGCTGATGTTGAAATTTCTCATACTGGGCGTTTCTTGAAGCCGATGTTGAAGTAATTTATTGAATAAAAAAGCCGGAAATCATTTCCGGCTTTTTTTATCCCTCAACTGCATTCCGACCTCGGGCCTTAGCTCTTAATAGCGAACGGTCAGCTTTCTCTAAGAGTTCTATCCAACTCGCCGCTCCTATCGCAAAACCAATACTGACAGACACATGCAATTTTTCATCTGAACCTGACAAATCAATTTCTTGTAAAGAAATCGCAATCCGAATTTTTTCTGCTAAAAGTCGTGCATCTATAAATTGCATCTGCTCTAATAATATTAAAAACTCATCTCCGCCATAACGAACAATTAAATCTGAACTTCGTATATTTTGCTTTAATTGCTCAGCAATATTAACAATGACATGATCACCTACAATATGCCCATATTGGTCATTCACCTGTTTAAAACGATCAATATCTATAATCATTAAACAAGTCTGCGTAAATTTTTGAGGGTAACTTTCAACAATTTTTAAATATTCAGATAAAGCGAGACGGTTGGACACACCAGTTAATGGATCAGTATTGGCAATATTCTTTAATTGAAATTCAAAAGCATCGCGTTGTTGCAACATACGCTGTAATCGATCAATCGCCTCAAATAAGGAAAAAAATTCACCTTTTGTTGTTACATTCATCTCATCTGTCCAATGATCAGAACTATGCGACAAATCTAAAATTAAAGTCCTCGCTTTTATTAAAGGAGAAAAAACCCTTCTTTGCGCATAATTAAGCGTAAGTAACGCGGTGGCTAAAGAAATTAAAGAAATTAATAAAGTTAAAAGAAAACCATTTCGAGCAATTACATTTTCTTGAGTGGCAATTACAACACTTTCATCAAGAATATAACTTTGTAAATCAACCACAGTAGTAAATTTACCCACGATTGCTTCTGTCAATTGGGTGCCATTTAAATAATATGGCTCCCCCTTTTGGCTTTCTTCTAATAACTTTTCTACAATCGGAATACCTTTGTCTATAAATTCTGATTTCACTCGGGCATATAACCGACGGTATTCTGGGGTCTTTGCCTGTTCAGGCTGCAATGTATCAACCAAAATCCATAGATATCTAGATTGATGCTGAGTTTGTAAAGAACGCGCACGATTATTACTTGGAATTTCTTCATTAAAGCTCACAGGAGCGATAATATTAGATGCCATACGTCCGGCCTGATCTCGCATATCGGTCAGAACTATAATCAGCGTAAAGTAATTAGAAATACGGCTATCTTTACTTTTTAGCTGCAACATCAGTTTTTGCAGTATTTCCCTACAATTATCCCATGCTCCAAACATCCCTAAAATGGCATTATCCATTTGGACGGAAGTTCGTGCTCCATATGGAATTTCACCATAGTAGTCGACTACATGCCGAGCTTGTCTAAGATTTTCTTTGAAGTTGGTTTGCAGCTCATTTGCTAATGAAACATAACCTGCTTGTTGTAAGATAAGGATACTTGTATCAATTTGCGCATCAACAATTAAACGAAATTTTTTTAATTCTTGCTGATTCTTTAATAAATCATGAGGACTGCTCGACATCATTTTATTAGCTGGAGCACGCTCCTTAGAAATTTTATAGGCAATATCGGCTACAGCTCTTAAACTTTTTATTTCGGCTAAGGCTTGTCTAGTTTTTATATAATCCTGATAGCTTCCCACAATGAGGGGAATCGCCATGAATAATAAGGACAAAATAATAACCAGCATAAAAAAGAACAGTCGATTACTAATATGCTCTGAACGTAATCCTGACATTTCTAGCTGGTACTCCGTAAATGTCCTGCCATTTTTACTACGATATAAATTAGGCTTAAATCCATCCTAGCATTTTAATAACTAGAATTTCATCAATAAACCTTTCATTTCTCTTTTAATAATTATACGTTTCCTACATTTTAGTAAGCTTAAACAATAAACGGGATCGAAAAATTGAATGATATTTATAAAAAAACTCTATTTTACAGATTAAAAATTTTTAGCAATGATAGTAAAACATATTTAGTTATCCTCTTGGATGCACTTCTCCCAGCATCCACTGCCCAGCTTTTAGCTGGGTTCTTTTTAATCTATTATTTTCCAATAAATTTCATATAACTTTTCTTATAATTTTAAGATTTTCTTATAGATAAAAAAAAGCTCAACCTTGGGGAAAGCTGAGCTCGTAAAATCTGATGTGCTACGCACATCGTATCTGGGAAAGCACTTTAAATCCTAAAAACGTTAGGTAGTGAACTTTGCAATTAAATTATGTGACTTATCTCTACTTTTGTAAAGTCGATTAAATTAATCAGAATTTAAAATTTAATCGATTTTTCAACTTAAAATAGAGATTTCTTTTATCTTATTCACTTATATAATAATTAAAAATAGTTAAATTTTTTAGTTAAACTAATCTAAATATTGTTAACTATTCCTCAAAATATTACAAATTTGATAAGAAAATGATGATTTTTTATTCGCATTGTAAACAATATTATACTTTTATTAATGTTAAAACCGATTAAGATAATCTATTTTTCCAATCACAATTGTAATAACTTTTAAACATTTACTTCTAAATTCCCTATGAAATATAATTATTAGCCTCTTGTAAATGTTCATTTTTTTATCAGGTTGACAATTTACTTTTCATTTGATTAGTTTTTCACCAATTTTAACATAAGTGTCAAATATCTTTAACATTCCTTTTTTTTCATTATTGACTTCATAAATTGTTACAATACAATGACCCCAGCTTTATCTCTTGTTATTGCTGGAAATGATTATGAAAAAACTTGGTTTAGCCACTGCTGTATTATTAGCCATGACCGGTGCTCATGCTTATCAATTTGAAGTTCAAGGTCAATCTGAATATGTTGACACAACTGCAAATGATAAAAACTTCACTGGTGACGTTGCTGGTACATTCTATTTAAAAAATGTTGATACCGCTAAAGGTCCATTAGCTGAAGCAGCTTTCTTGAATCAAGCTTCTAGCGTATCTTTAGGTTATAGCTACCAACAGTATGACCAAAACAATGGTTTAAACTACCACGTTGGTACATACGGCGTTAAAGGTGAGGCTTACGTTCCTACTCCTTACCTTCCTGTATATGCTAGCGCAACTTACAACCACACTGATGTTGATGGTAAAAACAACTTCTCTAAAGATGACAACGGTGACCGTTATGCATTAGAAGTTGGTGCTATGTTGTTACCTAACTTCTTGATGACTGTTGGTTATACAAGTGTTGCTAACCAATTCGCTTTAGACAACTTTGGCATCATCAGCAACGGTATCTACTCTGCTGTAAACCAAACTGCTGCGATCCAAAATGACCAAGATGCTATTACTGCACGTGCTAAATATGTAGGTCCAATCGATGGAACTAACATGGCAATCGGTTTTGAAGCTGCTGGTGCTTTCGGTGAAGAAAACCAATACGGTTTAAAAACTGACCTTTACTTAACTCCTAAGTTAAGTGTTGGCGCATCTTTCGTGGGTAACGATGGCGTAGCTAACATCAAAGGTAATGACCTTGGTGAATTCCGTCAAGCTTGGGGTGGTAACGTAAACTACTTCATTACTCCTGCTTTAGCAGTTGGTGCATCGTACATGAAAGCTGACGTTAAAAATGCGTCTACTAGCTACGATACACAAACTATCGGTTTAAATACTAAATTCCGTTTCTAATTTAATTTAGAAATCGAATTAAAAAAGGACTCAATTGAGTCCTTTTTTTACACCTAAATATCAGCTTCGTACAATATTTAAGAAATACAGATGACGTTCGTATTGATCAATAATATCCTGGATTAAATCTTCTTGCGTCCAATCCATGACATCATAGTTCTGGCCACCTTCTCTTAAAAACACTTCGGCCTGAAAATATTGCCCATCTTCTGCTTCTATACGCCCCATAAGAAAACTTGGTGGCAATGTTTCACGTGAAACAACTTTATAAATAAAATTAATTTCATTGTGATGGTCTACCCTAAGCTGCATACCATCTTCAAGCTGACTAATTGAGACTTCTAAATGACGGCGTTTCAATTCATGCTTAATATTTTCAAAAGCACTACTTACCTGATTTTCAATATATTGCTTTACTTCGTCTTCACTATGAGGATAGTGCATGATTAATCCTAGACGCTGTTGCCAGCTTCGTGGATTATGAATAGCACGCGGTGTGATTCGTGCTTCCTGAATAGCAGTCATTTTAGTGACATCAAGATGCAAGGCCTTTATTAGTCCCCAGCTCATTAACAGCATGACGACAGTAAATGGTAATGCACTCATAATGATTGAGGACTGAAGTGCGGCCAATCCACCTACCAATAATAAAATAATGGCGAGTACAGCCATAAGCACTGTCCAGAACAGGCGTTGCCAAGTCGGTGAGTTTTCTGTTTTTGCAGTTAAATAGTCGGTGACTAATGCACCTGAGTCGGCCGAGGTCACAAAAAATAAAACCACTAAAACAGTTGCCAAGACATTCATTACCCCAGAGAAAGGTAAATGATTTAGAAATTCAAATAATGCGACGGATGAATCTTGTTGAACCGCCTGAATTAAGGTGGTTTGATGCTCATGGATAATGCTAAATAAAGCAGCATTTCCTAAAAAGCCCATCCAGATAATGGTAAAGCCAGTTGGGATAAGCAAAACCCCAACAATAAACTCTCGAATGGTACGACCACGTGACACGCGGGCAATGAACATTCCCACAAATGGCGACCAAGAAATCCACCATGCCCAATACAAAATCGTCCAGCCCCCAATCCATCCATTTGGCTGATAGGCATATAAATTGAACGTCATGGTAAAAAGGTTAGAGAGGTATTGCCCCGTATTTTGAATAGTGGTTTGGAGTAAATAAATACTTGGGCCGGCAATAAAAATAAATACTAAGAGAATTACAGCTAAAACTAAGTTTATTTCTGATAAACGTTTTACACCTTTATCTAGACCTAGAAATACAGATAAAGAGGCCAACATACTCACAAAAATAATGAGTAGAACTTGAACATGAGTACTTTGCTCTACACCAAATAAATAATGCAAACCAGAATTGATCTGCGTTACCCCAAAGCCAAGAGATGTGGCGACACCAAATACGGTTCCAATCGTTGCAAAAATATCAATGCTATCGCCCAGTGGACCATAAATCTTTTTTCCAATCAGAGGATAAAGTGCGGAACGGGTCTTCAAAGGTAAATTATGTCTATAGGCAAAATAAGCTAAAGCCAGTCCGACTACAGCGTAAATCGCCCACGCATGTAACCCCCAGTGGAAAAAGGTTACTCTTAGTGCTTGCTGTGCTGCATCAATGGTTTGTGCCTCACCGCTTGGCGGGGTAACGTAATGCATGACGGGTTCAGCAACACCGAAGAACATCAACCCAATCCCCATCCCTGCTGTAAACAGCATGGCGAACCAGGACCCATTATTATAATCAGGCTGGCTATGATCAGGCCCTAATTTAATGCGTCCAATCGATGAACAGGCGATATAAATCAATAAGATTAGAAAGAAAGCAACAGATAAAACATAAAACCAGCTAAATGAATCAGTGATCCATTGTTTTAATTGTTGCGTTAGAAGCTCAAAAGAACTCGGAGCAATCACCACTACTGCTAAAAACAAAGCAATAATAATG
Source organism: Acinetobacter sp. AC1-2 (assembly GCF_016124155.1). Taxonomy (NCBI): domain Bacteria; kingdom Pseudomonadati; phylum Pseudomonadota; class Gammaproteobacteria; order Moraxellales; family Moraxellaceae; genus Acinetobacter; species Acinetobacter sp. AC1-2. The sequence continues at coordinate 134,779 of NZ_JABFFO010000003.1, forward strand.
ACCGTACCAAAAAATACGTTAGGATTAACGTTTGCGAACCAACCGGACTGTTTGGAAGGCATAAATCCTCCATGTTATTTTAATGAAAAGTGACAGGCTTAAATGCCGATAAGATATTCATAGAATGAACAAAGCTAGGGCTTTCAATAGAGAAAGCCGATAACACTCTAAATAAACTTAAAGAATATTGCAGTTACAAAGGTGTAAATAAATTAAAACACCTCCTCCATTATTTATCTGAATTTTTTTTAGGGAGGTGGGTAATATATTGTAAAGCAATTAATCGGGTTACGATTAAAGTTAAATACATAACTCCACAGAACATTTGCAGCATGGCTAAAACGCGCGCTGGTGGACTAATAGGCATTAAGTCAGATAAACCTGTAGCCGATTGCAAGCTAAAGCTGAGAAATAATAGATCTAACCACGTCTGTAAATGGTGAATGTTATTTGGATTTTGAAAGCTAGACGGAAAAATAAGCTGACAAATGTTATATAAAAATGCAAAACCCCAAGCAATAAGCGTAAAAACTGCTGCTGCTGCAAACAACTCATCTCTTGTTAAATACTGATCGGCAAACATATAACGAAATAAGCCATAAGCTGCTGAAAAGTAAGCTAGCGCCTCACAGCCATGTGCAAAAACCTGAACGTATAAATTGCCATAACCCAATAAAATAAATACAGAGGATATAATCGCCCCACTCACAAATGTTAACCCGAGAAAAGTAAACATTGGGGTTTGACGAATAACCTTGGCAATAATGAGTAGGGCCAGCACCCCTAAAGCCCATGTAAGTGTGCGGTAAAATACATCATGAAAAGTCAGCATAGCCAAAATGAGTAAGATAAATTGCACAAGCAGCAACCATGCAGAAGGTAGCAATCGAAAGCTCGCCCAGAACTCGATGATAGATCGCATTATTATTTTCCTTATTTCATTATGCTTTTTGAGGTCTAGCAAATCATACTGTACACAAAACAAGGCAAACAAGTTGTTCTTTATTAATATCTAAACCCTAAATTGAAAATTAAATAAGTATAAAAAAAGCCCCGTAGGGCTTTTTTTAAGAATTAGATAGCAATATTGATCTTAGTGGTCTGATGCACCAGATGCCCCAATACCTGTCATTGAACGAACATATTGAGCATCGAAAGCAGCACGCTCTTTTTTAGCACGTGCAGAGTTATCGGTAACAGAGAACAACCAACAGCAAAGGAAAGACAACGGCATTGCGAATAATGCAGGACCATTGAATGGATTGATTGGTGTATCAGAGATTTTTAAAGTATCTACCCAAACTGCTTTAGATAACACAATCAATACTACCGCTGTTACAAGACCAACCACACCACCAATAACTGCGCCACGAGTCGTTAAACCTTTCCAGAACATTGAAAGAACAAGAACTGGGAAGTTTGCACAGCAAGCTACAGAGAATGCCAAGCCTACCATGAACGCCACATTTTGCTTTTCAAACAAAATACCTAAAATCATGGCAAAAATAGCTAAACCAAGTGTCGCAATTTTTGACATGCGAAGCTCTGAAGCTGGGGTAGTTTGACCTTTTTTGAATACGTTAGCGTATAAGTCATGAGAGATCGCAGATGCACCTGAAAGTGTTAAACCAGCAACAACAGCAAGAATAGTTGCGAACGCTACTGCTGAAATGAAGCCCATGAATAAGTCACCGCCTAAAGCGTCACTTAAATGCACGGCTGCCATATTGTTACCACCAACAAGCTCAAGTTTGCCTGTTACTGCCATTTTTGCAACGTCAAGGAATTGCGGATTGTTTGATACGAAAAGAATCGCACCAAAACCAATAATGAAAGTTAAAAGGTAGAAGTAACCAATAAAACCTGTCGCAACCACAACCGATTTACGCGCTTCTTTTGCATCTTTTACTGTAAAGAAACGCATAAGAATGTGCGGTAAACCAGCTGTACCAAACATTAATGCCAAACCAAGAGACAAGGCATCAATCGGGTTTGCTGCAAGTTTACCTGGCCCCATAATTTTTGCAGCATCGGTCAAGCTTACATCATGCACTTTACTGAATACTTCAATTGATTGGGTAAACATGTTGCTGAAACTAAAGCCAACTCCTTTCATGACCATGAATGCCATGAAGGTTGCGCCACTGAGTAACATTACCGCTTTGATAATTTGTACCCATGTCGTTGCCAACATGCCACCAAAGATTACATAGGCCATCATTAATAGACCAACGATGACTACAGCAATGTTGTAGTTCAAACCAAATAGTAATTTGATGAGCTGACCCGCACCTACCATTTGAGCAATCAAATAGAATGCCACAACAACAAGTGAACTGACCGCAGCTAAAGTACGTACTGGTTTTTCTTCAAGACGAAATGAAACCACATCTGAAAGGTTATATTTACCAAGGTTACGCAAACGTTCTGCAATTAAGAATAAAACGATTGGCCAACCTACCATGAACCCAAGTGAGTAAAGTAAGCCATCAAAGCCCGAACTAAACACAAGTGCAGAAATACCAAGGAAAGATGCAGCAGACATATAGTCACCCGCAATTGCCAGACCATTCTGGAAACCGCTGATACCGCCACCTGCTGTATAGAAGTCTTGTGTTGATTGGGTTTGTTTTGCAGCCCACTTAGTAATGAACAAAGTGAAACCAACAAAAATTAAGAACATGATGATGGCATGCCAGTTGGTTGCTTGTTGTTCAGCTTCACCTAAGTCAGGACCCGCCATAGCGATTGTTGAATATAGCGATGCTGCTGTCAGCAAGACTTTCGCTTTTAATGAATTCCATTTCATATTAGTGTAGTCCTTTATCGTGCGTGATGGCTTCAACTTCCTTCAACGCTTCTTCACTCAACTGATCAAGGGTGTGATTTGCAATAAAGGAATACACACCACACAGTAGGAAAGATAAAACAATAATTCCTAAACCTAGCGGGATTCCCCATGTCGTCACACCACCACTAAATGAACTCATCAAAAATTCTTTGTTGTAGCCCACAAGTAGCATAAAGCCCACATAAAGCACTAACATGATGACTGTGAGCGTCCAACTTAATGTACTTTTTTTCTTGACCATCTTTTGAAACTTTGGATTGCGTAGAATCTGTTCTACTTGGTTCTGATCCATAACCAAACTCCTTGCCCAGTGCCCAGCCTTGGCCACTTTTTTAATAGTAGTTTCTCAGGATTTAAGTTAGCAAAATTCCGTGTAATTCGTAACTTAGACTTTGGTCGTTAAAATTTAATCAATTTATAGCTTTGTTTCTGCTTGGGGTATGATAGGCACAAGGTTTTAATCATGTGAGTCATATGAACAGCTGGCTGATTATTGGGGTACTCACCCTTTATATAGCACTCTTATTTATTTGTGCTTTTTTTGGTGAAAAGCATGCCAGCCGTTTGAGTACACGTGGCCGCATGTTCTTGTTCAGCTTAACCTTAGGTGTTTACTGCTCATCATGGACATTTTACGGCGCAACTGGAGCCGCTGTTCGCGAAGGCGTGATTTTCTTACCGATTTACTTAGGTCCACTTTTATTTGTCTGGTTCGGCTATGACATTTGGCGACGTTTAGGTCGAGTACGCCAACACCATGCTATTTCATCAATTGCTGACTTTATTGCTGCACGTTACGGAAAAAGCGGTGTCTTGGCATCACTGGTTACCATTTTGGCCGTAATCGCAATTATCCCCTATCTGGCCCTACAGCTACGTGCGATTGCTTTAAGTACGTCTGTCATTATGGAACAGAATGCTCATATCCATACAACCACCAATAGTGTTTTGCTTTTAACCAGTGTACTGGCTATTTTGGCCATGATTTTTGGTACAAGACAAATCGCAAATACCGAACAACATGGCGGTCTCATGCTCGCCGTCGCATTTGAATCTTTTGTAAAATTATTCGCACTCATTTGCGTCGCTTTATTTTTTATTTTTGAAACACCAGCGAACCTAGTACAAGTCACAGCCGATGTAAACCAAACCTTTCAGGAAGTTCAGTTATTTGGAGTACCTGAAACATTCTGGATTCAGACCTTATTGGCAGGTTTAGCAATTATCTGCCTGCCACGTCAGTTTCATGTGGCAGTAGTTGAACTGCGTGACGAAAAGCATATCCGTGGTGCGCGTAAATGGTTTGCGGTTTATCTCATCTTAACGATTTTAGCCATTATTCCGATCGCAAGCTGGGCGTTGCATGCAGCACCGAAGTTCTTGACTGTACCTGATGTTGCCGTGTTGTCATTACCGCTTAGCTATAACCAAGAAGGGCTGGCTTTACTGGCTTTTTTAGGTGGGTTCTCTGCATCAACAGGCATGTTACTGGTTTCATCAGTTGCCCTGTCTATCATGCTGAGTAATGACTTAATTATGCCTGCGCTCTGGCGTTTTAAAGTGCTCTCGCGCCATGATAAGCATCTCCCTAAAGTTCTTAAGTTTAGTCGCCGCATTAGTATCGTTGCAGTGATGCTACTTGGCTTTTTATTCTTCCATTTCTTTAATGATATTAACCAGCTTTCAGTATTTGGTTTATTGGCTTTTAGTGCTGTGGCTCAATTTGCCCCTGCTCTTATTGGTGGTTTGTACTGGCGTGGTGGAAGTCGTCAAGGCGTATATGCGGGGCTCATCATTGGATTTTTAATGTGGAGTTATACTTTACTATTTCCAACGATCTTACGTAGTTTGCCAGAAGCCTATCAGGAAGCGGCTCAGAGTATTTTGCTTTTTGGTCCTTTGGGAATCAATGCGCTACGCCCTGAATCATTATTTGGTTTTGAGTCATTTGCACCACTCACACATGGTGTAATTTGGTCGCTTGGTTTAAATATTCTTTTATATATCTGGATTTCTAAACTCTACCGCCCAAGTGTGGCAGAGCAAATTCAGGCGGAAAGTTTCTTCTATTATGAAACAAAACCATTGCCATCACCGCACACCTCTACCGATTTAACCTATTTACCGCATGATGCAGCACGTTTAAAAGTAGGTGATCTCTTTGCACTTGCCAAAAGAATTACTGGTGAGCAACCAACAACACAAGCCTTTGAAAATTTCTGTGAACAAAATCATTTAATACTTAATGAAAATAGCATTGCGAATGGTATGTGGTGGCGGTTTACCGAGCAATATCTAGCCGGCATTATTGGGGCAGCCTCTGCACGTACTTTACTCACTACAGCAATGATTAATAATGGTTTGGCTTTAGGCCAAGTTGCTAATATTTTGGACCAAGCCTCGCAATGGCAACGTTTTAACCAAAACTTACTCATGACCATGATTGACCACATGACCCAAGGGGTAAGTGTGGTTGATAAAAATATGTGTCTGGTGGCATGGAATAATCAATATTTAAAACTGTTTGGTTACCCTAAAGACTTGGTGTACGTCGGCTGTCCAATTGCCGACCTGATTCGTTATAACGCTGAACGCGGTGAATGTGGCCCCGGTTCAGTCGAAGAACATGTTCGTAAACGCTTGCACTGGATGAAAGTTGGAAGTGCTCATGAATTTGAACGAATCCGTAAAGATGGTCGGGTAATTCAAATGCGGGGTAACCCTATTTCAGGTGGAGGCTTTGTGACAACATTCGCCGACATTACTCCTTTCCGTACAAATGAAGCAATACTCGAAGCTCGCGTAAAAAACAGAACCCAGCAGCTTGCCGATGCCTTAACCGAACAACAACTTGCCCGTGAACAAGCCGATATGGCAAATATGTCGAAAAGCCGCTTTATCGCTGCGGCAAGCCATGACTTATTACAGCCAATGCATGCCGCTCGCCTGTTTAGCACCGTTCTTGAACAGAGCATCGCAACCGAAGAAGACCGTCAGACTTTGCAACAACTTGATCGTGCTCTATATGGTGCAGAAAGCATGCTCTCTGCCCTACTCGATATTGCCCGTTTAGAAGGCGGCAGCATACAGCCAAAAAGGCAGCCTTATCCGTTACATGATTTACTCAGCGATCTTGAACTACAGTTTAAATCGATTGCTGCTCAGCGAAATATTTCACTCAAAGTTCATGATGTATCTTTTTGGATTGATACAGATCCACAGTGGATTCGACGTATTATTCAAAACTTTGTCAGTAATGCTTTGCGCTATACAGCAAAAGGCCGAGTGGTTGTGGGTGTTCTACGCTCGGCGCAACAGTCAGGTCATATTCGAATTGGTGTTTGGGATACAGGCCCCGGAATTGCCGAGGAACAGAGAATTAAACTGTTTCAAGAGTTTGAACGCTGTGGACATTTATCACCTTGGGGTGAACAAGGTCTAGGCTTAGGACTTGCTATTGTGCAGCGTATGACAGGTTTGTTGAATTATCCTGTTCATGTCTACTCAGAGCTCAATAAAGGCTCATGCTTTATGATTGAAGTTCCAGTCGTAGAAGCGCCAAAAGTGATTACCCCAACCGTGCAGACAGTACCGTTAAAAACTAAGGCCTACCGCATTTTATGTCTGGACAACGATGAAACTATTTTAGAAGGTATGAGTAGTTTACTAGGTAAATGGGGCTATCAGGTCTTTAAAGCCACTGAACCCGAACAGGCGCTTGAGATTATTCAAAAGGAAAATATTCAGGTCTGGCTCATTGACCAACACTTGAATCACAACCAACTCGGCGTCGATTTTATTATGCAAAATCGACAGCACGATATTCCAGTTGCTTTAATTACCGCTGACTCTCATCCAGAGTTACCTCAGCAGCTTAAAGAGTTGAATATTGTTTTACTTAAGAAGCCGCTTAAACCAGCTTCATTAAGAGCTTGGTTATCTGGGCTTAAAATTGCCAGCACAGCAGACTAATGATTTGTCTCTCCCAAGCCGTTTATGGGTTTGGGAGAAATTGTTGGCAAAAATTAATGGCTGAATTTAAGCCAATAGGCAGAACTGCTCAAAAAGTCTACTTTTACCCAAGAAATAATTGACCAAACTTTCCAATGCCCCTTTTCCTATGGCAAAGCCCACCTTTTTTGTAAGTGAACACGTGTACACCTAGTTACAATTTAATAAACTTATATTTTTTATAAGAAAATAAACTAAAAACCCTCATATACAACTTTAGTCGTATATCACTTGCATTCTTGATGTTCCATAAATAATCGATGTGCATTCTATATGCTTCAAGATTTCAGAACCCATTTCCAATTTATAAAACATCCATACCAACTTATTAATGCAAAGGACAATTGCCATGAATACTTTTGATACCTCCCCACAAGGGCAACTCTCATCTCAACAGTTTTATCGTCAATACAGTGCCAATGCTTTACTTCCGGAATTAGATTGGCAAAGCATTTTTCCCAATAGCAAACTCAATGAAGCGCATATCAAAGCATTAAATACCATTTATCAGTGTGCCGTTCCGCTCGCGCTCAATATTTTTCATGATTTGAATTTTGATGTATTTGCCCCAGCTGCTTACCATCCACAAGGTTTAGGCTTATTTGATAAATTAGGTCAACAAGAAGAAAACTTCTTACAAGTCCTCACTGCGGAAAGTGAAAATCTTGATCACGATACGCGTCATCAAATCTGGAGCATGTTACTTCGTGGTGGCGCTGTACTCGTTTTCAAAGCTTGGCTTGGTCATGTCAAACTTGGAGAAAATCAGTTAGACATGACTCAGTTTGATGAACTCTCTGACTTACTCTTTATTAAAACTCATCCAGATCAACTTGCTGAACGTCTACATGTTGATGAAAAAGCAAAACTCGACCATATCTTCTTAATGTATGGCAACGATATTTTTCTAGATCGATTCAACAGTCTTGAAACAGCTGCACTATTTGTGGATTTGGGTGTTTATGATGCTGCTTTCTTAAGCTTGCGTGATGACCGTGTCGCGGAATATTTAAAAATGAAACGTTATGTGACGCAAGAACAGATCGATGATTTGCAATCTGCTCTTAATCCTTTGTATTGCGACAGCCTAACCCCAAAACAGGATTGCCTTGCTTAATTCACACATATAAAAAAGACCTCAATTGAGGTCTTTTTTTAATTTTAGATTTTTCTATCTTCAATATTTAATGCACTAATTGCCAGTACAGCCTGTGTCCGGTTTTGCACACCTAATTTTCTAAAGATGGCCGTTACATGGGCTTTAATCGTTGCTTCTGAAACATCGAGTTCGTAGGCAATCTGTTTATTTAATAAGCCTTCTGCAACCATCATCAAAACACGGAACTGCTGAGGCGTTAATGACTGAATACGTTCTGCCAATGCAGTTTCATCTGCCGCTCGCGGGTCAAGATTAAGGTTAGATGGCAAGTTAGGCGGCAACCAGATATCACCTTCTAAGACCTGACGAATCGCTTCACCAATATGACTTGGATGCGCAGATTTAGGAATATAACCCATCGCGCCATGTGCAATCGCACGCTGAATGATTGAAGTTTCTTCATGTGCAGAAACCACAATAATTGGAATAGCTGGATACTGTGCTCGCACATAAACCAAAGCAGAAAAGCCTGAAGCACCTGGTAAATTTAAATCGAGCAATACCAGATCAGGTTCTGCCCCATTTTCCAAACGCTCATAAAACTCATCAACCGAAGCTGTTTCATGAATTTGTGCCTGTGGCAGGCTATAACGTACTGCTTGAATTAAAGCATGACGAAACAAAGGATGATCATCAACGATTAAAATGTTCATAAGCGATTAAAGTAATCTTGAGCATAATTATGGCCTATTGTAACCCTACTATTTAGATGAAAGATACGTTCATCTTATCCATTTTTATGCAAAATGTTGATAAATGCAGAACTTAGCAAAAATTTTCAGATGTTTTTTAACTTTTAATCAAAATTAATCTGTTTTTTATATAAGCTTCCTTTTTATTATAAAAAATATATCACCAATAATGATATAAAATAAAAACAACAACTTAACAAAAGAACAAAGTATAAAAATCCACTATTTATCTTTTATATTTAAAACAGATAAGGTTGACCAATTTCGTTATTTTACAGTTTACCGTCGTTGTTGATTAATAGGTCCAATCACCTTTTTTAGGCTTAGGAACCAAATTATGACTGGTATCACATCACCAAAACCTTTGAATATTGTTGCTGTTTCTGGTGGCTTAAATACCCCATCTAAAACGGAAAGTCTGGTTCAAGCCATTCTTGATGAATTATCTGAAGCAATCGATATTAAAGTTCATTTCATTAAATTAAGCGAAATTGGGCCTTTATTAGGCGGTGCATTTTATCGCAACCAACTTCCACAGCGTGTACAAGATGACCTTGCAGCGGTTGAAGCAGCAGATGCTTTAATTGTAGGTACACCTGTTTACCGTGCTTCTTTCACAGGTCTGTTTAAACATTTCTTCGATTTTGTTGAGCAAACTGCCTTGGTCGATGTGCCTGTACTTTTAGCAGCATCAGGCGGTAGCGATCGTCATGCGCTTGTACTTGAGCATCAGCTACGTCCATTGTTTAGTTTCTTCCAAGCACAAACTTTACCAATTGGCGTATATGCAACAGATCGCGACTTTACCCCTGAATATACAGTGAAAAGTGAGCAATTAGCAGATCGTATTACGCTAGCAGTAGCTCGCGCATTACCAATTTTAGAATGGGCACCAGCCAAAGGTAAGCGTGCTGAAGTGATCAAATCTAAATCTCAGCAAGCGAACCAAGAGCTTGGGATTAATAAACAGATTGAGCAAGAAGAAGTCTTACCTTCAGCAGCTGTTCCAGATCTTGATGCAGCGGAATCTCGCTTACATCACAAGTCTGGTAAATCATTAACGCATGTTGCCTAACCGCAATATGTCTAAATAAAAATAACGAATTTGGGAGAGTACACCATGACGCAATTACAACAACCGATTAAATTTGCTTATTGGGTACCAAATGTAAGCGGTGGCCTTGTAGTGAGTAACATCGAGCAGCGTACAGACTGGAGTTACGACTACAATGTTCGACTTGCACAGGCTGCCGAAAAAAATGGTTTTGAATATGCGCTCACTCAAATTCGTTTTACGGCGGGCTATGGGGCAGAAAATCAGCATGAATCAGTCAGTTTCAGTCATGCATTATTAGCAAAAACTGAAAAACTTAAGGTCATTGCTGCTATTCTGCCCGGCCCTTGGAAACCGGCACTCGCAGCTAAGCAACTTGCAACAATCGACTATCTAACCGAAGGCCGTATTGCCATTAATGTGGTGAGTGGCTGGTTTAGAGGAGAGTTTGATGCGATTGGTGAAGAATGGCCAGAGCATGACCAACGCTACGTCCGCTCTGAAGAATTCATTCGCACTCTAAAAGGAATCTGGACCACCGATAACTATAGTTTCGATGGTAAATACTATCAATTCCAAAACTACACACTTAAACCAAAACCTCTGCAAAAGCCTTATATTGAAGTGTTTCAGGGTGGTAGCTCCCGTGCTGCACGTGACATGGCTTCACGTGTATCTGACTGGTATTTCACCAATGGTAATACGGTAGAAGAGATTCAAAAACAAGTCGAAGACATTCGCACTAAAGCTAAAGCCAATAACCATCACGTCAAAATTGGGGTGAATGCCTTCATTATTGCCAGAGATACCGAAGAAGAAGCAAAAGCGGTACTGCAAGAAATTATTGATAAAGCCAACACCGAAGCGGTAAATGCATTTGGCGATGCAACACGTGAAGCGGGTGCTGCTTCACCAGAGCAACAAGGTAACTGGGCGAAATCAAGTTTTGAAGATCTAGTGCAATATAACGATGGTTTTAAAACCAATTTAATTGGCACCCCTCAGCAAATTGCAGAGCGTATTGTGGCACTTAAAGATGTAGGTGTTGATTTGATTCTTTCCGGCTTCTTACATTTTATTGAAGAGGTAGAATATTTCGGGGAAAAAGTTCTACCGCTCGTGCGTCAATTAGAACTTCAACAAGAAAAGGAGATAGAAATTCAAGCCAAATCAGCCTAAAAAACTTCAGTTAAAGCAGCGCAAGACAATAAAAACAATAAATTAAAAATAAAGACTTATTGGCTCCAAGACTCGGCTTGGAGCCTTTATTTTTTAAGATTTTTCAACTTCTCGAATCACTGTTTCAACCGAATAGCGACACCATTTTGAAAGTTTCTCGATAAATTCATTTAATGCTGAGGGCTCGAAATGGCTGACGATCATATAACATGCATTTCCCATGACCTTAAAGCATTCATCTATTTGTTCATATTGCTTGACTAAATTTTCAATTTCTTCAAATGCGCGTTGTTCATTTAAATGCAAATGAATAAATTGTTTATGGCTATATTGAACGGCAATGGTGTAATTTTTGATAACCCCTGCATCCATAAGCTGAGCTATACGCGCACCCACTGCCTGACCTGTCCGGTGAACACGCTGCCCAATCTCTTTATTTGTTAAACGGGAATCTTGCTTCAGTAATGCAATAATTTTTAGATCAATCGGGTCTAATTCAATATTCATTTTTCATGGCGAAAGAAAACTGGCGGTAATGCTTTCATAGGACTATAGCCGATTTTGCGAGCAGAGAATAATCTTGTTTTATCTCATATCAACAAGAGTAATCTCATGAAACAAGCACTATTAATTATCGATGTCCAAAATGATTATTTTAAAAATGGCAAAATGGAATTGGTTGGGCCAGATCAAGCACTAGAAAAAATAAAACAGCTTGAACAATATTTCAGTGAGAAAAATCTTCCAATCATTTATGTACAACATATTAACCCACCACAGGCGAGCTTCTTTCAAGAAAATACCGACGGTGTTTTACTCCACCCTGAACTCAACGCTCAAAACGACGCATTAATTGTGATAAAGCATTATCCAAATAGTTTTTTAGAAACCAATTTAAATGAACTTTTAAAAGCACATCAAATTGAGCAACTTGTGATTACAGGCATGATGACGCATATGTGTATTGACTCAGGGACACGTGCCGCTAAGGAGTTAGGTTATCAACCAATCTTAATTGCAGATGCCACCGCAACACGTGATTTAAGCCATGACGGAAAAACTGTAAAAGCTGAAGACGTGCAAACTGCTTTTTTAACTGCGCTTAGTACGTTTGCGAATGTACAGAATACTGCCGATTTTCTAGCAAAATCTTAAATAAAGTTCAATAAAAAAGCCCCATTTGGGGCTTTTTTAAAAATTAGTTTTGCTTATCAGGATAGACCGTTGCGATTAACTGATCGACCACAGCAGGTTCAGCTAGGGTTGAGGTATCGCCCAAACTATCAAGCTCATTTGCCGCGATTTTTCTTAAAATACGGCGCATGATTTTACCAGAACGCGTTTTAGGTAATGCTGGTGCCCAGTGTAGTGCATCTGGCGAAGCCACTGGTCCAAGTACTTTACGCACCCAGTTAATTAATTCTTTACGTAGCTCTTCCGACTCTGGCACACCCGCTTGTAAGGTCACAAAAGTACAAATACCCTGTCCTTTAATATCATGTGGCATTCCCACCACTGCAGCTTCTGCTACTGATTCATGCGACACCAAAGCACTTTCAATTTCAGCCGTACCCAGACGGTGACCTGAAACGTTTAAGACATCATCTACGCGGCCTGTGATCCAGTAATAGCCATCTTCATCACGGCGAGCACCATCACCTGTAAAGTAGTTATTTTTAAAGGTCGAGAAATAAGCTTCAATAAAGCGATCTGGATCACCCCAAATGGTACGCATCTGGCCCGGCCATGAATCTTTAATGACTAGATTGCCTTCTGCTACACCTTCTAGCTCATTACCTTCACCATCTACAATGGCAGGTTGAATACCAAATAACGGACGTGTTGCGGAACCCGGTTTTAAAGCTGTTGCTCCCGGCAATGGCGCAATTAAAATACCGCCAGTTTCGGTTTGCCACCATGTATCAACAATTGGGCAACGGCCTTCACCAACTACATTGTAGTACCAGTTCCAAGCTTCAGGGTTAATAGGTTCACCGACCGAGCCGAGTAAACGTAAACTGCTACGGTTACTCTCACGTACAAACGAATCACCTTCTCGCATCATGGCGCGAATCGCGGTTGGCGCTGTATATAAAATAGAGACTTTGTGCTTATCGACCACATGACCAAGACGTGCCCATGTTGGATATTGAGGTACACCCTCAAACATTAAGGTTGTGGTGCCATTTGCAAGTGGTCCATAGATCAGATAACTATGGCCTGTAATCCAGCCCACATCAGCCGTACACCAGTACACATCATCTTGTTTTAAATCAAATACTTCTTTGAAAGTACTTGTTACATAGACTAAATAACCACCTGTGGTATGCAACACCCCTTTAGGTTTACCTGTCGAACCTGAAGTATAAAGAATAAATAATGGGTCTTCTGCCTTCATAGGCTCTGGAGGACAGTTTGCATCAACCTCCATAATAATAAGGTGATACCACAAATCACGACCCGGCTTCATTTCAATCGGGTTCGCATTACGGTAAACCACAACTACATTTTCAACACACTCTGTACCCGGCAACGCTAAAGCTAAATCGACATTTTCTTTGAGTGGTAACAACTTACCCGCACGTAGACTTGAGTCTGCTGTAATCACCAGTTTAGCTTGGCTATCTTCAATACGACTTGCTAAAGAGTCTGGAGAGAAACCACCAAATACCACACAGTGAACCGCACCAATACGAGCACACGCTAACATGGCAATTGCAGCTTCAGTGACCATTGGCATATAGAGCACAACGCGGTCACCTTTACCAATGCCATATTTCTTTAAAACGTTGGCAAAGCGGCAGACTTCATCGTGTAATTCTTTATAAGAAACGATTTTATGGCGAGAAGGATGATCACCTTCCCAAATAATTGCAGGTTTATGAGGATGTTCTTTAAGATGCCTGTCTAGGCAGTTTGCCGACACATTCAACTCACCATCAGCAAACCATTCAATTTTGAAATTGTCTTTGTCAAAACTCGTATTTTTAACTTGGGTAAATGGCTTTATCCAATCGACAATTTTAGCTTGCTCTGCCCAGAATTCATCTGGGTTCTCGATAGAGTGTTGATAACGTTTAAAGTAGTCTGCTTCAACAGTACGAGCTGTTTTTTTAAATTCCTCTGGTACTGGATAGATCTCATTCATACGCAACTTCCTTGATCTTGTGCATCCCATCTCGAGACTGTGGCTATTATTTTACTGGATCTTATTTGCATGCCTTTGCAGTATGATGACTCTTTCAAAGTCCAAACAATGCGACTTTGGTCATATATTAACCACTTACTCAAGCATACGAAATTGTGAACATTTTTATAAAATTAAGTTGATTTAAAACATTTGTCTATAGCTTTTACTTTTATAATTTTTTCAAGATTTGATGGTTTTGATCATCAACAAAGATTATTTTGTCTCTCATACGCAACACAGGAATAAAATAATATGTTTGCCCAAACAACCTCTTCACGCCCACCCCAGCTTCCTTTTAAAGATAGCCCTTTTTCAATTCATGGGCGCTTTAATCGTATGAGCTATTTAGGTGGATATGGACTAATCTATTTGCTTACCATAGTAGGCTACTTTATTTTGGCCTCGTTTCTTGGAAGTTTTCAGCTATCCAGCGATCTATTTAATTTTGAATTTTATAGCTCTCTTTCAGGCATTAGCGCTTTAGTCATTTGGGCTTTTTGGCTATTTCTGATCTATCTCAATATTGTTCTCGTTGTTCGACGTCTGCACGATTTAAATAAGAGTGGCTGGATGGGGTTGCTGTTGCTCATTCCGGTTGTTCAGTTCTTTTTTATGATTTATTTACTGCTTGCCTCAGGTACAGCAGGCACCAATCAATATGGCCCTGTTCGACCATCAACATTTATAGAAAAACTCATGGCTTGGCTTATTTTAGTGGCTATTTTAATTAGCCTTATTTCAACAGCAGGAATTTTTTATTATTTCTCAGGGACCGATATCCTAGAGACACCAACACAAATATTACAAAAAGGAACGGAATACTTTTAATTAAAAAACACTTTATTATTCAGATGAACTCATTATAGTAGGCGCACATTTTATCTCCTACTATGATGAAAGCTGAAAATTGCTTTCATAATTTTTTTAATTGAGACTTGTCGTGGCTGATGAACAAACATCCTTAACAGATGTCGCAAAAAATACAGGCGAACTTTTACAAGAGGCGGGCACTAAAACCACTCAAACAGTTTTAGCCCATACTGAAAAGTATCATGATGCCTATACCACAATCGATAAAATTGTGGATAGCTTCTGGGAACGTGTGCCTTATATTTGTATTGCGATTATCGTTTTTATTATTTTTTGGCTACTGACCAAATTATTTAAATTCTTTGTTCGCAAAACCTTAGAAAACCGCTCTTACACGCGTCAAAACCTTGTGCTTGTGTTGAACCGTGTAGGCAGTACAGCGATTTTATTCTTTGGTTTCTTAATTGCTTTAGTTATCTCGATTCCAGGGTTTACGCCAGGGCAATTAATGAGTGCTCTAGGAATTGGTTCTGTCGCAATTGGTTTCGCATTTAAAGATATCTTTCAGAACTTACTCTCTGGTATTTTAATTTTACTCAGCGAACCTTTCCGTATTGGCGATGACATTATTGTCAACAACATGGAAGGAACCGTAGAAGATATTCAAATCCGTGCGACCTTTTTACGTTCACCCGATGGCCGTCGTATTGTTATTCCTAACGCGACTGTTTACACCAGTGCAGTAACTGTAAATACTGCCTATCAACGTCGCCGCTGTGAATTTGTAGTCGGAATTGGCTATGAAGACGATGTCCAAAAGGCAAAAACTGTCATTCTTAAACTACTAGACAACAGCCGTAATGTGCTTAGCCAACCTGCATTTTCGGTCAACGTAACGGCTCTTGCAGATTTCTCTGTCAATCTAACCGTTCGTTGGTGGGTAGACACAACGGAAACAACCACCTCTGCTTCGATTAGTGAAATTCAGGAATTGGTTGTAGATGCGTTTGATGAAAACAACATCTCAATTCCATATCCGGTACAAGAAGTAAAAGTGTATCGTGGTGATCAACCAACTGAAGAAACTGTTAAGCCAAATGCTTAAGCTGCGAATAAGCGTCCTAAAATATAAGAAATAGACGTTTCAGTTCTTAAAATACGGTTGCCTAAGCTCACTGCTTGGCAGCCGTTTTTTGTGAGCAAATCAACCTCATAAGGGATAAAACCACCTTCGGGTCCGACCACAACACTACAGGCGTGATCAATATTAATTGGCATATTTTGCTCTGCATATGGATGGGCCACATAGGTAGGGTACTCTTCTGAAATAAATGTAGGCAAGACATCTTCAACAAAAGGCTTAAAGCGTTTATACATTTGAATTTCAGGAACAATCGTGTCCCCTGCTTGCTCAAGTCCCAAAGTAACGTAGTTGTCGATTTGCTGTAAAAAGGGAGTCTGCCAGTAACTTTTATCGACCCGATAACTATGAATCAGACTAATTTTTTCAACACCTAAAGTCACACTGTCCATAATTAAACGGCGTAAAACTTTAGGTCTGGGTAATGCCACAATTAAATGAACCGGAATTTTTGCAGGTACAGCTTCTTCACTGATAGGCCGAAGACAGACTTCTTGCTCGTTAATCGAAACAATTTCCGTGATATAACGTGCGCCGTTACGGATACCAACTTTCAGATTCTGGCCGACTGTAATATCAAGATGTTCACGTAAATGCTGTAATTGGCGCTTTGAATGAATCGACCATATTTCTGACTGAGCATCTTTTGGTTCTAGTAAAACGATATTCATGGTTTATCGGCCAAATACCGGTTAATTACTCCAATATGTTTTTGCAATGAGCCTTGATTACGTTGTAAGACTTTATGCGCTTGCTCTACCACTTGTTGGGTCTGATCAGGTTCAGCTAAACAAGCCATCCAGATTGCCACAACCTGCTCTGCATTTTGAGCAATTAGCACACCATTTTCATCAATGAATTCATCAACAATGGTTTGGAAGTTAAAATAACGAGGTCCAATTACTGTTGGAACATTTAAAACCATAGGCTCTAAAATATTGTGCCCACCACCCGGTTCATTTAAAGAGCCGCCCACAAAACACACCTGACTTAAGGCGTACCATAACCAAAGTTCACCCATGCTATCGGCTAGATAAACCTGTGTACTGGTATGAATACTTTGGTTCAAACTTCTACGATGAGTAATTAAATCTAAGTTTTGGCAAATTTCAAATACTTCATCAAAACGTTCAGGATGTCGAGGTACAACAATACAAACTAAATCTGGATCTGACTTTAAATAAGGCTGAAGTGCCTGCAAAATTTGTTGTTCTTCAGGTGCATGTGTACTGGCAATTGTCAGGACTTTCCGTTGCCCCAAATACCATAGCTGGTGTAGCTTTGCAGCCTGATTTAAAAATGCTTCAGGGGCGTGAATATCAAATTTAATATTTCCAACCACCTGACTTTTTTGTTGATCTAAGCCAAGTTCTACATAACGTTGTCGAGTCGCATTATCTTGTGCCAACACCCAGTCAATTTTTTTCAGCATTCCTGCTGTTAGACCTGCAACTCGCCCATAACCTTTAGCTGATTTTTCTGATAACCGCGCATTTAATAATAAACATGGAACATGCTGCTGTTTGGCTTGATCGATTAAATTTGGCCAAAGCTCTGTTTCAACCAATGCTAAAAGTTTTGGCTGATACAACTCAAAAAATTGTTTTAAAAGATGCTTCTGATCAACAGGCAAATAAACTGCTTGAAACAAGTCTAAATAAGGAGCTTTTAAAAATAACGATTTGGCACGTGCCTGCCCCGTTTTAGTCGTATTGGTCACTAAAACAGGTTGTCCGAGTTTAAGATAATGCTCGATTAAAGGCTGCGCGGCGTTAGTTTCTCCAACCGAGACAGCATGGAACCAGATTGCTCTCACATTCTTCGGAGATTCAAACGGCCCAAATCTTTCAAGACATTCCTGATTATATAATTCCTGGCTTTCTGCACGTTTTTTTATCCGCCAGCGGTAAAAGGGTTTTAATAAATGAAGTGCGGTGTTGTACCAAAAAGGGGTCGCCAAGCGGTTTGCCTCAAATAGTCAAAATTTAAAAACTGGGGAAAATATAACATAGATAGAAAAAATGGCAGAGTTTCGATACCTAAACTCTACCATTACAAGAAAAGCGATTTACTGAGCTTATAAATGGACTAGGTCAGCAAACAGTCATTTCAAAAAATTTACGAAGCTTCTAGCGTTGGATAGTCTGTATAACCTTCAGCGCCTTTAGCATATAAAGTCGTTGGTTGAAGTTCATTTAAAGGCAAGTCTTGCTCTAAACGCTGTAAAAGATCTGGGTTGGCAATATATGCTTTACCAAAAGATACTGCGTCAGCTTCACCATCACGCAAAATACGTTTTGCCGAATCTGGTGTTAGATTTTCATTAGCAATCCATACACCATTAAATTTTTCACGAAGTTTTGGACTAATGCTGTCGGCAGCTTCATATTCACGAGAGAAAATGAAAGCAACATTACGTTGATTCAATTGCTCAACGACATAACCAAATGTCGCTAACGGATTTTCATCACCCATATCGTGCGAATCACCACGCGGTGCAATATGAACACCAACTCGGCCAGCGCCCCACACTTCAATAAACGCATCAATCACTTCTAATAATAAACGTGCGCGGTTTTCAACTGGACCACCATACTCATCATTACGTTGGTTGGTGTTACTTTGAAGGAACTGGTCAATTAAATAACCATTTGCCGCGTGTAACTCAACACCATCAAAACCAGCTGCTTTAGCCAATTCTGCTGAATGTTTATATTGAGCTACAACCTCCTTAATTTCTTCAATTGAAAGCGCGCGTGGCGTTACATATGGACGTTTAGGACGTAATAAACTCACTTCACCCGCAGGTTGAATCGCACTTGGTGCAACAGGAGTATCACCATCTAAAAGCTCAGGATGCGAAATACGGCCTACATGCCATAGCTGAGCTACAATTTTTGAACCTTGAGCATGAACTGCCTCAATAATTTTATTCCAAGCCTGTGCCTGCTCTTGTGACCATAATCCTGGAGTTTCTGCATAACCCACAGTTTTTGAACCAATCACTGTTGCTTCAGTCAAAATAAGACCGGCATTTGCACGCTGTTGATAATATTCAACCATTAAATCATTCGGTACTCGGCTTTCACCACTACGCGCACGCGTTAATGGAGCCATTACCAATCGATTTTTAATTTCAAAATCACCAACCGTTAAAGGAGTATTGAGTTCAGCCATAGTCGCCTCGACTTACACTTTAAATAGTAATTAAAGTGTTTGTTTTAAATGTTCGATATATTGCTGAATCAAAGCTTCGTTACGTGAAAAATAAGACCATTGACCATATTTTTGGACCTGAATTAGCCCCGCCTGCTGTAAAACAGACAAATGATTAGACATTGTAGACTGTGCTACTTTACCCAATCGTTCAATATGACCTGCACAAACACCCTTCTCAAAACTACCACCACACTCTTCCACTGGTAAATAATGCGCAGGTTCTTTCAACCATTGTAAAATTTGCCGACGTAGCGGATTGGAAAGGGCTTTGCTAATTGCATCAATATCCATAGGCTCAACACGTCTTTTAAACGAACAAAGCTTTATTCAGCATTTCGAAAACATCATATCGCATTTTTGCGATATTCATATCTGTTTTTTCCGATATTCATATCGCATTTTTTCGATTAACATTTAAAGGCTGAACTGCTTTGCCGTTTTAATCGCTAAAAATCCAAGAGTTCTACATATTCATAGATGAACTGTATTTAAACTAAAAGTTCAGCAGACTCTTATAAACCTTGTTTTAAGCTCGCCTCAATAAAGCGATCAAGGTCACCATCAAGAACAGCACCCGTATTAGAGTTTTCAACGCCCGTACGTAAGTCTTTAATACGCGAATCATCTAATACATACGAACGAATCTGGCTTCCCCAACCAATATCAGACTTTGAGTCTTCTAAGGCTTGAGCCGCTTCATTACGTTTTTGCATTTCCAACTCATACAGTTTCGCACGTAACTGTTTCCATGCATGGTCACGGTTAGCATGTTGTGAACGTTGGTTCTGACACGCCACCACAATACCTGTTGGAGTGTGAGTCAAACGAACTGCCGAATCGGTTTTGTTAATATGCTGACCACCTGCACCAGATGCGCGGTAAGTATCGGTACGAACATCAGAAGGATTAATATCAATTTCAATATTGTCATCAACTTCTGGGGAAATAAACACCGCAGAGAATGAGGTATGACGACGGTTACCACTGTCAAATGGTGATTTACGAACTAAACGGTGTACACCTGATTCGGTACGTAACCAGCCATAGGCATATTCACCTTCAACACGAATCGTTGCAGACTTAATGCCCGCCACATCGCCATCAGATACTTCCATGAGTTCAGCTTTGAAACCATGACGTTCAATCCAGCGCATATACATACGTAATAGCATAGATGCCCAGTCTTGTGCTTCAGTACCGCCCGAACCTGATTGAATCTCGACATAGCAAGGATTCGGGTCCATCGGGTTGCTAAACATACGACGGAATTCAAGTTTAGCCAGTTCATCTTCGGCAGCGCCAAGCTCAGACTGAACATCTTCCAGTAGGCTTTCATCGTCGGCTTCTACGGCCAAATCTAGCATTGCTTTTGCATCTTCAAGTTGTGTTGACAAGCCATCCAACACATTAATAACGTTTTCTAGTTCGCCCTTTTCTTTCGCCATTGCCTGAGCACGGCTTTGGTCATTCCAAATCGCAGGGTCTTCTAACTCACGTAAAACTTCTTCTAAACGTTCTTTTTTCAGATCGTAGTCAAAGATACCCCCGTAGTGTTTGGCTACGATCAGTTAAGTCTTTCAATTGGTTTAGATAAGGATTAATTTCCACGCGAGTGTTCCCATAAAAGCAGATAAACAGTCGATTATTTTAGCATAGCTTCCCATTTTCAAACAAAAGGACTAAAACTTATTGTTTTTTATTATTTTAATCGTGATAAACAAATATAATAATATTGATTAATATTATAAAAACATATTAAAATTAGTAACTTAAAATCTTAATAACTTTATAACATTCATTACTAGAGTTTTTCTCATGAAAAAATCAAATATTTTATTCGCAATCCTTACTGCTACATGTGCTTTCAATGCAAATGCCTATCAAACTGAAGTTGGTACAATGTACGAATTTACAGATATGGATGAGGGAGAAAATAATAGCTTCGGTATTAACGGCAAATATTATTTTAATCCAGTAGAAGCAAAAACTTTCCCTTTAGCTGAAGCTGCTTTTTTAAATAAATCTTCAAATATTGGACTAGGATATGCATATAGCAAACTAGAAGATGATGAAGATTCTGGGAAACTCGAATTTAGTTCTGTAGGCATTACAGGTGAATACTTTATTCCAAATACCACACTCTATTTATCAGGAGCATTTAACCGTACAAAAACCGAAGTCACTGCAAATGATTTTGGTTCGGTTGATGATAGCGGTAATGGTTATGCTGTAGAGGTCGGTTTCCTACCAACAGATGGCTTATTGTTGGCCGCTGGTGTAACAGATATATCTGAAAGCTTTGATCCAATACAAGCAGCTAAGTATGGCTTTATTACTTCAGTCACAAATGCTACAGCTGTAACTGGTGAAGATGATGATACAGCAGTAACTTTACGTGCCAAATACGTTACTCAAATTTCAGGTTTTTATACTAATTTTGAAGGACAAACTTATATTGGTGACGAAACAACTTATCGCTTAGGTGCAGATCTTTATCTTGATCCTACTTTAAGTATTGGAGCATCTTTTGCAGATTCAACAGCAGAAGATTCTGATGCAATTTTTAGTGTCCGCGCACAGAAATTCTTCACACCTCAAGTAGCAGTAGGTTTAACTTATACAACTGTTGATGATGCTAACTCTTTTGGTATTAATGGAACATTCCGCTTCTAATCCATAAGTATTTATTATTAAAAATATGAATGCTCAAGGGAATTTTCCTTGGGCATTTTTCAGTTCATTTTAAGTTTAACCAGTAACATCCTCATACAAAATTGGGTATTTTTACAGCAATTTTTATGATCTACACAAAATCTCCTCAATTTTAATAAAATAAAACATTATTAACTTTTATTTAATAATCAATAATTTAAATAGATCAAGTTTACATAAAAAACACATAGTTACAGTATGGTTACTTGAGCAAGATTGACGCATAAGCATTTTGGTCTAGACTAAAAGTTGTAACAAAACATTTATAAAATCGCTTTTTAGAGGGGAGAGATTCCATGAAAAAACTAGCAATTGCATCAGCTCTTTTATCTGCACTGGCAGTAAGTGGCGCAGCAAACGCTTACCAAGCTGAAGTTGGTGGTTCTTACAATTATCTTGATCCAGATGACGGCAGCAGTGTAAGCAAATTCGGTGTTGACGGGACTTATTACTTTAATCCTGTTCAAACTCGTAACGCTCCACTTGCAGAAGCAGCTTTTTTAAGCCGTGCAAGTAATGTTAACGCACTTATCAACTATGGCGATAACAGCGGTACAAAAGATACTCAGTATGGCGTAGGCGTTGAATACTACGTTCCTAACTCAGATTTCTACCTTAGCGGTGATGTAGGTCGAAATGAGAGTGAAATTGACAACACTAATTACGACCAGAAAGTTACGACTTATGCTGCTGAAGTAGGTTATTTACCAGCTCCTGGTTTATTACTTGCTCTAGGTGTTAAAGGTTACGACGAAAAAGACGGTAAAGATGGCGCTGATCCAACAGTTCGTGCTAAATACGTAACTCAAGTAGGTCAACATGACGTAAACCTTGAAGCGTTTGGTGCGTTTGGTGACCTTGACGAATATAAAGTTCGTGGTGACTACTACATCGATAAAACTTTAAGTCTTGGTGTGGATTACTACAATAACGACTTAACTGATAAAGATGAATTTGGTATTAATGCTAAAAAATTCTTAAATCAACAAGTAAGTCTTGAAGGTCGTATTGGTTTCGGTGACAACGACAACACTTATGGTGTTCGTGCAGGATACCGCTTCTAATATCGCTTAAAAGCACATAAAAAAATCCGCTCTAATGAGCGGATTTTTTTATTGGTTTAAATGCACAATACGCAATTGCAAATTTACATTGCCATTAAATGCATTACGATCCATTTCATATACTAAATGAACTTCATCTCGCATAGGATTAAATTCAAAACGACCAGCTGCATTAAATGCAATCGCATCAAACGTATATTGATCTAGGGCTAATCTAAGTTTTAGATGTGTTTCTTTAAGCCAGCGATAATCGACAACTTTAAAATGTCCTTCAAACTGCGGAAAAGGGAATTTTTGCCCCCATGGTCCAAGCTGCTCTATCCAGTCCAATGTGTCTAGTTGCAAAGCAGAAGCTGGTAACTCTCCATCCGTCCATAGTGTTGCTTGGAATAGAGATTCTTCCATGGCTGCAACACAGCCAGTAAAAACAGTTTTAAAAGCATCAAAGTTTTCTTTTCGAATCGTTAAGCCAGCTGCTGCTGCATGTCCACCAAAATGACTCACCAATTCTGGATGTTGTTCAGCAACTTGTTCAATTGTATCTCGAATATGCACGCCATCAATTGAACGCGCAGAGCCTTTAATATGGATACCATCTTCATCTGGTGCAAAAACAATAGTTGGGCGATGGAACTGTTCTTTTAAACGCCCTGCTACAATCCCAATCACACCTTGATGCCAACTCTCTTCAAAGAGTACAAGGGCTTGTGGAATATCTTCTTTTGAGAGTTGCAAACTATCTAAAGCAGACAAAGCTTGTTGCTTCATCTCCCCTTCTATCTGGCGCCGCTCTATATTGAGTTGATTTAATTGCTGAGCAATTGGATAGGCAGTTTCCATATTCTCTGCAAGTAAACATTCAATCCCAATACGCATGCTTTCCATACGTCCAGCAGCATTAATACGGGGTCCTATAACAAATCCTAGATCTTGTGCACGTAATGAACTCGCCTCTCTACGAGCAATATCCAATAGCGCTAAAATTCCAACTCGGCATTGGTGTTGTTGGATTCGCTTTACACCTGCATCCACCAATATACGGTTGTTATAATCTAATACAGCAACATCGGCATAAGTTCCCAAAGCCACTAAATCTAGATATTGAGTGACTTTACTTGTACTTTTGCCTTGCTTGTTACGTAAACTTGCCAAATTCGCCAGCACATAAAATGCAACGCCAACACCTGCAAGCGCTTTACTTGGGAAATCACAACCTAACTGATTTGGGTTAACAACTGCTTGTGCTGGAGGTGTTTCTTTAGTTGTTAAATGGTGGTCGGTAATAATGACCTGCATATCCAAGGCCTGAGCAGTTTCCACACCTGCATGGCTGGAAATTCCATTATCGACAGTAATTAATAGATCTGGTTGATAAGTTTGATGAGCAAGCTCTGCAATTGCAGGCGTAAGCCCATAACCGTACTTAAACCGATCGGGAACCAAATAATCGACTTGTGCCCCCATATCGCGAAGCACCAATACCATTAACGCGGTGCTGGTTGCTCCATCAGCATCATAATCCCCAACAATAACAATCTTTTTCTGCTCATCAATGGCTTGATCCATTAATGCTACAGCGGTTTCTAGACCTTTGAGCTCTGGAGCAAGTAAATTCTTAAGCTTGAGCTCTAATTCCTGTTCAGATTGAACTCCACGTCTTGCCAAAATCTCGGCAATAAACGGCGGCACGCCCTGAAACTGTTCAGGGCGTGTCAATAAAGGTCTTTGTTTGATTTGTATTTTTGTCATTTAAGGCATCAGCCGGTGTAGCATCCATTGACCGTCAATTTTTTCATAACTCAAGCGGTCATGTAAACGATTTGGTCGCCCTTGCCAGAATTCATAATAATCCGGTTGCAGACGATAGCCTCCCCAGAACTCTGGCTTATCAAGCACTTCACGACTTTCGACTTGCTGTTGTAAGTCTTGAAAGCGCTGCTGTAACAGCTCTCGGCTTTCAATTTTGCCACTTTGTGGAGTACTGATATGCGCTGCAATCTGGCTATCACGTGGTCGTTTACGATAGTAATCTGTAGATTCCTGTTCAGAGATTTTTACTACATGACCACCAACTCTCACCTGACGCTCTAGACTCGGCCAGTAAAATAATAATTCAGCATATGGATTTTCTGCCAAATCTATACCTTTCTGACTATCATAGTTAGTATAAAAATCATAGCCAGCTTCTGTAGCACCGCGCAACAAAACTGTTCGAACATGTGGTCTGCCATTAGCACCCGCTGTTGCTAACGACATGGCATAAGGTTCATGCAAATTGGCAGCTAGAGCATGGTTAAACCAACCAAGAAACTGCTGATGAGGGTTTGATTCAACCTGCCCCTCATACAACTCGCCTTGCTCATAGCTCAAGCGTAATTCACTTAAATCTTTAATGACATCACTCATGTCATGTACCTTATGCGACTTGTGCTTGTGAACGAACTGAATCTGCTAAATGCTGAGCTAAAGCGTTCACTTCGTGCTCATCGTCACCTTCAACCATGACACGAATCACAGGCTCTGTTCCTGACTTACGAATTAAGATACGTCCACGGCCTTTAAGCTGTGCTTCTGCTTTATCAAATTCAGTAACCAATGCTGGAATAGAATATGGATCAAGCATTTGTTCTAAACGTACATTTAAAAGAACTTGTGGGAATAGTTTAAAGTCTTGAACCAATTCATGAAGAGCCTTATTTTGCTCGACCATCACAGTTAAAACTTGAAGTGCAGCGATAATGGCATCACCAGTCGTACTCTTGTCTAGAGTTAGAATATGACCAGAAGGTTCGCCACCTGTCACCCAACCATTTTCTTCTAAAGCCTGTAATACATAACGGTCACCAACTTTTGCACGAACAAAATTAACATTTGCTTTTTCAAGTGCAACTTCAAGTGCCATATTACTCATGACAGTACCAACAATACCAGCTGGCTTATTTTGCGCCTGAGTCGCCAAGATATATAGGATATGGTCGCCATCAATTAAGTTACCAAACTTATCAACCATCACAACACGGTCAGCATCACCATCAAAGGCAATGCCTAAATCTGCTTGCTGCTCAACCACTGCTTTTTGCAAGTGTTCAGGATGTGTTGAACCACAGCTTTCATTAATATTTAAGCCATCTGGTTCATTATATAAAGCAATAACTTTTGCCCCTAGCTCACGGAAAACTGAAGGGCCAACGCTATATGCAGCACCATGAGCACAGTCCAACACAATCTTTAAATTATTTAAATCAAAGTGGTAAGGGAAAGTAGATTTACAAAATTCGATATAACGACCGTTTGCATCATTTACACGAACACTTTTACCTAAGTTTGCAGTGTCCTCAATGAATAAGTCTTTTTCTAATTCAAGGTTAATTTCTTCTTGTAATGAATCAGGTAATTTTTTGCCTTCACTTGAGAAGAATTTAATCCCATTATCATAATATGGATTATGTGATGCAGAAATAACAATACCTGCATGTGCATGCAAAGCACGAGTAAGGTGTGCAATTGCTGGCGTTGGTAATGGACCAAGTAAATGAACATATACGCCAGCAGCATTTAAGCCTGCCTGTAAAGCAGATTCTAAAATATAACCAGATAAACGTGTGTCTTTTCCTAATACAACGAGCGGTTTATTTTTTGGACTCGTTCGTTTTAATACCTTCCCTGCAGCAAAACCGAGTTTTAAAGCAAACTCTGGAGTAATAGGCATTTGCCCAAATTTTCCACGAATACCATCCGTTCCAAAATAACTCATAGCTTATCTCATTCTTACGCCACTTCAGCGGTGGCTCACTTCATATATGGCAATTCCGCCATATTTCTTTTCGTTAGATTTACTTTACACCAAAAACAAAAAGCCGTCAGTGTAATGACGGCTTTCTTCATTGTTTTGGTTACCAAAATCTAACCAACACGATAGTTTGGAGCTTCTTTAGTGATCGTAACATCATGAACATGTGACTCAGACATACCTGCTGAAGTAATTTTCACAAATTTCGCATTTTGGCGAAGATCTTCAATCACAGATGAACCTGTATAACCCATCGATGAACGTAAACCACCCATCATTTGATGAACGATGTTGCCCATTGGGCCTTTATATGGAACACGGCCTTCAATGCCTTCTGGTACTAACTTCTCAGCACCCGCTTTTGAGTCTTGGAAATAACGGTCAGCAGAACCGGTTGCTCCCGCCATTGCACCTAATGAACCCATACCACGATATGCTTTGTAGTAACGACCTTGGAAAAATTCAACTTCGCCAGGCGCTTCTTCAGTACCAGCTAAAAGTGAACCAACCATGATTGTACTTGCGCCCGCACCGATCGCTTTTGCCATATCGCCAGAGAAGCGGATACCGCCATCTGCAATTAAAGGAATTTGATCTTTCAATGCATTAGCAACGCTGTCAATCGCAGAAATTTGTGGCATACCAATACCTGCCACAATACGTGTCGTACAGATAGAACCAGGACCAATACCCACTTTGACTGCATCTGCACCTGCATCTAATAATGCTAATGCAGCATCACCAGTTGCGATGTTTCCGCCAATTACTTGTACTTGAGGGAAGTTTTGTTTCACCCAACGTACACGTTCAATTACACCAGCTGAATGACCATGTGCTGTATCAACAACAATTACGTCAACACCGGCTTCAACCAATGCTTCTACACGACTTGGTGTATCAGCACCTGTACCTACCGCAGCACCAACACGTAAACGACCAAGATCATCTTTACAACTGTTTGGATAACTCTCAGCTTTACGGAAGTCAGTCACTGTAATTAAGCCTTTAAGTTCATTGCTCTCGCCAACGACCAAGACTTTTTCGATACGATGTTTTTGCAATAATGCTTGAATATTTTCTTTAGACTCACCTTCACGCACAGTCACCAAACGATCTTGGCCTGTCATGATGTTGCTAACTGGTTGTTCTAAATTGGTTTCAAAACGTGTATCACGGCCTGTCACAATACCAACAACCTTGCCGTCTTTAACAACAGGTACACCGCTAATGTTATTAGCGGTAGTAATTGCAATCAGTTCACGTACTGTAGTTTCAGGCGTTACAGTGATAGGGTCTTTCACCATACCCGCTTCGAATTTCTTTACACGGCGTACTTCTGCAGCTTGAGCAGCAATATCCATGTTTTTGTGCAAAATCCCGATACCGCCATTTTGTGACATCGCAATCGCCATACGTGACTCAGTCACTGTATCCATTGCAGCAGAAACTAATGGGATATTTAAATGAATGCCGCGAGTTAAACGTGTCTTTAGAGAGACATCTTTTGGGAGAACAGTAGAGTAGGCAGGAAGTAATAAGACATCATCGAAGGTTAGCGCTTCTTGAACGATGGTCAGCATAACAATCTCACTGGTAAATTCCGTGAGCTATTATAAACAAATTTCAATGCAATTTTCATATTATCTTTGCCTTTTTCAGCAATAGATATCGGCCTACTCTGAATAATTCCCACTTAATTATACTTTTAGCTCTATTTTCTAGCTCTTATCTTTTTATAACCCAGAACTTCATCTGGGTTAATTATTAGAAATAATATTTAGATTTATGCAGGGCAACTAAAAATTTGCTCTGACATTAAATCGACACCACAAGGTAAAGTTTCAATCCAGTCTAAAAACTGATTAATCATTTCTTTACCAATAAATGGGCTGCCATGCTGTGGAACAATCATTTCAATATCCATCTGACGGACCATGTTGACCCATAAACGAATGACCTTATTTGAACACATATAGCGTTGGTGAAAAGCTTTCATTTTCATAACATGCGTATCGAAATCTGTTAAAGGTTGACTAGCATCCTCAACAATCGAGGCACCCATATCGCCAGAAAACAAAATTTTCGCGACTGGATCATAGAACTGAAAATTACCCACCGAATGTAGAAAATGGGCTGGAACCACCACAAGCTTTGATTCTCCTAATTGAATCACTTGACCACGATCTGGTAGTTCAATAAGGCGATCTTCCCAATTCCCTTTCATGCGTTCACTCATGAATGCAGAATTGAGGTGCGGTAAAAATCGTGCCCATAACTTAGAAGCGACCACTTTGGCATCGGTATAGACCAACCAGCGCGGCATTGAAGTAATAATGTCTGGATCCTGATGAGAAGCCATCACATAATCCAGATTTTTCAATCGCGTATATTTATTTAATTCCATGGTCAACGGAACATAGGTCAAATCGCCACCTGGGTCGATCACCGCAGCTCGTTCATGATCAATAATTAAAAATTGATTGGCTTGTATGCCTTCCCCTTTGACCAAACTGGTAAAACTAATACATTTATGTACGCCATTATCAAATAATATCTGCGATGTTGTTTTTTCAAACCCCATACAATTCCCCAAAAAAACTTTAAATATTAGATATTTTTATATCCATACTAAAATAAAGGGATTCGATAATTCTTGCAATGAATTGCTTTATTTTTCTCATAATATTTTAAAATAGCTTTTGCTTTTCTTATTTTATAAATGAATCATAATGTTATTTAAAATTACCTCACAATAAATTAAAATAATTCTCATTATCAGTTTTTTGTCTTTTGCGCTGTCTAGGCCTCCCATGAACCAAGCACCTTATTTTTCAAGCTCCAAAACATTGTTAGCAGTTGCTATTTTTAGTTCGATGACAGCAAGTCATGCTTATGAAACAGCAGAACAAAAAAATTCGACCAGTGTGCTACCCACAATTTCTATTCAGGCGCAAAAAGAAACCACCTCCCCGTATGTCGCAACGAAAGCAACCTCTGCCTTAAAATCAGATGCGCCCTTGTTTAAAACTGCTCAATCGGTTTCGGTAGTAACACGTGAACAGCTCGATCAGAAACAAGCAAAGACACTTGCAGAGGCACTTGAAGGTGTTGCAGGAGTAGAAGCTGGGAAACTTGGTCGCCGTGGTTGGGATGATTTCGTTATTCGAGGGCAGACATCTTCTGATTCAGTTTATGTAGATGGCTTAAGAGTCGGTCAAAGCTCACCAACTCCATCTGTCGCAGCTGAAATATCAGGTATGGATCAGGTACAAGTTTTAAAAGGCCCTGCATCTATTAATTTTGGTTTGGTTGCTCCAGGCGGCATGGTGAATTTAGTCACTAAACGCCCTCAAGCAGAAAATTTTGCACGCGCTAGCATGACTTATGGCAGTTACAGCCTTAAAGAAGGCACATTCGATTTAAACTATAGTCCTAATAATAGTGAAAAAGGTGCTTTCCGTTTAAATGGTCGTATCTCTGACCAAGATGACCCGACAGATTATGTATATTTTAAAAATTACTATATTTCCCCTTCTTACAACTTTGATTTAGGGGATAACACCGACCTTTCTGTCATCGCAAGTTATCAACATCGCGAATATATTCGTCAGCAAGGTCTACCTGTCATTGGTACTTTAAAAGATAACCCTAACGGCGCTATAGACCGAAGTTTATATATTGGCGACCCTAATTTTGGTAAATATGAAGCAGATGTTTACCGTACTGGTTATACGTTTAAACATGCCTTTGACAATGGCTGGAACTTTAACCAGAATTTTGCTGTACAAAAAACTGAAATGGATGGTAAAGCGGTTTTTGCTCGTACAGGTAGTAACTTTTGGGCAGATAAAAACTACACCACCATAAGCCGTAAAAATAACAGCCGCCACCAAATTATTGATAACTTAAGTTTTGCCATCGATAACCGTTTAAATAAACAGTTTGATTTATATGGTATGCAACATGATTTCAATATAGGTGTAGATGCCTTCCAAGAAAAAAGTGATTACACCAATAACCGTTGTAATGTAGGTGATTTAAACATATATGCTCCTGTATATGGGCAAACTGTTACTTGTTCCGATCCTGTCAGCAACCACGATATTAACCGCTTAAAATACGTAGGCTTATATATTCGTGACCGTATTCAACTCAATGATCAATGGCTTTTAAGCTTGTCTGGACGCCAAGACTGGGCACAAACCCAAAGCACAAGTTTAGTTACAAGTAATGCGACTAAACAATCAGACAATGCATTTACGGGTAGCGCCTCTGTCATGTATACCCTTAATGACATTGTGGCTCCTTATGTTAGCTATGCCACTTCATTTACACCTAACAGTGGTACTGATGTAAATAACAATCCGTTCAAACCTGAAGAAGGGAAACAGGTTGAAGTTGGAATGAAATTACAAAGTCCTGATCAACGAATTCAAGGCGCTATCGCTTGGTATGATTTAAAACGTCAGAATGTTGTAGTCAATGATTTAATCAATACGAGTGAGAAAGTTCAGCGTGGCGAACAGTTAACACGTGGTATTGAAACCGAACTCAGCGCAGAAATTTTAGAAGGCTTAAAATTAACAGCTGCATATACCTACACAATTGATGCAGAAATTAGCAAAGACGCAAACACGAGTAATGTAGGAAAAGCACTCGACAATATTCCTGAGCATGCATATAGCTTGTCAGCACGCTATAAATTTGACCCTGCATCAAAACTTGGTTGGTATGTAGGCGGCGGGTTCCGCGGTGAAACGTATAAAACTGTCGATGGCTTAGATGTTCATGTTCCAGGCTATACAGTCTTTGACACTGAAGCTGGCTATGACGCTGGGCATTGGGGCGCTCAACTTGCTATCCGCAATCTATTTGATAAAGATTACTATGCAGGTGCGCTGAATGAGAATTTAGTGACGCTCGGCAACCCACGCCAAATTAACTTTACAGTGAAATTTAACTACTAAACGACCTACAAAAAAACGCACTCGAATTGAGTGCGTTTTTTATGGCAGTTTTAAATGTTTTAGAAGAAATAATGCTGCACTAAAGTAGAGATCCCTACAATTAAGAAAATAGCAGCACCAATTTTATGAATGAGTGAGATAGATAAACGTTCAGCTAATTTATTACCAATAAATACAGCTGGTGCATTGGCAATCATCATACCTAGAGTTGTACCCAGCATAACCCAGAAAATACTGTCGTAACGAGCAGCTAAGGCCACTGTTGCAATCTGCGTTTTATCGCCAATTTCAGCCAAGAAAAACAAGATAAAGGTTGCGCCAAAAACACCAAATTTTTGCCATCTATTAATGCTATCTGTTTCATCATCTAACTTATCTGGAATAAGCATCCAGAACGCCATACCAATAAAACCACCCGCAAGAACCCAAACTAAGGTTTCAGGGCTCAAGACAGTAGTAATCCACTGTCCAAGCACAGCAGAGATACCATGGTTAATTAAAGTTGCTAACAGAATTGCAATGAGAATAGGGATTGGCTTACGGAAACGTGCAGACAATAAAAGGGCGAGTAATTGAGTTTTATCGCCCATTTCAGCTAGGGCAACAATTG
This sequence comes from Acinetobacter sp. AC1-2, assembly GCF_016124155.1. Classification (NCBI taxonomy): domain Bacteria; kingdom Pseudomonadati; phylum Pseudomonadota; class Gammaproteobacteria; order Moraxellales; family Moraxellaceae; genus Acinetobacter; species Acinetobacter sp. AC1-2. The sequence goes on from NZ_JABFFO010000003.1 coordinate 167,228, forward strand.
AGGTAGAAATCAGAAATTCTTGCATGTCGTTTCTCTGGCTAGCATAAATGCCCATGACCTACCCCTCCTGCTAGCCAAATATCTGCAGAGTGGTAAATCAAAGGTCTTGCCAACTCGGAAACGATGAGACGTTTAAGCTATGATGACCATGTTCTGTTGAACAATTATGTTGATCATCACCTATTCATTCAGAAATGAATAGCGGCTACTCCCCAATGAAGTAGTGCTTATTATATTCGAGCAGTTCTATTTTTCAAACAAAAAATTTTATCCATGCCCACACCAACAGCCGACCTAAGCCCAATAGTAAGGCTAAACAAATACTTAAGTTAATAAACCCCAAATTGTTAATGCCTGCTATGTGCTGTGACTGAAATTCAAACGGCAAAATAAGCATTGCTACAAATACTTCCAACCCCATTGCAACGTAAGTCATCCATTCCCAAGGAAAGTGTAAAACACTGACCCATACCCCCATTAATAAAAATACAATCAATAGGATTGGTACCATGATTTTTAAAAAACCCGCCATTTATTATTTCTCCTTTACCTAATAACGAGAAATTTCTCCTCTCTCTCGATAATTCATATCTAATCTTTAGATTAACCTAAAACCAATTAAATTAAATATCAAAATAAAAACCCCGCCGAAGCGAGGTTTTAATGATGCATTTCAAAATATTAGATTAATAAAGTACGAATATCTTTAAGAAGTTTCGTAAGTTTATTGGTAAAGCGAGCAGCATCTGCACCATTAATTACACGGTGATCATAAGACAACGACAGCGGCAACATTAAGCGTGGGTCAAAGTCTTTACCATTCCAAACCGGTTGCATCGTTGCAGGTGAAATACCCAAAATCGCAACTTGCGGCCAGTTTACAAGTGGTGTAAATGCTGTACCACCAATTGCGCCTAAACTTGAAATGGTGAAATTCGCACCTTGCAAGTCTTTCGGTGTTAATTTCTTATCACGTGCTTTTTGGCCTAACACACCCAATTCAACTGCAATTTGCTTAATTGATTTTTGGTCTGGGTTACGAAGTACTGGCACAGTTAAACCATCAGGTGTTGCTACCGCAATTCCCATATGGATTTCATTGCGCAAGAGCACTGATTTACCGTCATCAGATAGATGACCTGCGAACTCACGCTCTTCTTTCAACAAATACGCAACCGCTTTGATAATGAATGCCATAATCGTCAGGCTGATACCTTCTTTTTTGAAGTTGCCTTTCAGTTCATTACGCCAATCTTCTAACTCAGTAATGTCAGCCAAATCAAACTGGGTGACTTGCGGAATAAAGTTGTTCAATGACAATTGCGGAATTGATACTTGCTGCAAACGCGTCAGTACTTTTTCTTCCACGCCACCAAACGCAGTGAAGTCAGGAAGCTTTGGCAAACCTGAAACTGCTGGTGCAGCCGCAGCTACTGGAGCCGCTTGTGGTGCAGTTAAACGAGTCTTCACATAAGCAAAGATATCTTCTTTAATCACACGACCATGTTCACCAGAAGTTTTAACTTGTGATAAAACCACACCAAGTTCACGAGCAAGCTTACGAACAGCAGGGCCAGCATAAACTTTAGCGTTTTCAGCTTCCTGCTCTTTCGTTAACTTATCACTACCAGAAACTGGAGCAGATACAGCCTGAGTCGGACTAGGAGCTGCCGCTTTAGGTGCTGCTGCCTGTGGAGCTGGAGCTACTTCTGCTTTTGCCGCTGGTGCCGCAGCAGGTGCTTGGCCTTCAGCTTCAATTGTTGCAAGTAATATACCTTGTGAAACCTGTTGGCCTGCTTGCAAGTGAATCGCTTTCACAACGCCAGCAACAGTACTTGGAACTTCAACAGTCGCTTTATCTGACTCAACCACAACAAGGCTTTGGTCTACATCAACTTTATCGCCAACTTGTACCAAAATTTCAGCAACAACTGCTTTATCTACACCCAGATCAGGAACGTTAATATCAACTGGACCAGATTGAGTAGCAGCCGCAGCTACAGTTTCTTGTTGAACTGGTGCAGGCGCTGCCGCTGGGGCTGCTGTAGAAGCAGGAGCTTCAACTGGCGCACTTGATGCAGATGTTGTTTTCACTTTAATGAGCACAACACCTTCTTTAACTGTATCGCCTTCTTTAACTTGAATGCTTTCTACAGTACCAGCAACACTGCTTGGCACTTCTACAGTTGCTTTGTCAGATTCAACAACAACGATGCTTTGCTCAACATCGATTTGCTCGCCAACTTTTACTAAAATTTCACCAACTAGTGCTTTTTCAACACCAATATCTGGAACTTGAACTTCAACCACTTGGCTAGTGGTTGCAGCTGCTGGTTGTGCAGCAACTTGTGGAGCTGTAGCAGGTGCTTCTTTTTCAGCTGCTGGTGCAGGTTTTGCAACTTCTTCTGCTTGAGCTACAGGTGCAGCACCCTCAGCTTCAAGTTCAAACAATACCGTACCTTCAGTTACGCTATCGCCTTCTTTGATCAAGATGCTTTTCACTACACCTGCTGAAGTGCTAGGCACTTCAACAGAGGCTTTATCTGACTCAAGCAAAACAAGGCTGTCATTTTCAGCAATGCTATCGCCAACTTTTACCAAAATTTCAGCAACAACTGCTTTATCTACGCCAATATCAGGGGTCTTAATTTGCATGCTTAGTTCCCCTCACCTGTTTGCGCTTCATGGTATTCAGCAACTGCTTGAACTTCTGGATGTGCTTGTGGAGCCCATGCCACTGGACGATCAGTATCTAACTCAAAGTTAGAAATTGCATCTTTAACTAAACGTGCATCTACTTCACCTTCGTCAGCTAATTTCTTCAAAGTAGCAACAACGATATGTGCAGCATCAACACCAAAGAAACTACGTAAGTTAGCACGTGTATCTGAGCGACCATAACCATCTGTACCCAACGCAACAAATGGGCGACCATCTGGAAGATAGGCACGGATTTGTTCGCTATACGCACGCATATGATCTGTTGCTGAAACAACAATACCTTCTGTACCGCGTAATTGTTTAGATACCCAAGACTCTTTCACTTCTTCAGTAAGTGGGTGTAAACGGTTGTATTCTTCACACGCCATACCATCACGCGACAACTCATTGAAGCTTGTTACACTCCAAACGTTTGAATGGATTTGGTATTCATCACGTAAGATTTTCGCAGCTTTGATCACTTCACGAAGAATTACACCTGAACCCATCAATTGGACAGTTGCTTTTTCATCTTTTTCGAACAAGTACATACCACGTTTAATGCCTTCCTCAGCGCCTTCAGGCATTGCAGGATGCTCGTAGTTTTCGTTCATTACAGTTAGGTAATAGAACACACGCTCTTGGTTCACATACATACGTTGTAAACCATCATGTACGATTACAGCCAACTCATAACCAAAACATGGATCGTAAGATACACAGTTTGGAATCGTGTTCGCCAAGATATGTGAATGACCATCTTGGTGCTGTAAACCTTCACCGTTCAATGTGGTACGACCAGCAGTAGCACCTAACAAGAAACCTTGAGCTTGTGCATCACCAGCAGCCCATGCGATGTCACCAATACGTTGGAAACCAAACATTGAGTAGTACATGTACATTGGAATCATTGGCAAGTTATTCGTTGAATAACTTGTTGCCAACGCAGCCCATGCGCTCATCGCACCAGCTTCGTTAATCCCTTCTTGAAGCATGTGACCGTCACTTGCTTCGCGGTAATGCATTAACTGCTCTTGGTCTTCTGGGGTATATTTTTGACCGTGAGCGGCATAAATACCAAGCTGACGGAACATACCTTCTAGACCAAAAGTACGCGCTTCATCTGGAACGATTGGCACTACGCGGTCTTTAATTGCTTTTTCTTTAAGCAAAGAAGCAATTAAACGCACCATCACCATGGTAGTTGATTGTTCTTTGCCTGCAGAACCTTTTAATACTGCATCAAATACAGATAATTCAGGAATCGCTAAAATTTCACTCTCTTTACGACGTGCAGGTAAATAGCCACCTAAAGCTTCACGACGTGCCTTCATATATTTCATTTCAGGAGAGTTTTCACTTGGGCGATAGAATGGAAGCTCTTCTAATTTATCATCTGTAAATGGCAGGTTGAAACGGTCACGTACATATTTTAAAGAATCGATTTGCATTTTTTTGATTTGGTGAGTCTTATTCACCGCTTCAATTTCTTCAGACAAACCGTAACCTTTTACAGTTTTCGCAAGAATAACTGTTGGTTGACCTTTGGCTGTCATTGCTTCTGCATAGGCAGCAAAAACTTTGTACGGGTCATGACCACCACGGTTGAGATTATCGATGTCTTCATCGCTTAAATCTTTTACAAGTTCCGCAGCTTCTGGGTACTTGCCAAAGAATTTCTCACGTGTATATGCACCACCTTTCACTTGATAGCGCTGGTATTCACCATCAACTGTTTCGCCCATTACCGCTTTTAAAGCGCCTGTGCTATCTTTTGCAAGTAGCGGATCCCAATGACGACCCCATACTACTTTAATGACACGCCAGCCCGCACCACGGAATAAAGATTCTAATTCTTGAATGATTTTACCGTTACCACGTACAGGGCCATCTAGACGCTGTAAGTTACAGTTAACCACCCAAATTAGGTTATCAAGTTTTTCACGACCAGCAAGTGAAATTGCACCAGTACTTTCTGGCTCATCCATTTCACCATCGCCAAGATATGCCCAGACTTTACGATTTTCTTCTTTGATCAAGCCACGATTCATCAAATATTTTTGAATGTGTGCTTGATAAATCGACATGATTGGACCAAGACCCATTGATACAGTTGGGAATTGCCAATAGTCCGGCATTAAATATGGATGTGGATAGCTTGGTAAACCGTTACCGCCAACTTCACGGCGGAAATTACTTAACTGTTCTTCAGTCAAACGCCCTTCAAGGAATGAACGAGCATAAATACCAGGAGCACAATGTCCTTGGTAATAAATCATATCTCCGCCAAAGTTATCACTGTTTGCACGGAAGAAATGGTTAAAACCTACGTCATATAATGTTGCACTTGATGCGAAGCTCGCCAAGTGGCCACCTAAATCATCACCTGTTTTATTCGCACGAAGTACCATTGCTAAGGCATTCCAACGAATCAATGCACGAATACGGCGTTCCATATCTTGGTCGCCTGGCATTGCAGGTTGTTCTTCAACAGAAATTGTATTTAAGTAAGGTGTATTGAGACGTTGAATGGGAACATGCTTGGCAATTGCTTGTTGGTAAAGTTTTTCCAATAAGAATGCCGCGCGCTCAGTTCCCATATGTTGTAAAACTGAATCGAATGCATCTTGCCACTCTTGGGTTTCTTGTGCATCGGAGTCACCGTAAAACGCCATAATTCACCTGTTCCTTGTCCTTTAATCTACTTTGTATTTTTACCACGTTTTACCCCTCTCTAGTTATTGCCATGGGTGAATGTGAGGGGGGCCTATTATTTTCTGAATGAATAGTCATTGACCGAGCATTAAACAAAATAACAAAAAAACGCCAATAATGGCGTTTTTTTATACAATCTTTACGTTAAAAAAGGTTTAAGTTAATTTCAGATTCATAAATTCAATAACCTTAACCTTTTTCACTATGCTTTTAAGGAAGCATCGCCAAGTAAGTTGTTGGATTCTTACGTTGACCATCTTTTACTACTTCATAGTGCAAATGTGGACCAGTACAGCGACCAGTACAACCTACATTGGCAATATGTTCACCTGCAGAGACTTGTTCACCTACACGTACCATTAAACGCGAAGCATGCGCATAGCGTGTTAAATAGCCATTACCATGGTTAATTTCAACATATTGACCATAGCCAGTGCCCCAACCAGATTTAGTTACAATACCTGGGCCTGTAGCATAAATTGGTGTACCACTTGGAGCAGCCATATCCAATCCACCATGATGTTCGGCGCGACCGCTCATCGTACGGCCACCAAAGTTGGAAGAAACACGTACTGTATCAGGAAGAGGATGAGAAACTAACCACGAATAAGCATTTGAAGAAGAGGTATTGAAAGAGTTCTTAGCTGTCGTATTGCCATATTTTTTAGCGAGTGACTCATTGTTGAGCTCAACCGTTTTTTGGCGTAAGGTCACTGAAACTTTCGCACTCGCTGGAAGATCTAAATCATCAGGATGAGTATATGAACCTTGAGATAATGTTTTTGATAGTTGTTCCAATCGATCTGAATCAGTAGATTGGTTAATTGTTTGATAATCTGCAAAAGCAACTGATGCTGCCGAAGCGGCAAGTGAAAACGCTAATAAAATACGACGCGTGTGCATAAAAACCTCTTGAAACTGTTCTTACTTAAGTTCCTTATGATCTCTTCCTTGATATCGATTGAAATGAACGCTTAAGATGAAGACAAGAATCTATCCGAGAATGACCCATGTCTAAACCCGATAACGTTTTTCAACAATCCGGAAAACACATAAAAACAGGAAACCTTACGTTTCTAACAACGCAAGTCGCGCAATGGCAAAGACTTACGAAAATTATCCAACCCTTATTGCCCCAACCGGAACAATGGCAGGTCGTGTGTTATCAAAATGGTTCTTTGATCATTACTGGTGAAAATCAGGCGATGATTAGTCAACTCAGTTATTTACAGAACCAATATGTATCTAAATTATCTCAACTTGAAGGGTTAAAAGACCTACAAAGAATTCAGGTTCGCTTGAGAAATAAAAACATTCCAAATCCACCCTCATCTGAGCCATCTAAACCCATTCCCCCGGAAACACAAGAAATGTTACGCAGTGCAGCCGACTTTGTGAGCGACCCTAAGCTTAGCCAAGCTTTACTACGTTTGGCAAGCAATAAAAAATGACGAGCTCTATATTTAATGAAAAGTTCAGCCATATTTATGTGACAAAATTCACACTTTAAAATGTTACATTATAACATGACCAAATAAAGACAATGACTTATGTCACACTCACATATGGAATTGGACATTCATTCTCGTCATCAAATGTTACAATTTCATAATTACTCGGATCACTTTGGACATTGCGTAACAACTGATTATTTAAAGCATGTCCCGATTTATAGCCATCGAACTTGGCAATAATTTGATGACCAAGCAAATACAAATCACCTACTGCATCTAAAATCTTATGTCTCACAAATTCATCGGCGAAACGTAAGCCTTCTTCGTTAACAACGCCCGTGTCATCTACACCAATCGCATTATCTAAACTTGCACCTAAAGCTAAGTTATTTGCTTTGAGATAATCCAGATCTTTCATGAAGCCAAAAGTACGAGCTTCACTGACTTCATATACAAAAGTTTCAGTAGAAAAGTCGATAGTCGCAGATTGATATTCTTTAGCAAATGCCGGATGGTCAAAATCAATCGTAAAATTTAACTGAAAACCATTATGCGGGCTAAAAATTGCTTTTTTATCATCGATTAATGCTTCAACTGGTTTTAATATTCTTATAAATTTTTTCGGCGCATCCAGCTCACGCAATCCACCTTGCATTAACAGGTAAATAAATGGGCCGGCACTTCCATCCATAATCGGAACTTCTGACGCAGATACCTCAACAATAAGGTTATCAATTCCCAAACCTGCAATTGCGCTCATCACATGCTCAATCGTTCCAACTTTTATATCCCCAATCACTAAATTGGAGCACATGAAAGCTTCTTGAATCAGCAAAGCATTCGCATGGATTTCCACAGGTGGATCTAAATCGATACGACGAAATACAATACCTCCATCCACGGTATGTGGAATGAAATTGATCATCACTTTTTGACCGCTATGAAGACCTATTCCACTCGCTTTTACCACACGATTGAGAGTACGTTGTTTCACCATGCTTTGTAACTTCTTTTTTAAAACCGCTATACGTTAGCATATTTAGTCATTGATCAAAAACAAAAAAAGGCAGTGTTTAAACACTGCCTTTTTTTAAATTTAATAATTTTTTACTTACGTTGCTGATTTTTCAAGTAATCTTGAATGCTCATCGGAGAAGAACGCGGAGAAGAACTTGCAGTACTACTCACTTCATTATCAGCATTTTGACGCTTATTAATTGCAGGAACGTCATCTTCATCAACAGATTGAGCTGATTGAGTCGATGCATGACTTACCGTATTGCGTTTTCTCGGCTCTGCATCTGCTGCATTACGAGTTAAACCAGTTGCAATCACTGTTACACGTAATTCATCACGCGCATCTGGATCAAATACCGTACCGTAGAAGATTTCACCTTCATCAAGGTCAACAATCTGGTTCACGACATCAGTAATGATTTCAGTTTCGCGTAAAGTAATATCATCACCGCCAGTAATGTTAATCAACACACCTTTAGCATTAATAATATTTACGTTATCAAGCAATGGACTACGGATAGCCTGTTCAGCAGCTTGACGCGCACGATCTTCACCACGACCTAAACCAGCACCCATCATGGCATAACCACGTGTACTCATTGCAGTTTTCAAATCGGCGAAGTCAAGGTTAATATGACCACGGTTTACAACAAGGTCAAAGATACTACGTACAGCGTTTAACAATACATCATCAGCTTTTTTATAAGCATCTTTCATTGAAATATCGCCATATACGCTGAGTAAGCGCTGGTTAGGGATAATAATCAATGAATCAACATGTGCTTCAAGCGCTTCAATACCACGTTCAGCAGACTTTAAACGGCGACGGCCTTCAAAGTTAAATGGGGTTGTTACAACGCCAACAGTCAAAATACCCATTTCTTTGGCAACTTCAGCTACCACAGGTGCCGCACCTGTACCCGTACCACCACCCATACCAGCGGTAACGAATACCATATCCGTACCTTCAAGATGGTGACGAATAATTTCACGGCTTTCTTCTGCTGCAACTTGCCCTACTTCAGGGTTAGCACCAGCACCTAGACCACGTGTACTTTGCTCGCCTAACTGAATTTTGAAAGGTGCATTCATACAGTCCAGTGCTTGTTTGTCTGTATTGGCACAAACGAATTTAACACCTTGAATATCAGACTGCACCATATGTTGAACGGCATTACCGCCACCACCACCTACACCAAATACAGTGAAACGGGCTTGACCGTTGCCATCGTTTAGTTCATCTTCTATAAATTCAAATGAGGCCATGACCTTTAGGGTTCCTAATACATTATGGCAGTCACTTCAGCCCGTATACTGCCTTGATTTTCAAAAATAACTAATTTTAAGAATGCTGTGCAATACAAACCTTGTCAAGTACAGTGGTTTTCTCTTACAACTTCCTAACAATTCTACCAATAAATCCATACATCCTAAAAAATGGCTTTTAGCTTGCTATTAAACGCATTCCAGCCATTTACCATTCGTTCCCATACCGAACGGTCATTTGCCTCTTCAGGCTCTTCAACAGCTTCTTGCAACTCACTTTGGCTAAACATGAGCAAACCAGCTGCTGTTGCATACATCGAACGACGTAACGCGGCTTGATGCTGATCATCAGCATAAACCTGTAACGGTGGATTGCCCAAATGTGCAGATACCCCCAACATACGGCGAGCCAAGCTCACCATACCTTCGATTTGACAAGCATCACCTGTCAGCACTACACCATGGTATAAACCATGAATTGCACCGCTGTTTTCGAGTTCATCGCGAATCTGGCTAAAGATCTCTTCATAACGGGCAATAATAATTTCTGACAACTCAATTCGACTAATGGTTTGAGGGCCATCAATTCCTTCTACCTGAATCATGTGATCTGGCTTAACAGCACTTAAATCGACACAACCATACAGAATTTTAATGCGTTCAGCTTCTTCTGTCGTGGTTTGCAATACAGCAGCAATATCACGTGTAACGTGTTCACCACCGCGCTGCAATGTACGTGCCAGAGCCAAACGCCCATCCAGATAAACCGCAAGATTGGTAATGCCTGCGCCAACATCGACCAGACAAACACCATATTCTTTTTCATCTTTAAGCAAACTTGCCTCGGCGGTTGCCAAGCAAGATACCACCATTTTTTCAACCCCGATATTTGCACCTTTCATGGCGCGATCAAGGTTTTGCATAGTCGCTATAGGCATCATCATGAGCTGATAATGTCCTGTCATACTATGGGCAGTCATGTTAATTGGATTCTGCACCCATTCAGCAGAATCACCCAATTCAAAGCCTAACGGCACTGCACTTGCTAAATAGTAATCAGAAGTCACATGACTTGCTTTTGCCAATTCTAACGCGCGCACAACTTCGTTTGTTGTAATAACATGTGCTGGATTAGCGACTGGTGTGCGACCAGAGGCATAAAAACTTTGCAACTCGGTACTCGGAATCGATACCCATGCGCTATGAATGCGACATTCGGCCATATTTTCCGCTTCAGCAACAGCATTTTTAATCGCAGCGATGACTTTATCGAGGCTGACGATTTTTCCTTTATTCATGCCACGATTGCGAGCAGTTGCCATACCGATAACTTGAATGTTATCCGGCGCATGAATTTTTCCAATCAAAACTGAAACTTTATGCGTCCCAATGTCAATCGCAACAACTGAGGGAACAGCTTCATTCATCACTCATACCATTTCTTTGTTGTTTAATACCAGGCAAATTGCCTATTTTAAAGCCACGTATTATGGCTTTGCTTTTGTTCCACCTGCAATGCTTGTGTCATCAATCGTTACAACAAACTGACCATTCACAATTTTAGGTGGTGTTGCGTTCTTCCATTGAATAGATAATCCATTACGATATCGCAAATCAATGGCTGAGATTTTCGACCACACCGGTTTTAAGTCAGATTGTGCCAGATGACTTAAACGTTGCAACTTATTCATTGTTTGATCTTGGTCAACAATAATTCGTAAACCTGTATCAAACTGCATAAACCAAGTCATTCGCTCCGTCAGATATAACTCTTTTAAGCGCAAATTGGCGGGATGGAATAATTGATTGATTTCATTATAGCGTCGCATCATCATTTTCGACTGGCTTACCGGACCATGTAGTAACGGAAGCTCAGGATGAATTGTCGGCTCTGCCTCACTGAATACATCGCCTCCATCGCTTAACAAGCGACCTGTTCCCCAACGGGCGATGGCATGTCGAGGCATAACACGAACACGAATACCATTGGGCCAGGCACGAGATACGACAACTCGGTCTACCCACGAAATTTCTAATGTTTTGTCACGAATCTGTTCTAAATCAGATGTGAAATAATTCGCTTTTATAATTGGAGCAACATGCTGCATCACTTGTTGTGTTTCAACTGAAGACGTCGACCCTACAACCTCTAGCTTTGCAACTTTTGCATCTGTAATAACTTTATATAGCCCATAAATTCCGACTGCCAGCACTACAAAAGCAATAACCAACAGCACCCATCCACCAGCATTCGCAAGCTTCTGCTTACGTGTAGGCGGTTTATCATGAATAGAGGTGATGGCCGCACGTTTACGGCGCATGGAAGCCGGAAGTTGTGCCATATTTAAGCCGTACCTTCCAATGTTTGCTCAAGAATGGCAACACACAATTCATCAAAACTATAGCCAACAGCTTGAGCAGCTTTTGGAACTAAAGAATGGCTGGTCATACCTGGCACAGTGTTTACCTCTAAAAGCCAGAAATTACCCTGCTCATCCTGCATCGCATCAATACGGCCCCAGCCTTCAGCACCAACAGCTTGAAAAGCACGTAAGCACAATGCTTGCAGGTTTTTCTCTTCTGTCTCACTTAGACCACAAGGAATGCCGTACTCAACATCATTACGTTCATATTTTGCTTCATAGTCATAAAAAGCAACGTCTGCTGGGGGTTGTAAACGAATAACTGGCAAAGGCTGTCCATTTAAGAACGAGATTGTGAATTCACGACCTGTGATCCATTTTTCTGCCATCACAACAGCATCGTGCTGAGTCGCCTTTTCAATTGCAGCAGCAAAGTCTTCTGCTTTCTCAACCTTACTCATGCCCACGCTTGAGCCTTCATGTACAGGTTTGATAATGACAGGCAAGCCTAACTCAGCAATAACCGCATCTAAATCTGTTTCTTTAGTGATAATGCGATATGGCGCTGTAGGTAAATCGCTACCTTGCCAGATTTGCTTGGTTTTGACTTTATCCATGCCAATCGCAGAACCTTGTACACCTGTTCCGGTATAAGGCAGATTTAACCATTCAAGTACACCTTGAATCTGGCCATCTTCACCGCCACGACCATGCAGTACAATAAATGCACGATCATAATTTACAAGTTCAGTCACACTGCGGTCTTGCGGATCAAATGCTTCAGCCTGAACACCTGAACGCAATAAAGCATCCAGAACTGCCTGACCACTATCTAAAGACACAGCACGCTCAGCCGATTTCCCACCAAATAGCACGGCAACTTTGCCGAATTTTGTAGCATTTGACACGTTTAAATCCTTAACCCGATAATTCAATATTTTTGTTTATTTCACATACAAATGGTGTTGTGCAAGTTCTACTGAAATTGCTCCAACGTTACCCGCACCTTGCGTTAATAACAAGTCATTTGGTTGTAACACATTTTGCATGATGTTTTGCAAATTACCTTCAACCGGATCGACCAAAATCGGTTCCACCTGTCCACGTAAACGGATACTACGCGCCAAAGTACGGCTGTCTGCACCTACAATAGGCTTCTCACCGGCAGGATAAACTTCCAGTAATAATAATTGATCGACTTGAGAAAGCACTTCAATAAAGTCATCAAAACAATCGCGGGTACGAGAGTAACGGTGTGGCTGGAATAACATAACCAAACGACGATCCGGATGGCTCTGGCGAGCAGCTTTAATAGTCGCTTCTACTTCTTTCGGATGGTGACCATAGTCATCAATTAGCTTAACGTTACCATCGGCAAGTTCGAATTCACCTTGTACTTGGAAGCGACGACCAACACCACTAAAGCCTGCTAAAGCACGACTAATTGCGTCATCAGAAACACCTTCATCAGTCGCAACACCAATAGCAGCCAAAGCATTCAAAATATTATGCATGCCTGGTTGGTTGATGGTTAAACGTAGCGGCTCACGACCTTTACGTAACACCGTGAAGTGTGAACGCATACCATCTTGTTCAACATCAATTGCGCGAATGTCGTTATCTTCATTAAAACCATAAGTAATAACTGGACGGCCTACACGTGGCATAATTTCACGAATGTTGGCGTCATCACCACAAACTACAGCCAAACCATAAAATGGTAAGTTATGAAGGAACTGTACAAACGTATCTTTTAATTTATCAAAGCTACCTTCATAGGTATCCATATGGTCAGCATCGATATTCGTTACAATCGCTGCCATTGGCTGCAAATAAAGGAAAGACGCATCTGACTCATCAGCTTCAGCCACGATAAAACGACTTTCACCAAGTGCAGCATTTACACCTGTGCTATTAAGCAAACCACCAATAACATAAGTTGGGTCAAGATTTTCTTCAGCCAACATGGTAGTTAAAAGACTAGTCGTTGTGGTTTTACCATGCGTACCAGCTACAGCAATACCATGACGGTAACGCATAAGCTCACCTAGCATCTCTGCACGGCGTACGATTGGAGTACGTTGTTCAATCGCTGCTTTAATTTCCGGATTTTCTGGATCAATCGCTGTAGAAACTACAAGCACATTGGCATTTTTAATATTTTCCGCTTGATGGCCGATATAAACCTTGATGCCATTTTGCTCTAATTGTTCTGTAGTTTTAGATGCTTTAATGTCTGAACCAGAAATTTTATAACCTTGGTTACCCAATACCTCTGCAATGCCACACATCCCAGCACCACCGATCCCCACAAAATGAATGTGTTTGATACGGCGCATTTCAGGCACTTTAATCAGTTTTTTTGCTTGGTTCGCAGCTGTTGATGGAGACATAGTAAATCCGATTACATTTTTTGGATAAGATCAACCACATGCTGAGTCGCATTTGGTTGGGCATGTTGACGCGCTTTCACTGCCATTTCTGTAAGTAATTGGCGGTTCATCAGCGAAGTGAACAATTCATTTAAAACATCTGGTGTCATAGTCGATTGCTGGCAAATTTTTGCAGCACCGATATCAGCCAGAAATTTGGCATTTGCAGTTTGGTGATCATCAACTGCTATCGGAAGTGGTACAAAAACTGCAGCAACGCCTGCTGTTGCAACTTCCGTCACCGTTAATGCTCCAGCTCGGCAAATAATTAAATCAGCTTCACTATAAGCCTTTGCCATCTCTTCAATAAACGGCAAAACCTGCACCTTTAAGTTGGCTGGTGCATCTGCATAAAGTGCTTGAGTTGCTTCAACTTGCTGTTGACCACTTTGATGAAAAATATTGAGTGGAACTTGTATTTTTTTGAGCGCTGGCGGTAAATGTTCATTAAGCGCTTTTGCACCTAAAGAACCGCCGACAATTAAAATATTTAAAGGTTGTCCCGCTTGCTCACGCGCATCATAACGCCACTTAGAGCTTAAAATATCGGTGATTTCACGACGTACCGGATTTCCAGTTGTGACAACTTTGTCGCTAACAGGAAAAGTATTTGGAAATGCTTCACACACGACTTTAGCAACACGCGCTAGCTGTGCATTGGTAAAACCAGCAACCGCATTTTGCTCGTGAATAAGTACTGGAATACCTAACAATCGTGCTGCTAAACCACCAGGCCCCGCAACATAACCGCCAAATCCAGCAACAGCATCAACTTTAAGCTGTTTCATATAGCGCATTGCGCTTAAAGTCGCTTTTAAAATTTTAAAAGGCGCAGCAAGTTTACGGATCACACCGTTCCCACGAACACCTTGAATATCAATTTGATAAATTGGAATATTTTGATCTTTTAATAAACGATTTTCCATACCTGTTGGCGTGGCTAACCACGAAACCTGACAACCTTGTTGTTGAAGTTGTTTGGCTACGGCGAGGGCTGGAAAAACATGTCCGCCTGTACCGGCAGCCATCATCATGACATGTTTGGGTTTGCTTTGCTGTGAATCGGTCACGGTCTAATTCTTCAACTCAAAAAACAATGGAAATTGTCATCTATTTTTGTAGCCGTTTATTTTAATCCTAAAGCTTCATTAACGAAAAGCTAATTTCACTCGTTTATAACAGAAAGATGTGCTTTTTTGAAAATATGCCTACAAAGCACTAGCGTATTTCATATTGTGATTTTATTAATTCATATATTTTCAGGTGATTTCCCATAAATACCGCTGAAAATCACCTGAAATAAATAATTAAGCCGTACGACCAGCTTCTAATACATCAAACAGATTATCAGCAATTGATGTACCAAATTGAGCATCAATTTCACGAATACATGTTGGGCTGGTGACATTAATTTCAGTGACATAATTGCCAATTACATCTAAACCAACAAAAATCAAACCTTTTTCGCGCAAGAAAGGACCAATTTTAGCTGCGATCAGCTTATCGTTTTCAGTGAGCGGACGCGCTTGACCTAAGCCACCTGCCGCTAAGTTACCGCGCACTTCACCATTTTGTGGAATACGAGCTAGACAGTAAGGAATAGGCTCGCCATTTACCATCAAAATACGCTTATCCCCTTCTACAATTTCAGGAATATAACGCTGAGCCATAATTGGACGAGTACCTAACTCTGTAAGCATTTCTAAAGTAGAACCAATATTTACACCGTCTTGGTATAAACGGAAAATTCCCGTACCACCCATACCATCAAGTGGTTTCACAATGACATCGCCATGTTCTTTAAGAAATTCACGAATTAAACTTTGTTGCGATGTTACAAGTGTAGGTACTTGCAGCTCTGGGAATTGCGTTGCAAATAGCTTTTCATTGCAATCACGCAATGACTGAGGCTTATTGATAATCCATGAACCTTCGCGTTCAGCTTGTTCAAGCACGTAAGTTGTATAGACAAAATTCATATCAAACGGTGGATCTTTACGCATCAATACCACATCGTAAGCCGCGATAGATTCTTTTTTCTTTTCGCCCAATTCGTAATAATGATTGTAATCTTCAAATACTTTTAATGGTGAGATTAGACCGTAAGCCTTACCTTGATCGATATATAAATCTTGTTGTAATGCATAACCCAATTCATGTCCACGACGGCTCGCCGCCCACAACATTGCCATGGTTGAATCCTTTTTAAGATTTACGGTTTCAATCGGATCCATGACGACAAGTACACGCATGCTCAAGCTCTTCATAAAATTTAAATTAGCATGAGTATAGCTGAGATTTTTCACTCGTTTTTCTTAATTTCAGTAAATCGTTATCTGTTATTCCTTTAACTAGAACTCAAGTAAATTCAGTTAAACTATGACCATAAAATATTATTTTTAAAGGCTAAAGATGAAACTTTATCGCTATTTAACCGGCCCTGATGACTCTGCTTTTTGTGCACGAGTAACTAAAGCACTGAATCACGGCTGGGAAGTATATGAAGCACCCAGCATGACCTTTAATGGCACACATGTGATTGTTGGACAAGCAATTTGTAAAACGATTGACGAGAATTATGATCCAGAAATGGATATTTTAGATGTTCTCAAAAATAATGCTTAAATTAAATATTTACTTTCATCTCTAAAAACATCTTCTTAATCCAAATTAATAACTCAAGCTAATCAATACCCCTCCTTGTTAGCTTGAGCAATCACTACAACCTTTCAAAATAAAGACTTAAAAAAGCAATCTCATAAATTTTAAAGACAATAGTTCTTTTATTCTAAACAAAGAAATGATTATAATTATCATTAATACTTTTATTTTTGTTAATTGATTTTATTTTATGTTAAGAATTTCTACATCATCTCCCCCAATTAAGCGTTTGTTCCCGCTCAGCTTACTCAGTTTAATGATCTTGAATATTCAAGGTGTATACGCTGAAGACTCTAGTAACTCATCCTCGAAAGTTGCAGCGACCATGCCCACCATAAAAATTGAGGCTATGAGTGAGTTAGACCCAATTAAAAGCTATATCGACTATGACAAAGCCAATGTCACACGTAATGGCTTAGATAAAAAAGATATCCCTCAAACCGTTGATACCATTGATGTTCAGAAATATAAAATTTATGGATCAAATGATTTAAGCGTTATGCTGCAAGGTACCCCAGGGGTATCTACCAATTACGATATGCGTGGTGATGGCATTACCATTCGTGGTTTTGGTGCTGATACAGGCGATATTTACCGTGATGGTATACGTGAAAGTGGGCAAGTACGCCGTAGTACTGCCAATATTGAGCGTATTGAAATTTTAAAAGGCCCCGCCTCTGTTTTATATGGCCGTAGTGCTGGTGGTGGGGTTGTGAATATGGTGAGTAAATTCGCCAATTTCGACTCTAAAAGTTCAGTTGGCGGTTATGCAGGTTCATACGATAACTATGGAACCACTGCTGACATTAACCAAGTAATTAATGACAATTTAGCAGTACGCCTTACGGGAGAATATGGCGAGTCAGGTAGCTTCCGCTCTGGTATTGAAAATAAAATTGAGATGTTTTCACCAAGTTTTACGTATAAAAATGATGATGGAACGCTTACTTGGACTACACAATATACCTATGACAAATTAGGTCGTGTGCCTGATCGTGGTCCAGCATATGAAAACTTGCCTGTGGGAACCTCTATCAAAACAGGATTTGCGCAAGACGGAGATTATGTTGATGATATTTTGCAAGTTGTGCGTACTGACGTAAATTACCAATATGCGCCTGATTGGAACTTCCACTGGGCAGCAAGTTACCGACAAGCAGAACAGAACTTTGACCACTTTTATTCTGGGACTTATTGTGGTTTAGATGGTAAAAACTCAAAGAATGAGTCTTGTACTAAAAAAGGTTACATCGACCAAATTTACTACTGGCAACAAACCAGCAATAAAACAACGACGAATACCTTTGATATTAAGGGCAAGTTCAAAACAGGCTCGCTTGAACACCAAATTATGTTGGGTACAGACTGGACTTATGAACAGCGAGAGCCACGTCTAGCCAATAAAACTCAAAATGGGTCAGCCATTTATGGTTACGTTAATCCAATCACTGGTGAACGAGAGTACAGTCGTGGCAATGGCCCATTAAAGATTAGTCAGCATAACTATAATGAAGGCACAACTTACGGCGTATTTATTCAAGATTTAATTGGTCTAAATGACCAACTTAAACTCATGATGGGTGTGCGCTACGATTACTTTGACTTTTCAACCACCAACAAGCTGACTAAAGAACACCGTAATGTAAAAGATGGCAGCTTTAGCCCGAATGTTGGCTTGGTATGGCAACCGCTTCCTGAACATAGTTTTTATACGTCTTACTCTAAGAGCTTTGCACCATTTGGTGGACAAATGGGTGTTAACCAAGTTACTGGAAGCACTGATGTCACAAAAATGGATAAAGAGCCTCAATATAACGAGCAATACGAAGTTGGGGTAAAAAGCGAATGGTTAGATAGTCGTTTAAATACTCAATTTTCGGTCTTTGATATTCGTAAAAATAATATCCGCTATAAACCAAAGCCTAATGAAGAACCAGAAGTATGGGCAACGGCCGGTCAGCATCAATCTCGTGGTCTTGAATTTAGTTTTATTGGCCGTGTACTAGATAATGTCTTTATTCGCGGTGGTTATGGCTACACAGATGCAAAAGTAAAAGAAGACAAACAAAAGCCTGAACAAGAAGGCAACTATTTAGCAAATACATCTAAGAACACGGGTAATTTATTTGTTCGTTATTTACCAACCGAGCAGTGGTATACCGAAGTGGGTGTGACCTATGTGGGCTCTTATTATCCAAATATTAATAATCAAGTAAAAATGGAAGGCTTTAACCGTGTCGATGCAGCGATTGGCTATAGTGCAGACCCTTGGAATGTCACTATTGCAGTGAATAACCTGACCAATAAAGAATACTGGCGCTCTGACAGCATGCCGGGCACACCTCGTAATGTGTTATTACGTTTGAATTATCAGTTCTAAGTAAAAATATTAAAAAGGCATCCCCCCTATTTAGAGGTATGCCTTTTATTTTTAAATACCATATTTTTCGCGATAAGCTTGCATGTTTGCTAGCGCTTCTTTTTCGTCCTTGGGTAATGACTGAACAAGGTCAACAAGACAAGTTGGGCATGACGATGGAGTGTAAGAAGTGATTCGCATAAGAGATTTTATGTTAATCAGATGATCGAAAGGCCCTATTTATGGGCCTTGGGACTGTTCTAAATTTTGTGTAAGTACTTAATTTTCATTTTAATCACACTTAAAGCCTGATAACCGTAATTCTTGTTTTAGATTATCAGCACCTTCTGAAGTCATAAAATTTTGGAGATAGTTTGTTGATTCAAAATAAGACTCATGGACTGTGTTATTTACAATAATGTTGTCAGCGTTTATAACTGCATTTGCCATAGAACACACTTCTTTTTTATCTTTATTGACCAGAACCTTTACATCATTTTCAGCGTTATTCAATATCAATTTACCACGAACAATGATTTCTAATTGTGGGTAAACTTTTTCTAGCATCTGTAAATATTTCTTTTCATCTGCATAGTTTGGATATTCTTTCGCTTGAATTGTACTGATTGCTGAAATAGCAAGTAGGCTAATTAGGATCTTTTTCATTTTATAAGTTTTTGTAAAGCTTCGGATAACTTAGTATAGCATTCTGTTGCTGAGCCGTTGAATGAGATTTTAGGCTTATAGTGGTACTCATTCATTTCGGTTTTGAACTTCACTTCCATGTCATAGACCTTATCGGTAGGTTTGTGCAACAAAGTCAAATTAACATAATACAGCTTATACGAAATTATTAAATCTTCCGTATAACAATCAAAAACTTAGTCTAAATCATTATAAGGCTCAGTGCTCTTAAACGGCTTTTTTATGATTTCCACCCAAATGACTATCATTTAATCAATGCCATTAGATCAACTCAATAATTAAATTATAAAAAAGGAAGCCACAGCTTCCTTTTCCACACCTAACTCTTAGATTCCGTATTTCTCGCGATAAGCTTGCATATTTGCTAGCGCTTCTTTTTCGCCTTTCGCATCTAAATAATCCATTAAATCTTTCATAGTAATGAGTGCATGCACAGGAATTTCTAATTCTTTTTGAACTTCTTGGATTGCAGAAAGTTCACCTTGACCACGTTCTTGACGATCTAGCGCAACTAAAACACCAGCGATAGTTGCACCAGCATTTTTCAAAATCGTTACGACTTCACGAATGGCTGTACCTGCGGTAATTACGTCATCAATAATCCAGACTTTTTTACCTTCAACCGCAGCACCAACTAAAACACCACCTTCACCATGATCTTTTGCTTCTTTACGGTTAAAGCCCCATGGCACACTTTTGTTGTGTACTTGCGACAAGGCAACAGCAGTCGCTGCTACAAACGGAATGCCTTTGTAAGCTGGTCCAAAAATAACATCAACATTTTGGCATTGTGTTAATTTATCGGCATAGCCTTGTGCCAAAAGAGATAAAGCTTCACCATCGTTGAGTAGGCCTGCATTAAAAAAATAAGGACTCACGCGTCCAGATTTTAAAGTAAACTCACCAAATTTAAGCACACCGCGTGATAATGCGAGTTCGATAAATGCTTGCGGGTTAAATGACACAGGCGTTGTCATGAGGTGCTCCAAATTCACAATTGAGGTTAAATTTTCGCATGATACCAAAGGATCAGTATCCAAGTGATGTAAAAATTCTTCGAGTCGTTTCCATTAACGTAAATGGCTTGCGTTCTTCGGTGACGAAAGGCTTACTTGAATGGTTAGAACAATCAGATGCCGATGTCGTATGCATGCAGGAAAGCCGCATTACCCATGAACAATGGACTGAAAAATTTAGACCCGAAGGATGGCATACCCATCTCTTTCCAGCAGAGCGTGCAGGTTACGCAGGAACTGCCATATATAGCCGCCTACCCTTCGTCTCTGTTAAAGATGGTTTAGGGTTTGAGTTGGCTGACAGTCAAGGTCGCTTTATTTCTGCTGAATTCGATTTAGGTTTGTCACATCCAGTACATATTGCATCATTATACTTACCTTCAGGCTCAAGTGGTGAAGAAGCGCAAGCACGTAAAGATTTATTTTTAGGTGAATACGCGAAAATCTTGAAGCAATGGCGTGATGAAAATAAGTCAGTGATCATTTGTGGTGACTACAACATCGTTCATAAACGGATTGATATTAAAAACTGGTCAGGTAATCAAAAATCATCTGGCTGTTTACCGCATGAACGTGCATGGCTTGACCATATTTATGATGAACTTGGCTATGTTGATACCTTCCGTGTAGTTCGAGCAGAAGCAGAACTTTATTCATGGTGGTCAAATCGCGGTCAAGCTCGTGCAAAAAATGTAGGATGGCGTATTGACTATCAAGCCTGCTCACCAGACTGGAAAGCACGTACAACCAATGCCTGGGTCTTTAAAGATCAATGGTTTAGCGACCATGCACCCGTTATCATCGACTATAAAATTCAAGAGTAAGTGAACACTCGTTCACTTGCATTGTCGTTTTCGCTTACAGCATATGTCGTTTTTGAGTATTTTTCTTACACAACTTTAACGGCATTATAGCTGCACGGCACAGGGAAGCAGTCAGGATGACGCAAAAGGATAGGACGCCGTAGGAAGATAAAATAAACTTATGATAAGTTTATTTGCAAGGATGTGACATTGGACGTTGAAATGAGACCCGCATGATCAGGATGATTAAATGCGGGTTTTCTCTTTTCAATCTCTTATTTTTTGCGCTAAGTTCTTTTAGTTTTAACTTCTTCTTATTAAGCTCATTATCGCCTTGTCTTATGACAATAACATGACATTTCTCTTTCGATTAATCATAATTTTTCATTTGTTTTAAAAGTATCTGTATAAAGTAGTGCTCAAATGCTTTTTGGGTTAGGCTGTGTGCTCTCTCTTTTTGACATGGTCCGATAAAATGTTAAAAATTTATGGAATCAAAAACTGTAATTCAATGAAAAAAGCATTTGATGCCTTGCAAGCTAAAGGGCTTAACTATGATTTTCATGATTATAAAAAACAAGGGATTGATGTAGATACCCTAAAAATTTGGTTAAAAGAAATTGGACAAGACACGGTTCTAAACAAAAAAGGAACCACTTGGCGTAAGCTATCAGAAGAAGAACAAACGCATGCGTTAAGCAGTGAAGACCATCTTATTGAAGCACTTATTGCTCAACCAAGTTTAATTAAAAGACCAGTTTTACAAACCTCTCAAGGTTTTATCGTCGGTTTTGATGAAGCGATATATCAAAATATCCAAGCATAAAAAAACGAGCCATTTGGCTCGTTTTTTTATTAAAACTTTTAGTTAGCGCGAATCCATGTTTGGTTACGACCAAGTGCAGAAACGCCAATATATCCACGTAATTTAAGCTTCTTACCGCCATCTGTTAACTCACCTTTCAATTTGTAAGTTTTGCCAGATTTAGGATCTAAAATCGTACCGTTTTCATAACTGTTATCACCTACATTTTTTAAATTATGTACAATGGTGACACCTTTAAGTGGTTTGTTTTTGTACGGACCTTCACATTTTGTACAAACGTTTTCTTCGCCTGGTGTCAAAATGTTTTGAATGGTTGCAGTTAAGGTTCCATCCTTCTGTTCCGTAAATTTAACTACGGCTTTTGGCTTATTGGTCTGATCATCAATTGTTTTCCATACCGTTCCATTGAGTGAATCAGCCGCATTGGCAAATGCAGCCATACCAATGAGTCCTAAAGCTAAAGCAATCTTTTTCATTTTTGTAATATCCTTGGGTCTTTCAAGATTTTAGTATTCAGAAGTCGCAAAGATATTGCAATTTTTGAATGTGACTGTTTCGTGTAACCTTGTAATCTTGCAAAATAAAATTTACAAGAAAACAAGAAACTAGCATAAAAATGGATGCTCTATGAATATATCAAATGTTTGGAAATATTACTTTACAGAAACTTTTCTTAAAACAACAATTCGCAAGCCAAGTCAGCTAAATTTACCGCCTACTGCCTTACGTCCTGTTTTAGACCAAATGTGTCGTGCTTTTCCACGACAAAAAAATGTTTCTGTGCGCCCGATTCGGCTGGCAGGCATTAAAGGTGAAGAAATCAAACCACAAGATCATGCTACTCAAATGATTTTTCACATTCACGGCGGTGCTTTTTTTCTTGGCAGTGTCAAAACACACCATGCTTTTATGACAGATTTGGCTGCTCGCACCCAAATGCAAGTTATTCATGTGGACTATCCACTTGCGCCTGAACACCCATACCCTGAGGCAACCGAAGCTCTATATGACATCTATCAATCTTTAGTAGTACAAGGTGTTCAGCCAAAAGATATTATTTTATCGGGGGATTCGTGCGGAGCGAATTTAGCACTAGCACTTTGTTTACGCTTAAAAGAACAACCTGAGCTCATGCCAAGTGGTCTTATTTTATTGTCGCCTTTTTTAGATTTAACGCTGACAAGCGAATCATTAAGATTTAACCAGAAACATGATGCCCTGCTTTCGCTTGAAGCCCTGCAAACAGGGATCCAACATTATATTGGCAATCAGATTACAGCCGATGACCCACGTGTTTCGCCTATTTTCGATGACTTGCATGGCCTACCGCCGACTTTGGTTCAAGTAGGTTCTAAAGAAATATTATTAGACGATGCCAAGCGTTTTAGAGAAAAAGCCGAAGATGCAGGTGTTAAAGTTCAATTCAAACTTTATACAGGTATGTGGCATAACTTCCAGATGTTTAATGCATGGTTTGATGAAGCAAAACAAGCTTTGGCAGATATTGCTGAATTTGCTCATGAACTCGATAAAACTTAATTTATCTATAAATGATGTGAACAGTGAATAAAACTTTTCACATTATTTTCTTTATAAAAAGTCATCATATTTAAATTCAAAATCATGTTATGTTTAAAATATAAATTATTTAAACAATCCAATTTTAGGATAGTCTAACAAAAGAGGCATCTGTACTTAGGAGCCCTTACTTATTATGAAAAGTCGTTTAATCACTCATCCCATACATAAAACAAAACAGGTGATAATCGATTTCATCCACAATAATCACATCATTAACTGGACGCCATTACAAAAAAGCGCACTCATGCTCACACTTAGCTTTGTAATGAATTTTAGTTGGATTTTATGGAAAGGTTATATTTTAATTACGCCAAGTGTTTGGCAATGGACAAATTTACCTCTCGTTCAGTCGCAAATCTGGTTACATCTATTCACCTTATTTGTATTAGTCTTAGTAATTATTCCTTGCTACCTCTACAAAAACCAAGAATGGGCTCAAAAAGTAATTCCATTTATTAGCGTGCAATTCTTTGCACTCATGCTATGCCACGATGGATATTTAATTGGCAGCATTAGCCCTGCAACCATGGTGGGTTATGTCGGTACCATTGGTGTGGGACTCGTGTTATTCGACCGAAAAATTGTTTATAGCGCCCTTATACCTGCGACCATTATTTTAGCGGTATGTACTTATTTAAGCATGAGAGGTACTTTACCTTATGCGCCGTTATTTAATCTTATTGATATGCAACGTGCTCAAACTAACCCCTTTTGGTTAGGGAGTATGGCATTTTTTATTATGCCCATTTTATTGGCTTGTTTTATTTTATTTGAAATATTACTCACCCAATGGCGTCAGCGCGAAACTTATATTCAACGCCTAAGCCAACTCGACCCATTAACCAATGTATTAAACAGGCGTAGTTTAAATACTCATTTGGAGTCAATGCATCAACAGCAATTTGATTATGCGGTCGTACTTCTTGATATTGATCACTTTAAAAAAATTAATGATATATACGGACATCATCAAGGAGATCAGGTCTTAATTGAAATTGCTCAATGTCTGTCAAAAAACTTGCGTAGTGAAGATATTATTGGTCGCTTTGGTGGAGAGGAGTTTATTTTACTACTCCCCCATACCGATATTATTCAAGCAGAAAAAATTGCTGAGCGCTGCCGCCATGCTCTAGAAGAACTGCCAGTTTTTAGTACTCAAAATAATCCCATTCATATTAGTGCAAGTTTTGGAATAAGTAGTTCAGCATTTGCAAAGGATCCATATCTTGTTATTCGGCAGGCAGACCAAGTGCTTTATGCCGTAAAAGCCTCAGGACGTAATCAGGTACGTACATTTCATCAGACTGAGGCTGTTAATACGCTATGATTCTTTTAGTTTTGCCAAACTAGCGAGTTGCTGTAAAAGTTCTTGCTGGCTAAAGGCACCAGTTAAACGCAACGCACGAATTTCTTTTTGCTCTGGGCTTAAGAATAAATAGGTCGGTGGCCCTAAAATGTTCCATTGTTTCAGTAGAGCCTCATGTGACTGATCATAATGGCTCAAATCAAGCTTAATTAAATAATATGGTGCAAGAGCAGATTGAACCTCGGGTGCTTTTAAAATACGGTGTTCAATCGGTTGGCAGGCAACACACCAGTCTGCATAAACATCAACTACAATAGCCCGATCAGCTGGGGCAGCCGCTAAAATCTTTTGGAAGTCTGCCGCGCTAGCCGCAACATGCCACTCAGCCATGTGATCAGAACTTTGCAAATTTCGATTATGAATATGTTGATACTGGTTATAGGCTACAAAAGGTGTAACGATTAACAATAAAATCGCATAGAGCCATTGTAGCTGCCCTTTTTTCCAGAAAAACTGATAAACAGCATAGGCTATAAAAGCGAGACCTAGTACTAAACTAAGTACTTGCATGCCCCAATCAGGTAATAAAGGACGAATAAAGTAAAGGCTTAAACCCAACATCAGGAAAGCAAAAATCACTTTAATCTGATGCATCCAGTCGCCAGCTTTAGGTAAAAATTTTGCACCTAATATGCTCGCGAGTAATAAGGGAATCCCCATCCCAAATCCCAAACAAAACAGAAGCAAAGCTCCTTGCCATTGGTTTTGTGTTTGAGAAATAAATAATAATGTTCCAGCCAGAGGTGCAGTCATACAAGGACCCACCAAGAGCGCAGAAACCACACCCATGACGCCAGCACCAATCAAAGTGCCGCCTTGTTGCATGGACTGAATGCGGTCAAGTCGGTTTAACCATGTTTGCGGCAAACGAAGTTCAAACAAGCCAAATAGGTTCAGAGCAAATACTATAAACAGCAAACTAAAAGCAATTAAAGTCGCAGGCTGTTGTAACCAGCGTTGGAAATTTAAGCCTGCTGAAGAAGCAATTAAACCCAAGCCTGCATAAACTAATGCCATACTACAGACAAAAGTAAGTGCAATCACCCAAGCTTTTAAACCTTTATGCTCTCGAATAATCAACGAAGTTAAAATAGGAAGCATCGGTAAAGAACATGGCGTAAATGCGAGCAGCATGCCTAAACCTAGAAATAATAAAATCCCATACCAAAGTGAGTGTTCAATTAACTTCGCAGACCAGATCTGATCTTGTGCAATTTGTGGTGTAGTTGTATCAACAGCCGTCTGTGTACTCTGCTCTTTTTCTAAAGATTCTGAATCTGAAGAGGCATTTGGTTGCGTATTTGCTAAATCCAACAATCGTTTTTGCGCTGTTCCTGCTTGGTTTTGCACACCCACCAAGCCATCTGCATCAGTTTGAAACTCAATTGTTTGAGGTGGGTAGCAAATACGGTCTTTGGCACAACCTTGCCAAGTCACACTGTAGTGTTCTGAAGGCTTTGTCTTAATTTGAAAATTAACTTGATGGTAGTAAACCTGACTTTGCCCATAATTTTCATCATATTGAGCAACAGCTTTAGGTAACTTTAAAGCTAAAGGTTGAGTACCTTGTTGTACGGTAAATTTATGCTGATATAGATAGTAATTTGGCTGAATCTGCCAAGATAAACTCGCAGTATGCGGCTCAGAAGATTCAACCGAAAATGAAAAAGCTTGTTCGGGTGACAGCAACTTGTCTTGTGCAGAAACCAACTGGCTAAATACACAAACAATAACTGCTAGAAAATAAAGAATTCCCTGATGTATAAGCTTTTTCATTAACATAAATTTAAATTGCTTTGATTAGAACAAGAATGCCACGCCTAAGCCACCGTTATAGCTCTTGTCTTGACCGTTCAAATCGACTCCTATGCTTGCATCGAGCTGAGTACGATTATTGACTGCATAAACTAAACCTGTGCCTAGACCATATTCATAGTCTTGGCTTTCAGCTTTACGGTAAATAAACTCAGAATATCCTGAAAGTTTACCTGCGATTTTATAATCAATCGTTGGGATTGCTGTTACAGCCCAATCACTATTTTGCACTTCATAACGCATGGTAATTGAAGTACCCACTAAATCACTATATTCGTAAGCTACCGCAGAGGTAAGGCTATAAATGTCGTCATGTGCCGTAAATTCATCATTTCCGGTTGCAATGACGGCCTCAGCCAACACCGCCATAGACAATCTGTCATCTTTTAAATCAATCGCTTTTTTTAAACCGATGCTTACGTCACCAAAACCTGAATTGTCAGTTTTTTTACCCGCACGTTTGGTTTGAGTCCATGCTGGACCCTGCCATCCTAACTGTAATTCTAAGTCACGACCCAAACCTGTACGGAACAACATATCCTCATTTACAGTTACAGTCTTTTCTTTAACACCATCAATAGTCGACTCTGTATAAGTTGCGCTAGGTAAACCTTGCTCCCAAGCCAAATTCCCTACAGGGGTAATACCCGTCCCCATTCCTGCCCCTGGGCGGTCAAACGAGAACTCTGCGGCAAAAGTACTTCCTGCAGCAACAGTGGTGAGAGCAAAAGTTAAAATTTGTACTATTTTCATTTTAATATCCAATCAAGCAGTTAATTCTTTTGTCATTTTAGCCCCATGACGGCGCAATAATTCTAATGTTTCACGCTCTTCTTCAAGCGATTCTGACCAATCTATTTCATCAAATTCACAATCAAAGAACAATTGACTGATTGAAGATAAAATAGTGAGTCCTTCTTCATCACGTGAGTTTGGATCAACTTTTTCATCGAGTAAACGCTGAACAGCTGGCGCACATGCCGAGCTTGCAGCATCCCATAATGGACCGTAAAACTCTTCTGCATCCCAAAGATGTACATTGGCTTTAGCCTGAATCAAAGCTTCGAGAATCTCAAGGTAAACCTGTAACGCTTGTTGCTTTTCTTCTTTTGATAATGGTGTACCTGCTTCATAAGCTTCCGATACATTTTCCCACCATTTAAAAATTCCGTCACAGATAATTGATACAGGTGGCCCCTGTTCCGGATCAATAAAGTTCGGATCAAGTCCTTCAGCAAGTAATTTTTGCACTTGCGCGAGTTCTAATTCTTCTATGGCTTTAATTAAAGCTTGCTGCTGGGTGGTTAACATGACCATCTCTCAAAAATATATTAGGGCTATTATGCCTAATCTCTTCTCCAGATTTTAGAGGTTGATTGCATTGCATTGCAAACCTAATGTTGTGAATAGTTTTATTTTCATCAGATATAAAAAAAGCCCCGAAGGGCTTTTTACCGTTTTCAATTAAACTTCATCATCAATGAATTCTGGTTGCCCACCTCTCGGGTGTTCTTTTTTCTCAAAAGTATGTTCGAGGCTACGTTTTAATTTTTCAATTGCACCATGAATTGAAGCATCAATATTTCCTGCTTTATGGTGCACTGCAACTGGTTTCAAACCTGAAGGACGTGCTTCAATCATACAGTGGATATCTTTGTCACCACTTTTGTCCCCATTTTCATCACTAAAATGAACCGAGAAATGCGTAATACGTTCGCTATGACGTTGGAATTCTTGAGTAAGTTCTGCACGTACATAAGTAATTAAACGTTCGCTATTATGGATGTTTTTATCTGTACGGATTTCTATATTCATAAATACCATCCTCTCTTTCTTACTGTGGATCTTTTCTATGCAAAACTTTTTTATGTTGGCATGTTTTAAGCATGCATGAACTGACTTCAATTGTACATTTTGATGGTGTAATGGTTTGTTATCTCCTGACTTAAACGTACTGCTTTTAATTTATTTTGAAGATCTTCATATCTTCAATATCAGTCCATCTATAAAAATATGCAAGCTGATTTTTTAAATATTTATGAAAAATTGAACAAAAGGAGAGCAATCGTGACCGAATCTTATCTATCTGGCGCCGAGCTCATTGAGCAAATTCAAAAGTCTCCTTATTCACGTGATTTAATCGGTTATCACGGACAGCCCCCACAGGTTAAATGGCCTAATAATGCCAAGGTTGCTGTGCAATTTGTGCTTAATTATGAAGAAGGTGGCGAAAAACATATTGAGCACGGCGATGAAGGTTCGGAACAGTTTTTATCAGAGATCATTGGTGCTGCAAGCTACCCAGCTAAACACATGTCGATGGACTCAATGTACGAATATGGTTCACGTGCTGGATTTTGGCGCATTCATAGTGAGTTTGAACGGCGCAAGCTTCCAATGACCATTTTTGGAGTTGCAATGGCGCTTGCCCGCAATCCTTATATTGTAGAAGCCATTAAGCAAGCTGATTATGATGTAGTGTCTCATGGCTACCGCTGGCTTCACTATCAAGATACCGATATTGAAGTAGAAAAACAGCACATGGAACAGGCCCTATCTTTTTTAGAAAACTTGTTTGAAAATAAAGTGATAGGTTGGTACACCGGACGTGACAGCCCCAATACTCGTCAGTTACTTGCAGAGTTCCCACAAATACAATATGACTCTGATTATTATGGTGATGACCTGCCTTTTTGGACCACACTTACCGATGCTGCGGGTGCATCCCGAGCCCATTTAATTATTCCTTATACTTTAGAATGTAACGATATGAAGTTCTGTTCACCAGGTGGATTTAATAATTCAGAACAGTTTTTTCAATATTTAAAAGATAGTTTTGATGTGTTGTATGCAGAGGGAGAAACTGCACCAAAAATGATGTCAATTGGAATGCATTGCCGTATTTTAGGGCATCCGGGTCGTTTTAAAGCCTTACAAAAATTTCTCGACTACATTCAAATGCACGATCGTGTCTGGGTATGCCGTCGTCAGGATATTGCTGAACATTGGTATAAAAATCACATAACTGAATAATTGATTTTTAAATTTTTAAATTCTTAAACTGTTGATTAACAGCTATTGGCACTGTTATTGCTAAAACTCTATATCACGACAATGAGTTTAGGAATAACAGTGTTTTTAGCCGAGTTTAATCAAGCCCCACCCGAACAACTCAAGACTTTGTTAAAAAACTGTGTCCACATTCCAACATGGGCCGAAAAAATCATCTTAGAACGGCCTTATTCATCAAAAACATCTCTTTTGGAATATGCAGAAAATTTAAGTCAAATGTGGTCATGGCAAGAGATAGAAGCAGCTTTAGCAACTCACCCAAAAATTGGTGAACGGCAGGCAAAAAAGCAACTCAATGCAAAAGAGCAAGATTTTTCAAATCAAGAACAAGCTGGCATTTCTCTAGATGAAAAAACGCAGCAAGCTCTGCTGCAAGGCAACCTCGATTATGAACAAAAGTTTGGCTTTATTTTTTTAATTAGAGCAGCGGGCCTCAGTAGCGATGAGATTTTAAAAAAGCTACATGAACGTTTACAACATGACTTAGCTATCGAAAAAATAATTGTACATGAGCAACTCGCAGCGATTGCTCTATTACGTCTATCTCAGGAAATACAAGCATGATCAGCACTCATATTTTAGATACGAATTTAGGCAAACCAGCTGCACACGTAGAAGTGAAGTT
Source organism: Acinetobacter sp. AC1-2 (assembly GCF_016124155.1). Lineage (NCBI taxonomy): Bacteria > Pseudomonadati > Pseudomonadota > Gammaproteobacteria > Moraxellales > Moraxellaceae > Acinetobacter > Acinetobacter sp. AC1-2. The sequence goes on from NZ_JABFFO010000003.1 coordinate 198,004, forward strand.
GTTTCATGCAGAAACCCATGAGCTGATTGCGACCGCAACCACGAGCCAGGATGGGCGTGTGAGTGATTTTGGAATAAGAGAGTTTGCAGAGGGTGCTTATCAACTTGAGTTCGAAATCGCCCCTTATTTTTCATCACTAAAAGTCAAAACTTTTTTCCCGCGTGTTTGCATTCAATTTTTTATAGAAGACATTAATCAGCATTACCACATTCCCTTACTGATTAGCCCGTTTGCTTACTCCACTTATCGCGGTAGCTAACTCAAATATAACGAGGAGAAAAATATGAATCATCGGCAAAAGAATGCGATTTCTCCAGAGCATGAATATTTAGGAATATCCAAAAGTTTTGCTTACGGGTTACAACACGTGCTTACCATGTACGGTGGCATTGTTGCACCGCCCCTTATTATTGGAACAGCGGCTGGATTAAGCTCAGCACAAGTCGGAATGTTAATCGCTGCTGCTCTATTTGTCGGTGGATTGGCAACACTGATTCAAACGATCGGAACCAAATATCTAGGCGCAAAATTACCTTTAGTTCAGGGCGTGTCTTTTGCAGGTGTTGCAACCATGGTCGCAATTATCACCACAGGTGGAGGCTTACCTGCTGTATATGGCGCAGTCATTGCTGCGTCTCTGATTGGCCTATGTCTTGCGCCTTATTTTTCAAAAATTATTCGTTTTTTCCCGCCTGTTGTAACGGGATGCGTCATCACAATTATTGGTTTATCTCTGTTACCCGTCGCAGTTCGCTGGATGATGGGTGGTAACAATAAAGCACCCGACTGGGGAAGTGTAGAAAATATCTCTTTGGCCTTACTAACCTTAGGCATTGTGATTGTTTTAAATATGTTGCCGCAAGCCAGCATTCGTCGCTTATCGATTTTATTGGCTATTGTTGCTGGTACTGCCCTCGCCTATTTTATGGGCTTTGGTGATTTTAGTCAGGTAAGCTCAGGCGCATGGCTGCAATTTCCACACTTATTTGCATTTGGCTTACCGACTTTCGAGCTCAGCGCAATCTTGTCGATGTTGATTGTGACTTTAGTCATTATGACGGAAACCACAGCCGATATTATTGCTGTCGGAGACATTGTAGGAACGGAAGTAGATGCTAAACGTATCGCCAATGGTGTACGTGCAGATATGTTTTCAAGTGCTTTCGCCCCTATCTTTGGTTCGTTTATGCAAAGCGCTTTTGCCCAAAATGTTGGACTCGTTGCGATTACAGGTATAAAAAGCCGATTTGTGGTGGCAGCAGGCGGTGTCATTCTGATTATTTTGGGTCTACTCCCTATTATGGGTCGTTTGATTGCCGCGATTCCAATGCCCGTACTTGGTGGTGCAGGTTTGGTCTTATTTGGATCGGTTGCAGCAAGTGGAATTCGCACTTTGGCAAAAATAGATTATAACGATCAGAAAAATTTAATCATTGTCGCGACCGCTTTATCAGCAGGGATGATCCCAATTATTAACCATGAATTTTATGCTCATTTCCCAATTTGGGTACAAACTTTGTTCCATTCGGGCATTAGTTCAACTTGTATCTTTGCTATCTTGTTGAATTTATTATTTAATCATTTACCTACATTTCGCAGCTCGCGTACCCCTCATTTAAGCCAAACAATAAATACCAGAAATACACATTAAAGATTTAGTTTTTAGCGCCCCACTTCGGTGGGCCTTTTTTTAACCGTTGATCAAATTTGGCTTCATTTTTGCTTAAGACACTGTATCCTTAGCGTGCTTTATTTGGGGGGAGATCATTTAAATGCAATTAAAGCAACTTGCGGCGACTTGTGCCTTGTTATCTGCAACTGCCATGGTTCAGGCAAAACCAATCTGGCAAGATTTTAGTGTGACTGGACTTTATGGTGAAAACTATGAAGTAGTAGATGACAAAGAAACCACGATTACTTTGGAATATGCAGCGAAAGTTAAATACGCTGATGTATTTTTCTTCATGGACCACATGCGTGGCGAAGATGATCATAAAAGTACATATTTTGAATTATCACCACGTTTAAGCTTAGGCGAAGTGTCAGGCAAAAAACTGTCGTATGGCCCAATCAAAGATGTACTCATTAGTACTACTTGGGAAGGAAATAGGGAAAGTGGTAATAACTTCAACAATTTCTTGTATGGTTTTGCAGTTGACTTAAATATCCCATATTTCCAATATGCAAATTTAAACTTCTACCGTGCGGATAATGACAAAACTGACGACGATTATCAAATGACGTTTGTTTATGGCATTCCATTTAAAATCGCATCTGAAGATTTCTTGGTAGATGGTTTCCTTGACTGGTCAACCGCTGAAGGCGACCATGCCAGCGAGTTGAACTGGACAACACAATGGAAATGGAATGTTGGTAAACACATTTCTCCTGATACGCGTCTATACCTAGGTATAGAGCACTCTGTATGGAATAATAAATTTGGCCTTCAAGGACGAGACGAAAACAACGTCAGTGCACTGGTTAAATACCACTTCTAAAATTATGATTTAGAAGCTTGAAACAGCAAGGAGAAGTCCTTGCTGTTTTTGTTTTAGTCGAGTGGATTACCCACAATATTGCTAATAATCCCCTGCATAATATGTCCACCTTGTTCACGGCGTAATTCTGCATACCACGCTTGAGTAACGCTTTCATCTTTCATATGGGTCACATCACAACGTTTACGTGCACGAAGTACTAACTCATTGGCACGTTCATTACGTTTGTTTTGATAGCGACGTAAAGCATCTTCAACACCTAAAGTATTAATTTGCAAAGAACGCGCTAAATAAATAGCATCTTCCATCGCTTGGCAACCGCCTTGCCCAATATCAGGTGTCGTGCTGTGTGCGGCATCACCTAAAATCACTACACGACCTTTATAAAATTGTGTAAACGGTTCAATGTCATGGATTTCTACCCGATTGGTTTTTTGCGAGTCTAAGCGCTCAATGAGTTGCTGTACTGGCAAACACCAATCAGCAAAATATTGTTTTAAAAGTTTTTTATAGTCATCTCGATTATTTTCTAAACCTGCTGGTAAAGGCACATCTAAAAAGAAATAGAATTTCCCATCTGCAACCGGCATCAGAGAAGCACGCTTACCTTCCCCAACATAGGTGGTCCATTGCTGTGCTGGAGCCAAATCTTCAGATATTTCAACCAGACCATTCCAGTTCACATAACCCGCATAACGGCGCTGTACTTGCTGGCCCAACACATAGGCCCGTGTAATTGAGTGAGTGCCATCTGCCCCAATCACTAAATCGGCTTGTGTAGAGCTACCATCAGCAAAATGCACCTCGACATAATCAGCGTTGTCTTCGAGGCTGACCATTTTTTTGCCTAAATAAATTTGATCTCGGCCAAACTCATCCATCAGCATATTTTGTAAATCTGCACGTGCAACCGGATAAGGTCTTTGCCCTACTTCTTCAATTAATGGCAGTAAACTGAATTGTGTCATCACGTCTCCAGTTAAACCATCTACATAAGCCAAATCGTCCATTTGTCCACCAAGTTGGGCGATTTTCTCGGTTAATCCAAGATAGTTCAAACATTTTACGCCATTTGACCACAATGAAATGGCAGCACCCACAGGAAGAATCTTCTCTGTTTGCTCATAAATACGAACTTGATGACCAAATTTCTTTAATGCAATGCCTGTGGTTAGACCTCCCATTCCCGCACCAATAATCACCACATTCATAACACTCTCCTATAGATATTCACCTATAGGGTGCTTATGCTAAAAACATGCCATCGTTCAAAATTTATTTAGCTTTTCCACAAAACTGGCATGCACCATGCTTATATATTTACGTGTAAAACTCGTCTCAGCACGCTCCGTGTTGGCGCAGTTTTAAATGAAAAATCATGTTTTTAACAAGAAATACGGATACTCCATTATGGCAACACTGCACGCTCCAGCTTTTGAACTTCCTGAAATTTTGAATACGAAAACCAATTTGGCAGATACCCGAATTGGTGCACAAGTCATTGAGTGTTCAGATGATTTCTTTGCAGAAGCAAAGCGTATGCTGCAATTTGAAGCACCTGTTTTTGTTGAAGATAAATTCGATGACAACGGCAAATGGATGGACGGTTGGGAAACGCGTCGTAAGCGTCATGCAGGCTATGACTGGTGCATTGTAAAACTAGGTGTAAGTGGAAAAATCAGTGCACTTGATATTGATACCAGCTTTTTCACAGGAAATTATCCCGCTTCTGCATCATTAGAAGCTTGTTATGCACCAAATGGTGACCTTACAGGAGCAAAATGGGAGAGTGTTTTAGAAAATACTGAACTAGGCCCAAGCCAGCATCATATTTTTATGGTCAATAATGATGCACTTTTCACTCATATACGCCTCAATATTTTCCCAGATGGTGGTATTGCTCGTTTACGTGTCTATGGAGACGTTCATATTCAGGTGACTGATAGCGAGCAAACTCTTGATTTATTAGCCCTTGAAAATGGTGGCCGCGTAGTTGCCTATAGCGATGCGCACTTTGGACATCCGCGTAATTTGATTAACCCTGGCCGTGGCGTCAACATGGGCGATGGATGGGAAACCAAACGCCGCCGAGCTCCGGGTTATGACTGGTGTATTCTTGCTCTAGGTAAAGGCGGGAAAATTGATAAGCTTGAAATTGATACAGCTCACTTTAAAGGTAATTTCCCTGCCCAAGTATCCATTCAGGCGGTTTACCTTGAAAATGCAACCGATGCACAGCTGATTCCACAGAGTATGTTCTGGGCTTATTTACTTGAAGCTCAACCTATGCAAATGGACCATATTCATGAATATGTGAATGAGATTTTACAGCATGAAAAAATCTCTCATATTCGTATCAACATGATTCCAGATGGTGGTATTAGCCGTGTCCGTTTATGGGGGAAAATTGCCCAGTCATGATCATGAATAATGTCCAAATTCAGCCCTTAACCATTGAGAGCTTTCAGCCATTCGGAGAAGTCATTTGTTGTGACGGGCATGACTTTTTTCATATTAATGATGCACACACCGAGCGCTACCACGCGCTCGTTGAAACAGAAATTGAAGGTGAAGCAAAAGCGGGAATTAGTATTTTTCGTAATATTAAGACCAGCGTTTTACCTTTAGAAATTTCGATGCTAGAGCGTCATCCGAAAGGCTCTCAGGCATTTATTCCATTACAACAGCAAAAGTTCTTAATTATTGTGGCACCTGCTTTGGACGAGAATACTCCCGATATTTCAAAGTTATGTGCATTTGTTTCAAATGGAAAGCAAAGCATAAATTATCGGGCAGGTACATGGCATCATCCTTTGCTTACCTTTGAAGCACCGAGTGATTTTGCAGTAGTGGATCGAATTGGAGGCGGAGCGAATTGTGATGTTTTTCAATTTCCACACGCTATAAAAATTACGGTCTAAATTAAAATATACAGATCTGTCTATTTTAGTTTAATGACAGCAATTGTTGTGGTGATTTCCAATAATCTAGGTTTACATAAAAACCCCGCCTATTAAGCGGGTTTTTTTTTTAATTCTCTTTTAAACGGTGATATCGGCTAAGTTACCTTTCTGCTCAAGCCACTGCTTGCGGTCCGCTGAACGTTTTTTGGCAAGTAATTTATCGAGTAAACCTGCCGTAAAATGAGCATCATCAAGGTCGAGCTGCACCAAGCGGCGTGTGTTTGGATCCATAGTCGTTTCACGTAGCTGAATCGCGTTCATCTCACCTAATCCTTTGAATCGGGTAATTTGCGGATTACGATTGCCTTTCACATTTTTCAAGATGACTTCGAGCTCATCATCATCTAAGGCGTAGAAGACATCTTTACCAATGTCGATACGGAACAATGGTGGCATCGCCACATACAAATGGCCTTCTTCCACCAGTGTCGGAAAGTGTTTAACGAATAGCGCACATAACAAAGTGGCAATATGTAAACCATCGGAGTCCGCATCGGCCAAAATACAAACTTTGCCATAACGTAGCTCGGATAAATCATCGCTACCTGGGTCTACCCCAATTGCGATCGCAATATCGTGAACTTCTTGAGAAGCCAGCACTTCATCTGAAGAAACTTCCCACGTATTTAAGATCTTTCCACGAATTGGCATAATGGCCTGAAAGTTTTTATCGCGTGCTTGCTTGGCACTACCGCCCGCAGAGTCACCCTCGACAATAAATAACTCACTGTCTTCACGAGTTTGTCCCACACAGTCTGCCAACTTACCCGGTAAAGCAGGGCCAGAAACAATCTTTTTACGCTCAACCTTTTTCGCGGCTTTTAAACGACGACCCGCTTTAGAAATCGCCATTTCTGCCAGTTGCATGGCAATTTCAGCATGTTGATTCAACCAAAGTGAAAAAGCATCTTTGGCAATATTTAAAACAATATTAGATGCTTCTCGACTAGAAAGGCGCTCTTTGGTTTGACCTGAAAACTGTGGTTCTTGGAACTTGAGTGACAAAATATAGTTCACACCATCCCAAACATCTTCTGCGGATAGTTTGAGATTACGTGGCAACAAGTTACGCAGCTCACAGAACTCACGTAATGCTTCGGTTACCCCTGAACGTAACCCGTTCACATGGGTTCCGCCTTGTGCAGTTGGAATCAGGTTCACGTAACTTTCTTGAACCTGCTCACCACCTTCTACATTCCAGCAAATTGCAAATTCACACGCCGCACGATCAGCCTGACCATTACTCACAAAAGCGGGATTCGGCAAAATTTCGCGGTCTTGCAACTCATCCATCAAATAATCGACAAGGCCATTTTCAAATTGCCATTCGATTTTTTCATCATTAATTTGATCAATATAAATAATTTTTAAGCCTGCGGCTAAAACAGCTTTGGCTTTTAAATTATGTTTAAGGGCTTTTAAAGCGAATTTCGGACTATCAAAATATTTAGTTTCAGGCCAAAAATGTACGGTCGTACCTGTCGCACGTTTTGGTGCCTTACCCTCTAGCACGGCTAAAGGCGCAACAGGCTCCCCTTGCTCAAATGCCATTTGGTAGAGGTTGCCCTGACGTTGTACTTCGACCTCAACACGTGTTGATAAAGCATTTACAACTGAAATTCCCACACCATGTAAACCACCAGAAAACTGGTAGTTATCGGTACTGAATTTACCGCCAGCATGTAACTTGGTCAGAATGATTTCGATACCAGATTGGCCATATTCAGGATGAATATCGACTGGCATACCACGGCCATTATCTTCAACAGACAATGAACCATCTTTATAAACCGTGACACATATTTTGTCGGCATGACCCGCTAATGCTTCATCAACAGCATTATCAATAACTTCCTGAGCTAAATGGTTAGGTCGAGTCGTATCGGTATACATCCCTGGACGACGACGAACAGGGTCTAAACCGGAAAGGACTTCAAGCGATTGAGCCGTATATTGTGTCACGTTGTACGTTTTCCTTATTTGATGGTGTGCGCAAAGAATTCGATCACTAACGGTAATTTTTCTTCAAAATCTTCCATAGCATGATTGCCATGAGCATCCGTCAAAATCAATGAGGATGGCGTTGCAGCACTATAATAGCGTTGTGCTTGACGATAATCCAAAATTTCATCGCCTTGTTGCAACAAGACGAGTATTTTGTCGGCATTTTCAGGCTGTTTCAGTTCAAGTTGCTGCAACTGTCGTAGCTGAACATGATCAATCGACCATTGATCATTCACCACATAGGGCATGCTTTCAACCTGAAATAACTCATCAAACAACTTCCATGGTTGCATAGCAGGGTTAATCAGTACAGCCGGAATATTATATTTCGCGACAAAGTATGTCGCAAAAAAACCACCTAAACTACTACCTACAAGTGCAACATCATCCAGACTTTCAATAAGCTCTGAAACTTGCTCAACCACTTGATCTGGAGATCTATTGAGATTTGGCAAATGCACATTAATCCCTAATTCGCTACAATACTGCCTTAAGCTCAATCCTTTAATCGAAAGAGAGCTACTATTAAAACCATGGAGGTAGATAATATTCATATATTTCCCTCTAAATTGAGACTAAATTCACAATTTTGTTCTCAGTTTGTATAGAAAAGCACAATTGTTAGACAAGAAAAACCACTCAACTAACCATTCATCAGTATTTTAAAAAAATGTGTTATTTAAACTACTAAGATGGAAACGTTTACTGCCGTTGATAAAAAGTACAGCTTAAAACGTCGGTTATAACGTATATGGGGAAAAGATATGCCGAGCTTAACACCACTACATGAAACTTATTGTAAATGGGATCGTACGCCACCGAGTCAGGCAGACGTACTTGAAGGTTTAGCTCAACTGTTCAGCACCAGCTTAAATGGTGTACATGAATTAATACAAGTTATTAATATTGAAGTCTTAAAAAATGCTTTTGGTATTAGCACACAAAACGCTAAAAACTTTCAAAAACGACCATTTGTGCAAAAGGCATATCAATTTTCTTATGGCGCTTTACAAAAATATGGTCGTTATTTTTTAGCACCCGGTTTGCGTCGCATTATTGAAAAATATCCAACACTTCACGAAAAACCACTCACCCCAAGCCTACATTTTTTGGTGGGAATTTTGAATGGTGTTTTTGGAGATTACTTACTTAAACAACATAGTCCTCTCGCCCTACCAATGGTGCTATACGATCACTACGGAGCTATACAGCAAGGTGAGCTTGCAGGCCGTATTGTAATTATGGTTCACGGTTTGTGTATGAATCATCTGACTTGGTCAAACGCCAATTATGGTGGAATTGGAGAGCGCCTATTAGCCCAGCGTGACCATAACACCATGCTGTATTTAAATTACAATACAGGTCGACGTATTTCGGCCAATGGTCGCAGTTTTTCAAATTTATTAGAAGATCTCGTAAAAAATAATCCAAGAATTACCAGCATTGATGTGATTGGCCATAGTATGGGTGGACTGGTTTCACGTAGTGCATTGTTCTACGGTAAACAAAATATGTACCAATGGATTCATATGGTCGAGAACCTGGTGTGTATTGGTTCCCCACATCATGGCGCGGTCTTGGAGCGCTTTGGTTTTACCATACAAGATAAACTTGGCGCGTTCCCTTTTGTAGGTTTACTTGGTCAACTGGTTAATATTCGCAGTAACGGTATTTTAGACTTACGCCACGGTAGTGTTCGTGATGATGACTGGGAATATATGGATGCCCGAATTGGTATGATGGATGATAATCGTGCCCCTGCTCCTTTGCCTTCCCATATCAATACTTTTTTAGTGGCAGGAACACTCGAGTTTGAAAAAGTACGCAATAAAGCGCTTACTGTGATTGGTGACTACTTGGTAAGTGTGAAAAGCGCACTGGGTGAACATCCTAATCCACGTTTTCAGCTTAAAGTTCCAGATTCGCATAAAGCCGTATTTTATGGCTTAAATCACTTTGAAATTCAGTATCATTCGAGCGTCGCTGAACAGATCACACGCTGGTTATATCCTCATGCGAATGATTATGTGCAAGAAGGTATTCAAACTCATATTATTGATATGCCGAACTATACTCTCGAAGATTTGGAAGGGATTGTAGAGACGTAAAAAAAGCCCAACTTATGTTGGGCTTTTTTAGATTTTATATTTTTCAATCATTTAAATCTGTCATAAAGTTTATATTTAGAAATATTCTTAATCGATGTTTCCTTAAGTAAATATCCATTTAAGACAGATATAATATTTATATCTTCCCCTATTTTACCGCAAGACAAATTTACGTCGACATAATCCTCTATTTTGAACCCTTCTTGAATTTTTGTTTGATCTAATGCTCTTGAGTAAGCAAATGAATTATTAGGACTATAAATCACAATAAGATCAGTTTTATTATTTTTCATATCAGCCCAATAAATATAATAGTCTTTAGTTCTATACTGGACATGGCTACAAGATCCAGTAGAAATCCAATTTTTATCTTTTAGATTAAATCCTATTCGTTTTACTAATTTTTTATTTTCTGGCCTAAAACTATCATCCCAGACATCAGGGCATTGAATATCTGGCAGTACACTCACTTGTACTGCAGGTTTACTCCAATACTTCATACATTCTTTGGCGCTTTCTGCATATAAATTTATGCTATTTAATAAAAGATATATCACTACTGCTATCTTTAATAGTTTCATTACTAACTTAGACCTTTATTCTAAAATTTTCAAAAAATCTGCCGCTATCTTACATTCAAGCTTATCTTTTATAAATCCAATAATATTTTTTTGATTGCACTCAAATTAACTAAAAAATATTTACCACCGCAATCATTCATTTTATTATTCACAAGCTTTCTTAACTATTTTATTAAAGTATAAGCTATCACCATTTTTATCAAAATCTGCCAACATGGCTACTAAATGTAATTGTCCTTGATCATCAAAATATGACCTCTCTTGAAATGAGTTATATATAGCAATATCTATTGGAATTTCATTAAATTCTTTATCATTTAAATTAGCTATTATTTTTTTATTTCTGTTAAATAACTTTTTAGCATATATAAAATTCCTTTTAGAATCACTTTCAATTAAACAATTATTATTTTTATCTAAAGCAATAAACTCTTTAGTCTGATCTTCCTCTACTTTACTTACGAAAAAGTGATATTGACATGGTGAGCCACAACTACCATAAGTATGAAAAATATTTTCGTTCACTTTTTCAACCTCAGGATATCTCATGTTTCTTAAAATAAAACTAGTTTTATTATCAGAATTTTTTACGACATCACAATATTCCTGATCATGCCCTTTACATTTCAATTCAACATTAAATGTATTTTTTGCATAAACAGTTGAACCAATAATAAATCCACAAAATGTAAGAGCTAAAACAGTTAACTTATTAATATTAAATAAATAAAATTCTATAATTTTGTTTTTTAAATCTTCAATCACGTTTATGCTTTTCTCTACAACCATGAACACTAATTTCTTAATCATCAAAAGACTCAATTTTCCATCCAGAAATTAATTCTGATACTAATTTTTTAACACTTATACTAGACTTGATAAGAAAATTAGTATTTCTATCAATTAAAGGCACTAAATAAATTATTTTCCAACACCACCACAAGGATTTTTTATTTTCTTTTTAACCAATATTTCCCCATAATCATTTGCAATTAAATTTAAACTACCATCAGGTGAAAAAAAACTTTCCTCCTTAAAATAGCTATAATAATCAAATCTTTGTAGTAAACCATTAAATTCTTTAGTTTTTAAATCGGCAATTTTTCTAGGCTTATTTGTAAACAATTTTCTTGCATAAATGACTTTTTTCTGACTATCACTTTCAATTAAACAATTATTTTTATTATCAATAGCAATAAATTCGTCTGTAGAATCCTCTTTATTTTGACTATAGAAAAGCGTAACTAAACATGGAGACCCACAAGATGTTTTTACTTTATATAAGTTTTTATTTATTTTTGAAATATTTAAAAGTTTGACATCTTTTATAACTATTTCATTCTGAGAATTTATAGTTCTCACAATGTCACAACTAGAATTATATTCATCCTTACATTTCGCTGAAACTACAAAAGTATCGTCATTTGCGTATATATTAAAACTAAAAATAATTCCGCTCAATAAAAAAATTGATATAAAAGTCTTTTTCATATTAAATCCTGTACCTTCCGTTATCTTTCGTTTAAATATTTCAAACATATTCATATTCTATCCCACAACCACTTCCATCAATATCTTCATCACTTAGGGATTAAAAGCTTCATCTTAGATATAACGAACCATATGCTTGAATGTTAATAATGAGCTATAAAGAAAAAGAAAACTTATGTTGGGCTTGTTTAATAAAATTTTAAATCTTTTTTATTTCTCAGATATTAGAAAATAGAAAAGGTTATAAAAGGCCTATATCAATTATTAATCTTTATAAAATAGATTATCTTTGATATCTAAAACTTCATCGGAATAAAGATAATATTTTCCTTTCTTAAAGACTACTTTTCCTAACTTTTCACCACTTTGAACTTTAAAGAAATATAGTTCGTTATTTTTCTCTGTCACTTTGCATATATAAGATTTATCAACCTGAAAGCCAGCAATAGAGTACACACACTTTTTTGGTGTTAATGTTAAAACTGATTCTATCGTCGCAACATTTCCATCTGGTAGTTCTTCTGAACTATAATAATGATAAGTACCATTCCACTTATCAGCATTTGCAAGTGTGTTAGCAGAAAGAGCCAGCAATAATAATAAAAATTTCATTTAATTAATTTATAAATAATCAGATCAAGGTATTATAACCAAATTACAATACAATAAAATATTTTATTAATTTATAAAATAACTATTAAAAATATTCTTTTTGAAAATTAATTCTTATCACTATTACCAAATTTAGAGAAATATATGAAGGAAATCGTTGTTTTTGACTTGGACGGGACATTACTTTCGGGTGACTCTACAAAGGCATGGTTAACGGATAAATTGAAATCTAATCTTCTTAGATTCATCGGTACACTTATTGTTACTCCCATTGCTTTACCTCTTATGAAATTCAAGAAATATAAATCTAGAGGTGCTTCATTGTATTTGTGGATTGCAACCTGCGGTCTGAATGAAGAAGAATTAGAATACAGCTTTAAAATTTTTTCCAATAATATAAAAGATACTACTTCTGATTCATTATATTGGTTTGAGCAAGGTATAACAGAAGTTAAAGATCATTTAGCAAGTGGAAGAATTGTGTTTATTGCCACAGCTGCACCAGAAAAGTTAGCAAATATTTTACTCGGGTCTATCAATCTAGATGTACAAATTATTGGTACTCCTTTGCAAAAGAGGCTAGGTGGATGGGTAAGTGGAATACATTGTAGATCTGAAGAAAAAGTAAGAAGATTGAATAAACTTAATGTCAATCAACCTTGGTTCGCGACATACAGTGATGATATTGAAGATGACTTTCCTATTTTGATGGGCGCCAAACTCCCCTATTTAATTAATGGTGACAACAACAAAATTAAAAATATTAAAATCAACAATTTAAAACTATTAAATTGGGTTTTAAAGTTAGAACATTAATATTATTTTTAGAAGCCACCTAACAACTAATTAACCAAAGAGGCTATAGGATCAATTAAATTAGCTTATACAGGCACTTTCAGTAATAAAAGTGTCTGTATATTTACAACCCAACTATTAGTTTATTTAACTTTTTATTAAAAATAAGTATACTCTAACAAATTAAAATATATAATTAAAACCTTTACTTTACTTGGTGAATTTGCATAAAACCTTCATTACACTCTTGAATTGAACCTTTTAAATCCTCACATTTAATTTTATTATCTTTTGTTAGCTTAAATTTAAAACCATTATTAATTTTAAGCCCTGACTTAAATTCTTTTGACAACACCCCCCAAACAGCTGGGTTATTTTGTTCATATATAGAGTTTACAGTATATATATTTAAAGAATTATCCACACTAATTTTTTTTATATAATTTTGATCTAAAAATTTATAATCATATTGACCATCCTTATTATAAGAAACACTTGTATTATTTAATTTTACAACAGCAATTTCTTTAGTTTTTTTATTAAAAATATAAAATTTCTTTATAATATAAAAATCACTTCTTAATACATTTTCTGTATATTGCACAAAACCAATAAAATTATTATCAGAAAAATATGGTGAAAGAATATATCTATTCAAACCAGATATTTTATTTTTATCCAAAGTATATAAATTATTTCGTTGTTTCAGGAGAATACTATAAGAATGAGTATCCTTATCATCAGAATTAAAAGAGTTTTCTTTTGTTAGAATTTCATAATCTTTATCTATTTTTACAGATTGTCCAAGTTCATTAATACTTTTATAGCCCTGAGAAATAACACTATTTGAATCATCATAAAGAATGATATTTTTTGCCTGTGAAAGGTTTGGTATCAACAGAGCTAATATTAAAAATACTTTTCTTAAATACATATCTAATCTCATCGTTTTTCTTTGGTTGGAGGTAATGGGTTATTAAGCAAAGGGGACGGATCAAAACGACCAACTAAACCTCTACCATCTTGATCTTTTGTAGGTAATGATTTATTACCTTTCCCATGATCCTTCAAATACCAAACTTCAAAATGTAAATGGCTGCCTAATTCAACTGTTGGCATTATATGTGCATTGCCACTACATCCAGTTTTTCCTAATGGAGTTCCAGCCTCAATCCACGCTTCATCACTTTCAAAACTATTGATTTGGCTCAAATGGGCGTAAAAAAACCAAACAAATATTATATCTGGATAGCGTTTCCTTATGTAAAGTTTTTGTTTATCGGGTAAATCATCTACTTTTACTTGCAATGTAATAGTCGCCCCAAAACTACTATCTCCTTTAGCATTAAAATCTCTATTAATGGCATATAAAGTTCCTGAAGCAACTGCCCTTATTTCATCTCCAACTTTTGCTTCTAAATCAATTCCTTGGTGTGCTCTTGTCCCACCATTTCTAACCATACCGAATGTGCAGGATTTTGCGACAGCAGCATATTTTCCAGCTGATCTCATTCTATTTACTTTTAATGGATCAAACCAAATATTTGCACCGCCAATCTTTGGCTCCTGTTTTGGCTCCTGTTTTGGCTCCTGTTTTGGCTCCTGTTTTGGCTCCTGTTTTGGCTCCTGTTTTGGCTGCTCCTTAGAATTTAAAATTTTCTTTTCTATATCCACCATATTAGATTCATGTAATCCATTTGTATTTAACATAAATTCTAAAGTATGAACTTTTGTATCAATTAGATTTTCATACATCCAAATTTTATAAGCTTGAATATAATTATTATTACCTTGCTTTAAGTATTTAGCTTGAACTTTCTTACTTACATTAGATTTAAAATTATTCTTAGCAGTATCTTCATCAATACTGTTTCTCATTATCAAATATGCAGAACCAGGCGATTCATGATGGCAAAAATATATAAGTTTACTCATTTCTAATGGAGTTAAGTTATCAACCCCGCTAGTAGATAAACTATTATTCTTTAATCTACGCTTTAAGCCCTCTAAATTTTTTTTTGCAGACAAAGCTATCGTATCAATTGACAATCCCGCATCAGTTCTTAGAGAATTTATCCAATTGATATCACTGTTATTCAACTTAACTATAGGTTGTTGTAATTTTTTCTTTTTCTGGTCATCAGTACGCTGGTCATCAGAAAGTGTATAGCTTCTCCAACGACCACTGCCAACTAGTATTTTATATCCTTTTTTATTAACTATATATTGATTAAGCTTACCTGTTTTATCTGTTGCTAGTTCTAACCAAGTGGGTGTAAAAAATTGACCTAGACCGACTCCTGTTCCTTGTGGATTTACTGCGTTTGAATCCCATTTATTTTCAACTTTGCCTCCTCCCGTCTCAATACAAATAAGAGCTGCTATGGTTGCTGCATTTATGCCATATTTTTTTTCAGCATCAAGAATATCTTTTCTATAAATTTCATTTGCAGCAACCAGTCTCAAATTCCCTTCACTTCCAACCTTAGCAATAGCGTGTGTTTTTTCTCCTCGTTCAGTTCTAACCGATTTGTCGATTGTTTCAGGTAAAGGAGCTGGAGGTGGTGTTTCTTTTTGTTTTTGTAAATTTTCACTAGCTGAAGTATTCTCTCCTCTAGCAATCAACACTCCTTTTTGATTGTTTAACTCATTATTATCTTCAATCACTACGGGACCTGAAGATGATTTTACATCTTTCTTGTTTGCTATTTCTTTATTTTTATTTTTTAAATCAATTTTAACATCTTTTACTTTCTGATTTTCAGTACCTTCTTTATAACCATATACACCATATGATTTCATCATTCTAGAAGTTAAAACTAATTTCTTTTTACCTAAAGGCAATTTTTTATGATCAGCAATTAAATAAAAGCCTTTTTGGTTACTTTTAAAATAAACTCTAATTCCCTTAGTGTGATCTTTAATAGCAATTACAGGAGAATTTCCATTTAGTATTTCAATTTCTTTTTTCACACCATCATATTCTAAATTTAATGTAGCAGTATTAATTGGATTAAATGCTAAATCCAACAATCGAATAGCTAAAAATGTATCAATTTCCTCTTCAGGTGGATATAAATATATTTTTTGCCCAATACTTATATTATGAATTAGTCGTCCAGCTAAGTTATTCCAATCAGCTAAATTCTTTAAAGGAATCCCATAATGCTTTGATATTCCCCAAAGTGTTTCACCTTTTACAACTTTGTGTATTTTCTTATTCATTTATTTCTACCTACTAAAATTTAATCAAGTTGTGAACCATGGTCACCTGGTTCTAGAATCATATCGTTAGTATTATCATCGTCGATTTCATCATCATAAAAAGAGCTAGACCATTGATCAAAACCTAAATATGTAGAATATTTTTTAGTATCTTCACTTTCTAATAAAGGTGTTAAACCGTTTCCATCAGTTACCCCTTCCCATAATGTATGTTTTTCTAAGTCATCAAACACTATAACTTTAGCTTCAGGAATTGCTTCTCCAAATATTGAAGTAAATAAAAATTTAACTGCAGATGGACCAATCTTCGGCAACTCAGGAACCTCATAAGAAACCTTAGCTCCGCTCGTAAACAAATGCTGTCCAGCTTTACTTTCAAACTTACCGCCTGTCGTTGAAAATACGCCATCCGCATTAATTTTGAGCTGAGATCCACCCGCTGTTAATACAATTTCTTTTGGGCTCGTAAGCTCGATTTTTTCTTCAGTAGAAATGAGCTTGATGACCTTCTTGGCAATCGCTTCAATAGCATCATCTTGCGCTTGTAGCTCGAGCTTTCCTTTTGCTGCATAAGCACGAAAACCCTTTTGCGCGGCAAACAGACTAATTTTGTCTTGTGCATGCCCAATAATATTTTTCTGTGCGCTTAAATTAATTGAACCACTGGCACTTTCAGCAATATCTTGTGAAGCTTGCAAAATAATATTTTCAGGTGTCGTTAAAGCAATACCATTTGGCGATGCTAATAACATAAGGGCTTGTCTAAAGATTTTGCCCTGTTCTTGTTGTTTCGTATCTGCACTACTTTCTAGACCTTGGGTATAACCCTCCATAAAGCCTTGTAAAGAACCCAATGCTTTAGAAGGTGTCACTTCCAATTTACTGCCCTTACTAAAAGTTCCGCATACACTCATCAAGTCAAAGTCTTTAGTCTCGACATTCCCTAAGACTTTGCTGACCTCTTTAAGACTTTCAAATGGATTTTGATGAATTCGATCTTTAATGCTTGCGAGTTTGCCTTTAACAATGTCAGCACCATGTTCTTCAACATTTTCAATAAAGGCTTTTAAATTCTCTACCGAATCTTTAGCATCGCTAAAGAAAGTATTAAATTCATCTACAACTCCTTTTGCATCGCCACCTAGTGCACCAATATCTTCAATAAAACCACCACAATCTTTTAACGCATGAATAGGATCGTTATTAATCCCTTCTTTAAATAGATTTACCGTGCTATTTAAAGCCTGCCCTGTGGTTTTTAGCTCAAGTGACTGGATGAATTTGGGTAACCTGTTAATCACGTTCAAAGCATCAGTTTGTTGCTTGGCTGCAACTTCACTGAGCATTTTCATGCTTTCATAGCCTTGTGAAAGTAAGGATTGTGCTTGTGCAGCTTCTAAATGATCTGCAATTGCCTGCTCTTGCGCATAGGTACTAATGAGCATGCCTTTACCTGCACGCACAGCTCCCCAAGCGTCTGTTCTCAACTCAAAGCCTTCACCACGACCCTGACTGGTTGCTTGTTCTTTAGGATGGCTTAAATTACCTAAATTCAGCTGTGTTGCTGCATGACTACTTTGTAGTTGGGTACTGATTTGCCCTGTCGTATCGTCAAATCGCAATTGATTAAACCCACTGCCACTAACTTCCTGACTACGAATACCGCTGAGTTTTTTAGTATCAGGAAGCTGTCCTTTCACATCAAACTTGGTTGGTGAACGCTGCGCTTCATGGATGCGCCCTGTCACAAATGGACGATCAATATTGCCATCAAAGAAGTCAATGACCACTACTTCACCAATACGCGGCAAGAAGCGTGCTCCATAACCTTCACCCGCCCACGGAGTCAGTACATCGACCCAAGCTGAATCTGTATCGTTGTCATTGCTACCTGCGCCACCATCATGTCCATGATCATCACTACGGGTAAACAGAAAACGCACCTTGATACGCCCCCATTCATCGACATGAATGGTTTCACCCTCTGGCCCCACAACTTTCGCTCTTTGTGGGTAGGCAATCGGACGATGCTGTTCTGGATTATATTCAGGTGTCGTTTTGATTTGACGGCGAATTAAAGTCAGCTCATTACCTTGTCGCTCAATATCATCATAACCGTGTTTATCCCAACGACTTTGGGTTAATAACTGGCTAACTTGCTGATGTAAGTCTTTAGGTAGATTGTTTTGGTTATAGAAATTTTTAGCGATAATCAGGAACTCTTGATCAGCCCCTTCATGTTGATCAATTTCCGGATGCTCTCGGAGATTAAACCAATAGCCGACTTGGCTATCTCTGACACTGCTATAAGCCTTAAAGTATTTGGCCTGACTTGCATACATGTCATTAAATTGCTGATTCAGTTTCTCTAGCTGATTACTAGTTGAAGCAGTAGCCTGATCCTCACCTTTTAAATCTTGCATCCAAGCAGGACTCATGTGCCATGCTTGCTCAAGGCTTAAACTCGCTGAATCAAAGTTATCTGAATGTGTATGGGTCGTGATGACGGAACCAGCGCCTTCTTCTTGTGATAAGGCATCGGGCTGCCAGCGTTGCACATGTACCGCAGTCGGTTGCAGACTCCGCACCGCAACCAAACCCGTAATACTATCTTGATATTCTGTCGCGCTACTTCGGTGATAGCGAATGCTACGGCGTGCTAAAGCTTGGTACTGGTTATTATCATCAATTAATCTAAGCTTTTGGGCCTGTACCGGAGCAGTAAAATGGGGAACGAGAAGTTCTGATTCATCAACTAACCAACTCACGCCTTCACTTCGCCATAAACGCGTAAGAAAGTCATAGTCGGGTTCATTGTGCTGCATGATAAATGGACGAGTATCATAACTCTGGCTTAACCCACTCAGGTCTAGGCTTAAACTTGTCGCAAAAAGTGGACTTTTTTCTTGCCATTCTTTGAATAGAACTTCGGTAATTTCTACGATACTTTTATTCATAAAAACACGACTGTTACGGCGTTTGTGCCATAAATTTGTCGCGTCTTTTAAGGTCAATTTATAAAGCGTTAAAGCGCCATCACTTTGTCCATAACTAGCTTCAGTCACAATTCCTGTTGTTCGAAATAATTGACCTGCATCGGTCACCTGATCAACAGCAACTTGCACCCCTATAAACTGCTTCAATGCAATTTGGGCACTCGTCGAAAGACAAATTAACTCAGCTTCAACTCCCCCATTTAGCTGATGTTGGCCTTCAATACGCTGTAAAAAAACTTGGTTATTGAGTAGTTCATTAGAAAATTGCACGTGAATCGCGCGTTTCTGTGCACTTAACCCTATTTTTTCCAAAACATTAAATATATTAAAAAGCATTTTTTATAATCATAAGGATATAAAACGGCTGCACTTTATAAAAAACAGAACTATCTGTCTACATCGTTATGCTTTTTTTTCAATTTATTTTTTTATAGTTTGATTAATTATAAAACAATAAAAAAAGCCCAACATAATATTGAGCTTTTTTTAATCTGTTTAAACTTACTTTTTAGCAGTCTTAAACACTGGATAAAAACGGAACAATTGCCATAAACATACGAGTAATAGCAAAATGAAATAAACCAATGACCAAACTGGTAAAGACTGACCTAAAAAGGTCCAGTCAATCGCTGCACATTCACCTGAACCCGACAGGACTTCCTGTAAAACTGTTTTCATTGGTAAGGCATCAACTAAATAGTTTAAGCCCGGACCACAGCTTGGTACTTGATCAGGTGGTAAATGTTGTAGCCAGACATGACGCCCTGCTACACCCACTGACCATAAAATTGCGATGCCAGCCAAAAATGCGTAAAAGCGTTTAACTGCATTGGAAACGGGGTTATGCAAAAATGCAATCAGTGCCACAAGGCCCATTGCCATTAAGCCAACACGTTGAAAAATACAGAGCGGACATGGCTCCAAACCTTTTACATGTTCCAGATACAACGCAAAAGACATGCCGACAATACTTGCTAAAACAAGTAGTCCACTCACCAAACGGTAACTTAATCGCATGTAAAACCTCATTTTATTATCGATATTGTTCAAGATATTGGTCAAAACTGACCTGAGTATCTTGCTCAAGTTGTTCTTGCTGCTGTAAAGATTGTGCAGCCAATTGCTCAAAATGTTTCAAGGTTTCCACACTAAGCTCATGCTCCTCATAACTTTCAGCATGTAACTGGGCCATGTGGCTACCAAAACTCCAAGTTCCACCATGCTTTAACGTATCGTCAATCACATGGGCTGACAAAGTTTCATCAACTTCATCAATTCGTGCTTGCATGATCGCTAATGCAGAACCATACAGCTTTGTTCCATAGGTCTGATCGAGTAACTGCGCACAACCTTGCATTTGAGCAATATACAAACGTGCCCAATCTTCGATGTGATAAGAACCGTTTAAATCTGTAATGGTTGCATTCGGCGCTCGGCCACGATTCACCACTTCGGTCTGGTTCTTTTCAATCAAATCTTGCTCAGGGCCTAACAGCTCTGGGCTATCACTTAACAAGCAATAAAGTGCTAACACTTCAAGGAAGCCAGCTGTCGTTTCATCAACGCCAATTGACGAATATGGGTTTACATCAACAGCACGTAGTTCAACATAACCCACTCCTCGATTTTTCAAGGCTTGAGATGGCGTTTCACCCGCTTGAGGCACCTGTTTTGGACGTACGAGACTGTAATATTCATTCTCGATCTGCAAAACATGATCATTAATTTGCAACGGCTCACCAGCGGCATCATTTAACCCTAAACGGCTAAATGGTGGGTAAGGAGAATGAACGGCTTTTTGTAAACCATCCAAATAACCAGTTAAATTGTTATAATGAATACCTAAGCTTTTTTGGGCTGAGTTTTGATAGCCCAATCGTCCCATACGTAAAGCTGTAGCATACGGTAAATAGTATGAACCTTTGATTAAAGGCAACAACTGATGTTTATGTCCGGTCAAGAAACAACGACATACCGTTGGGCTCGCACCGACCAAAAACATCACCAGTGGCGTTAAACGGATAAAATTACGAATAAGACCAAAATAACGATGGCTACGATAATCCTGCAAACTTAATGATTTTAATTGTTCATCAGTTTCGTGAGCTTGCAACTCAGCAAAAAGCGTATCTGGAAAAGATAAATTGTAATGCACACCTGAGATCGTCTGCATACGACGACCATAACGAATTCCTAACCCACGACGGTATAGTGTTTTAAAGCGACCAATATTAGAAGTGCCATATTGCGCTAGACGAATTCGTTCTTCATTGTCATCTAACATACATGGCATAGACAGCGGCCAGAGTTTTTCACCATTTTCTAAATGACGATGCACAACCGCATGGATATCGGTGAGCTCATGTAAAGCTTCACCAATGGTTGGCTTAGGTGAAGTAATAAACTCCATCAATGCTTCTGAATAATCAGTCGTGATTTGCGGATGTGTTAAAGCCGAACCTAATGCTTTTGGATGTAACTCTTGCGATAAGAACCCATTACTTTGCATACGTAGGCTTTCACGCTCTATTCCACGTAACATGCCTTGTAGTAGCGACGAATCCACCCAAGCAGGAATAACTGATTGAGATGGTGTAGTGGGTTGACTCATGCATTTGCTCGCTTATTAAAGATCACTATATACAAAATCGTGAGATGATACGGTTACTTATATAATCACATCATTCCAGTTTGGCAATTTTTATCACAATCTTGTTATTTAAGACACGAAAGAATTGTGATTTTATTGAAGAATAATTGCTAAAGAGTTGTCAATATCATGAACGATCAAGACATTTTAAACTTCTGGTTTTCACCTGAACACCGTTCACTTTGGTTTGCAAAAAGTGATGATTTTGACAAAAAAATTCGTGAAAATTTTTCTGACGTTCATCGACAGGCAACTCAAGCAGAACTCTGGTCTTGGCGAAAAACGGCTGAAGGCCGTCTGGCAGAGATTATTGTACTAGACCAGTTTTCTCGCAACATTTATCGTGATCAACCACAATCTTTTGCTTACGACAGCCTTGCTTTAGCTTTAGCACAAGAAGCAATTAGCTTGCAATTAGATGCACAGCTTAATCCAGAGCAACGCTCTTTTTTATATATGCCGTTTATGCATAGTGAATCAAAATTGATCCATGAGTTTGCCTTGAAACTATTTCAACGCCTCGGCAATGAAATTAACTTAAGCTTTGAGAAAAAGCATAAAGTGATTATCGATCGCTTTGGTCGTTATCCTCATCGCAATGCGATTCTTGGACGTGCCTCCACTCCAGAGGAAACTGAATTTTTATTAGAACCAAACAGTAGTTTTTAAAACTTCTTAATTTTTAACGCTGAGTCATCTATTTTTTAAAATGCTCAGCTGGGAGTTCATCATGAAATATCTCTCTCTTTGTTTAGCCTTAGGCACTGCCTTAACTTTAACTGCTTGTGCAACAACGCCAAGTAAACCAAGAACCTTTGATCAGCTTGGTCAGTTTTCAGCATATCCCTTAAATGCCCAAACTTTTCGGATTAGTTTTCAAGCTGACCCAAATATGAGTTATGGCGCAGCTGAAGAAATCACTTTGGTAAAATCAGCACAAACGACGGTACAAAAAGGTTTTCGCTTTTTTAAAGTACAAAATGACCCAAGTAATCAGAGCCAGAAACCACAACGTCAGGCTGTGGTTTATCCATCTGCTCCAAGTTTTTACCCATATGGTTACGGTCGTCGTTACCCTGGTTTCTGGCATGATCCGTTCTATGATTACCCACAAGTGGTCAATATCGATCCTGTTCAAGTGTCGTATACTATTGAATGTTATCGGGATCAGAAGCAGGCTCCTCAGGATGCTTTTGATGCAACCTTGATCTTGAAATCAATCGGACAAAAATATGGATTGAGTCCGACAGGAGAGCTGTTGCCACCGCCTGAGCCTCCAGTAAAACAAAAATGAATAGGATAAATTTATGAACATGGCAGAAGAAGTTCACCACGTGCCCAGTCTAAAACGTAGCAAATATTTTGCTACTCTGGCGCTTATTATTGTCGTTGTGCTGTGGGTTGCACTGATGGTAGCCGACCGTTTTCTGCCAGAGTACACAGGTTTTATTCATATTTTGATGTTAGGGGCTGAAGCCGGCGTGGTAGGTGGCTTAGCCGACTGGTACGCGATTACAGTTCTATTTCGGAACCCATTTGGTAAGTTACCGATTCCTAAATTTTTAAGGGACCACACCGAGATTATTCCACGCAACAAAGCACGCATTGCAGAGTCAATGGGCCGTTTTGTACAGGAAAATTTTCTTTCGCCTCAAGTGGTAGAACGAAGCTTAGAAAAAACTGACTTAAGCCTCGCAATTGGTCAATGGCTAGCAAGTCCACAAAACAATACGCAAGTGGTCCAGCTCATTCAGCAAACCGTTCCGAAAATTTTTGAGTTTGTTAGCCAAGATCAAATTGCCAATTTTGTGCAAAACAATAGTGTGCAGTGGGTGCGTAATACCGAAGTCAATAAACTCGCAAGTGAAATGCTTCGCGCGGTATTGGAAAATGACTTCCACCAAGACGTTTTACAGCGTGGACTCGATATCGCCCATGAGTGGGTGGTACAAAACCCAGATAAAACCCGTGAATTGACCCGAAAAATGTTTAAAGCACTGGGTGTCTGGTCACTTGCAAAAGGCGCAAGCTGGATTGGTATTGATGTTCAACAACGCACCATCGACTCACTCGTTGAAAAAGTAGAATCGATGCTGGCAGACCATGAACACCCATGGCGACAGGAAATTGAAACCATTGCCCACTCGCTCATGCTAGAGCTGGCAAAACCAGACAGTGCTGCCAGCCAACGCCTCAACAGCGGTAAAGATGCTCTTTTAGACAGTCCGCAAGTCCTAAATTTCATCAGTGGTGCCGTCACCATTTTGTGTGATGCCATTAAAGAAGATTTAATGAAAAAAGACTCAGGTATTGCAATGAACCTTCGGGCTGCTATTCAGCAACTGGGTGAAAACCTTGTTCAAAATGCCAAAGTACGTGAAGTGTTGAACAAAGAAATGACAGGCCTTGCGCTGACTTTTACAGATCAATATAGCCATAAAATCATCCGTTATGTCAGCGAGCGCATTCATGAATGGGATTCGCGCGAAATGATTGGGAAAATTGAAAACGAAGTCGGTGGCGACTTACATATGATCCGTGTGAACGGCGTTGTAGTCGGGGCATTTATTGGTTTAACACTCGGTGTAATTCGGGCAGTGATTGAATCAATTTTATAACTTTAAATATTTTTATAAGAGAACAATATGCTACAGCTTCAGTCAAAATTGGCCACTCAAGGCGTGACGATTTTTAGCACCATGACGGCAATGGCACATCGACTAGGTGCACTCAACCTGTCACAAGGTTTTCCAGATTTTCCGGCTCCACCAGCCTTACTGGAAGCCTTATCTCAGGCGACTTTGGCTGGGCATAATCAATACCCACCTGGCGATGGTATTCTCGGTTTACGTGAACAGCTTGCTTTACAATTTCAGCAACGTGACCAACTTCAACTAGATCCTGTAACGCAAATCACGATTACTCCCGGCGCAACCATTGCAATTTTTTGTGCCATACAGGCATGCATTAATGCGGGCGATGAAGTCATTATTTTTGACCCAAGTTACGACAGTTATGGCCCTTCCGTGCAGTTAGCTGGTGGTAAAGCCATCCACATCGCTCTTGAAGCTCCAGACTTTAAGGTGAACTGGCAACAACTTAAAGATTTGATTAATGATAAAACTCGAATGATTGTGGTGAATACTCCCCATAATCCAACAGGTACAATCTGGGATAAACAGGACTGGTTAGAACTCATTGCACTGATTCAAGATAAAAACATTGTGATTTTATCTGATGAGGTCTATGAACACTTGGTCTTTGATGGTCAACAACACTTCAGCGCATTGCATTTTCCAGAGCTCAGAGAGCGTAGCTTTGTGATTGGTTCTTTTGGAAAAACCTTTCATGTCACAGGCTGGAAAACAGGCTACTGTGTCGCTTCACCTGAGTTAATGCGTTTATTCCGCCAAATTTACCAATATGCGAATTTCTGTGGCACGACACCTTGTCAGATTGCTCTAGCGCAATATATGGAGCAACATCCAGAACATATTCAAGAGCTGCCACAGTTCTACCAAACTAAGCGAGATCATTTTAATCAGGTGATTCACCATAGCCGTTTCTTGCTAAAACCGTCTCAAGGTACTTATTTCCAAAATCTCGATTACAGTCAAATTAGACCCGACTTAAACGATGTTGAAATGTGCCAGTTTCTAGCAGAACAACATAAGATTGTGGCTATCCCAGTTTCGGTTTTCTACAAGCAAGCGCCAGAGTCTTTGCGTTTGATTCGTTTCTGCTTTGCTAAAAATGATGAGACATTGCAAAAAGCAGGAGAAATTCTGAATCAATGTTAATAAATTTAGCCACTTAGCATAGTAAAAACACTACAAGCCATTTGCTCTAACTATGCTAAGTTGGATATCTGCCCCGCTCATCAAAGAGATGGGCGATGGAGAATGCATGCCACCAAGACAGTCTTTAATTCATCAGCAAAATCTATGGAAAACATTTTTTGTTTTCTTGCTGCCCTTAATTGCAACCAATATTTTGCAGAACTTGTCCGGAACTATTAACACAATCTTTGTTGGTCAAATGATGGGGGTAGATGCAATTGCTGCCGTCTCTGTTTTTTTCCCTATTTTATTTTTGCTACTCGCTTTTATTATCGGGATTTCAACAGGTACGACTGTTTTAGTAGGGCAAGCATGGGGCGCACAAAATATAGAGAAAGTCCAAAGTGTGGTGGGTTCTACCCTCTTTATGACACTGATTGGTGGAGTAATTACCGCGATTATTGGTGTGTTTTTTGCCCACGATATTTTAGAGTTATTAGGCACTGACCCCAAGGTAATGCATCTTGCTTTGCCTTATGTGCAATGGATGCTGGCGGGTAGCCCACTTCTGTTTGTTTATATTATTTATACCTCAATTTTACGTGGTGTAGGCGACAGTACTACACCTTTACTTGCATTGGCTTTAACTAGCGTTATTGGCTTAGTGATTACCCCGATATTGCTTAAAGGTTATTTTGGCTTACCAGCTCTGGGAATTATTGCTCCAGCAATTGCAACGATCACGGGTTATGTGGCTATTTTGATTTTTCTTGCGATTTATCTAAATAAGAAAAATCATCCACTTCGGCCGAATCGTCAGCTTCTGCAACATATCCGTCATAATCCAGAACTGAGCAAAATCATTTTGCGCTTAGGCGTCCCAACCGGCATTCAAATGATTACCACCTCAATGGCTGGCTTGGTTATTGTTGGGTTGGTTAACCATTATGGTTCACATGCCACAGCAGCATATGGTGCGGTAAATCAGGTGCTCAATTACATCCAGTTCCCTGCCTTATCAATCTCAATTGCAGCTTCAATTTTTGCAGCACAAGCGATTGGTGCGGGTAAATCTGACTTGTTATCTCGTGTGACTCGTACTGCCTTAGGCATGAACTTTTTATTTACGGGTACTTTAATTGCACTTGGCTATCTATTTTCAAAATATTTAATGGCTTTATTCATTACCGACCCAACCGTGGTGGTACTGGGCCAACAACTTTTATTTATTGTACTTTGGGCAATTTTATTCTTTGGTGCGGGTGCCATTTTTGCATCGATCATGCGTGCCAGTGGAACTGTGACAGTCCCAATGCTACTTAATATTTCCGCTATTTTGTTTATTGAAATTCCATGTGCTTACTGGTTTAGCTCAATGTGGGGGCTTAAAGGGATCTGGGTTGCCTATGCCTTGGCATTTGTGAGTTTATGTATTATTCAAGGGCTCTATTACCAATTTATCTGGAAGAAAAAGAAGATCAAAGTTCTTATTTAGAACCAATAAATTCTTATAAAAAAAGCCATCATTTGATGGCTTTTTTTGACTTTGAAATTATTTCATTAACTTAGTCACAATGGTAGAAGCACGTTGATATCCAGTTGGGAACAAACGCTGGAATACATCAAGAATTTTTGCATCACTACCAATCAATAAACGACGTTTATTTTTTAATACTGCTTGTAAAATTTGACTAGCCGCTTCCTCAGGTGGAGTACGTAATAACTTGTCAAAATTTTGAATCGATTTAGTCGGGTCCATACCCAAACTATTTAAGCTATCACTCATTTTTGCAGATTTAGCAATATTGGTGCGGATTCCACCCGGATGTACACACA
Source organism: Acinetobacter sp. AC1-2 (assembly GCF_016124155.1). Taxonomy (NCBI): domain Bacteria; kingdom Pseudomonadati; phylum Pseudomonadota; class Gammaproteobacteria; order Moraxellales; family Moraxellaceae; genus Acinetobacter; species Acinetobacter sp. AC1-2. The sequence continues at coordinate 225,542 of NZ_JABFFO010000003.1, forward strand.
AAGAGCTTACGCCACTTTTTTCAATATCTAACTCTTGGCGCAATGACTCGGTAAAACCACGCACAGCAAATTTAGTCGCGTTATAAGCAGATTGAGTCGGTTGAGCGGTTAAACCAAATAGGCTTGAAATATTAATAATATGGCCATCTTGCGTTTGCTTAATGAACGGTAAGAACTCTTTCGTTCCGTACACTACACCCCAGAAGTTAATCCCAACGATCCACTCTAAATCTTCGTAGGTCGCACCTTCAACAGTAGAGCCTAATGCAACGCCAGCGTTGTTGAAAATCAGGTTAACTGACCCATGATCTTGAACAGTTTCTTGGGCCCACTGCTTTACCGCTTCACGGTCAGAAACATCAAGCTTTTTGGTCGTCACAGTAATCGTGCTATACGGTTTTAAAAGTTCAACGGTTTGCTGTAATCCCTTCTCATTAATATCACTCAATGAAAGATGGCAGCCCTGTTTTGCCAAAAGAATTGAGAGTTGTTGCCCAATGCCAGAACCTGCGCCCGTAATTGCAGCGACTTTGTTTTTAAAATTTTTCATTGTCCATCCTTTGTTTTTCGATATTTGCACAATCGGTTCATTGCATGTGCAGCTTAGACATCTTTAATATAATTTTGACAATATCCATTGTCAATATAGTACACTGTAATTTCAGATAGAATGGCACAATTCTGCTGAGAGCTTTATCATAGTGAGCATATTTGGCCAAAACCTATAAATTAGGAAACCAATCTTTAGGAAACGACTTATTTATGGCGACTAACGACTCAACCAGTAAAAAGAAAACAAAAACTGTGAGTAAAGAACGTCAGTTCAAAGGGTTATCTCTATCTGAACGTAAAGAGGCACGCCGAGAAAAACTGATTGAAGCTGGTATTGCGACCTATGGAACACTCGGCTTTTTTTCCGTGACGGTCAAAGATGTCTGCCAAGAAGCAAAACTCACAGAACGCTATTTCTATGAATCATTTAAGAAGAGTGAAGATTTATTTCAAACCATCTTTTTAAAAATGATTGAAGAATTGCAGCAAAACCTGATGCAAGCTGTCATTAAAGCGACACCAGATCCAGAAAAAATGGTCGATGCTGGTTTAAGGGCACTGCTGACGACATTAAAAGACGACCCGAGATTAGCTCGCATTATCTATGTTGACGCAGTTTTGGTACAAGAATTACATAATCAGGCCACCATTCAAGAAACTCTTGCACAGTTTGATCGAATGATTCAGGCCTTTGTTATGTTGACCATGCCGCAAATTCAACACCATGAAAATGAGCTCTCTTTAATCGCAACAGGCTTAAATGGATATGTCACTCAAATTGCAATTCGATGGGTCATGGGAGGCTTTGAGCAGTCTCTTGAACAGGTTTTAACCGCATGCCGCATTGTTTTCTTATCTTTATTGGCCAAGGTTTCAAAATAATATTAAAGTTTTTTGACACTCTAAAATGTGCAAAACCCGTTAAGCGTTGAAGGTGATAACTTATTGAATGATTTTAAGAATATTTAAGCTTTCATGTCATCATTCGGTCACACCTTTGCCTTACTTTTGTCACAAATTATTGCTAAATTCAATTTTATAGACTTTTCTGCAATGAAATTGTCATAATTAATCTTTGTAATAAGCCTGTCATAACTACAAAACGGTTCACCGTTAAATCTATAGGATATTGCGCTGTGAAAGATGACTATATTTTAATTGTCGATGATGAGCTTCCTATTCGTGAAATGATCCATACTTCTTTGGACATGGCAGGCTTTCAATGTTTGCAGGCAGAAGATGCCAAACAGGCTCATCAAATTATCGTCGACCAACGTCCGGCGCTTATCTTGCTCGATTGGATGTTACCTGGAGGCGTAAGTGGTGTCGATTTATGTCGCCGCTTAAAACGTGATGAGAACTTAGCAGAAATTCCAGTAATTATGCTTACCGCTCGCGGAGAAGAAGACCACAAAGTACAAGGTCTTGATGCTGGCGCAGATGATTACATGACGAAGCCTTTCTCAACACGTGAACTGGTTTCACGTATTAAAGCAGTTCTGCGTCGTGCAAATGCATTAAGTGGCGAAAAAATGATTGACGCCAATGGTTTAATTCTTGATCCTGTGAGCCAACGTGTAAGCTTTGGCGACAGTATTTTAGATATGGGCCCAACTGAATATCGCTTACTTGCGTTTTTTATGACCCATCCAGAGCGTGCATATACACGTGCCCAGTTGCTCGATCAGGTCTGGGGCGGTAATGTATATATCGAAGATCGAACTATCGATGTGCACATCCGTCGTTTGCGTAAAGTTTTAGAACCTTTTGGTGTTGACCGATTTGTTCAGACCGTGCGTGGAACTGGCTACCGCTTCTCAACACGTGCAGATTTAGCCGCAGGTTAACCAAGATTTATGTATGAACCCTACCCCGTCCCCGAACAGGTACGTGAACAAAAGCTTTCCCGCTACAGTAGTTTATGGACGTTTGCCAAACAAGATTTACGGCTTTTATTATTTTTTATAATTATTGCCGGTTTAGTCGGTTTAGGCCTTGGGTATTTCTGGAGCTGTATTTTTATCGCCTTTGTGGTGTTTTTTACACTCCAGTTGCGTTCGCTTTATCTGGTCAATGACTGGATTGCAAATAAACCTTATGACGTTCCTCCAAACCTAAATGGGATTTGGGGAGCGTTATTGTTTAATGTTTATCGTGCCCAGCGTCAGGAACGAATCGTTCAAGCAGAAATGGTCGGTTTAATTGATCGTGCTCAGTCTTCTTTAGTGGCGCTTGCCGAAGCTGTTGTCCTCATTGATGACCAACATAAAATTGAATGGTGGAACCCTGCTGCTGAACGTTTGTTGGGTATCAGTCCTCTCGACCGTGGTCGAAATTTATTAACGATTTTACGCCAGCCGACCTTTATTGAATATTTTAACAATATTGATCAGGCACCCGATGGTATTAAATTACAGTCAAGTTTTGACGATGACCGATATGTGCAGGTTAAGCTCACACGATTTGGTGGAGAAAGTCGTTTATTGGTGGCTTACGACGTTACTCGTATGCACAACCTTGAGCAAATGCGTAAAGACTTTGTAGATAATATTTCTCATGAACTTCGTACACCATTAACTGTACTTAGTGGTTATATCGAGACATTTACCGATCAAGAAGATATTAGTCCACGTTGGAAACGTGCGTTTGATCAGATGCAGTCACAAACCAAACGTATGAATGCTTTGGTGAATGATTTACTGCTATTATCGAATTTAGAAAATAATAAGAAAATTGCAAAAAATCAGATTATTGAAATGCCGAGTTTAATGAATCAACTGTTTGATGATGCTCAGGCCTACAATGCCGATTATGGACATACACTCAATTTACATATTGATAGTCACTGTGACCTGATTGGTTCTGACATGGAAATCGCCAGCGCGTTTAGTAACTTAATTACCAATGCCATCAAATACACGCCAAAAGGTGGAACGATTACTATTGGCTGGCATGACGACGGTGAACATGCCTACTTTAGTGTACAAGACACAGGCATTGGGATTAACCCCAAACATTTGCCACGTCTAACTGAACGCTTCTATCGTGTTGACAGCGACCGTAGTCGTCAAACAGGTGGTACAGGTTTAGGTTTGGCCATTGTGAAGCATGTATTGATGCAACATGGCGCTTATTTAGATGTGCAATCTAAAGAAAATGAAGGTTCAACTTTTACAGTGGTTTTTCCTAAAGAAAGACTATATAACATGGCTTAAAAAGTATTCATTTCACACAAAGGGTGGATATTAAATAGACGCAGTGAAAGATACTTAGCCATTTTGTATATATAAGTTATTATGGACATGATTTTAATTTTTTGTCACTGATAAAATCAAATCCTATTTATAATTAGCCTATATAAGTTATTTAATAAATCTTCTTTTTCTCTCATATCTATTTCATAGATTAGAATTTATGAAATAGATATACTAACTGTACTTTAAAAAAATAAAACCACTCAATTTATACAATATATATAATCAATGTCATTGATAATTTAAAAATGGTTAAAAATAAAAAACACCATTTAAACTAATTATTTAACAGTCTTAAAAACCACTTTCATTTTTAAATAAAATTAGTATTATTAACTCGCTACAAAAACTTAATCCATAAGAACAGCTAACATAATAATTAAGCGAGGCTTAAATGACTATTAACCCTGTAGAAATAATATCGAATAATGTAGAAATAACTGATTGCTTTATTCTCGGTTTAAAAAGTGGAGAATCATTAAAAGTAAAAGTTCTTCATATTGATAAAGATCAACAGACTATTCTTGTATCAATTCGTGTATTCATAGAAGGTGAATCAATTGGACTAATCTCTTTTGATAAAATTGAGTCACTTGAGCCAATCGAAGAAGAACCTTATATAGAAACTATTGATGATCAATTAAGACGCATCCCTATGGGCAAGTATTTAATGGTTTGGGGACATTTTGGTGGTTCAATAAATGCACGTTGCGAACAAGGAGAACTTAAAAGTATTGATTGGAAGCACCGTACAATACTGTTGCGCAGCAGAGTTTATGAAGGCCGGGAAGATACGGTGTACATTGATAAAATTGATTCTATAGATGAGTCACGAGAAGGCTCAGGAGCACGAGGCCCAGCTGTAGCCCCAGACTGGTACAAAGGTGCTGATGGAAAATGGCGCAAAAATGGACGTGAATATGAAGGCTGATTTTAACGCAGTTTTCCCTAAAGAAAGACTGTATAACCTGACCTAAAGTCACCCCTTCAAATATAAAAAGCCGACTTATGAAAAGTCGGCTTTTTTAGCATTTAAACCAATTTACTTAGAAGTCGAGCAATAGGACTTACTTTGGTTTTTCTCTATTACATTTAAAAAGTGAGTAGCAAAAGTATTGCTCTGGCGTAGTGCATCACGATGATCTCCACCATCAATCGTTTGATATACCGTTGGTTTTTTTAATTTACATAGCTGCTGATAATAAGCAAATGTCCCTCTCGGGTCGACTAAATGATCTTTAGAACCCTGAACAATCATTAACGGTACGGTAGGTACCATATTTTCAATCGACTGTTGTTTTAGATAAGCCAAGAGGGGTTTTAAATTGGCATCAGGTCGAAATATGCTAGATGGAGATTTTTTTAAATCAGTTTGAAGTTCAGATAAACAGCGGCTGCGCGCTTGGGTCAGCACCGCGTTCATTTCTGGACTGACTAAATTCTCAGGAACTATGCTCGGCTCTGCTGCTTGTGCTCCTAATAGCACAATCGGGAAGAAAGCAGCTACGCTAGGTTCTGGGTTTGGATGACTCTGCACATATTCTGCAATATCTTCATATTGATAGCCACCCGGAGCAAGAGCGATTGCTCCTTTTAAATCTAGTTCAGGCGCATCTTTTTGACCATAAGCAGACACTGCAATTGCCGCAGCCCCGCCTTGGCTATGCCCCATCACCAACCACTGTTTATTAAAGCTATTGGGCTTAAGCACGTGTAATGCACGTACTGCATCGACCACCGTATGCAGTTGGCTCTTTGCATTCATATAGGGATGCGCACCTAATGTACCTAAACCCTGATAATCAGGTGCGACAACTGCATAGCCACGCGCAAGCCAACTATCTAAAGCTTTGGAAGCAACTTCTTGATATGCATGAACTGGTCCACCCACATAATCACCTGAAGGCGCGCAGGTATCAGCAACTCCAGTCGTGCCATGTGCCCAAGCGAGTATAGGCCAGCCATTTTTTGGAGGTATTCCTTTGGGTAATAAAATAAAAGCCGATGCAACAATAGGTTCGCCCTGAATACCTCGACTACGATAATTTACCAACAAGCGCTGATCTGCATGAGGAAATAAATTCGTCACGGCTTGCTGTTCTAGAGACAGTATTGAACCCGGTTTGTCGCTCACAATTTGCTTACCCAAATCTGTAATGGGAGCAGCCATAGCAGAACCAGACACCAAACAAACACTGCTAAATAAAATTTTAAAAAAAGAATTACTTTTTCTAATCAAGGGATTACTCCTCTATTATTTACAATATATCTATTCAAATAATCAATTTATAAAATATAAATTACCATAAAAACTTCTATAGTTATATTTACTTCAAAATAATTTACATTTATACAGTCACTTAAAATCTAATTAAAACATATTTTAAAAAAATGTATTATAAATATGGTTGCAAAAATTAATCCTGTTTAAATAATAAAAAATATATGCTGATATTTTCTTAATTACTATAGCGATTAAAATGTCAAAACAATATAAATTTATACAGTACCTGATTTACCTTACTCTCTGTTCTCTACCGATTTATAGCTTTGCAGACATTCAGGTATATGGTCCTGGTGGGCCTGCACCTGCCATGAAAGAAGCGGCCAAACAATTCACCAATAAAACTGGCATAGCTGTCCATGTAACGTCTGGGCCTACTTCTCAATGGTCTGACAAAGCGAAACTAGATGCCGATGTTATATATAGTGGTTCAGAAGCCATGATGTCTGATTTTGAAAATGCTTTTTCTGAACAAATTATAAAAGACTCGGTGGAACCTTTATATTTACGCCCCGCAGCCATTTTAGTACGCAAAGGAAATCCTAAAAATATTAAAGGTTTTAAAGACCTCGCTAAATCCAACATTAAGGTTTTAGTTACGCATGGCGCAGGTCAGGTAGGTATGTGGGAGGATATTGCGGGTAGAACTGGGAATATTGAATTAACCAAATCTTTCCGAAAAAATATTGCCATGTATGCAGCCAACACAGGTATTGCCAAGAAAAACTGGGAAGAAAATAGTAGCTATGATGCTTGGTTAGTTTTTAATATTTGGGGAATTAGTAACCCAAATGTTGGGCAAATTATCCCTATCGAACCAGAGCTAGTTATCTATCGTGATACAGGTGTTGCCTTAACCAAACATAGTTTAAAAGACGCTGAAGCTAAACGTTTTGTAGAGTTCTTATCGTCTCAGCAAGGTAATGCTATTTTCAAAAAATATGGTTGGACTAAATAATTTAAAAGGGAGCTTAGCTCCCTTTTATTTTTTAAAATTATTTACTCTAGTTCACCTAGAATAATTTATTTCAAATTAAATATACGCCTACGGCGTATAAAGTGCCCAATATTAAACAGAAGGCAGAACTGATATACCAAAATAAATCACTATTTCCGACAAATTTTGACTTTAACCACGGAAAAGCCAGACCACGGATAAGAAATATAACTGCAACAAGCGACAAAATAAGTTTAGTAAAAGGTAATATCTGTATTCCCTTTGCTGCAAGAAAAGCATAAATAGAACATACAGTCAGGATTAAACCGACAGCTATAGCTGTAAAATTAGGATACCAATGTCCTCTTTCTACCATTTGAACAATACTTTTTCCAGCTCCTAAAAACCGAAAACCATTTGCCCCCCAGAACACACAAACAAAATGAAGTAATGCGGCACAGAATGTTAATAATGCAGCAATATAAAGTAGAGCATTCGAAAGTGAGTGCATTAGATTTTATACTAATAAATATGTGTGATATTTATTATACTCAATTATAAAATATATAAAACTTATTAATAGTTGAAATGAATTTAACTTGGTATTTAATATTTTAGATACCAAGCTTAGTTCACTTAATTATTTACTCTCAAACTCTTTAAAATCAGCTTTTCTGATTTTTGCATGAATACCTTTGGTTTTATCTACAACTTGTGAAACTTCAAAATCAGTTGCAGCACTTAAATACGCATACGCTGTTGCTTCATCAATACCGTATTCTTGATTTAAGAAACGAATGGCTTCACGTGTAGACTTTTTCATGGCTTCATCTAGATCTTCATCAAGTCCAGGCGTAATCCAAAACTCAGCATTTTCAGCTAAAGGTTGTTTTAGCTCTTTGCCCGGTATTTTATCTTTACCTGCTTTGAGCAAGGTAAATTTTAGTGTTGCACGTGCTGAAGCTTCGAGTGCAGTTAATGCTACTTCACCATCCCCTTGCGCGAAATGGCTATCACCCGTATAGAATAATGCGCCTTTGACCTGAACAGGATAATAGGCTGTTGAACCTGCACCTAGTTCATTAATATCAATATTTCCACCATACATTGCAGGGGGTACGGAGTGAACAGGCTCAGAAGTATTGGCTGCTACCCCCATGATTCCCATAAAAGGGTAAAGCGGGAAACGTATTGATTTACCCGATTCTGTTTTTAATACACCTTCGTACTCACCTTTAGCATTTTTTTCAATTGGTGTGAAAATTGAGACATTTCCATAGCGTTCAGGATGTTCAGCCGATGCATTTTCTTGCTTTGCTTTTTTTGGAAATTCCCCCACTAAAGCACCTTTACCATGTCGATTTGAAATAACACCGTAAGGTACACGCGGCTCAACTTTAAGTACTTCAACTTTCAAAATATCACCGGGCTGTGCGCCTTCAATTGCAACAGGACCTGTCACAATATGTGGCCCATCTTTATGAAAATCATGCTTTAAATTTGACTGCGTAATTATTTTTGCATCTTCCAAAATTTCATTAGATTTTACACCTTTCGATTGAAAGAACTTTTCAGCATTACGCCCTTGGTCTTCAAGCAAACCTTCATGAGAAACCGTATCAAATGTCACAACACTACCCGACGGAACGGTAAGGACGGGTTTGGCATCCCGATTCGGTAAATAACCCCATGTAATGGTATTTAAAGTAGATGGAACGTAATAATTACCTTTATATTCGCCACTTTGAAGTTGAGTAGGCTGTTTTGAAATTTGATTTAAAACTTTAAAATCATTGGCATGGCTGAGTGAAATACAAAGTACAGATAAAACCGAAGCTGTCAGGCGTTTAACTTTTAACATGATTTCAGAACCTAAAAAATATGAAAATTACAGTAAGGTCCTGAATAGTTAGCAAGCATTGTGCCAAGGCTAAAGGCTGTGCAATATCTAAAAAGCACATCATATTTATAAAATTAAATAATTTTTTTAGTTTTAACAACTTATCTTCAAATAGAATTAAAATTACGACTTAAGTCTAACTTAAATATTTCTTTCTTTTTTATTTATTAATTTTCAATCATATTAATATTTTTGCTCTCTTTAGACACATATTTATAGGCTAGTTAATATAACGTCCTATTTCAGATCACTTAATAATAATTATATTTCCATATAATATAAATCCAGACATAGTTATATATTTTGCTTTTATATAATTTAAATCAAAAAATAAACCCTGAATAATTAAACTCAGGGTTTACTTGTTTTATAAGGATTATATCGCTTACTAAACCGTATGTCCCATGCGCTCGCCCATTACAACTACAGACTCAGCTTTAAAACGTTGTTCCCACTCGATCTTATCTTTTTCAAATAAAATAACGGCAGTAGAACCTAAATAAAAACGTCCAAGCTCGGCACCTTTTTCTAGCTTTAACTGATGATGCTGTAATTCGATACGACCTGAAGGTTTCACTTTACCTGTTGCAACAGTTTCAATGCCTGCAACAATCATGGCACCTACTAAAACAACAGCCATACGGCCAAGTTCAGTATCAAACAAACACACCATGCGTTCATTACGGGCAAATAGTCCCGGTACATTTTCAGCAGTCACTTGATTTACCGAAAATAGCTCACCCGGTACATACAAAGTTTCAGTTAATGTACCTGCAAACGGCATATGTACACGGTGGTAATCGCGTGGAGATAGATAGACTGTCGCGAACTCGCCTTCTTGAAATGGCTGAGCAAGTTGTGGGTCGCCAATGAGTTTCTCTACAGAGAAGCTTTGGCCTTTTGCTTGAAATACTTCACCCGCAGTAATTTTACCAATCTGGGAAATAGCACCATCAGCAGGTGACACAATGCTATCTGCATTTTCGTCAACCAGACGAACACCATCTTTTAAAGCACGAGTAAAAAAGTCATTAAAAGATTTATATTTCAGTGCATTGCCTTGTTCAGCAATCGACAAATCAATCCCATATTTGGTTTTAAAAGCTTGAATAACAGCAGTTTTTACAACTGGATTTTCACTCGCAGCAACTTTACCTACCACACGACTCAGCTGATGCTGCGGAACAAGATTTTGTGCCTTAATAAATAATTCTTTTTTTAATCGAGATGTGAAACTCACGACGGTGATTCTCCAGTAATAATAGGACTATCGAGGCGATTGCCCCATTCACTCCACGCACCATCATAGGCTTTTGCTTCCCAGCCCAAGAGTCTAGCCAAAATATAGGCTAAACCGGAACGGTGATGTGACTGGCAGTACACAACTACAGGTTGTTGTAAATCAAACCCTAATTGTTCAAGGCGCTGCCGCGTGCGTTCAAGCGGATGCAATTTTAGATGATTTTGTCGATTAAGTGCAGTACTCCATTCAAAATGGAGGGCATTTGGAATGTGACCGCCGCGTCGCGCTGCTAAACGGATCCCACTATATTCATCACTTGTCCGGCAATCCCACAATTGAACATTTTCTTGTTCAACTTGTTTGCGTAGTTCTTCATAGTTCACACGGAACTGAGCAGCATGCGATAAATCAATCAGAATTAAGTCTGCAACAAGAGAAACTACTTCGACTTCTGCCGTTGTGGGTAACCCTGCTCCTAACCATGCATGGATACCACCATTAATTAAACTAGTGCGCGTAAATCCTAAGCAATGCAAATTCCAGATTAAACGTCCAGCCCATGCTCCGCCTTCATCGTCATAGACCACAACATGATGATTAGGTGAAATATTCAATTTTTCAATCAGTGCTTGCAAACCTGCTTCATCTGGCAAAATACCAGTGGCTTCTTCGTGTTGAGACACTAACCATTTAGGTTGTAAGTGAATAGCATGCGGAATATGAAGTTGCTCATACACAGAAGCACGGCTCAAATCTACAATGCGAATATATTCATTGCCTAGATAAGGCACTAATTCTTCTGCTTCTATTAATAAATCGAGTTTAAAATCCGGGAGTGTCATCGTCATGGTTTCTTTTTATACCAGCTTAATTTCATATTAGCATAAGCATATATCTATCAAACTCTGATTTTCTGCAACTCTTTAGCAGAAAATCAGATATCAGCATTCTTACTTTTAAAAATACAAAATAGTGAGACTACTTTTTACTTAAACCACTTCTTCAAGTTCTTCGATTTCAAAAACCTGACGTAAATAGGCCAAGAAAGTATCGTTATCAGTCATGGTTTTACCAGGACTATCAGAAATTTTCGCAACTGATTGACCATTACATTCAACCAATTTCAATACAATATTGAGTGGTTTTTGTCCCATGTCATTGGTCAAATTGGTTCCAATACCAAAACTGACCTGAAAACGATCTTTAAAGTATTGATGTAATTCCCATGCTTTTGGCAAATTAAGACCATCGCTAAAAGTCAGCATTTTGGTTTTGGTATCAATTTTTAATTTACGGTAGTGGGCATAGGCCTTATCGCCCCATTCGTAAGGATCACCGCTGTCATGGCGTAAGCCATCAAATAGTTTGGCAAAATACAAGTCAAAATCTCTGAGGAACGCATCCATACCAACAACGTCAGTCAAAGCAATTCCTAAATCTCCACGGTATTCTTGTACCCACGTTTCTAAAGCAGCTTTCTGAAAATCACGTAGACGGACATCAAGTGCCTGAAAAGCCTGTAGGAATTCATGGGCCATGGTTCCAATTGGCGTAATGTTTAACTCTTTAGCAAGTAACACATTACTTGTACCACGGAATACATTTGGCACCGTTTTATGAAAAGCTGCCACAACATGCTTTTGCCATACGAAGCTATAACGGCGACGTGTACCAAAATCAGAGACTAAAAATGGTGGGTCATTCGGTTTTTGAGTTTTTTCATATTGCTGAACCAGTTCAAGCTTGGCTTGTAAACGGCGCTCGCCTTCAGCCCATACTTCATCGTTTTTAATACGGCTAAAATAAAGTTCATTTACAATTGCCAATACAAAAATTTCAAACATCATGGCTTGGACCATCGGACCTTCAATACGAATATCCAAACGACCTTCCGCATCAATACTGGCCTGAATAAAGCGCCTTTTCAGTTGAAATAGTTCCAAATAATCAACAAAGTCACTTTTGATAAAGCGTAATTTACGCAAATATTGAAGCTCGTCTTCTTTATATTTAAGGCTACATAAATAGTCGAGTTGCTGATTTAAATCATCCAAAATATCTACTAGTGGATAGACAGTATCTTCTAAATTTCTACAGCGGAAATGATAGACGCTATGAGTTTGCGGAAATTTATGCAAAACCACCTGTAACATCGTAAATTTGTACAAGTCTGTATCTAGTAAAGAATGGATAATTGGAGACATAGTCAGTGATTATTCGCTTGCTTCTTAGCATTAAAGCATATTTTTATAAATGAATTGCGAGCTTTTAGACCATTGTTGCAGCTCCGTGAAATTTCCTTTTAAAAATCATTTAATTTAATTTCTGCTAAACTAAGCCAATTCAATCAATTGCAGAAATTTGCTTTAACTATGCGTGCTTTAATACAACGAGTTCTTGAAGCTAAAGTGGTGGTTGACGGTGAGACTACCGGTGAAATCCAACAAGGCTTATTGGTTTTTTTAGGCATCGGCCGAGATGACACTTTAGCGATTGGCCAAAAGCTTATTGATAAGATTTTGAAATATCGTATCTTTGATGACGAACAGGGCAAAATGGGCTGGAATGTCTCTCAAGCAAATGGTGGAATCCTGCTTGTTTCACAATTTACCCTGATGGCTCAAACCCAAAAAGGTTTACGTCCAGATTTTGGTCCAGCCATGCCACCAGCAGATGCCAAAGCGTTATATGAACAGCTGGTTGAATATGCCCATTCACAATTTGAAAAAGTTCAAACCGGCATTTTTGCAGCCGATATGAAGGTTCATCTCATTAATGATGGTCCAGTTACGTTTAACTTGGAAGTCGAAGCGTAGATATAAAAAAACTCCCGAATGGGAGTTTTTTTATATCTGGCGATTAACGACCAGTTTTCTCTTTAATAAAAGCACGTGCCTGACGTACTTTATCTTTAACTGGTTTTGGCAACTTAGGTGGAATGAGTCTAGCCACTTGGTTAAACCAAACCAATAGGCTGAAGTCACCTTCCATCTTAATGCTGCCGTTTTGCATGCCTGTCATAAATGCAGTTGGGTCACCTTTAATTAAAGTTTTTACACCCTGTTCGCTATCTGCAAACTGCAAGATAAAGTCAGCTTTTTCAGGTGCACCTGCAACAGTATCGATCTGTCCATTATTAATAATGATCTGACGTGCAACACCTAAGTCCGTACCGATCTGAATACGGAATGCGCGGTCATGAATCAATTCAATAAACTTAGGGCTAGTACGTGCCAATTGCTTCATACGCAGCACTAAACCTGCTACCAATAAATCTAACGGGTCTGTACTGACATCAACGAGAGGTAACTTGACTACAGGTATAGAAGAAAGTTTCATGAACATTCACGCCTATTGTATTTTTATGAAAACTTTAGAGCAAAACTCAACAAGGACATACCATTGCTTGTGTTTTGTGCATCAACTGATAATTTTTAGCTGGCAACGCAATCTAGATGAAACGTCAACAGACGCATCTATCGTAGCATAACTGGCTATTTTTTAATAAATGCTTTGTATAATAAAAATCACGTTTCGTAAATAAAAAAGGCATGCTGTGCATACCTCTTTACCGTTAGATAACAATTTAATTATCGGCTAGAACATTGCTGCTGATCATCTTCATATACTGGCGTGTGTTCTATATATTGGCGATTTGCCAAAGCCTTTTGTGCCTGTTTATCCTCACGTAACAAAACAAATGTAACCATTACCATCGCTAGACTTAGTGCAGTTAAATAACTATATGTGACTGGCATTTCAAAAGTGACTTGAACTCCAAAACGGACCACTTCCAATAGCCCCCAAAAGAACATCCCTGCAAGCATAAAACCAAGCCAACGACGGTAAGGAGAAAAGAAAACAGCAACAAGCGCGACAGCGATCAAGCTGAATCCGGCGATAGCGGCAAAATTCGCTGTTACCATAGAAACCTCCGTCTTAATGAAAACGTCTAAAAAGATTCGGTCTTAAAAACCCGACCTCATTCCAAAAACAACTTTAATTCATAATTTGTGTTGAAGCTTAGGATGCATTATGGATGTTTTTTTTTAGAAAAAAAGACCCGTTATTTCTTAATGCGACACACTTTGTCGCAACATTCTTTTGTCATTACATTTTTGTAAAATTAAAAAAGTTCGATTCCCTATATGGCATCAATTCTGGCGTGTCATTACAAAAAAATATGCTGTTTTTAAGGACCAAAATAAGTTTTTTTCAGATTTTTTTATTGCCTTTTTTCTGTGCACGATTTGAGCATAACACCCTTGATTTTATAACTATTCTGCATAAAAAAAGCGCTACTCTGAAGTAGCGCTTAAAGCTTAGCCCTATAGGTTAAGCACGGTTTAAATCTTTGTCATGCATGCCCAGCAAATACAGCACACCATCCAAACCAACACTTGAAATAGCCTGATTTGCATTTTGACGAACTAAAGGTTTAGCGCGATAAGCAACACCTAAGCCCGCAATCGCAAGCATAGGTAGATCGTTTGCACCATCTCCTACCGCCATGGCTTGCTCTAAAGAAATGCCCATTTTATTCGCAAGTTCGCGTAATAGCTCAGCTTTACGCGCGCCATCAACAATCGCACCTTTAACCTCACCTGTTACAAAGCCATCTTGCACATCTAAAATGTTGGCATGAACTTCATCAATACCAAGTTTGCCTTGTAGATATTCAGCAAAATATTGGAATCCACCAGATAAAATTGCTGTTTTATAGCCTAGCGCCTTTAATGTTGAAATGAGACGTTCTGCACCTTCAGTAATGGTTAAACGCTCTGCAATTTTAGGTAAAACAGCACCATCCAGCCCTTTTAATAATGCAACACGAGCACGGAAGCTTTGCTGGAAATCGAGTTCGCCTTGCATTGCTCTTTCAGTGATTTCAGCAACTTGTGCGCCTACCCCTGCTTCAATCGCCAACTCATCAATAACTTCTTGTTCAATTAATGTTGAGTCCATATCAAAACAAACTAAACGACGGTTACGTCGATAAGCGTTGTCTTCTTGAACAGCAACATCAATGTTTAATTCACTTGAAAGACGTAAACATGCTGCACGCATGGCTTGTGCATCTAAAGTTGGACCACTACTTAAACCAAACTGTACACATGCACGACGTGGAAATGCGCTATCCTTTTCAAAGTCGACACGGCCTGATAATCGGGTAACAGTTTCAATGTTAAAGCCTTGGCTAGACACAATTTGTGTAACTGCTTGTAAGTGGGCAGCAGTGAGTTCAGGTGCCAAAGCCGTGACGATATAACGAGTACGACCGCCTTCACCTACCCATTGATCGTATTCTGCGCCTGTGATTGGTTTAAAGCGCACTGTTAAGCCAATATCATGTGCTAAAATCAGAATTTCTTTCATTGCCAATGCGGTCGCAGTTTCATTATCTGACGCGACTACAATGCCCAATGTGAGTTGATTATGAATAACAGCCTGACCTACATCCAGTATTTGCAATGAATGTACGGATAGTACTTGCATTAATCGGGTAAACTGGTTTGGTTGGTCTGGTCCTAAAAAGGATATAAGAATGATTTCTCGCATGAATTGACTCTAGTCTGAGTGACAACTATTGTAAGAATCATAATCGAATTTCAATATAATTGCCTTGGAAGTTTAACTTGATTGCGCCTAGACAAGGGCTATTTGCTAGCCTACTGATCGTTAGTTTTGCATTGCATACCTTTTTATTGGTGATTGCAACGACACACCAGCTCAATGAAAACCGTGCGAGTCAAGGTCAGCTCATGACCAGTCAGCTCGTTGCAGACAGCTTATCTGAGCTAGAACCGGCAAATACGGTATCTTTAGCTCTGATTGCCAATCGCTATGCGACCAATCCAAGCGTTGCGTCTATTCGCATTCTTGATGCCAATAAACAAGTGTTGGCAACGAGCGGAATTTCGAAAACTCGCCAAGGTGAGATTTTTGCTCGCGATGCGCTGCAAAATGAAAAGAAAGTAGGTTCTATCGAGATTACGCTTATTCAGCCAAGTATTGGGGAAATTCTCCGCACTCAATGGCTGGCAATCTTAGCTTCTCTGTTTTTGCATGTTTTATTATGGCTTGCCTATCGCGCCATTGCTCGCCCAACCCGTAGCGAATATTTGGCACGTATTAACGAAGAAAACCGCTTAAAACATGAAATTCAGCAGTTAACTCAAGCATTGGCTTTAGAAAAACAAAATACAGTAACGTTGGTTGCTCAAGCCCAACAACAAGCGAAAGGTAAACCAGCGGCTCGTCCACAACCAGAGAAAACTACAGATTCAGCTGACCAACATATGTTGGCACTCAATATTCAGTTTTATGACCCTAAACAGTTATTAAGCAGTGTCAACCAATCGGTATCTGTTCCGTACTTTAAACTCTGTCAGCTCTTTTTAAACAAGAGTATTGAGTTATGCGTTAAGCATTACCAGTTAAAGTTAGCGGACATTGAAGTCGTAAATGAATTTAATGCTGATGGCGCTACACTTGCGATTTCAACTTCGCATACTCACGCTGTAGAGTGTCTGCTTATGGTGGGAACCGTATTCCAATTACTCTCTGACGTTTTATATAAACGTTACCGCGAAGATAAACGCTTTGCTTTGCAAACGCGTAGTGCAACTTGTAATGCTGTGGAAGCGATGCAAATTGATGCGAAAGAAGCTGCTCAACGTTTAGCACAGCATCTTCATGCGAAAGAATCTGCGTTATATCTTGAGAATGATCAACTCAAGGCAATTCAAGACAGCTATCAACTTGTTGCAATGCCAAACCCAAGTAATGTCATGACTCGTCATGCCTTTATGATCAATGGCATGAATGCAGAGTGTGCTGAACTTGCTCAAAATATCCGGACTGAGATTTTGATGGGGAAAAAATCAATCCCACAAAATGATAGTCCAAGCAGTGCAGCCTCATAAAAAGTAAGTGCGCATATCAGAACCTAGCCTTTTGGCTAGGTTTTTTTATTTAAATTCATCGTTTTTATTTTAAATTGTTCCATTTTCTTATGATTTATTTGTATAAATAAAGCTGGATCTATTCTATCTCGTTGCAAATTTGGATAAATCAGAATCATAGGCAAAATTCTCTAAACAGCGTAAACTATGCAAAATTTATTAAATAGAAATTGTCTTACGACAAAAAAAGGTGAAAGCGAATGCCGCTGAGTCGTGTTGAAGATCTTGTCGCCGATATTCGTGCAGGCAAAATGGTTATCTTGATGGATGACGAAGATCGCGAAAATGAAGGTGATCTTGTTATTGCAGCAACGCATGTTCGTCCTGAAGATATTAACTTCATGATTACCCATGCACGTGGTCTAGTTTGCTTAACGTTAAGCCGTGAGCGCTGTAAGCAGTTAAACCTTCCGTTGATGGTTGACCAAAACGGTGCTCAGCATAGTACAAACTTTACCTTATCAATCGAAGCCGCTGAAGGTATTACGACTGGTATTTCAGCAGCAGAGCGTGCACATACAATTCAAGCTGCTGTCGCAGCGCATGCAAAGCCAAGTGATATTGTACAACCGGGCCATATTTTCCCGTTAATGGCACAACCAGGCGGTGTTCTACATCGTGCAGGTCATACTGAAGCGGGCTGTGATTTAACACGCTTAGCAGGTCTTGAACCAGCTTCTGTCATTTGTGAAATCATCAATGAAGATGGCACAATGGCACGCCGTGCAGATTTAGAAATTTTTGCCGAGAAGCATGGCTTAAAAATTGGTACAATTGCGGACTTGATTCACTATCGCATGACCAATGAGCAAACGGTTGAACGTCTGGATCAAAAAACCATTCAAACAGAATATGGTTCATTTGAACTCTATCGTTATCGTGAGATTGGTAATCCGGACATCCATTTGGCTTTAGTCAAAGGCGAGCCAAAAGAAGGTGTTACAACAGTACGTGTACATGGTTTCAGTCCAATTCGTGATTTGCTTAAGCTAAATAAGGCTGATGGTGAACCTGCGTGGAATCTAGACCGTGCACTACAGACAATTGCAGCGAGTGATCGCGGTGTTTTAGTCTGGATCGGGCAAGATCATTTGCAAGACTTGGGACCAGCGTTGGATGATTTAAATAAGCCAAAACCGGTGAAATCCAATGCAGCACTTTCACATCAATATCAAACCATTGGTGTAGGCGCTCAAATTTTGCGTGACTTAGGTGTTGAAAAAATGAAGCTTCTTAGCTCACCATTACGTTTCAATGCTTTATCTGGCTTTAATTTAGAAGTAGTGGAATATGTCACTGCTGATCAAATCACAACGAAATAATCGAGGTTGCTATGGCAATTCGCCGTATTGAAGGTTTATTACATCTCGCAAGCGAAGGTCGTTATGCGATTTTAGTGGGTCGTTTCAACAGTTTTGTTGTTGAACACTTATTGGATGGTGCAATCGACACATTAAAACGTCATGGTGTAAATGAAGATAACATTACTGTTATTCATGCTCCTGGCGCATGGGAACTCCCGATTGTTGCTAAAAAATTAGCTACATCAAACCAGTTTGATGCAATCATCGCACTTGGCGCAGTTATTCGTGGTAGCACACCACACTTTGACTTCGTTGCTGGTGAATGTGCAAAAGGTTTAGGTGTAGTCGCGTTAGAAAGTAGCTTGCCTGTCATCAATGGTGTATTAACTACTGATAGCATCGAGCAAGCCATCGAACGTTCAGGTACAAAAGCAGGTAATAAAGGTAGCGAAGCTGCTTTAACTGCAATTGAAATGGTTAATTTATTAAAGGCAATTTAAAGCATGTCTCAAACACTGCAAGCCGCTTATGCAGCAAAACGCAAAGCACGTCGTTTTGCTGTACAAGGTATTTATGAGTGGCAAATGAGTCACAATCCTGTACATGAAATTGAAGCACGTACCCGTGCTGAAAATGCGATGCACAAGGTAGACTTAAATTACTATCACGAACTGTTAACGCAAGTGATTGCACAGCGCGAAGATCTTGATGCATTGTTAATTCCGGTACTTGACCGTGAACTTGATGCACTTGATGGTGTAGAGCTCGCAACCTTACGTTTAGGTGCTTACGAGTTACGTGATCATTTAGAAGTACCTTATCGTGTAGTTCTTGATGAAGCCATTGAACTCGCCAAACACTTTGGTGGAGCAGATAGCCATAAATACATTAATGGCGTTTTAGATCGTTTAAGTTCAACACTACGTAGTGCTGAAAAACAACAAGCAAACTAATAGGTTTGAAGTTGATATGGCTGAGTTTTCTATTATTGACCAATACTTTAACAGACAATCTTACACAGATGTCACCTTAGGTATTGGAGATGACTCAGCCTTAATCACCCCTCCCCAAAATCAACAATTGGTGATCTGTGCAGATACGCTAGTTGCTGGTCGTCACTTCCCTCTTGATACCTCTCCCCATGCAATTGGCTGGAAAAGTGTGGCTGTCAATCTTTCAGATATTGCTGCCATGGGTGCTAAACCTCATAGTATTTTACTTGCGTTAAGCTTACCTACCATTGACCATGAATGGCTGGAAGGATTCAGTCAGGGAATCTATGACTGCTGTAATCAATTTGGTGTTGCTCTCATTGGTGGAGATACGACCCAAGGTCCACATCTCACCATTACCGTCACGGCCATGGGCTGGATTGAAGCTGGACAAGCTGTGTTACGTTCAGGCGCAAAAGTCGGTGACTATGTTTGTGTGAGTGGTCAAGTTGGAGATGCAGCCTATGGTTTACAACACCTAGGTCATCCCTTACAACAACGACTAGACTACCCAACACCACGTTGTCAGCTAGGACAACAGTTGAAGGGTCTTGCTTCTAGCATGATTGATATTTCTGATGGATTAGCCCAAGATTTAGACCATATTTTAAAAGCTTCAAAGGTCGGTGCTCGATTACTTTTAGAAAAGTTACCGATTGATTCAACGCTAGAAAAACTACCAGAACAGCAGCGCTGGCAATATGCGCTAGCTGGTGGTGATGACTACGAATTATGTTTTACAATAACACCGCAAAATTATGAAAAACTTTTGCAAAAACAACTAGACATTAAGATTACAATGATCGGACAGATCGTTGAGCAAACACAACTAACTTTTGAGCATTTGGGTTCAGATTACCCATTGCAAATTCATGGATACCAACACTTTGCATAAGCCGCCGATTCATTTTAAAGACATGTCTTGGTTCAACCGCTGCATCGTTTTCTGTGGAGTTGGTTTCGGATCTGGTCTCGCACCTAAAGCCCCTGGTACTTTTGGCTCTGCCTTTGCCCTACTCTTCGTTCCGATCTGGTTATCGCTTGGATTTAACTTAAGCTTAATCGCGATGATTATCATGTCCTTGGTCGGGATTTATATCTGTGGTCAAACTGCAAAAGTTATAAACGTACACGATGATGGTCGAATTGTGTGGGATGAATTTGCAGGGCAATCTATTACCTTTCTTCCTCTCATTTACTTACAACAAATGAACTGGATGTGGGTGATCGTCGGCTTCATATTATTTCGAATTTTCGATGTTTGGAAACCTTGGCCTATCCGTGTTATTGATCGTCAAGTGCATGGTGGTTTTGGTATTATGCTTGACGATATTATTGCCGGTGTATGGGCTGCTCTTTGTACACTAATTATTATCCATTTGACTTAATCATTAGAGTTATTCATGTCAACTACCGTCATTATTCTTGCTGCTGGCAAAGGAACGCGTATGCGTTCTCAGCTTCCTAAAGTATTACAACCTTTAGCGGGTCGCCCACTATTAGGGCATGTCATTCAAACAGCAAAACAATTACAAGCTAAAAATATTATTACTATTTATGGTCATGGTGGTGACCGCGTACAACAAACATTTGCCCAAGAAAATGTTCAATGGGTTGAGCAAGCTGAACAACTTGGTACAGGTCATGCCGTACAAATGACTTTACCCGTACTCCCTAAAGAGGGTGTTTCACTGATTTTATCAGGCGATGTACCATGTATTAATGCAAATACGTTGCAAAAATTATTAGATGCATCGACTCAGACAGGAATTGGCTTAGTTACGCTCACTGTGGATGATGCTACAGGTTATGGCCGTATTGTGCGTCAAGATGGCAAAATTCAAGCCATTGTTGAACATAAAGATGCAAACGAAGCACAACGCCAAATTAAAGAATTTAATACAGGCATTTACTGTGTTAGCAACGCAAAACTTCATGAGTGGTTGCCTAAACTTTCAAATGAAAATGCACAGGGCGAATATTACCTAACTGACATCGTTGCGATGGCAATTGCAGATGGCTTAGAAGTTGCCTCTGTTGAACCAGAGCTTGCTTTTGAAGTTGAAGGCGTTAATGACCGCTTACAACTTGCAGCTTTAGAACGCCAGTTCCAGCAAGAACAAGTCAAAAAGCTAATGCAGCAAGGTGTAATGTTCTTTGATCCTGCACGCTTTGACTTACGTGGCTCTGTAAAAGTTGGACAAGACGTTCGTATTGACATCAATGTTATTATTGAAGGTGAATGTGAGCTTGGTGATTTTGTAGAAATCGGCGCTGGCTGTATTTTAAAGAACACCAAAATTGCAGCAGGCACTAAAGTTCAAGCCTATAGCGTTTTTGATGGCGCAGTTGTAGGCGAAAATGCTCAGATTGGACCATTTGCACGCTTACGCCCAGGGGCTAAATTGGCAAATGAAGTGCATATTGGTAACTTTGTTGAAGTTAAAAACACATCGATTGGACTAGGTAGTAAAGCTAACCATTTCACCTATTTAGGTGATGCAGAAATCGGTGCTGAATCAAATATTGGGGCAGGTACAATTACTTGTAATTACGACGGTGCAAATAAACACAAAACCACTATTGGCGATGCCGTTTTTATCGGTTCTAATAGCTCGCTGGTTGCTCCGGTGACCATTGGGAATGGCGCAACAGTTGGTGCGGGTTCTGTGATTACGAAAGATGTAGCCGAACAAAGTCTCTCCTTTGAACGTGCGCAACAAATTTCAAAAGCAAATTATCAACGTCCCCAAAAGGTTAAAAAATAAGAGGATTGAAGTATGTGTGGTATCGTCGGAGGCGTTGCAGAGCGTTGTGTAACCGAGATTTTAATTGAAGGTTTAAAACGTCTTGAATACCGTGGTTATGATTCTGCGGGTG
Organism: Acinetobacter sp. AC1-2; assembly: GCF_016124155.1. NCBI lineage: Bacteria > Pseudomonadati > Pseudomonadota > Gammaproteobacteria > Moraxellales > Moraxellaceae > Acinetobacter > Acinetobacter sp. AC1-2. Next base: position 247,853 of record NZ_JABFFO010000003.1, read on the forward strand.
TTGCTTTACTAAATAATCAACAAATTTTACGTGAGCGCCGTGTAGGTAAAGTCATCAATCTTGCAGATGCAGTTGCTGAACACCAACTTACAGGGGCTATCGGCATTGCGCATACTCGTTGGGCAACACACGGTAAACCAACTGAAAATAATGCTCACCCGCATATGTCTGGTAAGGTTGCTGTTGTACATAACGGTATCATTGAAAACTATCAAGAATTAAAAGACGACCTTCAAGCTTTAGGTTATGTTTTTACTTCTCAAACAGATACTGAAGTTGTTGCACACTTAGTTGCTGAAGCTCTAAAAAGCACAGATAGCCTTTTAGATGCTGTTGAAACTGTTGTACCTCAGCTTAAAGGTGCTTACGCGCTAGGTATTATCCACAGCGATTATCCAGATGAACTGATTACTGTACGTGAAGGTTCACCTTTAGTGATTGGCGTAGGTATTGGTGAAAACTTTATTAGTTCAGACCAACTTGCCCTTTTACCAGTAACAAACCGCTTTATGTACCTAGAAGAAGGCGATATTGCACGTCTTACTCGCACTTCAATTGAAGTATTTGCAAATGGCGAACGCGTTGAACGTCCGGTAAGAGAGCTTGATGCAACCGTAAGCAGTGCATCAAAAGGTGAATACAAACACTACATGCTCAAAGAAATTTATGAGCAACCAGAAGCAATCAAGCAAACGATTTCTCAAGCGCTTGATGGCAATAGCTTACGTGATGATTTCTTGAAAAATGCTGAAGCAGATTTCAATAAAATTCAAAGCGTACAAATCATCGCTTGTGGTACAAGTTACCACTCAGGAATGATTGCGAAATATTGGTTTGAGCAACTGATTGGTGTGCCTTGCCAAGTTGAAATCGCAAGTGAGTTCCGCTATCGCACCCCTGTAATTGTTGAAAATACACTTTATATTTGTATTTCACAGTCAGGTGAAACAGCCGATACTTTAGCTGCACTACGTGAAACTCAAAAGCGTGCGAAAGCAAACAATATCGATATTCAGACTTTGACTATCTGTAACGTTGCTACGTCTTCAATGGTTCGTGAAACTGATCATCACTTATTGACGCTTGCTGGTCCTGAAATTGGTGTTGCTTCAACTAAAGCATTTACGACTCAGCTCGCTGCGCTTATGTTGTTAATCTTGAAAATTGGACAAGTTAAACAACGTATTAGTCCTGCTATTCTTGAAGAAATTACACGTGAGCTATGGCACAGCCCGAAAGTTATTCTTGATACGCTTAAACATGATCCAGAAATTTTGCGTTTGTCTGAATTATTCGTTGAAAAAAATCACTGCTTATTCTTAGGCCGTGGTACGAATTATCCAATCGCATTGGAAGGCGCATTAAAGCTAAAAGAAATTTCATATATTCATGCGGAAGGCTATGCAGCGGGCGAGTTAAAACACGGTCCATTAGCACTCGTTGATAATGAAATGCCAATCGTGATTCTTGCTCCACATGATGAAATGCTTGATAAGCTCAAATCAAATATGGAAGAAGTTCAGGCACGTGGTGGTGAGTTATTTGTTTTCGCTGATGAAAATAGCGGAATCAATGAAAAAGACCGTCAACACGTTGTGCATATTCCAGCAGTAAACGAATGGCTAGCTCCAATTGTTTATAGCGTACCAGTTCAGTTGTTGTCTTATCACGTTGCTGTTTTACGTGGTACAGACGTTGACCAGCCACGTAACTTGGCGAAGTCAGTAACTGTAGAGTAATTCAAAAAAGATCATTATTAAGGCATCCCCTGCTTTAATAACTGATTTATTAAGCCCGATATGTGTAAGTGCATATCGGGCTTTTTTATTGCATTCATACGGCTACACAGCCCCTTTCCCGTGAAAAAAAATCGAGTTTAATAATAGAGAAGTCTCCTAGGACCCTGTGTCACAACGGACTTTTTACTTTTGCGCTGATTTAAAGTTTGAGAGATCATTGCGACACAGAGATAAAGGAGCTAAGCGAACTTAGCCCATTTCATTTTTGTCGCAGCGTCGAATGATGCCGAACAAGTTAGGGGCAAAGTCCTGTGGGAGATCAGGACTTTGCAAACTGGTGTGTTTTAAACGTTGTACGGTTTGAGGCGAATACATCTGTGCAAGCTGTTGGCAAATACAATTGCAACTGGCTTGCCTGTGTTCACCTGACGAACAAATTCTTTTAAATTCCTGCTGAGCATTGGCATCATCATTTGTAATACTGTAAGCACCGACCATAAGGTTTAAAACTAATATAAATTTATGAAGTTTCATATTATTCTCATGATTATTTATATCTCTAAATAAAATAAAAATATGATTCATCTAAATATTAAAATAATTTTTTAAATAATAATTAACCCTCCCACAAATACAGGAAAATAAAATAATTAAAATTTTAAAATAAAAATAATTTATAAATTTAAAAAATCAGGTCGCAAAAACCTAAATTTCAAATAAATAAAATAATTAAATAAGAGAGAAAATGAGTTTGAATAGTGGCATAGCCAACTCCTTAAAAATGGAGTCCTACCACCAGATCACCGCGAATTAATTTATGGTGGTAGAACGAAAGAGGGTTAGCAGACTGACCTAGCGACCAGCACGCGCGAACGCGTCCCCCTTCCGCCCTACCATAGAGAAAAAGGGGGCACAAAGGTTCAACACGGGAAATACTGAGAAAGTATAACCCGACACGCTAGGGTACGGTCTGCTAAAACCGACTGGCAATGTAGGCCAGCAACGAAATAATAATCGGTATAATAAAGAACGTCAATTTATTTTAATGAAAAACTTTAAATATAATAATTTTATTAATATTTAAATAATATTATCCTCCTTTTTATACTTATAGCTTTTAATTAAATTTAAAATATAAACTTGGGTTATATATATTTGGTTAATAAAATAGATTAATCGTTAACTCTAATTTAATAGTTTATATAAATATGTATGAGATGAAGAATCTCTAGGCATAAAAACAACTTATAGAAAGCCCCTACTCCATAAGTCGATCAGCGAACACCTCTTACCATCTTTTCGAGAGCTTATTTTCCTACAGCTTTTACTGGTAAATGCGTACCTAACAAAGAAAAAGTAACATCAATACGTTGTACAGATTTAAAAGTATATTGGGCTTTTTATTGTGCTCATAAAGCTCTAAAGCATAGTTTCTGGCTTTTATTAAGATATTCTAATAAATATATCTAAATCAATATCTTATATACAAAAACCAACAAAAACACTCGGATTTATAGATATGAAATTATGGTATAAATCACGCTTCGAAATTTTCTTGATAACTATAAATTTCGACTATTACAAAACTTTCTAATTATAAGGAGCGACTTATCATGGCTAATGGATTCCCAGAAGGAAACTTTAGAATCGTTAACAAAGAAACAGGTGCATGTATTTCAAGTTTGTATGGTGGTCAAACCCATGGTGTACAAGATGCAGTAACTGCGCGTGGTGAAACGGGTCAGTTATCGTACTCTCATACAAATGACCGTGAATTTACGGTACACGATAAAGTTAAAAACATAGAAGAAGAGCTTTGGTATTTTGACAGTAGTGCAGACAGTTGGGGTTATAAAGTGAATATGCTTTATAACAAAGTTAAAGATATCCGTTCTCGTTGGGTGCTCGGTGCTCATGTTAAGACAAATGCGGTTGCATATAAATTATTAGACAAAGACTTAGAACATTTCCTTAGTCTTTTACCAAAGCAAGATGAAGAAACACTAGCCCATTTAAAAACCAGTGATGGTCTTGATATTGTTCGTTTATTAAAAACATTTATTCATAGTAACGGCGAAGAAACCATTAAATCGGAACTCATTGGCAAACTTGATGAGACTAAGCTGAATGACTCTTTAAATACGGTACTGGCTCATAACTCAATTCGTAGCATCGAACACAGGTTCCATAAATATGCATCCTCTCCGTATCTAGGTTTAGATATTCCTGAAATTAAAGGTTTATCTGAGAATCCTTTCACTCGGCATAACGAACAACTCTATAAGATCATTCTTGCCTCTGTCCAATTACATGTCTTGGATCAAAAAGATCCGACTTCAAGGTCAGAGTTCCGGCTACATTTACGCCATCAAAATATCAATGCTCTTCTAGAAAATATTAAGAAAGAGAGCATTCATGAGCTTCATGAAAAAGTACGTAAAGAATATGAAAATACTCAAGACCTTAAAAAAGAAGCCGTAAAAGTCCTTTTAGAGCTTAGAAAAACACTAGATTTACATACGAATGAAAAAAATATAGATACGGCCAAAAAGATTTTGCAGATAGGTTTACAGTCAAATGAATCTTTTGAACAACTCCAAACAGCATTAAACAGTACAAATGGTAAAGAAATAAAACCAGTTCATTCGCATAGTGGCGATGTTTTCTTACAAGGAGCGGGCCGCCAGTACCAAACTAAGTGGGCATTTGAAGATGGTTATATCTTTGTAGAAGGCCAACCAGATGCTGTACTTACACATCTCTGGGGTTCATCTGTAGGTATTAGTCAACGATCTAATGACCCAAAACAGCGCTGGGAATTTAAATAAGTTTAATTTGAGTTAGGGCACAGGATGGTAAGAGAAGTCTCTCTTACCATCCTTATAAAATTTATATAGCGATATCTTTTACAGGCAAATGCGTACCTAACAAGGAAAACGTAACATCCGCCACTTCCAACGGGTCTGAACTGGTCCAAATAATATGATTCCCCTCATTTGGACTTTCAGAACTTAACTTATATTGATTGAGCTGCCGAATTAATTGCGCTGTTACAGCTTCCGAAGGCTCAATAATTTGAATATCACGACCTACAATTTCCTGAATCGTATCCGAGACAAACGGATAGTGTGTGCATCCTAAAATAATTGTATCCACTTTTTGTTCGACCAACGGCGCCAAAATATTTTCTAAATAATCCTTAACTTCCGCGGTATGTGCTTTGCCCGTTTCGATTTTTTCGGCCAGACCAATACAAGGCACCAAAGACACTTTAATATCTTGCGCATACGTTTCAATTAAACTTTTTAAGTTTTTGCCCTTCACCGTGGTGGCAGTTGCCAAGACAGCAATATGCTTGCTCATGGTCATTGCCACTGCGGGTTTTACGGCTGGTTCTATGGCAATAAGTGGAACACTAATTTGCGCTCTGATTGTTTCAATCGCTACAGCCGTCATCGTATTACACGCAATCACGATCGCTTTGCATTTACCCTGAGCAACTAGATTTGAAATTAAATGCGTGGTTCGTGAAACAATCCAGTCGCTTTCTTTGTCTCCATACGGGACATATTTCGAGTCAGCGAAATAGATAATGTCTTCATTCGGAAGTGCCTGCCGAATGTACTTAAAGAGAGACAGCCCACCTAAACCAGAATCAATCATTCCAATCGGGTTATTCTTCTGGTTCATTATTTTTCCAATTTTAAATTCTAAAAGAAACTATATTTTTCATTATTATATTATGTTTTCTAACTGTTTTTAAATCAGGCCCAACGAGGACCTGACCTAAATTTTGAATTTTGTTTTAAGCTGCCGCTTTTTGTTCCTTTATCCAATTTTTAATACGTGCATCCAATATATTTAAAGGCAATGTTCCTGCATTTAAGATCATGTCATGGAATGCTTTTATATCAAAACGATCTCCAAGCTCATGTTTCGCTAACTCTCTTAATTCTAAGATTTTTAATTGGCCCATCTTGTATGCCAATGCTTGGGCAGGAACAGCAATATATCGATCTGCCTCTGCCTGAATATCAGGTTCATCTAAAGCAGAATGATCTCGCATAAAATCAATCATTTGCTGACGGGTCCACTTTTTATAATGCACCCCTGTGTCAACCACTAGACGACAAGCACGGAACAACTCACTCGATAGTCTTCCATAGTCTGAAAGCGGGTCTTTATAAAAACCCACATCTTTACCCAATTGCTCTGCATAAAGCGCCCAACCTTCAATATAAGCTGTGTGGTTAGGCTGCTTGCGGAACATCGGCAAATTAGGAAGATTTTGGGCAATATCAATCTGCATATGATGCCCAGGAATAGCCTCATGGTAAGCAGTCGCTTCCATTGATATTTTGGAACGTTCAGAGAAGTCGCCAGTATTTACATAAACTTGTCCGGGGCGTGAACCATCAGGCGTGCCTTGGTGATACTCCGCACCTGCCGCTTCTTTTTCTCGATATTGCTCTACAGGCAAAACTTCGACTTTATTTTTGGGTAATAAACCAAACAGCTTCGGCAACTCTGGTTGCATTTGGGCAATGTATCCGCGATAAATCTCTAAAATTTCTTCACGAGATTTTGGGAAAACGGCTGGATTTGTTTTTAAGGATTGTTGGAAACTTTTTAAGTCGCTGAAACCTTGTGCTTTGGCAATTTTAAGCATTTCAGCTTCTATACGAGCAACTTCTTTTAATCCGAGCTGATGAATAGTTTCAGGGCTTTCCAAGGTTGTCGTATTATTTTCTACATAAAAGCGATAGAGCTCGTCACCTTTTGGCAAGCTCCATATACCCTCGTGTTGTCGTCCATAAGGTAAATAATCTTTCTGAATAAACGTCTCTAGTTTTTGATAAGCCGGCCGAACATTCTGATCTATGGCCTGTAGTATTTCACGGCTTAAACGCTCTTGTTCTGCTTTCGAAATGTTATTTGGAAATTGCTTTAATGGAGAAGCAAAAACACTGTCCTTCCCTGAAGGAGTCGCAATGCTATCAATCTGCTTTGCCACCTTTTCAATTAAATATTTCGGTGGCATCAAGCCATCTTTTTGTCCTTGTTTCGCTAACTGAACACCTTGATCAAGAATTAGGGGGATTTGTTTTAAACGAGCAATATAGTCTTGATATTGCTTAGCATTATCAAAGGGAATCGCACTAATAAATCCCGGAAATTGTAAATGCAGTCCCCACATTTGATTGAAAGGCATCTCATAGAGTTTCAAATCATAACTTTTAAGTGACTCTTTCAACTGATAAATCATTAAATCTTTATTTAATTGATCAGTTGCTGAAAAACCTGTGCTATCAATTGCTTCAAAACGATTTAAAAAATTTTGCGTACTTTTTTTATCTTTCTCGATCTGATTTTTTGAAAGCTCAGTCCATCGATTGTTGTAGCGTAAATCTCCTAAAACGGTTGCAGTTTCAGGACTATTTTTCAAAGTATATTCCCACTGTTCCTGTAAAAGCTGGTTTAAAGCTTTCACCCGAACAGAGACATCACTGTTTTGTTTAGATTGTGATTTTTCGATGGTATTTGTATTAATTTCGGGGGTTGCAGCATCAGAAGAATGAGACATCCAAAATAAAACACTGATACAAGCAAAATGTAAGGTTCTGTTTTTCATTTAATTATCCAGAAATATTTAACGAAGGTTAAAATAAAGACAAAACAAATTACGTGCCAAGCAGCATATAAAATAGTGTAAAAATCGAGTATTTTTTTAACTCAATGATTTTATAAATTAATTTTCTTTTTAATTAAATTATTTATAGTTGCTATCTATATTCCGTATCTGACTTTAATGTATCAGAAACTTAAAAAAGTGCACATGAGCGATCTCAGTGCACTTTTGAATTTCTACATTAAAAATTGTTTCTCAAGAAAACAAATATTGATAAACAATATAGGCAGCCAGTTTTGCTGTTCTATTGTCTAAATCAAATTTGGGATTGCACTCAGCAATATCTAAAAGTTTGATTTTTCCAGTCTCTTGAATATGCTTAAAAATTGCTTCAAAAGTGGCTAAATCAATTCCTTTTACAGCTGGTGCACTGACTCCGGGTGCAACCGCGGCCGCGAAGACATCTAAATCAATCGTAACGTACAAACAGTCTACTTTTTCAATAAAAGCATCAACCGCCGCGAGCACGTTGTTTAGGTTAAAAACATTAACCTCATGATCACGCAAATACGAACAATTTAGAGCATCGGCTGTATCAAACAAAACTTTAGTATTGGCATGGTTGGCTACCCCAATACATAAATAATTAAATTGTTTTTGATGTTGTTCTGAAAGTCGAGCTGCCTGTAAGAAAGGTGTACCAGAGGTTGCATGCTCTGCTTCACGCAAATCAAAATGGGCATCGAAGTTAATAATTCCTATTTTTTGTTCAGGCGCATGTGCTTGTACATATTGGAATAAACCGCTAAAGCTGCCAAATGCGACTTCGTGTCCACCGCCCAATACAATCGGTTTTAAACCAATTTGCAAGCTGTTTGCGACTTGTTCAGCTAACTCAGCTTGTGCTTGCTCTAAATTCTCATATTCGCAGGTCACTGTACCCAAATCGACCAGACTGACTGGTCGATGAATAGGTAAATTGGCAAGCTGGTTACGGATTGCATCTGGAGCATCTGCCGCACCGACTCTACCTTTATTACGTTTCACGCCTTCATCAGAGCTAAAACCAATCAGCGCAAATTCAGCATGTTGAGTTTTGTTGATAATATGATGAATGCGTTGGTGTGCTTCACCTTCGCCATCATGGCGGCCTTGCCATTTAAATGTGTGATTCATGGTGATACCGTTTAAAAAATAACTTCTTGTCCATGCTGAATTACTCGCTTAGGCAAATCTCCGCCAAGCCAGTAAACAATTTCAGATGGATGCTCAATATCCCAAGCCACAAAGTCAGCGACTTTACCTTGCTCTAAACTACCGTGCGTTTGCTCTAAACCGAGTGCTTGTGCAGCATGAATGGTGACACCCGCTAATGCTTGCTCAGGTGTTAAACGGAATAACGTACTGCCCATATTCAGCATTAAACGTAAAGAAAGTGCTGGAGATGTGCCCGGGTTTAAATCGCTCGACAGTGCAATACGCACGCCATGCTTAATGAGACTTTCAACCGGTGGATATTGTGTTTCACGTAATAGATAAAAGGCACCCGGCAATAACACAGCAACCGTACCCGACTCTGCCATTGCTTTGACATCATCTTCGGTCATGTACTCTAAATGGTCGGCTGACAAAGCATGATAACGTGCTGCCAAGCTTGAACCACCTAATGATGAGAGCTGTTCCGCGTGAAGCTTAACGGGTAAATTTAAAGACTGTGCTGTTTTAAAAACACGTTCGACCTGAGCAGGTGAAAATGCTAAGTGCTCACAGAAAGCATCAACAGCATCGACTAAACCTTCAGCATGCAGTTTAGGCAGCATTTCCGTACAAATATGCTCGATATAAGCATCGCTTTGATCTTTGTACTCTGGCGGTAAAGCATGCGCAGCTAAACAGGTACTTTTTACCGTCATCGGTAAAGCTTCACCAATTTGACGAATCACACGCAGCATTTTGCGCTCATTTTCGTAATTGAGTCCATAGCCAGACTTAATCTCGATGGTCGTTACACCGTCTTGTTGCATACAGCGAATGCGCTTAAGTGCCGAATTTAATAATTGTTCTTCGCTTGCTTCACGCGTTGCACGCACTGTACTTGCAATGCCACCACCGCTTGCTGCAATTTCAGCATAGCTCACCCCTTGCAAGCGTTTTTCAAACTCAACACTACGGTTGCCACCAAATACACTATGCGTATGACAGTCTATAAACCCTGGGGTAACCCAAGTGCCTTTTAAATCAACTGTTTCGGAATATGTGTCGGTAGGAAGTTGTTGTTGTTTTCCAATCCACTGAATGAGATGCCCTTCTGTGACAATTGCAGCATCTTCAATGTAAGAATATTGCCCATTTTGCATGGTCGCAATGTGGCAATTTTGCCAAAGTTTTTTCATTAGCCTTTCCTCAAAACTGCCCAATAGTTAAACCATTGGGCAATTCATTTGTTAGCTTTCTATCTCAACATTTTGCTGGATAGGATTACTTTCCTTTCCCAGATTTTGTTCTGGTTTTACCCATATGCGATAAGCAATAGTTAAGAGTACAAGCCATGTTATACCTACATAAATTGCAGGACGTGAATCAGGGAAATAACCCATCATGACCAAAATGAACACCATAAAACCAATCGCGAATGCAGGTGCATATGGCCAACCCCATACAGGGAAATCAAGTGCTTTAATTTCAGCAGTAGATAATTTGCGGCGCATCGCAACTTGCGAAAGCAAAATCATGAGCCAAACCCATACAGTTGCAAAAGTTGCAATTGACGCAATGATCATGAATACATTTTCAGGAATCAGGTAGTTCAGCACCACACCAATCAATAGCACACCAGCCATGACCACAACGGTCATCCATGGCACACCATTACGCGATAACTTTTGGAATATGCGAGGTGCTTGACCACGGTTCGCCATACCATAAAGCATACGGCCTGCGCCAAACACATCACTATTAATTGCTGAAATCGCAGCGGTTACTACCACAATATTTAAAATATTTGCTGCTGATTTAATGCCTAAATTTTCAAAAATTTGGACAAATGGACTACCTTGGCTACCAATTTGGTTCCATGGGAAAATCGACATCAAAACAAAAATGGTAAGCACATAAAAAAGTAAAATACGAACCGGAACGGCATTAATTGCTTTTGGCAAAGTCGTTTTCGGATCTTGAGACTCGCCTGCGGTTAAACCAATAATCTCAATACCACCAAAAGCAAATACCACTACAGATAAACATGCCACCAAGCCTGCAATACCATGCGGCATAAAGCCATCATAAATCCATAGGTTCGAAATGCCTGGCACGATATTGCTATGATCAGCTTGGAAGCCATAGAACATAAGCCCTAAACCACCTACAATCATGGCAACAATGGCGGTAACTTTGATAATGGACAGCCAAAATTCGAGTTCACCAAAGACTTTAACGTGAATTAAGTTAATAGCGCCTAAAAACATAATTAACGATAAAATCCAGATCCACCGTGGCACATCGGGATACCAGAATCCCATATAAATACCAAAAGCAGTGACATCGGCAAGTGCAACAATCACCATTTCAAAAACATAAGTCCAACCTGTGGTAAAACCAGCTAGTGGACTAATGTATTGTGATGCGTAGTGACTAAATGAACCGGATACTGGGTTATGGACAGCCATTTCACCCAGTGCGCGCATAACAATATAAATTGCAATCCCTGCAACAATATACGCTAGTAATACTGAAGGCCCTGCCATTTTAATGGCAGTTGCCGAACCATAGAAAAGCCCAGTTCCAATTGCTGAGCCCAATGCCAAGAAACGAATATGGCGGGTGTTCAAACCCCGCTGTAGTGTGGAGTTTTGTGACATTATAATCTCCAATCCTTGAGGATATTTAGTTAGATTCGGCCACTCCATGTGACCGTTTTATTAATCACACTTCAGATAGACTAGGGAGTAGGTTTGGAATAATTAACTCGTTTAGACAACCACTCGAAAGTAATTCACTTGCCTGTTCAATATCAGGAGCAAAGAAACGGTCTTCGCTGTAGTACGGCACTTGAGCGCGCAAGATTTTACGGGCTTGTTCAAGTTTAGGCGAGCTTTTTAGGCCTTCACGGAAATCTAAACCCTGACAAGCGCCTAACCATTCAACAGCTAGAATGCCGCGAACGTTATCGGCCATTGGCCAAAGTCGTTTACCCGCGTTAGGCGCCATCGAAACATGGTCTTCCTGATTCGCTGAAGTCGGTAAACTATCAACACTCGCCGGATGTGCAAGCGCTTTGTTATCACTCGCAAGCGCTGCTGCTGTAACTTGAGCAATCATGAAACCTGAGTTAACGCCACCATTTGCGACCAAGAACGGTGGAAGCTGTGACATGTGGCGGTCCATCATCATCGAAATACGACGTTCTGAAAGTGAACCAATTTCTGCAATTGCCAATGCCAGATTATCTGCTGCCATTGCTACAGGTTCTGCATGGAAGTTACCGCCTGAAATCACATCACCTTCTGCTGCAAAAACAAGAGGGTTATCAGACACTGCGTTTGCTTCAATTGCTAAAACTTCAGCAGCCTGACGGATTTGAGTTAGACATGCACCCATCACCTGTGGCTGACAACGCAATGAATACGGATCTTGAACTTTGCTACAGTCTTCGTGTGAATGTGCAATTTCACTTGATTCCGTTAAGAGGTCACGATAAGCCGCAGCCACATCAATTTGACCACGTTGACCACGTACTTCATGAATACGTGCATCAAACGGTGAGCGTGAACCCAGCATTGCTTCAACACTTAAACCACCGCATACAGTTGCAGCAGCAAATAAATCTTCAGCTTCAAACAAACCACGTAAAGCATAAGCAGTCGAAACTTGTGTACCGTTTAGAAGTGCCAAGCCTTCTTTAGCTGCTAAAGAAATTGGCTCTAAGCCTGCAATTTTTAAAGCTTCAACTGCTGGTATCCATTCACCTTTATAACGCGCCTTACTTTCACCCAACAAAATCAATGACATATGTGCAAGTGGTGCCAAGTCACCCGAAGCACCTACTGAGCCTTTAAGAGGAATGTGCGGATAAACTTCTGCATTAATTAAAGCCAACAATGCATCAATGACTTTACGGCGAATACCTGAGAAACCACGTGCCAAGCTATTTGCTTTCAATAGAATAATTAAACGAACCATTGCATCATCAAGTGGCTCACCTACCCCTGCTGCATGCGAAAGAACTAACGAACGCTGTAATTGTTCTAAATCTTCAGGAGCAATCTTGGTTGAAGCAAGTAAACCAAAACCTGTGTTAATGCCGTAAGCTGTACGCCCTTCATTTACAATCTGTTCTACACAAGCCACGCTTGCGTTAATTGCAGCTGAAGCACTGTCATCTAATTTAACTTTAATCGGGTTGAGGTAAGCTTGACGTAAATCAGCTAAGGTTAATTTTCCCGGTTGGATCAATAATTCCATGTTGGCTTCCTAATTTTTGGCACTATATTCTGCTGAGACGGTGCTTTTCACAATTGCAAAAAGCACCGCTAGTTTTTCCATGTGTTTTTATTGAGTGATCATTGGCAAGTTTAAGCCTTGCTCTTTCGCACAGTTAATCGCAATTTCATAACCTGCATCGGCATGACGCATAACACCTGTTGCAGGATCATTGGTCAGTACACGAGCAATACGTGCAGCAGCGTCATCTGTACCATCACACACAATCACAACGCCTGAGTGTTGAGAGAAGCCCATACCTACACCGCCACCATGGTGTAGAGACACCCAAGTTGCGCCGCCTGCTGTATTTAACAAAGCATTTAATAAAGGCCAGTCTGATACTGCGTCTGAGCCATCTTGCATTGCTTCAGTTTCACGGTTTGGACTCGCAACTGAGCCTGAGTCTAAGTGGTCACGTCCAATCACAACTGGTGCAGATAATTCACCACTACGAACCATTTCGTTAAATGCCAAACCAAGTTTTGCACGTAAGCCTAAACCAACCCAACAAATACGCGCTGGTAAGCCTTGGAAGCTAATGCGTTCACGTGCCATGTCTAACCAGTGATGTAAATGTTCATCATCAGGAATTAACTCTTTAACTTTGGCATCTGTTTTATAAATGTCTTCTGGGTCACCAGAAAGCGCTGCCCAACGGAATGGACCAATACCACGGCAGAACAATGGACGGATATATGCAGGAACGAAGCCAGGGAAATCAAAAGCGTTTTCTACGCCTTCTTCTTTCGCCATTTGACGGATGTTATTACCATAGTCAAATGTTGGAACACCCATTTTTTGGAAATCGAGCATCGCTTGTACATGCTTCGCCATCGACTGTTTTGCAGCTTTTACAACAGCTTCTGGTTCTGTTTTTGCACGTTCACGGTATTCATCCCAAGTCCAACCTACTGGTAAGTAACCATTCAGTGGATCGTGTGCACTTGTTTGGTCTGTCACCATGTCTGGACGCACACCACGGCGAACAAGCTCAGGTAAAATTTCAGCAGCGTTACCATGAAGTGCAATTGAAATAACCTTACCTTCTTTCGTGTAACGGTCAATACGAGCTAAAGCATCATCTAAATCAGTTGCTTGTTCATCTACATAACGTGTACGTAAACGGAAATCGATACTTGCTTGTTGGCATTCAATGTTTAAAGAACACGCACCTGCAAGTGTTGCAGCTAAAGGCTGAGCACCACCCATACCGCCTAAACCAGCAGTAAGAACCCAACGACCGTTTAAATCACCATTGTAATGTTGGCGACCTGCTTCAACGAAAGTTTCATAAGTGCCTTGCACAATGCCTTGGCTACCAATGTAGATCCATGAACCTGCTGTCATTTGACCGTACATTGCGAGTGCTTTTGCATCTAGCTCGTTAAAGTGTTCCCAGTTTGCCCAGTGCGGTACAAGGTTTGAGTTTGCAATTAAAACGCGTGGTGCATCTTTATGAGTTTTAAATACACCTACTGGTTTGCCTGATTGAACTAATAAAGTTTCATCAGTTTCAAGATTTTTTAAAGTATCTACAATTTTGTCGAAACATTCCCAGTTTCGTGCTGCACGGCCAATACCACCGTATACAACCAACTCTTTCGGGTTTTCTGCAACGTCCGGATCAAGGTTATTCATCAACATACGTAATGGAGCTTCAGTTAACCAACTTTTAGCCGTCAATTCAGTGCCGCGTGGCGCACGAATTTCTACATCACGAAATTTTGTTGTCGTTGTTGTTGTCACAGGCGGACTCCTTCCTTTGAGCTTACATCAGCAGAACATCACTTGTTTCTGCATTTGTATAGTAATGTATTAACTTGTATATACATCCATATACTACACAAATATTTTAAAACGTGAAGAGGGTTTCAAATATTTTTAAAAAAAACTTAATAAGCACATGAATTAAAATAATTTATTTTTATAGACCGCATAAAAAAAGCACATATCCTTTCACTAGACATGTGCTTTAAAAAAATAACTTATTTAGTTTTAACGTTGAATTAACTCAATAACATAACAATTTTTTGCCCAATTTTGAGGGAAATGAACTGATGTAATCGCAGTGGTTTTCCCAATTTTTAAAGTCTCATTAGCAGTGAGTACAAAGGTTTTATCCTCAATCGCTACTTCAGTGTCAGAACCACCATTAAAAATGAAAATCAGGTCTGCCGAGCTTAAAAAAGTCTGTGCTTCTGTACCGTCTACTCTCTGAAAGCGAGCATGAAATTTTGCAGGATCATAAATTAAATTTAAGTCTCGGATTGCACCGTCAACCAGTTCACTATGCACCTGACTTTCACCATGGAAAGCAAAAATATCACCCAGATTCAGCTTTTCGGCAGGGAGATCATCGACATGTAATTCAATACCTTTCCCATCAAGTACAGTAATGATTCGCTGCTTATTGGGAAAAGTAGAAAATGGTCCAGAAGTTGTCACATCTGCCATCGAAATTCGCCAATCAAACTCGATTTCACCTTGGCTTCGCGCAATTTCCAAAGTGTAACCCGCACCATTTTTCCAAAGCATTTTTGTATATTGGTCTGCCTTGAGTACTTCAATCATTGCGTAAATTTGCCTTCGAGATAATAACGACTGCCGGGATAAGTCAGACGGGCACTAGAAATGAGTTGTTTGTTTGACCACGTACGACGACGGATCAGTAAACATGGTTCAGTTTTAGTGATTTTTAACCACTTACACTCTTGCGGAGATGCTAAAACGGCTTCAACAATGTGCTCACCTTCTGTCACAGGTGCTTTCGCCATTAAGTATGCATTTGGAGTAATGGTTTTAAAATCTTGTTGTAGATAATCTGGAATGAGTGCTGCATCAACCAAACGATCTTCGACTTGAACTGGCACATCATTTTCATAATGCACAATAATTGAATGAAACAGCTTTTGCCCTTCACGAGTCTGCATTAATACACTTTGCTCTGCATTTGCATAAATTTGTTCTAAAATTAAAACTTCAGCATGGTGCTTATGGTTTCGTGCAACAATCTCTTCGGCAATATTATTAATTTGAAAAAGTGCAGTTCGGCCTTGCCCTTCAGCAACAAAAGAGCCAACACCCTGTATACGTACCAATAGACCCTCTGTAGTTAATTCGCGTAGCGCACGGTTTACCGTCATGCGACTGCAACCAAGTTGATTGACCAACTCGCTTTCAGAAGGAATTTTTTTATTTACAGCCCACGAGCCTTCATAAATCTTTTGTGAAATCAGCTGTTTTACGCGTTGATATAAAGGAACTGGACTATCAGCTTCAATCGAAAGCTCAGCATGTTCTTGTTTTGATGTTCTGGGCATAACAAATACTCAAAAAGGCAGCAGGCAAAATCATATTTTAGTTGACATGCTATGTATATACAACCACATACAATATGTTAATTTATGAATTAAATAGATTTTAAAAAGTTTAAAAAATAAACATAGATCAACAAGAGCTAATTTAAAGTTTTATGTAGATAAATTCAAATATATAAAGGTTTTATCAATATTTATTTAATAATTATTTGTGCTATGCCTTTGCTCCATCCAAGGGCTTCAAAGTGTGGCCTTTTCGGAGTTACGAAATGATGCTTAAAAATTTTATTTAAAATAACAGATCGATAGTATTCTTCTGCCACACAGTATATTAATAAACTGGAAGCACATCGAATGCGTAATTATAAAATAGATATTCTTCGAGGAATCTCTATCCTTTTGGTTCTTTTACACCATTTTAATATTCCCTATAAACTTAAAGATACATGGTTAGGTTTTAATTTTTTAGGTGAAGCATTTAGCACTTTAATCGCAAGAAACGGAAATTATGGTGTTACCATGTTTTTTGTGATTTCGGGTTTTTTAATTACCCATCACACCTTAAAAAGAGATAAACAATTTTCCGCAATCAACCTCAAGCATTTTTATATCCGACGAGCAGCCCGCATTTTACCGTGTCTGGGTTTACTCATTTTAGGCGTAAGTTTACTTGGGTCATTTGACTTAAAACCCTTTGTAAACCAAGCTCCCAATGGCATTGAGGTCTCATATCCATTAACCATTTTTGCAGCTTTAACCTTCTGGATGAATATCCTGATTATCAAATTTGGTTGGGTAAACTACGCTTTGGGCGTGTTGTGGTCACTCTCTGTAGAAGAAGTTTTCTACTTTGTGTTTCCATTATTGTGCCTACTCACGCGTAGTAATAAGGTATTTATTGCCGTACTGATTGGAGTAATTTTATACGGACCTTATTTTAGATCTCTACATTTTGGAGAAGAAAGCGGTGCCTATTTATATCATTATTTTTCAAGTTTTGATGGTATAGCCATTGGCTGTTTAACTGCCATTTTCTCTCATAAATATCAGCCAGATTGGGCCTATAAAAAACCTCTTTCTTGGTTGATTATTTTGAGTATGACAACCCTTTATTTATATGCTCCCATTAAAGAAGTTAGTACTTGGGGTATTAGCTTATTTGCTTTTGCCACAGGCATACTCATTTTGTGTTTTCAGCATCCTGCGGGAACGCAAGCACATAGTCTGTTTAAAAAAGTTATGGTCTGGTTGGGACAACGAAGTTATGAAACTTATTTGTTTCATCTGGTTGTACTGGGTCTTATGAAAGTTGTTTTTATTCCAGCTCAAACTGACTCTAGCATCAAAATTATGCTTTTAATTGCCTATCTCATTGTGACATTCATCATTAGCGCAGTAATTGAAAAATATTATTCGACACCGCTTAACAGCTACATTCGAAAGATTTTCATTAAAGACAAATCATAAAAATAAGCCCCTTTAAAATAGGGGCTTATTTAATTAAGCGATCAACATAGTTTCATCATCTTGCTTAAAAGGGTTAGACCAGCTCTGCCAAGCTTGTGGCCCTAAAGCCATTTCTTCATCACTTAATAAACAACGGTCTAAGCGTTCTATTAAGGCTTGCTCATCCATTTGCATACCAATTAAAACCAACTCCTGACGTGCATCGCCTGTTTGAGCATCCCAAACCTTTTTAATTTGCTCAATGCTGTCTAAGTCACTCGGCCAGTCTTCTTCTGCAACAGCGGCCCACCAATAACCTGCTAAGCCGTGCCTTGCCATTGCGCCCGCTTGCGACCATGAATAAGCCAATGTCGGTTCGGCAGCCAACCAGAAAAAGCCTTTGGAACGGACGACTCCCGGCCATTCAGCCTGTACCAAATCATAAAAACGCTCTGGATGGAATGGTCGACGCGCGCGGTAAACAAAGCTACTGATTCCATACTCTTCAGTCTCTGGCGTATGTTCGCCACGCAATTCTTTTAACCATCCCGGTGCTTGTGCAGCTTCATCAAAATCGAATAACTGTGTATTTAAAATTTTATCTAAACCAATCTTGCCAAATTGAGCAATTTCAATTCGGGCACGTGGGTTTAATGTCTTTAGAATTGCGGTGAGCTGCTCTTGCTGAGCTTGGTCAATCAGGTCAATTTTATTCAGCACAATCACATCACAAAACTCGATCTGATCAATAAGCAAGTCGACTACGGTTCTCTCATCTTGTTCGCCTAGTGACTCTCCACGTTGCTGTAGTGAGTCCAGAGAACTGTAATCTTTAAGGAAGTTAAAAGCATCGACTACAGTGACCATGGTGTCGAGTCGAGCAAATTCATTTAAAGAATTTCCATTTTCGTCTTCAAAAGTAAAGGTTTCTGCAACAGGCAATGGTTCTGAAATGCCTGTTGACTCAATCACCAATTGGTCAAATCGCCCTTCATCGGCTAAACGTCTCACCTCAACCAATAAATCTTCTCGTAGCGTACAGCAGATACAGCCATTACTCATTTCAACCAGCTTTTCATCTGTTCTTGAAAGCTCCGCCCCACCTTCGCGTACTAATGCCGCATCAATATTCACCTCAGACATATCATTCACAATCACGGCAATACGGCGACCTTCACGATTATTTAAAATATGATTAAGTAACGTGGTCTTTCCTGCCCCCAAAAAACCAGATAAAACAGTGACAGGAAGTTTGGCAAATGAGTTGGCGATTGCAGTTCGCATGGCTTGTTCTCTTTGAATAATATTTAAAACTAATCATGACTAACCATTAAAATATGGTCAGATGGCAGGTGTTTCTACTCTAAACCACATTAATGTTATGTTATAACATAACCATTAGGCAAGTTTTTTATCTCTCCTTCCTTTACACCAGTAAATTAGTCTTTGAAAAAATTACTTTTAAAAGCCCTGACACATTGACGTTTTATAGTGGTGATCAGGCCCCCACGCTCTAAAACCTTGGCTATCAATATGAATTTGTCCCGAGGCATACACCCCCAATCCCATCTTGAGTGCTTGTCCTTTGGTTGCCCAGAACTGACAAATTTTGGTTTTGCTTTGTTGAATATTGAACTGGTCTAAGTCACTAGGCTGTTCTGGCCCAATTCGAAAATCCACCGCTGCATTAAAGACATGCCGAGAAGCATCCGCACCACCAGCACAGCGGTTTAGAGATAAAGCTCGATAAACCGATGTCACTTCAAAATCGTTTATTACCCCATCGTCAACCAATGCTTTTAAAATGCTAAGCGTCGGAACGATGTTGGACCAAATTTCTCTTGGTGGCACCGCATACGGTTCAACTCCACATTTTTGCCAATCGCGAGCCGAGCGTAATAACTCATGGTCTGGAACTAAATTGGCAAGCCCTTTTTGCTTAAGAAATTGCTTATAAGCTTGTACAGACTGTCCGTGATCTGCGGTTGCGATCCAAGCCACATAATCTTCGGGTTGCTGCTTTATTCTGACCACTGTTTTAGAAGGCTGAGGCAAAGAGTGAGAATGCTTAGAATCTGTTGGCTTGGGTGTCTGGGTACTACACGCTGTGAGAGATAATAAAAATAAACCTAAATAACGCTTCATAAATATGCTCTATCTTCACCAATAATGGGAAAGATGCTCATCATTAAATTCAAGAAATGTTATATTATAACAATAATAAAATCTTTTACTTTCTGTTGCTAAATTTTAAAAATAAAAAAAGGACGTATGAGATACGTCCTTTTATGGTTGAATCAATCTTACAAATCAGCTTCAAGTGCAGGCACAGGTTGCTCTGCTTTCAGCTTACGACGTTTAAATTGATAAGCCACCATTAAACATAGAATCCAACCAGGAATCATCATGACTGCAATACGCATGTCTGGTGTTAAA
The DNA here is from genome assembly GCF_016124155.1 of Acinetobacter sp. AC1-2. Taxonomy (NCBI): domain Bacteria; kingdom Pseudomonadati; phylum Pseudomonadota; class Gammaproteobacteria; order Moraxellales; family Moraxellaceae; genus Acinetobacter; species Acinetobacter sp. AC1-2. The sequence goes on from NZ_JABFFO010000003.1 coordinate 267,901, forward strand.
GACATTACAACTAAAATGCCCAACATAAACACGATGCAAAGATAGTTGCTAAATGGATACATAAAGCTTGGGAACTTTGTAGTTTGACCTTGGCTTTGCGTGTATTTACGGAATTTTAAATGTGTCCATGAAATCACAACCCAGTTAATTACAATGGCTGCTACAACCAACATCATGAGCAAACCAAATGCTTTTTCAGGGAAAATGTAATTTAACAGCACACATAAAATAGTCACCGCAGCAGAAAGAATCACTGCATTGGTTGGAATACCGCGTTTATTAATATGTGCAAATGCTTTTGGTGCATTACCTTGTTGTGCAAGGCCCAATAGCATACGGCTACTGCAATAACTCGTACCGTTATAAACTGAAACCGCAGCGGTCAAAATCACAAAGTTAAGCAACGTTGCAATGCCTTGGCTATCTAAAGAAGCAAAGACCATCACAAATGGACTACCGCCTTCAGCCATCTGATTCCACGGGAATAGCGAGAATAAAACAAAAAGTGTCGCAATATAGAAAATCAAAATACGGTAGATAATTTGATTCACAGCTTTAGGTAAGGTTTTGTCCGGATCACGTGCTTCAGCCGCAGTAATACCAAAAAGCTCGATACCACCAAAAGCAAAAATAATGACCGCCATTGCCATCACTAAGCCTTCAACACCAAATGGGAAAAAGCCACCGAGTGCCCAAAGGTTGCTGATACTGGCTTGCGGACCAGCTGTACCAGTTGCTAGTAAATATGAGCCAAAACCAATCATTGCCAGAATTGCCAAGATTTTGACAATAGAAAACCAGAATTCCATTTCGCCAAAAAACTTAACATGCAGCAAATTAATGCCGTTGATTAAGACAAAGAAGGTTAAAGCAGATGCCCACGTTGGAATTTGCGGCCACCAATATTGAATATAAAGACCAATTGCGCTTAGTTCTGCCATACAAACGAGGACATTCAGTACCCAGTAATTCCATCCAGACATGAACCCAGCAAATGGTCCCCAGTATTTGTAGGCAAAATGGCTAAAAGACCCACTTACTGGCTCTTCAACTACCATCTCACCAAGCTGACGCATCATTAAAAAAGCAATAAATCCTGCAATTGCATAGCCAAGGATGACCGATGGACCTGCTAATTTAATCGATTGTGATATACCAAGAAAAAGCCCTGTGCCAATCGCCCCACCCAATGCAATAAGTTGGATGTGCCGATTACTCAAACCGTGTTTCAGGTTTCCTTGCTCTTGTGCTGACATATGATTATTCTCATCCTTGTCACGTAATTTTTTTCCAATAAATTACGTATATCATAAATTAATCAAACTTTCATAGAGATTCATGAAAAAATAATTGCGTGACTTTTCTCATGACCGCGAATGAAAACAGAAAATACAAGAAATGACAATTATTATGAAATGTGTAATTAAATTATGTATTGCGTAATTTGGTGAATTCAGTATTATAGAGACATGAAGCAATTGGTTGTGCTCGGTCTATATCAAACTCATAAGACAAAAGATGCTCTCAGCAAAGGTTAAAAACTTATCGAGTAGCTCAGTCCTAGACCGAACTTTTATTTGAATAAGACCCGAGATAAAGACAAGGACGCGAAAATGGAACAAAACCTAAATTCTTTTATTGAAGTTTCACCTCAATCAGATTTCACTATTCATAATTTGCCTTATGGTATTTTTAGCAGAACTGCCGAAAGCGAACGCCAAGTCGGGGTAGCTATTGGTGATTGGATCATTGATCTCGCTGCTCTTGAAAAGCATGGTCTTTTACAACTTTCAAGCCACGACACCTACTTTAATCAACCGACCCTGAATAAATTTATTGAGTCTGGCAAAGCAAACTGGTCAAAAGTGCGTAAGACACTACAGTCTCTTCTCTCGGCTGATAATTTAACGCTTCAACAAAATGAAGCATTACGTCAGGAAGTATTGGTTAAACAAGACAGCGTTACTTTGCATTTACCAATTCAAGTACCTGGTTACACCGATTTCTATTCTTCTAAAGAACATGCGACCAATGTGGGTTGTATGTTCCGCGACCCAAAAAATGCTTTACTGCCAAACTGGACCGAATTACCTGTCGGTTATAACGGCCGTGCTAGCTCTGTTGTAGTCAGTGGCACTCACGTCGTACGCCCATCTGGTCAAATTAAACTTCCAAATGAAGAGCGCCCAGTTTTTTCTGCAACGCGTAAACTCGATTTTGAACTTGAAACAGCATTTATTGTGGGTAAACCAACGCAGCTCGGTCAGCCTATCGCTATTGAAGATGCTTGGGATCATATCTTTGGAATGGTATTGCTCAATGACTGGTCAGCACGCGATATCCAGCAATGGGAATATGTTCCACTCGGCCCTTTTAACGCTAAAACTTTTGCCAGTGCCATCTCACCTTGGGTGGTGACGCTTGAAGCACTTGAACCATTTAAAGTTGAAGGCCCAAAACAAGACCCGAAGCCAATGGGCTATTTACAAGAAAATATCGCCAACAGTTACGACATTAATTTGAGTGTTGAAATTCAAACGCCGAAATCGACACAAACTGACGTGATCTGTAAAACCAATTTTAAATATATTTATTGGTCTATGTCTCAACAGCTCACCCACCATACCATTGCTGGTTGTAATGTTCAGGTTGGTGACTTAATGGGTTCAGGAACGATTTCAGGTTCTACACCAGATTCGTATGGCAGTTTGCTTGAGCTTACATGGAACACCACCAAGCCGTTAACACTTGCCAATGGTGAAACTCGTGGTTTCTTACAAGACGGCGATACGCTCATCATGAAAGGCCACTGTGAGAAAAATGGAATCCGTGTCGGCTTTGGTGAAGTGAAAAATACAGTTCTTCCTGCATTAACTTTCAATTTTGCAGAAACTTCGGAGCCTGACTATGAAGCTGTATAGTTACTTTCGTAGCTCTGCAGCCTATAGAGTACGGATTGGTCTAAACATTAAAGGTTTAGCTTATGAGACTGTTCCGGTACATCTAGTAAAAAACGAACAGCAAAGCGAAGACTATTTAAAGTTAAACCCTAGTGCTCTGGTCCCGACTTTAATTGACGGTGATTTAACCTTGTCACAATCGTTAAGTATTTTGGAATATCTGGATGAACAATATCCAGAAACCAAATTACTCCCAAGAGATGTGCAAGAACGTGCCAAAGTCCGTGCTTTTGCACAAGCTATTGCCTGTGATATGCACCCCTTAAATAACCTGCGGATTCTGAAATATTTAAAAAATGAGTTAAATGTTTCAGATGAGCAAAAAAATTACTGGTATCAACACTGGATTCTTGAAGGTTTTCAAAATCTGGAACAGCAATTACAAAATTCGAATGGCCAATTTTGCTTTGGACACGAAGCAACAATTGCCGATTGCTGTCTGATTCCACAGGTTTACAACGCGAAACGCTTCAAGATTGATTTATCTGCGTTTCCAAAAATTGAATCGATTTATCACCATTGTTTGTCTATCCCAGCCTTCTATAACGCGGCGCCAGAACAACAACCAGATTGGGAATAGTAAAAAGGAGTTTTAATATGACATTTGCCATTAAAAAAATACATCACGTTGCATATCGTTGTAAGGATGCAAAAGAAACTGTTGAGTGGTATAAAAAAATGCTCAACATGGACTTCATTTTAGCTTTTGCTGAAGACCATGTGCCTTCAACTAAAGCTTTTGACCCATATATGCATTTATTCTTAGATGCAGGTCAAGGTAACGTTTTGGCATTTTTTGAATTGCCGACTCAACCAGAAATGGGCCGAGACGAAAATACGCCTCAATGGGTACAGCATATTGCTTTTGAAGTCGAAGATGTAAATGCGCTGATGGCTGCGAAGCAACATTTAGAAGAAAATGGTGTGAAAGTTTTGGGCGTAACCAATCATGGTATTTTCCACTCAATTTATTTCTTTGACCCAAATGGCCACCGTTTAGAACTTACCTATAACGATGTGCGCGCTGAAGAAAAAATTGCAAAAATTACTGAAGAAATGAAAGCAGAAATGCTTGAGGAATGGAGCAAAACTAAACGCGCTCCTCACCACACACATTTCTTGCATGAAGAAGAGTTAGGAACCTAATTTTAAAAGATCGATCTAAAAAGTCGGCATTGATTAGAATTGTTAAAAACAGCTCTATATCAATGCCGATTTATATTATTTAAAACTGCTAAATTTCTAGAAAATCGCGCTATAAATGAGAGCATGGTGATTTTAGAAAATTGTTGATTATTAAACATGCCAATTTCGCTAATAGAAAAAGGTGATTTCTATTTCGCACTAGGCTCAGGCATGATGTAAATCGCAGCAATTTCAATTTATGTTTTGATCATCACTGTTTAACAACTGAAGTAACTTTATTAAGGGTATTTAAATGATTGAAGAAAAAGTATCTGGGGGGGTTCAATCACTTGAAGTCGGTTTATCTGTACTAAATGCCCTTTTAGAGCACAATCAACCTATTATTCTCAAAGACCTGTCTAGCAAGCTAGAAATGCATCCTGCGAAGGTACACCGCTATCTCGTTAGTCTTATTCGCATGGAATATGCAAAACAGCTTGATGATGGGCAATATGCTTTAGGTGATCAGGCATGGCGCTTAGGTCTAAACTGTGTTCAACACAGCGACACACTACAGCTGGTACAGCATTTAATTTACGACCTACAAAACAAAATTGGTTGCGGCATACAAATCAGTAAATGGTCACCGAAAGGCCCTGTAGTTGTTCAATCGATTGAATCTAACCACCCTATTTCGATTGTCACTAAAGTCGGTTCGATCATGCCTTTAGTTAATTCTGCTGCTGGACGTTTATTTGCATCTTACCTTCCTGAGCATTTTGTTCGTCCATTAATGGAAGCAGAATGGCAAAAGCATCAAGAACTTGGTCTTAATATTGCACCACAAAACTGGCAAGCGTTTACAGAGCTTAAAGAAACGATTCGCCAACAAGAAATGTCGGCAGCAAAAGGTGATTTACTAACAGGAATTAATGCAGTGGGTTTACCTGTGTTTAACTCAAATCAAAGCATTGAATTTTGTATTGTCGCACTGGATAGCGAAATGTTTTTACCAGTCGACCCTCACAGTAAAACGATTGAAATCTTAAAAAGTGAAGTGAAGCTCATCAATCAATATATTAAAAGTCGCTAATTAACCGCCATAAAAAAACCAAGAGATCAAACTCTTGGTTTTTTTAGATCAGAAACAAAGCTCAGCTTATTTAGTTTCTAGAACACCACGGCGAATCTGGTCACGTTCAATTGACTCAAATAATGCCTTGAAGTTACCTTCACCAAAGCCATCATCATCTTTACGTTGAATAAATTCAAAGAAGACTGGACCAATCATGTTTTCAGAGAAAATTTGCAATAACAGTTTCTTCTGACCATCTTTAGTGTTGCCATCTAGCAAAATACCACGTTGTTTTAACTCGTCAGTCGGCTCACCATGCTCAGGTAAACGTTCTGGTAGCATTTCATAATATGTATTTGGTGGCGGTGTCATAAATTTCAGACCAAGGCCTTTTAACTTATCCCAAGTCGAAATTAAGTCATCACAAATAAACGCGATATGTTGAATACCTTCGCCATTAAAGTCAGACAAGAATTCAGCAATTTGGCCGTTTCCTTTGTCCGAATCTTCGTTTAATGGAATACGGATCATGCCGTCTGGCGCTGTTAATGCTTTAGACGTTAAGCCTGTATATTCGCCTTTAATATCAAAGTAACGAATTTCTTGGAAGTTAAAGATTTTTTCATAGAAGTTTGCCCAATACTCCATACGGCCTTTGTAGACGTTATGAGTTAAATGGTCAATTTCGTTTAAGCCTGCACCTACTGGATGTCTTTGGGCATCATCAAAGAAAACAAAGTCGTTTTCATAAATATCGCGGTCAACTAAAAAGATTGGCATGCCACCAATACCTTTAATTGCCGGAATGTTAAGCTCCATTGGCCCAACTTTTGAATACATCGGTTCAGCACCAAGCTCTACTGCTTTCTGGAAAGCTTTTGCTGCATCACGTGTTTTAAAGCCCATCGCACAAGCAGATGGACCATGTTCATTAAAGAAGAATGAAGCATAAGATTCTGGCTGATAATTCAGGATAATATTGATATTTCCTTGACGCCATAAGTACGCTTCTTTCGATTTATGCTTGGCTACTTTTGAAAAGCCGATTGTTTCAAAAACTGGATCTAATTCATTTTCTTTTGAAACAAACTCAATAAATGCAAAACCGCATAATTCTAATGGGTTCTCTAAAATATCCATCTAGTTTCCCTCTGGTGATTACCTGTTCCGTTTATCTCTATTGCTGATCAATTCAGCTCCTTTCTCTATAGAATACGTATTTATTGGGTAGGTCTTTGAACCGTCAAAATGCCTTAACCCAACGCATCCTATGAGAAAAAAACGAATCACTAAAACGAAGATATGATGAGCGTGAAGCTTTTGATGATTAATTCCCGTTCCATTTGGTGTTTATTTTCCATATACACTGTCCTTTCTTATCTAAAAGTACGATTGAGATTTTTCACTAAACCCTTAAAAATCGTCTTTTCCTAAAATCATTTATAGATTTATGGAGACCAACATCCTTGTTGGATCTCCAATGGCCATTTACCTTAAAACAGATGCTACTAAAAACAATTAAATTATGCAATACATAACTTAATTATGAATTGCATAATTTTGGCAATCTTTTAATTTGTCTGTTTTTAAAATGAATTGTCATATTCCATATTCTGTTTATGATTCTTAATCTTCAAAAATCTCACCTGCTTTGGGTTTGGAAAACTATGCTTCTAGTCAGCGCATGTTTAATTGGCGAACCTGTTCGTTATGACGGTAAATCTTGCCTAAATATTTTACTTAAGCAGCTGTTAATCAATAAAAAAGCTCATGCTCTTTGTCCAGAGTTATTAGGCGGTTTTACCACTCCGCGCTTACCCGCAGAAATTGTGGGAGGAACAGGTCAAGATGTGCTTGATGGCAAAGCAAAAATTACCGATTCATCTGGTTTAGATGTAACAGATTTATATTTAAAAGGTGCTTACCGCACTCTAGAAATTGCACAGCACATAAAAGCAAGCTGTGTCGTCTTAAAAGAAAATAGCCCTTCTTGTGGTAGTCAAAAAATTTATAACGGCACTTTTCAAGGAGAGAAAATTACGGGAGTTGGGATTACCACAGCGCTTTTACAGCGCCATGGTTTTGAGGTGATTTCTGAAAACGAGATTGAAGATTGGTTAGCAGAACATCCGCTTTAAGGTTGTGTTGATCTACTCAATCAAAATCCTCTTAATTGTTTTCTAAAATGGAAACAGATGGCACTCAATAGGCAAGCCACTAAATAACTTATAGCTGCCATCCACCAAAAACCATAAACTCCCATCGCAGAAATCGAGATATTCTGCCAATGCAGTCCTTTATAGGCCATCCACCAACCACCGCCTAATCCGAAACATAACACCACGACCAAGAAAATTAGCATCGGTAAAATCGACACATCCCAACAGCGTAACAAAGAGGCCAGTAACGCCATTAAGCCATCTAGAAAATGAAACATACAGACAATCAACAACAAGGATGCAGCCAAAATCTGTACGGCCAAATCATCTGAATATAACGTAACAATTAAGTCCCGCTCTAACCATAAGCACAGGGACAGACTGCCACTCACCGCCATAATCACCCATATACTTTGTGTGGCAATTTTATCTGCTTCTTCCATGTTCCCGCTGCCCATAGATCGCGATACCAAAATGCTATAAGCCGAGGCAATTGATGAAGGGATAATAAACATGAATCCGCTGGTGCTTGCGACAATTTGATGGGCTGCTGACACCATGCTTCCAAAAGGCAAAATCAGAATAGCAACCGAACAAAATGCAACGACATCCATCAACGCTAAGATCGCGGTCGGTATCCCTATTTTTAAAATCATCCGCAGACTCTGTCGGCTATCTTCAACCGAACGTTCGGGATGCTCAATAAAGATGTAGCTTTTCTCTAGAAAAAATAAGTAATAAACAGCCAACATAAACCACCGTACAATGAGAGTGGCTAACAAAGCCCCTATCGCACCAAGTGGCGGAATTGAAAATAAAGCGACACCATAAATTAAAAGATAGGACAAAATAATTTTAAGAATGAAGAAAATGCTATCTGATAGTAAAACCTTATGCGCATTTTCAGTGACCTGAGACAAAGCGGTAAATAAACGCATCAGTAAATGCGCAGGTAAAATAAATACCAAAGCCCAAATACAGTTTTTAGTAATTGAAATGACATGTTCAGATGCACCAAACAATTTTGGTAAATCACGGAACAAATAAAGCAAGCCAATACTAATCAATGCTGAACATAACATCAGCCAGATGCCTTGAATAAAAATCTGACGAATGCGTGGTATGTTGTGGCAACCATAAGCTTCCGAGAGCTTGAGGATCACACCTTGCAGAATACCCATACCAATGACATAAATCACTGTATATAGAGATAAGGTCACCGATAATGCAGCTACATGGTCATTACTAAAATGCCCTACATAAGCAATATCAATCAATCCACTTAAAACTAGAATTAAATTGCTTGAGAGCATGGGAATAAATAATTTAAAAATCTGATTCATCTAGGAAATACCTTATTTTTCTTTGCGATTTATACTCATATTCACGTTATTTTTAGTGCATCAATCCAAAGCAAAAGACATACCAGTTCTAAATTTAACTCCAATAAAATTGTTTTAAATGAAAAGGCCAAACTATCCGTTTGGCCTTCTTTTCTAATTCATGTTTTTTCTACAGTTATTCTTGTTTGTGTTTACTCGCCCAATAAGTCGCAAGTGCCGGCCCAGAAATATTGTGCCAAAGGCTGAAAATCGCACTTGGTACTGCTGTAATCGGGGAAGCCGCAAAATGTACCGCTGCAAGAGCAACACCTAAGCCTGAGTTTTGCATTCCCACCTCAACAGCAATTGCTTTGCTATCGGCATAAGGTAATTTAAAGAATCGTGCTGCTGCAAAACCTAATAAATATCCAAGCCCATTATGTAAGATCACTACGGCTAAAATGAGTAAACCCGACTGTAGAATAGCCGCTTTGCTCCCACCAATAATGGCTGCCACAATGGCCACAATTGCAATCACTGAAACTAAAGGCATGACTTGAATATAGGACTCGACCTGACGTTTTAGCCATGTTCTTAAAATCAGACCAACTACAATAGGAAGCAGTACCACCTGCAAAATTGAAACGAACATAGAAGCTGCATCAATTTTTAGCCACTGACTAGCAAGCAGATAGAAAATTGCTGGAGTTAAAATAGGCGCTAAAAGTGTTGAAACTGAAGTACAGGCCACCGATAAAGCCACATTGCCTTTAGCCATATAGGTAATCACGTTTGAAGCCGTTCCACCGGGGCAACACCCCACCAAAATGACTCCAACCGCGATTTCAGGGGGTAGTTGAAATAATTTACATAAGACAAATGCTAAACCTGGCATGACCACAAACTGTGCCACTACCCCAATCAACACCGCTTTAGGACTTTGTAGCACACCTTTAAAGTCGTCTACGGTCATGGTCATTCCCATGCCAAGCATAATAATGCCCAGAATCCATGGAATATAAGCTTTCAGCCAGACAAAAAATTCAGGCTGCCATAGCGCTAATGCTGCAAAAACAATCACCCATAAGGCAAAAGTTTTTTGAATAAATTGGGTAAAGCGCAGTAATGCTGACATACTTTCGTTCCCTAAAAATTAAAATACTAGAGCAATAGACTTAGCGCTCACTCTACAGATCCGTAGACTGAATACGGACAACCCCTTGTTGCTGCATGGTTTGCCATGCCTGTTCTAACGAACCATTTAAATCAATACCTTTACAAGCATCTTCAACCACTAAAGTTTTAAAACCTTGTTTGATTGCATCTAAAGCAGTCCATGCCACACAAAAGTCGGTCGCAATTCCAACCACATACACCGTATCAATACCACGCTCTTTTAAGTAACCCGTTAAACCAGTCATTGTGGACTGATCTGCTTCCATAAAAGCCGAGTAGCTATCAATATGAGCATGAAAGCCTTTTCGAATAATGAGTTGAGCTTTCGGAATATTTAAATCAGGATGGAAATCGGCATCTTTGGTGCCTTGTACGCAATGCTTAGGCCAAAGCACCTGCGGTCCATAGGCAAGTTCAATGGTTTCAAATGGCTGCTTGCCCGAATGATTTTGTGCAAAAGATATATGATTATCTGGGTGCCAATCTTGCGTCAGAACAACATTTTCAAAACAATCAGCAAGTTGGTTAATCGTTGGAATAATTGTGTCGGCGTCAGCAACTGCTAAATTTCCACCCGGTGTAAAACCATTTTGTACATCAACTACGATTAAAGCCGCATTTTGTGGTTGTTTATTCATTTTCATGTCATCTTCAATCCCAACAGGGAAAATTGCATTCTATCTTGCCATAAAAAAAGCCGATATTAAGTAAGGCTCAGTTGAATCAAGCTGTATTGTTATATTTACGAACCCTTCTCACCCCTGCAATACGAATACATCCTATCTTTTCCTCAAGTTTACATAGCGATTATCCGTTAGGCGTATTGTTCTTATGCGTCTGATCAGTCATAATTTGCATAATTGTCATTCAACAATCTGTTATTGTTAGAACTGGACAATCAAAATACTGCAACCATCCCACATTTTGTTTTTCTTACCTCAGATTCGGATGGATAAATAGGATATTTTTAAAAATGACTCAGCAAGCACAGACCATTCAAGGCTCAATCGTCGCAATCGTCACACCAATGTTGAAAGATGGTGGTGTAGATTGGAAGGGTCTTGAGAAGCTGGTTGAGTGGCACATAGAACAAGGTACAAACAGTATTGTAGCCGTCGGTACTACCGGCGAAGCCTCAACATTGAGCATGGAAGAGCACACACAGGTTATTAAAGAAATTATTCGTGTAGCCAATAAACGTATTCCAATTATTGCCGGTACTGGTGCAAACTCAACCCGTGAAGCAATCGAATTAACTAAAGCTGCTAAAGATCTTGGCGCAGATGCAGCCTTACTTGTTACGCCATATTATAATAAGCCAACTCAAGAAGGCCTCTACCAACACTATAAAGCGATTGCTGAAGCCGTAGAATTACCACTTATTCTTTATAACGTACCTGGCCGTACGGGTGTAGATCTTGCAAACGACACAGCTGTACGTTTAGCAGAGATCCCTAATATTGTCGGTATTAAAGACGCAACAGGTGACGTACCTCGTGGTAAAGCTTTAATTGACGCTTTAGACGGCAAGATGGCTGTGTACTCAGGTGACGACGAAACTGCATGGGAACTTATGCTTCTTGGTGCAGACGGCAATATCTCTGTTACAGCAAATGTTGCACCTAAAGCCATGAGCGAAGTATGTGCTGTTGCGATTGCCAAAGATGAACAACAAGCGAAGACGATTAACAATAAGATTGCAAATTTACACAATATTCTATTTTGCGAATCAAACCCAATTCCTGTGAAATGGGCACTACATGAGATGGGACTGATTGATACTGGTATTCGTTTACCACTCACTCCTCTCGCTGAGCAATATCGCGAACCTCTCCGCAATGCCCTAAACGATGCGGGAATTATTTAATAAGAGCAATTTATGATGCAATTACGTCTTGGTTTAGTCCTTGCAGTTTCAGCCTTGAGTTTAGCTGGTTGTGGTCGCTTCGCAATTAATAATCACTCTTTAGATTATAAAAATGCCAAGCAACTTGCCCCGCTTGAGTATCCTGCCGATGCAACTGTACGACCAGTGACACCTTTGTATCCTGCACCAACTGTTGACCAGCTCGCTATCGAGCACGCGCCAAAGTTTGAAAACCAGCGTGGTAACCGTTTTGCATTGCCACGTCCTGAACAAACACAGGATGGCAATGCAACAGCAGATGCATCTGCTCAAACGACGACTGCACTTGGACGTCCTCAGCTTGTGACCGACGGTAATAAAAACCCATTGTTAAAAGTTGATGGGAACACAACCGAGATCTGGCAATACGCCAAAGCAACGTTAAGCACTTTAAATTATAACATCATCGCCCAAGGCAGCAATCAGGCGACGATTAAAGTAAATGACAATACTTATGTGCTTAAACTGACAGGTGTTGGTTCAAGTCATACTCTTGCTCTATTTAATGTAGACAACACTTTTGCAAGCCCAGATGTGGCTGCTGAAGTGTTAAACCAGATTTACCAAAATTGGCCAGCCTAGTCGTTTACTAGGCATTTTTTTTAAAAAGGTTCCCTCATGTTAAAACAAACCTTGCTCTATACTGGTAAAGCAAAATCTGTATATGAAACAGACAATGCCGACCATCTGATTTTAGTCTTTCGTGATGATGCCTCTGCGTTCAACGGCGAAAAAATCGAACAGCTAGATCGTAAAGGCAAGGTGAACAACCTTTTTAACGCCTTCATCATGGAAAAACTTGCTGCTGCGGGTATTGAAACGCATTTTGAAAAATTGCTTTCTCCAACTGAAGTGCTTGTTAAAAAACTTCAAATGATTCCTGTTGAATGCGTAATTCGTAACTACGCAGCTGGTTCTCTATGCCGTCGTTTAGGTGTAGAAGAAGGTAAAGAGTTAACTCCTCCTACATTTGAATTGTTCTATAAAGACGACGGTCTAGGCGACCCAATGGTTAACGAATCTCAAGCAATTGCTTTAGGTTGGGCGACTGCTGAACAATTAGAGCAAATGAAAGTGTTAACTTACCAAGTAAACGATGTATTAAAAGCATTATTTGCTGAAGGCAACATGATTTTGGTGGACTTCAAGCTTGAATTCGGTGTTTTCCATGACCGTATCGTGCTTGGCGATGAGTTCTCTCCAGACGGTTGCCGTCTATGGGATAAAGACTCTAAGAAGAAACTCGACAAAGACCGTTTCCGTCAAGGTTTAGGCGGTGTTGTTGAAGCTTATGAAGAAGTTGCTGCTCGTTTAGGCGTAGATTTATCTGCTCTCTAATCGTTCAAACTTCATGAAAAACCGGGTCTTAGCCCGGTTTTTTTACATTAGGTACTTTAGAAAATAAATAATATAGACAGATTTGTCTATTAAAATAAATTAGCACTTGCACAAACCTAAATTTAAACACTAAAATCTAAAAAAACATTAAGCACTTCACAATAATTAAATTTAAAACCAGGGTAGACCTATGGAAATATCTAAGCTTGAAAAGAGATTAATGAATCATCCAATCCATTTTGGTGAAAATCCTTTGGTATTATTAACGAACTTTAGCAGCTCAGCCTTAAAACAAGGCTGGACTCAGGCAGAAGTTGAATCAGTAATTTCCAAGGCTTCTCAAGGCGATTATATGGCGCTTATTCGCACCTTGAGAGCCTACACCTTTAGCTAGTATGGCTGCATAATTTGTTGCAAGCGCCCATTCCACCTCATGCTTATTTCTTGCAGACTCATAGCTTCCCTTTAATTCAGGCGGCAAATCGTCTTGTAGCACAAAGTGCTCTCAATCTTCCTTTGCATCTGGGCTGATTGCTCTTGTTCATGCATTATTTTTGCTTCTTTGCTACGCCGCATCATTCGATTTATAAAAAGACACACAAAGCTGTTAGGAATAGACTGGATTTATCCTGAACACTGCCTTAACAATAAATAAAAATTAGAAATATAAAATATTTATTCAGTGAGGAGTAAACCTGATGGATCATAAAATAGAGGAAGAAAAAGTCGATCAAACCTTAAGCTGGCGAGAAAAAATAGCGGTTGAAGAACATGAGAAGCTGTCACCCCGTCTGGTCTATGAAATTATCCGTCGTGATGGTGCCGAGGAACTAGATCGTCCGACAGCTGCGCTGATCTTTTCAGGGATTGCGGCAGGTTTGGTCATCAGTTTTTCATTTGTATTTAAAGCGATTATTGCTTCTTATCTCCCGACTGATGCGATCTGGACCGATTTAATCACCAATATCGGTTATACCATTGGGTTCCTGATCGCAATTTTGGGTCACATGCAGCTCTTTACCGAGAATACCATCACCACAGTTGTACCTTTATTTAAACCTTTTACCTTCGATAAATTACGAGCAGTAGGCCGCTTATGGGGGATTGTGATTCTATGCAATGTGATTGGAACAGGTTTAGCGAGTTTATTTTTCCTAACTACTCACCTGTTTACTCCCGGTATTGACCAAGCACTCGATGAGCTAGCCCATCATGTTGCTTCCTTTACTGCGACCCAGAATATGCTTAAAGGTATTATGTCAGGGCTGTTAATTGCAGCATTGGTCTGGATGTTGCCTTCAGTCAGCAATAAGTTCCTGCTCATCTTTTTCATGACTTACCTGATAGGACTAGGTGACTTTACCCATGTAGTAGTTGGCTCTACCGAAATGTCCTATCTCGTCTGGCAAGGAGAGGCTTCCATTAATGAATATCTGTTTACTTTTCTAGTCCCAACCACCATTGGCAATATTATTGGTGGTACAGGCGTGTTCACGCTACTGATTTATGGTCAGGTGACTGAAGAGCTGGAACAGCATGATCATCGTTAGGTGCAACTTGATAAAACGAATAGGTTATTACTGTTCTTGCTGCCATCTACGTTGTTGCAAGCGCTCACCTTCAACTTCACGCTTGTTTCTCGCAGACTCGTAGAGTTTGGTTCCCTTTAACTCAGGCGGCAAATAGTCTTGCAGCACAAAGTGCTCTGGGTAATCGTGAGGATAGAGATAATTAATTCCATAACCCTGTTGCTTCATGAGCTTGGTTGGTGCATTTCTTAAATGTAAAGGCACAGGTAAATTTGCAGTCTTATCAGCAAGTTCCAAGGCCTTATTAATCGCTAAATAGGTACTATTACTTTTTGCACTTGTCGCTAAATAAACCGCCGTTTGGCCCAGAATAATTCGAGCCTCAGGCATACCTACCGCTTGTACTGAACGAAAGCACTCACCAGCAAGTAATAATGCATTTGGGTTAGAATTTCCAATGTCTTCCGAGGCTGCAATCAACATACGTCTAGCAATAAAAACTGGATCTTCGCCGCCTTTGAGCATACGTGCCATCCAATACAGGGTTGCATCTGGATCACTGCCCCGAATCGATTTAATGAAGGCAGAAACTAAATCGTAATGCTGTTCCCCAGATTTGTCATAACGTGCAATATTTTGCTGCGCTACTTTCACCACAACCGCATTAGTAATGGTATTTTCAATCTCTGGTTCAAATGTACTGGCAATCAGGTCAAGTAAATTAAGCGCTTTACGGGCATCACCAGCAGCGAATTGAATGAGAGCATCATATTCTTCAATATGAATATAGCGTTCTTTTAAAAATTTATCGGCTTGAAGTGCATTATTAATGAGAGTCTGGATCGCTTCACTATCTAGACTGTTTAAGGTATAAACCTGACAGCGTGATAAAAGCGCACTATTCACCTCAAAAGACGGGTTTTCGGTGGTTGCTCCAACTAAGGTAATTTTACCTTTTTCAACTGCACCCAATAAAGCATCTTGCTGCGATTTATTAAAACGATGAATTTCATCAATAAAAACCACAGGTGTCAGTAAATCACCACTTTCTGCAATGACTTCACGTAATTCTTTTACACCCGTATTCAGCGCAGATAAGCTCACAAATGGTCGGTCTATCGCCTGAGCCAACAGCAAAGCAATTGTGGTTTTACCAACTCCCGGCGGTCCCCAAAAAATAATAGAAGGTAAATGACCCTGATCAATCATTTGACGCAGTGGTGCATTCTCACCTAATAAATGATCTTGCCCAATAATTTCAGACAAGTCTCTCGGGCGTAGGCGTTCGGGAAGTGGAATATGGGTGTCTGACATTTCAAATAGCTTTATCGTCTTTTATCTATAGTCTATTGTGTCTCACAGAAATCTACAATTTGAATCTATGAGACACGGCCTTTATTTACAGGCGGTTTTATCGCCTTAAGATGCTTTCTTACTCAACCTAAGTAAGCGTGCCTTTGGACCATCTTCAATGACCCAAATTGAACCGTCTTGTGCTTCATGCAAACCACGAATACGTTGCTTCATATCTAGTCTTTGCACTTCTTTCAAAGGTTTATGCTGTAAATCCACAACAATAATCGCTTCGGAAGATAAGCCTCCAATTAAAGCCTTATTTTGCCATGCCGGAAATTGCTGACCGCGATAAATAATCAAACTCGACGGAGAGATTACAGGAGTCCAGTCAATTTCAGGTGCTTTAAATTCTGGACGAGTATGATGATCTGGAATAGGTTGGCCCGAATAATGGTCTCCATTTGAAACGATTGGATAACCATAATTTTCACCTTTTGTGATGATATTAAGCTCATCACCACCTTTCGGGCCCATTTCAACGACCCATAGTTGACCTTGAGGGTCAAACGCCATTCCTAACGGATTACGGTGTCCAAGCGACCATATTTCAGCTGTTACCCCGCCTTGCTGATAAAAAGGGTTACCTGTGGCCGCTGAGCCATCATCATTTAAACGCAAGATTTTACCCAAGTTACTTTTCATGTTTTGAGCAGGGTCAAACTTTTGTCGTTCACCTGAACTCACCCAAAGTTTCCCATCTGCCCCAAAAACCATGCGATGTCCGTAATGGCCTTGACCTGAAACTTTGGGTACTTGCTGCCAGATCTGCTTCACATCTGTAAGTTTAGGTTGATTAGGGTTGGACAAATCTAATTTCGCTCTTGAAATGGCTGCACCATACCCACCTTGCCCTTTTGTTGCATAGCTCAGATAAATCCAGTGGTTCTTCGCAAAGTTGGGATGTAAAACTACATCACCCAAACCACCTTGTCCGCCATAACTCACTGGAGGTACTCCTGAAACATCCAGCATTTGCTTATTTTTAGGATTATAAATTTTTAATTTACCTTGGCGCTCCGTCACTAATAAACGCTGATCTGGCAAACTTGTTATTGCCCAAGGTTCATCAAAATATGCAACAGTTTCAAACTGATAAGATTGTTTGACTGAATTGGACTGTTCTGTTTTAGCAGAGGTGTTTTGTTCAAGATTTTTTGAATTGGTATTATTAGAACCACAAGCCATTAACAAAAAAAAGCTACTACATAATAAGGGGGCTGCTAGTCGTCTCATCATTTTTATCTCCTTTTGTTTTTATTGTTATATAACGGAGATGAGCAAAAAATTTACGATAAAAGTGTTACTTTATTATACGCTGTAATTATAAATGCCATGCCGATCTGTTTAACGTACCCAACGTACAACATAATCTTCAAGATCATCTTCATGGACATCAACTTCAGAAATACAACGTCCAGCAACTGACTTTTTCGCATTCATCACGCTTTGTCGAGAACCCGTATTTAAATAATGCCAAGAGGGTAAATTTTTACCTTCATTCAAGCGTTTATAGGCACAGCTTGATGGCAACCAGTGAATTGTTTTTAGAGACTCTGGGGTTAATTGCAAACAGTCAGGTACTTGTTGCTGACGATTAGAATAGTCCGAGCAACGACCGGTACTGCAATCGAGCAGCTTGCAAGCCACTTTGGTGTAAGCCACCTCATGGGTATCTTCATCTTCTAGCTTTACCAGACAGCATAAACCACACCCGTCACATAAAGCCTCCCACTCAATTTGAGTCAGTTGCTCTAGCGAATAGTTTTTCCAAAACAATGGACGAAGTGAGGTCTCGGTAGACATAATTTTTTAGCAGCAGATGAGATAAAACAGTATCTAAGTATAGCATTGAAGTGATCTGTACGAAAAAAGAAGCTGTATTCCTAACATCACAAAATGATTGTTTAATATACATTTCAACCACATAAACGACACATTCGGTGCAAAAAACACCCTATATAGTTAAAGGACAATGAAAAATAAGTAGGAGGACAGCATATGTTCCGTTGGGCAATAATTTTTGCAGTGATTGCACTCATTGCCAGTCTATTAGGGTTTGGTGGTGTTGCAGGGTTATCTAAAGACTTTGCCGTGATTTTATTAGTTATAGCTGTAATTCTTGCTGTAATTGGGTTCATTTCGCGAGGCAGGACTTAATTTAATCATGACCATATATAAAAAAAGAAGGAACCAGTTTCCTTCTTTTTTTATTGCAATAAACTTTCTAACTTTTTCTTTTGATGTAGATTCTTACATAGTTATTTATATTACTTTATTTTTTTATGCTTTAATCAAGCGTGTTTAAATCTCTTTAAATTTCAGGATTAAGGTTATGAGTACAGCAATTAAAACCCGTGAAATTCAATATACTGCACCAGATGGCAGCCATTTAATTGGTTACTTTGCTGCTCCAGATAGTGAAACACCTGTTGCGGGTGTGATTGTTGCTCCTGAATGGTGGGGCCGTAACGAATATACCGAACAACGTGCGCGTGAGCTTGCTGAACATGGTTATGCTGCGCTTGCAATTGACATGTATGGTGATAAAAAAGTCACAACTACTGCAGCTCAAGCCTATGAATGGATGATGCAGACATTTGAAGAATTAGACACTGTCACCACTCGCGCAAATGCTGGACTTCAGACTCTTACAGCCCAACCAGAAGTAAACGGTGAAAAAATTGCCGCTGTTGGCTTTTGTTATGGCGGGAAAGTGGTATTGGACCTTGCTCGCTCAGGTGCTCCACTAAAAGCAGTTGCAACATTCCATGGCACGCTAACACCTAAGGCACCTGCTCAAAAAGGCAACATTCAAGGTGAAATCTTAGTTCTTCATGGTGAATTAGACAGTATGGTCACCTTAGAAGATGTTGCTAATTTTGAAAAAGAGATGCAAGCTGCTGAGGTGAAACACGAGGTAGTGGTTTTAGAAGATGCTAAACATGGCTTTAGTAACCCGCTTGCAGATGAAAGAGCTAAAGCGAACGGTGTAGACCTTGGCTACAATAGCGAAGCGGAAAAACAAGGCCTTGCTAAAATGTACGCTTTATTAGAACGTACTTTAAAATAAAAGAAGCGAATTTGGAGCAAATTGTTTATTTGCATTTGCTCCCTTAAATGTTTATGACTTTGCAATATTTTTACTGTATTTTTTAAACCATACTTCAATAACTATACTCCCGTTGAGCTAGAGCAAAGCCTAGTCTTATTTCCCGCACTCGGGGTTTAATGGAATAACATGAGAGGATACAACAATGACTGACAAGAAATGTCCGTATTGCGAATTTGATGAATATGACATCATTGATAAGAATGAATTTGCTGTAATTTTACCTGATTCTAATCCGTTGTCTAAAGGCCATTGTGTGGTAACACCACTACGCCATGTTCGTTCTTTTTTTGACATTACGTCTAAAGAGCATCAAGGCCTGCTTACACTTCTTGAAATTGCACGCCACGAAACGCAGCTTCGCCATCAACCAGACGGTTTCCATATTAGCTTCAATGATGGCGAAGTGTTCGGACAAAATTCAGATCATTTCCATATTCATGTCATTCCGTACTACAAAAAACAGCCGTTGAAACTTGATCAGCGTTGGGGCGTACAAAAGGATTAATCCTTTTTATTATTGAAACAGAGATGGGGCTTTTTTAAGGTCATCTCTGTTTTAACCTACACTTGTGCTTCGCCTGCTTTAAACAAAATTCCCCCACAAATTTCAGCTATAATTTAGCCCTCACTTTTCATCTTTAGCTGTTCATGCCCGACTTTTCTTTTTCTGATGCCCTCTTAAACTGGTTCGATCAACATGGTCGTCATGATTTGCCGTGGCAAGTCGCAGATGATCCATACAAAGTTTGGGTTTCTGAAATTATGTTGCAGCAGACCCAAGTTAAAACAGTTCTGCAATATTTCGACCGCTTTATGGAGCGCTTCCCGACTGTAGAAGCTTTAGGTCATGCAACTTGGGATGAAGTAGCACCTTATTGGGCAGGTCTGGGTTATTACGCTCGAGCTCGTAATTTGCACAAGGCCGCAGGTCTTGTAACGCAGCAGGGTAAGTTTCCTGAAACGCTAGAAGAATGGATTGCACTACCTGGCATCGGTCCCTCTACCGCAGGTGCGCTCATGTCTTTGGGTTTACGTCAGTACGGGGTCATTATGGATGGCAACGTGAAACGTGTCTTAGCCCGTTTCTTTGCTATTGAGGATGATTTAAGTAAACCCCAACATGAACGTGAAATGTGGAAACTAGCTGAAGCGCTTTGCCCAACCCAGCGTAACCATGACTACACTCAAGCAATTATGGACCTAGGTGCGACCATTTGTACGCCTAAAAAACCACTCTGTTTATATTGTCCAATGCAAGCCCACTGCCAAGCTTACCAACAAGGCTTAGAACAAGAACTCCCATTTAAAAAACCTAAAAAAACACCACCCGTTAGAACAGCAGATGTTCTTATCATCCAGTGTGAAGATGAATGGTTCTGGCAACAACGACAATCTCATGGTTTATGGGGTGGTTTATTCTGTTTACCCATTTTAGAAATTGAACACGAACGTCTTAGCTTAAGTCAGCAATTTAAATTGCAACCTCAAACGCAAACCTTTCAGATCAGTCATAGTTTCACTCATTTCACATGGTTACTTAATGCTCACACGTTCCACGTGGAACCTGATCAAAAAGAACATCTGGCAATTGAACTCGAAGGACAATGGCTTAGTCCAGAACAAGCTGTTGCCAAGGGCGTTCCAACAGCAATGAAAAAATTGATCTCGACAAGCCGTTCATGACATATTGAGTAAAATAATTTTGATATGGCAGTGACAGGGAGTATTTTGTGCGACGTTTTGTTTCTCATTTCTCACTTGGCTTTTTAATTATTCTATTGGCTGCCTGTGCCAGTGCACCTAAAAAACCAGCCCCACTCTCACCCGATCAAGTCAGCAAGCTTAAAAGTATGCAACTTGCAAATCGACTTCCTGTGCCTGTAAAAGGTGTCAACCGAGATGAGTTAAAAGATACGTGGGGAGCTGCACGCAGTCAGGGCCGTAGTCATGAAGGAATTGATATTTTGGCTCCACGTGGAACCAAAGTGTACAGTACAACCGAAGGGCTTGTGGCAGATCTTCGCAATAACAATCTCGGTGGCAAAGTCATCTGGATTTTAGGTCCAGCAGGAACATGGCATTATTATGCTCACCTTGATGGTCACAAACGTGGACTAAATGTCGGTGACTATGTCAAAAAAGGGGATCTGATCGGCTATGTCGGCAACACGGGCAATGCACGTTATACTTCACCTCATTTGCATTATGGTCTTTATCTAGATGGTAAAGGACGTGGTGCTATTAACCCTTATTCTTATTTACGCTAGGAACATTGTATGTCGGAAGCGCTGATCAATCGCTTAGTAGAGTTTGCCGAGTCAGGCAATCAGCAAAAGATCATTTTAAATGGCAATAGCTATCAAGGCTGGATCATGGAAATCAGCGACGATGCCCTGCTAATCAGTACCGGTTTTTCAGATAAAGTGGGCAAAGACTTTTGGCTAAACTTTGAAGACTTAACTCAAGCTGAACTGTATTATTGGGATACGCACCCAAATGAATGGGTGTTATTTAAACTTTAAAATTCTAAGATAAATATAAGGAGCATCATCATGAAAACTCAACGCTGCGGATGGTGTTCCACTGATCCCCTCTACATTGCCTATCATGATGAAGAATGGGGCAAACCAGAACATGATGAAGCACGATTATTTGAGATGCTTTGTCTGGAAGGTCAGCAAGCTGGCTTATCTTGGATAACCGTACTCAAAAAAAGAGAAAGTTACCGAGAGCACTTCTTTAATCACCCAATTGCAGAAATTGCCTCATTCACAGATGACTTTTTAGAACTAAAATTATCAGATGCGGGTTTAATTCGCCACTTAGGCAAACTTAAAGCAATTCGTGATAATGCAATTGCTTGGCAAGCACTCAAAGCACAAGTCGGTGATGTCACTACATGGCTTTGGCAATTTGTAGATGCGGCCCCTCAACAAAACGATGTTGTAGATTATCGTCAGGCACCAGCACAAACCGAACTCAGTGTAAAACTTTCAAAAACACTCAAAAAGAATGGCTTCAAATTCGTTGGCCCAACCACCTGTTATGCTTTTATGCAAGCAGTAGGCATGGTCAATGATCATGAAAACAGTTGTCAATTTAAAGCTTCATAACCCACCATAACGGTTCAAATCCGCTTAAGGAGTTTCCGATGAGCAATAATACGATTCAAGCTTATGCCGCTATGCAGGCAGGTGAAAAACTGGTTCCTTACCAATTTGATGCGGGTGAATTACAACCGCATCAGGTTGAAGTAAAAGTTGAATACTGTGGTTTATGCCATTCTGATATTTCTGTTCTAAACAATGAATGGCGTTCAACTGTGTACCCTGCTGTTGCAGGGCATGAAATTATTGGACGAATTGTTGCTTTAGGCTCAGAAGCCAAAGGTCTACAAATCGGGCAACGTGTCGGTATTGGCTGGACAGCGGAGAGCTGCCAAGCATGTGATGAATGTATTGGTGGTCAGCAAGTCCTTTGTACGGGTGAAAATGTAGCAACAATCGTCGGGCATGCCGGTGGTTTTGCCGATAAAGTACGTGCAGGCTGGCAGTGGATTATTCCCCTTCCCGATGATTTAGACCCAGAAAGCGCAGGTCCTTTACTTTGTGGCGGAATTACCGTTTTTGATCCGCTACTCAAACACAAAATTCAGGCAACACACCATGTAGGTGTAATTGGGATTGGTGGTTTAGGTCATATGGCCATTAAGCTACTTAAAGCTTGGGGCTGTGAAATCACGGCATTCAGTTCCAACCCTGATAAAACTGAAGAGCTCAAAGCAATGGGCGCCGATCATGTGGTGAATAGCCGCGATACAGACGCGGTAAAAGCTCAAAAAGGTAAATTCGATTTATTGCTGAGTACCGTAAATGTGACTCTAAATTGGCCTGCTTTTATTGCAACACTGGCACCAAACGGAACCTTACATTTCTTAGGCCTTACGCTTGAACCCGTTCCTGTTTCTGTAGGTTCACTTATTGGTGGTGCTAAGTCAGTAACAGGCTCCCCTACAGGTTCACCTGCTGCACTGCGACAACTGTTAAAGTTTGCTGCACGCAAAAAAATTGCCCCTCAAATTGAGCTGTTTCCAATGTCAGAGCTTAATGAAGCAATTGAACGTTTACACTCAGGTCAGGCACGTTATCGAATTGTGCTTAAAGCAGACTTTGCAGAATAAAACTAATTTACTGTTTTCATCTGTTGTCGCGACCATTCCGCCAAGTCACTAATTGCTTGGCGGACATCTGCTGTTAATTCATGACCCGCGTTTAACCGAATGAAATGTCGATATCGTTCATCCTCACCAAAAACATGACCGGGAACCACAGTAATTCCCTGAGCTTTCGCAGTGTAATACAGCGCTAATGTATCGACGCCCTTAGGTAACTGTATCCAGAGTGCATAGCCGCCTTCTGGCTGACTTAACGCAATGGAAAGGCCGTCAAAGGCTCTTAAAATACAACTGCGATATTGTTCGACCTGTCGCATCAGATTTGGCCGTAGCTGCTCTAAATGTTCTCGATAACCACGGCTATAAATAAAATCTGCCAGACCTAATTGTAGCGGTGTATTTACGCCAATATTACTTGCCAGTAGCTCAAGTCTTAAATGCTGTAGCTTTGCACTTAGACAAAACCACCCTACCCGATACGCGCTCGATAGCGACTTAGAAACCGACCCACACCAAATGACATAACCTTCTCGGTCCCAATAGCGAATCGGTAGCGGGCGTTCATTACTGTAACCACATTCACCAAAAATATCGTCTTCAATAATAAAGCACTGATACTTTGCAGCTAATTCAGCAATCTTTTGTTTTTCTGAATTACTTAAACAATATCCTAAAGGATTTTGATAATTGGCTGTCATGAGGCAAACCCTTGCCAAACCCTGCTGCATTAATGACTCTAAACGCTCAAGATCAATGCCACGATGATGGGCTGGAATTTCAATAATCTGCCGTTTTAAACTGGCTAAAAGCTGTAGCTGCCCATTAAAAGTAGGTGTCGGGATCAAAATACTATCCCCTACTTCTGTTAGATGCTGAATGACTAACGACAAAGCGGGGATGCAACCATTGGTAATGAAAATATCTTCTGCTGCGATAAAAATGCCATCTTCACGCCAATGATCAGAAAGCGCTTTTCTTAATTGCTCATGTCCTTGTTTATTACAGTAGAGAAAGTCTTGTGGCTGACAATTTTTTAAAGCACGTTGAATAGAACGGCGTAAGCCTTCCACCGGAATAAAATGTGGCGTCAACTGGATCGAACCTAATGGTACGAGATGGCTCTGTAAGGCAGCTTCTTGAATTTGGTTATGCAACTCCAGATTTGAGACTTGCCGAGGTAAAGACAAAAAATCGGGGCTATCAGGAATAGGACTAGATTGGGTTCTGGCAACCACAAAGTAACCCGATTTCGGCTTTACATAAATGAGCCCCCTCGCCTCGAGCAATTCATAACAACTTTTTGCCGTGCTTAAGCTAATAGTATGCTGACGAGCAAAATCTCGTAACGAAATTAGCTTCTGATGGGGCTTGAGCTCATCTTGATAAATACGATGTGCTAATTGATTGGCAAGAACCTGATATTGGAAAGTCATTCTGTGCTGCTTTTTTAAAAATTTCTGTATCTGTACTGGTTTATAGAACACCTTTACGCTATAGAAATCAACTCAAAGAGTAGCAAGATCATGAAATTAAAAGCTATATTGTTATTTACTATTGTTTTAGCAGGTTGCCAACCACAACCAAAAAATGAGCAGCACAGACATACCGTTTGCCAAAGTCTGATTGAGGGTTATTTAAAAATGACCAATCAACAAGACTACAAATTGGAGCAGCGCACTGATGATGAGGCCAGTACGATTTCTCATTATCAATATAAGCGTAATAGCTCAAATGAAGTTGTGATGGTGAACTCGACCTATTCCAAATTATATTTTAGTTGCCGCCAACAGCAAAAAAGCTATTTTCTGGCCCAGCATTCATCAGAAGGACAAACCACTCCACTTCTAGAGGTTCATTTTCCAACTGATGGCTATGCTACTTTTAGAGAGCGTTTTTAAAACCATCTTTTAACTGTTCTGCCAAAAACTCAATGAATAAACGGATTCGTTTTGGTAGATGCTCTTGTTGATAATACACAGCATGGATGCTCTGATATTGATGTTCAATTTGATCTTTAAATAATGCAATCAATCGCCCTTCTTCAATATCTTTCCAAACTTCAAATTCAGATAGCCGTGCAATGCCATGACCTCTAATGGCGAGTTGACGTACCGTCTCTCCACTGGAAGCTTTAATTTTTGCTTGTGCAAAGAAATATTCATCACCGACTTTAATCGGCCAGCTATTAATATAGGCAGGTCTGGTAAAACCAATCAGATCATGTTGTTCGAGTTCTTCTGGTTGTGTTGGAGTGCCTTTAATCGTTAAATATTCTGGGCTCGCCACAATAAATAAGCGACTTTTACAAACTAGTTTGGCATGTAGGCTCGAATCATTAAGCTCCCCAAATCGAAATGCCACATCAGTTTTATGTTGCAGCAAGTCAATTACCTGATCATTGCTATTTAACTCAATTTCAATATCTGGATAACACTCACGAAACTTATGCATTAATGGTGCAATCACGTGTAAAACAAACGGAGTAGCCGAATCAATACGAATGAGTCCTGCCGTACCCTGATCAGATTTTTGTAGTTCTTCTTCAGCTGCATTAAGCTCATTTAAGATTTTACGGGCCTTTACCAGAAACTGTTGCCCTTCTTGAGTTAATTTCAACTTACGTGTTGTTCGCTCTAACAAGGTGACATCTAACTTAGTCTCTAAGCGTGTTAAAGAGCGGCTTACCCCTGAGGGTGTTTGTTTTAAATGTTCTGCGGCAGCTACAAATGAGCCTGTATCAATAATTGTGATAAAGGCAACAAGTTCTTCAATTGTTGATTTCATGGCTTATTCTATTATTGACTAATCATCAAAGATATTTTGCTTATTCATCTATTTTTTCGCAACAATAATCCGAGCAAAATGCACCTCAAGTTAAACAATTATTTAAATTCAGGTGAACACATGAATATCCCACGTTTTGGCCTAGGAACTTTCCGTCTAAAAGAGCAAGCAGTCATTGATTCTGTTAAAAATGCTTTAGATGTAGGTTACCGTGCAATTGATACTGCTCAAATTTATGACAATGAAGCAGCGATTGGTCAAGCCATTGCCGAAAGCGGTGTATCACGTCAGGACTTATTTTTAACCACAAAAATCTGGGTAGATAATTTTGCTCAAGACAAATTTATTCCAAGTTTAAAAGAGAGCTTACAAAAGCTTCGTACTGACCATGTCGATTTAACTCTGATTCACTGGCCAGCACCGGACTTAGGTGTTTCGATTCCTGAAGTTATGCAGCTTTTACTTGAGGCAAAGCAACAAGGCCTTACTAAACAAATTGGTATCTCAAACTTCAATATCGAGCTTACCCAACAAGCAATTGAAACAATTGGTACAGAGCATATTGCAACTAATCAGATTGAGCTAAGCCCTTATCTTCAAAATCACAAACTTGTGAACTTCTTACAAGAGAAGAATATTGATGTCACTTCATATATGACGCTTGCGTACGGCAAAGTGCTTCAAGACCCAGTTCTAGCTAAAATTGCAGCAGCTCATCAAGCAACAACAGCACAAATTACACTGGCATGGGCATTGCAACGTGGTTTTGCAGTCATTCCATCTTCGACTAAACGTGAAAACCTGATGAGCAATTTAAAAGCACAGGATATCGAGTTAACTTCAGCTGAAATGCAACTGATTGCCGAACTTGATCGTAACAGTCGTGAAGTTAGCCCAGAGCCATGGGCACCAGTTTGGGACTAAACTCATGAACACTCAATCAAATACGGCGTTCTCGTTATTGGCATTGGCTATTGGTGCCTTTGCCATTGGCACCACTGAATTCTCACCAATGGGATTGTTGCCGAATATCGCTAATGATTTAGGCATTTCAATTCCAACAGCCGGAATGTTAATT
Source organism: Acinetobacter sp. AC1-2 (assembly GCF_016124155.1). Taxonomy (NCBI): domain Bacteria; kingdom Pseudomonadati; phylum Pseudomonadota; class Gammaproteobacteria; order Moraxellales; family Moraxellaceae; genus Acinetobacter; species Acinetobacter sp. AC1-2. Next base: position 294,995 of record NZ_JABFFO010000003.1, read on the forward strand.
ACGGGCTATGCACTTGGCGTAATGCTAGGTGCCCCGTTCATGACCCTGTGGTTCGGTGGTTTTGCACGACGTAATGCGCTTATCTTTCTGATGGCGATCTTTACGGTAGGTAACCTAATCGCAGCATTTTCACCAAGCTATATGAGCTTATTAGGTGCACGTCTCATCACCAGCCTTAACCACGGTGCTTTCTTCGGGATAGGTTCAGTTGTAGCAGCAAGCATTGTGCCCGCACATAAACAGGCCAGTGCTGTAGCAACCATGTTTATGGGCCTAACTATTGCCAATATCGGTGGCGTGCCTTTGGCAACATGGGTTGGGCAAAACATTGGCTGGCGTATGTCTTTCCTTGCAATTTCCTTGCTTGGTGTTATTACCATGCTCGCTTTATGGAAAGCACTCCCACAAGGTATGGTTACCCAAAAACCAAACGTGAAAGCTGAGTTGAAAGTGTTAATGCGCACTCCTGTAATACTTGCGTTGCTCACCACCGTACTCGGTGCGGGTGCAATGTTTACGCTCTATACCTATATTGCGCCAAGTTTGACTGAGTTTACCCATGCTTCACCTACCTTCATTACTTGTATGCTGATGTTGATTGGTGTCGGCTTTTCAATTGGTAACCATTTAGGCGGTCGCTTTGCAGATTTGTCCATCAACAAAACCCTGATTGGTTTCTTAGTTCTATTGATTGTGATGATGGTGACTTTCCCGATTCTTGCGCAAAGTCAGATTGGTGCAGCCATTGCTTTAGTGATCTGGGGTGCAGCAACCTTTGCTTTAGTGCCTCCATTACAAATGCGTGTAATGTCCGTCGCTCACGAAGCACCAGGCCTTGCCTCTTCAGTAAATATCGGTGCATTTAACCTAGGTAACGCAGTAGGAGCAGCAGCAGGCGCATTAGTACTCGATTTAGGTTGGGGTTATAGCGCAGTATCATTTGCTGGTGCATTACTGGCGGGGTTAGCTTTGTTATTGGTTTTATTCCAAATCAAACGCGAGAGCAGCCCTGCCCAAGCGTTACAGCAGTGTTCAGATTAATAAAAAAAGCGCCTGATTTCAGGCGCTTTTTTTAAACTTATTTATTTTAAAATATCTGGTAATTTCGGTTGTTCATAAATCGGACTGGTCACTTCGCGCTTCATTTTAAGCAACATCTGGTAAGGCTGCTGTTGAACAAACATATTCACAAAACTTAATGGAATTGCACCAGCAGGATCAGCATAACCACTGGTGGTTACTTTCACCTTATTATTTGCAAGTTTCTGGAATGTCCAGTCCCCTTCATAGCGTGTTAAGCGCACCACATCAGGTTGTATCGGATAATTTCCGCTAATTGCAGTATTTTTAATTGTCACAACGCCATTTGCAGCCTTGCTCATTTTTCCTTTTACAACGACATCACGATCTTTCAAAGGAAATGGAAAATCCAACACCATATACAGTGTGAACTCACCTTTTTTCTCATCTTGAGACAACATTTCAACTTTGCCCATATAAGGCACCCACTGATCGGCACGATTCACATCTAAAATCACGGCGACAGCGCGTTCGAGTGGCACATCAAATGTCGTTTCTGCTTTATATTGAAAGACTGGATTATCAGTCTTCTGATAGGTCCAGACTTTAATATTATTGCGGTCTAAGCTTAATTTAGCTTTTTCTGTAGAAGCAGCCCCCGTCCAGAGGCTACTTAAACAAAGAAGAGTGGTAAGGGCAATTTGTTTTTTATTCATGTTCTGCTCTATCTTTTTTTTCTCGCTACACATGGAATACGTACAGGGTTTTAAACCTGTACGTTGTTCAATCCTAAAACATCTTTCATGTCATATTTACGCGCTTCACGGCCCACAACCCATGCCGCAGCTCGCACTGCACCAGCAGCAAAGTTCATACGGTTAGTTGCTTTATGCGTCACTTCAACACGCTCACCTTCACCAATGAACATAACAGTGTGTTCGCCAACAATATCACCACCACGAATGGTTTCAAAACCAATCGTTTGACGATCACGTGGACCTGTATGCCCTTCACGTCCATAAACAGCAACTTCTTTTAAGTTACGGCCTAAAGTATCTGCAATCGCTTCACCCATCATTAACGCTGTACCTGATGGCGCATCTACTTTATGACGGTGATGAGCTTCAATCACTTCAATATCTACTGTATCGCCAAATACTTTTGCTGCAAGCTCAAGTAACTTGATTGATACATTTACACCTACTGAATAGTTCGCAGCGTAAACCACAGGTGTATGAGTGGCAACTTCGTCTAACTCAGCTTTTTGCTCATCTGACATACCTGTTGTACCAATAACCATGGCAACCCCAGCTTCACGGCAAAGCTTCAAATGCTGAGCAGTTGCAACTGGTGCAGTAAAATCAATGATTACATCGCAGTCTTTAAGAACCTCTGCCAAACTTCCTGAAACCTTCACACCCACTGAACCAATACCAGCAAGCTCACCTGCGTCAGTGCCGACCAAACTACTTTCTGGACGCTCTACCGCAGCAGCCAATTGATAGCCTGCCTGTTGAACTGCTTGAATAAGCGTACGGCCCATACGACCGCCTGCACCTAAAACACCAATGCGTGGAGCTGCTGACATAATCCTTCTCAATCTTCTGTTTTACGTAATTTGTCTACTATATCAAAACTCTTTGCTCACGATAAAAAGTAAAAATTATTTTTTAAGATCAGCTGAAATTTAATCTGTTTTCACAAAAGTTAAAGAATTGATCTGCACACTACTCAGCCACGAATGAAAAAAGATGACTATAAGGAGTTCAGCATGCATTCGAGAATTATTGGCTTAACAGCGATGATGGGGATTATGAGTTCAGTGGCATTTGCAGAGCCTGCAATCCAGCCAGGAGACACATTAGAAAGCTTATCTAAAGCACGCATTACAACTAACGTAAATACTCAAACAGCAACGCCTACAGCTCAAATTAGCATAGCAAGCGAGGCTAATACCAACGTTAAAGTTGAAGATATTGACCCGATTATTGGCGAAACAACGGCAGAAATACCAAAAGTAGCTGTACAGGCAGAAGCAGTAGCCGCACCAGTTATCGAAAATGCGCCTACTCTTGCTGCTAGTGAACCTACTGTAAGTGTTGACGACATTGATGTTGCTCACCCTACAGAATAAGCAGAAGTAATTTTCTTTTAAGCAGAATAAAAATAATAAGATGAATCAGCGCAATAAAAAGGCGGATATTTTATCAATATCCGCCTTCTTTTTAATTTCTTATCTAATCAAGCATTAATCAAACAAACGATCAAAGAATGATTTTTTCTTTGGTGAAGAAGCACTGTCTTCGCCATCAAAAGAAGCTTGCAACTCTTTAAGTAATTCACGTTGGCGAGCATTCAAGTTCACCGGTGTTTCTATCACAATACGGCAGAGTAAATCACCCACCATGCTGCTACGTACTGGACGAACGCCTTTACCACGTAAACGGAATAATTTACCTGTTTGAGTTCCCTCAGGAATCTTCAAGCTAACACGACCTTCCAAAGTTGGAATTTCAATTTCTTTACCAAGTGCAGCATCAGCAATGCTAACAGGTACATCCATATAAAGATCAGCACCATCACGTTGGAAAATTTCGTGTTCGCGAACAACCACTTCAACGTACAAATCACCTGATTGGCCATCACGAATTGCTTCGCCTTTGCCACTCAAACGTACGCGGTCACCATTATCCACACCCGCTGGAATTGTAACTTCCAACGTTTGCTGGCGATCAGCTACACCAGAACCATGACATGCCTGACAAGGGTTTTTAATAATTTTACCTTGGCCACGACAAGTACCACATGTTTGTTGTACAGAGAAGAAACCTTGCTGCATACGCACTTGTCCTGAACCATGACAAGTTTTACAAGTTTCAACATCTTTTGGATTTTTTGAACCTTTACCATCACACACATCACATGGTGCAGGAGCAGTAAAGGTAATGGTTTTTTTCACCCCTTTTACAGCTTCTTCAAGGGTAAGTTCCATTACATAGCGTAAATCTGATCCGCGACGTTGACGCTGTTGACGTCCACCACCACCGAATGCACCACCGAAGATATCACCGAACTGGCTAAAAATATCTTCTGCACTAAATCCGCCAAAGCCGCCACCACCGCCGCCAAAGCCACCTTCGAACGCATTATGACCCATGCGATCGTACATGCTACGCTTTTCGCTGTCCGATAAAACTTCATAAGCTTCAGCAGCTTCTTTAAATTTCTCTTCAGCTTCGGCATTGTCAGGGTTTCTATCAGGATGATATTTCATCGCCAATTTACGGTAGGCTTTTTTGATCTCATCATCACTTGCGGTTTTTGAAACGCCTAAAACCTCATAATAATCACGTTTAGCCATTTTTGGCGGTGCTCCTCACGGAATTTTATCAATACTCTATTGCCGACTAAATGGGGGGCTTTAGCCGAATTTACAAGGGGAAAATGTTTAAAAAATAGATATATTAAAAAACTGCCTTATTTTTTAAATACTTAGACAAGCCTTTTAACCATGCATTTAATAGAAATAACCACGCAATCGCGCTAAATACCACACCAGCAACCGTAGAGGCAGTTACCCAAAGATTACTGTCCCATGCAAAAAAGAAGAGCGGAATAAACCAGACCGCAGCAAAAATTGCCATACAAAGAAATAGAATCCCGTTTCGCATAATCCATAGTGCATGCGCATGAATCCAAACTTCCGCATTATCTACAACTGCTACTTTGCGAGCAACCAAATAAGCAAAGGCTGCAAAAATAACTGTAAACAATGCAAGAAACATGAACGCATAAGAAATTACAATATAACGGCGATGCTGTTGGATATGGTCTTGCCCCATCTGTATTTCACCTCAATTCACTGCATTTGCCTATTTTTTATGCAGTGAAATAATCCTGTATTTTTTGTGTAAAGACAGGTGCTACTATATTGGAGTTTTCAATATTTCGCACCTTTATTCACAAAAAAATTATGTATTTTATGCGGTTTTTTTCACCTTAAACCATGCTGCGTAGAGCGCAGGCAAGAAAAATAATGTCAGTAAGGTGGCAACAATCAATCCACCCATGATCGCAACTGCCATCGGACCAAAGAAAATACTCCGTGAAAGTGGAATCATCGCCAGAACTGCGGCCAAAGCAGTCAAAATAATCGGACGGAATCGACGTACTGTTGCTTCAATAATCGCTTCCCATGTGGAATGACCTGCTTGCCTGTCTTGTTCAATTTGATCGATCAAAATAAGCGAGTTACGCATGATCATGCCAGAGAGCGCAATTGTGCCTAACATGGCCACAAAGCCAAATGGTTTGTTAAATAACAGTAAGAATAAAACCACACCAATTAAACCTAGTGGAGCTGTTAACAGCACAATGGTCGCGCGAGATAAGCTCTTAAGCTGAATCATCAGTAATGTCATGACAACCGCTAAAAACAGTGGCATACCAGCATTCACAGAATTTTGCCCACGTGCAGACTCTTCTACGGTTCCACCAACTTCAACAAGATAGCCACTTGGTAATTCAGCACGTAACTTATCCATTGATTCAGCTAACTCACCAACCACTGTAGCTGGTTGTAATTGAGTCCGAATATCTGCGCGAACAGTAATGGTTGGTAAGCGGTTACGATGCCAGATTAAGCCATCTTCAAACTTATACTCAATTTTAGCAATCTGGGCTAAAGGCACGGTCGTTCCATTGGTCGTTGGTACAGCTAAACTTGCCAGTGAAGCCACTTCAACTCGCTCGCTCTGATCACCGCGTAAACGGATTTCAATAAGTTCACGCTTTTCACGATATTGCTCAATCGCACTACCTGTAATTGATGCATTAATAAAATTCGCTAAATCCAGACTAGAGACACCCATTTGTCGAGCACGATCTTGGTCAATTTGAATTGAAATAATCTTACTCGGCTCACCCCAATCTAAATGTACATTGGTCGTATTTGGGTTTTCGCTCATCAGTTTAGCGACTTTCTGTGCCTCTTGACGTACCAGATTTTGATCTTCACCTGACACACGATATTGCAACGGATAACCAACAGGTGGGCCATTTTCCAGTAATGACACGCGAGTACGAACTTGCGGAAGTAATTGCTTAATTTGTGTTTCTAACGAGCGACGAATTTCATCACGATCATCAAGTGATGATGCCAGAACTACAAACTGCGCGAAGCTGGCTTGCGGTAATTGCTGGTCTAACGGTAAATAAAAACGTGGCGATCCTGTACCGACATAGGCCACATAGTTATCAATACCTTTTTGTTTAGACAGAAACTTTTCAACCTTTTTCACAGCTTGTTCTGTCGCTGTTAAAGAAGCGCCTTCTTCAAGTTTTAAATCAACTAAAATCTCGGCACGGTTCGAAGGTGGGAAAAACTGCTGAGGAACTATCTTAAACATCAATACAGACAGTACAAAAATACCCACCGTCGTCGCAATTACGGTTTTACGGTAAGTCACACAAAACTCGACCATCTTTCTAAAACGTAAATAGAAGCTAGATTGGTAAGGGTCGTAGTGATGGTCCTGTGAAATAGCCACAGTTTGCGGTTGCGGTTTTTTAGTTAATCTCGCCCATAAACGGACATACCAAGGTGCCTGATGGCCTATTTTGGTAAAGTCGGGTAATAGCTTTTCACCTAAATAAGGTACGAATAAAACTGCCGCGACCCAAGAGACTAATAAGGCAATCGTCACCACCTGAAAGATAGAGCGAGTGTATTCACCTGTACCAGACTGAGCCGTAGCGATCGGTAAGAAACCAGCCGCAGTAATCAGTGTTCCAGTGAGCATCGGAAATGCTGTTGTTTTCCACGCAAATCCGGCGGCTTTAATCCGGCTATAACCCTGCTCCATCTTAATTGCCATCATCTCTACGGCAATAATGGCGTCATCGACCAACAGACCTAGCGCCAGAATCAAGGCACCCAGTGAAATCTTATGCAGGCCGACATCGAATAGACTCATACCCGCAAAGGTCATTGCTAAAACTAAAGGAATAGAAAAAGCGACAACCAATCCTGTACGGAAACCTAAAGAGAAAAAACTCACTAACAAGACAATAATAACTGCTTCAGCGAGCACCTTTATAAACTCCTGAATACTACGTTGTACTGCTACAGGTTGGTCAGAAACTTTTTGGAGTTTCATACCTAAAGGTAGTGTCTTTTGCAATTGGGCAAATTCTGTGTCTAGATTTTTACCTAAGGCAATAATGTCACCACCCTTACGCATCGATAGAGCAATACCAATACCATTTTCACCCATGAAACGCATACGTGGCTGAGCAGGCTGACTAAAACCACGGTAGACATCAGCAACATCTCCGAGTTGAATAGTTTTATCGCCTACCAGTAAAGGCATTTTCTTAATTTCATCAATGTTTTGTAAATGACCACTTACCCGAATCTGAATACGGTCTGTGCCTGTTTCAAAAAAGCCAGCACTTGCCATACTATTTTGCTTTTGTAAGGCCTCTTGAATCGCAGTCACCGGAATACCGAGCTGTACTGCTTTGGTGTTAGAAATCTCAATCCAGATTTTTTGATCTTGCAGACCAATTAATTCGACCTTACTGACATCCTTGACCCGTTGAAGCTGTAATTGCAAACGATCTGCATATTCTTTTAGAAGTGCATAGTCAAAGTCTTTGCCTGTCAGTACATAAATATTGCCGAAAGTATCGCCAAATTCGTCATTGAAAAATGGACCTTGTACGCCGTTTGGTAGTTCATGACGTATATCATTGACCTTCTTACGAACGTTGTACCAAACATCGGGAATCTTGTCAGAAGTAAGTGAATCCTTGGCCACAAAAGTGACTAGTGACTCGCCTGGACGGGAGTAAGCCATAATCTTGTCATACTGCCCTGTTGTCATAAGTTCCTTTTCGATACGGTCCGTAACTAAAGTAGAAACTTCTTTGGCAGTCGCCCCAGGCCAGTAGGTCTGTACCACCATTACCTTAAAGGTAAAGGGTGGGTCTTCACTTTGTGATAATTTTGAATAAGAGATCGCACCGACAATGCCAAGCAACAGCATAAAATAAAGGACGATGCCTTTATTATTTAATGCCCATTCCGAGAGATTGAATTTCATGGCTGGGTTGCTCCCTGAATTTTCACCCCACGGTTTTCACGGTCAATCGGGTGAATCTTCTGCTTATCACGTAGCAAATGTACGCCGCCAATCACAACCCAATCATTTGGGGCCAAGCCAGATAATACTGGCACACTATCTTTGCCATATGCACCAATCGTTACAGGTACTTTACGCAATGTCTGATTCACATTAACAACCCATACGTAAGGTTGATTATCTGTTGCTGAGACACTCGAAAGTGGCACACTCATCACATTGGTTTGAGTCGAGCTAAAAAATACGCGTGCACTTTGTCCAAGCTGAATAACAGATTGACCTTCTTTAAGTGCAACCTTGACCGTAAATGTACGAGACTGATCAGCTGCTGGGGAAACTTCGCGTACATAACCAGCAAATCGGTCATTCGGTTTAGACCATAAAGTGACCCAAGCTGCTTGGCCAACCTTGATCTCGGCAACCGCTTGTTCTGGTACGCCAATGACAACTTCACGCTCTCCATCAATTGCCAGTTGATAAGCGGCTTGACCCGCTGCAACCACTTGTCCAATTTCGATATTTCGCGCAGTAATCACCCCGTTTTTATTAGAAACGAGTTGGTTATATTCTGTCTGATTGGCAGAAACTTCATAGTTAGAACGAGCTTGTTGTAACGCTGCTTGTGCCGAGTCATATTGATTTTTTACCGTATCGTATTGCGAACGGCTAACCGCATTAATTGGCAGTAACTGCTGAAAACGTTTTAACTCATCTGATGCCGTTTTTGCTGCTGCCTGTGCATTGTCCAGTTGGGCTTTAGCAGCATTTAACTGTAGCTGAGCATCTGCCACGTCAAGCTTTGCTAAAACTTGTCCAACCTTAACTCGATCACCAACGTCCACGTAACGTGCCGTAACTTGCCCACCAACTCGAAACGCTAAAGCCGTTTGTTGTCTGGCCTGTACATCCCCTGCATAGCTTTTTTGTTCATTGAGCGTGGTCAAGGGTTGAGCCACCATCACATAGGGTATTTCTTCTGTTTTGGGGGCCTCTTTACTGCACCCCATTAATGTGACCGTACAAACAATCACCATACTCATGATGAGAGGTTTTAACAGATTCATATCTTATCGCTCTTATTCAAACTGATTTTTTAAGGCACAATATGCTTGCATCATAAATTGTTTGTTTTTTAATTAATATACTCATGGGTACATTAATTAAAGAAAAACTTATAAATCGCTATTTTTTAAATTTTTAACAGAGGGTTTTGTGCAAACAGTTAATCAAAGTGGGCGCCCCAAAGATCTAGAAAAACGTGCTCGTATCTTACAAGCCGCGAAAGCTATTTTTTTAAAATCTGGTTATCACGGTACCAGCATGAACCAGATTGCACAGGAAGCAGGTGTCACTAAGCTCACGGTTTATAATCACTTTCAAGACAAAGCCAATCTATTTATTTGCGCAATTACAGAAACCTGTGAAGAGTCTCTCTGCACTAAACAATTTGAATTAGATGCATCGGCAGACTTTTATCAAGCACTCTTTATTGTGTGTTCACGCGCCTTGCAAATTATTTACTCACCTGAAGCACTTAAACTTGAACACGTTTTATTTGAACTTGCAGCAGAACAAAGTCCACTCGCCCTACAGTTTTTTGATGCATCTCATACCCGACTGCAAAATCAATTAGCTGAGTTTTTGCAAAAAGCGGCTCAATTAGGTTTTATTCAAACCGATAATCCTACTTATCAAACCGAGCTTCTTATGTCCTTATTGCTTGGCGTACGCAACCAGAAGGTTTTACTTGGGATCATTGCTGTACCAAATGCTCATGAGCTTGAGCAAATTATTCAAGATGCAATTACGTTATTCCTGCTCAAATATCAGACTTAAACCAAAGTACCATTGCCAAAAGTTGTACTGAGTGCATGCCATCGTTAACAGCATCGCATGCAAATTAAATGTTATTTTTTAAGCAAAAATTCACATTTTCTTACGCTCAAAGCTTGGAATGTTTGTTAATCACGCTATATTCGATAAGGATAAGAACAGGAGAAAATAGCATGGTTCAGCAAATCGATGCGCCACTGCGCGAGGATGTCCGCTTACTTGGTAATTTATTAGGTGAAACCCTAAAGCAACATGCAGGACAAGAGCTGTTTAATCAGATCGAGCAAATTCGTGCCCTTGCTAAAGGTGCACGTGATGGCCAAGCTGAAGCCCAAAAGCAACTAGAACAATTATTTTTAAATTTACCCGACGATGAACTACTTCCCCTTACCCGAGCTTTTTCTCATTTCCTAAATTTTGCCAATATTGCCGAGCAATATCATGTGGTTCGTAGCCGCAGACAGGCAGAATTCGATTCGGATACCAACTCTCCGAATCCACTTGTTCACCTATTTGAAAAATTTAAAGATAAAAGTATTTCGACAGAAAAACTATTCCAACAAGTTTGTGATCTTGATATCGAGTTGGTACTTACGGCACATCCAACTGAAGTTAGTCGTCGTACACTCATTCAGAAATATGATGATATCAATGCTTGTCTATCACAGCTTGATCAGCAAAAACTCACTCCACGTGAGCGTCAAAGTGCTCTTGCGAACCTAAAACAACAAATTAGTTCGGCATGGCAAACAGATGAAATTCGCCAACATCGTCCTACTCCTGTTGATGAAGCAAAATGGGGCTTTGCGACGATTGAGCAAACACTCTGGAATGCAGTACCTAAATTTATTCGTGAGTTAAATGAGTTGGTTCAAGAAAATTGCCAACAAAACTTACCACTTAACATTGCACCAGTGCGTTTCGCCTCTTGGATGGGTGGAGACCGCGATGGTAACCCAAATGTTACCCATCAAATTACACAAGAAGTTCTGTGGTTATCGCGCTGGCAGGCTGCCGATCTCTATTTAAGAGATATCGAAAACTTACGTTGGGAACTCTCAATTCAAACCTGTTCTGAAGAAATGATTCAGGCCATTGGTAACCAACATGCAGAACCTTATCGTGAGTATTTACGTGCAACACGAGAACGCTTGAAAGCGACTCGTCACTGGTTAGCTCAACGTTTGCAAGGACTCGAAGCAGACGATACGAATGTGATTAAAAGTAAAGATGAGCTCTTACAACCGTTATTATTGTGCTATCGCTCTTTAATCGACAGTAATCTGCCTGAAATTGCGAATGGTCAACTCCTCGACTTTATTTACCGTGTGAACTGTTTTGGTATTGAACTACTTAAACTCGACATTCGCCAGGAATCAGGTCGTCACCGCCAAGCAATTTCAGCAATTACCGAATACTTAGGTTTAGGTAATTTTGAATCGTGGACTGAACAAGCGCGCCAAAACTTCCTGATTCAGGAACTACAAAGCAAACGCCCACTTTTACCGAAATATATTAATGAACCTGAAGGCAGTTTGATTGGACACCCAGATGTTCAAGAAGTATTTGCAACCATGCGTACTTTGGCAGACCAACCGCCTGAATCTTTAGGAGCTTATATTATTTCTATGGCTGAATATCCAAGCGATGTTTTAGCTGTATTGTTATTGCAAAAAGAAGCAGGTATTCAGCATCCTTTACGAGTAGTTCCTCTATTTGAAACTTTAAAAGATTTAGATGGCGCTGCAACTACCATGAATACGCTGTTCAATATGCATTGGTATAAACAGCACATTCAGGGTAAACACGAAGTTATGATCGGTTACTCCGACTCTGCAAAAGATGCCGGATTTATGTCTGCCAACTGGGCGCAATATCGTGCTCAAGAAGAGCTGACTGCAATTGCTCAAACACACGGCGTACAGTTGACTCTGTTCCACGGTCGTGGTGGTTCAATTAGTCGTGGCGGTGCTCCAACTCAACAGGCTCTATTTTCACAGCCACCGGGTTCGATCTCTGGTGCAATCCGAGTTACAGAACAAGGTGAAATGATCCGCTTCAAATTCGGTTTAGAAGGGATTGCTATGCAAAACCTTGAAATCTATACCGCAGCAACACTTGAAGCGACCTTATTACCACCACCGGAACCTAAAGCTGAGTGGCGTGAACTCATGAACCGTATGACAGATCATTCGGTGAAGGTCTATCGTCAAACAGTGCGTGAAAACCCACACTTCGTGAAATATTTACGGACCGTTACGCCTGAGCTTGAGTTACAAATGTTGCCACTAGGTTCGCGTCCGGCAAAACGTAAAGTGAGTGGCGGCATCGAGTCTTTACGTGCGATTCCATGGGTGTTTGCATGGACTCAAATCCGTTTAATGTTACCTGCATGGCTAGGCACTGGTGCAGCGATTAATGAAGTGATTGCAGATCAGCAAAAAGCAACGCTTGATGAAATGCTCCAGCAATGGCCTTATTTCCAGACACTCATCGATATGCTGGAAATGGTATTATCAAAAGCCGATGCCAATATTGCGCTCTATTACGAATCACATCTGACTGAAGATGAAGATTTAAAAGTACTCGGCAACCAATTACGTCAGCGATTAAAAGATGCTGTTGAAACCTTACTTGCTTTAAAAGATGAATCAAAACTTCTGAGTAATAACGAAGTTCTTGATCAGTCTATGCAAGTTCGCAAACCTTATTTACTGCCTTTACACCTTTTACAAGCTGAACTGATGAAACGCCGTCGTGATTATCTCGCTGAGCGTCAAGCAGAAAACACCCCTGTTGATCATGCGCTAATGGTGAGTATTGCAGGTATTGCTGCTGGTTTACGTAACACTGGCTAAGCTGATTTTACCGATTGTTTAACAAAGCAGTGCATTACCGATGCGCTGCTTTTTACTTACAAAGTTCCCCAGTTTTCTTAAATTTTCCCCGATTTTCTATTTTTTTAAATATTTTTTAAAAATCATAAAATTAATTTTTATAAGAAAAAAATAACTAAATACGTACATTTAGAATTTAAAAAATTATACCGATCGTTAAAAAATAATTAATTTTCACTAACATACTTCTCTCTAGAGATTAAATGCATTCTCAAGAAAGAGTATCATTGCACCAATTAAAGAATAACGAGTTTATTTTATGTCCAATTGGTTTCCAAAATGGCAGCCTTACCAAGGTGATATTGACCATCGGCCAGTCTCTACCAATGAATATCTCCCCCCAGTTCAAAGTGCTATTTTAGGTATCCAACATGCATTTGCCATGTTTGGAGCAACTGTTTTAGCACCATTACTCATGGGTTTTAATCCAAATCTTGCCATTTTAATGTCTGGCATCTGTACCATCCTGTTCTTCTTAATTACAGGTGGTCGCGTTCCAAGTTACTTAGGATCAAGTTTTGCCTTTATTGGTGTGGTTGCAGCAGCGACTGGGCATATTACAGGTTCAGGTGCAAATCCAAACCTCTCTATGGCTTTAGGTGGAATCGTTGCGTGCGGCGTATTTTATGCCCTCATCGGTTTTATTGTGATGCTTACTGGCACACGCTGGATTGAAAAACTCATGCCACCTGTCGTTACTGGCGCGATTGTGATGATTATTGGTCTAAACCTTGCACCAGTGACAATTAAAGGTGTTGCAGGCCAACCATTTGAAATGTGGATGGCCTTAATTACCGTACTTTGTATGGGAAGTATTGCGGTTTTTACTCGCGGCTTATTGCAACGTCTACTTTTATTGGTCGGTTTAATCTTAGCTTATGTGATTTATGCCATCACCACCAATGGGCTAGGTTTAGGTAAACCAATCGATTTTAGCCAGATCTCTCAAGCTGCATGGTTCGGTATCCCAAGTTTTTCACACCCTACTTTTGACACCAGAGCTATGCTAATTATTGCTCCGGTTGCGCTTATTTTAGTAGCAGAAAACTTAGGGCATATTAAAGCTGTAGGTGCCATGACTGGTGAAAACCTGACTCCACAATTGGGCAAAGCATTTGTCGCAGATGGTTTGGCCACAACACTCTCTGGTAGCGTTGGCGCACCGGGTATGACTACTTATGGCGAAAACATTGGGGTCATGGCGGTAACTCGTGTGTACTCAACCATTGTTTTTGTTATTGCTGGTGTCTTCGCTATTTTCTTGGGTTTATCTCCAAAATTTGGTGCAGTAATTAGTACCATCCCAAATGCTGTTTTAACAGGTGCATCTATTGTCGTATTTGGTTTAATTACCATTGCTGGTGCAAAAATCTGGATTGAAAATAAAGTCGATTTTTCTAACAATAAAAACCTGATTGTTGCTTCTGTGACGATTATTTTAGGTGCCGGAAACTTTGAATTGATGTTTGGTAACTTCAATTTAGGTGGCATTGGTACAGCAACATTTGCAGCCATTATTTTGAACTGGTTATTTAGTTTAAAAGATAAAACGTAAGTTCCAAAAGGCAGCATCAGCTGCCTTTTTTATTATTATTTTTCATCGACCTTTCTTGATCACTTTTTAGTATGATGATCTCTTACCCTTCAATACGTTCCCTGTCATGCGTTTTGATTTTTTTGATTTACAACTGGTTCTCCATATTGTCTCTACAGGTAGCCTAACTAAAGGTGCAGATCGTTCCGCGATTTCACTTCAGGCTGCCAGCGAACGTATAAAAAAACTCGAACAATATTTTGAAACTCCTTTATTTATTCGCCAGGCAACAGGAGTCGAACTCACAACCGCAGGGCATGCTTTTGTAGAAAATGCTCGTCAGCTCTTGGCGCAAAAAGATCAATTAGAACAAGAAATGCAGCGGTTTAGGCCCCCTACCACAGAGGCATTAACGCTGTGGTGTAACTCTTCTGCCCAAAGCGAATATCTGCCTCCTTTATTACCTCAATACTTGGTACTTCATCCCGAAATGAATATTGATTTACATGAAGCCGAAAGCTCTGAAATTGTAGATGCATTAACGCAGGGAATTGCCAATTTAGGACTCGTCTCAAGTTTCTTTGATACAAGGCATTTGCAAACAAAAGAATTTGCCAGTGACCCTTTAGTTCTGATTTGCCCTACTACCCACAATTTAGCTCAATACCAAGAGCTGAATTTGGTAGATGCTTTAAGTTATGGCTTTATTGGTCTTAAGCCCCACCACTCTTTGCAACAATCAATTGAAACTCAAGCTAAATTATTGGGCTTTAACATACAGTATCGTTTACGTTTACCTAATTTTGGCGCAATTGCTGAGGTTGTGGCGAAAGGTGTTGGAATTGCAATTATGCCCGCCCGCGCTGCACAGCGTTTGCAATCAGACTATGATTTTCATTCGATTCAATTACTAGGTGCGTGGGCAAATCGTAAACTGCTTTTAGCCACACAAAATTTCAATCAACTCCCTCAAAACTATCAACAGTTTTCTGATTTTTTACTGCAACATCGCCCTTAAATACTTGGCTTAGTGCAAAACCATATAAATCCCTAATAACACTAAACCAATGAAAAAAATACGGCGAAATTTCTGCTCATTCAGTCGATAACGGATTTTTTTACCTAACCACATTCCAACTAATGCAGCGAATAAAGCCGCAAAAGATAAACGATAGTCTAGCGTTATTCCTGACATAGGGTTGTGGTGTAAAAAGACTGCAAGGCAAATGGTAGACACGGTAAAAGTCAGCCCCAAAGCCTGTACTAACTCATCACGTTTTAAATGCAACGACTGTAAATAAGGCACTACTGGAATAATAATAACCCCAGTAGCTACGGTAACTGCCCCACCAATATAACCAATGATGGGCGATAACCAACGTTCATGCTTGCCTAAGTGCGGAAGCTTTTTCACGCATAGACCATAGAGCCCATATAAGGCCAGCATACAGCCCAATAAAATTTCACTACTATGCCCATGACTTTGGCTCAAAGTGGGCAGAAAGCTCCATATTGAGCCCACCACAATGCCTACAAGCAAAGTCCAGAAACGGCGAATAAAAGCCCAGACATGTCCTTCAGCGAAAAGCTGCCAGACATTGGTCACCATTGAAGGAACAATCAGAAGAGATGCTGCTTGAAAAGGACTCATTGCGATAGTGAGTAGGCCCATCGATACTGCGGGCAACCCTAAGCCGATCATGCCTTTAATCATGCCAGCAAAGGCAAACACCACCATAATAATTGCTAGAAATGTCACTGTTTATCTCCGATTCCTTACAAGGTTATGCTACGGAAAAAACAGGCTTTGCCCTATTCTTGTTTTTAGGAGAAGGCCTCAATTAAAAGTTGAGGCTGTTTTATATTTTTCTTCTAATACATTGCTAAAAATACTTTCAATCATCCAAACACGATACAAACTATTAAATACATAGCTTTGCCCATCAATACGCAACTCTAAAACTGGTAAATCAGGCTGATGCTTATCTCTGCAAAATGCGTCATTTTGCGCCAGAATAGCAGGTACATCCTGTTCGGTTAACTGCTCAATTCCCAACTGCTGCTGTAATTCTTGGAAATGCTTTTTGAAAGATAAATCTTTGCCTTTTGTCCAAACAGCCTGCAAGATCGTAAAAACTGTATCGATTTGCTGATTTTCAGGCACGCTATAGAAAAGCTTTGCCATCTCAAGCGTACTTTCTTCTGTAGGACGGCAAAAAGGGGTAAAAGCTACATCTGTTCGTTTAGAAACACGGGTTGCCAAACTCCAGTCAAACCAATCTCGGCCTTGATAGCTTAAGGGGTAAACTTTTAATTGAATGTCATAATAATCGGCCAACTCTTCCTTAATATAAGCAAGTAACAGCCAACTCATTGGATCTTCTAAGGCAATATATATATCGAGTTCAGGACGAAGTGTCTGAATTTCGGTAAGTGCCTCAGCATCATTAATCAAATGTTCACGCCATTCGATATGATTAATTAAAAAGATCGGATTACCAGTAAGTAACTTTTGCTGTTTTAGACGACGGGTTAAACGTAATAAATCATCTACTGCATGATACTTACGTCCACCAAATTCAAAGTACGCCGCCGGTACAGGTTCATCCGTAAAAATACGTTCTGAAAAATGTTGAGGAAGCTGATGTTTAACTGCCATGGCATGAAGAGTACGCAGCTTTCCATATTGCTGCTGCCAAAGCATGTGAAAAATATCTTCTAGTAAATGTAAGAAATTCTGACCTTGTAATGGAGTTCTTTTTAATATGACAGCGGCTTGTTTTAAAGATTCTTGGCTTGGGATTTCTGGAAATTCATCAAAAGCAAAACGGTGTTGCTTGGCTAAAATTTTTGCATCATTCAGACAATAATTTTGCCACTCTTCATGTGACATACCATTTGGAGGTTCAGAAGCCGTATGGGAAATAATAATTTTTAAAGGCTTAAGTTCATCACTTAAAATCTCATCGAGCTGAGATAATTGCTGAACAGCCAAATAGCTATACACATCATCAAGTCGTAAATAAATACTTAAACCATTTTCCGTGGGTAACACCGCTTGACGAGAGGGTTTTTGGTAAAACCAACTCGATCGGATAGGGTCAAACCAACGGCGTAGCAGTGACATGAATAGTGCCTCTAAAAAATAAAATCCTAAGCTAGACCAAAAAACTGCTTTGATCGCAGTACAAAGTGCAGCAGAAGCTTAATATACAAAATACTGACGAGCTCTGCTTACGCAGAACAAATATCATGTTATTGCACGTGTTCCTGCATCGGTGAAGATTTTATCATCATTTTATGACAAACCCATAGAATGACTTGCAACACCCTCATCTACAAGCCTATTTTTTTCATCAGGCGAAAAAAATGCACCCTCAACAGATAATAATTCATCGTGCTGAAAAGTGCATAATTTCTACTCAATTATTAAAATTGAATATTTTATAGAACGCGTACAGCTCCTTTCGCTGCACTAGTTGTATGCATTGCATAAACTTTTAACGCTTTTGATACCTTACGTTTACGTTCTTCTTTCGGGTGCCAGCCTTTTGCCTCTTGAACTGTACGACGGTGCGCCATAGTCGCATCATCAACGTTCAAGTGAATGGTACGGTTTGGAATATCAATTTCAATGGTATCACCATCTTCGACCAAACCAATGGCACCGCCTTCAGCAGCTTCTGGTGAAACATGTCCGATCGAAAGGCCTGATGAACCACCAGAGAAACGACCATCTGTCACTAATGCACAGTCTTTTCCTAAACCTTTTGATTTAAGATAGCTGGTTGGGTAAAGCATTTCTTGCATACCCGGACCACCACGTGGACCTTCATAACGAATAACAACGACATCGCCAGCTTTAATATCATGACCCAAGATTGCATCTACAGCAGCATCTTGACTCTCAAACACGCGCGCTGTGCCAGTAAATTTTAGGATAGATTCATCTACACCCGCAGTTTTCACAATACAACCATCAAGAGCGATGTTGCCGTATAGCACAGCTAAACCACCATCTTTAGAGAATGCATGTTCGGCATTGCGGATAACGCCTTTTTCACGATCGCCATCTAAAGTTGCATAGTAACGATTTTGCGAGAACGCAACTTGAGTTGGTACACCACCCGGAGATGAGCGATAGAACTCATACACATCTGCATCTTCAGTACGAATAATATCCCACTTATCTAAGGCATCTTTTAATGTTTTCTCATGTACGGTTGGTAGCGATACATCAAGTAAATTCGCACGATCAAGTTCACCTAAAATGGCCATGATGCCACCTGCACGGTGTACATCTTCCATATGAACATCTTGTTTTGCAGGCGCTACTTTAGATAATACAGGCACTCGACGTGATAGTTCGTCAATATCGTCCATGGTAAAGTCAACTTCCGCTTCACTTGCCGCAGCCAATAAGTGTAGAACGGTATTGGTTGAACCACCCATTGCAATATCAAGCGTCATGGCATTTTTAAATGCGGCCTTTGTTGCAATTGAACGAGGTAAAATGCTTGCATCTTCTTGTTCGTAATAGCGCTTAGCCAATTCAACAATAAGCTGACCTGCTTTTAAGAATAATTTTTTACGATTAGCATGTGTCGCGACAATCGAACCATTACCCGGTAAAGATAAACCTAACGCTTCGGTTAAACAGTTCATTGAGTTTGCAGTGAACATACCTGAACATGAACCACAGGTTGGACATGCTGAACGTTCAAATTCTTCAACTTCTTCGTCTGTATAACTTTCATCAGCTGCAACAACCATTGCATCAACAAGATCAATCGCTTTTTCATTACCGCGGAATTTGACCTTACCTGCTTCCATTGGTCCACCAGACACAAAAACCACAGGAATATTCAGGCGCATCGCAGCCATGAGCATTCCCGGAGTAATCTTGTCACAGTTAGAAATACAGACCATAGCATCAGCACAATGCGCATTCACCATGTACTCTACTGAATCAGCAATCAAATCACGTGATGGTAAAGAATAAAGCATGCCGTCATGCCCCATTGCGATCCCGTCGTCTACTGCGATCGTATTGAACTCTTTAGCAACACCACCTGATGCCTGAATTTCTGCTGCAACAAGCTGCCCTAGATCTTTAAGATGTACATGGCCCGGAACAAATTGAGTAAATGAATTGACCACCGCAATAATCGGTTTGCCGAAATCCTCATCTTTCATTCCTGTTGCACGCCATAAGCCACGTGCGCCAGCCATATTTCTTCCGTGTGTCGATGTTTTTGAACGATAGTCAGGCATTAGTGTTTCCAACAAGTTGTGCTTGAGCGAAATTTCTCCCACTCTGGCTGAATGATACTGATATAGCGTTAGATCAGTCGGAATATTGACTCATCATCATAATTTGATCATTCTCCATTCTATAGAAGCAAATAATATTCGGAAAGCCAAGAACAGTAATAGTCAGTCAATATTTAGCAAAACTTACATGAATAATTTTTTATTTTTTCATAACCTTTTTTTATCAATAAAAGTTTTTCAATAATTTTTTGTTCACTATTTAAAAACCAAATCTCTCAATAGCTATGAGTTTAGGGCTTCAAACGTTTTTCACGTATACTATCCACAAACTCTTTTTGGATTGCATTTGTGAAAATTATTTTTGCTGGCACCCCCGAATTTGCTGCAACAGCATTGGCGGCTTTATTAAAAACTTCCCATGAAATTATCGCAGTTTATACTCAACCAGATCGTAAAGCTGGTCGCGGACAAAAATTAACGCCATCTCCTGTAAAACAGCTTGCACTTGAACATAATATTCCTGTTTATCAACCGCTTCACTTTAAAGCTTCAACTGAGGAAGGCTTGGCAGCTCAACAAGAACTCGCTGCTTTAGGTGCTGATGTGATGGTGGTTGCTGCCTATGGTTTGATTCTTCCACAAGCTGTGCTCGATACACCTAAATATGGCTGTTTAAACATTCACGGCTCATTATTACCACGATGGCGCGGTGCAGCACCAATTCAGCGCGCAATCGCAACAGGTGATGATGAAACAGGCATTACCATTATGCAGATGGCTGCCGGTTTAGATACAGGCGATATGATGTATAAAACCTACTGCCCAATCATCGCCGAAGAGACCTCTGCCAGCTTGCATGACAAATTAGCTGTTCAAGGTGCAGAAGCGATTTGTGCAGTACTCGAGTCAGAAGCAACATTACAAAAATATTTGGCAGAACGTGAAGTTCAAGATGAAAGCCTAACTGTCTATGCACACAAGCTCGTGAAATCAGAAGCTCGTATTGACTGGTCAACTGATGCTATTCAACTTGACCGAAATATTCGTGCATTCAACCCTTGGCCTGTTGCCTTCGTTCAGTTAGATGAAAATAATGCTCTGCGTATTTGGAGCTCAACAATTTCTAGTCAAGACAAAGCGAATGCCCAAGCTGGTGAAATTATCGCGATTGATAAGCAAGGCGTACATGTTGCTTGTGGGCAAGATTCCTTTATTTGTCTGACCAGTGTGCAATGGCCGGGCGGCAAAGCAATGAATGCCCAACAAATTGGCCAAACTCAAAAACTTCACGTAGGACAAATTCTGCCATGAGTCAGGTTTCATCAAATTCGTCACGATTTAACTTACGTGCTCAAGTCGTCCAGACGTTATTAAAAGTTCAGCAAGGCCAATCACTCGCTAGTATTTTAAATACACAGTTGAATCAGGTTGCAGAGCGCGATCGTGCTTTGTTTCACGAGTTGGTTTTGGGTACATTGCGTCAATGGTTTGCGCTTAAATCAATTAGCCTACCTTTACTCAGCAAACCGTTAAATAATGAAACTGTTGAAACCTGTCTTTACGTCGGCCTTTATCAAGTTTTATGCACGCGTATTGCTGCACATGCTGCCATATCTGAAACAGTAGACGCCACTAAACAACTTGGGTTCCCAGCACTCAGCGGCATTGTGAATGCAATTTTACGCCGAGCGACGCGTGAAACTGATGAATTTCAACAAGGTTTACAACAGGCGCATGGCTTACCAAGTTGGCTTTATAAGCGTGTGAAAAAAGATTGGGGTGAACAAACCGAATCTCTATGCCAATCATTAAAGCAAGTAGCACCTTTAACCTTAAGGGTTAATCAACGCCACATTGGCCGAGACGCTTATTTAGCAAAATTACAAAGTTTAGAAATTAAAGCACGTGCGTGTATTTTATCTGAAGCAGGCATCGTCCTTGAGCAATCTGTTCAAATTACCCAACTACCTGGTTTTGAAGAGGGATGGTTTTCTGTACAAGATGAGCATGCTCAGCTATGTGCGACATTATTGCCAGATTTAAATAATAAAACAGTGATTGATGCCTGTGCAGCACCCGGTGGAAAAACGGCTCATTTACTCGAAAAGTTTAAACCGACTAAGCTCATTGCCATTGACCAAGATTCTAATCGTTTAGTCCGTGTGACTGAGAATTTAAACCGCTTAGCACTTGATCAAAGTCAAACAGAAATTTTGGCAGCTGATGCAACCCAATGGGTTCCAGCGCAGCCTGTAGATTGTATTGTGCTAGATGCGCCTTGCTCTGCAACAGGGGTCATTCGACGTCATCCTGACATACGTTTATTACGCCAATCTAGTGATATAGGCCAAACGATTGAGCTACAAAAGCAGATCTTGCAGCACATGTGGCAACAGCTCAAAGCTGGCGGTACACTGCTCTACATCACATGTTCAATTTTAAAAACTGAGAATGAACAGCAAATGATAGATTTCTTCGCAGAACATACTGATGCGAAAGAAATCAAAATTGAAGCTGATTGGGGTATTGAGCAAATTCATGGCCGACAATTGCTGCCAGAAGCACAATCTGGCGATGGATTTTATTATTGTAAAATTCAAAAAATTGCATAAAAAAAAGCAGGCTTCGAGCCTGCTTTTTTACTTAATCAGCATCAAAGCGTGTGCTGATCTTTTACATCTTCTAGAACATCATCTAACTCTTCAGGATGTTTCGACAAATGTAGAATGGATAAAATCAATCCACCCCATAAAAACACCATCGAAATCACCATCATCACGATTGCCGAAGTATTCATTATTTTATCCTCCTAGCGATCTTTCATTTTGCTTAACACGATTGCAACGACCGCACAGAAAATCACACTGCCCCAGCCAAATACACCTTGTAAGCTCATACTATAAGTATCATAGCCATTTTTGATCAAATTAAAAACAGTCATACAGAGCGTTGTTAATAAGATTAAAGAGGTGATGACAGTTAAAGTGAAATCCCATCCCTTACCAACTTGGATGGTTGAGATACGATTTATATGGTCACTAAGTTCTTTAAGAGCTGAACGTTTAAACCAAGCTACGCTAATAATTGATATTAATGCGCCACCAATAATCCCGATGTTATTAATAAAGTGATCGACAATATCAACCAGTTTAATCGCATTTACACTTGAGAATAGAATAATTGATACGAGTGCACTACCACCACCAATAATCGTTACAGCTTTTTTACGGCCCCATTTCAACTTATCTTGCATTGCTGCAATAGGCACTTCCAAAATACTGACCATCGAAGAAATACCTGCGACGAAAAGTGAAGAGAAGAATAAGAGACCGAATAAATCGGCACCTGTACCTAAACTTGAAATAATTTTCGGGAATGCAATAAATGCCAATCCAATCCCGCCACTCACCACATCTTTAACTTCAGTACCAGCAGCATGTGCCATAAAGCCAAGCGCTGCAAAAATACCAATACCCGCTAGAATCTCTGTTGATGCATTTGCAAAACCAACGATTAAGCCAGAACCAGTTAAATTAGTTTTTGGTTTCAAATATGATGCATACGTCACCATGATCCCGAAGCCAACAGATAGTGAGAAGAAGGTATGACCATAAGCGGCTAACCAAACTTTATAATCCATCATTGCAGACCAGTTTGGCGTAAAGAATGCATTCAAACCTTGAACTGCACCAGGCAAACGCAATGACTGGACTACCAAAATCGTGAATAGAACGAATAATAATGGCATGAAAATCTTATTAGATAATTCCACACCCTTTTTCACGCCACCATAAAGAATGATTAAAGTAAGTGCCCAAATTCCAACAATCGGCCAGAATAAATGACTTACAAACTGTAAATCAAAACCAGCCGCTTTTGAGGTTTGTAGGTAAGTATTAAAGAAGAAACCTTCTGGATCACTTCCCCACATTTGACCAATAGAGAAGTAAACGTAACTACCTGCCCACGTCAGGACGCTTGCATAATACAAACCGATGATGATGCAGACACAAACCTGCCACCACCCTAAAGTTTCTCCGCCTTTAAATAAAGCACGATATGCTTTTGGAGGCGAACCAGTACTACGATGCCCTACCGCATAATCTAAAAATAGTAACGGTAAACCAGCAGTAATGAGTGCCAATAGATAGGGAATAAGAAACGCACCACCACCATTTTCATAAGCAACGTATGGAAAGCGCCAAATATTACCTAAGCCTACAGCCGAACCAACGGCTGCAATAATAAAACCAGATCGTGACGTCCAGTTTTCACGAGAATCTGTCATAAAACACCTAATGTTAAAAGATTGCTTATTTTTACTGCTATTGTTGATTGTTATTCCGCATGCAAAAAAAGAACCAAAGAATACTTTTGTGTTTGATTGAGAATAAAAAGCACCTTGTGAGTATTTTTATTTTCATTTCAAACAAGCAAAAATAGAAAATTCTTCCTTAAAGATTTTTGTCCATTTTTTGCCCCTATGTAGCTGAACAATACCTGTTTTTATTTCTTTTTACTGTAATTTCCATCAGAAATTTTACGAATTTTCCAAGTTTTTTTCACAATTGGTTATTTTTCAGCTTATCTTTACGTCCTAAAGCTTAGGGGCTGACATTATTGTTCAATGATATTTTATTCCAATTCATTGAAAGAGCTCTTCAATTACTCGACTTATCCAGTAATTTATTCTTAACTCTTCAGTTTTCAATTAAGATTTAAATGTCACGTTACTGTTAGATGACAAAATTTATACTAAAATTTTTATAGGCTTAGTGTCATCAAAATTAATAAATAAATATTAGTTATTTGAAATACATGAATTTTTATTCAGTCTCAAAAAATCTTATAGATATATACTCGATAGGCTTATTTTTTATCAATGCATCTGTAGCAAGATGTCTATATCATGCGCTCGAAGATTTCTTTTATTCGGATATTAAAATGAAAATATTAAAAATGTCGTTGTTAACGCTCGGGATGGGCTTAAGTGGCTTTGCTCAAGCAGACTTTGTTGGAGTCAAAGGAGAAGTAGGCTACTGGTTTTATGATGGTAAAGCTAATATGTCTTCTCAATTCCCTGATGATCAGGATCTAGATCAAAAAGGTAGTGCTCAACTCTCATTGTCAGTAGAACACCCAATCCCATTTATTCCAAATGCAAAAATTCGTTATGTAAATTTAGATACTCAAACTAAATCAGAAACTCTAGGTCAAGCTAACTATAAAGTTGATTTAGAGCATAGCGATTTTATTCTCTATTACGAATTACTAGATAATATTGTGAGTGTAGATGCCGGACTTGGTGCAACTGTACTAAATGGTGATATCACTGCGTATACAGGTAAGCGCGTGGATATTGATAAAACATATCCTATTGCTTATTTATCAGGTGAAGTAAAACTTCCATTTACAGGCTTAAGTGCTAAAGGTGAAGCAACCTATACAAACTTTGACGATGCACGAATCACAGATGCATTAGCAGAAGTAAAATATAAATTTGCAGATAACCTATTAATTGATCTTGGTTTAACAGCAGGTTATCGCGTACTCAATATCGACTTAGATGACTACGATAACAATGACCTTAAATTTGAATTTAAAGGCCCATATATTGGTTTAGAAGCTCACTTCTAAACCAGAAAACGCTCGAAATTTCCCTCATACTTAAAAAGAACTCTATTAAGAGTTCTTTTTTATTCAATCATGCTCACATATCTGGGATATTCTTGAATTCTCTGACACCATGCTTGAATATTTGGGTATAACTTTAAATCGAAGCCACCTTCATCAGCCACATGTGTATAAGCATATAGCGCAATATCAGCAATGGTGAGTTGTGGTCCTGTAAGATAGTCGTGCTCTGCTAATACTTTATCCATAATAGATAATGCTTTATGCCCTTTTGGCTGTAAATTATAATATTCGGTTCTTCTATCTTCTGGTAAACCTAAGTATTTATTAATAAAACGTGCAACTGCAATAAAAGGTTCATGGCTATATTGTTCAAAGAACATCCACTGGTACATTTTCGCCTTAATATAAAGGTCTATGGGAATGAATTTTGTTCCCTCAGCTAAGTAACCTAAAATAGCATTAGATTCACTTAAAACACGTCCATCTTCCAGAACTAATACAGGTATTTTTCCATTAGGGTTTAGGGATAAAAACTCTTGGGTTTGAGTATCTTTTTTTAAAATATCAATATGAATCCACCTATGATTAATATTTAATAAGGAAAGTAAAAGTTTGATTTTATAGCAATTACCCGAACCCACATCACCATAGATTTTCATATGTGCTTCTCTCTTATTATTTATGCTTAAATAGACAATTTTTTATTATTTATAGCACAGCTCTCTCATAGAGTTCTTTTTATTGCCCTATATTTCTCAACATTTTATGTGTGTATTTAAATTTTCCAAGCATAAAAAAACACCCTCAACTGTTAAGTTGAGGGTGTTTAGAATAATGAGCTGGCGATGACTTACTCTCACATGGGAAACCCCACACTACCATCAGCGCTAAGAGGTTTCACTTCTGAGTTCGGGAAGGGATCAGGTGGTTCACTCTTGCTATGGTCGCCAGCACAA
>NZ_JABFFO010000040.1:0-210 GCF_016124155.1 Acinetobacter sp. AC1-2
TACAGGCAAGCTATTGTCTGCAAGCGTCCAGGTGCCATCACCATTGTTTACTGCCGGGTAGTCAGTGCCATCTACATTCACCACCACTGTCGCAGTCGGATCATTGACTGTACCGGTGAGTGCAGGTGTGCTGTCATTGGTGAGTACATCATCAAGCGCGACCACTGGTGGCGTGATGTCCGCAGACACCGTACCTGTGCCTGGCAATGA
>NZ_JABFFO010000041.1:0-204 GCF_016124155.1 Acinetobacter sp. AC1-2
GGTCAGTACCAAACCCAGGTGACTTGACTGACGGTCAAACCGTAACAGCAACAGCGACTGACCCTGCAGGCAATACCTCATTGCCAGGCACAGGTACGGTGTCTGCGGACATCACGCCACCAGTGGTCGCGCTTGATGATGTACTCACCAATGACAGCACACCTGCACTCACCGGTACAGTCAATGATCCGACTGCGACAGTGG
>NZ_JABFFO010000004.1:0-277674 GCF_016124155.1 Acinetobacter sp. AC1-2
TGGCATTGATCGGATCAAGTACTGGTGCATTTGGTGCAACCGTATCAATCGTCACCACAGCGGTGTCTGTACCGACATTACCTGCTGCATCTGTTGCAGTCACAGTAATGGTGTGTGGACCATCAGTTAATACAGGCAAGGTATTGTCTGCAAGACTCCAGGTGCCATCACCATTGTTTACTGCCGGGTAGTCAGTGCCATCTACATTCACCACCACTGTTGCAGTCGGATCATTGACTGTACCGGTGAGTGCAGGTGTGCTGTCATTGGTTAACACATCATCAAGCGCGACCACTGGTGGCGTGATGTCCGCAGACACCACCCCTGAACCTGGCAATGAAGTATTGCCTGCAGGGTCAGTCGCTGTTGCTGTTACGGTTTGACCGTCAGTCAAGTCACCTGGGTTTGGTACTGACCAGCTACCATCTGTACCTGCAACTACAGTTGCTGTTGTACCGTCCGGGAAGCTGACTGTCACTGTTGAACCAGGTTCTGCTGTACCGCTCACTGGGTCAGTGGCATTGATTGGATCAAGTACTGGTGCATTTGGTGCAGTGGTATCTACTGTTACCACAGCGGTGTCTGTACCGACATTACCTGCTGCATCTGTTGCAGTCACAGTAATCGTGTGTGGACCATCGGTGAGTGCAGGCAAGGTATTGTCTGCAAGCGTCCAGGTGCCGTCACCGTTGTTCGTCGCTGGGTAATCAACACCATCCACATTCACAACCACAGTAGCATTAAAATCATTCACTGTACCGGTTAACGCTGGAGTACTGTCGTTGGTCAATAGATCATTAAGAGCGACTGTCGGCGCAAGCGCATCAACAATCCTTGTTGCAGGTGCTGAAGTGTTATTTGCTTGATCTGTCACTGTTGCAGTTATTATATCTCCATCATTAAGGCCAGGGTTTGGTACTGACCATGTGCCGTCCGGTCCTGCAACCACTGTTGCTGTCGTACCGTCAGGGAAGCTTACAGTCACTATCGCCCCAGGTTCTGATGTCCAGCCTGTGATTGGATCCCTACCATTAACTGGATCAACCTCAGGTTCTGGTGGTGCAATGGTATCCACCATAGCTGTTCCCGGTCCCGATGTATTGCCGGCAGGATCTGTTGCTGTTGCAGTCACCGTTTCGTAATCCGCCAGGGTGCCTGGGTTTGGTACCGTCCAACTGCCATCTGGACCTGCCACAACTGTTGCAGTCGCACCCTCAGGGAAAGGAAAGCTGACAGTCACTGTTGAACCAGGCTCTGCTGTACCAGTAATTGGATCTGTTCCGTTAACCGGGTCAATCACTGGTGCATTCGGTGCTATGGTATCAACTGTATAAGTTTGTGCATCGTTGACAGTACTGCTATTACCTGCCGCATCTGTAAACGTCACTTTCGCATCAATGGTTTTATCTGCATCTGCCGTTAAGCCACTACCCGGTACACTTACTGTCCATGTACCCGCTGTACTATCTACAGTTGCAGTATAAGTCACTCCATTAATAACAACAGTAACGGCTGTATTCGCCGCATCTGCAGGAATATCTTTAAGAACACCAGTAATCGTAACGTTACCAGCTTCTTCTGAGGCATTAATCACGTTGTCCGCTGTGACAGAGTCAACTGCAAAGTTAACACCATCTGTATTTGGACCAACTGCATCAACAATAGCTGTGCCCGGCAATGATGGGTTGCCTGCAGGGTCTGTAGCAATCGCTTCAACTTCATCGCCATCATTAAGACCTGGATTTGGCACAGTCCAGTTACCATCCGGTCCTGCAACTACACTTGCTGTACTGCCATCAGGATAAGTTACGGTCACTGTTGAACCAGGTTCTGCTGTACCTGTAATTGGATCTGTTCCGTTAACCGGGTCAATCACTGGTGCTGCTGGCGCTGTGGTATCAACTGTATATGTTTGTGTATCGTTAACAGTGCTGCTATTACCTGCCGCATCTGTAAACGTTACTTTCGCATCAATGGTTTTATCTGCATCTGCTGTTAAGCCACTGCCCGGTACACTTACTGTCCATGTACCCGCTGTACTATCTACAGTTGCAGTATAAGTCACCCCGTTAATAACAACAGTAACGGCTGTATTCGCCGCATCTGCAGGAATATCTTTAAGAACACCAGTAATCGTAACGTTACCAGCTGCTTCTGAGGCATTAATCACGTTGTCCGCTGTGACAGAGTCAACTGCAAAGTTAACACCATCTGTATTCGGACCAACTGCATCAACAATAGCTGTGCCCGGCAATGATGGGTTGCCTGCAGGGTCTGTAGCAATCGCTTCAACTTCATCGCCATCATTAAGACCTGGATTTGGCACAGTCCAGTTACCATCCGGTCCTGCAACTACACTTGCTGTACTGCCATCAGGATAAGTTACGGTCACTGTTGAACCAGGTTCTGCTGTACCTGTAATTGGATCTGTTCCGTTAACCAGGTCAATCACTGGTGCTGCTGGTGCTGTGGTATCAACTGTATATGTTTGTGTGTCGTTAACAGTACTGCTATTACCTGCCGCATCTGTAAACGTTACTTTCGCATCAATGGTTTTATCTGCATCTGCTGTTAAGCCACTGCCCGGTACACTTACTGTCCATGTACCCGCTGTACTATCTACAGTTGCAGTATAAGTCACCCCGTTAATAACAACTGTAACGGCTGTATTCGCCGCATCTGCCGGAACGTTTTTGAGAACACCGGTAATCGTAACGTTACCAGCTGCTTCTGAGGCATTAATCAAGTTGTCCGCTGTGACAGAGTCAACTGCAAAATTAACACCATCTGTATTCGGACCAACTGCATCAACAATAGCTGTACCAGGTAATGACGGATTACCTGCTGGGTCTGTAGCAATCGCTTCAACTTCATCGCCATCATTTAAACCTGGATTTGGTACAGTCCAAGTACCATCTGTACCTGCAACTACACTTGCTGTGCTACCGTCCGGATAAGTCACTGTTACTGTTGAACCAGGTTCTGCTGTACCCGTAATCGGGTCTACCCCGTTCACCGGGTCAATCACTGGCGCATTTGGTGCAGTGGTATCAACTGTATAAGTTTGCGTATCTTTAACAGTGCTGCTATTACCTGCCGCATCTGTAAACGTTACAGTCGCATCAATAGTTTTATCTGCATCTGCAGCTAAACCGCTACCTGGTACGCTTACACTCCAAGTACCTGCAACCTTGTCTACAATTGCGGTGTACTCTTGACCATTGATTACAACGGTTACTACAGTATTTGCCGCATCTGCTGGAATGTTTTTCAAAATACCAGTAATCGTGACATTACCTGCTGCCTCTGATGCATTAATTACATTATCAGATGTAACTGGATTAACCGAGAAAGTAACGCCATCTGTATTTGGTGGTGTTGTGTCGGTAGGTGTTGAAGAGTCGTCATCATTGCTATCACTGTTTGATGCTGCTGCGATAATACCACCCGCAACTAATGGAATAGCCCATAACCATGGGTTTATGCCACCATCGTGATAAAGCAATGGTTCAATTGAAGAAATAGGCTGATAAATAACATCAGACACCAGCTCTTGTGGTGCCTCTGCAGGTAAAGCCGCGGGTAAAT
This sequence comes from Acinetobacter sp. AC1-2, assembly GCF_016124155.1. NCBI lineage: Bacteria > Pseudomonadati > Pseudomonadota > Gammaproteobacteria > Moraxellales > Moraxellaceae > Acinetobacter > Acinetobacter sp. AC1-2. The sequence goes on from NZ_JABFFO010000004.1 coordinate 3,589, forward strand.
CTTCAGCTACGAGTGCTTGTGGTTCAACATCACTGTCGGCATCAGCATCGGCATCAGCATCCGCGTCTGCATCATTTTCAGCATCTTTGAATTTTGCCCAGATTAACTGTCCATTTTCGTCTTGAAAAACAAGGCTGTTATCTTTAGGCTCAGCTGTTCCACTAAAAAAGCCTTCAATAACAATTGTCTCGCCATTTTTCAGGCGAATGACTGCATTGGTTCCCTCCCTATTCACTACCAATACATCACTGGCAGCCACTTTTACTAATACCACCGACGCTTCTGTAAGCGATGCGGAAGTTCCCTTGATGGTTGACAAGGTGTCGTGACTATCCTTGGCAATTATTTGTATTTCAGGCATATCTGTATTCCTTTTATATTATTGATTTAAATGATTTTATGTATAATTCTTTTTACTTAATGTTTTCAAGTTTTTGACCTACAACTTAAAAACATTAAGTAATGTGATCATTTTTACATTAACCACTTTAAAATAAAAAAAACAAATACTAAAGTACCTACAGAAAAAATTTTAATTAATACAAATTATATATAAGTCTTCTTTAAGTTTTTCTTGTGTTAATTTAATGAAAAATTGCGTTAAATGTTTTATATATAAAACAAATTTCTTATTTTATTATTTACCATTTGTTGAAATGTCATTTAATTAAAATATTCATATAACAATTATTAATATCTTAATAAAATAAAATATATCATTAATGATATATATAGAAAAAAAAGGCTTTAGGTAATATTTTACTATTACACTAAAACCTAATTTTTAAATATCTTATAAAATTTAAAACTGCAAATATTTAGAAATTATCAGGACTCTCAAATCGTTTTACTTCTTGTAACTTATTTGGGTCATGCATTGTTGCAATTCCATCTTCAGTTTTTTGGTCTACCAGAATATCCGGATTAAAAACGGTAATCGTTTCTCTACCCAGTGCATCCTCTCCAACAATATATTGAAAGCCTCTCCGATTCATCTTATGACACAATCTTTGATATAGACCTTTTAGTCCTTCGGTTTCTTCATTCGGATTGTAATAGAAAGCATTCATCACAGCAGGCAGACCCAGACCACATACAATGCCTGACAACAACACACTAATAAAAGTATAGCCAATCAGGATACTACTATATGGACTTAATGCGGGAATATTGGCAACTGCCAAAATCAATGCAAGTGAAATTCCGCCTCGTACCCCACCCCAAGATAGAATCGTTAGACTACCATTATAACTTTTCATTTTCCGCATGTTCGGGAAAAAGGCAAAAGCCATAAAGTTGGCAGCAAAACGAGAGATATGAAGTATAAAGAATGCAACAATACCACCTAAAATTAGGCTAAAGTTTAAATCAAGAATAAATAACTCTAAGCCAATTAAAGTAAACAGGAATGAGTTGATGATTCCTTCTACGGTATGCCAAAAATGATTAACTTCTTGAATCTCTCGCTCTTCTCGTATTTCTTTCCATTTGTTTCCAACAATTAAACCGCCAATTACACAAGCAATAGGTGCTGATGCATGTGCAAACAAAGCAACCAAATATGCTCCACTCGCGAGCAAAGCTGTTGTTAAAATCAGAGACTCCATTTCGTGTTTACCACGTAATAGACGTAACACCCCTACCCCAAATGCCCAACCAATCCCGACTGCAACAACAATTTCATAGAGTAAAGCTTCTAGTGTCGCTATCAACGAAAAATGTTCACCCTGTAAAACATTAAGCAAGGTCATAAACAATGCAATACACATTGCATCATTAAATAGTGACTCGCCTTCTAGCTTAACAATCAAATGATGCGGGGCACGAATCGAACTAAGTACACCTTTAATACCAATAGGGTCTGTTGCCCCTAAAGCTGCACCTAAAAGTAAAAGCACCAAAATTGGCACATGATATCCAACCAGTAGTTGGAACCCATAGAGCAATCCACCAAATAAAACGGCGCAAATGACTAATGCAATGGTGGCCAAAATACTGATTTGCTTCCAGTAACTCCTTAAATCAGAAATTTTAAATTTAAGTGCTGAAGAAGTTAGAATAAAACAGATCACCCCATTAATTAAAAAATCGTAAAAGTCGATATTGCGTACTACTTCCTCAATATGGTGGATATTGATGGTAATAAATTCGTTACCATTTAACAGACTAGCCCCCCATTGCAAAATAAAGACAAAAATTGCCGAAACCAGAGGTACACCAATAGCCTGTGGAAAGCCCAAAATACGCTTATTAAAAATCGTGGTGGCTATTGAGAGCGCAAAAACCACTGTAAGTGCTTGTAGTAGAAAAAAATTACCCATGAATACCCTTCTTCTGGGTCAACGACCAAATAAAAGAAACTTTGCTAGATCGACCAAACTGAACAAAAAAGCTGGCATTAACAATGCCATAATCTTAAAAACAAAAACTAGGACACAAGTTTAACGAATTGATTGAACAATCTATCACTCTGTTAAATTTCTTAACATTATTTATAGTTATGATCTAAAGAAAAATGGATGAGCTTCTTAAATATGTTTAACAAGACTCACCCTATAGAATCTTAAACTGGATTATTAAAAGTATCACATTGGTTAATATCGCCAGTTTTTAAACCGACCTGAAACCAGTGCATTCGCTGTTCACTACTACCATGAGTAAAGCTATCTGGAACAACCTGACCAGTAGAGCGCTTCTGTAAATAATCATCTCCAATTTTTTGAGCAGCATCCATCGCTTCTTCAATGTCACCTTGCTCTAAAAATTGAGTACGTTGCTGATTATGACTCGCCCAAATACCAGCCAAACAATCAGCTTGCAACTCTTGGCGAACAGATAATTGATTACCTTCTCTTTGGCTCACTTGTGCACGGGCTTGTTGTACTTGTGAAGAAATACCAAGCAAGGTTTGAACATGATGCCCTACCTCATGTGCAACAACATAAGCTTGAGCAAAATCGCCTGCCTGATCTTGTCTGGAAAGTTCAGATTGATTTTGCTCACCAGAAATCCCCATTTGCTGACGCATATCTTTAAAGAATTCTGTATCGATATAAACCTTCTGGTCTGCCGGACAATAAAATGGCCCCATTGCAGATTGCGCAGTACCACACCCAGACTGAATCATTCCACTAAACAATACTAATCTTGGCGGCGTATATGTTTTACCTAACTGTTTAAATATAGGAGTCCACGTATCCTCTGTATCAGCCAAAACAGTTCCAACAAAATCAGAGGCTTCTTTTTGCTCGGCTGTTAAACTTTCTGGTGCAGTTGCATTTGACTGTTGTGATGCAGTGACCTGCTGAGTTGCCTGATAAGCTTGTTGTGGATCAACCCCAAAAAACTTCCACGCAACAAATGCAACAACCAAACCAATAATGCTGATACCACCTGCTCTAACACCGCCACCACCTCGACGATCTTCAACATTGGTACTAATTCGACGACCTTTCCAGCGCATAATTTCCCTCTTATTTTAGAATGGCATCATGAACCCGATGCTTTTTTTGGCCACATTTTTTGTATTAAGCTCACAATTAATAAAACAATTGCACCAGCAACCAGTCCTATTACAAAGTTAACCAGTGTCGGTGTTAAAGCACCAATGATATTTCCTACCGCTGGTATAGTCTCAACATGGTCCACTGTATTTTCAGTTAAATGATGTAGTAAAGGAATAGTATGATTAATGATCCCTCCCCCTACCAAAAACATTGCAATAGTGCCGACAATAGAAAGTAACTTCATCAAAACAGGTGCAAATGCGAGCAAGCCACGACCTAAAGTCTGCTTAAAAGATGCTGTTTGATCTGTTAGATATAATCCAAGATCATCAATCTTAACAATCATGGCAACCAAGCCATAAACACCAATTGTCATCACAACTGCAATAATGCTGAGTACACTTACTTTAGTCATTAAGGTAGCAGTAGCAACGGTACCCAGAGAGATCACAACAATTTCTGCAGATAAAATAAAGTCTGTGCGAACAGCACCTTTGATTTTATCTTTTTCAAATGTTGCTAAGTCTAATTCTTCATTTTCAAACTCTGCTTTGGCCTCCTCAGGAGTAGAGGACTTTTTATGCATAATGGTATGAATAACTTTTTCCACTCCCTCATAACATAAAAATAAGCCACCTAGCATTAACAAAGGGTTAATGAGCCAAGGTGCAACCACACTAATTAATAATGCTAAAGGAACTAAAATAAGTTTATTAACAAATGAGCCTTTAGCCACTTTCCAAACAATAGGAAGCTCACGATCTGCACGAACACCTGTGACTTGCTGAGCATTCAAGGCTAAATCGTCACCTAAAACTCCGGCAGTTTTCTTTGCTGCCATTTTGCTCATTAAAGCAACGTCATCTAAAATTGTTGCAATATCATCTAGTAATAAAAGTAAGCCACTTGCCATTTCTTATCCAAGTTTGTATTTATTACGCTATTGTAAGATGATTTTTTTGAATTTCTGTAATTTTACTGAATAAATTCACAATATTATTTTAAGAAAAGTTTACCCAATCGCTGACGAATTTTTTTTATTTCCCGTACAATAATGCCAATCTTTTATATTGCAGGGCTTACTACCCCTGATTAAGCCAATAAGACAGTGGAATAAATAATGAGTAATGTTGATCAGCGTCCAATTATTTTGACAGGCGACCGCCCAACCGGACAACTTCATCTTGGGCATTTTGTCGGTTCTTTGCGTTCTCGTGTAGGTTTACAGGATAGCCATCATCAACATCTCTTATTAGCAGATGCTCAAGCATTAACAGACAATGCAGATAATCCAGATAAAGTCCGTCGCAATATTTTGGAAGTTGCTCTAGATTATTTAGCTGTAGGCATTGATCCAACAAAAACCACGATTTGCGTACAATCATGCTTGCCAGCACTGAATGAGCTCACCATGCTCTATCTTAACTTCGTGACGGTTGCACGCTTAGAACGTAACCCGACCATTAAGTCTGAAATTCAAATGCGCGGTTTCGAGCGTGACATTCCGGCTGGTTTCCTCTGCTACCCTGTTGCACAAGCTGCTGACATTACTGCTTTCAAAGCGACTGTGGTTCCAGTGGGTGAAGATCAGATTCCAATGATTGAACAAACCAATGAAATTGTACGTCGAATAAATCGTCAAATTGGCCAAGACCTTTTACCTGAATGTAAAGCTTTGCTTTCAAATATGGCACGCTTACCTGGTTTTGATGGCAAGGCAAAAATGTCTAAATCATTAGGCAATACCATTGTTTTAAATGCTTCTGATAAAGACATCAAAAAAGCTGTAAATGCAATGTATACCGATCCAAATCATCTTCGTATTGAAGATCCAGGTCAGGTTGAAGGAAACATTGTATTTACTTATTTAGATGCATTTGATCCAAATAAAGAAGAAGTTGAAGAATTAAAAGCGCATTATCGTCGCGGCGGTCTAGGTGATGGAACTGTTAAAAAACGTCTTGAAGGTGTTTTGAAAGAATTGATTAGCCCTATCCGTGAACGTCGTGAAGAACTTGCTAAAGATCCTGACTACATTATGGATGTTTTACGTCAAGGTACAGATAAATGCCGTCTTATTACTCAACAGACCTTAGATGAAGTTAAAGATGGCTTAGGATTATTTAAATTCTAATGCTATTTATAACTAAAAGCCCTTCGGGGCTTTTTTTATGCTTATTTAATCCATAGTATTAATTTTTTAGAATTACTAATGTATCCACTATCATTCACATGCTTTTACCCTATTAACGTGAAGTAACACTTATTAACGCTAATAGCGATGAAGAATTTCTTAACTATCTCTATTATTTGTTATGTAGGTTACATTATATGAACCTCACGACATTTCTCCTTAAACCGAAACTGTTTTTACAGATTCGTTGTTCTACGCAATGATCACCCCAATCATTGCGTATTTTTTTGCTTAAACATTTTATTTTGTCTTGTTTAGAAATTTTATTTTTGATTTATAGATAAAAAAACACCGCATCATTTTCAGATGCGGTGTTTTTTAAGATTCAGGATAAAGCGATTAAGCTAAACCTTTCTCTTTTAAAACTTGCAACATTGTTGAACCAAGCTCAGCTGGGCTACGAGTGTAAGCCATTCCCGCGCGTTCAAATGCAGCGAATTTTTCTTCAGCAGTACCTTGACCGCCAGAAATGATCGCACCAGCGTGACCCATACGCTTACCTTTAGGTGCAGTTACACCAGCAATGTAACCTACTACAGGCTTAGTCACGTTAGATTTGATGAATTCAGCAGCTTCTTCTTCCGCTGTACCACCGATCTCACCGATCATGATGATAGCATCAGTATCTGGATCGTCTTGGAACAATTGAAGAGCTTCGATTTGGTTCATACCTGGGATTGGGTCACCACCAATACCGATACAAGTAGATTGACCTAAACCAAGCTTAGTTGTTTGAGCAACAGCTTCATAAGTCAATGTACCTGAACGTGAAATGATACCAATACGACCTGGTTGGTGGATGTGACCAGGCATAATACCGATCTTACATTCACCCGGAGTGATCACGCCTGGGCAGTTAGGACCAACTAAACGAGTACCGTTACCGTTAGTTTCTAAGTAGCGTTTTGCTTTAAGCATGTCGATTGTTGGAACACCTTCAGTGATCACAACAATTAGGCCAACACCTGAATCAACCGCTTCAACGATAGAGTCTAAAACGAATGGAGCTGGTACATAGATTACAGATGCATCTGCATTTGTTTCACGTACAGCTTCTTTCATTGTGTTGAATACTGGCAAGTCAAGGTGAGTTGTACCACCTTTACCTGGAGTAACACCACCAACAACTTTTGTACCGTAGTCTAAAGCTTGTGCAGAGTGGAAAGTACCGTTTTTACCAGTAAAACCTTGTACCAATACTTTAGTGTCTTTATTAATTAATACGCTCATGATTGATACTCCCCTTACGCTTTAACTGCAGCTACAACTTTTTCTGCGGCATCAGACAAGCCGTTCGCAGAAATTAATTTCAAACCAGATTCATCAAGTAATTTAGCACCTAACTCAGCGTTGTTACCTTCTAAACGAACAACAACTGGAACAGTTACGTTTACTTCTTGAACCGCTGCAATAATCGCTTCAGCAATCATGTCACAACGTACGATACCACCAAAGATGTTAATTAAAACACCTTGTACAGATGTATCAGCAAGGATGATTTTGAACGCTTCGATTACACGTTCTTTAGTTGCACCGCCACCAACGTCAAGGAAGTTTGCAGGCTGACCACCATAAAGTTTAATGATGTCCATAGTTGCCATTGCAAGACCAGCACCGTTAACCATACAACCAATGTTACCTTCTAAAGCAACATAGTTAAGATCAAATTCAGATGCTTTTAATTCACGCTCATTCTCTTGAGATTTGTCACGTAAAGCAGCAACTTTAGGTAAACGGTAAAGCGCGTTAGAGTCGATACCAACTTTTGCATCTACACATAAAATATCGCCATTTTCACGAACTGAAAGTGGGTTAATTTCGAATAATGCAAAGTCATTTTCTACAAATGCTTGGTAAGCAGCAGCCATAATTTTAACAAACTGGCTGATTTGCTTGTCTTTCAAACCTAAAGCAAACGCAACTTCACGCGCTTGGAATGGTTGTAAGCCAACTAATGGATCAACTTCAACTTTGATAATTTTTTCTGGAGTTTCTTCTGCAACTTTCTCGATTTCTACACCACCTTCTGTAGAAGCCATGAAAGTAATACGACGGCTAGAACGGTCTACAACCGCACCCAAGTAAAGCTCACGCTCAACTGGGTATACGTCTTCAGCAACAATAATGCTGTTTACTGGTTGACCATTTGCATCAGTTTGATACGTTACAAGACGAGTACCAATAATGTTGTTTGCAAATTCGATAACATCTTCTTTAGATTTTGCAACTTTAACGCCACCAGCCTTACCACGACCACCAGCATGAACTTGCGCTTTCATTACCGCGAATTTACCACCAAGCTGTTCGAATGCAGCAACTGCTTCGTCTGCATTGGTTGCCAAGATACCTTCTTGTACCGGCATACCATATTCTTTCAATAACGCTTTAGCTTGATACTCATGTAAGTTCATTTAGTTACCTACTTAACTTTGTTTGTTGTCTTCAATTTGCGCAACATTCTCATGTTGTATATGCAAATTGCTGTCTACCTCTATCACCTTGATGTTTTTTTAATCACACCATCAAATGTGAAAAAGAGCGGAGAACCGCTCTTTATTTTATTTACGCTTACGTTGAATCGCGTGAATTGCACGACCATCTACAGCAAGTGCAGCTTCATGAACAACTTCAGAGAATGTTGGATGACCAAATGTCATTAACTGAAGGTCTTCAACAGAAGATACAAATTCAAGTGCGATCATACCTTGGTGTACGATATCAGATGCAGCAGGTCCAATGACATGCATACCTAATAAACGGTCAGTTTTTGCATCAGCAACGAACTTAACGAAACCAGCACCTTCACCCGCAGCTAAAGCACGACCATTTACAGCAAAACCGAATTGACCAGTTTTAACTTCATGACCTTTTTCTTTAGCTTGTTCTTCAGTTAAACCAACCCATGCCGCTTCCGGATGTGTATAGATAACAGAAATGATTGTGTCATAGTTCACTTGAGCTGCATGACCGTGGATACGCTCAACAGCCATTACACCTTCTTCCATTGCTTTATGAGCAAGCATTGGACCGCGAACCAAGTCACCAATTGCATATACACCTTCTACAGAAGTTGCACAGTAATCGTTTACTTCAACTAGACCACGTTCAGTCAATTTAATACCTGAATCGTCTGCCAACAAACCTTCTGCATAAGCTTTACGGCCTACACAAACGATTAATTTGTCAAAAGTCTGAGTTTTTTCTTCGCCACCTTGAGTATATTTAACAGTCACTTCGCGACCATTAACTTCAGTACCAGCAACTTTAGCGCCAATACGAATATCAAGACCTTGCTTAGTTAAAAGTTTTTGGTAGTCTTTTGCCAAAGCCTTATCAGCCATTGGTAAAAATGCATCCATTGCTTCAAATACAACAACTTCAGAACCAAGACGACGCCAAACAGAACCAAGCTCTAAACCGATTACACCAGCACCAATAACACCTAAACGTTTAGGTACTTCTGGGAAGTTTAATGCGCCAGTTGAATCAACAATAATATCTTGATCTACAGGAGCTACAGGAGCTACAGGAATATTTACAGGTACAGAACCAGATGCAAGAATCACATATTTAGGTTCTAAAACTTGAGTCTCACCTTCGTGTGAAACAAACTCAACTTTTTTACCAGCAAGTAATTTACCAGTACCTTTTAACCATTCAATACCGTTGCCTTTAAGCAATTGATCGATACCACCAGTTAATTGGTCAACAATTTTGTCTTTACGAGCAAGAAGCTTAGCAAGATCAAAATTCACTTCACCTGTAGTAATACCGTGATCAGCTAAATGATGCACTGTATCTTCATAACGATGTGAAGAGTCAAGTAATGCTTTAGAAGGGATACAACCTACGTTTAAGCATGTACCACCTAAAGATGGCTTACCGTTGTGAATACGTTTTTCGATACAAGCGACTTTAAAGCCTAGTTGAGCAGCACGAATTGCAGCTTCATAACCACCAGGACCACCGCCAATAACAACAAGATCAAATTGTTGAGACATTGTTTATCTCCATGGTCCGAGATAGAGGATCACTCTATCTCGGTAATATTATTCGAAGAAATTAAAGATCAAGGATGAGTTTAGCTGGTTCTTCTAACAATTCTTTGATTGCTACCAAGAAACCTACTGCTTCTTTACCATCGATCATACGGTGGTCATAAGAAAGCGCTAAATACATCATTGGCAAGATTTCAACTTGACCATTTACAGCCATAGGACGCTCTTGGATTTTGTGCATACCCAAGATACCAGTTTGCGGCTGATTCAAAATTGGAGTTGAAAGTAATGAACCGAAAGTACCACCGTTAGTGATAGTGAAAGTACCACCAGTCATTTCTTCGATAGATAATTTACCATCGCGCGCTTTAGCAGCATAAGCACCAATACCTGCTTCAACTTCTGCATAGCTCATACGATCAGTATCACGTAATACTGGAACAACAAGACCACGATCAGAAGATACTGCAACACCGATGTCATAGTAACCATGATAAACAATATCGTCGCCATCAATTGAAGCATTTACCGCAGGATAGCGCTTAAGTGCTTCAGTTACAGCTTTAACAAAGAATGACATGAAGCCTAAACGAGCACCATGGCGTTTTTCAAACGCATCTTTATATTGCTTACGCAATTCCATGATTGGCTTCATGTTAACTTCGTTAAATGTAGTTAACATTGCAGTTTCTTGAGTTGCAGAAAGAAGACGCTCAGCTACACGCTTACGTAAACGAGTCATTGGAACGCGTTTTTCGATACGCTCACCAACAGCTACGCTTAACGGAGTAACGTTAGCAGCTGGTTTAGTTTGATGGTTTGCCACATCTTCTTTAGTGATACGACCACCGCGACCAGTACCTTGTACGTCAGCAGCAGCAATACCAGTTTCAGACAAAGCTTTACGAACTGCAGGAGCTTGACCAGATACAGCTTCAGTGCGCTCAACAACAGGAGCTGCACCAGCTTGAGTTTGAGCAACTGCTTGCTCTACTGCAGGAGCAGCCGCTGCACCAGCACCAGCTTCAAACTGAGCAATCACTTCGTCAGAAAGAACTGTATCGCCTTCACCTTTAATGATTGCAACTAAGCTACCATCTGCAGGAGCAACCACTTCTAAAACAACTTTGTCGGTTTCAATATCACAGATTACTTCATCACGTGATACAGGTTCACCCACCTTTTTATGCCAAGTCGCGATGGTTCCATCTGCAACTGACTCTGGGAATACCGGTGCTTTAATTTCGGTTGCCATTATTGAGAATCTCCTGATTGTTCAGCTTCGATTGCCAATGCATCATTAATTAGCTGAGCTTGTTGTTTTGCATGCAAGTACGGTGAGCCACAAGCTGGTGCAGCAGAAGCTTCACGACCTGCAAAACTGATACGGATTTGTTTGCCAGATTTTAAGATATCGTCGTATAAACGAGGTGCGATAAATAACCAAGCGCCTTGGTTCTTCGGCTCTTCTTGTGTCCAAACAAGTTCTTTCACGTTTGGATATGCAGCCAAGATTTCCGCAAGACGTTGTTCTGGGTATGGATATAACTGTTCAATACGTACAATTGCGACGTTAGTTAAGTTTTGTTCACGACGTTTTTCGAGTAAGTCGTAATAAACTTTACCACCACAAAGTACAAGACGAGTTACATCTGACTTGTTAATTTGATCGATTTCGTCAATTACAGTCTGGAATGAACCATTTGCAAGCTCTTCTAAAGTAGAAGTAGCAAGTTTATGACGAAGTAAAGATTTCGGTGACATTACGATCAATGGCTTACGAATTGGGCGTACAGCTTGACGACGTAATGCATGGAAAATCTGTGCAGGTGTCGTTGGAGTGATCACTTGCATGTTATCTTCAGCACATAACTGTAAGAAACGTTCTAAACGAGCTGACGAATGCTCTGGGCCTTGACCTTCGAAACCGTGTGGTAACAACATTGTCAAACCACAAACACGTTCCCACTTAGTCTCGCCAGAAGCAATAAACTGGTCAATTACAACCTGAGCGCAGTTTACGAAGTCACCAAATTGTGCTTCCCAAATAATTAAGCTCTTAGGAATTGTAGTTGCATAACCATATTCAAATGCAAGAACAGCTTCTTCAGATAATAAAGAATCGTAAATTGCAAAACGAGGCTGGTTTTCTTTGACATTGCAAAGTGGAATATATGTTGAACCATCTACCTGATTATGCAATTTTGCATGACGGTGTGAGAATGTACCACGCCCAACGTCTTCACCAGTAATACGAACAAGGTAATCTTCATCGATCAAGGTTGCGTAAGCTAAAGTTTCAGCAGCGCCCCAGTTCAATGCAATTTCACCAGTTTGCATTTTCACACGATCTTCAATTACTTTTTGCACTTGACGCTGCATAACAAATCCTTCCGGAAGTTTGCTCATGCCCTCGCCTAATTCTTTTAAGCGATTTAAGTCAAATGAAGTATCCCAATCGTCTGTGTAGTCATGGCCCAAATATGGCGTCCAATCAACAAACATTTTCGTATTTGGTTCAAGTACTAAAGCATTTGCCACATGGTTTCCGGCTTCTAAATCTGCACGGTAATCTTCAACCATTTGGTCTGCTTCAGCACGATCAATTACTTTTTGTTGAACAAGCTGATCTGAATAGAGTGTACGAGTTGTTGCTTTTTTAGCAATCACTTGATACATCAATGGTTGTGTACCAGATGGCTCATCTGCTTCGTTATGACCACGACGACGGTAACAGAACAAGTCAAGCACAACATCTTTACGGAATTCGTGACGGAAATCATGTGCTAATTGAGTAGCAAAGATTACTGCTTCAGGATCATCGCCATTCACATGGAATATTGGCGTCTGAATCATTTTTGCAACGTCAGTACAATATTCAGTAGAACGCGCATCACGTGGATCAGAAGTTGTAAAACCAACTTGGTTGTTTACGATAATGTGTACAGTACCACCAACCGTATAGCCACGAGTTTGTGACATCTGGAAGGTTTCCATGTTCACACCTTGACCTGCAAATGCAGCATCACCATGAACAATTACTGGCAATACATCATCACCGCCGATGTCTCTACGACGCACTTGACGTGCACGCACAGAACCTTCAACTACAGGACCAACGATTTCCAAGTGAGATGGGTTAAATGCTAATGCCAAGTGAACTTCACCACCTGGAGTCATTACATTACTTGAGAAACCTTGATGGTATTTAACGTCGCCAGAACCTTTCTTATGAATAGCTTTACCTTCAAACTCACCAAACAAGTCCGCAGGGTTTTTACCCATAATATTAACAAGAAGGTTTAAACGGCCACGGTGTGGCATACCAATAACAACTTCTTTACAACCAACAGCACCAGCACGTTGAATGATTTCATTCACCATAGGAATAAAAGATTCACCACCTTCTACACCAAAGCGTTTAGCACCAACGTATTTATTACCTAGGAATTTTTCAAGCCCTTCTGCAGCGGTTAAACGCTCCAAGAACCCTTTCTTTTGATCATTTGTAAAATTAAGCTGACCACGAACACTTTCAAGACGTTGTTGAATCCAACGCTTTTCTTTTGTGTCCACGATATGCATATATTCAACACCGATTGAACCACAATAGATTGCTTCCATTGCTTCAATCATTTCAGCAAGCGTTGCTTCGCTTTTTCCAATCTCAAGATTGCCTGTGTTGAATACTGTGTCTAAATCTGATTTGGTTAAACCATGTGCTGAAAGATCTAAATCAGGAATATCTTCACGCTTAGCAAGACCTAATGGATCTAATTTAGCTTTTTGATGTCCACGATTACGATAAGCAGCAATAAGTTGTAAAACGCCAATTTGACGACGTTCATGCTCAGTACTTACCGTACTTTGTACAACAGGTTGAACACGATTAGCATTACGTCCTAGTAATAGGAATTGCTCACGCACAGCGCCGTGTGGTTGGTCACCCTTTGGATATTTATCGAAATATTGGCGCCAGTCCTCAGCTACAGAGGTTGGGGAAGACAGGTACTGCTCGTAAAGTTCTTCAATATACGCTGCACTATCAGCGGAAAGTTCAGTGTCAAGACGCAATGCGTCAGCAACTTCTTGCATTTGTGGACCCATTTCCTATTGCAAAAAATATTACAGGCTGCCTTTTAAGCACACCCATGATGCATAATGCCAAATTGGTAAAAAAGGCACTACTTACCCAACAGGTCTTTAAGACCATGGGGCGTCATACTACCTAGAGAGGAAACTCCATAGGTAATTAATGAATCACAACACCCTCAATGGCATCATCACTCACCTTATACTCGATTAAAACCGAGCAATTTTTTGCAAATCTTTTTAGAAAAATTAACTTTAAAATTAACTTTTCTAAAATGACTTTAACCATAAAAATTAAGCACAGATCTAAGATCGTGCTACTTAAATTAATTTCACTAGTATACGCTTTTTTCACCTATAACTTTGTGGCAAATCGTATCATGTTCTTAACGAACGATTGATTTTTTTGACACATACCACCTATAAACTGGCGAAATACATATGCGATTTTATCTTTTAATATATGGTGCAATATATAAAAACCTCATCTTTTTCGACCAAAGTCTAAAGTTTACATTATAAAGTTAAAAAAAAACGCACATCAAGGATGTGCGCTCTCTATTTGTGCAGAATTAACCCGCTTGATCTAATAGCATATTACGGATGTGACCGATTGCTTTTGTAGGATTTAGACCTTTAGGACATACTGACACACAGTTCATAATACCTTTACAACGGAACAAACTGAATGGATCGTCAAGACGAGACAAACGGTCTGCAGTAGCAGTATCACGAGAATCAATAATAAAACGGTATGCATTCAACAATGCTGAAGGACCCAAGAACTTGTCAGGGTTCCACCAGAATGATGGGCATGAAGTTGAACAACATGCACAAAGAATACATTCATACAAACCGTTTAAGTGTTCACGCTCTTCTGGAGATTGTAAACGCTCTTTAGGTGGAGCTGGTTGGTTATTGATCAAGAATGGCTGAATCTTGTCATATTGATCATAGAATTGGTTCATATCAACAACCAAATCTTTAACTACCGGCAAACCTGGTAATGGACGAATTACGATTTTCTCTGGTAAATCATTCAGGTTTTCTAAACAAGCCAAACCATTTTTACCATTGATATTCACACCATCTGAACCACAAATACCTTCACGGCAAGAGCGACGGAATGTTAACGTTTCGTCTTGAACTTTCAATGCAAGTAATGCATCAAGCAACATACGGTGCTTATCAGTCAATTCAAGCTTGAAAGTTTGCATGTACGGCGCTTTATCCTTATCAGGATCATAGCGGTAGATTTCGAATGTACGAGTACCTCTACTCATCTTTATACTCCCGATTAGAATGTACGTGGTGCTGGCGGAATTGCATCAACAGTCAACGGTTTGAAGCGCACTGGCTTATATTCCAAACGGTTATCTGATGAATACCATAACGTATGTTTCATCCACTCATCATCACGGCGACCGTATGAATAAGTTGGGTGATCAGCTGGTAATTCATAATCAACTACAGTATGCGCACCACGACACTCTTTACGCGCAGCAGCTGAAATCAGAGTTGCTTTTGCAACTTCATACAAGTTTTCAACTTCAAGTGCTTCAACACGCGCAGTGTTAAATACTCTAGATTTATCTTTCAAGTGGATATTACGCACACGTGGCTCAAGAGCAAGAATCTCTTTTACACCCTTATCAAGCAATGCTTGAGTACGGAATACACCAGCGTGATCTTGAACGATATCACGAATTACATCAGCAACTTCTTGAGCATTTTCACCAGAAGTTGAGTCATCCAACTTACGTACACGAGCTAGTGTTTGCCCCAATACATCTGTTGGAAGTGGTGCGTATTCATCACCATGATGCTTAGTTACGTAATCGATAATGTGCTCACCAGCAGCTTTACCAAATACAACCAAGTCAAGAAGTGAGTTCGTACCTAAACGGTTTGCACCATGTACTGATACACAAGAACATTCGCCAATTGCATAGAAACCTTTTACAGGTTTAGTGTAGTTGTCTGTACCCACTTCAGGTAAACACACCTGACCATGCATATTCGTAGGAATACCACCCATTTGATAATGGATTGTTGGTACTACAGGAATCGCTTCTTTTGTGATATCAACGTTCGCGAATTTTTTACCAATCTCAAATACAGATGGTAAACGCTTCATGATTGTTTCAGCACCCAAGTGAGTCATATCAAGTAAGATATAATCACCTTTTGGACCACAACCACGACCTTCTTTAATTTCCTGGTCCATAGAACGTGAAACGAAGTCACGTGGAGCCAAGTCTTTTAAAGTCGGTGCATAACGTTCCATGAACGGTTCGCCGTCTTTATTACGAAGGATTGCACCTTCACCACGACAACCTTCGGTCAACAATACACCAGCGCCCGCAACACCCGTTGGGTGGAATTGCCAGAACTCCATATCTTGCAATGGAATACCAGCACGAGCAGCCATACCAAGACCGTCACCAGTGTTGATATAAGCATTTGTTGATGCACGGTAAACACGACCAGCACCACCTGTAGCAAATAATGTCGCTTTTGCTTGGAATACTGAAATGTTACCAGTTTCTTGGTCAATCGCTGTTACACCAAGAACATCACCAGCTTCGTTACGGATCAAATCAAGAGCGATCCACTCAACGAAGAATTGAGTACCCATTTTCACGTTGCTTTGATAAAGCGTATGCAATAATGCATGACCTGTACGGTCCGCAGCTGCACAAGCACGTGGAACTGGTTTATCACCATAGTTAGCAGAGTGACCACCGAACGGACGTTGGTAAATTGTACCATCCGCGTTACGGTCAAACGGCATACCCATGTGTTCAAGTTCATACACAACTTTTGGCGCTTCACGACACATAAATTCAATTGCGTCTTGATCACCTAACCAGTCAGAACCTTTTACTGTATCGTAAAAATGGAAATGCCAGTTATCTTCTTGCATATTACCTAACGACGCACCGATACCACCTTGAGCAGCTACAGTGTGCGAACGTGTCGGGAAAACTTTAGTCAGTACTGCAACTTTCAAACCCGCTTGAGCGAGTTGGTAAGATGCACGCATACCAGAACCACCACCACCAACGATAACTGCATCGAAAGTGAGGTTTTGAATATTTGAATAATCTTCTTTAGGGGTTATCGCGCCCATGATGTCTTCCTATCAATTCGCCCAGAAAATCTGGATACCCCAGATTGCGTACACAAACACTGCAATAATGACAGCCGTCGTCAGTACAAGGCGTAAACCTTTCGCTGAAGGACCCATTTGACGAGTAGTGACATAGTCAGTAAAAACTTGCCACATACCAATCCATGCGTGTGCGATAAGCGATAAAATTGCCAATAAAGAAAAAATCTTCATTGGTAATGTCATCATGAAACCAGCCCATTGTTGATAGTCAAATCCGCCTTTGCAGAGAATCCAACCCAAAAGAACAACAGTATAGGCTGCTAGTACAACCGCACTTACACGCTGGATAAACCAATCACGAGAACCTGAACCAGTTAAACCTGTAGCACTTTTCATTAGAACATAATCCATACAAAGGCTGCG
Source organism: Acinetobacter sp. AC1-2 (assembly GCF_016124155.1). Taxonomy (NCBI): domain Bacteria; kingdom Pseudomonadati; phylum Pseudomonadota; class Gammaproteobacteria; order Moraxellales; family Moraxellaceae; genus Acinetobacter; species Acinetobacter sp. AC1-2. The sequence continues at coordinate 20,917 of NZ_JABFFO010000004.1, forward strand.
ATAATAGCTACCACAGATAAGATCAATGAAATTGTCGCTGCTATACGACCACTTTGCAGTTCTTCAGCAAAACCTAAATCTGCAAGTAAGTGCTTTACTCCAGCAATAAAGTGGAATAAGAGGCCGGCTACAAATACCCAAACGATAAAACGTACAAGGATATTTCCAAACACGACATTTTTAACGTAGTCAAATCCTTCTGGTGAAGATAATGATTTATCTAAAATCCATAATAGAACTGGTACTAATAAGAAAACGATGACACCTGATAAACGGTGTAAAATTGATGCAATAGCCACGGGTGAGCGTAAATTTACCGCTAACACCTGACCCATGGACAAATTGACAGGTCTGTTGCTTTTCACAGCGGGCATCCTGTAGGTAGAAACTCCGACCGGAGTTTGTTGAATTAATTCCAAGGAAAGCTGGCATTGTTAGGCAAGCACAGCTCATGCCTAACCTATAAACGACACTGAATTATAAAACGCGAAGTATCAAAATACAAACAATCCACTTTCCCATTTCAGCAAAAAACAATTAAATAAGAATCATTCACAATGATATCACCCTATTAACCCTATTAAAAAGATATATATAGTTCCACCATGTTGTTGTTTAAAATAACTTTTTATTTAATTTCATTTTTTCTGAAATTTCTTTTAAATAAGTAAGTTTTAGACTAAAGATAAAGTTATAAATTCATCATATAAATAGAAAAATGTTAGTAACTCCGCATATTTTCAATAAAAGCTACTATTCAAATAAGTGAACATACTTATATTCCACCCAAATCAGTCAATCTAAAATACATTTTAGAAAGCAATTTTTACTGCGAATAAGAGTTTTTATTATTTTAATGCAGTTCAATTAGCTATTTTTTATACAATTAAACTTAAAAAAACAGCAATATTCTTTGTTACAACTAAATAAAAATAGAGTTTTTTTGATTGGCAATTTGAAATTACACCATGAGTTTTATGATTTTTTTAATTGGATTGGCATTTTCTACCGACTTGTCATTTTTAATCTTGATTTTAAAATTTGCTTACAATTGTACTCATACTTCATTTTTTTTCTGCACGTTCTTGTTGAATTGACTTATTATACCATCCCGATGCAGTGATTTTACTGACTTTTTTGCTCGGGTCTTGATGACTAACTCTCTGTGGGATCGTCATTTTTTATCCATAAGTATAATTGACAAAATTTCAGTACTCACTAATCTTATAGCAAATTTTGACACCGTCTGATTCGCACATGAGAACATTAGGATTTCGGGTCAGATCAACATTCACCAGGACAGGAGATCTATTGAATGTCTGAAGCAAATGGCAAAAAAGCCGTATTACATCTTGATGGCAAAGAAATTGGATTACCAATCTACAGTGGCACTTTAGGTCCAGATGTAATTGATGTCAGCAGCATATTGAAAGAAGGTCATTTTACTTTCGATCCTGGTTTTATGGCGACAGCTGCATGCGAGTCTAAAATTACGTTCATTGATGGTGACAAAGGTATTTTATTACACCGCGGCTACCCAATTGATCAGTTAGCAACTCAAGCAGACTATCTTGAAACTTGTTATTTATTATTAAATGGCGAGCTCCCAACTGCTGAACAAAAAACAGAGTTTGATGCCAAAGTTCGTGCTCACACTATGGTTCACGATCAAGTTAGCCGTTTCTTCAATGGTTTCCGTCGTGATGCTCACCCTATGGCTATCATGGTTGGTGTTGTTGGTGCATTATCTGCGTTCTATCACAACAATCTTGACATTGAAGACATCAATCACCGTGAAATCACTGCGATTCGTCTCATTGCAAAAATTCCAACACTTGCTGCTTGGAGTTACAAATACACAGTAGGTCAACCATTCATCTATCCACGTAATGACTTAAATTACGCGGAAAACTTCTTACACATGATGTTTGCTACTCCTGCTGACCGTGATTACAAAGTAAATCCTGTTCTTGCTCGCGCAATGGATCGTATCTTCACGCTTCATGCTGATCACGAACAAAATGCTTCGACATCTACAGTACGTCTTGCTGGCTCTACTGGTGCAAACCCATACGCATGTATCTCTTCAGGTATTTCTGCACTTTGGGGACCTGCTCACGGTGGTGCAAACGAAGCTGTACTTAAAATGCTTGATGAAATCGGTAGTGTAGAAAACGTTGCCGAGTTCATGGAAAAAGTAAAACGTAAAGAAGTTAAACTCATGGGCTTCGGTCACCGTGTGTACAAAAACTTCGACCCACGTGCAAAAGTCATGAAACAAACTTGTGACGAAGTTCTTGAAGCATTAAATATCAATGATCCTCAATTAGCGCTTGCTATGGAACTTGAGCGTATTGCATTGAACGACCCGTACTTCGTTGAACGTAAACTTTACCCTAACGTAGATTTCTACTCAGGTATCATCCTTAAAGCGATTGGTATCCCTACAGAAATGTTTACGGTAATCTTTGCACTTGCACGTACAGTAGGTTGGATCAGCCACTGGTTAGAAATGCACAGCGCACCTTACAAAATTGGTCGTCCTCGTCAGCTTTATACTGGCCCGACTCAGCGCGATATCAAACGTTAATATTCGAAAGAAAATTAATGATAAAAAAGCTGCCTTCTGGCAGCTTTTTTATTGAGATATCTTCAATTCAATCTACAAACCTATTCTTCGTCAAATACACTTAGTAAATGATGACTAATTCCATCAGCTCTCAACCAAGCCAACTCATAACTCGCTTTAGCTAAAGCTAAAACGCGCCTTTCGAATTCAACCCATATTGTTTTGACTTGAGCATCTGAAATACCTAAACCACTTTCTGTTGCCAGATGCTTATTTTTCTCACATATTTTCAAGGCATGATAAAGTTTGCGGCCTTTACTCGCTCCTTCCATCAGCCGAACACGTTTACTTAAAATAAATCCTTCTACATGCTGCAAGTTCGCATGAGGTAACATGGGCACTAGGATTTGATTCAACTGATCATCTAAACGCCTCCATACAGCCAAACGTTGCTCTGCTGTATAAGTATTCCATTGAATCACTTCATGGTTAAAACGACGACAACCACGGCAAACCTGATCACCAAAAACTGTTGAACAACGCCCTGCACATGGGGTGAGAGAGAGCATTCGATGATCACTACTCAAAACCGACTCCTTAAATAAACCATATACTTTTTATGGTTTTCTCGCTTATTACAACTTTTCGCGCTAAAATATGCGCCTTAAATTTCTATCTTAATACATTTGGAGTTTTCCATGAACGCTACTGTAGAACAGCTTGCACCTGTAGAACAGCAAGCGACCGCGGGTTGGGTTGTTGCAGCACTATATCAATTTAAAGAAGTTCAAGATCCTGCCGATCTTCAACAACGTTTATTAGACTTAGTGAAAACAATCAACCTTTGCGGAACTCTGATTGTAGCAGGTGAAGGAATTAATGGTACTGTTGCCGGCGACCGTGTAGCAATTGATAGTCTCTATCAATTTTTACTCAATGAAGGTTTTGCCTCTATGGAATATAAGGAATCTCATAGCTCTGACAAACCTTTCCGTAAAATGAAAATTAAACTTAAAGAAGAAATTGTGACTTTAGGTGTTGAAGTTAAACCCCGTGACTTAGTGGGCCATTACCTTGATCCAAAAGAATGGAATGATTTAATTGCACGTGATGATGTAATTTTAATCGATACGCGTAATGATTATGAATATAAGGCAGGTACTTTCAAAGGTGCTATCGACCCTAAAACTGAAACATTCCGAGAGTTTCCAGAATACGTTAAAAAAGAATTAGAACAGCATAAAGATAAAAAAATTGCGATGTTCTGTACAGGTGGTATTCGCTGTGAAAAATCAACCTCACTACTTCTTCAAGAAGGATTTACAGAGGTTTATCACCTCAAAGGCGGTATTCTTAAATATTTAGAAGAAACCCCTGCCGATGAAAGTTTATGGGAAGGTGAATGTTTTGTTTTTGATGGCCGGACTGCTGTAACTCATGGTGTCGAAGAAGGTGTAAATGTTAAATGTCATGCTTGTGGTTGGCCTTTGACTCCAGAAGAGTCTGCTTTAACAAGTTATGAACATGGTGTTTCTTGTGTATATTGCATCGACAAGACAACTGAAAAACAAAAAGCTGGTTTCCGTATGCGCCAGTCACAAATTGCGGCTGCAAAACGTAAACGTTTATAATTTATAAAAAGGGCATCAAATAATGCCCTTTTTAATTTTATTTATAAAGTCCCATAAATTTCTTGAACTCCAAGCTCACGCAATTCATTGAGGGCACTGTTGGAGATTTCCCAACAGCAGCTCTCAACTTCCCATCATTAGAAAAATCTAATCCAATCTGACTATAGCTATTTATATCCGTATAAGGTCCTGTATTAATCACAAGATCTACAATCTCCAGTTCGCCCTCATCAAAAGTAAAGTCCATGCCATCTTCTTTTTCTTTATCCAATAATGCTGATACGGTTTGATTCCCTTTAGTTAAACTCACTTTATTACCTTGTTTTACCAAAACACACTTTTCATCTGAGTCGGCAGTCACCAAATTAGTTTCAACAAAATTATTAATAACCTTATCTGAACATTTATTGTATTGCTGCATATTCTCTAATGCAGGAAGCATTTGACAGGCATTCGTATTAAAATTAAAAACCATAGGTATTGAGTTATTCAAACTATCAACTTTCTTAGGCAATTGAGATAAGTTTCCATCTTTAATTAAAGTTAGTAATTCCTCATAGTCTTTAATGTTTTCATTATTTTCAATAGCCTCTAACAACTCTTGAATAGCTTGATGAATAGAACTATTAGCTTTCACCTCAACATTAAATAGATCCACATCATTATCAATACCATAGCCCTTTTTAATAAGCTCAGCTACCAAAGCAGAATTTGATGATTTTAATTTTTCTGTGGTCATAATTCCAGATTGATACCACATTACAGGAATTTGGTTACTTGCATAAGCAATTACCATATCCGTCAGTGGATTGATATTTACATCTCTCTCTTGATCAATATAACTATGGTAGCTTTGGCCATTAGCTTTTACCTGTAAACGACAAGGAAGCTTACTACTGTCTACTTCACCTTCCCATTGCCCTTGTGCATTAACAACTACAGGACTTTTAAAACCAGCTCCGTCTTTACAAATTGCTGTTACATTTGCACCATTCAAAGCGGAATTCGAAAAAGCTGTACCGACAACTACTTTATAGGTAGCTTCTGTTTGTTTAGATTCCACAATTTGCATTTCATTTACGCTATTACTATTTTCACCCCCACAGGCAACTAGTAATATTATTGAGAATAATCCAGTAAGTTTAAAAATTATATTCATATTAAATCGCATTGTTATAGCATTAAAGATTTTCATATCGCCCATGAAATATACATATGACGAAATAAATTAATTTTTGATTAAGAGAGAGTTTTCAAAAATTTTGCGTATAATTATATACAAATAAAATTAATGTAAAAATATTATATTTAATTATGTATTAAAATACTAAAAGCATAAAAAACGCCCTAGAAAGGACGTTATTTACTTAATTTTTAAAGTTTAATTTGGCGTATGATACATCAAGTATAATTCATTCAAATTATCTGGGATTTCTTCTGCCAGTTCATCCATTAACTGTCCATTACGACGGAAAGATTCCATCTGTGGATCTTCTTCATCAATTCCACTAAATACCATCATTGGTAAAGTTAAATCAATTAATTGTTCTTCATATTCAGGTGCAAACCATGCATCTTCATTTAAGAACATTGCATCAACAAATCCCACACTCCAGTCGCCTAAGCTAGATTCAACATCAGCTTCTTCAACTTCAAATGGAAATGCAATTCCATTTTCATTTGCTAAATCTTGTCGAATTGACTCCAACCACGCCTTGATTTGCTGAATAATTTCAGCAGGAACCTTCTTATGGTTATTATCAAACAGCTCATCTAACCAACGGTCAAACTGAGGGCCTACTGCAATTGCACACAGAAAGCCATGAGTTGCAGCGAAATCTAAACCATACTCATTGTGGTCTCCATCTAGATATTCACTTAATTGGTCTAAATCTAACGCACTCATTGTGTTACCTGACTATAAAAAAGAAATCTACGATAGCATAGCATTTAAGCTGACGATGCCCTATTCAGATTTGATTAGTCTTCATCATCAAGATCATCATCGTCTAAATCATAATCAAAATCTTTCAACTCACGCTCTAAACGGCGTTGAGCTAATAGATCATCAATTAATCTACGTTTTTCTAATGATTCTTTCGCAGTGATTTTGCCTGATGACTCATCAAAACCGACATCATCATCATCACCGTAGTTATCATCTAGTTCAAAATCTGTAGAAGACACTAAAACTACCTCTAATGAAAAAATGTGAATGGGTCTAGGCGCTATTTATCTCTCTTACAGAACCATGTCAAGTTTTATTTATATTTTTTTCATTAAACTGCATATTTGTACTTTTTTTCACCCAAAAAATTGTGTATTTATAAAACTGAACTATTTTTTTGATCAAGAAAAAATTCTATGATCTTTTCGATGATTTAAGCTTGAAAAAAATGATTTTAGCCCAATATCCAAAAAACAGACGTGAATTCAAAGATATTTTTTATTTAACGGTTACCGATCAAATCCAAAATATTTCAAGCAAATTGTGCTATCATGCACGGTTTTTCACTGCCACAGATTCAACGAAGAGTAAGCAAAGATGAGCGATATGCATTCCCCTACTTCTCAAGTAGCGGCTCTGATTAGCCGAGGCAAAGAACAAGGTTACTTAACTTACGCTGAGGTTAACGATCATCTGCCGGACTCGATTACTGAAAGCGAACAGATTGAAGACATTATTCAAATGCTTCAAGACGTTGGTATTCCTGTACACGAGCGCGCACCTGAATCTGACGATACCATGTTCGGTGAGTCAACTGACACAGCCGATGAAGTTGCTGAAGAAGAAGCTGCTGCCGTACTTGCATCGGTTGAAAATGAGCCTGGGCGTACGACAGACCCTGTACGTATGTACATGCGTGAAATGGGTACAGTTGAACTGTTAACCCGTGAAGGTGAAATCAGCATTGCAAAACGTATTGAAGAAGGGATTCGTGATGTCCTTAATTCAATTGCGTACTGGCCAAATGCTGTTGAAGTTGTATTAAAAGAATATAATGATTTCTTGACTGGCGAACGTCGCCTTGCCGATATTTTATCTGGCTATCTTGATCCAGAAACTGACGAAGATATTCCTGAAGTTCTAGAAGAAGAAACAGAACTTGAGGAAGAAGAAGCGCCAGCTGCACCAGCAAAAGAAGTTAAGCTTGACGATGATGAAGAAGATGAAGAGTCAGAAAGCGACGATGATTCTGAAGGTGAGTCTGGTCCAGACCCTGAAGTTGCAAAAGTTCGTTTTAATGAACTTGAAGCTGCATGGACTAAAACAAAAGCTATTATTGAGAAACATGGCCGTAACAGCCCAGAAGCAGATGATGCTTTAGAAGCTTTAGCTACTGTGTTTATGATGTTTAAATTTACACCACGTTTATTTGACATCATCTCTGAAATGATTCGTGGTACACATGAGCAAATTCGTGCTAACGAACGTGAAGTTATGCGTTACGCAGTACGTCGTGGCCGTATGGATCGCACTCAATTCCGTACATCTTTCCCTAAGCAAGAATCAAATCCAGCTTGGTTAGATGAACAGATTGCAAAAGCTCCTGCTGAGATCAAGGCGCATTTAGAAAAGGTTCGTCCGGATGTTTTAGCATTCCAGCAAAAGATTGCAGATATTGAGAAAGAACTTAATTTAAGCGTTGCTGAAATTAAAGATATTTCTAAGCGTATGGCGATTGGCGAAGCGAAAGCACGCCGTGCTAAGAAAGAAATGGTAGAAGCCAACCTTCGTTTGGTAATTTCGATTGCGAAAAAATATACCAACCGTGGTTTACAGTTCCTTGACTTGATTCAAGAAGGGAACATTGGTTTGATGAAAGCTGTAGACAAGTTTGAATATCGTCGTGGTTATAAATTCTCGACTTATGCAACTTGGTGGATTCGTCAGGCGATTACCCGTTCGATTGCCGATCAGGCTCGTACAATCCGTATTCCTGTGCATATGATTGAAACGATTAACAAGATCAACCGCGTATCTCGTCAATTGTTACAAGAAATGGGCCGTGAACCGACACCTGAAGAATTAGGTGAACGTTTAGAAATGGACGAAGTTAAGGTTCGTAAGGTACTTAAAATTGCCAAAGAACCAATTTCAATGGAAACTCCAATTGGTGATGATGAAGATTCGCATCTTGGCGATTTCATTGAAGACCAAAACATCACTTCTCCAATTGATGCTGCGACTTCAGAAGGCTTAAAAGAAGCAACACGTGAAGTACTTGAAAATTTAACTGAACGTGAAGCAAAAGTCTTGAAGATGCGTTTTGGTATTGATATGCCAACCGATCATACACTAGAAGAAGTGGGTAAGCAGTTTGACGTAACACGTGAACGTATTCGTCAGATTGAAGCGAAAGCGTTGCGTAAATTGCGCCACCCTTCTCGTTCTGAACACTTGCGTTCTTTCCTTGAAAATGACTAAGTTTTGAAAGCTTGAAATTTCAAAACCAAGCCCCATTTAATAGAAAGAGCTATAAACGCCTGCGATGATGCAGGCGTTTCAAATCATGAGGTAACTTATGTTAGACCGCACTCCATCTCGCGAACTACAAGAACATCTTTGGGTATTTCCGATGGATTATCCAATTAAACTTATTGGCGATGCGGGTGAAGAATTACGTGTTGCTGTACTCGATATTTTGGTAAAACATTTTCCAGACTTTGACCATACAACACTAAAAGTTCAAGAATCTCGCACCGGCAAGTATCACTCTTTAACAGCACAATTGCGCTTTGAAGAATTGGAACAAGTTCATGCACTTTATGCTGACTTGGCTGCTTGTCCGCAGATTAGAACTGCGCTTTAATTTTAAGTTCTTCAATCAATACCACAGTCAGACATTCTTACTGTGGTATTTTTTTGGAAATTTTAGAACCAATCTATCGTGAAAAACCATACAAATATTTAGAATTCCTCTTATAAAATCCTTTAAAATTACAAGGTTTTCGGCTTCTATCTTGCAGATATTAACTGGCGCCGCATGAACTAACTTATAGGAATATTTTGTGATGAGCCTTGATAAACCCAACTTGATCATTCGGCAATGGAACGATTTACAAGATTATCAAAGCAAATTTGAAACCATGAAACTCTTAACAAACGAGCGTGATCAAGATACGCCTGATGAGCTATGGTTACTTCAACATCATAATGTATTAACTCAAGGTCAAGCTGGTAAACCAGAACATATCCTAATTTCATCAGACATTCCTGTAGTACAAACTGACCGTGGTGGGCAAGTGACTTGGCATGGTCCAGGTCAACTCGTTGCTTACTTCATGTTTGATCTTAATCGTCTAAAATGGAACGTACGTACATTGGTCAGTTTTGCTGAACAATTCATGATAGATGTTTTGAAAAAGTATGGAATTGAAGCTTATGCCAAGCCTGATGCACCTGGAGTATATGTAGATGGCCGCAAGATTGGTTCCTTAGGTTTTAAAATTCGTCGTGGCCGTAGTTACCATGGGTTAGCACTAAATCTGGATTGTGCCTTAACTGGGTTCCAGACCATCAATCCTTGCGGCTATGCAGGCTTAGAAATGGTACGTATACAAGATTTAGTGACTCCTTATCCATCATTTGGTCAACTTTGTCAGGACTTTATTGAGTATATTAATAGCACTGGGTACTTTAATGACCCTAAAGTCAAATATGAATAAATCGCTTTGCGATGAAATAAAAATGGATTAGAGTAATTACTCTAAATTTGCTTTCGCATAATTTTAACAAGGGATACGCGAGTGATTTCGACAAAAGCGGTAAAGCCGACTCTGCAACTTGCCTACGTTAAGCTCATGATGGATGTTATTGGTCGTGGCTTAGTCATGGCAAGTCAAGTGGACAATGAAATACAAGAGGAAGTATCTAAATTTCCTGTTCACTTTGTACTTTCAATGAATGTTTTCCCAAATGGACCAGCATTTTTTGCTCGAGTGACAGAAGACAAACAGTTAGAGCTACTTGAAAGAGCTGAAAAAAAACCAGACTTAACGATTACATTCAAACATGTCACTCATGCCTTTTTAGTGTTTTCTTTTCAAGAAAGTACTGCTCAGGCATTTGCCAATGACCGAATGATTGCCGATGGTGATGTATCTGCTGCGATCCGCTTGGTACGCTGCCTAAATAAAATGGAATCTCTTATTTTACCTAAATTGGTTGCTTCCCTAGCAGTCAAAGAATACCCAACCGAACTTACCCTAAAAGAAAAATTCAACGAGGCTGCAAATATTTACTTAAAAGTAGCCAAGTCCTATTTCAAGCGGAGCGCATAACATGGCCAAACCATATTACGAATTTTTTTGTCCTGTAAAAGTCATTGCTGGTAATGCTGCGCTAGAACATATTCCGTTTGAGCTTGCGACTTTAGGCGCAAAACGCCCTCTTATCATTACAGATAAGGGTGTTCGCGCAAATGGGTTATTAAATCCAATTGAAGCTGCATTTAGTACAACTGATGCTGTCATTGGCCATGTTTTTGATGATGTACCACCCGATTCGAGTTTAGAAGTCGTTCGTCTTGCAGCAGAAGCTTATCGTACAAACAAATGTGATGCGATTATTGCTGTAGGTGGCGGTTCAGTTATAGACACATCTAAAGCAACCAACATTTTGGTATCTGAAGGTGGAAATGACTTATTGCAATATGCAGGTGCTCATAACCTACCGAAACCATTAAAACCATTTTTTGTGATTCCAACAACTTCGGGTACTGGCTCAGAAGTAACGATGGTTGCAGTTGTTTCAGATACTCAAAAGAATGTTAAGTTAGCGTTCGCTTCTTATTATTTAATGCCACATGCTGCAATTTTAGATCCACGCATGACGCTTACATTGCCTCCTCATTTAACTGCAATGACAGGTATGGATGCTTTAACGCATTGTGTTGAAGCATATACATGTATGGCTGCGAATCCATTGAGTGATGCTTATGCAAGTGCAGGAATTAAAAAGATTAGTGAAAATCTATTTAATGTCTTAGAAAACCCAAATGATGCTCAAGGCCGTTTAGAGCTAGCTCAAGCTTCAACAATGGCAGGTATTGCATTTTCTAACTCAATGGTCGGCCTAGTTCACTCACTAGGGCATGCTTTAGGTGCTGTTGCCCACCTGCCCCACGGTTTATGCATGAATTTATTCTTACCATATGTGCTTGAATATAATAAACAAGTAAATGGTCAGAAAATTGGGGAGTTATTATTGCCACTCGCTGGTGCAGATATTTATGCACAAACTCCAGCAAGCCAGCGCGCAGATAGAGCAATTACGACTATCTTAGCAATGCGTGATCGCCTATTTACTTTAACAAAGTTACCACGCACTTTACGTGAAACAGGTAAAGTAACTGAGGCACAGCTTGATGAAGTTGCAGAAAAAGCACTAAATGATGGCTCAATTATTTACAACCCGAAAGAAGCAAGCTTAAAAGATATCCGAGATATCTTAGAAAAAGCTTGGTAATTCGACAAGTTAAACTCCCAAAAGCATAAAAAAGGTCTGATTTATATATTAAATCAGACCTTTTTTATGAATAAGAATTTTTATTCATTATTTTATTTGGAATATATGGCAAAAAATTTGCTAAAAAATAGATGAAAGTACTGACAATTTATATCAATTTAGGATAGATTGGCGCACTTTATCTTTTTCTGTAGGGGGGATCGTTCGTCTCAAACGATCCTTAACACCAAGCTGATCCTTGATCAACGATTATGAGGATAACGCCGTTGACAAATTTATCTGGGACTAAACCAACAGCTAAGCTTCAAAAGAATCTTGTGCTTTGGCATATTGTTATTATTGGTTTAGCTTACATTCAGCCATTAACGTTATTTGATACTTTTGGTTTAGTGTCAGAACGGAGTGGTGGTCATGTACCAACTTCCTACATTTTTGCATTAGTCGCAATCTTATTAACATCGATCAGTTATGGACATATGATTAAGCGCTACCCTTCTTCTGGGTCGGCCTATACGTATGCTCAAAAATCAATTCATCCTAACGTTGGCTTTATGGTGGGTTGGTCTTCTTGGTTAGACTATCTACTGTCACCGCTTGTTAATATTATCTTGGCAGATATTTACCTAAGAGCTCTTTTTCCAGAAGTAAATAACTGGTTATGGGTGATTGGTTTAACAACGCTAATGACTGTTATTAACTTATTTGGTGCACGATTTGTCGCACGTTTTAACAGTACGATCGTTGTTATTCAGCTTGGCGTAATTTTTTATTTCGTTTATCAGGTATACACTCTACTTACTCAAGGTGTATATGCAGATGGAACTTTAAATCCAGATAAAGCGGCATTGTGGTCATTAACTCCTTTTTGGAACGATATGACGTCTGTCAGTTCTTTAATTGCGGGCGCGACCGTACTGTGCTTCTCTTTTACCGGTTTTGACGCTTTATCTTCTCTTGCTGAAGAAACAAAAGATGCAGAAAAAACGCTACCAAAAGCTATTTTTTCTACAGCATTACTTGCAGGTATTATTTTCATTGTAAGTACTTACTTCATCCAATTATATTTCCCAAGTAACCCAAACACTTACTTTAATCCTTTAGATGAATCACAACCTGTGATGGTCGCTGCGATTGGTAGTCTGATGTTTAAAACTTTGGTTTTATATTTTGCTGTAGTCGCTGTGATGGCATCAGGTATTTCTGCCCATGCGGGTGTATCACGTTTAATGTATGTGATGGGACGCGATGGGGTCATCAACAAGAAATTATTTGGTCATATCAGTCCAAAATTGCATACTCCAACTTACAACATTCTTATTGTTGGTGTAGTTGCGTTATCTGCTGGCTTTTTAGATCTTGAGCATATTGTTAACTTGATTAGTTTTGGTGCCTTAACTGCTTTTAGTTTTGTTAACTTCTCTGTGATTTCTCGTTATGCATTAAGAGATGGCAAGAACAAAACGCTTAAAGACATCATCAATTATATTGCTATACCAACGCTTGGTTTTGCCAGTGTGTTTATGATGTGGTTAGAAATTGATAAGCTTGCCTTACAAATTGGCTTAGCGTGGGCCGTGATTGGTGTAGGTTATCTTGCCTATAAAACCAAAGGCTTCAAATATAATGCTCCGCAACATAATGAGCATGAGTAATAAAAAAAGGCGCTTAAAGCGCCTTTTTTATGGTCAAATTAACCGTAAATTTTATTCACAATGCTTTGTACACGTTGAGCATAAACTTTTGCTGTTTCAAGATCACCTGTCGGAATTTCTTCCACACTTGCATCTGAAGGTGATTGAACTAAAAGCCCTACTGAACCGCCTAAGTTGTTTACATCTTCACGTGTTGCGTTTTTTGTATTTGCTGGTAATAAACCAAGACTCACCCAAATCCCACCATGCTGTGCTGCTAAAGTTTGTAATTGGATAAGAGTTACTTGCTTATCCCCATTTAAGCTCGCGCTGTTTGTAAAACCTGCAAATACTTTATCTTGCCAGCCACGTGTAAACCATACTTTTGAAGTTGCATCAGCGAACTTTTTAAACTGCCATGGCGCTGTACCCATATAAGTCGGAGCACCAAAAACAATCCCCTTCGCATCATTTAATGTCTGCCAATCTTCATCAGTAATATTTCCTTCCTGATCAATCTGAATGAGCTGAGCATTAATCTCGTTTGCGAACGTTTCAGCAACAACTTTTGTATGGCCGTAACCAGAGAAATATACAACCGCGATATTAGAGTTAGACATGGGAGCAAACCTTTGTTTTATTAAATTCCACTTTATGATATATTTTAGAAACTAGGTGTCAATTAGTTACTAGTTGGTAACTAGTGTAATTTTTCAAAAAATTATAGGTAAGTGGTATGAATGAATGTCTAAAATATAATATTTTTCAACAACATTGCCCTGCTCGTCTATTTTTTGAAAAAATTGCAGATAAATGGGTTTTATTGATTTTAAATGTTCTTGAAGAAGAAACTCAGCACTTCAATCTGCTCAAAAAAAATATTCAAGGCATTTCCCCTAAAGTCTTATCACAGAAGTTAAAAATGCTGGAAAGAGACGGTTTCATCGAGCGTAAAATCCAGAATACATCCCCAATTCGCGTTGATTACTCACTTACTTCTTTAGGGCAAAATGTAGCTTCAATGGCGTTCCAATTAAAGGAGTGGGCCGAAACCAATATTGAACAGGTTTTAGCAGCCCAAATAACTTATGATGAAAAAGTGCTAGAGCAAGTTTAACTCATACTTTCTTTAAAATTTTATTGAACTTTATCGATTAGGCTTTGTTCTTATCTTAAAGGTGACTCAACTTAATTGATTTTAATCGGATCAGGTGGCGCACTTATTTTAAATTGAATCGTTAAAGGCTCACATTGTTTTAACTCCTGATTATTTTTCAAATAGGTACTTTCCAGACCATATTTCCAAGTACCATTCATGACTTCAAATGCGGGATAATTGACAATAAACGTTTTTGTTTCAGCAGGTTGATACTCATATATTTGAGTCTCTTTACAATCATTTTCCGGATAAGAACGTTTGGTATTTCCAAGTAAATAGAGTTCTAAAGGTACATGACAAGCAGGTTGTCGTTCTTGTATTTTTTCTAAGCCCATATTGGTTTGAGTAATCTGTAAAGCAAGAGTACCGTTCAAAGTTAATTGCTGTGCGTATTTAAAAACCGTTTCTTTTTCAATTGGTTCTCTTGTTACATTATTAAGAAATTCTAATTTACGATGCAAGCCATTACAGTCATCTTCACTTGGTGCAGGTAACCAAATGTCATTATCTTTTGAGTCACCTTTATTCCCATCGGCTGGTGTTTCATAATCACCCGGTTTACCGGGTTTAGTTGGATATCCTGACCCACCCAAACTGGCACCACCGGCGAATAAATCCTCTCCGCAAGCAGTCAAAAGGCTGCCTATCATAATGAAGCTCATGGATATTATTAATTTTTTATAAGTTGTTTTGGTCATATTGATAAGCTCCGAAACGGAAAGTTTTGGTTGCACCCTCTTTTCCTTCATCGAGTGCACAACGTTCAATGGCTAACTTGAGTACTTGTAGTGATAGATCTTCCCATAAGCGTAAACTTGCTTCTTTGAGTAAAGTGATCGATTCATCTGTTAGTTCATCAGCAAAAATTGCTTGTTCTAAATAAGGTTCTTTTTCTGGCTGAAATAAATTATGAACCCCGGCAGCTAAATGTGCCTCTAAGTTATTCGTTAATAATTTTCGAACCTCGAATTGCTCTACATCAGGCATAAAACTTCGCTGCTGTAACGACACAAGGCCATCTTCTTCTTTCACTATATTTAAACGCTCAAGTTCATTCAAAATAGATCTTGGATGTTTTTCGGTTGAAACTTTCTTTACCAAACTTTCAAAGCTAATCTGATCTTGGCTAATAAAAGGAATTTTTTCTGCTAAGCCCTCTGCAAGCCATAAACCAATCACCCGAGCAGGAACACTCACTGGCTCTGCTACTTTTGCTTCAGTTAAAGGCTGCCCAGCCTGTGTCGCTTTTTTAAAAGCATTAACATCCTTACGATGTAAACCAGAAAGTAGACTAACTGCCGAATCAGTAGTTTTTTGATCTATACGTTCTAGCTCAGCTAAAGACTGCTGATAGAAAACGGGTTTTAAAGCAGTAACAAAGTCGTTATATCCAACTCCCGAACGAATTAACCATTGCGTCAGATATTCCATTAACTGCAATACCTGCTTTTGGTTAAGTTCTGCATTATTCGTTTGGAGTGTCGACATAAGTTAACAATTTTCCTTCATCTTTGAAAAACAGTATGAGCTGAGCAATTGTCACACTGAACGGTTTAAGATGCAATTTTCATTCTTAGGCCTCCTTTGGAAACCGATGAACAAAATGGTTTGGGGCATTAAAATTGGTAAAAGAAATACTCATTGAAACATCAAGACTTTCTACACTATGCCACCAACCAATTGGGATAAATAAAGCTTCTCCTGCATTCAAAATACATTCCACTAGGGTAATCGATCTTGCTAAAGGATATTTTTTAAAATCAATTTCATTTGCATTACTCAGCTCACTAAACACCCAATGATCGTTATATAGATGAGGGACTTGCAAAGCCGGAATCAAAGTTACTTTTTTGCGTCCATAAATTTGAACTAACATATTATTCGTTAAATCGTGATGTAATGGCGTAAAGGTTCCCTTCGGCCCGAACCATAAAAAACTACGCTCATCTTTTAAAGCCAAGTTGCTGTACCCGTCTGCAAAATCGCCTATATCTAAAAATAACTCCTGAAGCATCTGATGACTATTGGTCGCATTATTTGCAGTCATATAGAAATCGTTGCTTGCTTCGACAGACATAACTTTTGATACAAACTCCGACATTTTCATAGTCTGCTTTAACAAAGGAGAATGTCTTTCAAATTGCTCATCTTTATTTCTATTCATTTGAACTTCAACTAAATGCTGGCCAAATCGAGTTGCAAAATATTCAGGTGTCCACTTATGTAAAGCAGGCCAGTGCTCTATCCCTTTCTTCAAAATCACAGGACGGTGTTGACTGTAATAATCTTTAATAAAATTTGAGAATATTGGCGCAGGGATTGAAGGTATTTCTTTACAGTAATTAGAATCTAGCTGGGCCAGTTGGTCTAAAGTTTCTATTAACCACTCACGTTTCTTAAATTGGTGGTGCTTTTTCTTAAGAATTTTATATAACTGATTATTTTCTAAATTACCTAAATATTCTTCTACTTGTTGCCGATGAAGCCCCTGCTCTACTAATCTTTTCACTATTTCCGCAGATGGTGCCTCATTCAAAACTTGTTCAATGATCCATTCCTGGTCTTGGTCAGATAAGCTTAGAGAATTCGGCTCACTCGTTTGAAACGTTAACCCAAATCCATTTTCTTTTAAAACATCGACTAATTGCTCAATCGAACATCCTTTTTCTAAATTTTCTTCAAGCCATTTTTTCCATTCAAATGGCAACTGATCAAACCATTTCTGGCTTTGTTGGAATATTTCAATTTGATTATAAGCTGCCATGTTGAACCTTTTTTTCAAATTTGATCTTTACAACTGCATTATAATTGATCTATTTTAAAAATGTTAAATTTTCACATTTTTATAAAAAAAGGGCTTATGTGATGAATAACATAGTAAAAGGAAGCAGCATTGCTTTGATTTTTATAGCATTAAGTGGGTGTGGGTCTGACGATAATGATTCGACACCAACACCAACACCAACACCGACACCAACACCGACACCGACACCGACACCGACACCAACACCAACACCGACACCGACACCAACACCAACACCAACACCAACACCGACACCAACACCAACACCAACACCAACACCAACACCAACAACGGTAGCAGATCGCTTCGTAGGAAGTTGGCTAGCAGGTAAAGGAGCTTGTATTAATGGCTCTGCTTTAAAAATGAATGTTATTAAAGTTTCTGATAATAGTGTTCGATTTACGAGTGAAACTGTACGTTATGAAAATGAAGCGAACTGTACAGGTAACATTGTGGCAAGTTATCGCCAAGCTGAAGATTTTAGTCTGGTTTCAAATATTGGAGCACCGCAAACTGTACAAACTTCAAGTTATAACAAGGTAAATTGGCAACTTGTAGTAGCAGGAAAACTAACTCAGAAACAACCAGCTATTCTGGGCTTTAAAAACGCAAATCAATTCTGTTTAGTACCTACAGATCAGCCAAATGCAATACATAATTATCTACAGCAAGCAAACTTTGATCTCATAAATACATGCTTTACAAAAACAACTCCACCAGCAAGTATGCAAAAGCCAACTCAAGTATTGGCAACAGCAAGTTATAGATTAGGAGATAATAAAGAATCTTGGGCAGATGTATTAAATCAACTTAATGACCAAGGACGCCAAGGCTATGCCCTTCTTACTCCATCAGTCAGTTTAGATAACCCTGACGGTAGCTTTGCGCTGTATAAAAATTTATATGTAAAAAACAATAAATCCACTGACACATATACCTATAAAACGGTTGATGTAAAAACCACTTCAGTAGCCAACCGCTATTTACTATGGGTCAATGAGTTAAACAAACAAGGTAGCTTAGGCTATATATATAAACTTTCATTTGGAGAAGTGGCATCAAACACAGACAAATATTTATTTGTGAAAAATGATAAAAAACCAGCAACTTATACTTACTCTAACCGATTCTTAACAAATACTTCTCGGACTAGCATCATAAATGCTTTCAATGAATTGGGTGCGCAAGGTTGCAAATTACTCTACGCAAACTCGACATTTACCAATAACGGTACAACAAATGGCACATTCTACGTACCAACATGTGTAAATAGTAGTACGCATAACGGTACTTATGCTTATCGTTATTTTGAAGTTCCACAACATATTCCATTTAATAAAGATGATGCAATAAAACTTGAAAAACTTCTTAAAGAGCAGGCTGCAGAGGGTTATAGACTTGTTGATGCAAATAACAATCTTGGCTTCTTTAATGTTGATGGTTATCTATTTGAACGTGACAGTGAAAATACAGGACCTGTTGAATATAAAGTATTTATTGAAGATGCAGTATCTGAATTAGATGAGCCATATCTCGTTGAAAATCGAATTCAAGATCAAGGTAAATTAGGATGGTTCTTTGCTGTTCGACTTGGATCGATCTATACCAACTCACCCACTAACTATGATTTAGCAAGTGGTGTGGTTTTCCCTAAATAAGGAATCCAAAAACAAATAAGGCCACAATAGTGGCCTTATTTTTATTTAAAACTTAGTTATTTATCCTAAGTTTTTGAAACCTTGCTGACGCCATGCTTCATAAACAATGACGGCTGTTGCATTAGACAAATTTAAACTTCTTGAATTTTCAGCCATCGGCAATCGAATCCATTGTTCTTGCGGAAACATTAAGCGAACATGCTCAGGCAAACCACGCGTTTCCGGCCCCATCAATAAAGCCACAGGTCGATTTAAATCAACTGTATGCGGGGTTGCAGAACCTTTAGTAGTGAGCGGAAAAACATGCTCAACACCTTTAGCTTTTAAGTCTGCAAGACATAGTTCAATATTGTCCCAAATCTGCATACGCGCCCATTCATGATAGTCCAATCCTGCACGCTTGAGCTTTTTATCATCTAGCTCGAAACCCAAGGGTTTGACTAAATGCAACTGTGCGCCCGTATTAGCACATAAACGAATGATATTGCCTGTATTGGCAGGAATTTCAGGCTCGTATAGGACAACATGAATCACAAATTTTCTCGACTTTAATAATAAACAATAAATTCAGATGAACTTATTGCCATTTTAACTGTTCACGTAAACTCACTACTTCACCAATAATGGTTAAAGTCGGCGCTACGATATGATGTTCAGACACTTTAGTCGCAATATCGGCTAATGTTCCAACGATAACTTTCTGTTCTGGTGTGGTTCCTTTAGAGATTAAAGCAACTGGCATATCAGCACGTTGACCATGAGCAATAAGTTGCTCACAAATGCGCTCTAATCCAACCAATCCCATATATAAAACTAAAGTTTGATTTTCATAAACCAGTTCATTCCAAGGAAGTTCAGGTGAACCTTCCTTTAAATGCCCAGTTAAGAAACGTACACTTTGTGCATAGTCACGATGTGTTAGCGGAATACCCGCATAAGCGGAACAGCCTGATGCTGCCGTAATACCAGGTACTACTTGAAAAGTGACATTTGCTTCAACCAGCTCTTGAATCTCTTCACCACCACGCCCAAAGATAAACGGATCACCACCTTTCAAACGACAAACGCGTTTTCCCTGTTGAGCATATTCAACCAGTAAAGCATTAATACCGTCTTGTGGAACCGAGTGATTTGAACGGGCTTTACCGACATAAATCTTAGTCGCATCACGGCGACAAAGTTCTAAGATGGGTTCAGACACCAAACGATCATAAATCACAACGTCAGCTTGTTGCATCAGACGTAATGCTTTTAATGTCAGTAGCTCAGGGTCACCCGGCCCAGCACCTACCAAGTAAACCTCACCTTTAGGCGCGGTCCATTCTGTTAGAGCTTGCTGAATTAAATCATTTGCCACGTCCAGATTGTCATTAAAAACTTGTTCTTTTAATGGACTGGCATATAAGTTTTCCCAAAAGATTCGGCGCTCATCGGGGTTTGTAATCTTTTCTTTTACCTGCTTACGCCATTGACCTGAAAACTCAGCCAACTTACCCATACCATGTGGAACAATCGTTTCTATTTGAGTACGAAGTTGTCTAGATAAGACTGGCGATGCGCCATTTGAGGCAACAGAAATGATCAACGGAGAACGGTCAATAATGGCTGGAACCATAAAACGGCAGTGTGGAATATCATCTACACTATTAACCAGCAAATTACGCGCTTCACATTGTTCAAAAACGGCTTTATTCACTTGTGCATCATTAGTCGCAGCAATCACTAAGCGATAAGGCGTATTTAATATTTTTTCGACAAAGGACTCGGCAAAATACTGTCCATCTGTCGTTTTGACTAACTGTAAAAGCTGCTCTTCAATCGCAGGAGCAATAATATCAATTACTGCTCCTGCTTTTGCTAATAAGTTTGCTTTGCGCAACGCAATATGCCCACCACCCACAATCAGACAACGTTGCTCTTGCAACTTTAAAGAGATTGGAAAAATATCCACCTTAAACCTCTACATTAATCATCTGATTATGTTTAAGCAAAAACCGTGCACAATTTAGATGCAAAGCTTAATCAATAAATGTTAAACCACCCATATATGGGCGTAATACTTCTGGAACCTCGATAGAACCGTCTTCACGTTGGTAATTTTCCATTACAGCAAGCAAAGTACGTCCAACCGCAAGACCAGAACCATTTAAAGTATGCACCAATTCGATCTTCTTTTGATCCATTCTGTAGCGTGCTTTCATACGGCGTGCTTGAAAATCACCCATATTAGAGCAGCTTGAGATTTCACGGTAAGTATTTTGGCTTGGAACCCAAACTTCTAGGTCGTAAGTTTTAGTCGCACCAAAACCCATATCACCACCACAGAGCAAAATTTTGCGGTATGGCAAACCAAGTGCCTGTAAAATGCCCTCAGCATGTGCAGTGAGTTCTTCAAGTGCTTGCATAGAGGTTTCAGGTTTAACGATTTGCACCATTTCAACCTTGTCAAACTGGTGCTGGCGAATCAAACCACGTGTATCGCGGCCATAAGAACCCGCTTCACTACGGAAACAAGGCGTATGTGCAGCGTATTTTAGTGGCAAGCGCTCGGTATCAATAATCTCATCACGAACGAAGTTAGTAACAGGAACTTCTGCTGTAGGGATGAGATAATATTCTTTTTCACCTTGAAGTTTAAATAAATCTTCTTCAAATTTTGGTAACTGACCCGTACCACGCAGTGAATCAGCATTTACCAAATAAGGCACATAAGCTTCTGTATAACCATTTTTTAACGTATGGGTATCAAGCATGAACTGTGTTAATGCACGTTGTAAGCGCGCTAAAGAACCTTTCAATACGCTAAAACGTGAACCAGTCAATTTAGTAGCTGTTTCGAACTCTAAACCGCCCATCCACTCACCTAAATCAGTATGATCTTTGATTTCAAAATCAAACTGACGAGGCGTGCCCCATTTTGAGATTTCAACGTTATCATCTTCATTTTTACCAGCAGGAACAGATTCATCTGGTAAGTTAGGAATGCTAAACGCTTTTTGCTCAATCTCGTTTTGTAGCTCTGACAAAGCAACTTCAGCAGCTTTGATTTCATCACCAATGGCTTGCATACGCGCCATGATTTCAGAAGCATCGCCACCGGATTTTTTAATCTGACCCACTTGTTTTGCACCGGCATTACGTTCTGCCTGCAATTTTTCAGTTTTTGATTGCAAGTCTTTACGGCGAGTTTCTAAAGAAGCCCATTCTTGAACATCTAATTGAACACCACGTTTTGCCAAAGCCGCATTAACGGCTTCAATATTATTTCTGAGTAACTTAGGGTCGATCATAATCAATCATAATATGGGTAAAAAACTGGCTATAGTGTAAGGCCTTCACACTAAAAAATATAGTGATCATCTTCATAACGAATAGCTTTCACACAATTGTTAGAATAGATCACCTATTTTACAAGTTATAGTTTGGCACACTTGGCAAATACTCAGGTTTAATGAACTTAGCTGCCTCAGAATATGGCAATGTTAATTCAGACATTCCTTCAGCATAAGAAGCCAGCTCATAAATTGGATAGACAAAAACAATCCCATTTGCGCCATAGTAGAAATTATCACTTAATTGCAGTTTTTCACGGCTGATATTGTGCTCTTGAAGCCAATTGGTATTCGCATCAAAAAGTGCATCAACTAACTGTTTTTCAACATCTGGCTGAACAAGTTCGGCAACAGTAATGTGCTTTTTATTTAATAAATCAAAAGTCACAAATTCTTGGTGAGACATACCATGTGCTGCACCAGCAGAATATGAATAGGTCTGTAACGCAAAAGTTGCAAGGTTATAATTTTGCCCCAAATAGCGGACATAAATTGCACTTTGACTCGAACGAGGCTCACCTTCAGGTACATCGACTGGCTGATCAGCTAAATTTGCAAAAGCATTCGGATCTGCTTTCTTTATACGATTGGTAAAGTAATCATTAATCCACTTCTGATTGGTTTGTACTGTTTGAAAGTCATACTCAGTACACCCATCTTCTAAACAAACTTTTGATTTCGGCAATTTTACTGGGATTACTTTTGCCTGAATTACAGGCACGCCAACCTCTTTTGTCTCTTTAACTTTTGCAGTCGAAGCGGCTTGTTCCTCTTTAGCTGCCGACTTTGGTTGGCAACCACTCACAATTGCCATTGCAGCCATTAATGGAAGAATACAAATAATTTTTTTATCGTAAAGTCGCATAATAATCCCCATGAATTTACCTCTATCACTATACAAAGCGTAAGAATAAGACGGGGTTAAAAAATGTATCTATCTCTCTAATATAAAAAAAGCTACCGTGAAAGGTAGCTTTTTTGAGAAGAACTAATTATTGGTCAATAACATCTGTGCCTTTTGGTGGCGTAAAGTTAAAGACAGATGCTGGAATTGAAGCATTTACTTTCACGTTTTTGAAACGAACATAGGTAGTTTGACCTAGTGAATCTTGTAACACCATAAGCGTAGGCGCTTTATTTGCTCCAAAACTAATCGTTAAGCTTTGGAAAGCACCATCTTCTTTTTTAGGGAATAATGTGAAATAGAGTTTTGATTTATCTGGCTGTGTTACACGATAAGACTTCATGATTTGATTGGTGTTACCAGAGAGTAATAACGCTGGCGTATCTGCAACCTGATCATCTAAGCTTTGACGTACAGCTTGTTGTAAATCGGGGTCGTAAATCCAAACTGTTTTTCCACTCGTTACAATCGTTTGTTTAGCAGGACTCACCGTTTCCCAATAAAATTTCCCAGGACGTTCAACTTTCATTGAGCCTTTAAATGTCTGGTTCATATGCTGTGCACTTAAACTCTTTTTCTGTGCCACAGTTTTTGTATTGGCTTTAGTTGTTTGTTCAAAATCGGCAGTCAAACGCTGTAATCCTGATAACTGATTAACCAGGTTCCCAATTGCCTGTTGCTCCGGTGCTGCTACAGGCGCAGCAAACACTGTAGTACTCATTACAGGAGCAAGCACTGACGCGCTGAGTGTAATAGCACACATAGTTTTACGAAGCATATTCATGTCATCACCTTTTTAGTTGCTGTAAGACAACTTGCCATCTTTCAAAGTTATGAAACTTAGCAAGCTCTTAATTCAAGACTCATATTAACCGACAAACTCTGTGCTAATCATTGAGAAAATAAGATATTTTGTTATGTTATTCATGTTGTTTGTAGAATTTCATTCATCATGATGAAGATAAACCAGATTAGATTCCATAAAAAAAGCCCACAAAATGTGGGCTTTTTTTGAAGCTAAAACTTAAACAGTTTCAACTTTTACGTAGCGACGGCCAAATTGACCTTTCACTTCGAATTTTACTACGCCGTCAGCAGTAGCAAATAAAGTATGGTCACGGCCCATACCAACATTTGCACCAGCGTGGAACTCAGTACCACGTTGACGAACGATGATGTTACCAGCAGTTACAGCTTGACCGCCGTAAATTTTAACACCTAACATTTTTGGGTTTGAATCACGACCGTTCTTCGTCGATCCACCGGCTTTTTTAGTTGCCATGTCTCTTACTCCTCGTGATTAGCCTGAAATACCAGTAATTTTCAACTCAGTGAACCATTGACGGTGACCTTGTTGTTTACGGTAATGTTTACGACGACGCATTTTGATAATGCGGATTTTGTCGTGACGACCATGACCAACCACTTCTGCAGTTACTTTAGCGCCAGCTACAACTGGAGCACCGATTTGAATGCTGTCACCGTTTACAACCATTAATACATCATCAAATGTAATAGTCGCGCCAGATTCAGCTTTCAATAATTCAACTTTAAGGGTTTCACCCTCAACTACACGGTGCTGTTTACCACCGCTTTGGATTACTGCGTACATAATGTACTCCAATTAGCCCGTGTCGTCGTGCCGATAAGGGATATATCGATCTTAAAACGTTCGCCACTGGGGTTATATAAGGCGACAGATTTTAAGTGAAATTTGATCAAACGACAAGTATTTTCTGTTTATCAGTAAAGCCTATTGCCCTATTTTTACAAAATCAACAAACAGCTTAGATTGGAATTTAGCAGTTTTCATTGATTCTGAATGAAAATTAAAATACAGTTCCAGACACAAATTGCGACAAGAACAAGTTGTATTAATGCTGATGTCATTAAATTTATTGTTTTGCCGGAAATATCATGTTTTGCTTAAATAAAGAACAAAGAACGCATAAAGACAATAGAAATGATTAATATCAGCCACTTGTTAACCTGTGCAACACACCTTTACTTGATACACTAACGCCACTTATCTACCAATACGGGGTTTTTCTTCATATGGTCATCGATTTCAAGCAAGACATTCTTGCGCCTGTTGCCTCAGACTTTGCTGCGATGGATCACTTGATTAATGAAGGAATTAGCTCAAAAGTCGGTTTAGTCATGTCTGTCAGCAAACATGTTGTTGAGGCTGGCGGAAAACGTATGCGCCCAATCATGTGCTTACTCGCTGCTCGCGCATGTGGCCTAGATAACATGGCAAACGCACAGCGTCTGGCTGCAATCATTGAAATGTTGCATACCGCGACATTAGTCCATGATGATGTGGTAGATGAATCTGGGCTTCGTCGTGGTCGACCTACAGCAAATGCGACATGGAACAATCAGACAGCCGTATTAGTCGGTGACTTCCTCATTGCACGTGCTTTCGATTTACTGGTCGATTTAAACAACATGACTTTATTGAAAGACTTTTCAACAGGTACATGTGAAATTGCGGAAGGTGAAGTATTACAACTTCAATCGCAACATCAACCAGATACAACAGAAGAAACTTATTTAAAAATTATTCACGGTAAAACTTCTCGTCTGTTTGAACTGGCTACAGAAGGCGCTGCTATTTTGGCAGGACAAGAAGCGTATCGTGAACCTTTGAGATTATTTGCCGGTCATTTTGGTAATGCATTCCAAATTATTGATGATATTTTAGACTACACTTCAGATGCTGAAACATTAGGTAAAAATATTGGTGATGATTTAATGGAAGGTAAGCCAACTTTACCGTTAATTTCTGCATTAGCACACTCAACAGGAGATGAGCATGCGATTATTCGTCGCAGTATCGCAACTGGTGGAGTGGACCAATTATCTCAAGTTATAGAAATTGTACAGAAGTCTGGTGCTTTAGATTATTGTCACCAACGTGCCCAAGAAGAAACAGAAGCAGCACTGCAAGCTTTATCAAACCTACCCGATACACCATATCGTCAGGCTTTGATTAACTTAACTCAGCTTGCGTTACATCGAATACAATAGATATTATTTTGCCTATGCATATAAATTTTTCAGATCATTTTTTAAAAATACAGAAACAGCTTGAGGATACTCAAGCTGTCATTGACGAAAATCCAATCATTGAATTAGTCAATGCCATTCGTCCATCCGATCCTCATGATACGGATGAGATAAAGCAAAAAATACAGGCTTTAATTGAAAGCCTATTACGCACACCTACAGCACCGCTTCTGCTACAAACTTTTTTATTACGTCTAATTAATCGCTATAAACAAGTCAGCTTATATGCCGATAGCGGAATTTTGTCTTTAGATGGTTTCTGGAACCAGCTTGGACAAAGACTCGGAGCACATTTTTTACCGTTAATCGAAGATGCAAGCCAACTCAAAATATTAATTGGTCGAATTTTTTATTTAGAAAGTGACAAAATCTGGCTCAATAATATTGATGATGAAGATTGGGCAAATTTATTCAGTCTTATTGGACAAAGCCAAAGTAATGTAGACGAAAAGCTTGTCATTCAAAGTGAAATGATTAAAGCAATTACCGTCTTAACTTATCGAATTAGTGGAATTGGCCTTTACCCTGAATTTATTAATGCTCAACCGGAATTAACTGAATATGAATCACCATTTTTAGTTCAGAACCGTGAAATTATTGAGTTTATTGAAAAGTACAAAAAACAAGAACTTTCTGAACATGAAATTGCAGTTATTTCTCCTCCCGATGCATCGCAAGCATTTGTTATGCTGGAACAATGTCGGGATGTGGTTTTAAAGATTCGCCGTGCCACCAAAAGAATTGGTGTCAGCTTAAGTTTGACTTATTTATTGTCGTTACTTGAGCAGTGCCTCGACCGAATTGAATTACTGCTTTATTTGGTTGTAGATAACAGTAAAGGAAAATATGTCTCTTTAGGACATCTTATTTCCGATTTAACCAAGGCGCACTACAGTGAAAAAAGTGTTCGCTCTTTATTAAGTACGACAAGTGAACTCATTGCCTTTCAAGTGACTGAAAATGCTAGCCGAACAGGCGAACATTATGTAAGTACCGATACAAAAGGTTTCTGGGGCATGTATAAAGCTGCCGCTGGAGCGGGTGTCATTATTGCCTGTATGGCATCTTTAAAAATTCTTGCAGCAAGAATGACCATGGCTCCGCTTATGCAAGCCTTTACTTTCAGTATGAATTATTCTCTAGGGTTCATTCTGATTCATGTTCTTCATTTCACAGTTGCAACCAAACAACCCGCAATGACTGCTGCTGCCCTTGCTGCAACGGTACAACAGCGCAAAGGCTCTAAAACAGCTCAAATTGCAGAGTTAGCAGCTCTTATTATTAATATTATTCGAACACAATTCATTGCTATTTTAGGCAATATTTCAATTGCGATTCCTACTGCCGCGCTCATTACTTTTGCTTGGCAGTTCTATCTTGATGAGCCTTTATTAACTCATACTAAAGCAACTTATTTGTTGCACAGCCTAAATCCCTTCACCTCTTTGGCAGTTCCACATGCAGCCATAGCCGGAGTTTGCTTATTTTTGTCAGGCCTTATTGCGGGATACTTCGACAATATGGCTGTTTACCGGAAAGTCGGTCCACGCCTTAGAGCACATCGCCGTTTAGCAAACTGGTTAGGGCAAGATCGCCTTAACCGTTTTGCTGAATATATTGAGCGTAATTTAGGAGCTTTAGCTGGTAACTTCTTATTCGGGATTATGTTAGGAAGTATGGGCACCATAGGTTTTATTCTAGGTTTACCTTTGGATATTCGCCATATTGCCTTTGCCTCGGCTAACTTTATTCAAGGTTTAATGACAATTAACGGCAGCCCAGATATCGGACTGATTATCGTGTCCTTTTTAGGCGTGTTATGTATTGGTCTCACTAACTTATTCGTTAGTTTCACCTTAACCATTATTGTGGCACTACGGGCACGTCGAGTTCGCTTTGAACAATGGAAACCTTTAGCTAAACTGGTAATGACCCATTTTCTGACTCGCCCAAGCGATTTTTTCTGGCCACCAAAACAACCTCTAGAACTTGAAGAAAATACGACAACAAATAGTGGAAAAAAGGTAGAGCATTAACAATATTGCTTTGTACACAAAATGTGAATTCCGTCAATTTTGTTGTGATTGTTTTTCCAAATGTTAAAAAATTTTCAAAATGAATTTACGATGATCTATCAGGCTTGAAAAAAAGTGTACTGGCAAGTACACTTTTAACGGCTTTCAGTAGTGGACACTGCTTGAATAAGCAAAGGTATATACATGCCCTATATGTTGCTTTTTATTGGTTGTATTTTTTTTGGATTAGGTGTGCTTGGTCTTTTTGTACCAAGACTTCAATCTATGGATCTCCTGAGCGTTCAAATATTAAGTGGACACCGATCAGATTATCTTAACTTTATTACGATCTTTCTGGCACGTGTAGGTGGTATGCCTTTTGTATGTTTTTTATCCTTTCTGGTATGTATATATCAAGCATGGTATAAAAAATATATTACTGTTATTTTCATTAGCGTGGGAGTTATTGGCAGTATCACCATGGGTTGGCTGCTCAAGTGGTGTGTTGACCGCCCAAGACCCCCACAGGTATATCATATTGTCGAAAGTTACGGTGCATCGTTCCCAAGTGCACACAGTGTTTATGCATCAACACTGGCCTGTCTGGCAATGATAATGTTATGCCATAAGCCCAACACTAACTCTCCTTCTATCATTTTGATCTCCTGTCTTTGGTTTATCTGTATGGGGCTTTCAAGAATATATGCTGGAGTTCATTTTCCAACAGATGTACTCGCCGGTTGGGGCATAGGTTTTATTTGGATTGCACTGCTTTGGCTCTGGTTATTACAAACACAAAGTAGGTTAAGTAAAAAACAAATATATTTTTAGATTTTATCTAACGAGGTGGAACAATGATGTCGGCTAAGCTTTGGGCTCCTGCCCTTACTGCTTGCGCATTAGCAACAAGTATCGCACTTGTTGGTTGTGGCAAAGGCTCCGATGAGAAACAGCAAGCTGCTGCTGCTCAGAAAATGCCGCCTGCTGAAGTAGGTGTTATTGTTGCTCAACCACAAAGTGTTGAACAAAGCGTTGAACTTTCTGGTCGTACTTCAGCATATCAAATTTCTGAAGTTCGCCCTCAAACAAGTGGCGTAATTTTAAAACGCTTGTTTGCTGAAGGAAGTTATGTTCGTGAAGGTCAGGCTCTTTATCAACTTGATTCTCGAACTAACCATGCAACGCTCGAAAATGCAAAAGCATCACTTTTACAACAACAGGCAAATCTAGCTTCCCTACGTACTAAGTTAAACCGTTATAAGCAACTTGTTTCGAGTAACGCTGTATCTAGACAAGAATATGACGACTTACTTGGTCAGGTTAATGTTGCAGAAGCACAAGTTTCTGCTGCAAAAGCTCAAGTAACGAATGCAAATGTAGATCTTGGTTATTCTACAATTCGCTCACCAATTTCTGGTCAGTCTGGACGTTCTTCTGTAACAGCTGGTGCTTTAGTCACTGCAAACCAAACTGATCCTTTAGTGACGATTCAACAGTTAGATCCAATCTATGTTGATATTAACCAGTCTAGCGCCGAGTTATTACGTTTACGTCAACAATTGAGTAAAGGTAGTTTAGACAATAGTAACAACACGAAAGTAAAATTGAAGCTCGAAGATGGTTCAACCTATCCAATCGAAGGACAACTTGCTTTCTCTGATGCTTCTGTAAATCAGGATACAGGAACGATTACTTTACGTGCCGTATTCTCGAACCCGAATCATCTGTTACTTCCAGGCATGTACACAACTGCGCAGATTGTTCAAGGTGTAGTTCCAAATGCTTATCTGATTCCTCAAGCTGCAATTACACGTTTACCGACAGGTCAAGCCATTGCAATGCTTGTTAATGCAAAAGGTGCTGTTGAGAGTCGTCCTGTTGAAACTTCTGGTGTTCAAGGACAAAACTGGATTGTGACCAATGGTCTCAAAGCTGGTGAGAAAGTGATTGTTGATGGTGTTGCCAAAGTTAAAGAAGGGCAAGAAGTGTCAGCAAAACCTTACCAAGCTCAACCAGCAACCCCTCAAGGTGCAGCTCCAAATGCGACAAAACCGGCTCAATCAGGTAAACCTCAAGCAGAACAGAAAGCATCTAATGCATAAGGGGTAGATTGAATGGCACAATTTTTTATTCATCGCCCCATTTTTGCGTGGGTGATTGCACTAGTCATTATGTTAGCGGGTATTCTCACGCTCACAAAAATGCCTATTGCACAGTATCCGACGATTGCACCACCGACAGTTACAATTGCTGCAACTTATCCTGGTGCATCGGCTGAGACTGTTGAAAACACCGTAACCCAGATCATTGAACAACAAATGAATGGTCTAGATGGTTTACGTTATATTTCATCTAACAGTGCGGGTAACGGTCAGGCCTCTATTCAATTAAACTTTGAACAAGGTATTGATCCAGATATTGCACAGGTTCAGGTTCAAAACAAACTGCAATCTGCAACTGCCCTTTTACCTGAAGATGTTCAACGTCAAGGTGTGACAGTTACCAAATCTGGTGCAAGCTTCTTGCAAGTTATTGCATTCTATTCACCAGACAATACCCTTTCAGACTCAGACATTAAAGATTACGTAAACTCGTCAATTAAAGAACCACTTAGCCGTGTTGCTGGTGTTGGTGAGGTACAAGTCTTTGGTGGTTCATACGCAATGCGTATCTGGCTCGACCCTGCAAAATTGACTAATTACCAGTTAACACCAAGTGATATTGCGACTGCTTTACAAGCGCAAAACTCACAAGTTGCTGTAGGTCAGTTAGGCGGAGCGCCAGCGGTACAAGGTCAAGTGCTTAACGCGACAGTGAATGCACAAAGCTTGTTGCAAACACCTGAGCAATTTAAAAATATCTTCTTAAAGAACACAGCATCAGGTGCTGAGGTTCGTTTAAAAGATGTTGCTCGTGTTGAGTTAGGTTCTGATAACTATCAGTTCGATTCGAAGTTTAATGGTAAACCTGCTGGTGGTCTTGCAATTAAAATTGCAACTGGTGCCAACGCACTTGATACCGCTGATGCTGTTGAACATCGTTTAACCGAATTACGTAAGAACTATCCAGCAGGCCTTGCAGATAAACTGGCTTATGACACTACTCCATTTATTCGTCTTTCAATTGAAAGTGTTGTACACACATTAATTGAAGCGGTAATTTTAGTATTCATTGTCATGTTCTTGTTCTTGCAGAACTGGCGTGCAACCATTATTCCTACACTTGCTGTACCTGTTGTTGTATTAGGTACATTTGCTGTCATCAATATCTTTGGTTTCTCAATTAACACCTTAACCATGTTCGCTATGGTATTGGCAATTGGTCTTCTGGTCGATGATGCCATTGTTGTAGTAGAAAACGTTGAACGTGTAATGAGTGAAGAGCATACCGATCCGGTCACGGCGACTTCACGATCAATGGAACAGATTTCTGGTGCATTAATTGGTATTACAAGCGTATTGACAGCGGTATTCGTACCAATGGCATTCTTTGGTGGTACGACTGGTGTAATTTACCGCCAATTCTCGATTACCCTTGTAACAGCAATGGTCTTATCGTTAATTGTGGCGTTAACCTTCACGCCAGCACTTTGTGCAACAATTTTAAAACAGCATGATCCTAATAAAGAACCAAGCAATAATATTTTTGCTCGTTTCTTCAGAGGATTTAACAACGGTTTTGACCGCATGTCGCATAGCTACCAAAATGGTGTTAGCCGCATGCTTAAAGGCAAAATCTTCTCTGGCGTACTTTACGCTTTAGTGATTGGCCTATTGGTGTTCTTGTTCCAAAAACTCCCATCTTCATTCTTACCAGAAGAAGATCAGGGCGTGGTCATGACACTTGTACAATTACCACCGAATGCAACGCTTGATCGTACGAATAAAGTTGTTGATACCATGACAAACTTCTTCATGAATGAAAAAGATACAGTGGAATCTATTTTCACCGTTTCAGGTTTCTCATTCACGGGTGTTGGTCAAAATGCTGGTATTGGCTTCGTTAAATTGAAAGACTGGAGTGAACGTACTTCACCAGAATCTCAAATTGGTGCGTTAATTCAGCGCGGTATGGCATTAAACATGATCGTCAAAGACGCATCTTACATCATGCCATTACAGCTTCCAGCAATGCCTGAACTAGGTGTAACTGCTGGTTTTAACTTGCAGCTTAAAGATTCAAGTGGTCAAGGCCATGAGAAACTGATTGCCGCACGTAACACAATTTTAGGTTTGGCTTCACAAGATAAGCGTCTTGTAGGGGTACGTCCTAATGGTCAAGAAGATACACCTCAGTATCAAATTAATGTAGATCAGGCTCAAGCTGGTGCTATGGGCGTTAGCATTGCTGACATTAACAACACTATGCGTATTGCATGGGGTGGCTCATACATTAACGACTTCGTTGACCGCGGTCGTGTGAAAAAAGTTTATGTTCAAGGTGATTCGGGTAGCCGTATGATGCCTGAAGACTTAAACAAGTGGTATGTACGTAATAGTAAAGGCGAAATGGTACCGTTCTCTGCATTTGCTACAGGCGAATGGACATATGGTTCTCCTCGTCTTGAACGTTATAACGGCGTGTCATCGGTTAACATTCAAGGTACACCTGCACCTGGCGTAAGTTCTGGTGATTCCATGAAAGCCATGGAAGAAATTATTGCTAAGTTACCATCTATGGGCTTACAAGGTTTCGACTATGAATGGACAGGTTTATCACTTGAAGAACGTGAGTCTGGTGCTCAAGCTCCATTCCTTTATGCTCTTTCATTGTTAATCGTTTTCCTTTGCTTAGCTGCATTATATGAAAGCTGGTCTATTCCGTTCTCGGTTTTACTTGTAGTACCACTTGGTATTATTGGTGCAATCGTATTGACTTACTTGGGTATGATTATTAAAGGAGATCCAAATCTCTCAAATAACATTTACTTCCAGGTAGCGATGATCGCGGTAATTGGTCTTTCTGCAAAAAATGCGATCTTGATTGTTGAGTTCGCAAAAGAGTTGCAGGAAAAAGGCGAAGACCTACTTGATGCAACTTTACATGCTTCAAAAATGCGTTTACGTCCAATTATTATGACCACCCTTGCCTTCGGTTTTGGTGTACTTCCACTTGCCCTTTCAACAGGTGCTGGTGCAGGAAGTCAGCACTCAGTCGGCTTCGGTGTACTCGGTGGCGTACTCAGTGCAACGTTCTTAGGTATCTTCTTTATCCCTGTATTCTATGTGTGGATTCGTAGTATCTTTAAGTACAAACCAAAAACCATAAACACTCAGGAGCATAAATCGTGATGCAAAAAGTATGGTCTATTTCAGGTCGTAGCATTGCGGTATCTGCACTTGCGCTTGCTTTGGCAGCTTGTCAAAGCATGCGCGGCCCAGAACCAGTCGTGAAAACCGATATACCACAAAGCTATGGATATAACAGCGCTTCTGGTACGTCTATTGCAGAACAGGGTTATAAACAGTTCTTTTCTGACCCTCGTTTGCTCGAAGTGATTGATTTGGCTCTTGCCAACAACCGTGACTTACGTACAGCAACGCTCAATATTGAACGTGCTCAACAGCAATATCGAATTACTCAAAACAACCAGCTTCCAACCATCGGAGCAAGTGGTAGTGCAATTCGTCAGGTTTCTCAAAGCCGTGATCCGAATAACCCCTACTCTACCTATCAGGTGGGTTTGGGTGTAACCGCCTATGAGCTTGATTTTTGGGGCCGCGTTCGTAGCTTGAAAGATGCTGCATTAGATAGTTATCTTTCAACGCAAAGTGCACGTGATTCGACACAAATCAGTCTGATTAGTCAGGTTGCTCAAGCATGGTTGAACTATTCTTTTGCATCGGCGAATCTAAAGCTTGCAGAGCAAACGCTTAAAGCACAGCAAGACTCTTACAACCTCAACAAAAAACGTTTTGATGTGGGTATCGACAGTGAAGTTCCACTACGTCAGGCACAGATTTCTGTAGAAACTGCGCGTAACGATGTAGCGAACTACAAAACTCAGATGGCTCAAGCACAAAACTTGTTGAACTTGTTATCAGGTCAATCGATTCCGCAAAACTTGTTGCCAAACCAACCTGTAAAACGCATTACTCAACAGAATGTATATACAGCTGGTTTACCAAGCGACTTGCTTAACAACCGTCCAGATGTAAAAGCTGCCGAATATAACTTAAGCGCTGCTGGTGCGAATATTGGTGCTGCAAAAGCACGTTTATTCCCAACAATTAGCTTAACGGGTTCTGCAGGTTACGCATCGACTGACTTAAGTGATTTATTTAAGTCTGGTGGTTTTGCATGGTCAATTGGGCCAAGCCTAGACTTACCAATCTTTGACTGGGGCACACGTCGTGCGAATGTAAAAATTTCTGAAACCGATCAGAAAATCGCATTGTCTGATTATGAAAAATCAGTTCAGTCTGCATTCCGCGAAGTTAATGATGCGCTTGCCACTCGTGCCAATATTGGTGAACGTTTAACAGCTCAACAACGTCTAGTAGAAGCAACTAACCGCAACTACACATTATCAAATGCCCGCTTCCGTGCTGGTATTGATAGTTACTTAACTGTTCTTGATGCACAGCGTTCATCTTATTCAGCAGAACAAGGTTTATTGTTGCTTCAACAAGCTAACTTAAACAACCAAATCGAGTTATATAAAACTCTAGGTGGCGGTTTAAAAGCAAACTCTTCAGATACAGTGGTTAATCAACCATCAAGTGCTGAACTTAAAAAGCAATAAGTTTTAAATAACTTATCTATAAAAGCTCACTTCGGTGGGCTTTTTTATTGCATCTCATGTGAATATTTCTTATCTTGAAACCTTAAGAGATTTAGATTGATAAAAAATAATGTTACTGAGTAATTTAGAAAGTGTTCCAGGCCACCAGATTTTAAAACAGCTTGATGTTGTTTATGGAAGTACAGTCCGTAGTAAGCATGTTGGCCGTGACTTGATGGCGAGTTTAAAAAATATTGTGGGTGGTGAACTTACAGGTTATACCGAATTATTAGAAGAATCCCGCCAAGAAGCCATGCATCGTATGATTGCCAAAGCCCAGCAACTGGGTGCGAATGCAATTGTTGGTATTCGTTTTTCAACTTCAAATATTGCTCAAGGTGCTTCCGAACTATTTGTATATGGCACAGCAGTAGTCGTACAGCCTCAAGCACCCCATCTACCAGATCCATTTAGTGCATAGGTAGAAAATGGAAAATCTTATTTTTCAGCTTGTTATTTTTCTGATTCTTTTCAGTATTGGTTGGGGTTTTGGGCGCCATATTGAACGAAAACATTTGAATGAACTTCTAGAAAAAGAGCAACGACTGGCCCATATCCGAATTGATACGAATCGTTTTGCGACGAGTGATCAACTAGGCCACTTTATTAGCAGTAATGTTGTGATTTCTCACGATTACTTTAAATATGTATTGGCATCCATTAAGAATGTTTTGGGTGGTCGCCTCACCAGTTATGAAAGTGTGGTTGAGCGTGCTCGCCGTGAAGCAATTGTTCGTTTAAAACAACAAGCCCATACCGCAGGAGCTAACCATATTATGGGAGTTCGGCTGAGTACAACCGAACTAGGAATGCAGGGCGGAATGGTCGAAGTCTTTGCCTACGGTACAGCAGTAAAAGATTAATACTGCCCTACACTAGAAAAATGAATGCGTGGATTGCCAATATTTTTAGTTAAATGTTGGCAAATTCCGGTAATTTTCCAACTGCCCTGTTGTTTTGCCAAAGTAAAATAATAACGACCAAACGAATGAAAATAATCATTTTCTGAAAAACGATAAATTTGATAATTACATTCTAACCATGCCCGATCTTGTTCAATACGGATGATCGGATTACTTAAGTTATGTTGCAACCGAAGATGCGACAACGCCTGTTGCCGAGAACCTTTATATTCATGACAAGACACGACACATAAAGGCTCTCCCCTAAACTGGAAATAGTCCACCTCAAGTTGATCTGCCAATAACTCATCAAAAGCGTCCCAATTTTTCTGGTCAAAGACCAATTGAAAACGCGTAATGACTTCTAAAATACGGTGATAATCTTGATCCATGGTGAACCTTCTATGCGGGTTTTCCATCAATTTAGCACGGCAAAATCACTTTTTTATTTTACTTTTGTTTTCCGAATCATTTTATAGAGAAGTTTTGGCGACATCCGAGAAACCATAACCCCTAGTTTTTCTTTTGCTCCACCAACAACAATATATTCTTGGCCTTGCATTAATGCTTTTACAGATTGCTCTGCAAATACATCTGCCTCCAAACCATTCTCGATGGCTTCATCTTGATGACCTTGAGGTTGTCCAGCACCATTTAACGCATTAAAAGAAACATTAGTTTTTACAAAGCCCGGGAAAATAACTGAAACTTCAACACCTTGATCTGAGACCTCGGCACGTAAACTATTCGCCCACATATGAATTGCAGCTTTAGCAGCCGAATAACTTGCACGGTACTGCGTTCCTAATAAACCCGCCACACTCGACACAAATACAACTCGACCAGACTTTTGTTTTAGCATGGTCGGAAGCACAGCTTTGGTTAATGCCACTTGTGAGAAATAGTCGACTTCCATAATGGCGCGTTCAGTTGCCATCGTCGTATCTTCAATTAAAGCACGTTGGCTTAAGCCTGCATTATTAATAAGCCAGTCAATTCTGCCTTTCGCTTTTAAAATCTGCTCATAGGCTTCTTGTACCTGCTTTTCATCAGTAATATCTGCAACCACAGATAAATGTTGATCTGGATTTAACAAACCCACTCGAACTGCTTCTAATTCATCAAAACGACGAGATGTCAAAATCACCTCTGCACCTTGCAAAGCCAACTCCCCAGCCAAGGCCTTGCCTAAACCAGAAGATGCTCCCGTAATCCATACCACTTTATTTTGCAAAGTATCAAGTTTGGCCATGCTTTATGTTCCTATTATCTTTTTAAATTATGCAGCTTGATGCATGAAGGCCAAAAAGTGGTTGATATAATGAGTTGCTGTGGTCTGATCGACCTGTGTACCTAACTTTTCCAAACGTTTATAGCCTAAATGCGTCGTCATGTTGATCACCCCATTCAGGGTTTTATCGACAACTAAATTAAATTTTAAACGCTTTTTAGGTTCACGTACTAGGCTTGTTACGCCTAAATCTACAATTTGAATGAGGGTCTCAAAAGCAGCTGCCACACTCTGCATATTCCCATCACGAATTTGCTGAGTCAGACTTTCGGCTTGTTGCACGAGTTGAAGCGTAACCGGATAGGTAATATAAACTTGCTGTCCCTGCTCTTTCATCAGAGATGTCATGTAATCGACTAAAGGTAAAAGACGTTCATTTCCAAAGAATGAAACTGACCAAGGCATGTATTTTCGAAAAGTCTCTAAAACTTGCTGAATCACTTTTTCAGACTCAGCTTGCTGTTTTGGAGACATAGTTGTATTCCCTGACTGTAAAAGTACAGAAAAAACCTGCTCAATAATTTCACAAGAAAGGTCAGACAATACATCCCCTAAAGGTTTTGCCTGACTTTGGCTTACCCCATCATGCAGTTTCTGCCGAATGGTCTCGAATTGGGTATAAGTTGAATCGGAAATTTTCAAAAAAACTTCATAACTCATGAGCAACATCCTTTTTCAATTCTTTTGTAATTTTTCTGCCGTGTGTCTACACGATTAAATTGTGATCCATCTTTCATAAATCTACCGTTTTTTGAAAAAAATACAAAACCGTTTATCTGTTTTCAGCACATTAATTTCGAGGCATTTTTTTGCTACAATAGGTGCAATTTTTTATGCATATTCGATCTAAGCTACTATGACTGACGCTCAAACCGCTCAAAATATTGCGACCACATACGATCCAACCGAGATCGAAAAGAAGTGGTACCAAACGTGGGAAGAACAAGGTTACTTCAAACCTTCTGGTCACGGTGAATCATTCTGTATCATGATTCCGCCACCAAACGTCACTGGTAGTTTGCACATGGGCCATGGCTTTAACAATGCCATTATGGATGCCCTCACCCGTTATAACCGTATGATGGGTAAAAACACCTTGTGGCAACCAGGTACTGACCATGCGGGTATTGCAACTCAAATGGTTGTTGAGCGTCAACTTGGCTTACAAGGTGTGACTCGTCATGACTTGGGCCGTGATAAGTTCATCGAAAAAGTTTGGGAATGGAAAGAACAATCTGGCGGCACGATTACTAAACAAATTCGTCGCTTAGGTTCATCTGTAGACTGGTCACGTGAACGCTTCACGATGGATGAAGGTTTATCAAACGCAGTTAAAGAAGTATTCGTTCGTTTACACGAAGACGGTTTAATTTACCGTGGTAAGCGCCTTGTAAACTGGGACCCTAAACTTCAAACTGCTCTTTCTGACCTTGAAGTTGAAAGCAAAGAAGAAAAAGGCTCACTTTGGCACTTTAAATATTTCTTTGAAGACAAATCAGTTAAAACTCAAGATGGCAAAGACTATTTAGTCGTTGCAACAACTCGTCCTGAAACGTTACTGGGCGATACTGCGGTTGCTGTTCATCCTGAAGATGAGCGTTATGCACACCTTG
Source organism: Acinetobacter sp. AC1-2 (assembly GCF_016124155.1). NCBI lineage: Bacteria > Pseudomonadati > Pseudomonadota > Gammaproteobacteria > Moraxellales > Moraxellaceae > Acinetobacter > Acinetobacter sp. AC1-2. The sequence goes on from NZ_JABFFO010000004.1 coordinate 59,752, forward strand.
TTGGTAAAAATATTGTATTGCCAATTACTGGTCGTTTAATTCCGATCGTTGCTGACGACTACGTTGAAAAAGACTTTGGTACTGGCTGTGTAAAAATCACGCCTGCTCATGACTTTAACGACTATGACCTAGGTAAACGCAATAGTTTGCCAATCATTAATATCTTCAACAAAAATGCCGAAGTTTTAGGTGAGTTCGAATATATTGCCAAAGCTGGTGAACAAATTTCTAAAACCATTACTGCACCTGCGGAATACGCTGGTTTAGAACGCTTTGCAGCACGTAAAAAATTAGTTGCTCAAGCTGAAGCTGAAGGCTGGTTAGATCAAATCCAACCGTATGACTTGAAAGCTCCACGTGGCGACCGTTCAGGCGTAATCATTGAGCCATTATTAACTGACCAATGGTATGTAAAAATTGCACCTCTTGCTGAGCCTGCAATTGAAGCAGTTCAAGATGGCCGTATTAAGTTTGTTCCAGAGCAGTACAGCAACATGTACATGGCGTGGATGCGTGACATTCAAGACTGGTGTATTTCACGTCAGCTTTGGTGGGGTCACCGTATTCCAGCTTGGTACGATGCGAATGGCAACATCTATGTGGGTCGTAACGAAGAAGAAGTTCGTGAGAAAAACAACATCGCTGCTGACGTTGAACTTAAACAAGACGAAGACGTTCTTGATACATGGTTCTCTTCTGCGCTTTGGACATTCTCAACTTTAGGTTGGACTGGCGATGCGAAGCAAGATGAAGTAAATGATTTCTTAAAAACTTTCCACCCAACAGATGTGTTGGTGACTGGTTTTGACATCATTTTCTTCTGGGTTGCCCGTATGATCATGATGACCCTACACTTCATGAAAAATGAAGATGGTTCATCTCAAGTACCATTCAAGACTGTTTACGTTCACGGCTTGGTACGTGATGGTGAAGGTCAAAAAATGTCGAAGTCTAAAGGTAACGTACTTGACCCATTAGATTTGATTGACGGTATTGATTTAGAAAGCTTAGTTGCAAAACGTACGACTGGCTTGATGAACCCGAAAGATGCGGCGAAGATTGAAAAATCAACGCGCAAAGAGTTCCCTGAAGGTATTAATGCTTACGGTACTGACGCAGTTCGTTTCACGTTCTGTGCCCTTGCAAACACTGGTCGTGACATCAAGTTCGATTTAAAACGTGTTGAAGGCTACCGTAACTTCTGTAACAAAATCTGGAACGCGACTCGTTTCGTTCTGATGAATGTTGAAGGTCAAACTGTTGGTCAAGAAGCTCGTCCTGATCTATGGGAGCTTCCAGAACAATGGATTATGAGCCGTCTGCAAAAAGCAGAAGCTGCTGTACACCAAGCGTTTGCAACGTATCGTTTAGACCTTGCTGCACAAGCGATTTACGACTTTATTTGGAATGAATACTGTGACTGGTATGTTGAGTTAACTAAACCAGTTCTGAACGATGCAGAAGTTGCAGAAGAGCGTAAAGCTGAAGTACGCCGTGTATTGCTTGCAGTGATGGAAGCTTCTTTACGTTTAGCTCATCCATTAATGCCGTATTTGACAGAAGAAATTTGGCAGACTCTTGCACCAATGCTTGGTCAAGGCGGCCCAACGATTATGACTGCTCAATACCCTATTCCTGAGCAAGCAAAAATCAACGAACAAGCTGAAGCAGATATGCAATGGCTTCAAGGCTTGATTGGTGCGGTACGTAACATTCGTGGTGAGTTAGGCTTAGGTAATGCACGCTTGTTGCCAGTATTACTTCAAAACACATCTGACGCTGAACGTGAACAAATCATTCGTATTGAAGCGTTGTTCAAAGCATTGGCTAAAGTTGAAAGCATTGAATTCTTGAATAAAGACCAAGAACCGCCTTTGTCTTGCTCTAGCGTTGTAAGCCATGCATCGGTATTTGTACCAATGAAAGGCTTAATTGACCCTAAAGCTGAGCTTGCTCGTTTGCAAAAAGACTTGGATAAAATCCAAAAGCAACACGATCAAATTGCGGGCAAACTTGCAAACGAAGGCTTTGTATCTAAAGCACCAGCAGCGGTTGTTGAAGGTGAAAAAGCGAAGCTTGCTGAGTTTGCTGCTCAGTTAGAGAAAGTTAAAGCGAATATGGAGCAAATTGCTGCGCTTTAATATAGTGGTTTGATAAACCTCCCTTATGTCAAATTCATAGGGGAGATTTTTTATCTTAGACATATAAATTATCTGGATAAAATATGAATACTGACTACAAAAAATTAGCACAACTATTTACAAGTGCTCATTTACAACAACTTTCTCGAGGCAACTTAGAGTTTATTAATCAAATTCATATTGATTTTTTTAGTACTAATAAAGAGTTTTCAATAGCAGATATTTTCAATGAATCGTTTAAATTATTAAGTCAGAATTATGCAAATGAATATATATATAAGAATATGATTATTCAGAAATTATTTTTAGAAAAATATAGTTTTGAAAATGCTACGGTTCTAACAGAATTTCGTGTAGGCCAAAGAAAAGCAGATTGTGTAATATTAAATGGAAAATCAACTTGCTATGAAATTAAGACTGAATTTGATAGCTTACAAAGGTTAGACTTACAATTAAAAGAGTATGAAAAACTTTTCAATGAAATATATGTAGTATGTGCGCCTAAATTCACAAAAAAGCTATTAAACTATTTACCAGAATATATAGGTATTATTGAGTTTAACAACAAATTAAATCTAAAGAAAATTAGAAGATCACACATTAAAAACTTTGTAATTGATAAAAATTTAATAATGCAATCATTAAGACAACCTGAGTTTAAGTTGTTAGCTAATCAAATCACAAAGAAAAATGTAGACGTTCCAAATACTGAAATATATGACCATTGTCTTTCTATTATTAAAAATTTCCCCAACGAAAAAAAATTGAATAAATTTTTTATTGAAATTTTGAAAAAAAAGAGAAAGAATGATGATAAAACAATCAGTAAGTTTCCAACATCACTTACTAATGCAGTCATTAGTTATAACTTTCAAAAGTCTGATCTAAGAAGTCTCGCTGATATCATACAATTAAAAAATGGGGAAACAATAAATGTACTTTCCAATACTCCGTGGGAAACAACATGAATTATCTGCTTTAAAAGAATTAGCTCTAATAAATAGTTTCGACTATTTTTTACCTATAATAGAACCAGTTAAAAAAAATACTAAAGACCTTCTTTTAAGTGTAAAAAAATTAAACGAGAAGAATATTCGCCCTATTATTATAATGAATCCAAATATTGGGGAGTATAAAAACAACTCTGATCTCTTTTACACTCTCCTTGAAGCGAGCAAGATTAATATTGACTATTTACCTTGCATTAATATGAATAATCCAAATGCAGATTTTTTTCTAAAAAAATTTAACGACTTCACTCTATTATTTGATGAATACTATGCAATTGATGAACACTTACTAAGTCAAGCCAAAATTTTATTCCTTCCCCAACACACGGGAGAGTCAATAATTGATAAGCTTGAAAACATCGTTTTATATGGTGATTTTTTCCCAAAGATAAAGAGAAATGCTGATTACCCATCAGAAAGCTTACTTACAGATCTAAATGTGCAATTTAAAAATAAAAAAAATGTGATAGGTTACGGTGACTTTACTATAACACCGAAAAAATATTCAAATGGTGGAGGCCCAGCCTTTGTGGTTGCAATTCATAGCACATATACTGATTTGAATAGAAATCATACAAAATATGTAAAACATTATTTATCATATGATGACAACTCTACTGATAATGTAGGAAAAAAATTTCTAGATGCGGTCAACAAGTTCCTTCAAGATGTTGATTTTGAGAAAGTTTCATTTTATAAAACTTCAGCTATTAATGATTTTCGTAACTATAGAAATAAAAAACACTATCCGGGACTAGGAATCAGTAAGAAAATTTCTATTAAACATCATATTGAAACTACAAACGAATTTCTCAAATTGTCTTCCACATAGATTCATTTATTAGATAATCCCTCTTCTCCAGAAGAGGGATTATTAGACTATAAAACCCCATGCCCCAACAACATCTCCACCCCACTCGCTTTTTTCATGTGCTTTAAGCGTTCTTTTTCCCACTTCACCTGCTGCTTTAACTCAGCACAATCAGCATCGACAGCTTTATAAACATCACTAATATGTACATGCTCCGCTTTCACATTCTCCGCTAATTGAAAAGAGTCTAAAATCTCAGCTATTTGGCTTTCAAGCTGCTGGCTTTGTGCATCCAAAGCCAGTTTATAAAACCTTAATTGCTCGGTAGATAATTCTTTAGCTCCTACTCCTTTATTCTGTTCAAGCTGTAACTGGAGTTTGAGTAAATAAAACAAATCCTGCTTTTCATAGGCCTGACTTGCCTGTTGAAACAACTCAGTTTTTTCCTGTTTCTTTGTTTCATCTTGCTCACGGTCTGGGTGAATCATCGCGGCAATTTTTAAATAAACCGTTTTAAGTGACTGCGCTGCCATTTGCTCAGCTTGTTCACGCTTCTGTTGTTGTCTTTGCTGTTTGGCTTGTTCACGCGCGTGTTGCTGCTCGGCAGCATACTGTTCAAAGTCTTCATCAAATTCAGAACATTGATCAGTATTTTCACCGTATTCGGATTTTATTGGCTGAGCCCTTTTATTTTTCTTTTCTAACTTTTGAGCATGTTGCTGATAAAAGGTATCAATCTGCTTCACTAACTCCAACTGTTCTTCAGATAGCTGTTTGGAGCGCTTCAACATTTGTGCAAGCTGGGCAATTTTTTCGTCTAGTTGTTGCATATCCGCTTTGGAAAACTCATGGCTATGTAACATATTCCAAAGTTGATCCAACTGCTGAAATAGCACTTCATGTAAATCGCTATACACAGGCATCAATTTTTGCCGAATATGCTGTTGAATCTCAGCTTGTGCATTTTGCCATGTGCTAAGGCTAACTTTTTGCTGCTCTATTTTATCAATCAGGCGATTAAGTTTTTTCTGCTGTGCAGACGGCTCAGACCTTTGCTGTAAGCTCACTTTGAGATCAAAGGACATACTCATCCACCTGAAAAAGAAAAAAGTGTAGCAATAATCAGATGAGGAAGGTAGTAAAGCATTTCTTAAGTCAGAATTAGCCTATTAATTTTTAGAAAATAGAACGTGTATACCTAAATGTTTATATCTTAAGAGATCCACCAAATCACTACTGGTAAAGTCACGGCAGCACATAAGGTTTGAAAGCTAATCACGGCTGCCATGAGTTGGCTGTCGCCACCTAAAACTTTGGTTAAAATGTATGATGCAGAAGCTGTGGGTAGCGCAAAGAAAATCACTAAAATCTGTGTTTGTAAGCTTGGTAAACCAAACCACATGCAGACCACATAGGCTAAAGCAGGCACTGCCAAAAGTCGTGCAAAAGTGTCTGCCGCCAACACGACAATATCTTTTTTAATTTGCATAAACTGTAAAGCTGCGCCCACACATAACAAACCTAGTGGCAAACTCGATGCTGAAAAAAGCTTAATAAAGCTAGAAAAGCCTTCCCAAATCGGGATGTGAAGTGCATTGACTGCCGCTCCCACCACACACGATGCAATTAAAGGGTTTTTAAGAAGTGCAATCAAAACAGGCTTAAGCGCCATGTGTTCTTTAGAGGTTAGGGCAAGCACCGAAATAACGTTCACAAGTGGAATGCAAAGCGCCAATAAAATTGCCAGAATTGCCATTCCTTCACTTTTAAAAAGCGAAGTCACTAACGCCAGACCAATATAAGTATTAAAGCGCACCATACTTTGTACGTGCACACCAAAACGTGCAGGCGATATATGCCAAAACACGCGAAGTAGGTACAAGAAAATGGTGACTGCCAAAACCACAATCAACATAGCAATAATGGCTGTACTCAAACTTTGTAAGTCAATTTTCGCGGTCGACAACGTACTAAAAAGTAAAGCTGGAAATAAAATATAGTAATTGAGCTTCTCTGCCCCAGCCCAAAATTCATCGCTAAAAAAACGATATTTTTTAAATAAGTATCCCGATGCAATTAATGCAACTAAAGGAAAAAGAGATAAAACAATGCTATTCATTTCTTTACTCGAGTTTGATTGAAGGACTTGCTATTTTTGGCAATTCCTTTGGCTTACTCATATATTAAAGATAATGAAAACTCATGATAAAATGAGTTTTTACTCATAATAAGTACAACATGACATTTACCCAGCTTGAAATTTTCGCACTTATTGCTGAACTAAAAAGCTTTACTGCTACAGCAGAAAAGCTGGGAATTTCACAGTCGGCAGTTTCTCATGCGCTTAAGTCATTAGAACAACAATGGGGTATTAACCTCATTTCAAGAACTCAAAGTGATATTGAGCTGACTACAACAGGTCAGCAGTTACTCACTCATGTAAAAGAGCTATTGAGTATTTCTAATACATTAGAAAAAGAAGTGGCTGCGATCCATGGGTTAAATGAAGGCACATTACATATCGGATCTTTTGGGGCTTCATCATCCATTTATCTATTGCCTGAAATTTTAGAAAGCTTTCGGCAGCGCTATCCTAAAATCGAAATTTATATCGATGAAGGTGAGGATAAAGAAGTGGCTCAATGGTTATTGGAACGGCGTATAGAGGTCGGTTTTTTGATTATGCCAGATGAGCGGTTCGATACATTCCCTTTAATCGAAGACCGTTTTGTTGCCCTAATTCCAAATGGTTACCCACTGGCGCAACAACTCTATATTGATCCAGCACAACTAGAAAACTGCCCTTTTATCATGACAATGGCAGGTAGTAGACATCAGGTCGAATTAATTCTAAAAAACTTTAACGTTAAACCAGATATCAAATTTTATGTTTCACAAATTCTGAGTATCGTCAGCATGGTCCACAACCAGCTAGGGGTCTCCATTGTGTCTGATATGGTAATTACTAAAGAGTTACTCTCACTCTATCCAAATGTAGTTAAACGCCCCTTTAAACCGAACCTTAAACGTTCTATTGGACTCGCAGTGAAAAATAAAAAGCATATGAGTCCAGCTGTGAAAGCATTTATTGAAGTTGCTCAGGAAGTTTGGTCGGATCATTAGTTCAAATACAAACAACTCTTTTAAATTTTAATAACGAACTTTTTTAGGTCAATTTATAAGCGTATTAGATGATTTTTAACATAAAAGCATGAGTATCGCCCTTATCTCGAGCAATTCAACGCACCATTTGTCGTCAAAACCTCATTACCCAATCTAAATTGGTGCGCTTATTGCATATTCATTTTCATGCAATTGAGTTTGTTTCGACAAACTTAGGTTTTTAGATTCCTTAAATCTATTTTGGTGCAATTCACAGATCCAGATTTGTTCCAAAATGGAATTTAGCACTTTTTTCGAGCATGCTATGCAAAATGTAGATCTATTTTTCTTATTACTTGGTGCTGTTTTGGTTCTTGCCATGCACGCAGGTTTTGCATTCTTGGAACTTGGTACGGTTCGCCATAAAAATCAGGTGAACGCACTGAGTAAAATTCTGACTGACTTTGCCCTCTCCGCAATCGCATATTTCTTTGTTGGCTACTACATTTCTTATGGCCAGCATTTCTTCCATGATGGTACGGTTTTATCAAGCGATCATGGCTACAACCTCATGCGTTGCTTCTTTTTACTCACTTTTGCTGCGGCAATTCCTGCCATTATTTCAGGTGGTATTGCCGAACGTGCAAAAATGCGTTCTCAAGCCATTGCAACACTCGCTTTAGTTGCGCTGGTTTATCCTTTTTTCGAAGGCATGGTCTGGAATGGTAACTATGGTCTGCAAAAGTGGTTAGAAACTACCTTTGGTGCAGCTTTTCATGACTTTGCTGGTTCAGTTGTTGTCCACGCTATGGGTGGCTGGATTGCGCTTGCTGCTGTCATTTTATTGGGAGCACGTTCTGGTCGTTATAAGAAAGATGGTCGCGTAAGTGCTCACCCACCATCTTCTATTCCATTTTTGGCGCTTGGTTCATGGATTTTAATTGTAGGCTGGTTTGGCTTTAACGTGATGAGTGCTCAGCGTGTAGATGCTATTTCTGGTCTAGTTGCCATTAACTCACTCATGGCAATGGTTGGGGGAACGATTACAGCAAATGCGATTGGTAAAAATGACCCTGGTTTCTTACATAACGGTCCACTTGCAGGCCTAGTCGCAATCTGTGCAGGGTCTGACATTGTTCATCCAATCAGCGCGCTTGTTATTGGTGGTGCAGCCGGTGCGATGTTTGTGTACCTATTTACCTACACACAAAACAAACTCAAAGTTGATGATGTATTGGGGGTATGGCCATTACATGGTGTGTGTGGTGCATTTGGTGGTATTGCAGTAGGTCTATTTGGTCAACAATGGCTTGGTGGTTTAGGTGGTGTATCTTTTGCCTCACAGCTCATTGGTACAACACTTGCAATTGCCATTGCGCTCGCTGGCGGCTTTATTGTCTACGGCTTACTCAAAGCAACCATTGGCATTCGCTTATCTCAAGAAGATGAGTTTAGAGGTGCAGATTTATCCATTCATAAAATTTCTGCAAACTCCGAAGAAGGTATGTTCTAATTCAGTGATTGATAAGCAGAGTTAATATTCTGCTTATCATTATTTCAAAAGTTCTCACAAGCCAAAATGACTAAAAAAACCCCCACATAATTTCTATAAGTAAATAATATATACCTATGAATCATCAATATTATTTTTAAAATCAACTTTATTTAAACATTAAAATTTGTTTAGTTTAAGAACAATTTAAGTTTTATTTTATGTAATGCCTTCAACTCACACTCAAATTGATTTTGCATCGCAATGAACCAACAAAAACAATTTTTTCAACTTCAGCTTATTTTTCTAGCCCTTAGTTTTTTTATACTTTTATTTATATTTCCGGTGGGTGGGAAAATTGATATGTATTTCATCCACCCTTGGATGGATTCAACAGGTCATTTTTTTAATCGGGACAATTGGTACCTTGTCAGGGTTAACCATGAAATCGTAAAACAAATCATCACCACCGTTTATGTGATCTTTTTAGGTCTGTGGATTGCATCATTCAAAGTAGAAAAATTGAAGCTTTACCGCTGGCAATATGGCTATATGTTTTTTGTGAGCATGATTGGTAGCGGTATAGTTGGCTTATTAAAATCACAATCTGCTCACGCCTGCCCTTGGAATATGGTTCATCCGACTGCTTTAAGTTATGTGTGGGACTTTACTTCTACACATGGTCATTGCTTTCCAGGTGGTCATGCAAGCGCAGGCTTTATTTTAATGACAGGCTATTTTGTTTATCGTCTTGAGCAACCTAAACGTGCTTATTTTTATCTTATCGCTGGCATCATCTTAGGCTTTCTAATGGGCTGGGGGCAAATGATGCGTGGCGCGCATTTCCTGAGCCACAATTTATGGACAGGCTGGGTAGTTTGGGCAGTAAATATCTTATTTTACAGGATTTGTATTCACCGCTTTGAATTTGAAAAACGAATCAAACAAGAACTTGTATAAATCAAGCTCTTGTTTCATGACTATGTAGAGTTTTAGGCAGTTTAACCAGAACAGAAAGCCCACCAAGCTCTAAGCTTCGATCTAGCGTCAAAGTTCCACCTAAACGCTGAGTCGCTCGGTCAACAATTGATAAACCTAAGCCACTACCCACTTCAAGGTGGTGGTGTACACGATAAAAACGTTTTAAAACTTTATCATAATGTTCAGGGTCAATACCTGCACCGCTATCTTCAATTTGTATACATGCATCGCCATCTGTAGCAGTAAAAACTGAAATATTTATCATTCCTTCATGAGGCGTGTATTTGATTGCGTTATCAATTAGGTTGAAAATAATTGAATGTACTGTTGGCTCCACACTATGCATTTCAATCGGTTCGTTACGAACAAATCCTAGGTCAATATCTTTTTGCATAGCTAAATTAACCAGCTGTTCAACACAATTTAAAGCGACATCATTGAGTTGAAAAGTTTTGGTCGGTTCAATCACACTTAAAGAAACATCTTGCTTAGCCAAAGCCAAAAGCTGTGTGACCAAATGCTGAATACGTGCTAATCCTTTACTCAGATTTTGCAAAGACTCATGCTCAGGAAGTTGACTGATTAGAATTTTAGTTTGTAAATTTAAGGCTGTAACAGGAGTTCGTAATTCATGAGCAGCATCTGCAATAAACTGTTTTTGTTCCATTTGAGCCTTAGATATACGTTCAAACAGACGGTTCATTTCATCAATAGTCGGCAATAATTCTTGAGGATAGTCTAAAGCTTCAATTGGCGTTAATTCTTCCGAATCGCGATGAGTCAGTTCATTTTTAAAGTCATCTATGGGCTTTAGACCTCGGCGAATAATCGCGGCTAAAGCAAAAATCGCAAATGGCAAAATAATTAGATAGGGAATGAACATACTTCCAGCAAGCTCCCAAGCAAAAGCTTCACGAACTCGCTCTTGTTGACTTACCTGAATCTGATAATCTTTTAAAGGCAAAACGTAAGTTCTCACTACGCCTTGGCTAGTTTTATGCGAATAAAAACCAGCTTGTGCGACAGGTGGAACTAACAGATGTAAATGATGAGATAAATGGGCCTGATCTTTATAAGCCCAAATGTCTACAAATAGATCTTCTTCATGATAAGTTTTGTGAAAATCGAACTTACTACTTACTGTTTTCAATGGATATTCAGCTGTTCGTTCTGCTAAATAACGCATTTGAGTATCTAAAATTTCATCAACTTCTTGAAGTGCAACCTTATAGGCACTAAAAATTAATATACAACCTAAGATGACACTGAAAATTGAGGTGCCCCAAATCAGTCGTTTCTTTAATGAGTAATGCACTATTATGAAGTTCCAAAATTTAAGTTACGATTGCCCTAAACGGTAACCCAACCCTCGAATAGTTCGAATAAAGTCTTTCCCGAGTTTAGCTCTCAAGTGATGCACATATACTTCAATTGTATTACTGGTCACATCACTATCGAAATCATATAACTTATCTTCAAGATTTGCTTTAGAAAAGATTTTATTTGGGTGGCTCATTAAAGGAATAAGAATCGCCCATTCACGATTCGACAAATCGATCCGTTGCCCTTTAAAGGTTGCAATATGTTGTTCAACGTTTAAAACCAGATCACCACTTTGTAATAGTTGCTCATGATTCGCAAGCTGAGCTTCCACCCCACTACGACGCAATAGCGCATGTATACGAGCAAGTAACTCATCAAATTCGTATGGTTTGATTAAGTAATCATCTGCACCGTGGTTTAATCCATCCACGCGGTTTTGTAACTGGTCTCGTGCCGAAATGATTAAAACTGGAGTTGCAGCTCTCTGGCGAATTTGCTTTAAGACCTGCATGCCATCCATCATAGGCAGCCCTAAGTCCAAAAGAATTAAATCGAATTTATTTTTAGCCAACTGAGCCAGACCATCCAAGCCATTATTGACCCACTCCACCTCAAATTGATGATATTGCAGCAACGTTATTGTTGACTCTGCAATCATAAAATCATCTTCAATCATCAAGATTTTTGTCATGTTCTAGGCTCGCTTTAATTCACATGGGCACAAGAGTGCAGCATATCCAGTTGAGGGTTGATGACCTGAGTTTTTACATCTAACAAACTTAATAAGCTTGGAAATAAATTATCCTGACTTACCTTTTCTTTAGTTTGTTGGCCTAAACAACTCACTTGTGCAACGTTGTGTTGTTTCCAGGTATCAGAAAACCACATAATCATTGGTACATGTGTTTGTTGACTCGGTGCGATTGCATACGGTGAACCATGTAAATATAAACCATGTTCACCAGTTGATTCACCATGATCAGATAAATACCATAAACCTGTTTGATATTTCGATAATTCTTTTAGTTTATTAATCATCTGACTTAACACATGATCTGTATACACAATCGTGTCATCATAACTATTTAATAACTCTGTTCGAGAGCAGCCCTGTATCGCATTAGTATCACAAGTCGGTTTGAAGGGTTGATATGCCGCAGGTGCACGCTTGTAATAAGCAGGGCCATGACTTCCGACTTGATGTAAAACAATTAAACGTGGACGCGTGTCTTCTTTAGGAATAGTGGCTAAATACTCATTTAAGCTATCAATTAAAATATCATCATAGCATTCGCCATCTTTACACCATTTTTGCTTTAACTTTTCTGATATTTGATATTGCTCAACACGATCACAAGCACCTTTACAACCAGAATTATTATCAATCCAAGTCACTTGGTAACCCGCACGCTTTGCAATGTCCAATAGACCTTCACGATGACTTGCTAATTGCTCATCATAGTCAACACGTGGCATGCCAGAGAACATGCATGGAACTGAAACAGCAGTTGCTGTACCACATGAGCTAACTTGAGAAAAATTCAAAATATCTTGTTTAGAAAGCTCTGGATTCGTATTTTTGGCATAACCATTGAGTGAAAAACTTTCCGCACGAGCTGTCTCTCCGACAACCAGCACCATTAATTTAGGCAGGCTCTTTTGTACTGCCTGAACTTGATGAGCATCTTCACCATAATGTATTAATGGTAAGTTCTTCTTAGGTGCCTTCTTATGATAATAAGACATTAAAGAAGAAATACTATTTTGAGGAGAAATCATGCCTTTTAAATCACGATGTTCACGAAAAATAGCAGCAAAATCGACATAATAAGTAAATAGCAAAATACCGACAATTGCAAAAGAAGCGACAATTGAGCCGACTTTTTTCAATAATAAATGAGAGACTTTTTCTTTTTTAAGCTTTACTTGTGTAATTAAAATAATAGGTAAAACTACAAAGAAAACTGTCCAAAGTCCAAAGCGTAATGAAACTAAATCAGAAACTTCAGATACATCTGTTTGGATCATATTTTGAATCTGATCAGGCGAGATGATTACACCTAATGTATTAACAAAATAAGAGCTAAAACCACCAATGAAGACCAGCAAAATTGCAAAAAATTTGGCAGTCCATTTCCAATTTAAAATTTGTAAGAGCGCATAATAAGCAGCAACAACAATAACCACTGTAGCAGCTAAAAATAGAATAGCCTTTACTCCAAAATATGGAGTTAAAAGATGTACTTTGTTATAAAAACCAATATTTAGAATTGCACCTAACCAAATGGCTATAATGAAATTAAACATAAACAGTGAAATCTGTTTATTTTTTAATATAGAAAAAAAATTCAGCATCTTGGGGAACTACAATCTTTTTATGATGCTTTACTGTAGAAATTGAAACTTAAAAATGACTTAAATAAAAAATGATCTAAGACAGATACTTTTAAAAAACACTTATTTTAATTTTTTTTATAAAAAAAAGAAGAGGTTAGATTTAACCCCTTCTTTTTTAATTTTTAACTAAATATTGTTCTTAGAAACTATATTTAGCCATTAAACCAACACGGTTATCTTTGTAGTCATCACCAGCAAAGGTTTCACGTTTACCATTGACATATTCAATACCTAAGTCAATTGGTTTAACTGGTGTGTAAATTACGTTAAGCCATGCTTGTTGAACTTTTTCATTCCCAGCTGTATATGCTTTTGCATAATCAGTACCGTCATCAGCGAATTGAGCACCATACGCTAAAGTAGCGCGTAAGTTAGGTAAAATCTTATAAGTTCCACCTACTTGTACTGCTACAAATTCATTTTGTTCAATATTATCATTAACTAAAGTATAAGCAGAATTACTACCATATAAGTAGTTGCTGTTACCTACAACATAAGAAGCATCAGCAAAGAGTTTTAAAGGATCTGATACTTTAAAGTCGGTACCTGCAGCAACACCCCATCCAGTTTGGTCATCACCTTTACCTGATTTATAGTTTTCAACAAAAGCTCGAGCAGAAGCATTACCATTACCTGCAGCGTAGCCTTGAGTGATTTTAGCTGTTAATACAGGTAATCTGTATTTAACTGAGTCACCTGTTGCCGAGCTATTACCTTCTTCTGCTGAAACAAATAACTGAGTTGCAGGAGCTAATTTATAGTTATAACGTACTTGTGGAATACGTGTCGTACCACCACCAATATTCGTCGAGAAATCGATCATTTCTGGTGCATGGCTCGCCAAGAAGTTAGACGTTGTTTGACCAAACAACCAGTTGTTATAAGTCAAGTAAGCATGACGAATACGTACGTTTTCAGATTTGCTATTGTCACTACTTGCAAAGTCTAATTCAATTTTACCACCAACTTTGGCATTACTTACTGGAGCAGTAAAATCTAAACCAAGACGTGTCGTTTTAGCTGTTGCACGCAATTTATCTTTTGCTTCGCCAGTTGACTTACTTGCATCAGCGAAGTCACCATCTGCACCTTCAATAATATAGTTAGCGTCGCCACGAACAAAACCATATAGGTTCACATCAGCGCCAGCTTTAGATTTTAATGATGCTAAAGGTGAAACTGGTGCAGCAACAGGTTGTGCCTTAACTTCAGCGAGTTGAACTTGCTGTTGTTGCTGTACTTGCTGCTGTTGTTGCTGCACTTGGCTTTGTTGTTGAATTAAAGCTTTTAAAGCTTCAACTTCTTTACGAAGCTGTTGAATTTCCGCTTTGTCGGAAGTTGCAGCATGTGCCCCACTCATCATTAAAGCTGTAACTGTAAGCGCTAAACTTTTAACAACGAAAGATTTACGATTAAGGAATAGATCCATCAAAAACTCCAAAAATATATTTTATGTTGCCTATCCATGCCAAGTTGATTTACGCCATTAAATTAGGGGGCTAAAAAATCAACTCTCCTCCACTTTGGTTACATTAATTTTATTACCGCAACCAAAACCAATTTCAACGTTATGCAAGACCAAAACCAATAACCAAAGACATAAAAAATATACTTTGACTTACAGATTTTTACCTTAACTTCATGTTGTAACGAATCCTACACAACTCTCTTATCTTATAGAATGATTAAATCGTTATTTCATTATTCTTTTTTAGACTTTAGGCTAATATCCAATCTACTTGAACATTTTTCTACCCATTTTGATTGATTCACATGATTTTTCTTGTTAACGAAATCCATTTTTACTCCAGTTAGCTTCCATTTGCTACCCAAACAAGATGGCATAATTAATAGAGCATTTAAATAGCTAAAAACATACATTTTTAAAAACATAGACAAAGGTATTAGATAAAGCTTAGATCACCGCTTAAGCAATATTAAGTTTCTTTATTTCATTTAGTTAACATTATTTTTCTTGTAGTTTTGCATGTTTCCACAGGTAAATAGGGAGCAAAGTAACAATGCCAATAATGACAATAGCTATCAAATAATGGAAATAACCAAGTGCATCGCCAAGCACACCACTGAAACTATAAAGAAGACCACTTACAGTCGCCATGACCGAAACCTGAAAGGTAAAATCTGTACCCGCATATTCCTTTCGACTGTAATGCATGACTAAGGTCAACATAACCACCAACAACATTGCAGAGAATGCATCCTCTAAAGCATTTACGGCATAAACTCCCCAAACATTGAGTTGAATTTTCTGCTCGTAGGCATAAGCTAAATAGGTATAAGCCGCTAAACTCATGATTTTAAATACTGAAAACACAATTAAGGCCGTAGGTCTAGAAAAGTATTTAAGCATCCAACCTGCAATTGCAGCCCCTGCCAGTGCTGCTACTGCACCGAGCATCGTGATATAAACGCCAATTTGAGTAAAACTTAGTCCCATATCAACCATTAAAGGTTTAAGTAATGGTCCAGCTAAACCATCTGCTACTTTAAAAGTAATAAGTACAACTAACCAAGAACGAAGCTCTTTATTTTGAGAGAAATAACTCAAGTAGGCCTTAATCTTTATGACTAAGTTTTGTTGGTTAAGTTGATGTTCATTATTTGAATGAGAAGTGTGTTTAGGCTCTTTAAATAATAAAATAGGTAAAGTGTTTAAAAATACCAAAGCCGCTAATAGCAAAAAAGTGGGTTGCCATGTCAACCAGTCTAAACACCAAAGTACGGCGCCTCCCCCGACAATAAAACCTAGTCGGGAACCAATCACCTGAAATGTATTTCCCCAATGTTGCTGGTCATGCTGTAACAAATTAACCGCCAAAGCATCGGTAGCAATATCTTGTGTTGCTCCTGTTAAGTTCATTAAAAGAAGCGAAATAAAAAAGGCAAATAAATAAATAGGCTGATCTAAAGCTTGAATGGGGAAAAAAGACAAAATGCAAAGTACGACCACAGTCAAAAACTGAGTAGGTAAAATCCAGCTGCGGTAGTGCCCTAAACGTGAAAGCGCATGTCGATCAACCCACGGCGCCCAAAAAATCTTGATTGACCAAGGCAGCATGAGTAAACCAAAACCACCAATATGAGCGAGTGATACACCTTGTGCCCTTAAAATAACAGGTAAAGCATGGGTCATAAAACCCACTGGTAGCCCTTGTGCCCAATATAAGGAAAATAGCAGAAGATAAAGATTTTGCTGCCGAAACATAGATACCTACTTTTTATTTCTTTAATGAGGAATAACATCAAATGTCATGTTGTTCTTACATTTTGCCAATGAAGCATATATTTCAAAAGATTAAGATTAAACAAGGACAAGTTAAAATTTAAAAAAATATGGATCAACATTTCCCTAATTTACCTCATTTGGTACCTCAACGCGGCACTGCGTTAAGCCGAGCACTATTTAAAAAACTTTTTTTAGCGCAAGGTTGGACAATTGAAGGCGAAATTCCTAATTATCCAAAAGCAGTTGCGATTATTTCACCTCATACGTCTAACATTGATGGGTGGTATGGTTTTCTTGCTATTTTCGGATTAGGTATCCAGATTACGGTTTTGGGTAAAGATGCTCTTTTTAAACCACCTTTTAAACGGGCGTTAGATTGGGCTGGTGTTATTCCAGTTAAACGTGACACAGCCAATGGACTAACTGAACAAGTCGTCACCACGATTCAAAAATATGACAAGATCTGGATTGGGATGGCACCTGAAGGCACACGTAAAAAAGCAAAAAAAATGAAAAGTGGTTTTTACCATATTGCCGCAAAAGCCAATATTCCAATTGTGATGTTTTCTTTTGATTATGACCATAAAACGATTCACTGCTTAGGTCACTTAGACCCAAGTGGAAACTATGATGAAGATCTACAAAAGATTTTTGACCGCTATGAAGGAAAAATTTCACCCAAGAATCGTAATTGGCTGGCCGAACCTTTACAAAATCTAGTGAAAAAAACCTAGCAAAAATTGAGCGAATCTGGTCTTATGGCCCTTCTTAATTTATCTCGACATAGATTATTTTTAAAGATGAAAATTGCTCAATTTGCCAGTATTGGATTTATCTCTCTAGCACTATTTGGCTGTGATAAATTTAGCAAAACACCAACGCCGACTACCTCAATTAAAGCCCGTGAACCTGTCATTGCGCTTGCTTTAGGTGGCGGTGGAGCAAAAGGATTTTCACATATTGGTGTGATCAAGGTTTTAGAGTCTCATGGAATTAAACCTAAAATTGTAACGGGTACCAGCGCTGGTAGCTTTGTTGGAAGTATCTACGCGAGTGGGCAAACACCTTATCAATTGCAAAGTCTGGCTCTGAAATTACAAGAGTCTGATATCCGTGATTTAACCCTTAATCGTCAAGGCATTATTCTCGGACAAAAGTTACAAGACTACGTTAACCGTAATGTTGGCAATAAACCAATTGAGAAGTTTCCAATCCGCTTTGCGGCTGTGGCAACTCGTCTTGATAATGGTCAAAAGGCAGACTTTATTAAAGGTAATGCAGGCCAAGCCGTACGTGCATCTTGCAGTATTCCTAATGTGTTCGTCCCTGCCACAATCGGCAATCAAAAATACGTAGATGGCGGCCTAGTTAGCCCAATTCCTGTAAAAACAGCTCGTGATATGGGTGCAGATATTGTGATTGCAGTTGATATTTCCGCGCGTCCGGCAGGTAACCGCCCAGCCAATATGTGGGGATTACTTGATCAGACGATTAATATCATGGGCCAACAAAGTATTAATGAAGAACTCAAGCAAGCAAATGTGGTAATTAAACCTAAAGTTGGTCATTTAGGTACACTAGACTTGAAATCCAGTAATGAAGCAATTTTGGAAGGTGAAAAAGCTGCTCAAGCTCAAATGCGTCAAATTGAAGGTGCAATTGCAAACTTCAAAAAATCTCCAGCAGCATTTAAGCCCGCGCCACGCTCTAAATTCTAATTGAGGTGGTTTTTTTCTATCCACATTTCCTATCATCTGCTACAGTGGTAAAAGTGATATTAGTCACTTTTACCCATCATAAAGATATATAAAAGAGCAGATTTATGGAGTTTGTTGTACAACCTTGGCACTGGTTTGTATTGGGTATCTTACTTATTCTTTCTGAACTGATTCTACCTGCCTTTGCCGCACTCTGGTTTGGTATTGCCGCCATTATGGTGTGCATTCTCTATTGGTTATTTCCAGATATTAGCCTCACAACGCAAATTGTATTGTGGATAATATTATCAGTGCTATGCACCATTCTTTGGTTCAAGTTTATTAAACCCTTATCAATTGATAAAACGAAAGCGGGCTTACCCCGTGAAGCAACAATTGGTCAAATTGGAATGGTTATTCAAACTGGTCTAGACCATGATCAAATTATTGTTCGCTTTCCAATGCCTATTTTAGGGGCCGATGAGTGGAATTGTCGGAGCACCACTCCTGTTAAAGTGGGCGATCGTGTCAGAGTTATTGACATTTCGGGTAACGACTTAATTGTTCAAACCCATGGTACTTCATAAACATTAAAGATAAAGAGAGGGTATTTTCATGCCAGTCGGTACTATTATTGTTTTAGCCTTTTTGGCTTTTGTTGGTGTTACCATTTTTAAAGGGGTTCGTATTGTTCCTCAGGGCTACAAATGGATTGTCCAACGTTTAGGTAAATATCACACGACCCTTAATCCGGGACTTAATTTTGTGATTCCCTATATCGATGAAGTGGCTTATAAAATTACCACGAAAGATATTGTGCTAGATATTCCGTCGCAAGAAGTGATTACACGTGACAATGCCGTATTGCTCATGAATGCTGTTGCCTATATTAATTTAACCACACCAGAAAAAGCAGTTTACGGTATTGAAAACTATACATGGGCGATTCAGAACCTTGTACAAACCTCATTACGTTCTATTGTCGGTGAAATGGATCTAGATGATGCATTGTCTTCACGAGATCATATTAAGGCTAAGTTAAAAGCTGCTATTTCTGACGATATTTCAGATTGGGGCATTACCTTAAAAACTGTTGAGATTCAAGATATTCAGCCGTCTCATACCATGCAAGCTGCCATGGAAGAACAAGCTGCCGCAGAACGTCAACGTCGTGCTGCTGTTACTAAAGCCGATGGTGAAAAACAGGCTGCTATTTTAAGTGCAGAAGGTCGTTTAGAAGCTTCTCGCCGTGATGCAGAAGCACAAGTCGTGTTAGCTGAAGCTTCTCAACGTGCAATTGAAATGGTGACCAGTGCAGTTGGCGATAAAGAGATTCCGGTTGCTTACCTTTTGGGTGAACAATATGTAAAAGCAATGCAGGATATGGCTAAATCAAATAATGCTAAAACTGTGGTTTTACCTGCCGATGTTTTAAATACAATTCGCGGTATTATGGGAAAGCATAATTAATTCAATTACTTCAAATAAGTAATTAAAATCAAAACGGTGACGATAATGTCGCCGTTTTTTATGTTTTATATTATTGGTTTTTTAATCTTTTCTGATCTTTCAAAGGTAATTTCTTTACGACTAAATCATAAGAATCATGAATTAAATCTTGCAGTAAATCGCTTGTTAAGTTCTTATGCGGTGTAATCGAAATCCAATGTTTTTTATTCATGTGATAACCCGGAATAATAAATGAATAAAGCTCCTGATATTCCTGACTTTTATACGGATCACACTTCACATTAATCATTTTGACGCCTGCAACTTCTGTCGTCAGCATGAATATTTTCTCTAAAATTTTAAAAACTTCATAGTCTGGACCAAAAGGATGAGTCTGTTGACTAAAGGGAAGATTACGCGCAATTTCAATTGCTTTTTGATGGAGTTGTTCACCATTCATTTTTTTCTCCTTTATTCATTTCGCATGAATAGAAGTTATGAATATTAATTTAATATTATTAGTTCGTACGCGCTAAAAGAAATTGTGAGATATCAACTAATTCTTTTGCATTATCACCAAAATGAGCTAAGGCCTCAAAAGCTTGATCATGCAATTCTTTGGCATAAATCTGTGCTTGTTCGAGACCCATTAACGCTGGGTATGTCGATTTTTGCACTTGCTCATCCTTACCAGCAGTTTTACCCAAAGCTTCGGTACTCGAAGTAATATCGAGAATATCGTCTAACACTTGAAAAGCTAATCCAATGGTCTGCCCATATTGGCGCAATTTTGGAATTGCTTGATCCGTTCCGGAAAAGATAGTGACTGCACCCATCATAATTGCGGCCTGAATGAGCGCACCAGTTTTATTACGATGGATATTTTCTAGTTCGTCTTGAGCAATTTGCTTGCCTTCAGCTTGTAAATCTAAAACTTGTCCAGAGACCATTTTAGAGCTGGCAGTTGCTAAAATCTGCATTTGTTTTAATACAATCGCGGCATCAGTACCCTGCCCTTGTTCATCAAACAAACGACTACCTAAAACCTCAAAAGCCATCGATTGTAAAATGTCGCCTGCAAGCAAAGCAGTATCTTCACCAAACGCAACATGACAAGTCGGCTGACCACGACGCAGTAAATCATTGTCCATACAAGGCAAATCATCGTGCGCTAGTGAGTAACAATGAATGAGTTCGACTGCAACCGCAGCACGACGAGCGGCAGCAAAATTTGGATTTGGCTGTAAAGCAGCAGTGGCATAACATAAAGCCGGACGCACACGTTTTCCACCAAGCATAACTGCATGGTGTACTGCACTTTTTAAAGGCTCTGGAATTGAGAACGCAGCCAATGTCGTCAATAAATCTTGTTGAATACGTTGTTGAGCTTGTTTTAAAACATCCGCATTAACTTGAGAGAGTGATGACACAGTCGCCTCGATAAAATCAGTAGAGAAATTTTATTGAATGTAATGAAGCATTCATGCGCTACATCATACACGATTCACTGTAAAAAGTGGGTGATGAGTTTTTAAAGGCAAGCGTAAAAAAGCCTCTACACATTGAGAGGCTTTTTATTTAGAAGATGTTTAGAAACTGTCACCTGGAACACGCACCCAACCTTCCATTAACACACGTGCACTACGACTCATAATGGCTTTTTTAACCGCCCATTGATCATTAACAAGTTCAGCTTGAGCGCCAACACGTAATGTTCCAGAAGGATGCCCAAAACGTACTGCTTCACGTTCGCCACCACCAGCCGCAAGGTTTACTAATGTGCCAGGAATTGCGGCTGCCGTACCAATCGCGACTGCTGCTGTTCCCATCATGGCATGGTGCAATTTACCCATCGACAAAGCACGAACCAGTAAATCGACATCACTCTCTGAAACAGGCTTACCACTCGATGCTGTATAGTTTTTTGGTTTAGAAACAAAAGCAATTTTTGGTGTGTGCTGACGCGCAGCTGCTTCTGAAATATCTTTAATTAAACCCATCTGTACAGCACCATACGCACGAATTTTTTCAAAACGTGCCAGTGCTGCCGCATCGCTATTAATATGATCTTGTAATTCAGTGCCTTGGTAACCCAAATCTTCTGCATTTAAAAAAATGGTTGGAATACCTGCATTAATAAATGTCGCTTGGAAACGACCAATATCAGGAACGTCTAATTCGTCAACGACATTTCCTGTCGGGAACATATCGCCGCCCTCTTCACCATCATCGGCCGGATCTAAAAACTCAATTTGAACCTCAGCGGCAGGAAACGTCACACCATCAAGCTCAAAATCACCAGTTTCTTGAACTTGACCATTGGTGATAGGCACATGGGCAATAATGGTTTTTTGAATATTTTTTTGCCAAATTCGAACCGTGCATCGGCCATTTTCAGGAATACGGTCTGCATCAACCAAGCCATTTGAAATCGCAAAAGAACCAACAGCAGCAGTCAAATTACCGCAGTTACCACTCCAGTCTACAAAAGCCTGATCAATTGAAACCTGACCAAACAAATAATCAACATCATGATCTGGCTGAGAACTTTTAGCGAGAATAACTGTTTTACTCGTACTCGAAGTGGCTCCGCCCATTCCATCAATTTGTTTTCCATAGGGGTCTGGGCTACCAATGACACGTAGTAAGAGCTGATCTCTTGCTTGACCTGCAACTTGAGCTCTTTCCGGCAAATCATCAAGCTTAAAAAATACACCTTTACTGGTTCCACCACGCATATAAGTTGCTGGAATTTTAATTTGCGGTACTGAGCTCATATCAACTGTTATCCTTACTATTATGTTCTTCTATATCAAAACAAGCATTCTTGTTTACCCTTCTCTGCATCTTAAATTGTTTTAAGGTCAAGAGATAGCACTCTGCTTTATACATCAATCGTATTGACGCGAGCATATTTTGGGAATTTAGCAATGTGCTTGCAATGACTTAATCTAAGCAAAATCTAAGAAAAAAAGTCTATATGAAATTATATTTTTTAGAGCACTTTTCACTCGATATTGAAATATTAAAAGTAAGCCAATGATTTTAAATATATTTTAATATTACTTTTCAGTCACAGCTTATTAATTTGTAGTCTAGGCTAAAATAACTCCATCTATTAGAATAATTTACTTATTCATTGTGAGTGAAGACCTTTGACCAACGAATCTTCTACACTGCAACGAGGACTAAAAAATCGACACATCCAATTAATTGCTATGGGTGGAGCAATTGGTACCGGATTATTTTTAGGCTCGGCGCAAGTGATTCAATCTGCGGGACCATCCATTATTTTAGGATATGCCATTGGCGGCTTAATCGCGTTTTTGATTATGCGCCACTTGGGAGAAATGATTGTTGAAGAACCTGTTGCAGGATCGTTCAGCCATTTTGCTTATAAATATTGGGGGAAATTTCCTGGATTTTTAGCTGGATGGAATTATTGGATACTCTATGTTCTGGTTGCGATGAGTGAACTCACCGCTGTGGCCAAATATATTAATTATTGGTGGCCCCACATACCAGCATGGACTTCTGTCTTATTTTTCTTTGTCGTAATCACGGCAGTTAACTTAACCAACGTTAAATTTTATGGTGAATCTGAATTCTGGCTTGCCATTATTAAAGTAACTGCGGTCATTTCTATGATTGTATTTGGCCTTTATTTGTTGTTTACAGCAGATGTTGGTTCAAGCATTTCATTTAGTAACCTTTGGACACATGGTGGCTTTTTTCCAAATGGCTTTAGTGGCCTGTTCTATATGTTAGCTTTCTTAATGTTCGCCTTTGGCGGTATTGAGCTAATTGGTATGGCAGCGGCTGAAGCAAAAGATCCGAAAAAAACCATTCCAAAAGCAATTAACCAAGTCGTTTTCCGTATCTTAATTTTCTATATCGGTTCATTGACAATTTTGCTTTCATTAGTGCCATGGAACCAATTAGATCTTGGTGGCCTCGACAAAAGCCCATTCGTCATGATTTTTAGCCAAATGGGAATTGGTTGGGCTGCACATCTTCTTAACTTTATTATTTTAACTGCTGCTCTATCTGTTTATAACAGTGGTATGTTCGCAAACAGCCGTATGTTATACGGTCTAGCTCAACAAGGTAACGCTCCAAAAGTTTTCAAAAAAGTAAACAAACAAGGCGTACCTGTTCCAGCCGTATTACTTTCTGCATTGTTAATTTTTGGTTGTGTACTGTTGAACTACTTTGTACCCGAAAATGCATTAAGTCACTTAATGTATATCGTCGTTGGTGCATTAGTATTGAACTGGGCAATGATTAGTTTGACTCACCTCAAATTTAGATCAGCAATGAAAGCAAAAGGTGAAAAAACTCACTTCCCTGCACTTTGGGCACCATTTAGTAACTATTTGGTTTTAGGCTTTATTGCAGTTGTTCTCTACATTATGTGGAGCCAAGGTTTCAAAGAATCAGTGATGATGATTCCAATCTGGATCGTTCTCATGTTTGTACTATTTAAATTATTGAATTCTAAAAAACAATAATTCTATATTTTGTACCTAAACACAAAAAAGCCCCTATTTCGATAGGGGCTTTTTTTATAATCAGAAAATTACGCACTGTAAAAATTAAAATTTCATCGACAATAAAATTAGAAGTTATGCATATTTATACTGACGCGAACAGTAAGCTCGTTCAATTTCTGGTGAACGTAATTGTTGATGCTTAGTTTTACGCCCTGCCATACGTTTGCGCCAGAGCTTAAAACTATTGGTTTTCAGGTTGTATCTCATTAAACGAATAACTTCGCTTTCACTTAAGCAATACTCTCGCTCAATTGCTTCAAATGGAGTTCGATCTTCCCATGCCATTTCAATAATTCTAGATAAGTCCTGTTCATCAATTTTTTTCATGTTATGCCCTTTTGAATTATACGATAGCCAAATCTGATTTTTAACAAACAACTCTCTGGTAATAACGCTATCTACCCGATTGCTTGCCTTAAACCTTTTTCGTCTTTTGCTTCAGATCATAGAAAGATAAGCATGAATTTTTTGTGATTTTTCAGCTTTCTAAACTGTTTTTCTACAAGACATAAGTGTTCGAAACCGTTGAATGGTTCCACTTTATCTTTATTACCCACTATGGCTAAAGTTTTAATACTTAAAACATGAAAAAGCCATTGCCTTAGCAATAGCTTTTTCGTTTATAATCATAAAATTATGCGCCCTTAGCTTAACTGGATAGAGCAGTTGCCTCCTAAGCGACCGACGTGGGTTCGAGTCCCGCAGGGCGTACATATAATAAAATAGTCTACAGTTGAAGATTATATATAGAAGAACATAATAAAAATTTATCTTTTTGTAGAAAAAGATAATAAATAAAGTGTAATAATTATATTTTCTATAAATTTCTCAATATTATCTAAATTCACTTTTGGCAATATAACCAGATTTTCACAGAAAAAATTGATTTGATCTCAAATCATCTTCAATAGCTTGTTTTAATCTAATAGGATCATAAAAATTAAACGTATATAATTTATCAAATACCTGTATATCTACCTCAAAACATCCCTTTAACTCAATTTCCCAAGCATATTCAGAAAAATCTTCAGATAAATTTATAATATAATTTTTCATACAATTCCTTTAATATTAAAATACTCTTAAGACACTGTTCCAATTTTAAATTTTCATATATAAACTTAATCACAGTAATTTAGATTTAAAAGCCATTTTTTAGTTTCCAAGAGATCTTTTTGAATCTTTCTTTGATCATTTAAATATCTATTATCTATAAAATATTTAACTTGACATAAATTCTTTTTATCATAAAGAGTTAAATCGTTTTCTGATATCCTCCTCATATCTTGTGCAATAAGTAATAAAGGAATATATATATCCACATCTTCATGTTTTTGTAACTCTTTAATTATATAGACATAATTAGTTAGATTCACAACAGTTGATGCATTAAAACCTTGCTGAAAATAATACTCCTTATTAATTTCTACAGCTCTACAACCACTAAGAAAAACAATCAAACATACTAAAAAAGGTCTCATATTATTTCCTTTATCCAAATAAAACCTCATAGCTTTATTTTAAAATTATTTTATTTCACATCTTTTATATAAAAATTTAGAACTGGTTAGTTCCCACATCATAACCGTCACATTATATTAACCCATAAGGCACAAGCATAGCGCAGTGATACCTATAGATGATAAACTATAAGACCAGAGTTCTGAACAATACCCGATTCAACAGCTCTTACTATCTATAACCATTTTGTTCTCATTTAAATAAAAACAACCTGAACCATGATAGCCTGCCCCACCATCAATCGAATAATAATATTGAGTATTTAACTTTAGCTGCTTGGGTTTCACAATCTCTTTAAATCCATTTGGTTTAACTCCATAAGTCCATTTATAGGCATAATCATTTTTAAAATTAAACCATTTTATTTCCCTATTTATCTTAATCTCCCATACTGTTTCTTTCAATGTACCGGCAGGAACAGTACTATTATCCATTACATAAAATCGAAAACCACTATCAAGCTTTTTGGCATCACTTTTAGATAGCTGAAATATAATTCCGCTATTAGCATTACCCGAAACAAGTAAATCAACTGTACCAGAGCATGCCACTAACACTAGTATAAATAGTAAGCTATACAAATTCCTCATTACCAGCTACCTCCAGCACCACGGTTTTTTATAATGTTACCCCTTAATCTTAAAATTTACATTCAGTAATACTTACTATCTCATTCAAGTATCTATTTATATTTATTAAATTTTCTTGACTAGAGTTTACTTCGAAATTTACAATCTTTAATTATATCCTTCATACTCACAATTAGTTTCCAAATTATTTATAGAGCCAATAATATAAAAATTTTAATTTCTATCTTTAATATAAATCTTACTTGTTATAGGCAAAACTCCCAATTTACTCTGAATTAAAGAATTCCAAGTATCTTTATCTTTCAACTCATCTAAAATATAAAAAACAACTATTTTATTTCCTTTAGAGTAAAGATTACCATACTCTCTTTTCAAGTTTTCATTCGTAAACACTACTCCTTCATATATCTCATCTTCATTATTATCTGAAATAATAGTTATCATTGCACCATCATCCACAAAAATATTTCCCTTACAAAGATCAGCTATTACCCCACTTACAATATATGTTTCAATATTACCTTTTTCAACATTATCCCACCACTCACTTGTTCCATATAAACCATACACTCCACTTAAACCACTATTAGTAGTACTATCCAGAGTCAAAGCATGTGTAGACCTAATCTCATCTTTCCCATTTTTTTCCAACCATATTTTTAAATCAAAAATCAATTTATATCCTTGATCAATCAGTGCACAATTCTCTATCATTTTATTTAATCTTTATCCATTTTATACTTTACAATCATCTAAATTATTTATCATTTTTAAAAAAATTATTGTACAACTCCTCTCTTCCATCATAGAAAAACAAGTCATCAATTTTTTCAAACAAGTAAAAATCACCTATTATTTCTTTAAGCCCATTAAAAACAAGACCTTTTGAATTAGATTTTAGTCCTAATGATAATTTTTCAATTAATGAAGAGTGGTTGTCACAATATGAAAATATTTTAATTAAAGAATGAATTTCTTCGTTACAAGGTATATCTACAGTAAGAGTAAGCAAAAAAGCTTTCATATAAAATAAAGTGTTCTTTTCAACTTCGGGAAAGCTAACGTATCCCGAAAAAACTCTCCTATTAACTCCACTTTGGTTATAAATAATATCATTTTTATTACCATCAGCAGAAAAAATAATATCTTTGTATAGTTTAATATAACCCACATAGTTATAGGCTATAATATTAATTTCATCTTCACTCATATTAAACACCTACAACCCGTCAATATAGAATAATTTTAATCCCCACCCTTAATATAAACCCTATTAAGTAATGGAGAAACACCTAGTTTTTCTTCTACTACCCAATTCCAAACATCATCCTCTTTTAATTTATCCAAAATATAAATAGATACTATTTCATTTCCAACTTTATAGAGCTCTTTACTTATAGCCTTTTCTCTTTCATTAGTAAAAACTATATCTTGAAATATTTCTTTATCAGTTCCATTTACTTTAATTGTAATCATGGTACTTCCATCTACAAATGGATTTTCTTCATTTATTTCAACTATTAACCCTCTAACATAGTAATTTTCTATATTACCATTTTCGATATTTACCCACCATTCAGCTGTTGCATATAAATCATTGTCACCCTTAAGCCCCATAGTTGTTCCCTTATCCAACGTAGTTTGCTGTATATTTTTGATATAATTTTCATCCATCAATATTGAAGAAGATGACCTTAAATCAAAAACCAACTTATATCCTTGCTCAAGTAGATTTATATCTTCTATTTTTATCATTTTAATATTCTCCTATCCCTTACTTATTATACTGATTTTACATCATTTACCATTTTCAAATTTCCACCTAACACTCTATTTATTATAAAAAAAATAGGACTTAATAAAAGCCCTATTTCGATAGAACAATATACTTAATCCTTCACTTCAGCCAACAACGTTTCAGCTGCAAGTTTGCCTAAATTATTAGAAGCAAGCGGACTATCACCTGTTAACAATTTACGGTCTCTATGACATTGTCCGGTAATACCCTTATTTAAAATTTCCACACCGAGTTTTTCAAGGTTTTCACCGACTAACCAAGGTAAGGCACCCGGCATATAGCCAATATCGATATTCGCCCCTGTATCTAATGCATCAGGGAATACACACATTTGATAACCTTTGAAAATATAGTTTTCAGGCGCTTCATCTACAGCCGCAGCCAATAATGCAGCAGGCCCATGACATAAGGTAATAATAAATTTATCTTGTTCAACTGCCCATTTAAGGACTTTTTTTACCTCAAGGCTATGTGGAATCTTAGCTAATACACCATGCCCACCCGGAATAAAGACAGCCGCATAAGGTGAGTTTTCCCCTACTACTTTTTCTAAAATATCTCCGAGCTTTAGAGGATTTTTTAACTTGTCTGCATATTTCTGAAAGGTGTCTAATACAACTTGTTCTTGCTTTGGCATTGCCCACATTTCAAGCTTGGTAGGATTACCTGAAAGTGTCGCAACATCAATTTCAAAGCCAGCATTATCTAAATGAAACATCGGTAAAAGCATTTCAACAGGATGATTCCCAGTAGAAAAAAACTTACCGTTTTGCATTTGAATATACCGCTCATCGGTTGCAATCACTAAGATTTTTTTACTGCCCGTATACGGCGTTGAGTATGTAGTTCCATCATAGTCTGTCTTTGGGGCAGTATATTGACTCAGTGAATAAGGTGATGGGAAAAAGGCATTATCTTCAGCTAAATCTGGAGTAGGATTTTTATCATCAATATTTGCGGTATTCATTGTTACTATCCTTTTTCATCAGTATGGAAAGAAATAATAAATTAAGAGCCAATTCTTATTTCTTACTCAATGTATAGGTGAAGTCATAGAACTGGTGCAATCTGCCAATAGAATTTGGCAATTTTTATAGAGAAATAGGCAGAGTTTAAAATTATAAAATTCAGTTTAGGCGAACCTGTCGTTCACCTAAACTTTAGTGATTACAGCTTTACGCATTCATTTCTAAAACGATCTTTCCGATGTGATCACCCTGCTCCATACACGCATGAGCACTTTGTACATCTGAAAAAGCATATGTTTTATAGATTTGAGGTAAACACTTACCTTCTGCCAGTAATGGCCACACATGCTCATGCAAAGATTGGGCAATTTGTGCTTTTTCTTCGCTAGTACGCGCTCGCATCGTTGAACCCGTAATCGTGGCACGCTTTAAAATCAATTTTTGTAAATCAAATTCTTTTGCGATTCGACCACCCATAAAACCAATAATGACAAGTCGACCATCACGTTTTAATAGATTTAAATTTTTCTGAAAATAAGAGCCACCCACAATATCCAAAATAACATCAACACCTTGGTCTTGGGTGTGTTTCAAAATTTCTTGCTCAAAATCTTGGGTTTTATAGTTAATTGCCGTGGTCAAATCAGAGAGTGCCTCAACTTTATCTTCGCTTCCAACCGTAGCAAAAGTTTTAATCCCTAAAGCATGACAGATGGCTAAAGCAGTGGTGCCAATGCCACTGGCCCCTCCGTGAATCAATGCTGTTTCATTTGCCTTTAAACGACCAATATCAAACAGATTGGCCCAAACTGTGAAGAACGTTTCTGGAATAGCAGCGGCTTGAGTAAACGATAAATTTTCAGGTATTGGTAATACTTGTGTCGCGGCAACTGCACAGTACTCTGCATAACCACCACCATTTGTTAAAGCACAAACTTTATCTCCGACTTTGAACTGTTGCACTTGGTCACCTACCGCAACCACCACGCCAGCAACTTCTAGCCCCGGTATTTGAGTAACATCTTTAGGCATCGGATATAAACCCATACGCTGTAACACGTCAGGGCGGTTAATTCCAGCAGCCTTTACCTCAATTAAAACTTCATCTGCTTGAGGTACTGGAATATTAGCCTCTTGAACTTTTAGAACCTCAGGTCCACCTGGAGCGGTAATTTCAATAATTTTCATAGTGGTTGGAAGGGTCATTAATCTGCTCCATATCTTGTTTAAATCAATATAACAATGAACCTAAAATGAAAACATATGTCTTCGGTTTACTTTGTATAAATAGGCAATTCAAATCAATTTTTAGGCATAAAAAAACCTAGAATACTCTAGGTTTTCACTCCATCAGATTTTAAGCTGATAAATTAAAGAACATTGCTGCAATCAGAATAATTACACCCAATACGATTCGATACCATGCAAATACACGTAACGTATGGCGCTCTACAAATAGCACTAATGCTTTTACAACAAATAAAGCGGCAATAAAGGCTGCAACGAAGCCCACTCCAATATTAATCATATTATCAGCGGTAAGTACGTCTGCATTTTTGATCAAGTCAAAAGTTGCTGCACCCAACATGGTTGGCATTGCAAGGAAGAAAGAAAATTCTGTAGCAGCTTTACGTGATAAGCCCGCAAACATTCCGCCTACAATCGTTGCACCTGAACGTGAAGTCCCCGGAATCATGGCAACACATTGAGCAAACCCGACTAAAAGTGCTTGTTTAAAAGTAATTTTTGTCGCATCGTCTGTCTTATGTTCAAACTGCTTAGATTCAACCCAGAAAATAATGAGAGCACCAACAATCAATGCAATAGCAACGACAATTGGGCTGAACAAAACACTTTTAATAAAGTCGACGGCCAAAACACCAATAATGACTGCAGGGAAAAATGCAATAAGTACACTGATGGCGAAATGACGAGACTCGACATCTCCACTAAAAAAACCTTTAATCAAATTAATAATTTTTTGTCGGTATAACCAGCACACTGCCAAAATAGCACCTAACTGGATTACGACCTCAAATACACGTCCACCGTCTGAATGGAAATCGATAATATGACCAAATAAAATCAGATGGCCTGTACTCGAGATGGGTAAAAACTCAGTTAAGCCTTCAATAAAGCCTAGAAACAGTGCTTTTATAACTTCAAAATTTTCCATAACTTGCTCAAAGAAAGTTAATCACTAGAACGATCTAAAATTTGTTTTATCGCAATTGGTAAGCCTCAAATTTGACTTAACACATGTTCAATATCAGATCATTTCTAACGTTTGTGGTTATTGCCCCTAGTAAAAGGCAGTTTATTTAAAGTGCGATAATGTATCACATCATGATGACAAACTTGGGTTAACTATCGTAAAAAGATAAAACTTGGTAAAGAACTGCCAAAATTTCTCTTGTTA
Organism: Acinetobacter sp. AC1-2; assembly: GCF_016124155.1. NCBI lineage: Bacteria > Pseudomonadati > Pseudomonadota > Gammaproteobacteria > Moraxellales > Moraxellaceae > Acinetobacter > Acinetobacter sp. AC1-2. The sequence continues at coordinate 91,251 of NZ_JABFFO010000004.1, forward strand.
TAGATAAAACTTTTTTGCCGCCTCTTACTCTACAAAATCATCTTAAAAAGCTCTTAAAAAAACATGATATTATTGTGATTAAATGCAGCTCATATCAAAAATTCTATCTGAATGAAAAATACTAAAATTAATGCACGCCATCTTATTATCGATTTATTTCTTTCCTCAGCCTATCCTCAACTCACCATCAAACAGATATTAATTGCCGCCAAACTCTTTAATATGAGTGAAAATGGAATTCGTGTTGCTACGACTCGGCTATTAAATGAAGGCATGATAGAAAGTGTCGAGCGCGGTATTTATCAACTTTCGCCATCAACCAAAGAATGGGCAAAAATCATTTTGAACCGCAAAAATGGCATTAAACAAACCAAAGAATGGCAACAGCATTATCTTGCAGTATTTACAGGCACATTAGGTCGCATAGATCGCACCGCTTTAAAAAAGAGAGAACGAGCATTACGTCAATTTGGCTTTAAAGAACTCGAAACCGGTATTTATATTCGACCAGACAATTTGGCCTATAGTTTCGAAAAAACATGTGAAGAACTTGTTTTAGCAGGCCTTGAAAGTGAAACAAAAATTTGTGTTATTCAACAGTTTGATTCAAAAAGCCTTCAGTTGATTGCTTCTTTATGGGATACCAAACAACTCGAATTAAACTACAAAAACTATAGCCAAGATATTCAGCAGTGGCTTTTAAAATATGAAAAATTACCGCTCAATGACGCTGCTGCTCAAGCATTGTTACTAGGGCGAGAAACCATTACTTTATTAATGAATGATCCTTTACTACCCTCTCCTTTTGTTAATGAACATGCCCGCAATCAATTTGCTCAAAATGTACAACAGCTAGACTCGATTGGACAAAAGCTGTGGCAAAAACTTTATGAAAATGAATTAACACATTAAAGAGCGATTTATTTTTTTACAAACAAATATTACAACTTTTAAAATTTTATGATTATATTAGTAATATAAAAGATGAATACCAAAATCTGATTTGGGAGAATAAAAATGAATACACAGGTGAGTGTTACCGATCTATTTAGCAGAGAAGAAATACAAGAATTCACAGAGCCTTCAGATGCTTACGGCGCTTGGGCTGTTGCAAGTACATGGGCGGTTATTGGGGGAACATTTGCTAGCTTAATCATGATGTGGGATTACTTACCTAGCTGGGGCAAATTACTTGCTTGTATGCTTGCCTTAGCTATATTGGCGGGTCGCCAGTTATGCCTAGCAATTCTGATGCATGATGCATCACATAAAAGCTTGTTCAAAAATAAAAAAATAAATGACTTTATAGGCGAATGGCTATGCGCCCGCCCAATCTGGAATGATCTACACAAGTACCGTCAACATCACGTTCGCCATCATGCAAAAACCTCTACCCCAGATGATCCTGATCTTTCGTTAGTGTCGGATTTTCCCGTAAGCAAAAAATCTCTTACCCGCAAATTCTTACGGGACTTAACAGGTATGACGGGATTAAAATTTAGCTTTGGTCGAGTGTTAATGGATCTCGATTTAATGAAATGGACGGTTGCAAATGATCAAGTCTGGCTAGAGCGAAGTAATAAAGATCTCGTTGACTATGCCAAAAGTATTATAAAAAACAGTAGTGGAGCCATTGCAACCAATGTAGCACTCTATGCGGTTTTAAAAGCTTTTGGTCAACAACGGTTTTATTGGTTATGGCCTTTAGCTTATTTAACCCCATTTCCATTATTTTTAAGAATTCGCTCAATGGCGGAGCATGCAGGTATGCAAACGAGTCTTACAGCCTTAACCAATACCCGCACAACACGTGCAGGTTGGATTGCTAGAAGCTTTGTAGCCCCTATTCACGTCAATTACCACATGGAACACCATTTAATGGCTTCGGTACCCTACTTCAAACTGCCACGCATGCATCGTCTATTGAGAGACCGCGGACATGTCCCAGCACCACCTAGCTATTTTGAAGTGATTGAATCACTCTCATCTAAGCCAGAACGAACGGCTTAGAGCTCTCGAATCAGATTTAGAGGTCATGCAATTAAATCAGTGGCCTCTCTAACCCAAATGTGAACTCAATTCATCCATTTTGCTGCGGGTCTGGAAATACTTGGGTGTGACTCCCATCCAACGCTTAAATGCACGGGTAAAATGAGATGTATCGGCATAACCTAGTATTAAAGCCACCTTTTCAATCGACATGCTATTTTGAGCTAAAAGTTTCTGGGCATGTTGCTTTTTAAGTGAGTCAACCAAGATGGTAAAACTTGTATTTTCAATGGCTAAATATCGTTGCAAAGTTCGCTCTGAAATATTCATGAATTGAGCCACTTGCCCTACCTTTAATGTCTCAATCTCGCCATTTACAAGTAATTTTTCAGCAACTTGTTTGACTTGCCATTTCCAGCCACTGTGTAACTTTAATTTTTCTATATCTCGCTTGCATTGTGCATTTACTAAAGGCGCCAACATTGGGTCTGCCGTTAATACAGGCTGTGCTAAATAGTCTTTTGAAAATATCCAACTGTTGCATTTTTGATTAAATAAACAAGTGACTGCCAGTTGACTACTTATTTTGGCAAAACCTGTCGGTTCTGGCATTTGTAATTCAACTTTCCCTAAATTGGATAAGCCTGTTAAATTTTTTGCAATTTGAACAAAGCCTACCAATAAAAAAATGTTGGCATTTGGACTCAACTGAAATTCCTTTACAGGCTGATGAATGAACCAATATGCATAATTATTTTCTTGTTTTACTTCTGGTTTAAAAACCTCGCAACGTGACCCAATGAACTGTTCAAGAATTTTCAAGGCTTCCCCTAAATTTGGAGAAACTATGGCAGCCATTCCGACTGAACCATAACATGAAGCAGTCATTTCTAAAGCCAAATACCCTGCTAATGCAGGCTCTTTGCACAACTCGATGGCCCGCTCAATGAGCTGATTTAGATGATTAAATTCTACATACCAATATGGTTTTTTTAATTGATCTACTGTTATGCCGCTTCCATCTAAAAGCTGCTCACAAGAGACACCCCACCGCTTAACAGTCTCGACGATTAAGTTAATATAAGTTCCGGGTAATTCTGGATTCATGAGTAACCCATTGAGCAAAATAAATGGCGCGAAATGGTAAAAACTGTCAGTTCATGAACTATGCCATGCTTTTAAATTGATGCATAGTGATTCAAAACAAAATCTGCTTAATTGCACTAGACAGCACAATTTCTGAAAAACACAGGTGCCCCTATGAATATCCTGATTGTCCATGCCCACCCAGAACCACAATCTTTTACCACTGCTCTAAAAAGTACAGCAAAGCAAACCTTAGAAAAATTGGGACATCGCGTAGAGGTTTCAGATTTATATGCCATGCAATTTAACCCTATTGCATCCAAAGAGGATTTTTTAGAGCTCAATCAGCCTGACTATTTTAACTATGCATTAGAGCAAAGAAATGCCAGTAAAAATCAACTTCTAGCTCCGGATATTCAGGCAGAAATTGAAAAGGTAAAAAAAGCTGATTTAGTCATTTTAAATTTCCCACTTTACTGGACCTCTGTACCAGCAATTTTAAAAGGCTGGATTGATCGTGTATTTGTTTCAGGGCTCTTTTACGGGGGTAAACGCTTTTATAACCACGGTGGAATGGCTGGTAAAAAAGCGATGTTGTGTTTAACACTCGGTGGTAGAACACACATGTTTGGAGAAAACACTATTCATGGGCCAATCGAACATTATCTATCCCCGATTCAACGCGGTACTTTGGCATATGCTGGTTTTGAAGTTCTACCACCATTCACTGCCTACCACGTCCCCTACATTAGCCAAGAGGCCAGAGAAACCCTCCTCGAAGACTATGTAACTTATCTAACGCATCTAGACCAACTTGAACCACTAAAATTTCCAAAACTTGAAGAGTTTGATGACAGACTGTATCCCCTCTAATGGTATGTTTTAAATCTAAAAATAGGACAACCGAAAGTTAGTTTTTATTTTCGGTTATTCTTTAAATTATAGACGCTCAAATGTAAAATTAAATCGCCTAAAAAATAGATCAAATGGTAAAAAATAAAGGGGGATTTTTTCCTAAAAATTTAGAATATAAAATTTAATCAATAATATACAGATGTAGAGAAACTAGACTTATCAACTAAAAATGACAACTAATACTCATTTCATAATCAATTAATTCATATTTTTACAAAAAAATCTTTGACCATTTTTCTTGGATTTGTGACAAAAATGTCACTAAAACAAACTACTTTATTAATAGATTAAAAATATAAATATCAATTAATTAAAATAATTTACCAATGAAAATATTCCTTCATATTTCATCCATTATTGACCTTATTTGTATAAAAAATGAGTACTGCTCAGTTCATATAACAGATTTACTCTTATTGTAATTATGCTATTTTTGTTACATGGAGTTATCAAAGCTTTTATAAGTTGTAATTAGAAGCTTTGAAGGCAACACAGTTTAAACGGTTTAACTCTGTTACTTTTAAAAAAATGTCTTGAAGTTCAAGGAAAGATTAAAATGAAATTAAAACATCTGAGCACTGCAATGATTTTAGCAACGCTGCCTGCAACTGGGGTTTTTGCAGCAGCATTGGATCGCTCTGGACAATCAATGTCTGCATTTTTGCAGCCTGGAAACTACTTTGAAGCTGGTATTTCGGTTCTAGATCCAGATGTATCAGGTAAAGATATTTCTGGAAATGCTACTGGTGATATGGCAGACGACTACTATTTCCCTAGTGCGGCATTAAAATTACAACTTACTGATAAATTCTCTTTTGGTTTACTTTACGATCAACCTTTTGGTTCTGATGCTCAATACACAGGTAAGAACAACTTTGTAGCAAATCCAAATGACCGTTTATTACCTTCACCGGCAAGTCCAACATTAGGTCAAGCCGGCTTAGGTAATACAATTACTGGAGGTACATCTGTAGAAGTTGATACACAGAATCTTGCTTTCGTTTTTGGTTATCAACCGACAGTAAACTGGAATATTTATGGTGGTGGTGTATACCAAACTATTAAAGGAAATGTTCATTTAAGAGGTTCAGCTTATAGCCTATATAATGGCTATGACGCTGATATTAAAGAAACTGGTGGAGCTGGTTGGCTAGCAGGTGTAGCTTATCAAATTCCAGAAATTGCGCTTAAAGCTTCTTTAACTTACCGTTCTGAAATTGATCACGATGTAAATATCAAAGAGAACATTCCTATTGTGAACTTGGTTGCTGCCAACCCAGCACTTCTATTTGGTGCATTAGGTATCACTGATCCAGCAACTCAAGCAGCAATTGGCAAACAGCTTGCATCACTTCAAGGTGATGGCAAAACTACTATCACAACACCACAGTCTGTGAATCTTGATTTCCAAACGGGTATCATGGCAAATACTGTAGCATTCGCCAATGTCCGCTGGGTAAACTGGAAAGACTTTGCAGTACAACCACACAAGTTTGGAATTGTTTCTAAGGCAGCTGGTCAATTATTACCTCAATTAGGTAAACCTAATGGATTTAATTTAGTAGATTACTCAGATGACCAATGGTCTGTCACTGCTGGTGTAGGTCGTAAGCTTACTGATAAATGGGCGGGTAACGTTTCTGTAGGTTGGGACTCTGGCGCAGGTAATCCTGTTACAACTTTAGGTCCAACTGAAGGGTATTGGAACTTAGGCTTAGGTGTTCAATACAGCCCTACTACACAAACGTTTATTGCTGGCGGTGTAAAATATTTCTGGTTGGGTGATGCAGATGCTGTTACAGGCGCTCATTCAGCTGCTGGTACATTTGATGACAACAATGCTATCGCTTACGGTTTAAAACTTGGTTATAAATTCTAAGTTTTAAACTTATTCATATAAAAAGGCGCTTAAAGCGCCTTTTTATATTCTTGCTATTTAAGCTGGAATGCTACGCTTTGAAACTGAACGGATTGCTTCTTTTAATGCGTCATAGCCGTGAATTGCAGGGAATTGCGGGAACTCAGCAATTACGTTTGCAGGTGCATCAAACAAGAAACCATGGTCAGCTTCGCCTAGCATCGTTGTATCATTATAAGAATCACCAGCAGCGATTACACGGAAATTTAAGCCATGTAGTGCCTTAACCGACTCACGTTTTTGATCTGGTTGACGTAATTTATAAGCCGTGATCATTCCTTCTTCATCTGTCTCTAATTTATGACAGAAAATTGTTGGCCAACCCAATTGCTTCATTAAAGGATGCGCAAACTCATAGAAAGTATCTGACAGAATCACGAGTTGAAAATGTGTACTTACCCATTCAACAAATTCTTTTGCACCTGGTAAAGGCCCCATCTCAGCAATGACTTCTTGAATATCATTTAAGCCTAGACCGTGTTGTTTTAAAATACTAAGGCGCTGAGTCATTAAAACATCATAATCCGGAATATCACGAGTTGTCGCCTCGAGTTCTTTAATCCCTGTTTTTTTAGCGAAATTGATCCAGATTTCAGGAACTAAAACCCCTTCAAGATCTAGGCATACGATTTCCATGAATGCTTCCAACGTTGGTTAAAAATTGCTGTATCATACCATTAAGATTTTCAGTTTTGCGTTGTTATTGATCAAATCAATTTTATTCATAAGGATCGAAATTAAAGTGCTAAGCAGTTTATCAACTATCCTTTAGAATATTTTTCATAACTCAATGCGCCCAAGCCTTTTGCCAGGAACACACATGACCGTTATTCCGACTATTGATATCGTAGATGCTCTTGCTGCTGAATATGCAACCAAAAGCCCTCGAGAAATTTTAGAACTTGCCTTAAGCCAACAAGGTGAAATCGCAATTTCTTTTTCGGGAGCAGAAGATGTTGTCTTAATTGATATTGCTTCACGTTTGGGTAAGCCTTTCCGTGTCTTTAGTCTCGACACTGGCCGCCTCCATGCTGAAACGTATCAATTTATTGAAACTGTCCGTAAACACTACAATATTAATATCGAAATTTGTTTCCCTGAATCTGAAGCTGTTCAAAACATGGTAAACGAAAAAGGTTTATTCAGCTTTTTTACAGATGGGCATCAGGAATGTTGTGGTATTCGAAAAGTTCAGCCTTTACGTAAAAAACTTGCGACTTTAGATGGCTGGATTACTGGCCAACGTAAAGACCAAAGCCCTGGTACACGCACAGAAATTCCAGTAGTACAAGCTGATGCTGGCTTCTCTGGTCCAGATAAGCAACTTATTAAATATAATCCTCTAGCGAACTGGACAAGTGCTGAAGTATGGAGCTACATCCGTATGATGGAAATTCCATATAACCCTCTCCACGAACGTGGTTTTGTTTCTATTGGCTGTGAACCATGTACACGAGCTGTATTACCGAACCAGCATGAACGTGAAGGACGCTGGTGGTGGGAAGAAGCGACTCAAAAAGAGTGCGGATTACATGCAGGTAACATGAAGAAGTAATTTGATATCAAAAAACCACTGGCAAATCAGTGGTTTTTTTTATGTCATGTTACGTACACAAAGTCATATTTTCTCTACTCTAAACGCTATATACTTAATTTTACGGTTCTATAATTCTAATAAGAGCTCAGATAAGGGCTTCTTAGAAAAATGCATGAGGCACAATGATTTATGCGTCCATTACACCCAATTGATTTCATTTTTCTGTCACTTGAAAAAAGACAGCAACCCATGCATGTCGGTGGATTATTTTTATTTGAAATTCCTGAAAATGCGCCTGAAACTTTTGTACATGATTTAGTAGAAGATATTAAACGCTCAAAAAGCATTCCTATTCCTCCCTTCAATAACCGTTTAAATGGTCTATTTTGGGATGAAGATGAAGAGTTCGATATCGATCATCACTTTCGCCACATTGCTTTACCTCATCCTGGGCGCATTCGTGAACTTCTTGTTTATATCTCGCAACAACACAGCTCATTAATTGACCGCGCTAAGCCGCTGTGGACCTGTGACATTATTGAAGGAATCGAAGGCAACCGTTTCGCTATGTATTTTAAAATCCACCATGCAATGGTTGATGGCGTTGCGGGTATGCGTTTGATCGAGAAATCACTTTCAAAAACACCTGAAGAGAAACACGTGGTTCCTTTATGGTGTGTTGAGAGCAAAAGAACTAAACGCCTAAAAGTGCCTACTCCAAGTACAAGTAAAATTAAGAGTATTTTAGGAGGTATTAAGTCTCAACTCGATATAGCTCCTAAAGTCATGCAAGAGTTATCTCAGACTATATTTAAAGAAATGGGCAAAAATCCTGATTATGTTTCTACCTTTCAGGCGCCAGTTTCGATTTTGAACCAAAGAGTAAGTGCTTCACGTCGTTTTGCTGCCCAATCGTTTGAATTGAGCCGCCTTAGAAAAATTTCAAAAGCATTAGGCGTAACGATTAACGATGTTGTGCTAGCAGTATGTTCTGGTGCTTTACGTGAATATTTGATTAGTCAAAATAGCTTACCTAAAAAGCCACTTATTGCCATGGTTCCAGCTTCATTACGCACAGATGATTCTGATATGAGTAACCGGATTACTATGATTCTGGCAAATTTAGGGACTCATAAAGACCAACCGTTAGAACGTCTAGAAATTATTCGTCGCAGCATGCAAAACTCAAAGCAACGCTTTAGCCGTATGACTGCTAATGAAATTTTAAACTATAGCGCGGTTGTTTATGGTCCAGCAGGATTAAACATCATGTCAGGAATGCTTCCTAAGCGTCAGGCGTTCAATTTAGTGATTTCCAATGTACCAGGGCCACGTGAACCACTTTATTGGAATGGCGCGAAATTAGATGCTCTCTACCCTGCTTCGATTGTCATGGATGGACAAGCTTTAAATATTACCATGACCAGTTATTTAGATAAGCTTGAAGTGGGATTAACGGCTTGTCGAAATGCTTTACCAAAAATGCAAAACCTTTTGACTCATTTAGAAGATGAGATTCAACGTTTTGAAGAAATTATTGCAGAGAAACAACTGAAACATCATTCAGCAAGTTAGAAAAGTTAAGGGGCTTTGAATTGGCCCCTTATTTTTTGATTGTGCGGCACTGATTAAGCAACTGATGACATACTGAACGAATCATTGCAGTTGTGATCGGTACTTCTTTACCTTGGTCATTCAACATATAGCAGCTATTTACTGGCGTGCTTTCTAAAACATGTTTAAGACCGTTGCTAATTAAGTTTTCACTTACATTCATGGGTTATACCTCTTATTGTTTGCTAAGACGTTAAATAGGGAGAACGTCTAGGGCTACTGTATGTAAGTAGTATTTAAAATTCATGAATGAAAGTAAAATTTCAGTTGTAACAAGGATTAAGCGATATCTTGTTACAACTTTAACTTAAAATGATATCGTATTGCTCTTGCGTATATAAATTTTCGACCTGAAATTTAATGACACGGTTAATAAAATGCTCTAAATCAGCCACTGCGGGTGCTTCTGCTGTTAATAATCGGTCAATCACAGAAGGGTGAGCAACAACAGTAAAGCCACTCGTTGACTCAAATGCGCGGGTATATCGTAATATCTCACGAAATATTTCGTAACACACTGTCTCTGCTGTTTTGACAAAACCACGTCCTTGACACGTTGGACACGACTCACACAGCAAATGTTCTAACGATTCACGTGTTCGTTTACGCGTCATTTCGACCAGACCAAGTTCTGATACCTGAGTGATTTTGGTCTTGGCGTGATCGCGTTCAAGCATTTTTTCAAACTGACGCATCACCTCTTCACGGTGAGTTGCCTCTTGCATGTCAATAAAATCAATAATGAGAATACCACCCAAATTACGCAATCTAAGTTGACGTGCAATGACTTGTGTCGCTTCCATATTGGTTTTAAAAACGGTGTCTTCAAGACTACGACCGCCAACATATGAGCCAGTATTAACGTCAATTGTCGTCATGGCTTCAGTCTGGTCGATCATCAGATAGCCACCCGATTTCAAAGCAACACGTGTTTGAAGGGCTTTCTGAATATCTTCTTCAACGTTATAGAGATCAAATAGCGGTCGCTCACCCGGATAATGAATGAGTCGACTTTGCATATTCGGAACAAACTCTTCAACAAACTCAAGAAGCTTGGCATGAATTTCTCTCGAATCGACATAAATCTTTGCAGTCTCTTCGCTTGCTAAATCTCGAATAATACGTTGAGGTAATGGAAGCTCTTCAAAAATTAAGGAAGGAACTGCAACATCAATCTGCTTACGTTGGATGTATTCCCATAATTTACTCAGATAGCACATATCCCGTGCAATTTCTGCCTCATCCACACCTTCGGCAGCTGTACGTACAATCACGCTACCCGGCAGATTATGTTCAGATTGAATACTTTCGATAATATTGCGTAGTCGCTCTCGTTCTTCTTCAGACTCAATACGCTGCGATACACCAATATGGTTACCATATGGCATGAGAACCAGATAACGAGAAGGAATCGAGAGATCTGTACTCAGACGTGCCCCTTTCGTTCCTAACATATCTTTCATGACTTGAACGGTCAGGGTTTGACCGGGATGTAAGAGTTCAAAAACGTTTGGGGTGGGCTGTGAACGAGGCCAAACCATATCATTGATATGTAAAAAGGCGGTGCGAGATAAACCGATATCAACAAAAGCAGCTTGCATGCCCGGAAGCACTCGCACGACTTTACCCTTGTAAATATTGCCGACTAGACCGCGCTTGACTGTACGCTCGACATACAGCTCATTAACAGTTCCATTTTCGATTAATGCCACCCGACACTCCATAGGCGTGACATTAATAAGTAATTCTTCTGACATACATAAACTCAAAGCATTATAAAATTTTTATTAAAGAGTCAGAGAAGCTGTTAATTTTAACTTTGTCTAGTGTTCATCGACAATGCTATTCAATTAAGAATGATAACAACCCCTTATGTCTTTACTCTTTTTAATAACTGTGCAAATTCGTATAAAGGAAGTCCTACCACATTACTATAACTTCCTTGAATTTGGGGAATATATTGAGAAGCAATCCCTTGAATTGCATATCCACCGGCCTTCCCAACAGGCTCTCCTGTGGTCCAATAATCTTCCATATCTTGCGTAGTCAGATGTTGGAACTCAACTTGTGTCTGTACAACCTGACTCAACATTTGTTGTTGAGTAGCAACACATATTCCAGAAAACACGTCATGCCAACGCCCAGATAATTGTTTCCATATGTCAAAAGCATGGCTTTTCGATTCAGGCTTACCAATTATTTGGCCATCCAGCCCTAGACTTGTATCAGCAGCAATAACAATTGCTTCTGGAAAATTTTTTAATACAGTTTGCGCTTTTTCTCTAGCTAAACGTTCAACATACTGATGAACGAGTTCATTCTCATGAACAGATTCGTCAATATCAGGGCTATAGATTTCAAAATCCAAACCCAGTTGTTGCAACAACTCCTTCCGACGAGGAGAGCTAGATGCTAAAACTATATTCGCCATTTTGCCAAACAATAATAGACGATTGGCCAAGTGATGATACTTGTCATTAATGGTTGCCAGTGTCTAGCAATCGAAAAATGAATTCCACCCATGGTCTGGGTTACCCACATAAACGCTAAATGAGCAATAATGACCAGAGTTGCAATCGTCCATAAATTACCAAAGGTTAAGATACGGCGTTCACGAATTAAAAAACGAGTAAGAAAAGTCATAATTACAAAACTTAGGGCATTGAGGCCCAAAGGTGCATCAAGCAATAAGTCTGTAAAAATCCCCATTCCAAATGCAAACCAGACCCCACACCACGTTGGCTGACATACCACCCAAAACAGCATAATCATCAACATGAATAATGGGCGCCAACCTGAAATATCGTAGGACAGCGGGTAAACCATGAGCACAGAACCCACGATAACGGAGATAATAATCCCCCATAATGGATCTTTGCGCTTTTCTCGTTTCAGTTTAGCGATTGGCATATGGCTGCTCCTTTGCTAATGAATCCGAAAAAAGTACAACTACATGGTGTCCTGTTGCTAATTGCGCTGCTGGTGTTACATCAATTTCCGCAAACTCACCTGAGTTATGACGTTTGATTTTGGCAACTGTACCTACTGCGTACCCTGCTGGGAAATGTTCGCCCAAACCTGAGCTAAACACTTTATCGCCCACTTGAATATTCGCACTAGTCGGCACATATTCCATTTTCAAACGACCCAAATCACCTGTACCAGAAACAATCGCCCGCATTCCAGTGCGTTCAAGACGTACCGAAAGTGAATGTTCTTTATCTGATAACAACATTACACGTGAGCTATGAGGGTATACATTAATGATCTGCCCCATAATCCCCTTATCATCCAGAACCGTTTGACCGACCTTTAAATGGTCCATAGAGCCACGGTTAACAATGATGATATGACGCAATGGGTCTGCATCTGTCCCAATCACTTCTGCAATCTCCATACGTCCATCAATAATTAATGGAGTATCAAGAAGACCTCGCAAACGGGTGTTTTCAGCAGATAGTTCAGAAAGCTTCTGTAAGCGGACTTGAGCTTGTAAAAGCTCAGCCTGCATCGCAGTATTTTCACGACGCAGTTGTGCTTCAGATTTTGTTTGTTGATTCAGCCATTCTCTTGACAGTACTGGATAACTGGCCAATGCATAAATTGGGTTATATGCAGCGTACAAGACATCCCTTGCTGGCTGAATCACATACGGCATGCGCCAATCAAAAAATAGCACAACCAAGCATGTAATGACCGCAATAACGAACGAGCGGAAAGATGGCGGCTGTCTTGAAAAAATATTCGGTTGCACCGCCTAATCCTTAAACTTAACCAACAAAAAGCATGTCATGGTTCGGATTGTCAAAGAATTCCAATACTTTACCACCACCACGGGTAACACAAGTAAGAGGATCTTCAGCAACCATAACTGGTAAACCAGTTTCTTGAGCTAACAATTTATCGAGGTTACGAAGTAACGCACCACCGCCTGTCAACACAATACCGCGCTCGGCAATATCAGAAGAAAGCTCTGGAGGAGTTTGCTCAAGTGCTGATTTCACTGCGCTTACAATGTTTTGTAACGGATCCGAGATTGCTTGAGTAATTTCGTCAGAAGTTACAGTAATCGCACGAGGTACACCTTCTGCAAGGTTACGCCCACGTACTTCGATTTCTAATGTTGTACCATCAGAAACAGCCATACCTACTTCTTTTTTAATAATTTCTGCTGTGGTTTCACCAATTACACAACCGTGAGCTTTACGAACATAATTGATAATTTGCTCATCAAAAACATCACCACCGATGCGTAATGAGTCAGCATAGACACAACCTTGCAATGAAATAATTGCAATTTCTGTTGTACCACCACCAACATCCACAACCATAGAACCACACGCCTGTTCAACTGGCATGCCTGCGCCAATTGCAGCAGCCATAGGCTCTTCAATAAGACGAACATCACGTGCACCAGCATTAAATACAGCTTCACGAATCGCACGACGCTCGACCAAAGTTGATTTACATGGTACACATACAACCACACGAGGTGCAGGTGGGAACAAACGTTTTTCGTGAACTTTACCAATAAACTGATTTAACATGGTTTCAGTCACTTCAAAATCCGCAATTACACCGTCTTTCATTGGACGAATTGCAGAAATATTCGCAGGTGTACGGCCTAACATTTGTTTCGCGTCCAGCCCTACTGCAGCAACAATTTTTTGTGAACCACTGTGACGAATTGCCACAACTGTTGGTTCATTTAATATAATGCCGCGGCCTGGTGCATAAATAAGTGTATTTGCTGTACCTAAATCAATGGCTAGATCCGGCGAAAACAAGCCAATTAGTCGTTTTAGAATCACGGTTCGTTCTCAGTTAAACTTTCATGTGGATGCAAGGTGGCAACTTTAAACTAAATGTGATGATTTGAACAAGTCAATCGCTTATTATAACGCACGATATTTTGAAAATTTTTAATACTGATTAGGTGATGTTATGTCTACATCGGATGCACAGCATTCAGCAGATTTAAATGCACAAACAGTTTCAGCAATCGCCAATCTTGCTCGATTGTCGCTCAATGATACGCAATCTGCTGAATATGCTCAAAGTCTAAATAAAATTTTAGGCATGATGGAAACCTTAAAAGGCATTGATACTGAAGGCGTAGAACCTTTAAAGAGTCCTTTTGATAATCCTCAACCTTTACGTGCTGATGTGGTAACTGAAAGCAATCATCGAGATGAGTACCAAGCAGTTGCACCCGCAACTCAAGATGGTTTGTATCTTGTTCCTCGCGTGATTGAATAACTTTTACTCAATTAACCCATCTTCCCTATTTTGAATGTAAAGAAATTTTACTCATGACTGATTTACATCGCTTATCAATTCGTGAACTTGCTGAGGGCTTAAGCCAAGCGAAGTTTTCATCTCGCGAACTGACTGAACATTATTTGCAACGTATTGCTAAAATCGACTCACAAGTTAAAAGCTACGTGACGGTTACACCTGAACAAGCGCTTGCAGAAGCAGACGCTGCCGATGCTGCATTAAAAGCAGGTAATGCAACTGCTCTAACGGGTATTCCTCTTGCTCATAAAGATATCTTTTGTACCAAAGGTATTAAAACAACTGCTGGTTCAAAAATTCTAGACAACTTCATCTCTCCTTACGATGCAACTGTTGTGGAAAAAACTAAAGCTGCTGGTCTAGTCACTTTAGGTAAAGTGAACATGGACGAGTTTGCAATGGGCTCAACTTCTGAAAGCTCGTATGTTGGTGCAACCAGCAACCCATGGGCACTTGATCATGTTCCTGGTGGTTCATCTGGTGGCTCTGCTGCGGCTGTAGCGGCTGATTTAGCGCCTTTTGCTACTGGTACTGATACTGGTGGTTCAATTCGCCAACCTGCCTCTTTCTGTGGCTTAACAGGCTTAAAACCAACATATGGCCGTGTGTCTCGTTTCGGTATTATTGCCTATGCATCATCTTTAGACCAAGCAGGTCCAATGGCACGTTCTGCTGAAGACTGTGCTTACCTCATGAATGTAATTGCAGGTCACGATGCGAAAGACTCAACTTCTGTTAAAAAAGAAGTCGATGACTACGTGGCAAACTTAAGCAATACATCTCTAAAAGGCTTACGCATTGGTATTCCTAAACAGTACTTCAACGTGGTTGGCCTAGATGCTGACGTAAAAGCTCGTGTTAAAGAGTCTTTGAAAAAGCTTGAAGAAATGGGTGCAACACTTGTTGAGATTGATCTCAATATGACTGAAGCTTATGTACCAACGTATTACCTCATCGCGCCAGCAGAGGCATCTTCTAATTTGTCTCGTTATGATGGTGTTCGTTACGGCCACCGCTGTGAAAACCCAGCTGACTTAATGGATCTTTACAAGCGTTCACGTTCAGAAGGTTTTGGTCCAGAAGTTCAACGTCGTATCTTAATTGGTACCTATGCGCTTTCTGCGGGTTATTACGATGCTTACTATGTGAAAGCACAAAAAGTACGTCGTTTAATTCAACAAGACTTCTTAAAAGCATTTGAAAATGTGGATGTGATCGCTGCACCGTCTGCACCAACGACTGCTTATAAAATTGGTGCAAACTTAAGTCCAACTGAAATGTATTTAGGCGATATCTATACACTTGCAGTGAACTTAGCAGGCTTACCAGCGATTAATGCTCCTGTTGGTTTTGACAAAGACAGCTTGCCTGTCGGCTTACAATTGATTGGCAACTACTGGTCAGAATCACAATTGCTGTCAATTGTTCATCAATACCAACAAAACACTGACTGGCATACCAAACGTGCAGCAATTGCTGAGGAGAATGCATAATGGCTGAAGCTCAAAAGTTGAAATTGATTGACGGTTGGGAAGTCGTTATTGGTATCGAGATTCACACTCAGCTTGCAACCAATTCTAAAATTTTCTCTGGTTCATCGACTGAATTTGGTCAAGACCCGAATACACAAGCAAGCCTTGTAGACTTGGCAATGCCAGGTGTTTTACCTGTTCTCAATGAAAAAGTGGTTGATCTTGCGATTCGCTTTGGCTTGGGTATTGATGCCTACATCGATCAAGCATCTGTATTTGCTCGTAAAAACTACTTCTACCCTGACTCGCCAAAAGGCTACCAGATCAGCCAGATGGACAATCCAATTGTCGGCTTAGGCCACATTGATATCCAACTTGAAGATGGCACGACTAAACGTATTGGTGTAACTCGTGCTCACCTTGAAGAAGATGCAGGTAAATCTATTCATGACCAATTTGAAGGCATGTCTGGCATTGACTTAAACCGTGCTGGTACACCGTTGCTTGAAATCGTGTCTGAACCAGATATGCGTTCAGTTGAAGAAGCTGTGGCATATATCAAATCAATTCATACACTTGTGCGTTGGTTAGGTATTTCCGACGGTAACATGGCTGAAGGTTCATTCCGTGCAGACTGTAACGTGTCTTTACGTCGTCCAGGACAGCCATTTGGTACACGCTGTGAGTTAAAAAACCTCAACTCATTCCGTTTCATCGAGCAAGCGATCAATGTTGAAATTGAACGCCAAATGGAAATTTTGGAATACGGCGGAAGCATCGACCAAGAAACACGTTTGTTCGATCCAAACAAAATGGAAACGCGTTCAATGCGTTCTAAAGAAGAAGCGAATGACTACCGCTACTTCCCAGATCCAGACTTGTTACCAGTGATTATTGCAGATGAGCAAATTGAAGCTGCTCGTGCTGCGCTTCCAGAGCTACCTGCTGCACGCCGTGCACGCTTTATCGCAGACTTTGGTGTAACTGAGTACGATGCACATGTACTTACGCTCTCACGCGAAATGGCAGACTTCTATGAGGCTGTTGTGGCTGCTGCGGGCGGTGCTGCCCAAGGTAAAGTATCTGCAAACTGGGTGATGGGCGAATTCTCAGGCGCGTTAAACAAAGCAAACCTAGATTTGGCTGACTCTCCTGTTTCTGCTGAACAGCTTGGCGGCATGATTGCACGTATTATTGACAACACTATTAGCGGTAAGATTGCGAAACAAGTCTTTGGCTTTATGTGGGAATCAGAAGGTAAATCTGCCGATGACATTATTGCGGAAAAAGGCTTAAAGCAAGAAACTGACACTGGGGCAATTGAAGCAATCATTAAAGAAGTGCTTGCAGCCAATGAAAAAATGGTTGAAGAATACAAGTCTGGTAAGGAAAAAGCCTTTAACGGTCTTGTAGGTCAAGTCATGAAAGCATCTAAGGGTAAAGCCAACCCTGCTCAAGTAAATGAATTAATGAAAAAATTGATTGGTTAAACTGATCTCACTTCAAAAGAAAACCCGCTTTAGAGCGGGTTTTTATCTATTTTATAAACTTAATGAATCCACAATAAATTTTTAAGCTAAAACTATACTCAACAGGTTAACCATGACAAATAGATTACTTATTACGACTTCTTTATTGTTAATAAACTCGACAATTTTTGCTCAAGCTGCTCAAGTTCCAAAGAGCGAGGTAGCACCTATTTTTAAAGCAGCAGGCTTTGCAAAAACAAAACATGTGTGGGAAGGCAATTGTGATATCGGTGAAATTATCATTTATAAAGATTTGAATAGTGATGGGCGTAAAGATGCCGTCATTCAAGATAGTAGCAGTATGTGTTATGGCAATACGGGTGTTGGCTACTATATCGTTTCACAGCAAAAAGACGGGAAATGGAAACAATTATTTAGTAACTCTGGCATACCCACCTTTTTGAAAACCAAAGGTAAAGATGGCTGGCCTGATATTGACAATGGAGGCCCAGGTTTTTGTTTTGCTATTTATCGATGGAATGGTCAAGAATACGTCGTAAACCGTTATGAATATCAGGGTAAAGCTTGCCAGTTATAAGAAAAGACCTAAGGAAGTTTAAGCAGTCTCGATTTATCGGGGCTTTTTTAGATCACTTATGAAATATCCTTCAACTAAAGAATGCACTTTTTTCTAAAAAATGACACAGTGACTGTGCTAATTTAAATTAAGAATTTAGATAACTTAATATTTTAAAAAGAGAGATAAATCATGTCTAAAAAGATTTTAATGTTAGTCGGTGACTATGCTGAAGACTATGAAACGATGGTTCCATTTCAGTTCTTAACTGGTTTAGGTTATACCGTGCATGCTGTTTGCCCAAATAAAAAGAACGGCGACCATATTGCTACTGCTATTCATGACTTTGAAGGTGACCAAACCTATAGCGAAAAACGTGGACACAACTTTGCCATTAACTATGATTTTGAGGCGGTTAATACTGAAGACTATGTAGGCTTAGTCATTCCGGGTGGTCGTGCACCAGAATATTTACGCATGAATGAACGTGTTATCGAAATTGTGCGTGAGTTCGATAGAGTGAAAAAACCAATTGCAGCGGTATGTCACGGCGCTCAGTTACTTGCTGCGGCAGATGTACTAAAAGACCGCTTGTGTTCTGCTTACCCTGCATGTGCTGCCGAAGTAAAATTAGCTGGGGGACAATATGTAGATATTGCTGTGACCGAAGCTGTTACAGATGGACATTTGGTGACTGCACCAGCTTGGCCTGCACATCCTGCTTGGTTAGCTCAGTTTGTGAAAGTTTTAGGTGCGACGATTAGTATTTAAGCAGGCCTTGCCATTAAAGCCATTAAAAATAAAACCTGCTATTAGTTATAGACCAATTTCATCTAATAGCAGGTTACATTCATTTATTTGAGAAACAGAAAACTAAATTACTATCTCGTGATTCCCAACTTATTCCAAATCTCTGGCGTTAAAAACGTCGTTACTAGTTTATTTAAATCGATATAGCGTAATGTACCCTGCAACTGCTGTTTAACTGCTGGGTCTTTAACAATATCTTCACCCGCGCTTTGACCTAACTGCTGAAAAGCCTCTCCAACAGCCTTAACGCCTTCCGCTTGAATCACAGCTTTGGTTTGGGTAGAACATTGCTCTACGATTATACGTTGTAAAACCTGTGCCAGTTTTTGGTCTAACTGATCTTTTTGCTCAGGTGTTACATTACTAAATGCTTTTAAGTCTGGATGGGCAGCTAACGCCGTAAATGTCCATTGAAGTACAGTGGTCTTGTCTGAAGTGGTTGTGGCCTTAACTAAACAGTCACTCAACTGATCGACCGTTGGGCCAGCCATCGCAATTTGTGTTGTACCTAGTACAGCAACAGCCATACAAACTGAACGGCTCAAATGTGAAAACTTACGGCGGGCAATCGCATAAACATGACGTGACATAGGTCTAGCTCCAATAAACAATCTGTTCTTTGTATCACAGAGCGAGTGGTGTTACCTGTTATGACTCTGTAAATCGTCTACTTCTTCAAATTTATCAACTGATTTAATCCTTAACCCATTCCGGCATAATTCCATGTTTCAGGAATGCTCGGTTGTTCTGGTGCTTTATTTAAGTCAATATTTAAGTTTCTACTGCCCTTATATGATTTCTCACCTGAATCTGATGCAGGTGATACACCTAAACTATAACGATAGCGAAATTGCCACAATAACGGTTTGATTGGACGAATATCCAGACTTAAAGAATCCTCATCATGACAATTCCCTTTGGAACTTTCATAGTCTTGCTCAGAAAAACAGGCTCTGATCATCCGACTAAAACTAAATGGATAATTTTTAATAAAGGGACGTTCATTGCCTGATTCCTGTAACTCATAAAAGCTAGCCCGTTCAATATTTGCACCACCTCCTGAATACATTTCAGAAAACTGATCAATTATTGCAATTGCATAACGCTGTTGAGTGAGTGGAAAAAGCTTGGGAAATATATATTGTTTATGAAGATCATCTTCGCTTGCTATTGTCACAATATTCCATTTCCTGACCAATTTAAAACCAGTAGATGTAGGTTTAAACTGTGCGATATCATTACGACTCGATAATATCCATAAATTCTGGTCTGGAGTTTTTAGGCTACGCCATTGCACGCCTTGCAGACATAAATCTCTTATTTGCTCACATAGTTGTTTCTGTTCAGTTTGGGGCAATTGATCTTTTTTAAACTCTAAAATATCTAAAGGTGCAGCAAAAGCAGGATTGGCAAAACAAGCAAACATTCCAGCTACAACCAAGAAAGCTATCTCTATTTTCCTTTTAATCATTTATTCTTTTCCTAAAAATATTTTTAGTCGAACACTAAGCTATTTGACAATAGACTCAATTTTATCAAGCTCCCACACGCCCCCTGCTGCCAAGCCTTTGCACATGCCTGTCCACATATCCTTCGTATGTACAAATTTTTGACCATCCCACACCCATTCCTCAGTCGCCCAGCAATCTCCAACACCTCTTCCCTTTTGAGCACTACTAATAATGCCACTATCAAAATCCGATGCTGTCTCAGTTACAAATGTTGCTTTACCAGTCAAAGGTTCATCAAGTACCCAAGCGCCATACCCTTCGTTATAAGCACCTCTCCAACATAGAGTGGTCGCCAGAACTTTCTTATTGGTCAGTTTATACAACTCGATTTTTTGTGGTTCAGCTCCATCACTACTACCATAGATTCCTTCACAAAATCCTTCTTCTTTTGGGTTCGTTTGAGCTGACATTAAACTATGATAAACAGATTGATACGACTTACTTTTTGGTTGCAACGTCAAATATGGCTTAGCCGCTGTTTTGACATGCTTTACAATTAATTTGGGTTGGGCTGCCAACACTTTTGATTCATTAGCCGGCCCTTTTTTGACTAAAGCACCAACAGTTCCGATACGTTTCTGAAAATCATCCATTTTTAGCAACACAGCAGTCATTCCTGCATCGGAAATGGTCCATTCATGCTGCGCATTTTTAAATATAATTTCAGTTTTCTGCTTTGACTGCTGGAGTAAAGCGTTGATCTGTGAGTTATTCAGTTTCCCCATTAATGGCAGGTCGACACCCTCCACAGTGACAGTGCCTAAATCTTTGCCATTCACATAAAAGTGGATATTTTTAAGCTGACTTGCAGGCAAGCTTTGCTCATAGTCTGATAAAGCAAATTCAGCCTGTACAGGTTGCTTGGGACCCGCTTTACCCACTAATAGCAGCGACGCTGGATTATCGCCATTTTCTTCATTTTGATACCCTGCGGCCTTACATGCTCCCGTATTACTGCAAGAGATTTCCCAGTCTTGATGTGAAAATGAAATACCTTTTATGTCTTGAGCAAAACCATAAGAACTAATGACCGATAAACAGCAGATTGAAAGCATTTTTTTCATTTTTCATGTCTCTATAGATCTGTTTTATTATTAAGTCAAAACAGTATAAAATTTTGGGTTACCGTCTAGTTTAAAAGAATATGCTAGATTGATATAAAATTTAAATGATTACTTTTTAAAAATGAAAAAACTATATTTTTTACTATGTGTCGCGTTAGTGAGTGCAGCTTCAGTTACACATGCCGAAGTAAAAAGCTTTACTCCTCATTTCCCAAAGTTTTATAGCTCTGCTGCAACCCGAAAAGCAGATAACCAGTTCTACGCTCTCGGAGAAGCAAAATTTTTAAACGGCATTACGGTCCCATTTTATGGTGTTACTGCACTGAGCCCAACAGATGATGGTTTGCTTAAAGATTTTGAAAAATGCACACTAAAAAATTGCCGCTTTAATTTTAAGCTTGATGCTCAACATGCCAAGCAGCTTAAGCTTCTGGCATTACCTGAAACAGGGTTAGTGCTTGTGCCTAGAAATTGGCAAGATGTGCAAGCAAATGCAGGTGCCAACGGTAGTGGTTTTGCTCTAATAATGAGTCCAGATCAAAAACAAGCGATAGAACTTTATGACTCTTCATTTTGTGTTGGATGTGGATTGCCAAATGCAACGCTCTACTTTCCTGAACTGTTAAAAGAAAGTATTGAAAATGAGTTTGGTGGATATAAAGACCCTAAAAAACTGATCAATATTGTTCATCCCTCTAAGAAAATAGCTTTTTTTAGTTATCAAATTCCCCAAATCAATAATAAAACACATGGTATTGCGAAATATTACGACGAAGACACGTTTAACTATAAAGAGATTCAAGTGACCTTAGATAAATCGCAACAGTCTTTGGTTGGGCCTATTCTCAATTTTTATAACGCAACTCATTAAAACAAAACTCATAAAAAAACCCGCTTTCGCGGGCTTTTTTTACTTATGTAATATCGATTCAAAAGCTTTTAAACGCTTATAAATTGAAAGTAGTTCAATAATTGTTTTCCATGAACTAATTAAATATTGGAAAGATTCACGAACCTTATCGAATACACCACCAATTTGGTTAATTAAACCTAAAGTCATTTTTCCACTTGCAATAGCAGGGAACAAAACAACCAGACTATATAAAATATCTAACTGCTTATACCATGTAGCGACCAAGTTAAAGTAAGCATAATGAAAATAGAGTCGGAAGTAGTTTTTACGGACTCTAGTAAAAAGCTCTTTTAAAGTAGCTGGTCTTGCACGATCTGCATGGTCTTCGCCATAAACGAGTTCTTTACGGTACGCTGCTTCTACTTTCTGATTATTAAATTGCAGTCCTGGTAATTTAATACCTACTACCATTAATAAAACTGTACCAAAAGCTGCCCATACAATTGCGGCCCATACTAAGGAATGTTCTAGTTCACCAACGATGGGTAAAACAGGAACATGTTTAGACAATTGAAATAAAATAGGTAAAAACGCAATTAAAATCATGACAGCTTTTACCAGCTCAACACCTAAATCTTCCATAATCGTTGCAAAACGCATGGTGTCTTCTTGCACACGCTGTGAAGCACCTTCAACATGACGTAGCTTTTCCCAATGCTCTGTATAGTATTCATTCATTGCCGTACGCCAACGAAATACATAATGGCTTGTGAAAAAAGCATTAATCACGGCTAGAGTCACTGCAACCATTGCAATATAAAGAAAAACTAGGGTTTCACTATATAATGCCGAGAGGTCACCACCTCCGTCAGAAAGCATTTTTTGAATTAAATCCCAAAATGGTACATACCAAGCATTAATCGCA
The DNA here is from genome assembly GCF_016124155.1 of Acinetobacter sp. AC1-2. Lineage (NCBI taxonomy): Bacteria > Pseudomonadati > Pseudomonadota > Gammaproteobacteria > Moraxellales > Moraxellaceae > Acinetobacter > Acinetobacter sp. AC1-2. The sequence goes on from NZ_JABFFO010000004.1 coordinate 114,289, forward strand.
ACACTGACCTGAACTCCAAACCAGATATTAAACAAAATAAATGCCGACCCCCATATAGACCAACTCTGCCATGGGTTGTTCGATATAATTTTCCAAAAGCCGGCAAAGAGTGCTGTAGAAACTAAAAACCAAACGTAAAACCATAAGAAAGTTGGAGACCAAAAACGGCTAACACCAACAGGTAGTTGTGCGTCATGGTAGCCCTTAGCAAACCCGATAAAAGTTCCCCATGTGTTTCCACCTGAGTACCAGAGCACCATATTTAATGCGATCCAAATAACCGCAGATATAAAGAAATATCGTGGTGATGGAAAAAATGATTTGAACATTAAGCGCGGATATCCTTATATTTCTTCAAATTTACAATGAGGAGAATACTAAAACCTAAACCTTAAAATTGTGAAGGATAAAGTTTAGAGAATTGTCAGTTTTTCTCGTTTCATTGAAGGATTTGATCGTTTTTTTGTAAATTCATCCCTTTTGAGCAATTTAATCCATTTAAATTGCGTTGCATATGACCCTTAATAGAGCCATATACGGCTTTTATAACACAGCAATATCAGAGATTAAATCTCTTCTTTACGAACAATATAACCTTCCAATTGCATTGCCTGAATGAGCAAATCTAGGTCTGAGGCGCTTTTAAGCTCAACGTCAACACTCACGGCACTTTCTTTTGCACGGCTTGTTGCCGCAAAGCGCTCATGGCGTAGTTCATAAATATTACCGCCTTGCTCAGCAATAATTGCGGTTAAACGAGCTAAAGCACCCGGATTATCTGGTAATTCAACACGAATACGAACCATACGCCCTGTACGCGTTAAATGACGTTGTAATACTGAAACCATAACGCGTGTATCAATATTGCCACCAGACAGCACTACACCTAATTTATGGCCTAAAAATAGATCTGGACGAGACATAATCGCAGCAATACCAGTCGCACCAGCCCCTTCACATACTGTTTTCTCAATATTAAGTAAGAGTGCAATTGCCTCTTCAATCATGTCTTCAGTGACAACCACAATATCGTCGACATATTCTTTAGCAACTTGGGTTGTAAGCTCACCCGGAGTTTTTACCGCAATACCTTCTGCAACTGTAGAGCCCATTGAAACGGCATGCTGATAATTGCACAGTAGTTTTGCCATACTTGGGTATACAACTGATTGCACCCCAATAATTTTAATCTTTGGATTTATGGCTTTGGCAGCAATCGCAATACCTGAAATTAGGCCGCCCCCTCCAATTGGCACAACTAAAATGTCTAGGTCAGGTACAGCTGCAAGCATTTCAAGCGCAATGGTTCCTTGACCTGCAATAATTTCTGCATCATCAAATGGATGGATAATCGTTAAAGATTCTTCTTGTGCAACGCGGTGCATTTCAGCAGCAGCTTCAGAAAAATCATGTCCATGTAAAATCACTCGTGCCCCATATTCACGCACTCGCTGTACTTTTACATTAGGTGTAGATTTCGGCATCACGATGGTCGCTGTTACCCCTGTGCGCTGAGCATGATACGCTACGCCTTGCGCATGATTGCCTGCCGAAGCTGCAATAACACCATGTTGTTTTTCTTGGTCAGATAAACACAACAGTTTATTCAGTGCCCCACGCTCTTTAAAAGAAGCTGTAAATTGTAAGTTTTCAAATTTCAGCCACATTTCAGCCCCTAAGGTTTTAGAAATGGTTTCTGAGAAAACAAAAGGAGTTTTTACGACTAAACCTTCCAAACGCTCTGCGGCAGCATGAACATCATCTAATGTTGGAAACCCATTTTTAACCTGTTGCTGTATCATTTATCTAGTCAGCCTCAATACATTACAAATCAATTATTTTTTAAAAATGACATCAATATTTTATATTGGTCATCAGAGTTTTCAGCATATCCAACATGTACCTAATATACAAAAATTTTTATTCCAAAAATTAAGGATTTAAACTCGCATAAAAAAAAGCCCTGCTGAGGCTTTTTATTTAATTTTCAAAAGATTAACGTTAAATTATTGGGTTTGTGCGCTCAAACCATCCGTAGATAGATTTTGTTCAGCTATTTTTTCATCAATTGCAAATTGAATATCAGAAAGTTTTGCATTAGCTGCATCTATACCGGATTTCATAGTAGCTTCACGGCCTTTCACATCAAAAATATGGGCTTTTTCTCTTAAATCTGGTTGAATAACAACATCCGCATATTGTAATTCCTCTGCTGCTAGACGACCTTGCATAATATTAATATTCTGGTTAAACAGCCCCCAGACATTCGAGGTTTCTGTATAAATAGGCTGAGCTAAAATATCAACGGCAATAATGACATCAGCACCTAAATCGCGTGCGACTTCAACAGGTACAGGGCTCACTAAACCACCATCGACATATTCAGATTTACCGATTTTAGTCGGTACAAACATGCTTGGAATTGAAGCCGAGGCTCTTACGGCTTGCCCAGTATTACCATAGTTAAACACAGTTTTAGTGCCATGCTTTAATTCGGTTGCAACCACATACATTGGGATTTTCATTTTTTCGAGTGGCATGTTGTTTACTTGCTCGTTAACGTAGTTTTCTACTTTTTTGCCATCAAAAAAACCTTTTAGCCCGATACTAATATCACGCACATCGCCAGCTTTCATTTTTAATGCAGTATCACGTAATTCAGAAGGACTTTTACCACTTGCATAAAGTGCTCCAACAATACTACCGGCACTGGTACCTACAATAAAATCTGGTCGAATACCATGTTGTTCCAAAACCTCAATGACGCCTATATGAGCATAACCTCGTGCTCCACCGCTACCCAATACGAGCGCAACAACTGGACGTTTTTGCTGTTTTTTAATTCGTGCAAATGGCTGATCGACAGAGCGAGCATAAGCCTCCGCTGTTTGCGGTTTTAGAGCAGCAGACAAGTGTGTAGTGGTCTGGCATCCTGCCAACACCATAGAGAGTCCGAGAACCCACAATTTAAGCTGTTTCATGGCCTATCTTCGCACTATGAGGTTTAAGTTCGGATTGCAATTTTAGTTGCTAGTCTTGTGAAAAGCTGTATCGAATTTATTTAATTTGTCATGTTTAAAATTTAGACTCAAGTATTTTATCTATCCCCCTATGAAAAAGGCCCCTTATTTATAAGAGGCCTTTTTTAACTTACCAGATATCTGAATCAACTTTCTTTTTCAATTCCGGATACTTATCAATTTTAAACTCAGGCTCTTTAATGCCTTTTTTCAATTGTTCACGGTAATCTTTCAACAATGTGCGCGCCATCGGCGTTAACAGTAAGATTGCAATCAAGTTAATGGTTGCCATGATACCCATAAACAAGTCAGCCATAGACCAAACGAGTGGAACACTACCAATTGCACCGAAGTACACCATCACCAATACAAAAATACGGAAGATGAACATGACTTTCGGATTGTTATTAATAAACTGTACATTACCTTCTGCATAGGCATAGTTACCTAGTACAGCTGAATAACAGAATAAGAATAATAGAACTGCAAGGAAGTCCGATCCCCAATGTCCAACTTGAGTTTCTAAGGCACGTTGTGTTAATTCAACACCAACAAAACCTGCATCTTGGTAAACGCCAGAAACCAAAATAATGATTGCAGTACTTGTACATACAATGAAAGTATCTACAAATACACCGAGCATTTGTACCAAACCTTGGTTTACAGGATGTTTTACATCAGATGCAGCCGCTGCGTTTGGTGCAGAACCCATACCAGCTTCGTTAGAGAATAAACCACGCTTAATCCCTTGCATCATTGCCATTGACACTGCCGCACCAAAGAAACCACCTGCTGCAGAATTAAAATTGAAAGCTTCAGTCACAATCAGCTTTAAAATATCAGGCAAAATTGCATAGTTACTGATTGCAATATATAGAGCAACAGATAGATAAAGACCTGCTTTTAAAGGTACAAACATCTCTGCAAATTTAGCGATACGCTTAATACCACCAAAAATTGCCAATGCCACTAAAACTACAAGAGCAAGGCCAACCCATGAAATTTCTAGATCAACGCCACCTAAATGAGCAATAAAATTAGCTTTGTCCCAACCCCAAGCATGTGATGATGCATTAGCAATCGCATTGATTTGAACTGAGTTGAATACGAAACCATAGGTAAAGATCAATGCAAGTGCGAAGACCACACCAAAGGTTTTACTACGTAAACCTTGAGTAATATAGTAGGCTGGTCCACCGCGGAACTGTTTAGTCTTACTATCTCGAACTTTAAATAGTTGAGCAAGCGTAGACTCAATAAAAGCAGAGCTCATACCAAGAACAGCTGTTACCCACATCCAGAACACTGCACCAGGGCCACCAATTGCGATGGCAATTGCTACACCAGCAATATTACCTACCCCAACACGGCTCGCAAGGCCAGTTACAAACGCCTGAAAAGGTGTAAGACCATGCTCATCTTCGCCTTCGGTACGACTGCTTTTCATCACTCGGATACTTTGCAAGAACATGCGAATTTGCACTGCTCCTGTTAAGACCGTATAAAAAACGCCTACAGCCAGCAAGAAAATAACCAAAAAGTCCCATAAAGGGTCATTAAAAAATTTTACCCACGACATCAGTGTGGCATTGAGTTGTTCATTCATACTCGGTCCGCTTACGTTCCTTGCTAATGTGCTAAAAGCACATGCCAAAATACTGCAATAAACAAAAAAGCCCCTAGAAACCGGGACTTTTCAGTAAATTCAAGAAAAAACTTTTAATGTCAATTGAATAGCAATTATCGTCACAAGTTTAAGCAACATCATGCCCAACACTAAGCCTTTGAAGGTTGCATGAGAGAAAGCGACCTTCAGACAAAATAATATCATTGCACTACTGAAAATTTCCGCTTTTGGAAAAACAGTATGCATCGACTCAGCTACAAACTTGGAAACTAACAAATGACCACCGCTAAATAAACTCGTCTAATGATTCCCATCAATCAAGCGAGTTATACAAAAACTGGATTTAAGCCAATAAGCATATTTACATATACTTTTGAGCAAATGTCTAAACTGGATATAAATTTCAAAGACTGTAACAAGCGATCGCCATAACGCGACTATCTGCGCCCTTTTCTCCATGATCAAAGAAGAGTGCGTTTATAAGCTGTTGTATTTTTTGTGGCCCAGTAGCTGCGTGAGTTACGTTCATTTTCATGGTTGCAATGGTAATCGCCAATCCTTGTTTCATGAACTGCTTGTTGATGAGTGGTAGACTCATGTAAAGCTCCTATATCTCGTGTATTTCTCCATTTCTGCACCTAAATCCTTTTGTAAAGGGATTTTGTTTGCAGCCACTATTTCCTAACGTGAGTATGGAGAAATCATACCTGCGTAAAAAAGTCGGTATTATGCAGAAATTTAAAGTTTTGTGTATATTTTTCATTAAAATTTTATATAAAAAATGGTCATATTTTATATAAAACTATCCGTTTTGTACTGTTTTTAAACATATTATACCTTTTTTTTCAATTGAATATTTTTCACCCACTCACTGTTATGCTTTTATTTTTATAACCGACAAAATCACACTATTTTGTCTATTTAAATCTAAAGTGGCATATTCGAATTATGATTAATCAGACAATATGTCTAAACTAATTAAATTATCATACCTGTAAGAATATCTCTTTTCTAATATTTTGTGCTTATAAATGAAGTACTTTCAAAACATGAAATTAAGCTTCAATAAAGTATGAAATATTTAAGAAAATGATATAGGAGTATCTCATGAATCTGGAACAAGTTCGTCTCGTTGATGAAGCTATCACTTCTCGACATTCTGTCCGCGCTTTTTTAAATACTCCAATTGAGTCAGGAGTTATTAAAGATATATTACAAGTCGCAAGTCGAGCACCTTCTGGAACTAATACTCAACCGTGGAAAGTGTATGTAGTAACAGGCAACAAGCGTAATGAAATGGTTGAACGTGTCTGTGCAGCACAAATCGAAGTTTCAAAAAACCCGGAACTTGCAGAACAATATAAAGAAACTTTTGCCTATTACCCTGAAAAATGGATATCCCCTTTTATTGACCGCCGCCGCGAAAATGGTTGGGGGCTCTATGGTCTACTCGAAATTAAAAAGGGCGAAAAAGAAAAAATGGCTGAACAACAGTTACGTAACTTTAAACTGTTTGATGCACCAGCTGGCCTTTTCTTTACAGTAAATAAAACCATGGGAATCGGGTCTAAAATGGATATCGCAATGATGATCCAAAACGTGATGGTTGCTGCCAAGGCACGAGGTTTAGATACATGCCCACAAGCAGCTTGGAACCATTTTCACCCTATTGTTTTAGATATCTTAGGTGCATCAGATGATGAAGAACTAGTTTGTGCAATTGCATTAGGTCATGCTGACCCTAATCACATTGTAAATACCTTCATTACACCTAGAGAACCTGTCGAAAATTTCACAGTTTTTCTAGACGAATAAGATCTAAGTCGCCATTCTTTTAAAACTATGAGAATGGCTTGGTTTCTACTTGTTGCACCGCTTTTAGAACGACAACGAACCCACTCAGCGTAAATAACACCATCATCACGCCCATGTTGAGCGATGCAGACCAAATGAGGAAGTTAAGCAGCACGCCCCCCAAGAGGCCACAAGCGAATTGCATACTTCCCATAATTGCACTGGCTGTTCCTGCACGGGCACCTTGTTTGGACATTGCCAGCGCCATTGCATTTGGTCCTGTTAAACCAATGCCTGAAATAGCTAAAAATAGCCCTAACATAACAAGCCATAAAGGCGCAGCAGGAATTAAACCCGCAATAAATACGATAATAGCTCCAGTCACTTGTACAAGTGAACCTGCCTTTAACCGTTTAGTGATCTCAACACGTGATGTTAAATGCTTATTTAAAGATGACATCAACATAATGCCAAAAGCATTTAGTCCAAAGGCATAAGCAAACTCTTGCTGATTAAGTCCGTATTGATCCATAAAAACTGCTGGTGCTGAGCTGATATAACAAAATAGCGCCGCCCCTGTTAAACAACCTGCAAACATAGGTAAGCGGAAACTCGCATCTTTGAAAATAGCCCCATAGAGGGTAACGACTTGATATGGTGACAGCTTGAGTCTTTTATCGATTGCCAAGGTCTCTTTAAAGAAGAAATGTACGCACAACCAACATATGACTCCCACGATTGAAAGCGCAATAAAAATCGCTTGCCACGGAAACCAAATTAAAATCCAAGCCCCGATCATCGGTGCCAAAATAGGTGCTAACCCCATTACAATCATCATGCTTGAAAAAGCTTGTGCCGAGCCTTGAACATCTAATTTATCGCGTATGGCTGCACGGGCCATAACCACACCAACACAGCCGCCTAAAGCTTGCAAAATACGAGCAGCAATCAAGCCCCATTCATTTGTAGCCAATACGCAAAATAAGCTTGCGACTGCATAAAGTGCGAGACCAAAATAAAGTGGTTTTTTTCTACCAATCCGGTCGCTTAGAGGACCATAAACCAATTGCCCAACAGCTAAACCAAAAAAGTAAGCTGGTAGTGTATTGGCCACCATTTGTGTACTTACCCCAAAATCATGCGCCATTTGTGGCAAAGCAGGTAAGTACATATCGATGGATAATGGCCCTAAAGCCGTAAGTAAAGCGAGCAACATAATCCAGCCAATAGAGTATTGACGCTGGGCTGTTTGTTCAGACATAACGATATTTCATTTTTCAATCATTTGCATACAGACAAGCTTACACTGTCTATCGTATGATTTGTGCAACATTGGTGTAGAAATACACAAATCCTTTATCCTCAGGTTGATCAGCAAGGACTTCCTTTGAAATCTTGGTTTAAACGCCTAAAAAGAGCGACTTATAACACAACATTTATGTATAACGTGCGAATGCTGATAGCCTTTTCAGGAACTGCTTTCGTGCCTTATTTTCTGGGCTATCAATTAGCAACAATTCCACTTACTTTGGGTGTGGTTGCAGCCGGTTTAAGCGATATTGATGATCGCTTTTCAGTACGAATCATGAACCTGATTTATACTTATATTGGGTTCTTCATTACCGCAGCTTCCGTACAATTACTTTTCCCCTACCCAATGGCTTTTGCTTTGGGATTGATTGCTTCGTGTATTGGCTGGATTTTACTGGGTTCATTAGGACGTCGTTACGCAACCATCTCTTATGGATGTTTGGTTGTTTCAGTCTATACCATGCTAGGTGTTCATCTCTTCGACCACTGGTATATTCAACCAGCCCTTTTAGTTGCAGGTGCTGCATGGTATGGCTTAATTGCAACTATTAGTTTTTTACTATTTCCGGTTCGACAACTACAAGACAAACTGGCTGCATCTTATGCATCCCTAGGTGATTTTCTATTTGCAAAATCAAATTTGTTTGATGTAGATATGACTGCTGCAAGCTATCAGCAAAGTATGATCGAACTGTCATTAGAAAACGGTAAGTTAATTACGATTTTTAATGACTTAAAAACAGCTTTATTGACTCGTTTAAAAGGCGACCGTGGGCAAAAAGATACACGCCGAAGCTTACATTATTATTTTGTCGCTCAAGACATTCATGAGCGTGCTGACTCTGCTCATATCGACTATCAAAAGTTAGCCAAAATTTTTCAGCATAGTGATATTTTATTTAGATTCCAACGGATTTTGGCAATCCAAGGCAAAGCTTGCCAAGAGTTAAATGAATGTATTTTGCAACGTAAACCTTATAACCATAATAAAAGGTTTAAACAAAGCTTTGAAAACCTACGCCTTTCTTTAGAGAAGCTAAGACACGATCAGCATTATGACCTTTTATGGGTAAATGCGCTTTTCGCTTTATACCAAAACTTAAAATCTATCGATTCCCAGTTACTCAACTTGGAAACTGAACAACACATTCAATCTGATAAAGTGAAACAAGCCGAAAACCAGCTTAAAGATGATGATTTACAAGGATGGAATGATATTGTCATCCGGATAAAACAAAATTTAACTCCAGAATCTGTGCTGTTCCGCCACGCGATTCGTGTATCGATTGTTTTATTTATTGGATATGTGCTCATCCAAATGACCCATATTGAATATGGCTACTGGATTATGCTTACAGCTCTATTTGTAAGCCAACCTAATTTTAACGCTACCAAGCGTCGCTTACGTCTACGAATTGTTGGAACATTAGTTGGGATTATTGTAGGTCTTGCGATTATCTTCTTAATTCCTTCAACCGAAGGGCAACTATTCATGTTGATATTAAGTGGAGTCCTGTTTTTTGAATTACGCAGTAAGCAATATGCGCAAGCAACCGCTTTTATCACAATTCTTGCACTAATTAACTTTAATCTGGACGGTTCAGCAATGGCTGCGGCCATTCCAAGATTTTTAGATACCTTAATTGGTTGTGCTTTAGCTTGGTTTGGCGTGACATTTATTTGGCCCGACTGGAAGTTCCGTCGTTTACCTCGCAACATCAGACGTTCATTACAAGCTCAATGTAATTATTTAGCTGAAGTTGTGAAACAGTATCATGAAGGCCGTAATCATGCGCTCAATTACCGAATTGTACGTCGAGCTGCACATAATACAGATGCTGAAGTTGCTTCACTTATTTCAACTTTAGCGACTGAACCAGACTTTGACCCAACTCGTAAATCCGATATTTTTGAATTTTTATGTTTAAACCATACATTTTTAAGTTATATCGCGGCACTTGGGGCACATCGAGAAAGCCTTCAGGATCAAGCTGTTCTTAAATTATTAGACCAAGCACTAGATGATATTCAAGGAGCTCTCTTAAGAGATGAGATGCCTGATCTTACAGCACAAAATATGCTCCAAACGATACGTCAGCGTCTAAGCCAAAATGACGAAAATGACCAAAAATCACTCATTATTTTACAGCAGCTCTCACTCATGCTTGGTGTGTTGAACCGATTTAGTATGTTAAAACAACGTCTAAGTCATGATCTTGATAATGATGCCAGTGAGCTTGCATCATTATAAATTTGCCTCGGAATTTAGTATTAAATTGGCATAATATCCTTTCCTGACTTATGCCAATTAGTGCTAAACTTAAAACAGTTTACAATTTGTTATTTGCACTATGACCGCGAAAACTTTATACGCTTATACGCTTCAGCCTGTTCCATATGACGTGTCAGAAGCTGAACAACGTAATGCACAGCTTCTTATCTGGCGCAGCACCAATAAAATCAGCACAAAAATTTGGGCAATTATGGGTGTAGTTTTAGCCCTAGCTATATTAGGTCTTATTTTTATTAAGAACTATTCTACTGTTTTTTGCTGGGTTGCTATTGTCGCTGTAGTACTTTACTACCTAGGTCGTAAATACGGATTAGAATGGTACGTTAAACGCAAAATGAATGAATTTCCGGTACAGGAAATCAAAGGTATTCGTTTAGGCGTGCAGCCTCATGGTATTGTGATGCGCCAAAAAATGGGCCAACAAGAAGGCGTTGGTACAATTGGATGGAAAAATATCTACGAATGGTACAATGGACCTGATTTCATCTTGGTAAATTTCAAAGTAAAAGACCCAAAAGGCCAAGAACAACAAGGTGCTTATATTTTACCTAAGCGTATGGATTCTAAAAACTTCTCGTTCAATACGATTCGCACGCACTTAAAAGAATCTGTAGGCGAACCGAAAACTCTGTAAGTTTTGATTTCATAAAAGGCCTCCTTATGGAGGTTTTTTATTGCAGTAAAAACAAATGATAATGAAAATTAATATTATCTCCAAAATCCATATTATCTACTCAATCTTCGGCTATACTTCTTTACAAGATCTCCATCATATTCACATTTTCGACCATGTTTAAAAAAATTTTATTTCAAATTCATTGGTTTCTGGGTATTACTGCTGGCCTAATCTTATCCATTATGGGTGTAACAGGTGCAATTTATTCTTATGACCAACAAATTTTAAAATGGGTAAATTCTGATAGTTATGTTGTTCAAGCTGAAAGCACTCCAAAATTAACGCCTGCTCAGCTATATCAACATTTCAATACGACTCAGCCTGAAATTAAAATTAATAGCATTACGATTGCCAAGGATCCGACCACCTCTTCTACTGTCAATATTGAAAAAGAAGGTGAACGCCGTGGCTATAATATGATGGTGAATCCTTATAACGCTCAGGTTCTGCCCGATGTTAAAGGCAGAAAACTGTTGTTATTAATACAACAAATTCATCGTAATTTAACCGCAGGCGAAGTTGGCAAGCAAATTACTGGTGCTTGTGCCTTAATGTTAATTTATTTTGTACTGAGTGGATTATATTTACGCTGGCCTAAAAAGCATTCTGCTCGTCAATGGCTCGCGGTTAAACCAAAATTGAAAGGCCGAAATTTTATTTGGGATCTACATGCTGTTGTTGGGACATGGGTCATTGTTTTTTATCTACTATTCGCATGTACAGGTCTATATTGGTCTTATGACTGGTGGCGCAGTGGCATGTTCAAAGTGATGGGAGTTGAACAACCCAAACCACAAGGTCATGGCTCCGCTCCTCAAAATCGAGGAATGCAACAAAATAAACGATCTGAGCATAATACTGATAAAAAATCAGAGCCTCAGTTAGATAATACTCAGCTCATTACAGTACTTAATCAAACATGGAGTGGATTCAATAGTCAGGTCGGACGTGATTATTCGACGCTAACATTAAGCCTACCTAAAAAAGATGATGGAAAAATTGAGTTAAGCTTTGTCGATGCTACCCCGCAACACGAACGTGCACGCAACCAAGCCATCTATAATTATCAAACTGGCACTATCGAAAAGATGGAGCTTTACGAAGATAAAAAGCTTAATCAAAAAATCATGAGCAGTATGTTACCCGTACACCGTGGTAGCTTCTTTGGACCAATTTATCAATTCGTTGCGATGCTTGCTTCATTGGCAATGCCTTTATTCTTTGTTACAGGGTTGATGCTTTATCTTAAACGCCGCAAACAGAAAAAGTTAACACAGGCGGCTCGTCAGTCTTTGGCTGGGCAATACATTGATCCAAATGCAAAGCCTTGGCTTATTACCTATGCAACTCAAACTGGTGTAGCAGAACAACTTGCTTGGAGTACAGCAACAAGTTTACAAGAAGCTCATCAACCAGTTCTGGTTAAACCTGTACAGCAGCTAACACAATCTGATTTAGAGCAGCATGAGCAGGTTTTATTTGTAATCAGTACATACGGTACTGGTGATGCTCCCGACCTCGCTACAAGCTTTGCTAAAAAGCTTTTAAAAGCAAATCTAGATCTTAAGCACATGAACTATGCTGTTTTGGCGCTAGGTTCTAAAGAATATCCTGATACGTATTGTAGTTTTGGTCACGCAGTAGATGCTTGGCTTAAAATTAATGGTGCTCATGCCCTCTTTAATACAATTGAAGTTGATAATGCACACTTAGCGGATATTCAAAACTGGAATCAAGCACTCGCGAAAGCAACTAAATTAGATTTACATGCTGTAAATTTAGAAAAAGTTTTTGATACATGGAAGTTACAACAACGTGACTTACTCAATCCAAATAGCTTAGGGCAACCTGCTTATAATATTGAGCTTAACGCAAAGCACGAAGCAATATGGCAAGCTGGTGATATTGCTGAAATTCAGCCTGGTAATAGCCCTGAACGTATTCAGGCATTCTTACAGAAGCATCATATTCTTAAAAATGCCAAAGTCGACTCATTAGAAATCTCAATTGAGAAAGCGCTTTGGAATAAAGATTTAACGAGCGAAATTGAACCATTTGCGAATCTGGACCATTTATTAGAACAGCTTCCTAACTTACCAACGCGAGAGTACTCAATTGCGAGTATTCCTTCTCAGCAAGTGCTTCGTTTGGTTGTTCGTCAACAACATGATGAGTCTGGTAACTTAGGTTTAGGTTCTGGATGGCTGACTCAACATACTCAAGTCAATGATGACGTTGCTTTGCGTATTCGTACCAATGAATCATTCCATCTTATTGATGACAACCGCCCTATTATTTGTATTGGTAACGGAACCGGTATTGCAGGTTTAATGAGCCTGTTACATACACGTACTCGTCATGATTACACTGAAAACTGGTTAATCTTTGGTGAACGTCAAAGCGCATGTGATTTCTTCTATGCATCAACAATTGAAGCATGGCAAACAACAGGAATGCTAAAACGTCTAGATTTAGCATTTTCCCGAGATCAAGAACAACGCGTGTATGTTCAAGATGTAATCCGTCAGAATGCAGCAGAATTAGTAAGCTGGATAGAACGCGGCGCTGTTCTCTATGTCTGTGGTAGCATTGATGGTATGGCAAGTGGAGTCGACCAAGCACTGGTTGAAATTCTAGGTGATGAACAGTTAGATGAATTAAGACAACAAGGCCGTTATCGCCGTGATGTTTATTAAAGGCCAATAAATCAGAAAACCGAGTATGGCACAGATGCTTTACTCGGTTTTTTATTGCATTCAAAATGATTTTGCATACACTGTCTGCAATTTAAATTGCAACTGTAAACACAATGCAAGTCAGTAAGTGGATCCGTATTTTCCTAGCAATCATTGGTTCGATTTTATTTCTGGATGGGTTAATTTTAATTTCTCTAAATAAAATTAATGTCGGCACAATTATCCCTTTAATTTTGGGCGCTTTCTTCTGCCTCTATTCTTTATTTTATTATCATTTAGAGCGTTTCTTCTTCTATCACTATCGCTTACACACACTTTGGCGTTTTGGATGGTTATGCCTCTGGATATGGCTAATTAGCTTAGGCTATTTCTTTGATTTTATTAAAGAGAATAAAGAGACAAGTCAAAATCTGCCTCCAGTAAATGCAATCATTGTATTAGGTAGTGGCGTTGAAAATGGTCAACCATCCAAAACTCTTGCAAAACGTTTAGATACGGCCGCCCCTATTGCTCTAAAACAGCTCCAAGCAAAAGTTGTTGTAACGGGAGGTCTTGATTTTTCAGAAAAGGAAAGCGAAGCATTAGTGATGTCGCGTTATCTAGAACAACATTATCATTTAGCAAAAGAACGAATGATACTTGAAGATAAAAGTACAAGTACTGAACTTAATCTAATGAATAGTAAACCACTATTAGCACAGCACCACATTACCCTCGACCAACCGATTGCTATTGTGACAAGCGATTTTCACACTCCACGAGCAGCAGCTATTGCTAAAAAACAAGGTTATATGCAAGTTTATACAGTGGCAGCTGAAACACCATTAGCTACTCGCTACAATTCTTGGTTACGAGAATACTTCGCTTTTGCAAGTGGATGGTTTTTTAACGAATATTAAGAATGACTTATTTCAAAACTGCTATTAAAAAAATAGCAGTTTTTTTTACGCAAGAAAGTATTGTTATTGGTTAGAAATAGATATCGTAAGCTTATGAAATATATAAAGCTCTATTTGAGTCATTACATGGCAAATTTAATATAAGAAAAGTCTATTCAATAAAAATATAAAATAAATTTTTTAAGAAAATTTTATGTGAAATAATTTTAGTCTATAACTCAAGCAATCACTTTTAAACACAGTTAGGTTTTAAACCTATAGCCCCAAATTAAATAACACAAAAGTCATTTATCCAAATAAGAAATAACTTTACTAATGATTTTCAGTCAATTGGAGATATAAACTTTGAGCTTTAGAATAGAACAACTAAATTTAGAGTGACTTAGATAAAGAATTCAAATAAAGATTAAAAATTACAAACAAATAAGCAATTTAAATATTTGAAAAATTTAACTTTTGGAATGAAATAATGGTGGGCGCTGACGGGATCGAACCGCCGACATTCTGCTTGTAAGGCAGACGCTCTACCAACTGAGCTAAGCGCCCTTTAACGTCTTCATCGTTTGTGAGGTGCATTATAGAGAATCTTTAACAGGTGTCAAACGCTTTTCGACTTCTTTTTAAAAAAATGCGAATGAATGATTAAAAATAAGTCATTATTAAGTAAAAAACAATTTTTTGTATTTTATTTAAACACTTATTTCAATATTTTCTGCATTTACACCGCTAATGAAGAATAGATAAAACTCGTACTCAGGTTAAAGATTGTTCAGACAAGTAAACTAATGCATCTTCAGCAACTAAATCAAATAGCTCAATGATTTCTTCATTACGCATTCGAACACACCCATGTGACATTGGCACCCCCATTGGTTGCGTGTCTGGAGTTCCATGAATATAGATATAACGTTGCATAGTGTCGTGGCCTTCCCCTTTATTAAACCCGGTCTCTAGACCATCTAACCAGAGAATACGAGAAAGTATCCAGTCTCGCTCAGGATATTGCGCAGCTAACTCAGTGCTATAAACCTCCCCTGTTGGCTTACGCGCGATAAAAACTGCATTTTGGGGGGCCTCTGCACCAATTTTCTTCGCCACTCTATGCCATCCACGTGGTGTTCTACCCGTATTTTCCTGCTCACCAATTCCATTCTTTCCTGTAGAAATGACATAAAACTTATTATGTTTAGGCAAAGTTAATGTTTGGTTTGCTAAATCGATGAGAACATCAGCATCTTCGAACTTAAATTGAGACATTGAATTTATTCTCTTATATCAACTCAAATATTTTGAGTTTAACTAAAAAATTATTGTAAGGGCTTCTCTTGCACTAAAAATAAAAGATTATCAATCTTCTTATATCTACGCGCAGTTTCACTGCTTGTCTTGAGCCAAAATAAAAGATTATCAATCTTTTATTTTGGCTCAGGGCGTAGCCATAACCAAACTGCAACGATGAACATAGTAATATCAGTAAAAGCCTTGACCAAAAGTGGCGCTGAAGTAAATAGCATTATAATTCCGCTAATTGCCATCATTATGCTTGCAATCCACTTCGCTTTACGAGGCACTGTGCCATTGGCTCGCCAATCACGTAATGTTGGTCCATATTTAGGGTGATTTAACAACCAATCATCCATTTGTGGCCAGCCTTTTGAAGCAGCCCAAGCAGCCAGTATCAAAAACACTGTTGTCGGCATACCAGGTAAAATTGCTCCAATAATGCCTAGCGTGATAAAAATCACGACTAAAAAGCGCCAGAACAATGTTCGCATATATAAACCTTAACCTGCTGTTGGCGTTAGTATAAAGTGTTTTTCTAATGTTTTTTGTTGATCCGTTATGAAATTAGGATGAATTACTTCGAGTATTAAATGTATGAATATTGCCTCAGTTAAAATGTCCTATTTCGAACCATGGCTACAATTTCAACATCCTATAGTTCGACAGCTAGCATTTTGTATTGCTAGTCCAAATTTACTTTCCCAACTACCAAAAAGTCTATATATACAACATCATTTTAAGCTACATCCAACCGAAGTATGGGAAAGTCATTTTCAAAATTATTTGCCACGTTTAAAAGAGCTCGATCAGTCCCCAGAACCTTTAATTCAGTTTTTATCTCAGCTTAAAAGTACACGCCTAGGTTTACGCTTTGAACATCTACTTTGGTTTTGGCTACAAGAGGATCAATACCATCCCTATCAATTATTGGGACATAGTATTCAAAAAATTGAAGGGGCAAAAACCCTAGGTGAGCTAGATTTTTTAATTTTAAATAAAGAAACGCAAAAAATTGAACATTGGGAGGTCGCCTTAAAATATTATCTCGGTGAGGCAGATTTACATTTAGAACAATGGATTGGCCTGAACCGTCAGGATACTTTAAGCAAAAAGCTTTACCACTTTACCAACAAACAATTTCAATTTCTTGAAGCATTAAACTTTGAAATTCATCAACGCTTTGCAGTTTTAAAGGGACAACTTTATCTTCCTTTTGAGTTAAATTTACAGCAGCCTCTACCTGACTGGATCAATTTAAAGCGTCGTTTGGGCTATTGGGACACCACAATTCCTCATTCTTCTTTTTATCGATTAGAAAGGCACGAATGGCTATGTCCAAATAAACAGCCTAGTTCCGCCCCAGCACACTGGTGGACAGACGGCTTATATTGTAAAAATGGTCAGGAAGTTCTGTTTTATATGTTTAGACACCCTTCACACTTAAAATTGAAGTCCAACATGCAGAAATTTAAATAATTAACAATAAATTTAAGATTCTAGACACATTTTATAACGTTTTTACTATTAAACAGTCATGTTTCTTTTTCCGTTTGTTTTTTAATCTAAATTTACTTCATTATTAAATTTAAACGGAGAAAATGATGAAAAAAGTTTTAGCTGCTTCTGTAATGATTGCTGTTGTTTTAACAGGCTGTAATACGTTTAAGGGTTTTGGTAAAGATGTTTCTAAAGCAGGTGATGCTGTAACGAATACTGCTGAAAAAACACAAGATAAAATGTAAGTTAGAGTTGTCACTAAAAAACCTTATCATTCCGATAAGGTTTTTTTATTTTTACGTACCCATCAGGTAGAGATTCGCCTATTATATCGGACTATATTTCACCTGATCAGCACGCAATGTCCGGTATGAACCATTCAGATACTCTCTCGCTTAGCCTAGAACTTTTACAACAACCTTCTGTTACTCCAATTGATCATACTTGCCAGACCATCATGGCAGACCGTTTAAGCCAAGTTGGTTTTCATATTGAACCAATGCGTTTTGGTGAGGTTGATAATCTCTGGGCACGTCACGGAACTGAAGAACCTGTATTTTGTTTTGCAGGTCATACTGACGTAGTGCCGACAGGTAAGTTAGAAGCGTGGAATTCAGACCCATTTGCACCTGAAATCCGCGATGGAAAATTATATGGTCGCGGTTCGGCAGATATGAAGACAGCTTTGGCAGCCATGGTTGTCGCATCTGAGCGTTTTGTAGCAAAACATCCAGACCATAAAGGATCTATCGCATTTCTAATTACTTCTGATGAAGAAGGCCCTGCGGTTAACGGTACGGTCAAGGTTATTGAGACTCTTGAAGAACGTAATGAAAAAATTAAATGGTGTTTGGTAGGTGAACCCTCAAGTACTCATAAATTAGGTGATATTGTTAAAAATGGGCGTCGTGGCTCACTCAATGCAGTATTAAAGGTCCAAGGTAAACAAGGTCATGTGGCTTATCCACATTTAGCACTAAACCCAATTCATGAAGCATCACCTGCTTTAACAGAGCTATGCCAAAGCGTTTGGGATAATGGAAATGAATATTTTCCAGCAACATCATTTCAGATTTCAAATATTCATGCTGGAACTGGTGCAACCAACGTAATTCCAGGTACTTTAGAAGTTACTTTTAACTTCCGTTATTCAACAGAAGTGACTGCTGAACAGCTTAAACAACGTGTTCATGAGATTTTAGATAAACACGGTTTACAGTATGAAATCGTTTGGAATCTCTCTGGTTTACCTTTCCTGACTCCAGTTGGTGAACTCGTTAATGCGGCTCAAACTGCGATTTTAAATGTAACTGGCACTGAAACTGAGCTTTCAACAAGTGGTGGTACTTCTGACGGACGTTTTATTGCTCCAACAGGCGCACAGGTATTGGAGTTAGGCGTTCTTAATGCAACAATTCATCAAATTAATGAACATGTTGACGTGCATGACCTCGATCCACTCACTGATATTTATGAGCAAATTTTAGAAAATTTATTAGCTAAATAAAAATTAAAAAGGAACTCAAAATGAGTTCCTTTTTTTATAGATGAAGCGAATTTTGAATATATTGCAAATTAGGAACGTGGTAGCGTTGATTCTCCATACGCACATATTTAAATACAGTTGGGTGCTGCAAAGAGTCCTGTATATCTTCGTTTTCATCTACGACTTCAGAAATACGCAGACGAACTGAAACTGGCATCGATTTACATATGAGTGCAAAACGTTGGCTGATATCTTCACTTTCAATAACTAATGCCACCGCTCGCGAATCAATTTCATTATGCACTGTATAGACAGGAAGTTTTACGTCATGCCATTCAATATGCTTGATACCATTTTTAACATCCATAGCTGATAACACTATATTTTGAGGCAATAGCATCGGCACTTGCTGATCGCATTCAATAATATATGCATCAATAAAACCAGTTGAAACAGTAATTAAATGTTGAAGTTCTTGCTGATCCATTTCATTAATTAAAGATGTGCTGATATGACTCTTCATTAGGCAAGTTCCTCTTCACGTATTGTGAAAAAAGCATCAATATTGTGAAGTAAGTCTTCTTCTTGGAAAGGTTTACCCATGTATTGGTTAACCCCTAAAGTAAATGCTCGTTCACGGTGTTTTTCGCCAGTTCTGGATGTAATCATAATGACTGGCATATCTTGATGTAGATCATGATGTCGCACGAGATTAAGTACCTCAAAGCCATCCATTCGCGGCATTTCGATATCAAGCAGCATAAGATCTGGTTTAATATTTTCCAACTGCTCAATTGCATCGATACCATCTTTAGCAGTGACTACGTCATAGCCCTGACGTTCAAGTAAACGAGTCGTTACCTTACGGACTGTGACAGAGTCATCTACAATCATAATGAGACGGCGTTCGTCAGACTCGCGTTGTCTATAGATAGCTTCATTCAGCTGCTTATGTCGGCGGGTAGACTGAATTTGGCGAGCAATATTTTGTCCATCTAAAATTAGACAAACTTGGCCATCACCTAAAATAGTTGCGCCTGCAATCGCACCAATGCTAGAGAACTGCTGCCCGATTGGCTTAACCACAATCTGCGCACGTGAACCAATAAGCTGATCAACCAATAATGCAATTGTTTGTCCATTATTGGTCTTAATCATTAATACTGGTAATGAATACATCATCCCGCTTAAACGTGGAATTGGTTGATTACCAACAAACTCAGATAAATAGCGTAATGGATAGCGTTTATTTTCAAATTCAAAGAATTCTTGTGCACTTCCAAAATACTGTTCTAATGATGTTGGTGAAACTCGAACAATTCGATCAATTTGAGCCAAAGGAATTGCAAATTGTTGATCAGCAACTTTAACCATTAAGGCATCACTAACAGCTACTGTGGTTGGAACGCGTATTGTAAAGATTGTTCCTTGCCCATACACAGAGTCCACACTCACATGTCCGCCCAAAGCTTTAATATCACTTTGTACAACATCTAGTCCTACACCACGACCTGAGATCTGAGTGACTTGATCGGCCGTACTTAACCCTGGATGGAAAATCAACTGTAAAATATCTTGATGTTCTAATACTTGTTCAGGATTAATCAAACCAGACAATAGGGCCTTTTGACGGACCTTCTCGATATCAATACCCCGGCCATCATCCTTAAATGTAACAACAACATCCGTACCTTGACGATGAATATTCAGTTCAATACGTCCAGTTTCTGGTTTTCGCGCTTGTTCACGTTGCACACGATCTTCTAAACCATGGTCAATCGCATTTCGAAGCATGTGCTCAAGTGGTGTAACCAAACGTTCTAGCATTGTCCGGTCTAATTCACCTTCGGTATTATTAACAAAAAGCTCTGCTGGTCGATCCAACGCAGTAGAAGTCTGCCTCACAATTCTTTGTAAACGAGGTAGCAATCGAGAAAATGGTACTAATCGTGTTCGCATGAGACCTTCTTGAATTTCGGCCTGAATACGTGACTGTTGTACCAGCAAACTTTCAGTG
Organism: Acinetobacter sp. AC1-2; assembly: GCF_016124155.1. Taxonomy (NCBI): domain Bacteria; kingdom Pseudomonadati; phylum Pseudomonadota; class Gammaproteobacteria; order Moraxellales; family Moraxellaceae; genus Acinetobacter; species Acinetobacter sp. AC1-2. The sequence continues at coordinate 134,889 of NZ_JABFFO010000004.1, forward strand.
TCTCTGATTTTTTCGGATAATGTATTTTTGAAATCCACTAAATCCGATGCAGATTCGGCAAGTGATTTCGATAATTGATTCAATGAAGAATATTGGTCCATCTCTAGAGGGTCAAATTCTGTATAACGAGAGTGCTCAATACCGTGTTTTGCAATAATCTGACTTTCTAATTCGCCTTCCATTCGACGTAACTGATCTGCTAGTCGTTGAATGGCTAATTCCATTTCCACTAACGTATGACCAAATTGACTGAGATCCATTTCAATTCGTGAACGGTTAATCGAATTTTCACCAGACAAATCAATCATTTTCTCAATTAAATCTGCCGAAACCCGGATCATCTCATTATTTTGTTCAAGATGCTGTGCTTGTTCCCATGCCCCCATCATTGGCGGCGGTTCTGCACCATCACCTTGCACAAAGCTCATTACAGGTTCAGTGCTAAATAGATCAGTTCTGGTCAACTTACTTGGAATCTGTATTGCAGTTTCAATAAACTGAATATTTTCTAAACTTTGTTGTAAACCATCGAAATGTTGATAATTTTGCTTGAAAATTGCCTCTTTTAACCAAACAATCGCACTCTCTAGCAAGTTGTCATAAATATTTGAGCTAAAATGATAAAGCGCAAATTTTTCAAAAGCGTTTTCAAGTTGATAAGCAATCGCTTGTACGGTTTCAAGTCCCACCATACGGGAACCACCTTTCAAGCTGTGTACTGCCCTTTGTAGCTGAAGCAAGATACTACGATTGGTACGCTGCTCAAACCACTGCTTTAATAGGTGATCGGCCATCTCTAACAGCTCGGCCGCTTCCTCCATAAATGTCTGCTCGACAACAGAGTCAATATCCTGATCTTGGATACTCTCTGTATAGCCTTCTGCATCAAAAACTTGTAATTCGGTGTACTCAACAAGCCTATTATTAGACTCAACAATCTGCTCAAAATTAGAAGTTAACTCATCGAGATTTAACGCAGTATTGTGTATAGCTTCTTGTTGTAATACTTCAAAATTTGATTCCGGTATAACATCTGTTTCAGACTCTGCTTGCATCTCTTTAGCAGCAGACCCGAGTGAATTATATACCTTACCTGCATTCTTAAGCGCTTGAATAGTATGAGAAGCAGCATAATCTAGGTGCTGTTCACGTACTATTTGTAGGCGATCAGCTAAATCATCTTGAACTAGACGAATAAAATCAATGAGAGCAGATGAAGTAATTAACTGTCTTTGAATTAAGCGCTCATAAATACTTTCTAGTTCATGTGCAATTAAACCAATATAATTTGCCTGAATCATATTTGCCCCACCTTTTAAGGTATGCAAATAGCGCATCAGATTATTAAGAGCAGCAAAGTTCTCTTGATCATTAACCCAAATATTAAGATCTGTATCCATTCCTTCAAGCAACTCATCGGCTTCTTCAAGAAAAATATCTAACAGTTCTGGATCAAAATAACGGTTTACGTGCTCCGTAGACATGAACTGGCGATCTAAATGCACACTCTGACTCATCACTACATGATCAGTTAGTATACTTTCGATAGATGCTGAAGATTCATTTGCTGTTTGTTCTACATCAGCACTAAATAGCGACTCAACAACTTCCTGATGACTTTCTAATGCTTCAGAATTAAGGCTTGGAATATATTGGGTATATAGTTTTAACTCTTCCAAAATATTTTGGTGTTGCTCAATAATACTAACTCTTTGACCCGCAGCTAATGCATCAAATAACTGAATTAATTGTTGATGTGCTTTCTGATAAATTTCAAAAACATAATCTGAATGTAATAAATCAGGTCGATCAAGCAATACGTCATAGCTATCTTTCAGCTGGTTCGTATATTCATATAAACCAATCATGGCCTGCGACTGAGTATGTTGCAATAACAAATCAGCTTGTTCACTTAAACGTTCAAGATAATGAGGAAACTCAGAACGAATTCCCTTTTCAAAATCCAACTCTGCATCAAGTAATTCTGAAACATCTAGCTGTAACAGCTGAGATACTAAACCATGTGGAGGCGTGAGCGGGCTCGCATGCTCCCCATGTTGTTCCATATAAACATCCCAAACCTGATTGAACTGTTTCAGGTTAAAGTCTAATTGCTCATTAGAGCAATGCGCAGCCAATAGATCTAAACAATTTCGAATAAACTGACGGTAATCACGGAGTAGTAAAATTTCTTCTGAATGAGAAGATAGCTCTTCTTGTAATAGAATTTTGAATAAATGCTCAACTTTAGTACTAGCATCAAAAATTGCTTCTACCTGAGCCATTGCTGAGCTGCCGCGCAACGTATGTAATGCACGGATTAATGCATTGTAACTCTCGTGCTGATGTATTTCTTGTTCTAAGAACTGATCGATGGTCGCTAAGTGCTCTTCCGCTTCTTCCATAAATAAAACTAAGGTTTCAGCAAGGTTATGTTCACTTTCTATGGCGGTTTCTAGAGTTAAATTATCTGATTCCTGTTCTAAATCCCCCACCTCTAAACCAGTCTTAGTTTCCGCAGTGAGAGTATCCGACAATAATAAAAGTTCTTCTAAAGCAGGCTCTAGACTTTGCTGTTGTTGTAATTGTTGTCCCAATAAAATAAGAGGTCTAAAATCTACTGCATGTTCCTTTTTAGATTTAAAGTCATCTACTAATTTAAAGAAATAGAACTTAAATACCAACTGAACATATTGTTGGACGTTAGGAGTTAATGTGAGACTCTCATTGATTACCCGATTAAGCGTATCTTCTACAGTCCAAGCAAGCTCAGCAGAGGATTTCGCTGCAATCATTCGCCCTGAACCTTTCAAGGTATGAAAATGGCGACGGATCTCAGTCAGCGTAGCAACATTTTTAGATTGCATCCATTCATGAATCAAAGATTGTAATTCAACAAAAATTTCTTCAATTTCTTCAACGAAGATATCAAGAAATTCAGCATCTTGTTGAGAATAGCTATCTTCCGGTAGCATCATTGCTTCAGTTAAAGTTTTTAATATTTCTTTCATAGCAAAGGCTTCTTTTGCTTGTCCCCTAAATGGAGAAAAACGACAGAGTCAACACCAGATAAATAGCTGTGTCCCCAATACTTATCTGGTGTTGTTAATACTTTTTAGAAGAATAGCTAGTATAGAAACAGCTATCCTCGTCCCCAATTTAATCAGGTAATTTAAAGTCCGTTACCGATTCACGTAATGACTCTGCCATATTTGCTAATTCAGAAACAGAACGCGCTGTATCGAATGTTGCAGTTGTCGTTTGCGAAGTAATTTCTTGTACGACGGTCATGGTTGTCGCAATGTGACTCGCAGATGCAGACTGAAGTTTTGCTGCATCAGAAATGTTGGCCATCAAGTTTGCCAAGTCACCAGATACTTTTTGAATCTCGTCCAAGGCAATACCTGCATCTTTTGCCAAGTTCGCTCCGCGCACAACCTCAGTGGTTGTTTGTTCCATTGAAATAACAGCTTCATTCGTATCGGTCTGAATTGTTTTAACCAGAGTTTCAATCTGTTTAGTTGCCGATGCAGAACGTTCTGCAAGACGCTGTACTTCGTCTGCAACCACGGCAAAACCACGTCCTGCTTCACCTGCCATAGATGCTTGAATTGCTGCATTTAATGCAAGAATGTTTGTTTGGTCCGCAATGTCATTAATTAACGATACGATGTTACCAATTTCTTGTGAAGACTCACCCAAACGTTTAATACGTTTAGAGGTTTCCTGAATCTGTTCACGAATCGTGTCCATCCCTTCAATTGAACGGTTTACTACTTGTGCTCCATTAGAAGCAATTTCTACCGAACGCTCTGCTACTTCGGTAGATTCAGATGCATTTGAAGATACTTGGTCAATAGACAATGCCATTTCATTCATTGCAGTCGACGCGCCAGCAATTTCTTGTGCCTGATGCTCTGATGCTTCTGCCAACTGGTTAGTAATATTTTGTGTATCATGCGTATAGCGGGCAACTTCCTGAGAAGTTTCATGAATTCGGGATACAAGATCACGTAATTGGTCAATCGCGAAGTTAATCGAGTCGGCAATCGCTCCTGTAAAGTCCTCAGATACCGTTGCATATGAACGCAAGTCACCATCTGCCAAGTCGGCAATTTCATCTAGTAAACGTAAAATCGCGTTTTGGTTACGGTCATATTCTTCTTGTAAGGTAGCTACACGTTGTTTATCCGCTTTACTACGAAGTGATAAAAGCTTTAAGACTGAGCTAATTAAACCAATAATTGATAATGTAAGAAGCGCAACTAAAACAAAGGCTTTCCAACCATACTGTGTTTGCTTAGAAAGATCACCCAAAACAGATAACATTTCATCAGATTCCGAGAAGATCTCACCTGATGATTGACGTACGTTTACAATCTGATCTGTATGTTTAAGAACTGATGCCGCTGCAGATTTTAAAACTTGATCATATTCAGATTTAATACCTTCCAAAGATTCACGTACTTCTGGAGACTCAACTCTAGCAACGCCCAATTCAGCATTTCCGTTTAGCTGTGCATTTAAATACACACCGAAGGTCTCAATATCTACACCAAAGTCATGTGCTGAGGTCCGAGAATTTTCTGAACCAACTAAAACGGTGTTAATAGAACGTAAAATACGTTCTGCAATAAATACTTGGTTCTTAGCAATAATCACCTGACTACTCGGTGCTTTTTCGCGAACCATCTTATCGACCATCAAGTTATATTCAGCCTGAATCTCTGGAATAGAATCACTAATCGAGATATTCATGTTGTATAACTGATTAATTACGTCCTGATGTGACGAGATCAAGTTAATGTCATACGACAAAGCTTTCCACAGAACCGCAACCTTTTTGTATTCTTTTGAAGATGTACCATGAATATTTTCAACATCTTTGATATTTTCTGCAAAAAGTTTATTTGATTCGGCCAAGTCTTTCATGGCTTTAGGTGATCCTGAAGCCGTTGCTTCAGTAGCCTGTCTAGAAATAGTTTGTGACAATAAGCGCAATTCACCCAAACTACGTGTTAATTCGTTATGTCGAGGTACGCTATAAAATAAATAAGCGAGCGAAGTTAAAGCAAATAATAAACATAACAACGCTACATAAAGGATAGGCTTGGACTTTTCACTTTCCCCAAATAAACTGGCGTATTGCTCAATTCCCGACTGGATTTTTGCAATAAAATTGAGACCCGATTTTTCGGACGCAACACGATTGCCGCCTTTCTTTTTAAGCTTAAAGCCCATAGCTTCTCCCCAGAAAATACTCTGTTTTTCACAGCGTAAAAATTAGTTTATAAATTTTGTCGATGCATTCATGTAGTGTGGGTTTTGCAATAAACGACTAAATAAAAAGACATGCCAATGCTGGTTATGTTGGTGAAAATAACCTTGGCAATAATCTTTTAGATTTTCCTCCAAGTCTAAGCTTTGAGAAAAAAAACTTTTTTTATTAAAGTGCTGAATCCCCAAGACCTGATCCACAACCAACCCCACATACTGGTCGTGATGGCTAATACATAACACTTTTTGGGCAGACGAAAATGTACTTCGTTGCCCTGAAATAAAATGAGCCAAATCAGAAACCGAAAGTAACCGTCCCCGAATGTTCGCCAAACCCTTCACCCAACTTTGAGCATTTGGAACTGGCGTATATTTCGGTGGATAGATAACTTCTGACACTTCCCCAAGTGGTGCGACGAAGTATTGCCCTCTCATTTCAAAAGCAATCCCTGACCATCGCTGTGCTTCATTTTGAACTGAAGCGTAATTCTTATTACCCCGTTTAGACAAACGAAGTAACTCGATAAATCCATTCGCTGCCATACTCGATCCTATAAAACGGGCATATAACCCCGCTATTTATGTTTTTATGGATGGATGAGTTACTTTAGAAATTGTTTAATTACATCAATCAATTGCTTTTCTTCGATAGGTTTAATCAGATAGTCGATTGCACCTTGACGCTTGCCCCATACTCGGTCAGTTGCCTGATCTTTAGTACTCACGATTACCACAGGAATATGCTTAGTGTCTTCATCACGGGTAATCTGGCGTGTTGCCTGAAAACCATTTACACCTGGCATGACAACATCCATTAACACTAAGTCAGGTTGTTCTGCTTTTGCCAAAGTTACACCATCTGCACCATTAGATGCTTCAAGTACGTCATAACCATGCTTGGTTAGAATTTCTTTAAAACGAAAAGTTTCTGTTGGTGAATCATCAACAATGAGAATACGTGTCATTTCTTTGCCCTTAAATTACTTAATTATGAACTTACGTGATTACGAATCGCGTTTAACAATTCATCTTTGCTAAAAGGTTTCGTCAAGTATTCATCTGAACCTACCACACGCCCTTTTGCCTGATCAAATAAACCATCTTTACTAGAGAGCATGATAACGGGAATGTTCTGATAATTTTGAGAGTTTTTAATCAAAGCGCAAGTTTGATAACCATCTAAACGAGGCATCATGATATCGACAAAAACAATATCTGGATTTGCTTCTGCAATTTTGGACAAAGCTTCAAATCCATCCACCGCAGTAATCACTTCACAGCCTTCTCGCTGTAATAAAGTTTCGGCTGTACGGCGAATGGTTTTTGAGTCATCAATTACCATTACTTTCAGATTTTGGAATGCATCTTCCATTTAATCTTCCATCCCCAATAAATATAAAATATAAATGCAATTTAACTTAAATTTGTTTTTACGCATTTATAAGCATTTTTAACATATCTCACGGTCTATTTTCAATGAGGCATTTTTGTCTACTTTCTCATTTATAAACAATAACTTTTAACCTCATCACACTTTAATTGAAATTATCATTTTTTTTATAATGACTATATTTTTATTCAGCTAAATAATAACTAATATAATAAAGATTAATTATTTAAAAATAAGCGATTTAGCTTTCTTTTCTGGGGATTTTCAATGAATGATTGGATGAAATATGCCTTTTATAGGAACTGCTTGTCTGTATCTATAGGCATTATTTCCTTCGGTTCACTCTTTTTCTGGGCTTCCACCCTTGCTATAGCCGATACTTCTAAAGTGGTCTGGTATCGTTATTATGATCAACAGGGTACGGCCAATATCAGTACATCAGTCACACCTGCTCATATTCGTTATGGTTATGAAGTTCTAGATCAAAATATGCAAGTGATTAAAAGAAACCATTCTTATAATGCGCAGGCTGATTTAAATCAATCAAGTCAAAGAGCATTATCAGCACGACATAGAGAACTAGATATCAAATTAAAAAAAGCCTATAGCAATAGTAAGACAGCCACGATTAAAAGAGATCAAGCATTACTTGCTATAAAGAAGCAAATTAACTATCAACAGGAACAACTCGACCAGTTACAAGAAGACAAAATTTTATTTAAACGTCAAGAAATGGAATATTTCAGAAAAAGAGAAGTTATTCCTGAGCACCATAAGACGTTGATTGAAAACAATCTAAATAATATTTACAGGGTTAAACAAACACTTGAAACACTTTCCAAGACCTACAACCGTACCAACAGCGAGTATGAAAATATTATCGAACGTTTAAAAAAGCTTGAATAACTGTAAAGGTTTATCAAGAATAGGGGCAAAATAAAATTTGAATTATAGGATGATGCTGTATGCACAAAATGCATCTCACCCCTTCCACTATTTTTAAACTGAGTATTATTAGTTTATGTTTGATTTTAGCTGCATGTAATCAGCAAGAAACAACTAAAACAACGGCACCAGCTCCAGCAAAAATTGAACTCATTCCTCAAGACCTGATTGCAGTTAAAGAGGGAGCGCTTGACTCTCAAACTGCTTTTACAGGAACGATCCGTGCGGTTCAGCAAAGTTCAATTCAGGCTCAAGTGAGCGCCACGGCGACCACTGTAACTACAAATGTTGGTCAACAGGTACAAAAAGGCCAAGTTTTAGTGAGATTGAATAATCAGGACAATGTTGCACGATTAGCACAAGCGCGCGCCAACCTTGCATCAGCTCAATCACAAGCTGAACTTGCACGCAATTTAATGAACCGAAAGCAAAGACTGTTTAATCAAGGGTTTATTGCTCGTGTCGAGTTTGAACAGAGTCAGGTTGACTACAAAGGCCAACTTGAAAGTGTAAAAGCTCAACAAGCCAATGTTGATATTGCACGTAAAGCGGATCAAGACGGAATTATTACCAGTCCAATTTCAGGTGTAATTACTAAGCGACAAGTAGAACCAGGTCAGACTGTATCAGTTGGTCAAACGCTATTTGAAATCGTAAATCCAGACCAACTTGAAATACAGGCCAAGTTACCCATTGAACAGCAGTCTGCGCTTAAGGTAGGTAACAGTATCCAATATCAGATTCAGGGAAATTCTAAACAATTAAACGCAACGCTTACTCGTATTTCACCTGTTGCAGATCAAGACAGCCGACAAATCGAATTTTTTGCAGTTCCTAAAGAAAAAATTGATTCGTTAAGCATAGGAGCTTTCATTAATGGAAATATTCTTCGTAGTGACACCAATCAAGGCCAAACGATTCCTTTAGACAGCATTCAAAATATGCAGCATGATCCTTTTGTATGGGTGGTACGTAATCACACCATCCAAAAAGTTAAAATTCGAGTGATTGAACAGCGCTATAACGACAATATTGCTTTGGTTGGTGGTTTGCAAAGCACAGATCTGGTGAGCCGTATTCAATTTGAAGATTCCGACATTAATAAAAAAGTGACGGTTACAAACGACAAAAATAAATAAGGTAGCAAATAGCGTATGTGGTTTACTCGAATCAGCGTGAAATACCCCGTTTTTACTATTATGATGATGATCAGCTTAATGGTACTCGGGTTAGCTTCTTGGAAACGGATGACTGTTGAAGAGTTTCCAAATATAGATTTCCCATTCGTCGTAGTCACTACAGAATATGCTGGTGCTTCGCCTGAAGCTGTCGAATCAGATATTACTAAAAAACTCGAAGATCAAATCAATACGATTTCAGGCATTAAGCAAATTACCTCACGTTCAAGTGAAGGTTTTTCGATGGTCGTTGCAGAGTTTAATCTTGATACATCTTCAGCCATTGCAGCACAAGATGTTCGAGACAAAATTGCTCCCGTCGCAGCACAGTTCCGTGATGAAATTGATACACCAATTGTACAGCGCTACGACCCTTCCTCTAGTCCAATTATGTCTGTTGTCTTTGAATCTACTAGCATGAATTTGGCTCAATTGAGTTCATATGTCGATAAACGGATTGTGCCTCAACTCAAAACCGTGTCTGGTGTCGGTAATGTGAATTTATTGGGGGATGCCAAACGACAAATACGAATAAAAATTCTTCCTGAGCAATTGCAAAGTTACGGCATAGGCATTGATCAGGTCATTACTACATTAAAAAATGAAAATATTGAAGTTCCGGCAGGAACCTTACAACAAAAGAACTCAGAACTTGTTGTACAGATTCAATCAAAGGTTATTCATCCCCTTGCATTTGGCGATTTGGTGATTGCCAATAAAAATGGTTCACCGATTTTTTTAAAGCAAGTCGCAACTGTTGAAGACACTCAAGCAGAACTACAATCAAGCGCTTTTTATAATGGTAAAACGGCTGTCTCTATTGATATTTTAAAAAGTTCCGATGCCAATGTAATTCAAGTCGTCGACAAAACTTATCAAACTTTAGAGAAGTTAAAAGCTCAGATGCCTGCGGGCTTAAATTATAAAGTCGTAGCTGATAGCTCTAAAGGCATTCGCGCTTCAATTAAAGATGTTGCCCGTACTATTATTGAAGGTGCCGCCTTAGCAGTTTTAATTGTTTTATTATTTTTAGGCTCTTTCCGCTCTACCGTCATCACAGGTTTAACCTTACCCATTACCCTTCTTGGAACCCTAACTTTTATCTGGGCTTTTGGGTTTAGCATTAACATGATGACGCTGTTAGCCCTATCACTCAGTATTGGTCTATTAATTGATGATGCAATTGTAGTTCGGGAAAATATTGTAAGACATACAGAACTTGGCAAAGATCATGTCACAGCTGCCCTTGAAGGGACAAAAGAAATTGGTTTGGCTGTACTCGCAACTACCCTTACTATTGTAGCCGTCTTTTTACCTGTTGCCTTTATGGGCGGACTGATTGGACGTTTCTTTTATCAGTTTGGTGTAACAGTCAGTACCGCTGTTCTAATTTCAATGTTTATTAGCTTTACGCTCGATCCAATGCTTTCTGCTCACTGGAAAGATCCGGTCAAGAAAAAAGATAATTGGCTACAACGGTTTTTTGACCATATTTCTAATTTGCTAGATCGACTTAGTCATATGTATGAAAAGCTATTAAAACTAGCTCTACGCTTCCGTTTCATCACGGTGATTATTGCAATCGCTTCATTATTTGCTGCATTAGGACTTTCTAAACTCATTGGAACTGAATTTGTACCTACTCCAGATAAAGGCGAAATTCGGATTCAGTTCGAAACTCCTGTAGACGCTTCTTTGGAATATACCCAAGCAAAACTCCATCAGGTTGACCAAATTATCAGGCAATTTCCAGATGTCGTTTCAACTTATGGTGTTGTCAATAGTGGGGTTGATTCTGGTAAAAATCGCGCCGGTTTGGGGGTTACCTTAAAGCCGAAACAACAGCGAAACAAGGATCTTAATGCGCTCAATAATGAATTCCGTGATCGTTTGCAAACTGTAGCGGGCATTCGAGTTACGTCTGTTGCCGCAGCACAAGATTCTGTTTCGGGTGGGCAAAAGCCAATCATGATTTCTATTAAAGGGACAGACTTAAATGAACTACAAAAAATTTCAGATCGTTTTATCGCTGAAATGGAAAAAATTAAAGGTGTAGTTGATTTAGAAAGCTCTTTGAAAGAACCAAAACCAACTCTGGGTGTTCATATTAATCGTGTACTGGCAAGTGATTTAGGCCTATCAGTTTCACAAATTGCCAATGCGATTCGTCCATTAATTGCTGGTGATAATGTGACAACATGGGAAGATCGGGATGGTGAAAACTATGACGTTAATGTTCGTCTAAACGAAAATAAACGTATGCTGCCGCAAGATGTTCAGAACCTATATCTCAACTCAAATAAAACCAATGCCAATGGGCAAAACATTTTAGTTCCACTTAGCGCAGTTGCAACAACCGAAGAAAAACTTGGCGCTTCACAAATTAACCGACGTGATCTTGAGCGTGAAGTACTGATTGAGGCAAATACCTCAGGACGACCTAGCGGCGACATTGGTCAAGACATCGATAAAATGCAAAAGGCGTTTAAGCTACCTGCGGGCTATACATTTGATACTCAAGGTGCCAATGCCGATATGGCAGAATCTGCAGGATATGCATTAACAGCAATTACCCTATCGATTGTATTTATCTATATTGTTTTAGGTTCTCAATTTAATAGCTTTATTCATCCAGCTGCGATTATGGCCTCTTTACCATTATCACTAATTGGCGTATTCCTTGCCCTCTTCTTGTTCCAAAGCACACTGAACCTGTTTTCGATTATTGGCATTATCATGCTTATGGGGCTTGTCACCAAAAACGCGATTTTGCTTATCGATTTTATTAAGAAAGCGATGGATCAGGGTGTCAGCCGTTATGATGCTATTTTACAAGCTGGCAAAACCCGTTTACGCCCAATTTTAATGACTACAAGCGCTATGGTGATGGGTATGGTTCCTCTAGCTTTAGGTCTTGGCGAAGGCGGTGAGCAAAGCGCACCAATGGCCCACGCTGTGATTGGGGGAGTGATTACCTCTACCCTATTGACTCTTGTGGTTGTACCCGTCATTTTCACTTATCTAGATGACTTGAAAAACTTTATGCTGCGTCAAACTCGACGATTCATGTCATAATGCAGCGATTATCGTATAATCTGCGTTTTTATAACGCTTAACTTTTAGGACTTTTTCCATGCGCGCAAGCCGCTTTTTATTTGCAACGTTGAGAGAAACCCCAAATGATGCTGAAGTGATTTCACACCAGCTCATGTTACGTGCGGGGATGATTCGTAAATTGGCATCTGGTTTATATACATGGCTGCCGATGGGAACACGTGTGCTCAAAAAAGTAGATGCAATTGTTCGTGAAGAAATGAACCGTTCAGGTGCAATGGAAGTATTCATGCCCGTGACTCAACCCGCAAGTCTTTGGGAAGAATCAGGTCGCTACGAACAATACGGTCCTGAATTATTACGCTTTAAAGATCGCCATGCGAACCCATTTGTACTTGGACCAACGCATGAAGAAGTTATTACGGATATGGCGCGTAACGAACTCAAAAGTTATAAGCAGCTTCCTGTAAATTTCTATCAAATTCAAACCAAATTCCGTGATGAAATTCGCCCACGTTTTGGGGTAATGCGTTCACGTGAGTTCATCATGAAAGATGCTTATTCTTTCCATGCAACTCAAGAGTCATTACAAGAAACTTATGACGTGATGTACGACACATACAGCCGTATTTTCACTCGCTTAGGCTTAGACTTCCGCCCAGTACAAGCAGATACAGGTTCAATTGGTGGTTCAGCTTCACATGAGTTTCACGTTTTGGCTTCAAGTGGTGAAGATGACATCGCATTTTCAACTGAATCTGATTATGCAGCAAACGTTGAAATGGCTGAGGCTGTTTTAGTGGGTGAACGTGCAGCCCCTACTCAAGAACTAAAATTGGTTGAAACACCAGATCAGAAAACGATTGACGATGTCTGCCAATTCTTAAATGCTGATCCTAAGCAATCTGTTAAAGCATTATTGGTTCAAGGCATGGCTGACGAAAAAGGTCAGGTTCCTGTCGTTGCTCTATTTGTACGTGGTGACCACGAACTTAATGAGATTAAAGCTGAGAAGCATCCTTTAGTGGCTGCCCCTCTTACTTTTGCAACTGAAGAACAACTTCAAGCATTTGGTTTAACTGCTGGCTTTACAGGTCCACAAGGTTTAGTCGAAAAAGGCTTAACTGTGATTGTTGACCGCGCTGCATCTGTTCTTTCAGACTTCGTTGCTGGTGCAAATGAAGCTGACAAACATGCTGTAGGTGTAAACTGGGAGCGTGATGCACAAATTACCGAAGTTTTCGATTTGCGTAATGTAGTTGAAGGCGATCCATCTCCAGATGGCAAAGGTACACTACAAATTAAACGTGGTATTGAAGTAGGCCATATTTTCCAACTTGGTACTAAATACTCTGAAGCTTTAGGTTGTAAAGTTTTAGGTGAAGATGGCAAACCATTTACAGTAACCATGGGATGCTACGGTATTGGTGTAACACGTGTAGTTGCAGCTGCAATTGAACAAAACTACGATGACAAAGGCATTATCTGGCCACAAGCCATTGCACCTTTTGAAATTGCAATTGTTCCAATGAATGCGCACAAATCTCCACGTACTCTTGAAGCAGCAGAATCTCTTTATGCAGAACTTCAGGCACAAGGTTTTGATGTATTACTTGATGATCGTAACGAACGTCCGGGCGTTAAATTCTCTGACCTTGAATTGATGGGTATTCCACACCGTATTGTGATCGGTGAAAAAGGTCTTGATGCAGGCACTTTTGAATATAAAGGCCGCCGAGATGCTGAAGCGAGCAATTTAACTAAAGAAGAACTTTTAGCTAAGTTAGCGCGTTAATAAATACATAAATAAAAAAGCAGCTTTGAGAAGCTGCTTTTTTTTAACTGAGTTTTTATGCCTGAACTGTTAAATCCTTAATGGTCGTTGATGAACCATTGGTTTTAACAGACTCAATTCCTTTATCTCGTGAAGCTTCACTCGCATAGAACTGACTCGTTCCAATAATCTGATGATTTGCAGCTTTTAAATTGAAATAAGGCTTTCCATTTTTTGCAGTTAAACGCTCATATCGCGCGTCATCACCACTGTTTTTTTGAATTGATTCAATACCATTTACAGCAGAGGCTTTTGCCTTATATAGCTCACTATTTAAAATAGGTTCACCATTTCCTGCCTTTAAGATAAAGCGGTATTGACCATCACTCGCTTGTGAAATTTCGTACCATCCTGCCATAAAAACCTCATTTTTTTGTTGGTGTGGGTATGACTTTCGTTATTATTCTGGACGAAAGTTATTTGTTATTTATGACAATATAAATGGGCAATCATTCTTTGAATAGCCCATTTTTTATACTTTTTCGTAATAAAATTATAATGATGTTAGAAATTTAAAAGATAGAGATATAGACGTATATCTCTACCGAAATGTAATGAAAATTAACAATTTAAGCTTTTTTTACAAATTCAGATTTTAATTTCATCTGACCAATACCATCAATTTTACAATCGATATTGTGACCGTCACTTGCATCTGGAACTAAGCGAATCGTTTTTACTTTCGTACCTACTTTTACCACTGAAGATGAGCCTTTAATTTTTAAGTCTTTAACTACAGTCACACTGTCGCCATCGGCTAAAATATTTCCATTAGCATCTTTAATAATTTCTTGTTCTTCAGTTGCTAAAGCATCTCCTTCTTTCCACTCATTTGAGCATTCAGGACAAATCAATAAGTCGCCATCTTGGTAAGTATATTCTGATTGGCATTTTGGGCAATTTGGCAAAGACATGAAAAAAATCTCAAAAAGTATATTATGCGAGATATGACTCATTTTTTAAAGTTTTAAATAAAACACTTTTACCAAAAAAAAATTTATATATTCATTTTGAGTTTTTGCTTAATAAATATTCCTTCAAAATAATTGCATGGTTATTTTCAACATCTTTTGCTGAATATAAGAGCGTGACTTTATGCTTCGATGCGATCTCTTGTAGCTCTTTCACTGCTGGGTTGGTTTCAAGCTCCTCCAGATAACGCTGCTTAAACTCTTTCCAATGATCCGGCGTTGCTGCATGGAACCATTTTCGAAGTTCAGTTGAAGGAGCCACTTCTTTTAGCCATAAATCTAAATGAGCATTTTCTTTGCTAATTCCCCTACCCCATAGACGGTCAACTAAAATACGCTTTCCATCACTAGGGTCAGCATTTTCATAAATTCTTTTAATGTGTATATCCATAGTCTTTCTCTGCGTAAGGTTTATATTTTAGCCCTATAAAATCATTCAATATTTTTTTCATTTTGGATAGATCTGATAAAAGAAAAGTGAGTAGATTTAGCTCCACTCACTTTTTAAATATTTAATTAAAATTTTAGAAGGTTTATTGGTCAGGGATATCCGCTTCTATTAACAAAGTCAGTAAAGATAAGGATTCTTGCCATCCCAAATAGCACGCTTCCACAGGAATAACTTCTGGTATTCCTTCTTGCGTAATATGCACTTCCGTACCCACCAATACAGTTTTTAATGTAATGGTGACTTGCATAGTCCCAGGTAAATTAGGGTCATCAAATTGGTCGTTATAGCGAATTAGCTCATTTGGAACTAATTCAACATAGGTTCCACCAAAAGCATGTGTTGAACCTGTCGAAAAATTGGTAAAACTCATTTTATATGAGCCACCCACACTTGAATCAAAACTATGGACCTTTGCGGTAAAACCATGAGGTGGTAACCACTTTACTAAAGCGTCTGGATCTAAAAATGCACGATAAACACGCTCGGCTGGTGCCTTAAACACTCGATGAAATTTCACTGTACCTGTTGCCATCATTATTCTCCTTATTTTAATTTCCTTTGAATTATCGAAATTATGTTTATTAGCTTAAACCTTCGGATTCATCCGAACGTATATTTTTGGTGTTTTTTTAAACAATAAAGCTATCTTTTATGCAAAATCAAAATACAAAAACTATGGCTGATTTTTTAGTAAAAATGGAGCAAAATAGTCGGCAATCATAAAGAAACATATTGAATTTGAGATTAATCATGAGTCTGCTCGCTTTCTCCTCATATGCTTTAAACGGTGTAGATGCACAAAAGTTTTTACAAGGCCAAGTTACTGTAGATATTGAACGTTTAGCTGAAAATGAAACACGCTATACAGCCATCTGTGATCTTAAAGGTCGTATCCACTTTGGCTTGTGGTTAAAAAAGATTAATGCTGAAAGTTTTGAAATCGTAGTTGCTCAAGATCAAGCAGAAGAGTTTGCCAAACATATTAAAAAATTTGGTGCTTTTTCGAAAATGACCTTGAGTGAACAAGGTCCTGCTTTTCCAAAAATCTCTGGTCATCAGACTGAGTTTTCTGCACTAGAAACTGATATTTCTGAATGGCAGAAACAAGCTATTCTTTCTGGCCAAGCTTGGATTACACAGGCAACAGAACACGAGTTTCAACCACAGGAACTCCGCTTACATCAACGTGAAGGCGTTAATTACGATAAGGGCTGTTACCTTGGTCAAGAAATTGTGGCGCGCCTTTGGTTTAAAGCAAAACCCAAACACTGGTTACATCTAGTGCAAGGTACAGGTGAAGCACCTGCAGCGAAAGCTCAACTCCATAAAGATATTGAAGTCGTCAATAGTGTTGCAAATGAGGAAGGTTATCTTGCTTTAGTTGTGGCTAAACCTGCTGCTCTAGAAGAGCTGGGCCTTCAAGTTCTTGATTTACCTGAAGCCTTAAGCGGTGATGTTGCCAGACCACAATAACTCATTATTTGCTTAAGCTGGAAAGCCCACCTATAAACTTGTGGGCTTTTTTATAGATACAAAATACTAATGAATTCATTAAATTAGAACGTCAATTTTTTAAGTTTTATATGCCATCATTAACCCTGTTGAAATTAAAGAGAAAAAAGATGAAGACTAAACTTGCTACACTCATGTTGAGTTTGGCTATTTTCGGTTCTGCTCATGCTGATGTTAAAACACTTGAACAAAATCTTAAGACCAATTATCCAGATTTGCCTGTAAAAGGTGTTTACCAATCTCCTGTACAAGGCATTTATGAAGTGTATACAAGCGGCCGTATTGTTTATACCAATCAAGATGCCAAGTACTTTTTTGTCGGTAATTTAGTCGATATTAAACAACAAAAAAATATGACTGATGAACGAATTGCCGAATTAGGTAAGATTGATGTTAAAAGCTTACCGCTTAATCAAGCGATTAAATACGTAAAAGGAAAAGGTGAACGTACGATCTATATCTTTAGTGATCCTGATTGTCCATATTGCCAGCGCCTAGAACAAAATATGGTTGGGGTTGATAACGTAACGGTATATGTTTTCCTTTACCCTCTTACCAGTTTACATCCGAACGCTGAAAAAGTTTCAAATCAAATCTGGTGTTCAAAAAATCCGGCAGAAGCTTGGACGAACTATATGCTTAACCGTAAGCTACCTACGACCAGCAAAAACTGTTCAACACCAATCCAGAAAAATATTGCTTTCGGTAATAAATTAAATATTGATGGAACGCCCACCCTGTTCTTGCAAGATGGTCAAAGAATTTCTGGCGTACCAAATGATGCCAAGCAAATTGAAGCATTACTCCAGACAGCAAAATAACAGTATCACCCACTCCGTTTTATTAACGTGAGTGGGTATTTTTTCTCCACAATTTGTCCAAAGTGCAGTGCTTCATATACAAATCGGCTGTTTACTTTCAGCGTTCAAGATTTATGATGAGAACTTGAAACTATTTAATGCATCAATGGAATGATGTAGCTACGAAGTAAAAGGTTAAAAAGAAATGAAGAAATTACTAATCGCAAGCCTAATCACCCTTTCAAGTGCATCAATTTTTGCGGCAGATAACACTACGACGGCTGCTAAAACAGATGCTTTTAAACAAGCTGAACAAATGTATGCAGCAAAAAATTACCCAGCTGCATTTCAGGAAATGCAACGCCTAGCTCAAACGGGTAATGCCCAAGCCATCTATAACTTAGGTTACATGACCCAAACTGGGCAAGGCACAGCAAAAGATTCTTCTAAAGCCCTTAAGTATTATGAAGATGCATCTAATAAAGGCTACGCACAAGCGAGTTACACACTCGCTCAAATCTATGAGACAGGCGAACTAGGCGTTGCCAAAGATAGTAATAAATTCAGTCAATATATTCAAAAAGCATCGGCTCAAGGTTCTGATGATGCGACTGTAAAAATTGCGACGATTTTATTTGCTCAGAAAAAACCGCAATCACATCAAATCGCTCTGCAAAAGTTAGCGCCTTTAATTAGAAAGGGCAACTACCCAGCGATTCAGGTCAAAGCCCTTTATGATATTAGCCAAGGTGTGGAAAATAAAAACCCACTCATGAAACGTCAAGGTATTGAGTCTTTACAATCAATTGCACAAAAAGGTTATGCACCAGCTTCTATGGCTTTAGCGACCATGATGGCCAATGGCAATATCATTCCGCAAAATTTGCCACAGGCTAAAAAGATTTTTGCTGAGTTAGCTAACCAAAATGTTCCCAATGCTAGAGAATCTTTAGCTTCGGTTGATAAAATTATTGCAGAAAAAAGTAAACAACCAGCCACTGCTCCAGCACAGCCAGCTCCGAAAAAATAGTGAATGATTTAAGCCCCGCGAGGGGCTTTTTAATTTACCACCACAAAGCGATAAGTCCACTCACCCCAATAAAACCAACAACGGTACTAATCATTAAAGGTGTTAAGGCCTTTTCATTTAAACCATATGCTTGTCCAAAAATTCCAAAAGCAATTGGCATCGGTAAAGCAGCAATTAATGTTCCAGCGTAAAGCATTTCACGGCTTACATCTGGAGTGATTAAAAAGAGTGCAAAAATAACAGATGGCATCAGGATAACTTTAAATGTCGCCAACAAAACACTTTGCATGTTTACTGTTGTAATTCCAATTCCAACTAAGCTTCCCCCAATTGCAAACAAAGCCAAAGGTGATGCCGTGCGCCCAAGTAACTCTAAAGACTGATCAAGAGTCGTAGGAAGGTTAACATCTAAAAGAATGCATCCCATCCCAACCAAAATAGCGATAATCACTGGATTCTTGAGTAAATTCAAAAAGGTTTGTTTTAAAAGCGGTAAAAGATTTTGTTGTTGATGTAGACCAGCTTCAGCCAAAATCAGCATGAGTGCCACAATCAATAAATTTTCAATGATTAAGGTTAAAGAAATATAGATTGCTGCATGGTTGCCAATTAACATAGTCAAAATAGCAGTTCCCATGAATCCAGTATTGGACATCGAAGCGCCCATCGCGATTACGGCGCTATGGGTTAAACTATTTTTAAAATATTTTCGATAAAGAATAAAAGCCAAGAAAAATAAAATTAAAGAGCCACCGCCATAAGCAACAAAATAAGCAGGGTGCCAAATGTCCTGTAAGTTTTTATTTGCTAAAGAATGAATTAAAAAACCTGGTAAAGAAATTTTAATCACAAATGCGCTAAGTGCCCGGATCTGTTCAGGCGTTACCAATTTGATGAGGACACAAACATAGCCCATCAATAGCAATATCAAGATAGGCAAAATAACCTGAAAAACCACCGAACGACCTCACTCATCTAAAGAAAAACGGGCAAAGATAACTTTGCCCGATACAGTTAAAAAGAATTAAAAAGCTGTTTTACCCCATGAGGTTGGCAACGTAAATATTGAGGTGCTATTTTAACTTGCGCGCCTAAAGCTGCTGCTGCATGCCAAGGCCATCTTGGGTCATATAACATGGCACGAGCAAGACCAATTGCATCGGCCTGATGCGAAGTAAGGATACTTTCTGCTTGTTCAGGTTCGGTAATCAGCCCTACAGCAATGACTGGAATAGACACATGCTTTTTGACTTGTTCAGCAAAAGGAACTTGGTAGCCAGCTCCAATCTGAATAGATTGGTGCTCGTGCAAACCACCACTAGACACATGCACATAGGCTGCGCCCAACTGCTCTAAAGCTTTTGATAAACCAACTGTAGATTCGATATCCCAGTGTTCTACACCGTCCAACCAGTCGGTCGCAGACAATCTAACTCCCACGGGATAACCAGCAGGAACAGCGAGTTTAATCGCCTGAAGAACCTCAAGTGTCATGCGCATACGGTTTTCTAAAGAACCGCCGTATTCATCTGTACGCTGATTCGCAATTGGCGATAAGAATTGATGTAATAAGTAACCATGCGCAGCGTGAACTTCGATTAACTCAAAGCCAGCTTCTACGGCACGTTTTGCTGCTGCTGCAAAGTCTTGTTGAACTTCTTTAATCTCAGCAATGGTTAAAGCATGCGGTGCAGCATCATGAACGGAAAAGGTACTTTCACTTGGGGCAACCGTTTGCCAACCATGTGGCTGATCTTTTGCAATTTGCCCTTTCCCTAACCATGGTTTTTCAGTAGACGCTTTACGACCTGCATGTGCTAACTGAATTCCAAATGGCATGGGTGAAAGTGTTCTAACCTTACCCAATAACGTTTTGATTTGGTCACGTTGCTGATCATTCCAAAGTCCAAGGTCTGCATAACTAATACGTCCCTCAGCTTGTACAGCAGTCGCCTCTACAATACAAAGCCCTGCGCCAGACAACGCATAATTTGCCCATTGCTGCTCATGCCAATAGGTCACTTCACCGTCATCTGTTGCCGAATATTGGCACATTGGGGCAATTACAATTCTATTGGCCAGTTGTAGTGAACCAAAGTTAACCGTTTCAAATAATTTTGCCATTTTTAATTCCTAGAATTGTTTAATTACACGTAAACCTGCACTCCAGTTACGCCCGTCAGCGGGTTCAAAATAACGACCAACTGGTTGAGTTGAATCATTCACGATGACTGAACCTGCATAGTTTTTATCAAAGAGATTATCTACACGAGCAAAGCTATTTACTTTCCAGTCGCCCATTACCCATGCATAACCAACATTAGCTGAGGTTACACTGTAGCTTGGCGCTGCGTCACTATTGGTATCATTCACGTATACTTTATCCATATACTGTACATCTACCCCACCATATAGACCGTGCGTAGGTTGCCAAGCCAAAGATGCATAAGCCTGATTTTTAGCAATACCTGGGATGGCATTCCCTGATGGAATTTGAGCAACACTTCCTGAGGCTGGAATATCCGCATCAAAGGTTGCATCTAAATAGGCATAACTAGCAGTAGCAGTTAAATCTCGCCACAACTTTTTATTCCATGCAAACTCTACGCCTTCACGTAAGGTTTTATCTGCATTACGGAATGTTGAACGGCCGTTAGAATTCCCTGCTGAAACAATGTCATCTTTGGTCTTAGTTTGGAAAACTGCCAAAGTAAAATCACCCAAATGATTTTGTGACTTTAAGCCTGTTTCATAGGTATCACTTGTTGATGCTGTTAAACCAAAATTAAAGCCACTCAAACCATCTGGACGATATGCCATTTCAGTAAATGTCGGTGTTTCAAAACCTTTGGCATAACTCACATACGCCATAAGTTCAGGTAAAATTTGCCAGCTTAAAGCAGCAGAAGGCAAAACTTTATTGTAATCAGTCTTACCACTATCATCACCGTTCACAGTCCCGTACTGATCAGGCCCTGAAGTGAAATGATCTTTTGATTTGTAATGCACATTGCTATAACGCACACCCGTATCTAAACGCCATGTGGGCAAAAACTGCCATGAAGCTTGTAAATAGGGGTCGATATTCCACAAAGTATTGTCTTCATCACGGCGTAAATTACCTTTAACACCATAAACATTATTTACATTAAAATTTTCAAAACCTTTGCGGTCCTCATCCATCATATCAAGTGCAATACCTGCACTAATCGTCGTATTCGGCAATAGTTCTTTACCCGTCCAACGGAAGTCAGCACCATAATAGTTACGCTCAAAATCAATTACCCCACCAGCATGTGTAGGACTTTTTTGACCTGAGTAAATAGGTTTACCATCTTTTAGCGTTACTTCACCTTTTGGAATCGATTGATATTGTGTCACCTGACGATTGCCTAGATATGCCATGGCATAGAGTTCATTTTTATCATTAATCGGTTTAGACCATGTCACGCCCGTTTGAGTTTGTTCAATATCTTTACGGACATTAAATTGCTTTAAAAATGGAACCTGTTGCTTTGGGTTAGCATTCCACTGGTCATGAGTTAAACCCTGCGGATCATCTGCATGAATTTTGACATAGTTAGTCACCCAGTTGATTTTGCTTCCATCATCAAGATTCCAACTGAGCTTTGCATTGTTTAATACTTTCTCTGCACTACTATGTTCTCGGTAACCATCGGTATCGAAATATGATGAACTAATAACATAACTTGGTTCATTCGCACCCTTTGCCCCACCTTGTAGCACAAGCCCAGCTCGACTTTTATCATGACTTCCACCCGAATAACTCAGCTCAATCGAGTCTTTCCCTTGCCCTTCTTTAGTAGACGTTAAAATCGTCCCACCAGATGAGTTTCCGTAAAGTGAAGAGAAAGGTCCTGTTAGAACTTCAACATGATCCAGACTACTTAAATCGATATTAGAGGTTTGGCCTTGTCCATCTGGCATCGTTGCAGGAATACCATCCACATACAGGCGAATACCTCGAACACCAAAAGTTGAACGTGCACCAAAACCACGCATGGAGAGCTGTAAATCTTGTGCATAATTTTCGCGATTACGAATCTGTAAACTCGGTATTCCTTTCACAACTTCAGTTAAATTTACTTGTGAGGAATTATCAACTTGAGGCGCATCAACTCTAAAAACCGAAGCAGGTGTTTGCAAATAGGTTGTATCGGTACGTGTTGCTTCAACATGTAAAGTTGGCAATACCGTAATGTCTTGAGCTAAGTCATCTGCCCAAACAAGTGGGCTAGAAATACAACCCATACTCATCAAAATACAGTAATGAAGTCGGTCTAAGCGTAATAAGGACATGCTTATTTCCTTTATTTATATTGTAGTTATGATAACAAAAAGCAGTGTCTTGTCTGGATATAGAATTTGCTCTGCATTGTTTTAAATCTGGAACACACTTAATCACTATCGAAGAACTTACTACCTACTTTAATTAACGACTTAAAGAGGGATGATCTTTCCAGCAATATCGTTCAGGCCAATCTTTTGCCTCCTCGGCATAGTCAATTCCTATACGTGGTGTCATCACCACTTCAGGCTGCGTTGATGCCGATTCAACCCACAGTCCAGATTCTTCACCTAAAGTTTGACCTTTTAAAGATCGATCAATGCCTAAATATCGTGTGAGTTTGCCGGGTCCAGCTAAAAGCTTATATTCTTTTTTGGTTGAAGCACCATTCAAAAATGCAGAACGAATCATTACCCCTTCAGGGATGCCTTCTGTCTGGGTAATGAGATTGAGCATTTCATACATGCCATAAATTAAGTAGACGTAAATCGTGCCACCTGAACCATACATCACGTCTGTTCGAGCTGTGCGTTTATCATTGTAACTATGGCAAGCTTTATCTCGAATTCCTAAATAAGCTTCTGTTTCGGTAATCGTACATCGAATGACGTGTCCATCAGCTTGTCGCTTACATAGCACACATCCGATTAAATCATGAGCAACCTGTGAAGTTTCACGTTGAAACCAGCTTAATGGTAAAATATCTGACATAGTAATCTCTGAAATATTACATACCACACGATATACTTAATTATTCCAGTATATCTGTTAATTCTGCGAGTTGGCGATGCCTGAGTTACCCGAAGTCGAAACAACTAAAACCAGCTTATTTCCCTTATTGAATCAAAAAGTTCAAAGTGTAGAAGTACGTAACCCGAGCTTACGCTGGGCAATACCAGATGATGTTCAAAAACTTGTTGGGCAACGTCTTATTGGATTAAATCGACGCTCAAAATATATCTTGGCAGAATTTGAACAAGATCAAATGCTTTGGCATTTAGGAATGTCAGGCAGCTTCCGCTTGTGTCAGCCAAATGATGAGCTGAGAAAACACGATCACTTCATCATTCGCTTTGAGGAACATGAGTTACGTTATCATGACCCACGTCGCTTTGGCTGCATTCTCTGGCTAAACTCTGAAACACAAGGGAAATTAATTGATACTTTAGGACCTGAACCTTTAAGTACTGACTTTAATGCAGAATATTTAGCTTCAAAACTTAAAAATAAATCTGTCGGCACAAAAATTGCACTTATGGATAATCATGTTGTGGTTGGTGTTGGCAATATTTATGCAACCGAAAGTTTATTTAATGTCGGGATCCATCCAGCACAGCCTGCTGCGGACCTTAGCTTTGAACAAATCGAGAAACTGGTGATCGAAATCAAACGGATTTTAAAATCTGCTATTGATTTGGGCGGTTCGACCTTACGTGATTACAGCAATGCCATGGGTGAAAATGGTTATTTCCAACAGACCCTTTTGGCGTATGGACGTGCCGGACAGATGTGTGTTAACTGTGAAACCACATTAGAAAACTTGAAACTTGGACAACGTGCAAGTGTATTTTGCCCAGAGTGCCAACCCCTCAAAAAGCCCAATAAGCTCTAATTTTCAGAGGAAGTTATAATGCAAACAGCAATCGTCCGACATATTCTGGTCAAAGATAAAGACTTAGCTGAACAGTTAAAAAAGAAGCTACAAAGTGGTGCTGACTTTGCCAAACTTGCTAAGCAATATTCAACTTGTAATTCAGCAAAACGCGGTGGTGAATTAGGCGAAGTCAAAAAAGGACAGCTGGTACCAGTGATTGATAAAGTGGTATTTACAGCCGCTGAGCGTGTACTACAAGGTCCAATAAAAAGCCAATTTGGTTATCATCTTTTAGAAGTTAAATTCAGAATGAGTAGCTTACGTTGATTCCATTATTTTAATTATAGTTTTTGGAAGCTTGAGCCTGCGCATTCAGTTGATATGTCCAAGCTTTGATCTGTTCACCTGACTCAAGCTTCACATCGACTATGACACGTTGATATTGAAAACCTTCAAAATCATCAAGCATCTGCCAGTTTTCAGCCAGTTTTTCTGTGCTAAACAGATAACCCTCTACCCAATCGGCTTTTTCGTCTAAAACAATTGCTTTTAAGCCTTTGTCGGGTCCCCAATCTAAAACATGAAGCACACCACGCACAGTGGCTTTTGTCCAGTTACCGCCAATCTGCTCTAAAATATGAGCATTTGCTTTATTTGGACATAAGGTTCCATACACAAAAAGCTGATTCATTTATTTATACCCCTTTTACAATATGTGTAATTGAACTTATTGGTAATCTTTCAATTTTATCAATATCTTTAGCCCAACATAAAATACTTAGTCATAAAAAACGGCACCTTTAGTACCGTTTTTTATTACTTCAGAAGATTGTTAAGCTTGCTTTTTCAATTCATCACGAATTTCACGCAATAATTGAATATCTTCAGGAGTTGCAGCTGGAGCTTCTGGCTCATTCTTATCACGGCGAAGTCTGTTTAATAATTTCACCATTAAGAACACAACCCAAGCCAAAATAATAAAGTTGATTAAAATGGTGAGGAAATTACCATAAGTTAAAACATTGATACCTGCTTTTTGCAAAGCATCTAAAGATTGTAGATTGGCAGGATTTGCTCCTAGAACAATGAATTTCTGCGAAAAATCAACACCACCACCCGTGATTACAGTGATAAGCGGCATGATAATATCTTTTACTAAAGAGTCTACGATTTTGCCAAAAGCACCACCAATAATCACACCAATGGCTAAATCCATCATATTGCCTTTCACGGCAAATTCTTTAAATTCTTGAATAATACTCATCTAAACATCTCCAGATGTCGGGGGTTAAAACACGTTATATTTTTCTTTTCATTGGCATCTTATCCATTTAGATAGTAATCGCCATGATATTGATAATTTAATATTTTTATCAAAAAAAGAAAGTTATTTCACACTTTAACAACATATTAACTGATAAGAAAAATATGATTTTAAGCTTAGTTTAATTTCAAATATAACGATTAAAAAAACCGCTAAATTAATTTAGCGGTTTTTTCTTTTTCACTTAAGAAAAATTATTTATCACGGTTACGTTTACGTTCGTTTTCAGTCAAGTAACGCTTACGGATACGGATTGACTTTGGAGTAACTTCAACTAATTCGTCATCTTCAATGAACTCAAGCGCTTGTTCAAGCGTGTATTCAACAGCTGGTGTCAACGTTAACGCTTCATCTGTACCAGATGCACGTACGTTTGTTAACTGTTTCGCTTTAGTTGGGTTAACAACCATATCATCTGAACGAGAGTTAATACCAATGATCATACCTTCGTAAACTTCTAACTGAGGTTTAGCGAATAGACGACCACGGTCTTGCAATGTGAATAATGCATAGCCCAAACAAACGCCTTGAACCATAGAAATCAACACACCGTTTTGACGTTTCGCAACAGTACCTTGTTTCATTGGACCGTAATGCGAGAAGCTTGATGTCATGATCCCTGTACCAGAAGTCATGGTCAAGAATTCAGAACGGAAACCAATTAAGCCACGTGAAGGAACAGTTGCTTCAATACGGATACGGCCTTTACCGTCAACTTCCATATTTGTCATTTCACCTTTACGGTAACCCATTTGTTCCATTACCGAACCTTGGTGCTGTTCTTCAACGTCAAATGTTACGTTTTCGTATGGTTCTTGCTTTTCGCCGTCAACTTCTTTCAAAATAACTTGTGGACGTGATACGCCCATTTCGAAGCCTTCACGACGCATGTTTTCAATAAGAACTGAAAGGTGAAGTTCACCACGACCAGACACTTTGAAACGGTCTGGACTGTCAGTATCTTCAACACGTAATGCTACGTTGTGAATCAATTCACGATCTAAACGTTCACGAATATTACGTGAAGTAACAAATTTACCTTCTTTACCCGCAAACGGTGAGTTGTTTACTTGGAAAGTCATCGTAACAGTAGGTTCATCTACAGATAACGGCGGTAAAGCTTCAACATTTTTCGGATCACAAATCGTGTCAGAAATATGAAGTGCATCGATACCTGTTACACAAACGATATCACCAGCATTTGCCTCTTCAACGTCAACGCGATCTAGACCATGGTAACCCATGATTTTTAAGATACGACCGTTACGTGTTTTACCTTCTTTGTCGATAACAGTTACAGGTGTGTTTAATTTAACTGAACCACGCTGAATACGACCAACACCGATAACACCTACGAAGCTGTTATAATCAAGTGAAGAGATTTGCATTTGGAATGGACCATCAACATCAACTGCTGGTGGTTCAACGATATCTACAATTGTTTGGAACAATGGAGTCATGTCGTCAGCAAGTTCTTCTGGAGAAGGACCAGCAACACCACGAAGACCTGAAGCATAAACAACTGGGAAGTCTAACTGTTCGTCAGTACCACCTAAGTTATCAAACAAATCAAATACTTGGTCAATTACCCAATCAGGACGCGCACTTGGCTTATCTACTTTGTTGATAATCACGATTGGCTTCAAACCGCTCGCAAAGGCTTTCGATGTCACAAAACGAGTTTGTGGCATTGGACCTTCTTGAGAATCGACAAGAAGAAGTACGCAGTCAACCATCGACATTACACGTTCAACTTCACCACCGAAGTCAGCATGTCCTGGGGTGTCCACGATGTTAATGCGGTATTCTGTATTTGTACGCGCATCAGTCCATTTAATTGCAGTGTTTTTTGCAAGAATGGTAATACCACGTTCACTTTCAATTGCACCTGAATCCATCACACGCTCGATTTCACCCGCGCGATCACCTAATGCACCTGATTGTTGTAAAAGTTTGTCGACTAAAGTCGTTTTACCATGATCGACGTGCGCAATGATGGCAATGTTACGGAGTGTTTTAATATCTGACATGTAAATTCGATACGCCTAAAGTTTGAGGGCAAATTATACAGAAAAACACTACTCTTGAGTAGTGACAGTTTATTGACATTGACAAAAAAATTTCTAATAGCCTGTATTTCGTTTTGTAAAGATAGTTATCTCGATTAGAATAGCGCCAATTTGCAAAATTGCGGCGGACCTATACCCATGTCCAATCAACACTCTCAAGACCATTTAGACCTTGTTTATGGTTTAAATGATCGACCAAAACCTTTGATCGCTTTTTTAGCAGCTTTCCAGCATTTGCTTGCGATTATTGTACCAATTGTTACACCTGGCCTTTTAATTTGCTTAGCTTTAGGTGTTTCACGCACCGAAACTAACATGATTTTATCGATGTCTTTGGTAATTTCAGGTATTGCTACATTTTTACAATGTAAAAAAGTTGGTCCGTTTGGTGCAGGTCTTCTGATTGTTCAAGGCACAAGCTTTAACTTTATTGGTCCTATTATTGGTATTGGTAGTGCAATGGTTGCCGCAGGAACACCAGTCAACCAAGTTATGGCTGCAATATTTGGTGTGGTCATTGCCGGCTCCTTCATTGAAATGGGTGTTTCGCAAATTCTTCCATGGGTAAAAAGACTCATTACTCCTTTGGTGACAGGTATTGTTGTTTTATTAATTGGCTTAACGCTTATTAAAGAAGGCTTGATTAGTATGGGTGGTGGCTACCAAGCCATGCAAGATCATACTTTTGCAAGTGCAGACAACCTTATTATGTCATGTACGGTACTTGCCATTATTGTTGTGCTGAATCGTATTCGAGTGGTTTGGATTAAAAGTTCAGCTATTTTAATCGCTTTAGTGAGTGGTTATGTTCTTGCTGGATTTATGGGTCATCTAGATTTCTCTGGTATTAAAGACGCGCCACTCGTCCAAATTCCAACACCAATGCACTTTGGTTTGAGTTTCTCTTGGGGATTGTTCATTCCAATGGCATTCATTTACTTGGTGACCTCTTTAGAAGCAATTGGTGATGTGACAGCAACCAGTAAACTTTCCAACCAACCTGTTAATGGTCCTGAATGGATGAAACGCATTAAAGGTGGCGTATTAGTGAATGGTGCAAACTCTTTGCTAGCTGGACTATTTAACACTTTCCCGAGTTCTGTTTTCGCTCAAAACAATGGTGTAATTCAACTCACTGGGGTTGCTAGCCGCTATGTAGGTATCTGGATTGCCATTTTACTGGTTTTATTAGGTCTATTTCCTGCGGTAGCTGGTGTGATACAAGCAGTTCCTCAAGCGGTTTTAGGTGGCGCTGTTATGGTCATGTTCGGTGCAGTGGCTGCATCTGGTATTAATATTCTGTCTTCAGTTCATCTTGATCGCCGAGCATTATTAATTATTGCCATCTCACTTGCATTAGGTTTAGGTGTTGCTCAAGTTCCTCAAATTTTAGAACACCTTCCAGAATTATTTAAAAATATTTTTAGCTCGGGCGTGGCAACAGGTGGTATAGCGGCATTAATTCTAAATGTTGTGCTTCCTGAAACTCATAAATAACTAACTTTTAATTTTGATTACTGCCCAGCTCCCACTGGGCATTCTTCTTCATGAGAGATGTACATGGATCCTAGAAGTGAAGTGGTATTAAGACAGCAAGACTATTTAAAAGGTAGAATCTTGTTAATTAATGCGCCGAATGATGCCTTAGTCAGTCAATTACCCGCTGGGACTGATGCGTCAGTCTGGACATGGAATCATGCCGACTATCAGGGATTTATAAATAGTGGAACAGAAGCGCACTTCTCAGTTGAGTTTCCATCACAAGAATTCGACCAAGCAATCATTTTTGTTCCAAAATCTAAAGAGCTTTTGAATTACATATTGCATGTAGTGATGAGTCATCTTAAAACCAATCAATCTGTTTTTTTAGTCGGTGAAAAAAAGGGTGGCGTAGAAAGAGCGGCTAAACAATTACAAAACTTCGGCAAAGTACTAAAACTTGATAGTGCCCGCCACTGTCAATTGTGGCACTTAAAGATTGAGAAAACAGAACAGATTAAACCTCTGGAAAAATGGCTTAAAACTTATACTGTTCAGGTGAATGAACAAGAGCTTACGATTTGCGCCCTACCCGGTGTCTTTAGCCAAAATCATCTAGATGTCGGAACTGCTGTTTTACTCCCTTATCTTAATCAGGTGAAATCAGGTAGAATTGCCGACTTCGGGTGTGGTGCTGGAATTATCAGTTGCTATTTGGCAAAAATAAATTCAAGTAATATTATTCATGCCCTAGATATTGATGCTTTCGCTTTACGGTCAACGGAAATGACTTTTAGTCGAAATGGAATAGGTTCAGACCAGTTGAGATTGCAGCCTGTTATAGGTATTGCAGACGCCCCAACAGAACTCGATGCCATTGTCAGTAATCCTCCTTTTCATCAAGGTATTCATACCAACTATGATGCAAGTGAAGGACTCTGCCAGAACGCTAAAAAACATTTAAAGGCATCAGGTGAGCTATGGATTGTAGCAAACCGTTTTTTAAACTATCCGATCTTAATTGAGAAGCACTTTGGTCAGTGCCAGACTAAAACTGACCTTCAAGGCTTTAAGGTGTTATATGCCTGTGCATAACAAACTATGTAAGGAATCTCCATGAGCGAAACACATGCTCCTGAAAAACTCCAGCGTAAGCTCGGGGCTCGTCATCTGAATATGATCGCCATTGGTGGTTCCATTGGTACAGGCCTCTTCCTTGCTTCTGGATCAACCATTGCAAATGCTGGCCCAGGTGGGGCGCTACTCGCCTACTCTCTCATTGGCATTATGATTTACTTCTTAATGACCAGTTTAGGTGAGCTTGCAACCCACAATCCGACTTCTGGTGCTTTTTTTACATATGGCAGTCGTTATGTTGAAGAAGGCTTTGGCTTCGCTCTAGGTTGGAACTACTGGTATAACTGGGCAATTACAGTTGCATTCGAACTTGTTGCAGTTCAGTTTATTATGAAATTCTGGTTCCCTGATATACCAGGCTTCTATTGGAGTGCCCTATTCCTTATCGTTATCTTTATGATTAATGCCATGACAGTAAAGGGATTCGGCGAAAGCGAATTCTGGTTCTCAATGGTAAAAGTGATCGCCATCGTTGCCTTTATTATCATTGGTTTAGCAATGATCATTAAGATTATGCTAACTCCAGGTGTCGCAGCTTTTGGAAACTGGACCTATAAAGAAGCACCTTTTGTAGGTGGTTTACAGGCCATGATTGGTGTTGCAATGATTGCCGGATTCTCTTTCCAAGGAACTGAGATGGTTGGCGTTGCCGCTGGTGAATCAAAAGATCCAAAGAAAACGATTCCACTTGCAATCAAACAGATTTTCTGGCGAATCTTATTATTTTATGTCTTATGTATTTTCATTATCGGCACTCTGATTGCCTATGATGACCCAAATCTACTACAAGCTGCTACCACTGAAAATATTGCGCTTTCTCCATTTACCTTACTCTATGAAAGAGTTGGCTTTGCTTTTGCGGCTGGCTTAATGAATGCTGTCATTCTTACTGCTATTTTATCAGCAGGTAACTCAGGCATGTACTCTTCAACTCGCATGTTGTTTAAAATGGCTCAGGAAGGCCGTGCGCCAAGATGGTTTGCAAAACTTGATGGTCGTGGCGTTCCAATGAATGCACTATATGCCACAACAATTATCGCCGCTTTTTGTTTCTTGACAACTTTTATTGGTGAAAAACAAGTATTTAACTGGCTACTCAATATGTCAGGTATGTGCGGCTTTATTGTTTGGCTAGGAATTGCTATTTCACACTATCGTTTCCGCAAAGGTTATATTGCTCAAGGCTATAAATTAGAAGATTTAGCATACCGTGCCAAATTTTTCCCATTTGCCCCTTGGTTTGCATTTATCCTATGTTCAATTATTATTTTGGGACAAAACTATCAAGCCATTTTAGGTGGAAAAATTGACTGGTTAGGCCTACTTTCAACCTATATCAGCTTGCCATTGTTCTTAATTATCTGGTTAGGCTATAAGTGGAAAAATAAAACCAAACTGATCCCTTATGATCAAATGAACGTCAAACCTGAACAAGATTAAAAATCAGTTTCAATAGACAATTAAAAGTAAATCAAAGATCAAAAGCTTGATCTTTGATTTAAAAAGCGTAAAATTCCGTTCAGATTTTCAACGGCACTTTTAAATAAGGAGGACATCATGCCAACAGTACTAGGTAAAACAGACTAAATAATTTGGCACGATGTCAGCTCACGGACAAGTGTACGAATTCACTTCACTTGTCCGAATGCTCAAATTTAAAACCTAGCATTCGCTAGGTTTTTTTATGCCTGCTCGGACAAAAATAAGAGAAAAATTATGGGCATACAAAAAATATTAAACGAGGAAGCACTTTACGGTGTTCCCGTTAAAATTTTCACTCAAGATATAGATAGTGAAAGTATTGAACAACTCAAGAAAATGGCTCAACTGCAATTTATATACTCACATATTGCTGTTATGCCAGATGTTCACGTAGGAAAAGGTGCGACTGTAGGCAGTGTTATTCCGACGAAACATGCCATTATTCCTGCTGCTGTAGGCGTAGATATTGGCTGTGGAATGAATGCAATTCGTTTAAGTCTAAAGGCTTCTCAATTGCCAGATAGTTTAAGTCGTTTACGCGATGCTATTGAGCGCAAAGTCCCCGTTGGATTTGCCTTACATAAACAGGTCAAGGCAAAAGCTTCAAGCATTATTCCACTTGAAAAAAGCTTAGAGCCGATTATCAAAAAGCATCCCGGTCTTGTCCGGATGCTTCGACAATTTGATGCGACATGGCAAAAACAATTGGGCACTTTAGGTGGCGGCAACCACTTTATCGAGCTTTGTATTGATGAAAATCAAGACGTATGGATCATGCTGCATTCGGGTAGCAGAGGGCTTGGTAACGTTATTGGTACTTATTTTATTGAGTTAGCCAAGAAAGAAGCTCAACATCGTTTTGGTCATGTCCCTGATAAAGATTTGAGTTATTTTGCCGAAGGCTCAAAAAGTTTTGATGACTATGTGGAAGCGGTAGAATGGGCTCAGGAATATGCTTTTGAAAATCGCAAAGAAATGATGCGATTAATATTAGAGGCAATTCGCCCTCTTCTACCCTCTTTTCAAATGACAAAAGAAGCAATTAATTGTCACCATAACTATGTAAGCCGTGAAACACATTTTGGTGAAAATTTATTGATTACCCGAAAAGGCGCAATTCGTGCTGGTTTAGATGAATTAGGCATTATCCCAGGTTCAATGGGGGCAAGATCTTATATCGTCAGAGGTAAAGCAAATCCTGAGTCATTTTGTTCTTGTTCTCATGGTGCAGGTCGTAAGATGAGTCGAAGCAAGGCAAAAAACCTTTTTAACCAGCAAGATCTTATTGAACAAACCCAAGGTATTGAGTGCCGTAAAGACAGTGGCGTTGTCGACGAAATCCCAAGTGCTTATAAGGATATTGATGAAGTCATGGCAAATCAGGGTGACCTCATTGAAGTTGTCCACACACTTAAACAAGTTTTATGTATTAAAGGTTAAAACATGAAAATTAAAGAAATGTCAAAAATCAAAGTCCGTAATCAGGTGGCTCTCTCCCCTTTACTTCAAAAAGGCGGGATGCATGAAACGGAAAAGCCTCGTGCTCAACATCGTAGAGATAGACAAGATACTAAACAGCAATTAAGAAAAGGCGATTGGTAAATAATTTAGACCAAAATCGAAAGAAATTATTATTAAGGAGATATAGAAATGACTAAATATTTTAAAAATCGCAATAAAAAAAGCGACTCTAACGAGTCGCTTTTTTACTGTTCAAAAACTCAAATTATTGAGCTGCTGCTTCTTGACCAGGTTGAACAACTACAGTACGGCTACCAGTGATTGTCGCGAATACACGACGGTTCATAGCACGGCCTTCTTTAGTTTTGTTGTCAGCAATCGGTTGATCCCAAGCGAAACCTTGAGTAGACAAACGAGATGCATCAACATTGTATTCGTTTACAAGAGCTGATTTAACAGAGTTAGCACGAGCTAAAGATAAACGTTCGTTTAACTTACGTGGACCAGTGTTATCTGTGTGACCTTCGATACGTGCAGTAGCGTTAGGGTATTCAGTTAACTTCTCAGCAACTTTAGCGATTTCTGGCTTGTATTGGTCTTTGATATTTGATTTGTTAGTATCAAAGAACACACGAAGTTCCATGTTAAGGTCTTCAGTTAACTCTTGTGGTTGTGGAGCAACTGGAGTTGGTTCAACTGGAGCAACTTCTACTACAGGAGCAGCAGGCTTCAAGTGACCACCAAGAACTACGTTCAAACCAGCAAGAGCTGTATAGTTCCAGAATTTTTCGTCAAAGTTATAAGTACCACGAGCTTCTGTACGAAGAGATAAAGCATCGTTTAAGCGCCAGAAAGCACCAAAACCAGCATTACCTAAAGTACCTTCTTCATCATTATGGTACGCAAGATCAGGAATCTCGTATTTGTAGTGACCAGCACCTAACAATACGTATGGCTTGATTTTGCTGTCATAGTTTTTAGTGATTAAATCAGAAGTAACATAGAAGTTACCGTTGATTTGTTTTTGTTTGTATTCAGCGCCAGCAGCAAGACCGTCTACATCACCTTTAACTTGGTTATATTCAGCTTCGAAACCTAACCATGGTGTTAACTCAATACCAAGAGCTGCACCAACGAATAAATCGTCTTGTAGTTCAGGTCCGTTAGTTAACTCGCCATCTTTACCGCCATTGTTGTGTTGAGTGTCTTGGAAAGTGTAACCAAGCAATAATGGGGTAACAGTTACGCCAGCATTAGCAGCAGCTAATGGAGCAGCGACAAGCATAGCAAGTGCAATACGACTCAATTTCATGGATATCCTCCAGAGATAACAATTGTTGTTCAAGCTCAGCCTAAATTTATTGGCCCCTGAGATATTTTTACCCCAGTATTATTTTTAAGCTATTCACATTTGAATCATACAAACACTTGATAGACTTTCCAAGTGCTTGATAATTTTAATCAAGTAAATTATTGACAAAATTACTTACAATTTCCGTTGTAATTCGGTAATTTTTTACTCAACTAGCAAATATGAACAACTTCTTTCTTTCGCTTAGGGTGATTTTACCAGTATTCTAGCGTCCTGATAACCTTTATTTAATTTTGTGTTTCCTCATTATAAAAAACTATATAAATCATTGATAGAACGCATAAAATCAAAATATTCTTTTATATATTAAGGAATTTTAATGTTTAAATCTCCTGGTTTCACATTGATGGAACTCACTATAACGCTCGCAATTCTTATGATTATGTTCACTATAGCTCTTCCTTTATACCATCAATTTATGGCTTCGGTAGAATTAAAAAACACTCCTCGACTACTGACAATTCATATACAAAAAGCCAAATATGACGCAATTCTACGACATAAGAGTGTCGTACTTTGCCCAAGTGTTGATTTAACGCTGTGTAATAGTAATTGGGATACAAGCCTTATAAGCTTTGTAGACACAAATCATAATCTACAGAGAGAAAGCGACGAAGAGATATTGACCAATGTTGAACTTAATCATCGTTATGGTTCTTTAAAATTTCAAAAATTTGGAAAAAAACTCAATAGTATCGTATTTCAGGGAGACACTGGACTGCCACGTGAGTCTAACGGCAGTTTTACATATTGTTCTTATGATCAGCTTAAAAACTTTAAATTAGTTCTCAGCAAAATGGGACATATTCGTTTAGAAGACCTTAAAAATTGTTAGAACTCTACAGTCTAATGCAGAAGATATTTCTCTCTGATTTTTGCAATATACTGCCTAGGTTTTAAACATTTCTTATTTTGAGATTAAGAACAACTGGAGATTAGAACAATGACTGACATCATAATTGTTAATGGTGCTCGTACTGCCATGGGTGGTTTTCAAGGATCGTTATCGGGACTTACTGCGCCTGAACTAGGTGCTGTAACCATTAAAGAGGCAATCGCAAGAGCAGGTTTACAACCTACTGATGTCGAAGAAGTCATTATGGGGTGTGTTCTTCCTGCTGGTTTAAAACAAGGCCCTGCTCGTCAAGCAATGCGTAAAGCAGGCTTACCAGATTCTACAGGTGCTGTGACTATTAATAAGCTTTGTGGCTCTGGCATGAAAGCAGTAATGCAAGCAACCGATATGATTAAAGCAGGCAGCGCTGAAATTGTTGTTGCTGGCGGTATGGAGTCCATGACAAATGCGCCTTATGTTTTACCAAAAGCACGCGCTGGCTATCGTATGGGCCATGGCGAAATTAAGGATCATATGTTTCTTGATGGACTTGAGGATGCTGAAACTGGTCGTTTAATGGGTTCTTTTGCTCAAGATATGGCAAACACACGTGGCTATACACGCGAGCAAATGGATGACTTTGCAATTCGTTCTTTGAAACGTGCTCAAACAGCGATTATTGAAGGCTATTTCAAAGATGAAATTGTTTCGGTTACCGTACCTAGTCGCAAAGGCGATGTTGTTGTTGATCAAGATGAACAACCTCTAAATGCAAAGATCGACAAAATTCCTTCGCTTAAACCAGCTTTTGCAAAAGACGGTACAATTACTGCTGCAAATGCGAGTTCTATTTCGGATGGTGCATCTGCATTAGTACTAACATCAAGTGAAGTTGCTGCTCAACGTGGTTTACAGCCGCTTGCGAAAATTATCGCAACAGCATCAAACTCTCAGCATCCTTCAGAATTTACAATCGCTCCTGTTGGTGCTATCGAGAAAGTTTTGAAAAAAGCTGGCTGGAATGCTCAAGATGTCGACCTTTGGGAAATTAACGAAGCTTTTGCCATGGTCACCATGTGCCCAATTGATGATTTCAAACTTGATGCTGAAAAAGTAAATATCAATGGTGGTGCTTGCGCATTAGGTCATCCAGTAGGTTCTACAGGTTCTCGTATTATTCTTACATTGATCCATACTCTTAAACGTACTGGCGGTAAAAAAGGTATTGCTGCTCTTTGTATTGGTGGTGGTGAGGCTACAGCCGTTGCAATTGAACTCATTTAATTAAAAAAACAATATTTCAAAATCCCGCTTCGGCGGGATTTTTTTTATGAAAAAACTACAAAAAATGACCCACAAAATCACTTTTACGTTTTAACTTATTCTTCTAAATGAAAACAACAATGGACTATAACAATGCAACTCAATCACTATCTCAACTTTCAAGGTCAGGCAGAGCAAGCTTTTAATTTCTATAAATCAGTTTTTGGCGGCGAGTTTGCCATGTTGAGTCGCTATGGTGATATGCCACCGTCAGAAGGTGTGACACTATCTGAAGCGAACAAAAATCTGGTTCTTCACGTTTCTCTACCCATTAATGAATACACTGTACTTATGGCATCAGATACAAATGATCAGTTCTGTGCGCCTAACAGTGTTTTTACCCAAGGCAATAATCACTACATCGCAATTAATCTTGAAAAGGACGAGCAAGAAAAAGCTAAACAACTTTTTGATGCGTTGTCTGTTAACGGTCAAATTGAAATGCCTCTAGAAAAAACGTTCTGGGGTGCATTATACGGAGCGTTTACCGATCAATTTGGCATAAAATGGATGGTCAACTGCCAGCTTGATACTTAATATTTTCAACACTTAAGCCTCATAGAAACACTCACATATTTCTATGAGGCTTTTAAATATCGATATTGGAATATTGAGCAATAATCATCAGCCCCACCGTAATGAATCCAATTCCAACCCACCCCGCCACATCAATATTTTGCCCAAGAAAAATCTTTGCCAGAAAAGCTGTCGCTAATACGCCAATTCCAGACCAAAGTACATACAAAATTCCAGCCTGCATATATTTCAAAGCAATCGCAGCACAAGCGAAAGAGATCATATATAGAATCAGAGCAATACCTTGAGCTGTCTTATTAACTAAGCCATTACCTCTAGCAGAATAAAATGTTGAGAGTACATCCGTCGCGATGGCAAATAATAACCACCAAGCGCCGGGGTTTATTTTTGAAATTAAACCTAGCATTCTTGTTCTTCATTTAAGTCATTTAAAAATTATTTATAAAAAAAGCCGAACCTAAGTTCAGCTTTCATATTTGAAATCTATTTAAGCGCCAGTTTGATAACTTGCTTGCGGTACAGCGGTTGAAGCTTGATATGGGTTGGTAAAATCTTGCAAACCTGCCGCCGCTTCTTGTACGTCTTTGCCTTCTTTTACGACAAAACTATCAAAACCAGAACGTTTTAAGTAGTTTAAGACATCCTTAAATACATCACCCGTTGCGCGCAATTCACCTTGGAAACCTTGGCGACGTAATAGTGCAGCAAATGAATAACCACGACCATCACCAAAACCTGCAAACTCAATGAAAATTGCATTAAGCTCATTTAATGGGAATGTATGATCTTCAGGTGAATCATTCACAGTAACATACAAAGCTTTTTTACCTTGAATGTTTGCTAATTGGTCTAGTTGAGCTGTTGTTACAACAACATCACCTTGAGGAATAACACCATCTTCAGCAATGATTTGATAAGTATTGTCAGCGATCGTGCCATCTTTATAAAGCACTGGTAGAGCTGTATTAAGCATATGCACGCTCCTTAAATGGTTGAATTCCTACACGGCGATATGTGTCAACAAAACGCTCACCTTCAGTACGTAAATCAAGATAAGTATTTAATATTTCTTCAATTACGTCAGGCACAGCATCTGCTGCAAATGATGGCCCTAAGATATCACCGATTGATGCATCATGGTCTGAATTACCACCTAATGTAATTTGGTAGAATTCAGCACCTTTTTTATCTACACCTAAAATACCGATGTTACCTACGTGGTGGTGACCACAGGCATTCATACAGCCAGAAATATTTAAGTCTAAATGACCAAGGTCATACACCTTATCCAAGTCATCGAAACGACGTGTAATTGCTTCAGCAATTGGAATTGATTTCGCATTTGCCAGTGAACAGAAATCACCGCCCGGGCAACTAATAATATCGGTAATGAAACCGATATGTGCACGAGCCATATTTTGTTGTTCAAGCGCTTGCCATACATCGAACAAATCTTTTTGAGGTACATCTGCCAAAGCAATGTTTTGTTCGTGAGTTGTGCGAAGTTCACCGAAAGTATATTTATCAGCAAGATCTGCAATAAAGTTCATTTCTTCAGTGGTCATATCACCCGGTGCGATACCTGCACGTTTTAGAGAAATCGTAACAATACGATAACCCTTCACTTTATGTGCATGTGTGTTGATATTGAACCATTGCTTGAATTTTGGATGCTCAGCAAATAAAGCAGTGAAATCTTCATCTGCCAAATCTTGATAGTCAAATGGGATGAACTCTTCATCCAATTTTTTCAAGATTTCTGGCTGAATTTTTAATGATTCACGTGTATGTTCAAATTCAGCTTCAACTTTCTGAGCAAAAACTTCAGGAGTTAATGCTTTCACTAAAATTTTGATACGCGCTTTATATTTGTTATCACGACGGCCATGCAAGTTATAAACACGCAGAACGGCTTCTAAGTAAGAAATTAAATCTTCACGTGGTAAAAACTCACGAATGACGCTACCAATGATTGGAGTACGGCCTAAACCACCACCAGCCATAATTTTGTAGCCGATTTCACCCGCTTCATTACGCACGATATATACACCAATATCGTGGAATGCTGT
This sequence comes from Acinetobacter sp. AC1-2, assembly GCF_016124155.1. NCBI lineage: Bacteria > Pseudomonadati > Pseudomonadota > Gammaproteobacteria > Moraxellales > Moraxellaceae > Acinetobacter > Acinetobacter sp. AC1-2. The sequence continues at coordinate 174,322 of NZ_JABFFO010000004.1, forward strand.
TGCAGCACGGTCTTTTTCTTCAAGTGCAGAAACGGCAATTTTGAATTTACGTGGCAAGAATGCAAATTCAGGGTGGAACGTACTCCACTGACGAATCAATTCACATGTTGGACGTGGGTCTGCAATTTCACCTGCAACCACACCTGCATATTGGTCAGTCGTTGTATTACGAATACAGTTACCACTGGTTTGAATGGCATGCATTTGTACGGTTGCAAGTTCAGCTAAAATTTCTGGTACATCTTCAAGAGCTGGCCAGTTTAACTGAATGTTCTGACGTGTAGATACGTGTGCATAGCCACGATCATATTCAGTTGAAACTTCAGCAATTTTACGTAATTGTTTTGAACTCATTAAGCCATACGGCACAGCAATACGCAGCATAGGCGCATAGCGTTGCACATATAAACCATTTTGCAAACGTAATGGACGGTATTCATCTTCAGAAAGTTTGCCCGCTAAATAGCGCTCTGTCTGATCGCGGAACTGAGCAACTCGTTGATTAATCAGCTGCTGATCGAAATCGGTATATAAATACATGGCGTATGGCTAGTAGATTCATTATTAAGGCAGATAGCATAGCGAGCTTTTATTCATCAATAAAATGCTTTTTTTGCATATTTAATAACGGTTTTATTGATAAGCTTTAATATAAATCGATATAAAAAAAGCCTGGATAAATCCAGGCCCTTTTTATAGAAGCATTTTATTTGTTATCTGGTAAGGCATAAGCCACTAAATAGTCGCCCATTTTCGTACCAAATGAACCATGACCACCGGCCATAATTACAACATATTGCTTACCATTGATTTCATAAGTCATTGGTGTTGCTTGTCCACCCGCTGGTAAACGCGCTTCCCAAAGTTTCTTACCATTAGTAACGTTAAACGCACGTAAGTAATTATCTTGAGTTGCACCAACAAACATAACATTACCCGCAGTAGAGATTGAACCACCTAAACCAGGAACACCAATTTTTACAGCTGGTAACTGGAACAAGTTCGGCAAGCTGTCACGAATTGTACCAATACGTTTTTTCCATACCACTTCATGGGTTTTCAAATCTACGCCTGCAACATATCCCCAAGCTGGTTGTTTACAAGGTAAACCAAGTGGAGATAAGAATGCGCTGATTTCTACGCCATAAGGCACGCCGTACATTGGTTGTACGCCCTGCTCAGTTCCCGCACCTTTTGCAGTTTGCGCACGGTTTGGATCAGCAGGAATCAAACGGCTCACAAATGGCAATCCGATTGGGTTCATTACAGCAACCTGACGGTCAGGGTTAACCGACATACCGCCCCACTCAAACACACCTAAGTTACCAGGGAAAACTAAAGTACCGTTTTCAGATGGTGGAGTATAAATACCATCGTAATTTAGACGTTTGAAAGATACACGACACATGAGCTGATCAAGCATTGTGGCACCCCACATGTCTTTATCAGTCAATTTGTCTTGTGGAGCCAAGTTCAAGTCAGAGAATGGCTGAGTTTTTGAATAATGCTCGCCTTTCGTTTGTGGTCCACGTTTAACTGTTTGTGGAACTGGTTTCTCAGTTACAGGAACAATTGGTTGACCATTACGACGATCAAGAACAAAGGCATTACCTGTTTTCGTCAATACATAGATTGCAGGAACAGTTTGGCCAGCTTTGTTTTTAATATCAGCTAAAGATGGCTGAGATGGTACATCCATATCCCATAAATCGTGATGGGTTGTCTGGAAGTTCCATACTAATTTACCAGTTGAAGCGTTAATCGCTAACATCGAGTTTGCATAACGCTCTTTCAACTCAGTACGGTCACCACCCCAGATATCTGGAGTACCTACACCTGTTGGCACATAAACGATATCAAGTTTGGCATCGTATGCTAAAGGTGCCCACGCATTTGGTGAGTTATGAACGAAATTCGTGCCTTCACCCGGCATTGCGTTTGGATCTGCTGCGCCAGTATCAAACACCCAAAGAAGTTTACCAGTGTTAACGTCGTATCCACGAATTACACCTGATGGCTCTTTGTTTGAGTAGTTATCTGTTACCGAACCAGCAATAACAACTGTTGAACCAGTCACGATACCAGGAGATGTTGGGTTGTAACCACCTGGGTAAGCGTATGGCATAAACTCTTGTAAGTTCACTTCACCATTTTTACCAAAGTCAGTACATGCTTTACCAGTGTCAGCATTCACCGCAACTAAACGGCCGTCATTCACTGGAACAAAGACTTTACGCGGACATTGTGTAGAGTTAGATTTCTTACCTTGAAGACTCGTTGCAAACTCAGTTGTGTTGTTTGCATCGTAATACATCACACCACGACAAGTTAAATGCTGGAACGATTTATCCGTTTTAAGCTTCGGATCAAAACGCCATTTTTCTTTACCTGTCGCAGGATCAATCGAGATTAACTGCTGATGAGCTGTACAGATAAACATGTTATTACCGATTTTAATCGGAGTAACCTGATTGGTTGTTTCGCCAGAATCGTTATCCGTTTTAAGATCGCCAGTACGTAAAGTCCAAGCAACTTTCAAATCTTTTACGTTTTGGTCATTAATCTGTTTTAACGGCGAGTAACGCACACCTGCCTGAGTACGACCATAAGCAGGCCAATCACTCTCGGCAACACCAGGTACTGCTTGAGCAGTTTCTGGTTGAGGTGTTTTGATTTCACCATTAATTTCTTGCGGATCATTGAAAACAGAGTAAACCATCAACAAGATTGCAATTGCTAAAGTTGAAGATAAGGCAACTTTACTTGATCCAAGGTTGTTGATTCCACGAGTCACGGCTGGAACCAATAACCATAAACCAAGAATGCCTAAAATATCTAAACGCGGTGCAAGCGCCCAAAAGTCGGTTCCAACTTCCCAGACACCCCAAATAATGGTACCTAGCATTAAAGCGGCATACACCCACAATGCTGTGGATGCGCGCTTATAAAGTTGCCATGCAACAATTAGGAGTAATACACCAGCAATAATATAGTAAATTGAACCGCCTAATGTAGCGAGCCAAATACCTCCAATTAACAGGAATAACGCTAATAACCCAATAATAATTACGGTAAAAGTCGTTAATCCTGATCTTGAAGTAGGTTGATTCATAAATCACCTCTTATCAATCATCATTTTTATCGGAAAGATACGCCGAGCTTTTGTTCAAAAACTGGCCTATCAATACATCTAAAATAAAACTCAGGCACAAAGAAAAAAACGGAAGGTCAAGTTATGTCAATCAATGATTTAACCCTCGACAATCCGTTTTCGGAGTAATTACGCTTAGAATGCAGTTGAGAATTTAATACCGCCTACCCAAGTATTATCACCATTTTTTAATGCCCCAACATGACGAACATATTGCACATTTGGACGGATAGTCAGCCAATTCGTCGCATGAATACCGTAGTAAAGCTCGGTATTGTATTCAGTGTCGTATTCTTTATTTTGGACATCGTTCCAATCATCGTTGATATGGATACGTGCAACACCTAATGCCAACTCATCTTGAGGACGTTGATTCAGCAAACCTTTATAGACTAAGCCTACATTTTGCATGTTATCAATTTTGTTAGTGTCGGAATCGTGGAAAGTCAGGTTTACAAAACCAGTCAAACCGCGGTCTGTTTGATCAGCAGGCTGAAATAATTTTTGTTTTGCAGTTACCCAAACACCTTGTTTATGAGAATTTTTTGTTTCATCTGCAATTTCTTTGGCATCAGCAGTACTGTAGTAATAACCTAAACGGTATTCACCAGCCATGCTTTGAGCACCTAATTTAGGTGACCAAACCACTTCGGCAGGAATAATTGCACCGTGAGAACCATCCGTACTCAGGTTAAAACCTTTGCCTCGGTCCAGATTTTCTGGGTTATATTCATATACACCAACTTGCGTATATAAGTCAGGTTGCAAGTTATATTTAACACGCATTGCCCATTGGCTAACTGGCCAGTTATACCACTGATCGCCGACCCAGTTCCCTACTTGAGAACCACAAAGCGCCAAGTTCTGGAAATCACAGTCAAAACTATTAAAGTCTTCACCTTCACCAAAACGGCCCACTTTAACGTCTAACTTTTGATCCATGAATTTTTTCTTAATCCACAAATCTGTTAAACGCCAAGTTTGCTCACGCCCCCACACTTCTTGTGCCGAGCTTAAGTGCCCTGCTAAAGCTGGTGAGTGTTCAGAAAGCGACTGCCCATCACGATAAGTTAACGTGATTTGAGCTTCTGTATCTTGCCAACCTAAAATTTTATTTAGGTCAAAATGAGTTCCTAAAGCAAGTTGCCCTGTATAAGCACTACCATGGGTAGATGTCTGCTTTGAGTCTAAAATACCAGCATATTCACCGGTATATCCAAACGAAAAATCATAACCTTGTGCTTGTAACGCTGTGCGTTGACCGTTCCAATCACCCAACATCCACGGACTATTTGGGTCAAATGCAGCCGCAGCTTGTGCATGCTGAATAAAAAGGGTAATTGATAAAACGGATAAACAAGAAGCCATCAAGGATTTATGTGCTTTCATGTTTACATACCTTTTATGTCTTTGTTTATTAAGGGTACGCTAATTTTATGTAAAGAAATTATTCAAAATGTTAATTAATTGATTAATCAGATAATAATTTTCACCCACCCTGACTAAAAAATAACATTAAGCCCTTACCATCGCCCTTCGCCAAGCTTTTGACCTATAAAGGAATATCTCATTTTAGACCGTGAAAACTTAATTGGACAAGCCAATTGTGGTTCTGTATCTGCTGTATTATTTTGCAAAGGTACATCCACAATCCATCCACGTTCTTGTGCTAAGGGAGAATTTAAAGCCTCAGTTAGGTTTAAAACAGGTTCTACACATACATCAAGATTTGCGAATATTTCATGCCATTCTTTAAATGATTTAGTTTTAATTTTTTCTTGAATAGCTTGTTTAACTTCTTGTCGGTCTTCTACATCTAAGGAAGCGCCTTTTTGTAATAATAAAGGTAAATCAAGTGCGATTGATAAACCTGACATAAATTGTGGTTCAAGACTACCAATTGATAGATAGCGCCCATCTTGCGTTATATAATAATCATAGAAAATGCCACCATTGAGCATGCCATGTTCTGGAGCCTGCTCAACTTGAGCAGCAAGTGTGGCTGATGCGGCCATACTATTTAAGCTTGCCACACAATCGGTCATGGAAATATCAATGTATTGCCCCATGCCGCTACGCCCGCGCTCGACCACTGCGGCTAAAATAGCAATGACCGCATGAAGTGAACCACCTGCAATATCCGCAACTTGAATACCAAGCGGTGGCGGGCCACTGTCTTGTCGGCCGCTATACCCAGCAATACCAGCTAAAGCTAAATAATTAATGTCATGCCCAGCTCTGTCTTTATAGATTCCAGTCTGTCCATATCCGGTAATTGAACAATAAATTAAACGTGGATTAATTTCTGCAAGCGTTGAGTAGTCTAATCCTAGACGGCGCATCACATCAGGTCGAAACTGCTCGATGACAATATCAAATTCAGAAATCTTGGCTTTAATCAGCTCAATACTCGCCGGATCTTTTAAATCAAGAACAATCGACTGTTTATTTCGATTTAAATAACTATGTGCCGTTGCTTGTCCATTTGCATAAGGCGGCATGATGCGAATTAAATCTGGACGTGATGGAGATTCAATATGGATGACTTCTGCACCCATATCGGCTAAATACATTGTGGCAAAAGGTCCAGGTAAGAGTGTCGAGAAATCGAGAACTTTAAGTCCATTTAATGCTGTCATCATCGTTTTTTAACCACTATTATTCATATTTTCTTTTATATTAGTTAAGCAAATATTCTAAAACAATGTCATGTTCAGCCATTTACCTTGATCATTTCGGCAATTTAACATGTAAAAAGTGCTTTTACTCTGTTGTAAATCGCCAATTTATTTTTTTAGACGGTCATTTAGGTCAATTTAAAGTGAACATCAAAGAGACTGAAGGATTCAATATGAGTCGCGATACGATTAGCATCCACTTCGTGAATGCGGCTTTGACAGGCGTAAAACGCCTTGGCATGGATGTCGAGACGTTACTTTCACATGTGGGTATCGAAGCGGAACTATTACGTCAACCTAAAGCTCGAATCTCGCCAGAACAATACACTCGTTTTATAAAAATGTTGTGGATGGTCACACAAGATGAACACGTCGGTTTTGATGTACAGCCACGTCGTTTGGGCACTTTTGCCATTATGTGTCAGTTGATTATTCATGCAAAAACCTTGGGCCAAGCCCTTGAACTCTCATCTCAATTTTACAAATTATTCGGTGATGAATGGTCTGTAAGCCTAGAGCGTGACAAACATGAAGCACGTTTAGTTCCACTCATTCCAAAAACATTAGATCCGGACCATTTCATTACTGAAAGTATGTTAATGATTTGGCATGGTTTGGCATCGTGGCTGATTGAACGTCGCTTACCGTTAGAACGTGTTCATTTTAGCTATCCACGTCCTGCCCATGCAGATGAATATGATGCATTATTTTTTGCACCAGTCATGCAGTTTGATGCACCGCGTACTGAAATTACCTTTGCGGCCGATTATCTTGATTTGCCAATCCGCCAAGATGAAAAAACGCTAGAAGAGTTCTTAAAAGCAGCTCCTGCTCAGCTTTTAGTAAAATTCAAAAACACAAACTCGCTGACTTCTCGTATTCGTGACGTACTCAAAAGCCAGATTGGTGAAGAAATGCCAACGCTTAATGACGTTGCATCAATGTTGTACTTATCTCCTCAAACCTTACGCCGCCGCTTGGCTGCTGAAGGTAAAAGCTATCAAGGCGTGAAAGATGCCCTACGCCGAGATGCTGCTATTCACTTGTTACTCAATCCTGAATTAACACTTGAAGATGTTGCACAACAAGTTGGCTTTAGTGAAACCAGTACTTTCCACCGCGCATTTAAAAAATGGACAGGTGTGACCCCTGGCTTATATCGCCAGCTACACGGTTACCACTAATTCTTTAATCTCTTTAGTTTCACATTTAGCCCAAGTTCAACTTGGGCTTTTTTGTATCTCTATTGGCAAAAATCATCACCTGACTGGTGCGCTTATCGTCATTGCACTCGCTATTAAAACCAGTACACTCAAAACACAAATAAATTTTAAGCAATAAAAAAGGAACTGTTATGAGCGAGGCTTATATTATTGATGCCATTCGCACACCACGCGGAAAAGGAAAAAAAGACGGCTCTCTTTACGAAGTAAAACCAATTACCTTACTCACCACTTTATTAAATGAATTACAGCAACGCCATAAACTCGATACGTCTAAAGTCGACGATATTGTTCTGGGCTGTGTAACGCCAATTGGTGACCAAGGTGGTGATATTGCAAAAACAGCAGCCATTGCCGCAGGCTGGAATGATGATGTTGCTGGGGTGCAAATAAATCGTTTTTGTGCTTCAGGTTTAGAAGCAGTCAACATGGCAGCAATGAAAGTTCGCTCAGGCTGGGAAGATTTAGTGGTTGCTGGTGGCGTCGAGTCAATGTCACGTATTCCAATGGGCTCCGATGGCGGGCCGTGGGCGTTAGACCCTGAAACAAACCTTAAATCATCATTTGTTCCACAAGGTGTAGGAGCTGACCTCATTGCAACCTTAGATAGTTATACTCGCGAAGATGTAGATACATTTGCAGTAAACTCTCAGCAAAAAGCCGCAGCAGCTCAGGCAAATGGCTATTTCGATCAATCAGTGGTTCCAGTAAAAGATCACTCGGGTGTGGTGATTTTAGAAAAAGATGAATTTATTAAAGGAAATACGACAGTTGAAGGACTGACTAAACTCAACCCAAGTTTTGAAATGATGGGACAAATGGGTTTTGATGCTGTTGCCTTACAAAAATATCCTGAAGCACAAAAAATCAATCATGTTCATCATGCAGGTAACTCATCTGGCATTGTTGATGGAGCTGCTGTGGTTTTATTGGCCTCAGAAAAAGCCGTGAAAGAACAAAACTTAAAACCACGCGCTAAAGTTCTGGCGACTGCACTGGTCGGGACAGACCCTACGATCATGCTGACTGGCCCTGCTCCCGCTGCACGTAAAGCCTTAGAAAAAGCTGGTCTTACCATTGATGATATTGACCTGTTTGAAGTCAATGAAGCCTTTGCAGCAGTTGTAATGCGTTTTATCAATGAACTCAATGTTCCACCAGAAAAAGTCAATGTAAATGGCGGTGCGATTGCTTTAGGCCATCCATTGGGTGCAACGGGTGCCATGATTTTAGGCACGCTACTTGATGAGCTTGAACGTCAAAATAAAAAGCGCGGTTTAGCTACGCTCTGTGTCGGTGGTGGTATGGGTATTGCCACCATTATTGAACGCGTATAAAGATTAGGGATATTAAAGATGAGTGCAATCCAATACGAAAAAAATGCCGATAACATTGTCATTTTAACGCTTGATTCAACAGGTCAATCTGCAAACACCATGAATGCCGAGTTTCGAGACTCGCTTGATGAGGCAACCCAAAAACTAAAAGCAGAAACAGCACTTGCGGGCGTTATTTTCCGCTCAGCCAAAAAAACTTTCTTTGCTGGGGGCGATCTAGATGAGCTTATTCAGGTTCAGCCCGAACATGCCACTGATTTTTTCAACATGGTTGAAAAGTTAAAAGGTCATTTACGTACCATTGAAACTCTAGGTATTCCTGTAGTTGCAGCCTTAAATGGCACAGCGCTTGGTGGCGGTTGGGAAATTGCATTAAGCTGCCATCATCGTATTGCCATTAATGACCCAAAAAGTAAGTTCGGCCTACCTGAAGTCACTTTAGGCCTATTGCCTGGGGGTGGCGGTATTGTCCGCATGGTACGCCTACTTGGCTTACAAAATGCATTTCCTTTCTTAATGGAAGGCAAGCAATTTGGTGTCGATAAAGCAAAATCTTTAGGTTTAATCCATGACACTGCCGAAAACGAACAAGAGCTTTTAGATAAAGCAATCGCATGGGTAAAAGCCAATCCGAAATCTCAACAACCTTTTGATGTGAAGGGTTATAAAATTCCGGGTGGCGATCCAAAGACTCCAGCTGTTGCTCAAGTTCTTGCTATTGCCCCAGCCATGTTAAGAGACAAAACCAAAGGTTGTTACCCTGCTCCTGAAGCAATTATGGCGGCAGCAGTTGAAGGCGCTCAGGTCGATGTAGATACCGCTTTACGCATCGAATCTCGTTACTTCACCCAACTCACCACGGGTCAGATCTCTAAAAATATGATCGGCACTTTCTGGCACGGTCTAAATGCAATTAAGTCTGGTGCTAGCCGCCCTACCGATGTTGCAAAATGGCAAGCCACCAAAGTTGGTGTGTTAGGTGCAGGCATGATGGGTGCTGGTATTGCATATTCAACCGCAATTAAAGGCATTCCTGTTGTACTAAAAGATGTATCTGTTGAAAATGCTGAAAAAGGCAAAGCCTATTCGCAGAAACTTCTAGATAAACGCGTTTCTCAAGGCCGTATGACCGCAGAAAAACGTGACCAAGTATTATCCCTCATTACAGCAACTGCCTCAGCACAAGACTTACAAGGCTGTGATCTCATTATTGAAGCAGTATTTGAAAACCAAGAGCTCAAAGCCAAAGTCACTCAAGAAGCTGAACAATATTTAGCTGAAAGTGGAATCTTTGCATCGAATACTTCCACCCTACCAATCACAGGTTTGGCAACGGCGAGTAAAGATGCCCAGAAGTTTATTGGACTACATTTCTTTAGCCCAGTAGACAAAATGCAGTTGGTAGAAATTATTAAAGGTAAAAACACCTCAAGCGACACACTTGCTAAAGCCTACGACTTTGTACAACAAATTGGAAAAACGCCAATTGTTGTCAATGATAGCCGTGGCTTCTTTACCAGTCGTGTGTTTGGTACTTTTATTCAAGAAGGTATGCGCTTACTTGCCGAAGGCGTTCATCCAGCCCGCATTGAAATGGCAGCGCTTAAAGCAGGGATGCCTGTAGGCCCTCTCGCTATTCAAGATGAAGTATCTTTAACCTTAACCGAACATGTTGCCAGTGAAGCACGTAAAGCGCTACAAGCCGAAGGGAAAGATTTGCCTAAGACCTCTGTCGATGAAGTCGTTCATACCATGATTCATGAGTTAAACCGTAAAGGTAAAGCAGCCGGTGCAGGTTTCTATGAATATCCAGAAAATGGTAAAAAGCACCTGTGGGAAGGTTTAAACCGCTGGCAAAAAGATCACGACATTTCTGAACAAGATATGATAGATCGCATTCTGTTTGTACAGGCTTTAGATACCCTACGCTGTTATGAAGAAGGCGTATTAGAGTCTGTGATTGATGCCAATGTCGGTTCTATCTTTGGGATTGGTTATGCACCTTGGACGGGTGGAGCCATTCAATTCCTCAACCAATATGGTACTGATAAAGCACAGAAGCGAGCTGAAGAATTAGCTGCCAAATATGGTGAACGTTTTACACCTCCAACTTTGCTAAAAACCAAAGCTGAGCAGAAACAAAATATTCAATAACTTAGACTTATTGAATATTTAAAAACTGCATAAACCTTGCCCATATAAATATATTTTATTTATATGGGTTTTTCTTTATGACCTTTAAGATTTCAGCCTCCTGCCTAAATATGCTATAAATAGACTTCATTTTTGTGCTTCTAAAGCACATTCGAGAAATCCTTATGTCCGATAAAAATTCTTCCGAGTCAGCAATTTTAGGTTGGAAATTTGTTCTGATCGTTGGTGTTTTGAGTGCGATTTTCCTTGGCTTTTTCTATTTAGCGATGAGTAATGAACCTGACTATATGCCAGGGGCTCAGCGCAAAGCACAACAAGAGCAAATGCAGCAAAAAGCTGAAAATTCCACAGAGCAACACGCTCAACATAGTGACAACATGTCTGAAATGGATATGAAAGAACATCAGAACTCAACTCAGTAATTAGATATCAAATGACAGATTTTTCCCGTAATGCACTTGTTGTAGAGGGTGGAGGCATGCGTGGTGCCTTTACCAGTGGCGTACTTGATGCTTTTTTACAGCAACAGTTCAATCCTTTCGATCTATACGTTGGAGTATCATCTGGTTCAACCAACGTTGCAAACTACTTAGCAGGTCAACAAGGCCGCACGTTAACGTTTTACACTGATCACTCCCTCCGTCCTGAATTTATCGATTACAAACGCTTTTTTAAAGGCGGAGATTTACTTGATTTAGAATGGATGTGGGAGATTGGCGAGCAAGAGCATCCGCTTGATCAGCAAAGCCTGTTTGCTAAGAATCCTGATTTTTATATGGTATTAACGCATGCCAAAACAGGTCATGCTGAATATCTGCGTGCTGGTAAAGACAACTTGCTAAATGCACTTCGTGCTTCTAGCTCAATTCCAGTTTTAACGCGTCATCCCGTCGATATTATGGGTGAACCATACTTTGATGGCGGTGTTGCAGATGCTTTACCTGTACGCTGGACGGCTCAGCAAAGTGATGTCAAAAAACTGTTAGTTTTACGCACTCGCCCAAAAAATTACTTTAAAGCCAGCAGCAGAGGGGATCAATTCCTCGCGAAATATGCATTTAAACATCATTATGGTTTCGCAAACAGCTTACGTAGCCGTTGTGCCAGATATAATGCTTCAGTAGATTTTGTCCGCGGTTCTAACCCAGACCAGCAAATTTTAGAAGTTTGCCCGCCACCCCTTAAGAATATGGCAGGTCGTTTAAGTACGAATCCGAAAAAGCTTCGCTATAGCTATGAAGTCGGCTTAGAAACAGGTTTACAAGCCATTGAAAGCTGGAATGCAATGAAATAATGCCAAATTGAGATTTCTAAAAAGAAGTCTCAATTTACCTCTAAAGTCATATCAATATGTGGGATACCACAATCTAGATATTCCTCGCCTTGAACTACAAAGCCCAATGCTTCATAAAACGCGGTCACATAAGTTTGAGCTGAAAGCTTTAGATAAGGTAAGTTCTGCTGGCGCGCATAATCAATAATGTGCTGCATTAAAATTTTGCCCACACCCTGCTTTCGATAAGGCATTAAAACAGCTACCCGCCCTACGCTATGCTGCGGCAACAAGCGTGCTGTAGCAATTGGTTGCTCACGGTCATACACAATAAAGTGCAAAACCCTAGCATCCAAATCATCCCATTCATCTTCTGGGGCAATTCCCTGCTCTTGAATAAAAACTTGCTCACGGATGAGCTTGGCATCTTTCTGAAGCTGCTCCCACCCACCCGCTATAATTTTATACATGGGTTAACCTGCTTAACACTTACAACCAATATTCTCGATAGGCAACTGGTCTTGTAATAACAATTCTAGAGTTTGTTTTTTAATACCATACATGTCTTTCAAGGCTTGAATTTGAGCCATGATCTTGGCATCAGGCTGAGTGACATCCTTACGCTTCGTCGCCAGAATCATTTTGTTTTTACTGGTATGTTCAAGCGATACAAACTCAAAAACTTTGGTTTCATAGCCATAAGCTTTTAAAAGTAATGCACGTAATGTATCGGTTAACATTTCAGCTTGCTGACCAGCATGAATTCCAAATTGCAGCATTGGCTGTAAAACTTCGGGACTATGTAATTGTGGGCGCAACTCTTTGTGGCAACATGGGGCACACATAATCATTGATGCATTTAAACGAATGCCGGTATGAATCGCAAAATCGGTAGCAATGTCACAAGCATGCAAGGCAATCATGACGTCCAGCTTTTCTGGTTGATAGCTACGTACATCACCTTCAAAAAAATCTAGATGATTGAAATCAACTTTATCTGCAACTTTTTGGCAGAATTCAACCAGATTCGGACGTAATTCAACACCGGTAATGAGAGGTGTTTTTTGTTGTTCTTGCAAATAATCATATAAAGCAAAAGTTAAATAGCCTTTACCTGAACCGAAATCGACAATCCGTAACTCTTGCTGAGATGCGTCAATCTGTTCATAGGCACTCGCAAAAATTTCAATAAATTTATTTATCTGTTTCCATTTACGAGCCATGCTTGGAATGATTTGGCCTTTTTCATCGGTAATACCAAGCTCTTTTAGAAATGCATTGCCCTGCTGTACATAGCGTTGCTTTTCACGATCATGCGTCTGAACCGTTTGTGTCGCATTTACAGCCTGCTTTTTACCTATATTTAATAGGGCTTTTTTCTTATTTTTTTTAAGTTGAATTTCTTGAGTAGTTGAAAATAAGTTCGCTTGCTTACACTGTATGATTAACTGCTCAATCTGCTCCAAACCCTCTTCAAAAGAATAGTTTTTGGTCACATCCTGAGTAGTGTGGTGATATAGAGCTGAAAGCTGTTTTTGTCCATGTAACTCTACAATACGGAAAGTGATTTTTTCCAGTTGTTCCAACTCTCCTTTATATTGGCTCAAAATCAAACGCTCAAAAGTCTGCTCATCAAGCATTTGTTTGATTTCATAAAAGAATTGCTGTTCTTGCTCAAAGGAGAAAACCGACACGGATATACCTAAAAAATGAAGACTCATATAAAATAGAAGTTTAAAGGGTCTAGGATTAAAAATAAAATAACTTTACGACTGTTTTGTATTTCTATACATTTGTATTTTTAATCAAAAAAATTAAACTCATGAGTAAATCTGTGCTGGAAACTTACGATCCAAAAGAAGAACTACTTAACGCCTACAGCCATGGAGCTGGTGTCGTTATGGCAGTTATTGCTTCTATCTTTTTAATTATGAAGGGATCTTATCTTCCAACTGCTCAATGGGTGGGGTTATGGGTATACTCATTTAGTCTAATTCTAGTTTTCACGAGTTCAACTCTCTATCACTTTGCTCAGACACAAAATCTACGTTACTGGTATAAGAAACTAGACCACACTGCTATTTATTATTTAATTGCTGGGACATATACCCCTTTCTTAAGCATCGCGATTCCTACACAAAAAGCCCATATTCTGCTTATTGCACTCTGGAGCATTGCTGCAATTGGTACACTTTTCAAGTTAGTTTTTATTCATCGTTTTCAAAAAATTTCTTTGCTGGCCTATATTGTAATGGGATGGCTTGCTGTTTTTGTAATGGATGATATGCGTACTTATTTGAGTAAAGACGCATTGATTTTCTTGATTATTGGCGGTTTAGCTTATACGGTTGGAGCATTGTTTTACGCGTTAAAAAAGGTAAGATATACCCATGCGATCTGGCACATTTTTGTGCTTTTAGGTGCAGGAGCACACTTTCTTGCGATCTATTGGTACATTGTTTAGTTCATTTTTCACTCTTATTCAGTGATCCTGAAAGAGTCATGGATGATGTTCTTTCACGCTATTCTTTTAGAAAAATATGTCTTTAAAAAGAATAGTAAATTAAAAATAAATTTTAACTGATATAAGGTCTTATATGGAGTCAACCTCTGCGACTGCTGCTCCGGCAGTAGCCACTAATTCAAAAACGCGGGTTTTGTTTGCAAGTTTAGTCGGTACAACCATTGAGTTCTTCGACTTTTATATCTATGCAACTGCCGCAGTACTTATCTTTCCTCACCTGTTTTTCCCTGCTAGTAGTGGCAGTGCCGCAGTCTTACAATCTTTAGCAACCTTCGCCATTGCCTTTATTGCCCGCCCTATCGGTGCAGCATTATTCGGTCATTTAGGAGACCGTATTGGTCGTAAAGCCACGCTAGTTGCAGCTTTGCTCACCATGGGTATTTCAACAGTCTGTATTGGTTTACTTCCAACATATGCACAGATTGGAATTGTCGCTCCATTACTATTAGCTGTATGCCGTCTAGGGCAAGGCTTAGGTTTAGGTGGTGAATGGAGCGGTGCTGTATTACTTGCGACAGAGAATGCACCTGAAGGTAAGCGCGCATGGTATGGCATGTTCCCACAGCTTGGGGCTCCAATTGGCTTCATTTTAGCAACAGGTTCATTTTTATTATTGGGTGCAGCCATTCCTGAGCAGGCATTCATGCAATGGGGCTGGCGTATTCCCTTTATTGCAAGTGCTGTATTAGTGATTGTTGGCTTATATATCCGTTTAAAACTCCATGAGACTCCAGCATTCCAAAAAGTTTTGGATAAGCAAAAAGAAGTCAATATTCCATTTAAAGAAGTCTTAACCAAACATACAGGTAAACTTGTACTTGGTACGATTGCAGCAATCTGTACATTTGTGGTGTTCTATCTTACAACTGTATTTGCCTTAAACTGGGGAACCACCAAACTTGGCTATTCACGTGGTGAGTTCTTAGAACTTCAACTCTTTGCCACACTGTGCTTTGCTGCATTCATTCCTTTATCGGCTATTTTTGCAGAAAAATTTGGTCGTAAAGCCACTTCGATTGGTGTTTGTATTGCTGCTGCGATTTTCGGCTTATTCTTCTCTAGCATGTTAGAGTCTGGAAATACGTTAATTGTCTTTCTCTTCTTATGTACAGGCTTGTCGATTATGGGCCTGACCTATGGTCCGATTGGTACGGTTCTTTCTGAACTTTTCCCAACTTCAGTTCGTTATACAGGTTCAGCATTAACGTTTAACTTGGCAGGTATTTTTGGTGCATCTTTTGCTCCACTCATTGCCACTAAACTTGCTGAAACTTATGGTTTATATGCAGTTGGTTATTATCTTACTGTGGCATCACTTTTATCACTCATCGCTTTCTTATTCATTCGTGAAACAAAAAATGATGATGTGAATAATCAGATCTAAAAACTAGAAATTCTTATAAAAAAAAAGCCGGTTCATCATTGACCGGCTTTTTTATAAATATGTGACTTAGTTTATTGATGCTGGAGCTGCTACATTGCTTGCTGCAACAGCGGCTGCTCCTGCTACAGCTGCTTCACCAATTAAAGCCACTTTTGCTTTTTCTTGGCTCTTCGCAGATAAAGCAGGGTTAGTTGCCACAATACGATTAATATTTGCTGAGTTTGCCGGAGCAATCGCAGTGGTTTGTAAAATAATTGGACGATTAGCTGTGTTACCTAACGTATAGCGAATACCAGTACGCGGGCTAATCACTGTTGTATTTTCTTGCTTCACTACAGCTTGAGCCGAAGTTGGCCCTTTTGCTGCAAGTACTTTATCAACCGTTGTCGTTTGAGGGGCTGAAGCTGCTTCTGCTGCGAAAACAAAACTAGGCACAGCAAGAACAGTTAAAAATAAAGGTTGTAATACTTTTTTCATTGTCTTTCCAACATACACTCTGGATGAGAAGTAAATAGCATTTAATGCTTAAAACTGCAAACATTATTCACAGGCTTACTACAAACGTAAAAAAAGCAGAACAATTGTTCTGCTTTTTTATGAAGGCAAATTAGATCTTACCGTGACATTGCTTATATTTTAGTCCAGACCCACATGGGCATGGTGCATTACGGCTTTCTGGAACAGGGAAAGCTTGCTGATCGGCAGACTCGTTCATAGTCTCTTGAGAAAGTGTAACTTCCCCTGTTAAACCATCTACATCGTCATGCTCAAAAGAAAGCTTCATCGATTCAGCTTGCTGCTGCTGTTGAGCTTCCATTTCTGCAAGTTCTTCTGGTGTTGGGATATGTACACGAGACAAATCAGTCACAACATCAGTTTTAATAATACCGAGCATATTTACAAACAGGTTGAAAGCTTCTTTCTTGTATTCCTGTTCAGGATTTTTTTGCGCATAGCCACGTAAGTGAATACCTTGACGCAAGTAATCCATTGCAGCTAAGTGATCTTTCCAATGACGATCAAGAGAGTTTAAAACGAAGTGACGTTCAAGCATTGCTGCTGATTCATCACCCATTTGAGCACGGCGTTGGCGATAACGTTCAATCACTTCATCACTGATTCGCTCAACTAAACCTTCTTCATCTAGACGACGATCTTGATCTAACCATTCCTGAATTGGTAGCTCAATGCCCAAATCAATACGTAAAGCATTTTCTAAACCTTCAACATCCCACTGGTCATGAATTGACTCAGGTGGAATAAAGTTAGCAATCACGCCTTTCATCACTTCATGATGCATTTCTTCGACGTATTCTTTTAAGGTATTTTCAGCTAACACTTCATCACGTTGTGAATAAATGATCTTACGTTGTTCATTATTCACATCATCGTATTTCAATAAGTTTTTACGAATATCAAAGTTACGAGCTTCAACTTTACGCTGAGCGTTCTCAATTGAACGACTCACCATTTTGTGTTCAATCGCTTCATTTTCTTGTAGACCCATCGCGCGCATCATTCCAACTACGCGGTCACCTGCGAAAATACGCATAAGGTCATCTTCAAGAGACAAATAGAAACGAGAAACACCAGGGTCACCCTGACGGCCCGCACGACCACGTAACTGGTTATCAATACGACGTGATTCATGGCGTTCAGAACCAATGATGTGCAAACCACCTGATTGCAATACATCTTCATGGTCTTGTTCCCATTGTGCTTTCAGATGTGCTTCATCTTCAGCAGTAGGGTTTTCAAGTTTGGCAAGTTTCGCTTTCCAGTTACCACCCAAGATAATGTCAGTACCACGACCCGCCATGTTCGTTGCAATCGTTACTGCATTCGGGCTACCCGCTTGAGCAATAATGTCAGCTTCACGCTCATGTTGTTTTGCATTCAACACTTCGTGATGAATACCAGCTTGCATTAACTTAGAAGATAAAATTTCACTAGCTTCAATGGTCGCTGTACCAATAAGAATCGGTGCCACACCTTGCTCACGAATATTCGTAATTTCTTGAATAATCGCGTCATATTTACCATTACGGTTTAAATAAATTAAATCGTTTTGGTCATTACGTACCATTGGGCGGTGAGTTGGAATAATCACAACATCAAGACCATAAATTTCTTTCATTTCCGCAGCTTCAGTATCAGCAGTACCTGTCATACCTGAAAGCTTTTTATATAGACGGAAATAGTTCTGGAATGTTGTGGTCGCTAAAGTCTGGTTTTCAGGCTGAATTTCCAAACCTTCTTTCGCTTCAACTGCTTGATGCAAACCTTCTGACCAACGACGGCCCGGCATTGTACGGCCAGTATGTTCATCAACAATCACGACTTCGCCATCGTGAATAATATAGTGAACATCACGTTGGAATAAGAAATGTGCACGGATAGCAGCAGACACATGGTGAACAAGGCTTAGATTCGTTGCTGAATATAAGCTTTCACCTTCAGCCAACAAGCCCATCTGAATAAGTTCTTGCTCAACAGTTTCATAACCAATTTCGGTCATTTCAACTGAACGCTGCTTTTCATCAATCCAGAAATGCCCACCATCTGCGACTTTTTCTTCTTTTTGCGGACGTAATCTAGGGGGAATCGTATTGATTGCAGCATAAAGATGCGAAGAGTCTTCACTTTGACCAGAAATAATTAATGGTGTACGTGCTTCATCAATCAAGATTGAGTCAACTTCATCGATAATGGCATAGTGCAAGCCACGTTGTTTCTTTTCTGCTAAAGAAAACACCATGTTGTCGCGTAAGTAGTCAAAACCGAATTCGTTATTGGTACCATAAGTAATATCAGCAAGATAAGCTTCCGCTTTTTCAGAAGGTCCTTGCATTGAATAGATCGTACCAATAGATAAACCCAAAAATTCAAATAATGGACGGTTCAACTCAGCATCACGCTGTGCCAAATAATCGTTCACAGTAATGACATGAACGCCTTCGCCACTTAATGCGTTTAAATAACACGCCAAAGTACCCATCAGGGTTTTACCTTCACCGGTACGCATTTCGGCAATCTTACCTTCATGTAAGGTAATACCACCAATAAGCTGAACGTCATAGTGACGCATGCCCATTACACGTTTGGCAGCTTCACGACACACTGCAAACGCTTCTGGAAGTAATTTATCTAAACTTTCGCCATTATTATAACGTTGTTTGAATTCTGGAGTTTTTGCAGATAAGTCTGCATCGCTTAAAGCTGATATCGTCGGCTCGAGCGCATTGATTTGCTCAACAATTTTGCGCATGCGTTTGAGTTCGCGCTCATTTTTTGTACCGAAGATACCTCCGATCAGACTTGCCAACATGGATAAACTCTCTAAATCTTGCTTGGTCAAATGAATAAACTTTTTCTCAGTCGTTTATTATGGTGCCAGAAATTTGAAGTACAAGGGTTTTGCACAAAACCCCTAAAAAAAATCTGATAGTTAGACGAATGGTTTTATCATTCGCCTAGTCCCCCGTAATGCGCCCTGCCCCTAAAAACGTAACATTAACGCTCATCTATTAAGCATAACTTCCGAGAAATCTAATTTAGCAAATTTACCTTAAAGTTACATTGATTAAGCACATAAAATAGTGAGTTTTGGTCATATATATTTACACTTATATAAAAAACTCATAATAAAATACAAAAACAATAATTTTAATCATAAAGAAAATGCTGCATATTCAGTGGATCGAATAACAAATTATGAGCAATTGAGGAACGATCATGACACTACGATTAGGAGACACTGCCCCCGATTTTCAACAAGAATCGAGTGAAGGCACAATTAATTTTTATGATTTTCTAGGGGATAGTTGGGGAATTTTATTTTCACATCCAGCCGACTATACGCCCGTATGTACAACAGAGTTAGGTTACACAGCAAAATTAAAAGATGAATTTACGAAGCGTAATGTTAAAGCAATTGCTTTGTCAGTAGATGATGTAGAGTCTCATAAGGGATGGATCAATGACATTAATGAAACACAAAATACGACTGTAAATTTTCCAATCATTGCAGATAAAGATCGTAAAGTCTCTGAGCTATATGATTTCATTCATCCAAATGCCAGTGAAACACTAACAGTTCGTTCATTAGTGATTATTGATCCGAATAAAAAAGTTCGCTTAATCATTACCTACCCTGCTTCAACAGGCCGAAATTTTAATGAAGTCTTACGTGTTGTTGACTCTTTACAATTAACTGACAAGCATAAAGTAGCGACGCCAGCGAACTGGCAGCAAGGTGAAGATGTCGTTATTGTGCCCTCACTTAAAGATGAAGAAGAAATTAAACAGCGCTTTCCTAAAGGCTATACAGCGGTTAAACCTTATTTACGCTTAACACCACAGCCTGAAAGCAATAAAACCGACTAAAGGTTTTTATTGCTTGCAAGGCAAGCGAAGCGCGTAGGCAAACATTCTAAAGTTTCCTAATAAAGCTGACAGTTATGTGCTGATTTTAAAAGCCTTTAAAAAAGGCTTTAATCGAGTGCAAGACAAACGAGACACGTAGGCAGGCATTCGAAATTTTCCTAATAAAAACTGTCAGCGACACGTACGCAACTAGTTAAAAAGTTCATAACAGGACATGCGAAGCAAGTACCAAATTTTTAGAAAATCTTAATTAAATATCACACCCTAAAAAGTCATCCAACGTGATGGCTTTTTATTTATGTATTGAATACACATGGTTTTTACTGCCCAGATCAGTTATAACTCGAAGCGATTCGGTATAAAAAATAAAAATCATGATCTATAAAATTCATCATTTAAAGTGCGGTAGCATGTGCCCAGTTTGTGCCCCACTCTTTGGACAAAAAGGCTTCAGGGCTGAAGTCGTCTGCCATTGCCTGTTAGTTGAAACCGATCGCGGCCTTGTACTTATTGATACAGGTTTTGGATTGCAAGATTACTTACATATGAAGCAGCGACTAGGTTCATTAGTCCAACGTTTAGGCAAAATTGAGACTAATCTTGAGTTTAGTGCCATCCAGCAAATCCAAAAACTCGGATTTAGTCCTAAGGATGTACAACATATCTTTGTCACTCATCTTGATTTTGATCATGCCGGTGGAATTTCAGATTTTCCCCATGCCACAGTTCATGTTTTAGCGGCAGAATATAACGCGACCCAACTTCCAAATCTTAAGGGCAAACTTCGCTATAGAACCAATCAATATAAAGACCATCGTTACTGGAACTTTGTTGAATATCAGCAAGGTGAAGCATGGTTTAATCTGGAAAAAGTAAAAGGCTTTCCTCTTTTTCAAGATGAAATTTTAATGATACCTTTATTGGGTCACTCAGCTGGTCATTGTGGCATTGCCATAAAGCAACAAAATCAATGGTTATTATTTTGTGGAGATGCGTACTACTCACACCTAGAGTTAAACCCTAAAAATAAATTAAGATCACTTAGTTTGCTGGAAAAAACATTTGCAGAAGATAATGAGAAACGTCTTGTTAATCTCAAACGCTTGCAGCATTTAGCTCAACATGAGCCAACGATTGAAATAATTTGTGCTCATGATCCTTATGAGCTTAACCGGTATCAAACATGAAAAAATTATCACTCATCACACTTGCCATCTGTATAAATTTACAGGGATGTATGCAGCATGAAAGTATTGCCCATGAGCAACGACCAAAAGACTGGGGCACTTTAGTCTCTCAGAGTCATAACTTTTATCAAATTAGTGATACTGTTTTTCGCAGTGAACAACCCGATGCAACGATGGTTCCCGAGTTAAAACGTCATCAAATAAGTACCATTATTAATTTAAGAGCTAGAGCTTCAGATGAT
Organism: Acinetobacter sp. AC1-2; assembly: GCF_016124155.1. Classification (NCBI taxonomy): domain Bacteria; kingdom Pseudomonadati; phylum Pseudomonadota; class Gammaproteobacteria; order Moraxellales; family Moraxellaceae; genus Acinetobacter; species Acinetobacter sp. AC1-2. Next base: position 195,861 of record NZ_JABFFO010000004.1, read on the forward strand.
TTAGTTTTTAAAAATGAAAATTTTAACCTTGCACATATTCCTATCAATACATGGGCAATTGACCGACAAGATCTATTAGAAGTCATGCAACAAATTAAGATTGCCAAGCAGAATAATCAACGTGTTTTATTGCACTGCTACCATGGCTCAGACCGTACAGGTGCTAGTGTTGCCATGTATCGCATTATTTTTGAAAATTGGGCAATTGATGATGCGGTTAAAGAAATGAAGGAAGGCGGTTATGGCTATCATATTATCTGGAAGAACATTGACGGCCTATTTACACCTGAAAATGTAAAATGGACTCAACAGCAACTGTCGAATTCCAGCAGTTAAAGACTGGATTACTTTTGTATTCAAACACGATTATTAGACAAATAAGTTGGCTCAATCACCAACTTATTTATTGTTTTCATTATTATCAATTACATCGAAAAATATACATTTAAAGATAGATGATCATCAAAAATATGATTTAACTTTATGATTTTCCCAAAGCGGCGTTGCTAAGTAATACCTTCAAAATTTCAGAATCACCACCATCACTGTCTGTCACTAATAAAAATACTTCGCCATCGGATCTCGACTCAAACCAAGTAATCCCTTCGACCTTGATTGGCAGCGTCTGTCCTTTCGCATCTCGAATCAAATGAGCTGCTAAAGCTTTACCCTCAGGCGAAAACACCAAGATAAAACTTCCCAAGACAGCACCGTCATCATAGGTATTGAGTGTTTGTTCGACCGTAGCTGTAGCAACAATCAAATTTTTATCCGCTAAAAAACAAGCATCTGAAATGCCACTTGCTGAACCATCAAGCTCAGCTAAGCTCAGTTTGAGCGAATGTATAAGTGCATTTTCTAAGGATTTTCCTGCTTGAATTTTGATTAAATCAAAGACTAAAACCCCATGATGGAGATTTATGTTACCACGTTGAAAGATATAGAGATAACGATGGTCTGAACATATGGCTTCTATATTGAGATCAGCCCCACCTGTTAATTCAACCTGATGCTGCAAAAAATCATAATCAACCGCATCCAAGAAAGTTCTGACCTGATCATTGGCAGGGTTATAGAGTAATGCTCGTTTTCGATTTTCTGTAGAACCCGAGCCCATCACCAAAAGCTGTGATTGTCCGTTCCAACTTATGGAGGTTAAAGCTTCAAAATCAGGCTTCTGTTCTTTGCTTAATGTACTTAGCGGTATTTGCTCTGAAGGATCAAATAATGGAATTTTTTCAAAGACCGTTGCATCGGCCATGTTCTGGGTTCGATTGATTCTTAATAAATAAGGGAGATTATCACCAACAAAATAAACATCATCCCCCACACAAGCAACTCCAGACAGTGCGCTAATCACTGAATCTTGTGCAAAAACAAATCGTTCTAATATTTGGATCGTTGTATTCATCTTCAAAATCCCCTATTGAATGGAACACTCCTCACAAGAATAAAGCCTTTGAGTGTTCCTGATTTGATTTAGGGGATGATCAGCCGTTATCGCTGATCAAGCGGCACCCAGTCAATTACCCAAGCTGATTTCATATTTAAGCTTGAATCAGAAGTAATTTTCTTACGGGCTGCATCTGCTGTATCACGGTCTTTCGCTGGTCCAACCATAATACGGATTCCTTTACTGGTTTGGCTCGTAGTTACCTTGTAGCCTTTAGCTCGTAATTTAGAAACAACTGAATCTGCATTTGCTTGGTTAGCAGCCAATGCAACTTGCACCATCCACTTTTTATCACCATTTTCAAGTAGCTCACGCGCTTTTTCAGCATCAGCTTTTTTATCAGCTTCAGCTTTGCGTTTAGCATCTGATGCTTTCTTATCTGCTTCTGTTTTGTGTTTTGCTTCAGTTGCTTTCTTATCTGCTTCTGCTTGACGTTTTGCTTCTGTTGCTTTCTTATCAGCCTCTGCCTGACGTTTTGCTTCAGCTGCTTTCTTATCTGCTTCTGCTTGGCGTTTTGCTTCAGTTGCTTTTTTATCTGCTTCTGCTTGGCGTTTTGCTTCAGCTACTTTCTTGTCAGCTTCTGCTTGGCGCTTGGCATCAGCCGCTTTTTTATCTGCTTCTGCTTTTGCACTATCTACAGATTTTTTCTTCACATCAGTTTGTGGACTTTTTACTTTACCATCGCTGCCGACAACTTCCGGCGGAATATTGTCTGAACTTTCTTGAGCAGCTGTACGACGTGCATTAATCGCAGCATATTCGGCAGCCGCTTTACGAGCAGCATCGGCTTCAGCTTGCTGTTGCATTGCTAAAAACTCAGCTGCACGTGCTTCCTGCTCTGCAACAGCCTTTTCACGCGAACGGCGTTGTTCTTCTAGCAACCGCTTTTCTGTTGCAACATCAACCGCTAGAGGTTGGAGTTGTACCATTTGTCCTTCAGTTGCTTGTTTTGGCTTAGTTTGAGTTTTTGGCGCTGTGGATGCGTCTGGCTGAACTTCAACCTGCTTTATTTCTTCATTTCCTTTTAGAAGTAATGCTGCCAATAAAACACCACCACCCAGTAAAACAACACCACCCATCCAGCGTTGTTTGTTATTCATTGACATTCTTCCAAATACTCCCAAATCGCTTCTAAAGTATGAAACGAACCACAGGCCAAAATCAGCTGATTGTTATTTGTTTGCTCAAGCGCTGATTTAAATGCCTCTTTGATATTGCCATATTGTTGTACTGTCTGACCTTGCAAGGCATCATTGAGTTGCTGAATCGATGCAGCACGCGGCACATTCAACTCAGCAATTTTCCAATGTAAAACAGTAGGTTTCAATAATTCGACTACTGATTTTATATCTTTATCTGCCAGCATTGAAAATACTGCGACAACTTCTGTGTACTGTTTATTGTATTCTAAGAAATTTCGCAATTGCTTTAACAAAAATTCAACACCATGTGGATTGTGTCCAGCATCAAAAATTACCGTTTTCCCTTCCACTTGACGCTGTTCAAAACGCCCTGCTAAGCGTGCAGCTTGAATACCTTTTTCTAAAGCAGACTGAGAAATTTCAAGTCCGCTATTTAAAATGGCTGCAACCGCCCCCGCAATATTTTCGATGGCTAAACCACCTAAAGGAAGCTTTAAAGTGGTTCCTTCTGAAGCAAAGTACCAGTTTTGCCCATCATCGGCGAGTTTATAAAAATAATCACGATTAACGGTATATAAAATTGCTTGTGTGCTTTCTGCTTTATCTTGAATTGCTTGAGGTAGAAATTGTTCGCCAGCAAAGACAACCGGAATGTGTGGACGAATAATGCCTGCTTTTTCAAAAGCAATTTTTTCAATGGTATCGCCTAACCAATCGGTATGATCTAGGCCAATATTAGTAATAATCGCAACATTGGGATCAATTACATTAACAACATCTAAGCGCCCGCCCAAGCCGACTTCGAGCACCCATACATCGCATTGCTGTTGTTTAAAAATGACAAAAGCAGCCAAAGTGGTTGCTTCAAAAAAAGATAAGCTTAAATCACAATCGCGACGAGCCTGATCGACTTGAACAAAAGCATCAATCAGACTTTGATCATCGACTTCGACTCCACCTAATTTGACTCGTTCATTAAAGCGATAGATATGGGGTGACTGATATAACCCAACTTTGTACCCCTGCTCATTTAATATAGCAGCTAGTGTAGTTGTAGTTGAGCCTTTACCATTCGTTCCGGCTACTGTAAAAACTTTAGCAGTAGGCTGAGTTACACCCAGCTTTTCTGCCACAGGAATTACACGTTCCAGACCAAGATCTATCCCTGTAACGTGAACATGGCTCCAATAATTGAGCCATGTATCTAAAGAGTCTATTGAAAGTGGAGCTTGTTGATTCAAGGTAAGTTCATCAATTTCGATACAAGTCGGGATACAGTATCACGTAAAGCATGACGATGAACAATCTGATCGATTACGCCATGATCAAGCAAATATTCAGCACGTTGGAATGGCTCTTCCAATGTTTCACGTACAGTTTGTTCAATTACACGTTTACCTGCAAAGCCGATCATCGCTTTCGGTTCAGCAATATGAATATCACCTAACATTGCTAAAGAAGCTGTTACACCGCCATACACCGGATGTGTTAACACCACGATATAAGGTAAACCTGCATCTTTTAATTTTTGGATCGCCGCTGAAGTACGTGCCATTTGCATAAGTGACAACATGCCTTCTTGCATACGTGCGCCACCAGAAGCTGCGAAACAGATCAATGGTTGACGTTTTGCAATAGCAAGTTCAGCAGCCTGAACAAAACGGTCACCCACTACAGTACCCATAGAGCCGCCCATAAAGTCGAACTCAAAAGCACATGCAATCATATCCACGCCATTTAAATTGCCTTGCATTGCAATTAAAGCTTCTGTTTCACCAGTTTTGCTTTGCGCTTCACGCATACGGTCTGGATATGGTTTGGTGTCGACAAACTTTAACGGGTCTTTCGCGCTAAACTCTTGTCCTAATTCTGTTACTACATTGTCGAAGAACCAGTTCAAACGATCACGAGCTTTCATTCGTAAGTGTTCATCACACTGCGGACAAACATACGCATTGAAAGAGATTGCTGTACGTGTCACTAGAGCATGACATTCAGGGCATTCAATCGTTGGCTCAGTAAATGTTGCTTTGAGAATTTGTTGTTCATTTGCGACTTCAATACCTGGAACCGGACGTTTTGTCCATGGGGTCGCAGGGCTAAGAACTTTCCCTGATTTCACTTCTTGATTCATACTAACTCATCGAGCGCTGCTCGAAGCTCCTTGACTTTATTCACCGTCTGTTCAACAGCGTCATCCGCTGCCAACGTTGCAAAATTTTTAACGAAAGCACTACCTACAATCACAGCATCAGCAACACTACCCATTGCTTTTGCTGAAGCAGCATCACTAATACCAAAACCAACACCAACTGGAATATCAGTGGCATTTTTGATTTTCTGAATACGTGCAGCAGCTTCTGCCGTATCTAGTGTTGCTGCTCCTGTTACACCTTTAAGTGAAACATAGTAGATAAATCCACTTGCCTGATTTGCCACATGTTGAATGCGTTGGTCTGTAGAAGTTGGCGCGAGCAAGAAGATTTGATCCATGTCATGTTGCTTCAACACAGCACCAAACTCTTTTGACTCTTCCGGCGGTAAATCCACCAGCAATAAGCCATCTACACCACACTGTTTCGCATGAGAAATAAACTTCTCGTAACCAATCACTTCAACCGGATTTAGATAACCCATTAAAACAACAGGTGTATCCTGATCCTGTTCACGGAACTCCTTTACCATATTAAGAGCATCTAATGTGTTAGTCCCTGCTGCAAGCGCACGTTCAGCTGCAAGCGCAATTACCGGACCATCAGCCATTGGATCTGAAAATGGTAAACCAAGCTCAATGACATCTACTCCTGCCGCAACCATTTTATGCAGTAACGGAACTGTTACTTGCGGTTGTGGATCACCCGCCATAACATAAGATACAAGCGCTTTACGTTGTTGGGACTTAAGCTTTTCAAAACGGGTGGCAAGACGTGACATAGGGTTGTGCTTTCCTTGAATTATTTAAAATTGAGGAGTTGTTTGTAGAAATACAAGAACATCGCATTTTAACGCTATTTTTTGTCCATTGAACAGGTCTAACGTTATGGCGATATTCGATTGTATGATTCATACAACCCATGGCGTACATTTATCAATATTTTGAAACTTTTCTCAATGATCAAAGCTTCCTATTTTCGAGCCATTATTAGATCGTCATCTGAATAGAAAACCATCCAAAAATGCCTATTTCACTGCATTTTTATTGGTTAGCTGTAATTGTCTTTTTCTTGTCAGCAAGGTTTGTCCTGTCAAATTTTTATGAGCCCGTGCAAGTGCTGACTGGTCCGAATATCCCAACTGTTCAGCAATTAAAGTGAGGCTTGCATTTTGATTGAGTAATATCTCACAGCGTCTCATGCGCTCTGCATCTAAAATTAATTTAAATGAAGTGTTTAATGACTGTAGTTGGCGCTGTAGGCTTCGTACTGAAATATTCAACTCGATGGCAATATCTTCTATTTTAGGTGCTTGCTGTCTTTGCTTAAAATATTCATGCACGATCCAATGTATTTGCTGAGCTAAATCTGTTTGTATTTTACGCTGAGCTAACGCCTCTTCTGCCTGTTTCACCAAAAGTTGCATTAAGGTCGGGTCTGCATGTTGAGGGCGAATACTTAGTCCCTCACTTGCAAAAGTTAATGCATAGTAAGGTTTTCCAAATGATAATTTGCATTGAAAGAAACGCTGATAGTGCACTAACGGACCACGTGCGCTGTGCACAAACTCAACTTGTTGCAAGAGAAAATCATGCAGTGGGGCTATTTGTTTAGCAAGTTGTACCATAGCTGCCAAGGTCAATTCACAAAGTATGATATTACTGTCATCAACCAACGGCCAATACAAACGAATTTTAGAAGCATCTTGCTCGATTTGCATAGGCACGACTTGCTCACCGTCAATCACCAGACGGTGAAACTTCATGATATATTCAAGAACCTCTGCAAAGCTACCACTTCGGGATGCCATATATCCCAATACACCAAAATTGGCAGGTGTAATACAAGTTGCCATTTCCAAAGCTAAATTGGAAACTTGTAGTCGAAATTCGGTCAGCTCTAAAAGCTCAAGAAAAAAAGTTAAAGGTGATTGAGCATCGATAGATGCAGATAAAATGTTTTGAACTTGGCGAACCTGAACATCTGTTAGATTTAATGCCTGCCAGTCCATCCCCTTTTCTTTTAAGTAAGTATTCCAAAGGTAAAAATAACCATTTGAAATCGTAAACTCCTGCATGGCGCATCCTTTTTTTACTGCCACCTTGTCGTAAACTGTATAAAAATTGGCAATAACTGTCAAAACAAAGCCGACCAGTCGCGACATACTAGTGAACAAGTTAGATGCGAGAAATAAAAATATGAACGCACATGTTTCTTATCAGGTCGATCCAGTGGTTCGTAAAGATCTAGATTTTCATTTAAACGAAGCACCTCGCTTTTGGTTTAATAATGATCCTTTTTTGACTCGTATGTTCGATGCACTCAGCTTAACCTTTCCAGATGGAGAGCGTTATTTTATCGAATGTGTTCGTATGTTCCGTGACAAAATTGATGATCCAGAACTACAAAGACGAGTTGTGGACTTTATTAAACAAGAAGCCCAACACGGTATTGCTCATGACAAAATGAATCAGATCATGAAAGAGCAAGGCATGCCTGTTGACCAGTTCACAACCACGCTGAAAAGGATTTTCCGTTTTGAACTGACAAAACGCTCACCTCAATACAACATTGCCATGACTGCTGCTGCCGAACATTTAACAGCTTTAATGGCAGAGACGTTTTATAGCAATAAAAAAACTTTGGAAAATGCACATCCGTATGTTCGAGCACTGTTTGCTTGGCATGCCATTGAAGAGATGGAGCATCGAGATGTTGCATTTGATGTGATGAAACAAGTCGGTGAAGTACCAGAGTCAACACGTCGCTTTGTATTAGTTGCTACAACAGTATTAATGTTTGGTTTTACGCTTTATCGCACCAATGTCATGTTGAAATGTGATGGTTTTAGTTCTAGAGAAAGACTCTTAATGAGCCTTAAGGGTTTACCTTGGTTCTTTGGCAAAAATGGCACATTAACAGCCATGAAAAGCCAATATCTGGACTGGTTTAAAAAAGACTTTCATCCAAGTCAGCATCCGGTAATTCGTCAATATCCTGTTTGGATTGAAACACTCGAAAAGACAAATGATCCAATTGCAGCTGGCGAAGCATTCTGGCAAGCAGGTTTATAACCTGCTTGTTACCATTTTGCATAATGTTGTTCTAGTAAACCATATTGTTCATTGCAAGTGATGACATCATTCGTCTCATGCTCAATCGTGCCACTAATTTTAGCTTGCCACTGATTGAACTGGCTTCCAATCATTCTTAAATTAATATTTTCGTATCTACACCAACCAATATGGATTTGCAGATTAAGCTTTTGATCTAGAGAACTAATTTTCCAAAGTTCATCATTTACTTTTTCAAATAAAACGTCAGTCAGTGGAAATAAAACCCCATTAATCCATAAACAGTTTTCATTACCAAAGCTTTCATTAACACCAGAAGCTAAATTTAAACCAATACGCCGCCCTTGCTCATCCCAGAAATTACATGAAAGCCAGAACCAAGCTGTTTCAGGTCGCAAAAAACCACAAGTATCGTCTAAAGATGCAAAAGTCTTTTCATCAAATTGTACAACTTGGTTTTGTTTATTAATAAACATCCCTTCTACACCCAGCGTCGTCTGCTTTTGAGTATAGGTCCAACCATTAATTCCTGTCGGTGTACACAAACTTAATATATCGGTGCCAGCACAAAAAATCCGAGCACTGAGTTTAATCTCACCATATTTAGTAACTCGAATGTACCGCACACCATTCGCATGCTGAATATCAAATTGATAAGGCGATTTAGAAAAATAGCTTTGATTAAACAATGGCTGTTCATCGAGATAGGTTTTATGCCCCAAAGGCTGAATTGCATTCCACTCAATTACCTGCTGTGTTTCATGATCATAAATATAGAAAAAACCGTGACCGACCCAGCCGATATCTGCAATTGCTAGACCAATACTATAGTGTTTATGTTGAATGCCACAGAATTTAAATTTCTTGTATTTTAATTGCTTACGCCAGCCTTTTAAGACCTTACCATAAGGGGTTTTATAAATATAATGTTGTACATGAATGGTTGACGGTACAGATTCAAAACGCCCATAACGAGGCTGTCCATTTTCTTGAATTAAATCCATTTACCCACTTCCATATGAATATTAGATTTCAAATGACCTATACCACGGTCAAATACGTATTTTCCCAAATTGTTGCAGCAAAATCGCCTTTTATTAAATGAATATAGCGCCCTGCCACACAATCTATCGCTAAGCAGTCATCAATATCAATGACTCGATCCGTATGCGCTTTTTGCCACTGTTGATCTATAAATTGTTTACCCAATTGTTTTGCAATAACAGCATTGGGTGCAACAACAAACTCATACTGATGGAGCTCACCGAACTCATGAGCATTATATCCACCCAGATTAATTAAATATAACTTTAAGTCATCTGGTTTTGGTGCTGCATCAGTAAAATGGATTTGATAATTTTGCTCTTGGGATTTTACTCCTGAAAGCTTAGCCCAAGCATCAATATGTAATCCTTGAGCCTTACCAAACCAAGCCTGTTTAAGTTGAGGATAAACTTCTTCCAAAGTATCTCCTACAGCCATGACAACATCATGAACTTCTGTATTTGCGCGTGCATGACGCCCACCCAACATTACCATAAACAGACTTGGCATTTTTATTCCCGCTTACATCTCAACCATTTCTACGCCATCAATGCGTGCAACAGTCATTAAATCTTTATCACCACGACCTGAAACGGTCGCAATAATAATCTGATCTTTAGACATCGTTGGTGCAAGCTTAGAGACATAAGCCATGGCATGTGAGCTTTCAAGAGCAGGAATAATTCCTTCGATTTTAGTTAAATCACGGAAGCCTTGTAGAGCTTCTGTATCATTAATCGGCACATACTCAACACGCTTCATATCTTTCAAGAAACTATGTTCAGGACCAACACCCGGATAATCTAACCCAGCAGAGATACTATGTGTTTCGATAATCTGACCTTGCTCATCACTCATCAAGTAAGTACGGTTACCATGTAACACACCAACATGACCAGCATTTAACGGCGCAGAGTGTTTACCAGTTTCAATACCAAAACCAGCAGCTTCAACACCATACATTTTCACATTGGCATCATTTAAGAATGGGTAGAACAAGCCCATTGCATTTGAACCACCACCCACACAAGCAACCAATGCATCTGGTAAGCGACCCGCTTGTTCCAAAATCTGTTTACGTGCTTCACGCCCAATAATTGACTGGAAATCACGTACAAGTTGTGGGTATGGGTGAGGACCTGCCACCGTACCAATCACATAGTAAGTACTATCAACATTGGTCACCCAGTCACGCATCGCTTCGTTCATGGCATCTTTAAGTGTTTTAGAGCCACTCTGTACAGGCACAACAGTCGCGCCCAACAAACGCATACGATAAACGTTCATAGCTTGACGCTTAACGTCTTCAGCACCCATATAAACAACACATTCAAGACCCAAACGCGCGGCAATTGTTGCAGTTGCCACACCATGTTGCCCAGCACCAGTTTCAGCAATAATACGTTTTTTACCAGAAAGCTTTGCCAATAACGCCTGACCAATCGTGTTGTTTACCTTATGTGAGCCTGTATGGTTCAAGTCTTCACGTTTCAGGTAAATTTGCGCACCACCTAACTCTTTTGACCATCGCTCAGCATAATAAAGTGGACTAGGACGACCTACATAGTAGGCGAGATCGCGGTCGAATTCTGCCAGAAACTGTTCATCATTTTTCATGCGGGAATATAGATTTTCTAAATCTTCTAATGCCGCCATTAGAGTTTCTGACACAAAACGTCCGCCATGGATACCGAAATGCCCTGCAGCATCTGGGTACTGTGTATAGTCAATCACATTGTTTTGCTGATCCACGTTGGACTCCTTGCATAAATCGTTCAATGAGTTGTTGGTCTTTTATACCTTTTGCGGACTCTACGCCTCCGCTCACATCTACTGCAAAAGCACCGGTAGTATGAATAGCGTCAATGACATTGTCAGGGGTTAAACCACCTGCCAAGATTAATGGAATATCAAGTTTTGGGAATTTAGACCAGTCAAACTGATGTCCTGTGCCCCCTTTAAGCTCAGGATGCCACGCATCGAGCAAGACAGCACTGGCTCCAGCCGCCTGATATTTTTGAATTTCAGCAATAACATCAAGGTCAGGCTTAACCTGAATCGCTTTATACCAGCGACGCTTACAATGGCGAGCTATCTCCTGACATTGTTCTGGAGTTTCGTCGCCATGTAGTTGTAATACATCTAGGGGAACACAATCAAGTACTGACTGAATCTCAGTAGCACTTGCATTCACAAACAAACCAACAAGTTGTACATAAGGAGGAATAAATTTAACTAGTTCTTGTGCCTGCTCGAGTGTGACATGTCTTGGACTTGGTGGAAAAAATACAAAACCAATTGCATCAGCTCCAGCCGCAACTACTGACTGAACATCTTGAGGGCGAGTAATTCCACAGATTTTCGCTCGTGTACGTTTTTGGTTTGATGGGCTCATGATCTGCCTAAACTACAACCATTTCTTAAAATAAGTGCCATTGTAATGCAATTTTTGTCCCTTGCGTAAAAGTTCTCTGGGAATTGGTCCAAATGACATTGTATGAAATAAATCGCCACTTTATACTGCGTAAAATTGGAAGCAAGTGTAAGCAATTAATGCTTTAGGGAAGCTGGTGAAAGTCCGGCACTGCCCCCGCAACGGTAACAATGTAAAGCATATTTTTTAAGTCGTTCTCGACTTACACCACTGCAATGATGTGGGAAGGTGAATATGTCCATAACTTAAATATGGCGTTGAAGTCCGGAGACCTACTTGTTTCATCTATCTACCCGATCATTCACGTGGGGTGAATGTATGGAGCATGTTATGTCTAAGACTTTTCAACCTACTCGTCTGGTAGGGGCTATCGCTATTGCGATGGGGTTTTCACCTGTTATTTTTGCTGAAGATACAACGAACGCAACTCAACTTGATCCAATTGTAGTGACTGCTTCAAAAAGTGCTGAAAAAGCGAGTGAAGTTCCGGCTCGAATCAATATTATTGAGCCAAAAGTTCTCGAACAATCACCTATCGCATCTTTACCACAATTATTACAAACAGATGCATCCATTAATATGGTGCAAAGTGGTGGTTATGGACAAATAGCTTCAATTTTCTTGCGTGGCGGCAAATCGGAACAAGCTCTTATATTAAGAGATGGTGTCCGTCTAAATTCAGCAACGTCCGGTACAGCATCACTCGCATTTATTGAGACAACTGATATTAAGCAAATTGAAATACTTAAGGGTCCTGCCTCTGTTTTGTACGGCACTGATGCAATTTCTGGTGTTGTACAGCTAATTTCAAAAACACCTGAAAAAACCTCAGCTTTTGTTACAGGTGAGATTGGTGAAGATAAAACTTATAAATCTGTTATCGGTGCTGATTTAGCAGAGGATGGTTTTTATGCACAAATTCGTGGCCAACGCCTAGAAACCGATGGGACACCTGTAAAAGATATAAAAAATGCTCCCAATGCCTCATTTGATCAAAAAGGTTATAGTGCAAAGGTAGGCGTTGATAAAGAGAATTATGCCGCTTCTGTTGATTATAGTGAAAATGAAGGCTATAGCGATTATGACAATAATGGCAACCTCATTTCTCAAGATTTTAAAAATGAAATCATTAATGTCAAAGGACGTGTAAATATTCTTGAGAATTTAGCGTTACACGCACGCGTCTCTCAATTTAAAGATGATATCGATCAAAATAATTCGCCAGATTATGTACATAGCAAAACCCAAGAAGCTGAAATTTATGGCCAATGGGGCTTTACACCAAATCAAAAATTATTATTAGGTGTAACACATCGAAATATTGATGGTGACGTTATCTCATACGGTACGCCATATCAGGAAGATATTGATTCAACAGGCTATTATATTCAACATAAATATGATCAGGCAGGATTAAATACACAGGTTGGTCTTCGTGTGGAAGACAATGAAAAATTCGGCACACACACCGTTGCTCAAGGCTCTGTCCGCTATCAAGTTCTACCATTAACTAGTATTTATGCAAATATTGGTTCAGCCTTTAAAGCACCGACACTTAATGACATGTATGCTTATGGTGGCAATCCGGACTTAAAACCAGAAGAAAGCTTTTCATATGAAATTGGTCTAGACCAGAAACTAGCCTATAATATTTCAACTGGTCTATCGCTATATACAACTGAAGTCGATAATCTCATTGATTTTGATGGTGTTCTTAATCAAATGAGAAATCTTGATAAAGCTAAAATGGAAGGCAGTGAACTTTATATAAAATGGCAAGGTGAAAACCTATTTACAAATTTAAGCTATAACTATGTCCGTGCTAAAAATAAGACTAATAATGATGATTTAAGCCGTCGTCCACGTCAAAATATTGCTCTAACAGCAGGTTGGACAGATGAACGTTATACCTTCTCAACTACGATGCTTGCAAATGGCGATTACGACAATAGTGCCTTTGACGATGTCCAAATTCCAGGACATTTCCGTGTAGATATGTATGGCCAATATAAGATCAATAAGAATATAAATGTTTTTGCTAATATTCAAAACATAAGTGACTCTAAATATCGCACCGCATATGGTAGTGGAAGCTATTATATTAACGGCGGCCGCCTTGCATCAGCTGGTGTGACCTTAAGCTACTAAGCAAAACTTTATTATAAAAATATTTTCTTAACTCCAGTTTCGGGGTAATGTTCTGACCGACATTATCCCCTTTTTTATGTTCAGGATATCCATCATGGGACACCGTTTAAGCAAAATCTATACACGCACAGGCGACTCAGGTACAACAGGTTTAGGCGATGGCTCTCGTGTTGCCAAAGATGATTTAAGGGTTGCAGCACTTGGTGATGTCGATGAACTAAATGCCATTATTGGCGTTCTTCGAGCTCAAATCACTGCAAGTCAAGTAATAGACAAAGCAAATTGGGATAAGAGTCTAAGCTTAGTTCAACATTGGCTTTTTGACTTAGGCGGCGAGGTTTGTATTCCAAACTACAATTTACTTCAGCCTGTTTGCATTGAATTTCTTGAAAAAGAAATTGACCGTATGAATGAAGACTTACCGATGCTGAAAGAGTTTATTCTACCGTCTGGCTCTTTAACTTGCAGTTATGCCCATCAGGCACGTGCTGTCTGCCGCCGTGCAGAAAGATCTCTAATGTCAGTACAAACACGCGACCAGAATATTCAAACCACGGCACTCCAACTTTTAAACCGTCTGTCTGACTGGTTGTTTGTAGCATCCCGCGCTTTACAACGTGCTGAAGGTGGACAAGAAGTGCTTTGGCAAAAAAATATTAATGAGATTATTTAAAAATAGATTAGATTAAGAATGGTCTCTGCTCTTTTGAAGAGACCATCATTAAAAATAGTTGATAGAAGAAAATTATGCGCATTATTGGTCATCGTGGTGCACGCAAAGAAGCTCCTGAAAACACGCTAGGTGGTTTTCAGCACATAAAAAATCTAGGTATTCGTGGTGTCGAATTTGATATTCGTCAGCTTCAAGATCAAGAATTAGTTGTTATCCATGATGACAACTTTTTACGTACCGCAGGAATAGATCAAATTGTTGAGCAATCTAATTTGTCTCAAGCATTATCATTTGATCATCGTCAAAACTGGCCCAATTGGCCAAACTCTGAACCAACACCTACACTTACAGGCGTTTTAAACTTACTTGATAACTTTGATCATATTGAAGTTGAAGTGAAAGCTGTAAGAGACATGGCTTTAGCAGAAAAACTCGTTCAAAAGCTTGAGACTGAATTGCAGGGTTTTGAGAAAGTCGTAACAATCACAAGTTTTGACCTTCAAATCCTAACAGCTTTACGTGAGATGAATTCTTCATTTAAACGTGGGTTGTTAGTTGAACTTCCAGTGGGTGCAATCGCAATTGAACTCGCTCATCAATATGGTTGCTGTCATATTGGCTGGCATGATCAACTCGCAACAGATGAAATGATTCAGCTTTCACAACAAGCAAACCTAAATATTAGTGTTTGGACAGTAAATGACATTGAACGAGCTAAATCTTTACGGGATTTAGATGTACAGGGGCTAATTACAGATATTCCAACTACGATGTTACAAGCTCTGTAAATATAAAAAAGGTGGTAAAACCACCTTTTATTATTTCTTTTGTGCCTGAATCAATCGCTGACCGCTTTGGTCAAGCAAATAGAGTGTATTCCCTACCAATTGAAATTTTTGAATACGCTGTAAAGAATCAATCAACTCTGCCTCTTGAGCCAACGCACCATCACAACTTGAATGTCCTGCATTAACCTGCATATCAAGTTTCTGTTGACTGAAATCAAAAGTATATCGACCAAAAACGCCATTACAGCCCGTATGACCTGAGACTGTTTTGACAGCAGAATTTAAAGAAAGAACTGGCCATTGATCAAAAAACTTGGCTTTATGACCATTAATCTGGGTAATTTGCCAATCAATATCTTGAATCCCATCAGGACTTACTCTCTTTTTTACTACAGGAGGTTGTACGCGATGGACTGGTTTTACTTGAGCTTTCTGGCCTTTCTGAATATTTTGTTGTGGGGTACTTTGACATGCAGCTAATACAAGACTGATCGTGACCAAGACACACTTCAATGATAATTTTCTTGCAATATCAATGTTGTTCTTTTTTTTCAATCGTTGTACGTTCATTAAACAACTTCTCCTACTTGAAAAACTCTGTGACATAGTTTAAATCTGTTACCGTTCTTTCAATACATCTGTACAATAATGTTAGTGATTCTCACTAAGCACGTGCTAATATGAAGGATAGAATAGCAATATATCTTGATGATTGGTTTTGCTATGTCGTTTTGTCTTTGTACCTTGTCTGACAAGGTTTCTAGGAGCGCTGCCGGATATGACTTCCGCCCCACTCAAAGCCCCAATTAACTGGACCGCTAGCATTACCTTAATTGGTTTACCAATTCTTGCTGCAATCATAATCCCGATTTATGCGTATTATTATGATTTTAGTGTAAGCGCATGGGTAAGCTTATTTTTTCTTTTAGCTCTAAGTAGTATGGGGATTACTGCTGGTTATCACCGCCTGTGGGCTCACCGAGCTTATGAAGCGTCGTTACCACTTAAAATTCTTTTAATGATTGGTGGTACATTTGCCGTGCAAAATAGTATTTTGTTCTGGGCATCTGGTCACCGTACACACCATCGACATGTTGATCATGTTGATGAAGATCCATATTCAATTAATCGTGGTTTTTGGTATGCCCATATGGGTTGGATGATCCGCGATCATTCACCATCTGAGCCAGATTTTAAAAATGCACCAGACTTATTGAACGATAAACTGGTCATGTTCCAGCATAAATACTATGGTTTACTCGTAGTTGCAGTTCATGTTGGAATTTTAGGCTTAATTGGTTGGGCAACTGGCGATTTGTGGGGTGTAGTCCTCATAGGTGGTCTATTGCGTTTAATCATTAGCCATCAAGTGACTTTCTTTATTAACTCGCTTTGCCACATGTGGGGTAAACGTCCTTATACAGACGAAAACACTGCACGTGATAATTTCTGGTTAGCCATTGCTACCTGGGGCGAGGGTTACCATAACTACCATCACATCTTCCAATACGATTATCGTAATGGTGTGAAATGGTGGCAATATGATCCAACAAAATGGTTGATCTGGTCATGTTCTAAACTTGGTTTAGCTAAAAATTTACGTCGTATTCCAAGCTTTAATATTAAAAAAGCAGAATTGGCGATGAAATTTAAATACGCTGAACAAGACCTTGCTATTTATGGTCACAATGTAAATGCTGATATGACTCAGATGAAACAACGTATTGCTCAGGAATACGAAGCTTTTACCCATACATTAAATGACTGGGCAAAGCTAAAAGAGCAAGAACTACAAGCGAAAAAAGCAGCAATGGCTGAAAAGATTCATAGAATGGATCACAAGCTTAAAGTTGATTTTCAATTGCTTGAACACCGTTTAAGTCATCATCGTGAGTGTTTAGAAACTTTAATGCGTAACATTAAAAAGAACACTAATGTAGTATCAGACTAAAATAAATTCTGCTCTAAAATAGCTCTTTCGGGAGCTATTTTTATGCCCGCTTTTTAACTATGGTATAGTGAAATCCGCTCTCTCTATTTTGCCAAGCCCATGCAATTTAATCCGCTCTACCCTTCACTTCCTTCTAAATTATTCCATGTTCAGCAGCCGTCCCCTTTACGTGGTGCAAAAGCAGGTCATTTCAATACTGCTTTAGCTGATGAGCTGCAATGGTCAGAAGACGAAAAAAATGCATGGGTTGAAATCTGTAGCGGACAGCGTACTTTTACTCAATTTCCTTCTCTTGCTATGGTCTATGCTGGTCACCAATTCGGACAATGGGCGGGACAACTCGGTGATGGGCGTGGCTTACTAATTGCGCAAATACTTAATACAAAGGGTCAAACCATAGATCTACATCTAAAAGGTGCAGGCCCGACACCCTACTCAAGAATGGGAGACGGACGCGCAGTATTGCGTTCTGTGGTTCGTGAATATTTAGCTGGGCATGCTTTAAATGCTTTAGGAGTCGCTTCTAGCCACGCGGTAGGTTTTACAACCTCCACTCAAGGGGTACAGCGCGAAAAACTAGAATTGGGAGCAATGTTACTAAGAACATCTGAATGCCATATCCGTTTAGGACATTTTGAATGGATTAATCAATACGCTCCAGAGTTGCTGCCAGAATTCACTCAAAAATGTATTGAGTGGCATTATCCTGAGTGTCTAGAAACCGAGAACCCTATTTTATCTTTTGCCAAAAAGGTGGTTGAGCGTACTGCAATTATGATTGCAAAATGGCAGTTGGTTGGATTTGCTCATGGGGTGATGAATACAGACAATCTCAACATTACTGGTTCTACACTCGATTTTGGTCCATATGGCTTTATGGAGCGCTTTCGTCCGAACTGGATCAATAACCACTCGGATTATCAAGGCCGTTATACTTACCAAAATCAACCAAGTATAGGTCATTGGAATTTATGGACGTGGTTAAACAACTTAATCCCTCTCGCTGAGCCTGAACAAAAGGATCAGTTCAAAGAAGAGTTAGCGCGTTGCTTAGAACAATTTGAACCAACCTTCATGGAACATTACACAACTGGTTTATGTAAAAAAATGGGATTACCTCATTTTCATAAAGACAGCCTTGATTGTAGTTTTAGTTTTTTAAAAATCTTACAGGCTGAACAACTCGACTACACTCAGAGCTTTATCCGACTTCAAAATAAAGAATATAAAGCTCTACGAGATGATTGCCTTGATATTCGACAGTTTGATGAGTTTCTTAGCCAATATGAAAGCATTCGTGAACATCAAGATACAGATGAGCTTGATGCGAATATGCAAAAAGCTAATCCAGTTTATATCTTACGGAATCACATGGCTCAACATGCTATTGAAGCAGCTGAACGAGATGATTTTAGCGAAGTAGACCGTTTGTTTAAGCTGCTTGATCAGCCATATACAAGACAACCAGAACTTGAACAGCCACAAGATTTAGGTCCTTTACCAAATGACGTACCAGATGTAGCGGTAAGCTGCTCTTCTTAATATTTTAAAAGACTAAAGCTCTCTTAAGCCGCTTTAGTGGTAGCTTAGAGAGTTTCTTAAACATTAAAGAATAATATATGAAAATTAGACCTATCATTATTTGTACACTTCTCATGATTCCATTGGGAATCGCTTTTTATAATTATGAAAAATATTTACCGACTTTTACATCATCCCATAAAGCTCTTTCAACCGAAGAGATCTTAGAACTCATTAAGACCAAGCCCATCACATCAATTGAAGTATTTAAAAATCAACGCATACTCCTCCTCAAAAATAATAATGAGGTGATTCGTCGTTATCCTATTCGTCTAGGCTTTAACCCTGAAGGGCATAAACACTTTGAAAATGATGGAAAAACACCTGAAGGGGTTTATTCTATAGATTGGCGCAACTCACAAAGTGCCTACTATAAATCTTTGCATATTTCCTATCCCGATGCGAAAGATATTGCTTATGCCAAGCAACATAATCAACCAACAGGTGGAGATATCATGATTCATGGATCAGTCCCAAAATCCTTACTATCGATGCCTTTTAGCTCGACTTATATGCCACATAAGGATTGGACTTTAGGATGTATCGCAGTTAGAAATGTAGATATAGACGAGATTTGGCAATTCGTGCCAAATCATACAAAGATTATAATTTATCCATAAAATCTTTAAAATTATCCACATTTTCTGTGGATAACATTGTGGTTATCCACAGAATAACTTTTGTGAGTGCTTATTCTTCTGGATATTCGAAGCGGTAACCTACACCGTAAACTGCTTGAATCCACTCATGGCGGTTACCAGTTTCAGCCGCTTCACTAATTTTTCGACGCAAGTTTTTGATATGACTGTCAATCACACGATCGGCAACGTCAAAACTATCTGGATTAATATGATCCAATAATTGTGCTCGTGAATAGACTTGTCCAACATGCTCTAAAAATAGCTCAAGTAAACGAAATTCGGTTGGCGTTAAGCTCAACGATTTTTGTTGATACCAAATTCTTTGCTGTGCTTTATCAATTCGGAAAGAATCATTTTGTTCAGGCTCTGCCTTACGTTCTAAACGGCGTAAAACTGCCTGTACGCGAGCAACCAACTCTTTTGGGCTAAACGGTTTACATACATAATCATCAGCGCCCATATTCAGACCCAAGACGCGGTCGATTTCTTCGGTACGAGCAGTCACCATAATAATCGGTAAATCTGACTGTTCACGTACCTTACGGCAAATGGTCAAACCATCCATTCGTGGAACCATTAAGTCCAGAACCATTAAATTAGGTTTACGTTGCTGGAAACTCGCATAGGCGTCTTGACCATCATGAAACATACTTACTTCAAAACCGGCAGCTTCAAGATAATCACGCACCAAATGCGCCAATTCGACTTCATCTTCAACCAACATCACATGTTTCATGAGATATTTTTCCTTTTATATTTAACTCTGCTTTTTAAAAGTGAGTACACAACGTAAACCACCTAATGGTGAATGTTCAAAACTGAGTGTACCACCGAGCGCCTGCGCAATTTTACAAGACAAAGCCAAGCCTAGCCCTGTTCCACCTGTACTACGCGTACGCGAATCATCTACGCGATAGAAACGTTCACCTAAACGAGATAACTGCTCATCGTTTAAACCAAATGGACTGTCATCAACATACAAAGTCCACTCCTGTGGAGTTTGAGCTGTATGAATATGAATTTTGCCACCTGTTTCTGTGTAACGAATACTATTACTAATTAAATTAACAATAATCTGTTTAAACCGATCACGATCTAATAATAGCGGAGAACTTGTTCCTTCAACTTGAATTTCGAGACCAGCTTGCTCAAGTTTCGGTTTAAAGTTCTCAACCTCTTGTAATACAACTTCCCACGGATTAACAGAACTCAAATAACACTTAAGCTGCTGGGCATCTGCCTGTGCCAAGTCTGCAAGGTCTTGTGTTAATTTTTTCAGGCTTGAAACCTGACGCATCATCGCATCAAGATGTTCAGGGGTTGCCTTTCGAATACCGTCTTGCATCGCTTCAATTTGTGCTTGCAATACAGCCAATGGCGTTTTTAATTCATGGGAAGTATCCGCTACCCATTGACGACGTGATTCTTCATGCCGGTGTAAAATTTCTGCCAAATGGTTCAATTGGGTAGATAAATCACCTAATTCGTCATTTCGTTTAATAACAACTTGATGCTGATAATTTCCTTTCGTTAATTCATTTGTCGCATTTAATAAACGCTGAATCGGTTTCTTAAAATAAGTCGCCATCAATAGCGCTGCAACTAAACTGGATAGTAAAGTTAAAGCATAAATTAAGAGTAAATAACGCTTTTGATTACTAAAGAAATTAATACTTAAAGCATCTTCTTTATCTAAAACAGGTTTTAAGCCTAAATATCCCACGACTTGATTGTTTAAGATAATCGGGCGAAATGACATCTGATCTGAAGAAGGCGGTTCACCAACCACAAACTGGTGATTTGCATCATATAAAGATAAACGAGAACTTAAACCCAAGCGGTCAGGCAAAGCAATAAAACGCTTCTTACCATTTTGAGTTTCAATATCTTTTAAGCTCCCCTTCTTTGACTTATTTTTATCATCACTTGGGCGAAACTGGTTTGCACTTAAAGGGAAACGTAGCCCTTCAAACGGTTGATATTGAGAAGGTAAATTTTGCTCAAGCGTTTTTAACTCTTCATCGCTAAAAATAGTATTTTTATTTGTCGGCGCAACTTGGGGTGAAATATTGATGAGGGCATGTTCATCGAAAGAGTGCTGTTGTATGGCAATATCATATTGGCGACGAAGCCACCACTGTGAGAGGCGATCATAATCATCGGGAGCCGCAGTCCCTTCGATTTGTAAAATTTGTGCCTGAATCGCATTTCCCCAATCATGGTACACCGTATAGACATTGCCAAGATTGGTAATAAGGCGGTCGAGCTTCTGCATTTCAACGTCAGCCACATATTTGGCAAAGTTCTTTTGCATTGTCCAGTGCAAAACGCTCAAGCTTGCGGTCGCAATAAGCAATGTGGTGAGCAAGACTGTCAAAAACAACCGTAATGCAATGGGAACACGTAGAACGTTCAAAAGCACTCTCTCATTTTTACGCTATATTTGGCATTGTAACCAACAACGAAAAGAAAAACTCTCCATTGTTTCTACATCTTTATTATCTAATCTTTAAGCCATCAGTAAACACAACATTAAAAGGCTTTAAATATGAAAACGACGGCAAAAATTGCATTATTTAGTGCGGCAATTGTAACAATGGGAAGTTTAGCGGCTTGTCAATCGACGACTCAACCACCTAAGCCAGAACGTGGCATGATGCAAGATGGCCCACGTGAAGGCCACCACCGTATGAAACATCGTGAGTTCACACCAGAACAAAAAGTAGCATGGGAACAGCACCGTGCAGAACGTCAAGCTCGCTTTGAACAAATCCAAAAAGCATGTGATGGCAAGGCCAACGGACAAGCAGTAAATGTTCAAGTTGGAGATAAGACACTTGAAGGTACTTGTAACCTTCGTTTTGAACCCAAACGCCCTCAACCTCCTGTTAATGCCCCTGCTCCTGCATCAGCTCAAGCAAAATAATTCTAAAAATCATGAAACAAAAGGCGCCTATAGGCGCCTTTTGTTTATACATAACTATTTACGATTTTGACTATTTGTATCATATAAACATAACCAAAAGTGTTTACACTCAAAGCACTTAGCTAGTTTAAGCATTTTTTTCTTGACTTTGCAGTCACAAAGTAAAGGTCCTGAGGTGCTTGTGCAGTTATGCAAGTTGTTGCACGATGTAATAGTCCAAGGTGCCTCATGGCACATTCTCATAGATTAAGATTATAACTCTGGTTTCACCAGTATTGAGGAACCCGATATGCCACAATACAAAGCGCCCTTACGTGATATGCAATTCGTTTTGCATGAATTATTAAATGCTGAAGAACACTATGCAAAATTACCTGATTTCCAAGGTAACGTAAGCCGTGAATTGGTTGATCAATATTTAGAAGCTGCGGCAGACTTTTGTGAAAATGAACTTTCTCCTTTAAACCAAGTTGGCGACCGCGAAGGTTGTACTTGGAATGATGGCGTAGTTACCACTCCAACAGGCTTTAAAGAAGCTTATCAAAAATATATTGAACTTGGCTTCCCGTCTTTATCAGCAGAAGAACAATACGGTGGTCAGGCTTTACCTAACTCTTTAGGTATTGCAATTTCTGAAATGGTTGGTACAGCAAACTGGTCTTGGGGTATGTACCCAGGCTTGTCTCACGGAGCTGTACGTACATTAGAACATCATGGTTCTGATGAACAGAAAGATACTTATTTACCAAACCTTGTTTCAGGTGTTTGGACAGGTACGATGTGCTTAACTGAATCTCATGCAGGTTCGGACTTAGGTATTATCCGCTCTAAAGCAGAACCAAATGCTGACGGTAGCTATGCAATCTCTGGCGAGAAAATCTTTATCTCTGCTGGTGAACACGACATGGCTGAGAACATCATCCATATCGTTCTTGCACGTTTACCAGGTGCACCGAAAGGTACTAAAGGTATCTCATTATTCATCGTTCCTAAATTCCATGTAAATGCAGATGGAACTATTGGCGAGCGTAATGCGGTACGTTGTGGTTCTATCGAACACAAAATGGGTATTCATGGTAACGCGACTTGTGTCATCAACTTTGACCAAGCAAAAGGTTATTTGATTGGACCTGAAAACCGTGGTTTGAACTGTATGTTCACCTTCATGAACACAGCACGTATTGGTACTGCTGTTCAAGGTTTAGCAGCATCTGAATCATCTTTCCAAGGTGCGTTAACTTACGCGAAAGAACGTTTAGCAATGCGTTCACTTTCTGGTCCGAAAGCTCCAGAAAAAGATGCAGATCCGATTATCGTTCACCCTGCTGTACGTAATATGCTTTTAACTCAAAAAGCGTTTGCTGAAGGCGGTCGTGCACTTGTTTACTTACTTGCTCAATACGCTGACATCGTTGAAAAAGGCGAAACAGAAGAAGAGCGTAAGTTTGCTGACAACATCTTGTCTTTATTGACTCCAATTGCAAAAGCATTCTTAACTGAAACTGGTTCTGAGTCTGCTAAGCACGGTGTTCAAGTCTTCGGTGGTCATGGCTTTATTTCTGAGCATGGCATGGAACAAATCGTACGTGATACACGTATTGCTTGCTTGTATGAAGGTACAACCGAAATTCAGGCACTTGATTTGTTAGGTCGTAAAGTATTGCAAACTCAAGGTGCAATGCTGAAAGACTTTACCAAAATGGTTCACAAATTTGTTGAAGCAAACAAAGACAACGCTGCCATGAAAGAATTTGTTGAGCCGCTTGCAGCGCTTAACAAAGAATGGGGCGATCTCACTATGCAAATCGGTATGCGCGCAATGCAAAACCCAGATGAAGTAGGTGCTGCTGCTGTAGACTACCTCTACTTCTCAGGTTATATCACTTTAGCGTACCTATGGGCTCGTATGGCACTTGTTGCACAAGAGAAATTAGCAGAAGGTACTAGCGAAGTTGACTTCTACAATGCAAAAGTAACAACTGCTCGCTTCTACTTCAAAAAAATCTTGCCACGTGTTCGCTCACATGTAGATGTTATTGCTGGTGGCCTAGATCCATTAATGTCATTAGATGCTGAACATTTCGCTTTCTAACCATAGTTAGTTGCGATATGCAATGTTAAAAAACGAAAAAGGACTGCTCAGTTTTGACGGTCCTTTTTTTATAAAATCAATGATAAATTTACACTTTAAATTCCATATCCATTTCGTTTAACAGGATATCTAGCACAGGCCAATGTGCACAAAAAAGGTGAACGATTATGCCAATTTACAATGCTCCTTTAGCTGATATGAAATTCATCTTAAATGATGTATTCAAAGCAGAACAATTTTGGCAGTCTAATGAGAAACTCGCTCATGTAGATGCTGCAACTGCTGAAGCAATTTTAGAAGAAATGGCTAAATTTGCTCAGAACGTGACTCATCCATTAAACCGTACCGGTGATGAAGAAGGCGCTCGCTATGAAAACGGCGAGGTGTTCACACCAGCAGGTTTTAAAGATGCATTCCGTCAATATGCAGAAGGCGGTTGGATTGGCTTAGGGGCCGATGAAGAATGGGGCGGTCAAGGCATGCCCAAAATGCTCACCGTTCTTTCTGATGAAATGTTATTTGCAACTAACCCATCGTTTATGCTTTACCCGCTTCTTTCAGTGGGTGCAGGTATGGCTTTAAGCAGCTATGCATCTCAAGAACAAAAAGAAACTTACTTACCTAAGATTTATTCAGGCGAATGGTCAGGCACTATGTGTTTGACAGAACCGCATGCAGGTACTGACTTAGGTATTATCAAAACTAAAGCCGAACCTAATGAAGATGGTACTTATAACATTACAGGTACTAAAATCTTCATCACTGGTGGTGACAACGACTTAGCAGAAAACATCATTCATTTGGTACTTGCTAAAACTCCAGATGCCCCTGCTGGTTCACGTGGTATCTCGCTCTTTATCGTACCTAAGTACTTTGTGAATGAAGATGGTTCATTAGGTGAACGCAACCTAGTTGGTCCAGGTTCTATCGAACATAAAATGGGGATTAAAGCATCTGCAACTTGTGTGATGAACTTTGATGGAGCAAAAGGTTACCTCGTTGGTAAAGAAAACGAAGGTCTTGCTGCCATGTTCGTTATGATGAACTACGAACGTTTATCTATGGGTATTCAAGGTTTAGGTGCATCTGAGTTTGCATATCAAAATGCAGCACAATATGCGACTGACCGCTTACAAGGCCGTAGTGCATTAGGTGTTCAATCACCAAACAAACCAGCAGATAGCATTTTGGTACATGGTGACGTGCGTCGTATGTTGTTAAACGTACGTGCAAACAATGAAGCATCACGTGCATTTGCAGTCTATGTAGGTCAACAGCTCGATATCACTAAATTCTCAACTGATGCAGAAGCAGTGAAAAAAGCCAATAATCGCGTTGCGCTTTTAACGCCGATTGCTAAAGCCTACCTGACCGATACAGCATTCCAAGCAACTTTAGATGCTCAAATGGTGTTCGGTGGTCACGGTTATATTCGTGAATGGGGTATGGAACAATGTATCCGTGATCTTCGTATTGCTCAAATTTACGAAGGAACAAACGGCGTTCAATCTCAAGATTTAATTGGTCGTAAAACCATTAAGTGCGGCGGTGCGTTCATTGCTGAATACATCACTGAAATCCGTGACTTTGCAAATGACTTAGACACAGATTTGAACTTTATTAAAGATGCAACTTTAGATGCTGCAACTGAAATTGAAGCAATCACTCAGTTTATTATCGAACAAGCTGCTGAAAATGTAGACTTCCCGAACTCAGCTGCGGTTGATTACTTACATGCAGTTGGTTTACTCAGCTTCGCTTATATGTTTGCGAAGATTGCAGCTGCTGCTAAAGATAAATCTGGTGATTTCTACCAAAACAAACTTGCTTTAGCTCAATACTTTGCTGAACGTATCTTGCCAGATATTGATGCGCGTATTGCTAAAATCAAAGCAGGTTCTGACTTAATTATGGGCTTTAGTGAAGATTACTTTACGAACCAAGCTTAATTAAGTTCTTTATAAAAAACGCCTGAAAAATCAGGCGTTTTTTATTTTGTATCTACTATTTCAATTGGCATGAAATTTGTTTAATTTCTAAACATTACGAAGCAAACAAAAGATTTTACTATGCCTGATCCCAAAAAGTATGAGCGTATTCTGGACCGATTTGGTCATTATGCCGTTGAAGCTTTTCATTATTTAGCCTTGTTTATTATTGGCTGTATGGTGGCGTGGTCCGCAGCCAATACTGTTTTTGAAATTTTGACAGTCAAAAATTATGCTTCAATTGATGATATTTTATTATTATTTATATACTTAGAGCTTGGAGCAATGGTTGGGATTTACTTTAAAACCAATCATATGCCTGTACGCTTTCTTATTTATGTTGCGATTACGGCATTAACCCGTCTACTTATTTCAGATATCCAACATGACCATAAAGCAGATATGGACCAAGTCATTATTACAGGCTCAATTCTTATTTTAGCCCTTTCTATCTTAGTCGTTCGTTTTGCATCTTGGAATTATCCTTCAGTGATGAAAGAAAAGCATGCAAAAACACCCACAACCTTAAAGCCCCCTCAACCTCAAGATGATGAATTAGCATAAAAAAATGGCCTCAACATTGAGGCCATTTATATATTCTATATTTCAAAATTAACGAACACGATAAATTTGATGTTTTGAGTCTACAAGTAAATATTGGTTAGGCGTTTTAACCCAACGGTATCCACGTGGCGGCTCATACAAACGATGCGATCTCCAGTCTGAAACATAATAGCGACTAGTACGGTATTCCGCAGGAATACGATCACCGCGTTTAAATGCTACATATCGACCATAGTGCTTACCACGATCGGAATTTGACCAACTTGGAGCTCGATGATCATTACGATAATCATGACGGCGGTCATCACGATCACGATGTTCATATCGATCATGGTCTCTACCATGATTATTATCCCAACGATGATTTGTATCGGCCATCGCGGTAGCTGATATACCTAACATTAACGTCGAAAGTACAAGAACGATTGGCTTTTTCATGCCCTATTTCCTTTTAATCTTGATATGAAGCTAGATTAGAAGACAGCCAAGGAGAAACCATGAATAAAACAGATAACATTGCTAAGGTTTGTAATGACTATAAAGAAAATATGAAGAATCTGTATCTATGCTAACATTAGCTTTTTTCTAGCTAGGTCAATTGCTGTGTCTGAAATCAGTTTTGAACGTCTTCATCAGTTTTTCTGCAAAGTTCCAAGTGTGCAAGAAGCACGTATCATGGCGAATGGTGCAGATGGCGAACACGCTTGGTGGTTTAAGTTCAGTATTGATGTAGAACACCCACTTGCATGGCAAACAGTTCAAGAGTTAGGGCATGTTTTAAACTACCTATCAACAAACGAACGCCTACCGACCTTATTCTTTCCTGTTTCTCCACCTCCGTATATGAACGGTGAAGCAAAAGATTTTTTATCATGGATTATTCAGTGTAATCATCCTGAGTTTTCTCCAGATGTAGTCTGTGATTGGCTTGAAGCGCGTTTGCCAAATCCTGTTGATGATGAGTCACAGTGGAAAATTAAGACTGATTTGAGTGAATTAGAAAAGTTAGATGATAAGACTTTGGATCAGTTGATTCCTCCAGCGCCTTAAAATTTTCAAAGTTGTATTCTCTATTTTTTAATTAGCATGGCGGAGTCTTACCGCTTTAACTTCTAATTACTAGTAGCTAATTCGTTACTTTGGTTTCGCCCAAAGTAACCAAAAGCATTTGTCATCCACAAAACCTGTTCACTGTTTTCACTTAACTAATTTTATTGCAAAAACAATTTAAGCGCAGATTTTGGGCAGGTTGTGGATGACTTTAGGCACAAGCCAATTTCTGAAAAACTCCAAGACTGTTTTTGTTAGTTAGAAAGTCGATAAACCTGACCATTCCATAAAACGATAAATCCAATACTTCACTTTTGACTCATCTGCATACTTCGCATAGTCCACGCTCATCTGTCTGCCTTGCAGGTTTGACCACGATGTATTGAAGTAATTTTGAGCATCTTTAAAGACTTGATCTTGAACTTTGCCAATCACCAACATATCAGTTTCAAGGTTATAATTTTTTAAATTACGGGCTGTAAAATTAGCCGATCCTACAATCAACTCAGCTTGCTGAGCGTTATATTTTAATATCATTTTGCTATGGTTCTGCTCGCCATGTGTATCACACCAACGAATTGGAATACCTAAAGCATGAAGTTCTGAGGCCACCTGACGGTTTGGAATACCATTCTTTTGTCGGCCAAAAGCATCTTTATTGGGATCAAGCAAAACTCGGACAATAACACCTCTTTCTTGAGCACTTTTTAGAGCCTGAATAATCTTGCGTTCAGATAAATAGAACATACTTAAATCAAGGTGCTCTTTAGGCTTAGCCGAGTTAATCAATTTTAATACAGATTGATAAATCGCCCCTTCAGTTAAGACTTGGACTTGAGGTTTGGTTACGTCTTTTTCAAAATCACCTAAAATAAGCGAGGGTGCACTACTTCCCGACATTCGTGCAACCGCGGCTTCAGATTGTAAAACATCTGCTGCTGTGGCTCCCGTTACAACCAATGCAACATTTGAGTGTCTAGAACTACCATCATGTGGGTTTGCAGAAGTTACGAGTGATTTCCAGCCAGTATCGGTATCGACGACCACGGTTTTACGGTGATTCGCCTTAAAGTTAAATAAGTTTAAATAGCTACGTAGTGTAATTTTTTCATCACCGAACGGATTTGGTAACCAGCCTTTTTCAGGATTATTTCCAACATTCTGGCAGCAGATGTACCATAAGCCGGACCAGAATGGGTTAGACGCACGTAATGGGCCTAAATTGGTTTCAATCACATCAACACCTGCTTGACGTAACTGACGGTAATTTTCAGGTTTTAAGCCCCCATAGACCGAGTTAATCGGGTCAGTAATCATCACAATCTGAATTTGGCGATTTTGTCTTTTTTTACTTACCAATGCATCGGTTAACTCTTGCATGAGAGGTCTTTGCTTTATTTTTGAATCGCCAACTTCTGAATTAAACAAGAACATATCCACCACAATCGTGGTTTTGGCCTCATCAATCATTTTCAAGATTTCATCAAAGATGTGCTGATCAACCTGTTGTTGCCCTTTTGCATCAAGGTAGGTTTTATCTGCTAAAAATTTGACATCGGCATGTCTAAGCTTGCCACTAAAGTTAATCCCTTGTGGCAATGGTTTTACTGTGTGGTAAATTGCCGATGCAAGATATGCAATAGCAACAACGCAAAGTAATATCGCCATATAACGACGCCCTGACCAATTTATTTTTTGATGAATTCGTTGAAAAATACGCATAAAAAAGACCTAACTTGATAGCTTCAAGTTAGGTCTTTTAGATTGATTTTTCAAGTTTAGTTTCGTGTTAAACCCTTAAAATTTAAAATCAACACCTACTGTAAAATTGCGTCCAACTTGTGGAATATTTGATAAGAACGAAGCATGTTGATAAATAGTGTCATCTAACAAATTGTTCGCTTTTAAGTACACGCGATAATCCGTTTTTGCAGCATATTGCCCTGAATATGCCACACCAAGATTGAGCATGTTATAGCCTTCAGTTTCGGTCTCATATGCCGCGATCTTGTCTTGGTTAAAGACATGATAATACTCAGCAGAACCACTAAAACCATCACCAAAATCTGCGTCGACTTTAGTCCCTAAACGTCCTGCTGGAATACGCGGAGCATTACCTTCAGCATCAATTTTACCGCGTACATAGTCACCAAAAGCACTGATCTTGTACATTGGGGTAATTTGATAACCAATTTCACCCTCTGCACCATAGAAACGTGCTTTATCTTGAGTATATTGAACTAAACGGAAGTCTTTATAGCGGTCAAGGGTTTGCGCATAGATATAATCATCAAACCAGTTATGGTAAACATGAAGATGATAGTCGAGTTTGTCATTATCAAAATGCAAACCTAGCTCAACATTATTCGACTTTTCTTTGTTGAGTTGGTCATTCCCTAGCTCATAAGTATTTGTCGCAAAATGCCCACCATTTGCATATAACTCTTGAGCTAAAGGTAAACGTTCTTGATGAGAGGCTACAAAAGAAAGTTTATAGTTTGGCGCAAACTCCCAGTTCGCAGCACCAGCATAAGAAAAGGCAGAACCATCAAAATCTTGTTTAGAGTTGTCGTCTACATCAATTTCTTGCTGATCTGCACGTGCAGAAAGCTCAAAATGTACGTCTTTCCATTGTTTATGTTCTAAGGCAAATATGCTCCACTTTTTCGTAGTGGTCGGAGCCATAAAAGCTTCTTCGCCAGTCAAATCTAATTTTTGCTGGCCTAACTGCGCGCCAATGACCCCTTCCCAATCAGCAATAGGGTTATGTACTAACTCAATACGCCCGTCATAGCCTTTGTTTTGGAATCGGGTAGCAATCGCGCCTTCTTCAATTTCATCATGCTGATAGTCGGTATAGCTTGCTTGTGCGCGTAACTTTTGAAAGCCTGCAAATGGATCATTTAACTCAGTTTTAAAGTCATAACGCTCAGATTTTAAATCAATCCATGGGCCACCATGTTCGTGATCATGTTCTTCATTTCCATGGTCATGGGCTTCTTCACCATCTTCATGTTCATGATCGCCACAATGTAAATGCGGTATTCCCGTTAGATGAGCACTACAACTTTCATATTCATGGCTATGCCCAGGCAAACCATATTGGTCTCGACGGTTGCTATAAGAAATACCTGTATAACCACGGTCATAAATCCAAGACAACCCAACGTTAACTGAATCACCCTGAGCAAAAGTATTGTCTACACGACGCTCTTTTTCACCTTCATGAATATAATTTGGTGCAATGTAGTTATTCGCATCACGTGTTAACCCCTCAACACGTAAAGCCACTTGACTACCCAAACCTACAGTTACACCAGCACTCGTCAGTTTTTCATCACTTCCAGTGTTGTAACGTAAGCCAACTTGTCCTTCATAACCGTTTTCAGGCATTTGCGTAGGGATCTTGTTATCAATAACGTTAACTAAACCGCCCACAGTTCCAGCACCAAACAGTAAAGTTGAAGGACCTCGAATCACTTCGACTTGTTTTGCAAGCACAGGATCTACAGTTACCGCATGGTCAGGAGATAAGGTTGAGACATCAATATTTTCTGATGAATTTTGAAGTACTTTAACGCGTGGCCCATCTTGTCCACGGATGACTGGACGACTCGAACCAGCCCCAAACTGATTAGCATAAATTCCTACTTCACTACTCAGCGCATCCCCAATGGTGGCAGCACCTTGCGATAAATGCTTTTGATCAACAACAGTATCTGCAACTGCAAAATCTTGTGAAGTTTGCTCAAGTGGATGAGCTTTAATTCGAATAGTTTCTAACTTTTCAACATTTTCACTTTCTGCTGCAAACGAAGGAACGGATATGACAGCTAAAATGGATAAGGTCAAAATATTTTTATAAAACTGCATTGGATGTGTCCCGAATCACGATATGTTTTATTTTTGTTATACTATAACATTTCATTTGTTTTGCAATAAAAAACATTTTTAATTAGACGATTCGTTAGACTAGTCAACTAAATGATGTGAGTAATTTTTGATTTCTAATGCCTTTTACCATCTCTCATGCCGTTATAGCTCCTCCCTTATCTAAGCTTAGCCAAAACACTTTACCGATTGCTGCGTTAGCCATTGGGAGTATGACACCCGATCTTTACCGCTTATTTACAGTTCAATCCAGCATGCTGACGCACCAATGGAAAGGTCTGATTTATCCCAACCTTGCATTAGGTCTCGTCTTTTGTGCAGTTTGGTATTTTCTTTATCGTCCAGTGGTGTACCGTTTTTTTGGTGTGCAACATGATCTTGCGCTCAATTCTTTAAAACGTATTTCTATATTTTTTATTGGAATCATATTTGCACTCATCATCGGCATAGCGACTCATCTGATTTGGGATGGTTTAACGCATGCAGACTTTCGGACCTTTGTATTTAAAGATGTATTAGCGACAACAGTTCATCTTTTTGGACGTACATATCCATTACATCGTCTTTTGCAACTAGGCTCTTCTGCTCTTGCTTTACCTTTTCTCGCTTGGATGTGCCTTCACTATTACCAGCGCTATAAACAGCATTGGAAAGTAAGTAGAAAAATTAAAATTTTTGCATGGTCTTTATTTATTCTATCTACGCTCTTGGGTTTATTTTCTTTTTGGGATTATGCCCGCTATATTCCTCATGAGGTTTGGCATGCTGATACCTATTATTTTACAGGCCGTTCGATTAATGAGTTTATGCAGGGCTGGTTAAGCACCTTTAGCTTAGGATGCTTATTATTCTTGTTTTTAGATAGGCAACAAAGAATGGGATGAATCAGGAAACTTGCTGCCAAATTGCTCATTTTCAGGTTAATTTCTGCGGTTTTTTGATCTACTTCTTGTGACAAACCATGCAACAAGGCATAATCGAAAACTTATTTTTTTTTGACGGTGCGCGGTTTACGCATCCGTCTTTTCAGCCAATATAGTTTGGATAATTTTCATTATGATGCGAACTCATTACTGTGGCTCTTTAACTGAAGCCCAAATCGACCAAACCGTTACACTATGCGGTTGGGTACATCGTCGCCGTGACCATGGTGGTGTTATTTTCCTTGATATGCGTGACCGTGATGGTCTCGTTCAAGTGGTTATTGACCCAGATACTCCAGAAGCATTTGCAACTGCAGATAAAGCACGTTCTGAATATGTATTAAAAATTACAGGTCGTGTTCGTCGCCGTTATGAAGGTACTGAAAATGCCAACATGGTGAGTGGTCAAATTGAAGTTTTAGGTAAAGACATCGAAGTTCTTGCCGCTTCAGAAACACCTCCATTCCCTTTAAATGATGAAAATACCAATATTTCTGAAGAAATTCGTTTGAAATATCGTTTCTTAGATATTCGTCGTCCTGAAATGTTGGATCGTTTACGCTTCCGTTCTAAATTGACCAATCTTATTCGTAACTATTTCGAAGATAATGGTTTCTTAGACGTTGAAACACCTATTTTGACACGTGCAACTCCTGAAGGTGCGCGTGACTACTTAGTACCAAGTCGTGTACAAAATGGTAGTTTCTATGCACTTCCACAATCACCACAATTATTCAAACAATTGTTGATGGTGGGTGGTATTGATCGTTACTACCAAATCGCGAAATGTTTCCGTGACGAAGACTTACGTGCTGATCGTCAACCAGAATTTACTCAAATCGACGTTGAAACATCGTTCATGAGTGACGATGACATTATGGACTTAATGGAAGTCCTTACTGTGAAGATGTTCGATGAACTTCTTGGCGTTAAATTCGATAAATTCCAACGTATGACGTATGCAGATGCAATGCGTGACTATGCATCAGACAAACCTGACATGCGTATTCCGTTGAAACTCGTCGATGTTGCAGACTTAATGCAAGAAGTAGAGTTCAAAGTATTTGCGGGTCCTGCAAAAGATCCTAAAGGTCGTATTGTTGCCTTACGTGTTCCAGGTGCAGCATCATTGCCACGTAGTGCAATCGATGAATACACCAAATTCGTTGGCATCTATGGTGCAAAAGGTTTGGCTTACATCAAAGTTAATGAACTCGCTAAAGGAATTGAAGGTCTTCAATCTCCAATCGTGAAATTCATTGAACCGATCGTACTTGAATTGTTGGCACGTGTTGGTGCGCAAGATGGCGATATCGTATTCTTCGGTGCAGATAAAGCTAAAGTTGTAAATGATGCAATGGGTGCTCTTCGTGTGAAGATTGGCCATGATTTGAATCTTTCAACTTGTGAGTGGGCTCCACTTTGGGTTGTTGACTTCCCAATGTTTGAAGAAACTGACGATGGCAAATGGACTTCTGTTCACCATCCATTCACGCTACCAAAATCAAGCGTAGAAGAAGTGAAGAGCAATCCAGGTGAAGCACTTTCTGTTGCTTACGACATGGTATTGAACGGTACTGAAGTTGGTGGTGGTTCACTTCGTATTTATACATTAGAAATGCAAAAAGCGATTTTTGAAGCGCTTGGTATTTCTGATGAAGAAGCAGAAGAGAAATTCAGCTTCTTATTAAATGCACTTCGTTACGGCGCTCCTCCTCACGGTGGTTTGGCATTTGGTCTTGACCGTTTAGTGATGTTAATGACTGGCGCGACTTCTATTCGTGACGTTATTGCATTCCCTAAAACTAAGACTGCTGAATGTCCACTTACTCAAGCACCTGCTCCTGTTGAAGCAAATCAGCTTCGTGACTTGGGCATCCGCTTACGTGAAAAGCCAAAAGCTGAAGAATCTAAATAATTTTTAGATTCTCAAATTAAAAAACCCTGCTTATGCAGGGTTTTTTATTCATTAATTTTCAAATTTTAATGAGATATTTCTTTTTCAAAACTTGAGAGCGTTTTAAATTTTTGATCAAAAATCTGAATGATTCCTGTTTTAAGCTTTTCAAAATCAACCCCATGTTCATCATCATTTAGACAAATTTGTGGAAGCCTTTCATTCTTAATCACTTGATTAATTTCAGGAAGATTTTGTAGCCTTAAGTTAAAGTTTTGACCACGTTCAAATATATTTACAGGATAAAAGCGACCTGAGCACAATTGCCACAACCGAAAAAGATACTGATTAACATCTAAAGGCTGTCTAAACCGATGACTTGACACTTCTTTTAAGTAAGCCTCTTCAGTTTTCCACACTTCCTCAAAGACTGACTTCAAAAATGGTTGAGGCAAATGAGTACTATAAAAGCTTGAGAATTTTCGGTTATATAAACTTAAAAAATTCCCCAAATTACTGCTCATAGAATAACGATAATTAAAAAGAGCATAAGGATTTTTATGAAATAATTTTCGCTTATCAAAATGTTTATTAATAATTGCAACATCAGTCAAAGCAACTGCGCCTAAAAAGTTCTCTTCACCTACGACCATGAGTGGCTGTAAACGCACACCATCACAAGGTAAACCATTTCTAAAAAAGAACTCAGGCTCTAAAGGGCTATTGATAAAGGTATCATCATTAAAATAGACAAAATGCTCTGCTAATCCCTCAATTTTATGAATATTGATTTCAATGGCATGTGAGTTAAATGTCGGTAAACAATTTGGTTCTATAATTTGATCGTGTGTGACCAAATTTAACTTAGGATGATTTTTGACTAAAAATTCAGGGAAGTGACCACAAGTCACCAGATGGATCTTTCTGACCCACGGACAATATTTCTCAACAGATCGAAACCAGTAATGAAGATTATTCCAGTCGCGATAGCGGCATTGATCAATAGATTCAACTACCTTTGTTTTAGTTTCTCTGGATTTATAATATATGTATTGTTGCTGCCATTTCGTATCGGTTGAGTCTACCCAAATCATTACAAAATCAACAGGCTGCATTAAACATATATCCAAATAAGTACAGAAATTTACTAGAAAATTTCAGATAAAAAATGGACCTCAAAGTTTATTAATGTTAATAAAAATTCACAATTTATTCATAATTTTAGTTTTTCTACACAATTTTACTCAATTAAGGCTCTATTGAGATGAGAGTGGGCAAATGGCATAATACCTCCACTTTTTCTCCCTTGGTGATTCATTATGGCAATGCGCCCTGATGTACGTCGACATGCTTTAATCGTAATTGTATTCTCTCTTGCGCAATGGTTTTTCATGCGCTATATCCTTGCAAATGAATTATTTAACATCACTACAAGTCAACGTATTCTTTATTTCTGCGTAAGTAGCTTAGCAGGTGCATTGCTTATTTTTGTTGCGCTGATTTATATGGTTTTAAAAGGAAATACGGATAAATAAAAAATTCTTTTTATTTATCATTTGAGGTTGTTATGGGTTTACGCAAATCTACAAGAAAAATTTTTTTCCTTTTAAGGTTTCATCTTAAATTCTATATAGATAAGCGTATCAAAAATCTTGAACCTAACAACCTAGCAAATCTAATTACCCTTCATCCTCAATCTGAAGGTAAAATTAATATTCCAAAAATCATATGGATATACTGGGACTCTAAAAAACCAGAACTTGTAGAACGTTGTTTAGAACGTATTAAAAGTTTGAATCATGAATATACTGTTCATATTTTAGATAATAACAATATAAGTGATTTTTGTGAAATTGACTTTTCTCAATTTGAAGGTCTCACTCCTCAATTAAAATCTGATCTACTACGCTTATATTTATTATATAAACATGGTGGTATATGGGTTGATGCAAGTGTAATTCTATATAGTAATTTAGACTGGATTATTGATCTATGTAATAACAACAAAACCAAGGCATTTGGTTATTATAGCAATGCCAATACTACTGTAAAACAGTACCCAGTCATTGAAAGTTGGCTTCTAGCTTCTGAGAAAGATAATCCTTTTTTTAAAGAATGGTTAATTGAACTAACCTATGCCATTAAATTAGGGGTTAAAAACTATATTGAGGAAATTAGAAAAACATGTCCAAACTATAATGAATATTTTCAAAATATTTGTCGACTCGAATATCTAGTTATTTATGTAGCTTGTCAAAAAGTTTTAAGAAAAATGGATATGAGTATTTCACTAGTTAATTGTGATGAAAATGCTTTTATCTATCATGGTTTTAATAAAAAATCTCATATCCACTTTATTGAATCATTAGTACTGAACTATAGACCATCAAATATGCCTTATCTTATAAAGTTAATTGGCTCAGATAGAAATTTATTAGCACCATATATTAAATCAAATAAAGTTAAGAAAAATTCACTTCTTGATTTTTAAAATCTATTAATATCTATACTTAGTTATTTCTTTTTTAAATTTATTATTTAAAAAAAGAAATAGTGCAAAAATAAATATATTAAAAATTACAATTATTTGAATATATCGAGTGGAACTACCCCAGAATGCAATAAAGAAACTTATTAGTGATACGATAAAAATCAGACTAATACTTCTACTATATCGTTTAGAAATTTTTATAGCTTCATTATTCTTTTCAACCATACTCCAGATTGAACCAAGTTGATCACTGTATAAATCCTTATGGTTATCAAATATTCTATTCAAAGCGATTTCTTTTGAAATTTTTTGACAATCAATTTGATCAGTTAAACTAGACTGATCTGATCTTTTTCTATAAAAATATAAATATTCTGGAATAACAAAATATTTTTCGTTATTTTTTAATAAAGATATATATAAGTTCCAATCTTCACATACTTTAAGTTTTTCATCATAGCCTCCTACTTTTTTAAAGTCAGCAGTCCTCATTAAAGCAATACATGGAAAAATAGCATTATGAAAAATGAACTCTTTTAAACTTACTATTTTATGGCTAATCTTATTATTTGATCGTTCAAACTCTTGAACATTTGTACACACTAATGCTAAATCAGGACGCGTTTGCAATATATTTAAGCATTTTTCAATATAGCTAGATGCAATTTTGTCATCAGAGTCAACAAACATCAAATAGTCACCAGAAGCATTATTTGCCCCCCAATTTCTAGCACTCGACACTCCCCCATTTTCTTTTTTAAAATATTTATACTTATCTTTACCTAAATAATCAGATATATTTTCACACAACTCAGCACTATCGTTTGATCCATCATCTACAATTATGCACTCAAAATTTTTATAAGTTTGTTCGTCTATTGATTTAATAGTATCAAGAATAGTATTTGAGGCATTATAAGCCGGCACAATAATACTAACTAAAGCTGTCATATAAAATATCTCTAAACTTAAAAATATAATTAAAAAATTTAAAAGTATCGCTTATATGATAATTTCGCCAAATTTTTTCTTAAACCATGACCATATTTACTTTTTTCTAAATCTTCAGATTTTGCTCTTTCACTTTCTAACCGGCTTAATATTGGATCTTTTTCTCCAATTTCAATTACTGGATGATCGACAATAAATGACATTAAGATATGAACAGTTGAATCAAAATCAAATAAATAACTCCAATCATCTGCTTTTCTTATTTTATGATGATATTTAAGTAATGTTTCAGCCATTTTTCTATCAACAACGTACGCAAAAGCATAGCAAGCACGATGGAAAAAATCTGGAACCACTTCTAATACTTTTTTATTTAAAAAATTGTAGTCTTTAAATTCACCTCTTGTTTTTAGGCATTCCTTCATTTGAATACCGCCTAAACTAAATAGTAAATTCGATGGTAAAGCTACTTTTTCTAATTCTTCTTTTAACTTATCAATCGTTAAATCATCAGGCAATATTGCATCATCTTCAAAAATCAATGCATATTCATCTTCCGATTCAAGAAAAAGCTCTAAAGCTTTTAAATGAGATAAGGTACAGCCTAGCTCACTCGGTGTTAAAGGTTGGGAACGACCTTTTACAGCCATTTCAAAATATTGTTTTACGGATAAATCCACCCCCTTAACGCCTACTTTTGTGTAGTCAACCTTACTCGTCTTGAAAAAATTTTGGCCGAGGAACTTACTTAAACGAGGTGATTTTTCATCTTCGATAGTTACAACATAAATCTTCATTAAGCTATTCCCCTTTTAAACAGCGAGTATCATATCTAATGTAAAATAGAGTTAATATATCTTTTTTATTTTCTTGTATTGTCATGATTCGTTCAATTCAAAAAAAATGGTACAAATACCAACAAGCAAAAAAAGCAAAATCTTTTGACTCTCATTGGTATATGCGTTTCGGCTGGTTAGAACAACCTTTTACAACACTTGAGCAATTAGATTCACTCTTTGAGATCCATTCCCCTAAAAAGTTTACATTTGCAGATAGCTTTTATGCTTATGAAAATGGCCGTCATTTTATTTTTTTTGAAGAAGTCGATGATCAGCATCCAGTCGGCTTTCTTTCTGTCTTGGAAGTCTTTAAGGATGGCACCTACACCCCACCTGAGACTATTTTAAAACTCGATTACCACCTCTCATATCCTTGTGTATTTAAAGTAGAAGACACTTGGTACATGATTCCTGAGACTTCGGCTAATAAAACTATTGAGCTTTGGAAATGTACTGAGTTTCCACTGAAATGGGAAAAGCATTCTAATCTGATCGAGAATATCGAAGCAGTCGACAGCACACCTTTTTATCATGAAGGCTTATGGTATCTTTTTACTTCAACACGTCGTGATTGTAAGAAGTTTGGTGACCGTTTAGATCTATTTTTTACCGAAGATATTTTGAATCCTCAATGGCAAGAGCACCCAATGAATCCAGTGTGCCGAGGCAGTCAGCAATTCCGTATGGCAGGCAAACCTTTTATTTATAAAGGACAACTGGTTCGACCAAGCCAAGATTCTTTAAAACGTTATGGCGGCAATATCGAATTAAAAGCGATTACTCAGCTTAGCCCAACAGCCTATGAAGAAAAATTACTAGAAGTGGTTTTACCAGACTGGAATCAGGCAGATGACGGTTGCCATACCATTAATGTCGAAGATAACTTCGTGGTACTTGATGCCATCCGCCTTACGCCAAAAAATAATTAAGTTTTCAACAGCTGCTTATAAATATTAAGCGTCTGCTCGGCCATGGCTGGCACAGTTAGTTCAGCTTTGGCTTTTTCATACAGAGGGCTAAAGGCATTTTGTGCATCCGGCTTAAGTGCAGCTTGAATTGCGCTTGTTAGGCCCTCTGCATCTCCAATTTCTGCTAGATATTGTTCTGGCAGCCACTCGATCACACCATTCACTTTAGTTGAAGCCATAGCTTTATCGGCCTGTAAAGCTTCTACCATTACGAGCGGAAAACCTTCACGGTCAGAAGATAAAACTACAACATCTGCCAACTGGACCAGATCACGAGCATCAGTTCTAAACCCAAGAAAAGCGACCCGATTTTGCATGTTTAATTCACTGACTTGTTTCGCTAAACTTGCTCTAAGTGAACCATCGCCTACAATCCATAAATTGGCATCGATATGTTGCAACGACTCAATCAATAAACTGATATTTTTTACTGGTTCTAGACGTCCAATACACATGACAACTTTTTTGCTAGGGTCTAGCTCAGCAAAATCTTTTTGAATCGATTGAAGTAATTTTTCTTTATTTTCAACTGTAAGTACGGGTTGAGGATATACCCCGTTGTAAACCACGTGTGCTTTCGACTCGGGAATCCCTTGTGTGAGTGCTTGGCTCACAGCAATAACAGCATCACCTGCTAAATAGGCAGATTTATTCTTTTTAGTACCGTGTACCGTCGTTACAAATTTAGGGCCAGATAAAAATGGCTTAATACGGGCAATTAGCTCAGCCGCCTTTCCTGCTTGTGCATGAACAATAGCAGGTTGAATTTGCTGGATCAGATTTTTAAGTTGCCAAAGTAAAAAAATATTCCAGCGGCTACGTGCAAAATCAACAGCATAAAAATGTACCTGTTGGCTAAACTTGTCTACATAGCAAGGATGTGCAATGACATGCACTTCTTGATTTAAAGCAAGCTCATTAACAAGGTTAAAAGTATGCTGCTCTAAGCCACCAATTCCGCCACTCGTTGCCAATACCTGAACAATTTTCATAGCTTGCCTACTTATTTTTATCTTTATTCATAGTCTGTTCAAATAGTTTTGCTTCTTTTAGAAATGCATAAAACGCGTTGATCATACTATTAACGAAACCACGCCAACCATTTAAGAAACTACGGCGAATAAAATAAGACTTCATAAAAGTCACTGGCATCACCAAAACCAATTTTGCAACGCTTGGAGACTTTCCTTTTTGGAATTTCTCTAATGCTTTTAAATTGGAATATTGGTTATTTTTTTCGACTTTAACGAAAATGCTCGACTCGCCATAATGATAAATATCATGTTGAGCGCGCTGAGATTCACCATCCACAATCACATTTTCATGGACTTTATTGGCAAGGTCATAATGTCCTTTAGACTTGCGAAAAAAACGCACTTTTGCATGCTTTTTAGTATGTTTGCTGTTGGGAACACCTAAGAACACATCATTAATCGGTGTGATTAATGCATCAAGCTTGTTCTGTTGAATGGTCTCAACAATCTCTTGTTTTAACTCGTTAGATAAGACTTCATCACCATCTAAATTGAGTACCCAATCATTTCGGCATTTTGCTAAAGCCAAACTTTTTTGCCCAGCATAACCTTGCCAATCTTGATGAGAGATTTGCGTATTTTCAAAGCGCTCTGCAATTTCATAAGTATTGTCAGTACTGCCAGAGTCTAAAATAATGACTTCATCAAACTCACTGACACTTTGCAAAGTTCGCTCTAACCAAGCGCCACAATTTAAAGTGACAATATAGACACTACATGGAATTTTATTCATAACTTATAACGTCCTTTAGCAAGGGCGATACGCATCTGTAAAGCATTCATGGCACCATGCGTGCTGACACGTGGAATATTAAATTGATTAATTGCTTCGTACGCTTCGATTTTTTTACGAGTTGATACGGCGTTTTTAAAGCCAATCTCTTGCGCCATTTTCTGGTGCTTTTCGTTAAATCGACCAAACGGATAAGCAAAGCTAGGGCATTTTCCAACTAATGCTTCGACATCTTTTTTAGATTGAAGCATTTCATCATAAGCGGTTTGATCATCAAGCTTAAGTAAATTCACATGATGTTGTGTATGCGCACCAAACTCAATCAAACCTGAATTTGCCATTTCATGGATTTGCTCATGAGTTAGCTTTTCGATTCCTTCAATTTGCGTAGCCAAATAAATGGTTGCCTTTGCATTATATTTTTTGAGTAATGGATAGGCATATAGATAATTATCCATAAAGCCATCATCAAAACTTAAAGCAACAATGTTCTTTTGACCACGATGTTGTTCAAGCTCAGAGACAAAGCAAAAAGTAGCTTTTTTACGCGTCAACAACTGTAAGAGTTGTTCAAACTTTTCAGGAGGCATATTCATGCCGGAGGCCGCATCTTTAGGGGTAACCTGATGCAGCATCACAATGCGTGGTAGTTTGCTCGAACGAAACGGAAGCCAAAATGTATAATTACCCAGCACATATAATAGTGCAGCAAGTGCTAGCAGGCCTACCGCAACGTACAAAAACCACATCATGCATACACCTCATGTGACCATTCATAATTTTCTGAAAGGGGCTGCTTAAATGTCACTTCAACCATAAATTGGGTGATGCGCTTAGCATTGAAAGATTTGCGTGTTTTCTCCCATCCCTCTTTCGCTATTTTTTTAGCTTGCTCTGGATTCTGATCAAAGAATTGTATCTTTTTGGCCAAGTCGAACTGATCACCAAAGTAAACTACTTCCTGCTCAGTGTAGAGTTTTTCAAAGCCAGGAATTCTTGGGCTAAAGGTGAGTAAACCATTACCGGTCAGTTGTACAATACGGTCAGAACTATACAAGGTTACATCATTACGGCGTGAGTAATTGAGTCCCATTTTTGTCTCAGACAAAACTTTATAATAACCTTTACCGTAAACACCCGGCTGTTCAAAGCAACCATAATATTGATAGTTCACATGGCCTTGTTTCAATGCATCTGCCAAATCTTTTAAGAACTTCTCACGCTCAGGTTCTTTATAAACCACGCCACAGAAAATAAAAGTCTTGTCTGTGTTAGCGTTTGAAAATTGTTGTAGCGTTTCTACATTACGGTGACCAACATTTGGCAAATAGGCGACGCTTAAATGAGGCTGCTTTAATTTTTGTAGATATTCGCCACCTGTTGTGCAGAAAATAGCATCTAGATAAGGCGAAAATGCTTTTACGAAATCGAGTTTGCTTTCGAGATAAAGCGGGTCAACATACCAAAATGCAATTTTAGTATTTGGATAAGATTCTTTAATCTGTCTAAGGACATCCGGACTCATTAAATCACTATGTCCGATAAGTATCAGATCAGGTTCAATATTATTAACGACCTTTAGTACTTCTTTATTGGCCCAACTGGCACCCAGTTTTTTTGTTTTAAAAATGGTTCCCATGCGAGCCATGTCACGAAAACTAAAGTCATAAACGAAATGGCCATTTTCAATTAATCCGGCAGAAATTTTACGGTCTGTGCAGTAAAAATGGGCGCCTTGTTTATTAAAGCCAAAATTCGCAATATGCAATATTTTCATTTATTTACTCAAAATAAAAAATTTAATTTTTCGCTAAAAGATATGTTGCCACACGGTCTGCTTCTTTAAAAGCATAAGGTTGTGGTAACTGTACAACACAAGTCTGCTGTGAAATTAACTTTGATTCTAACATTTGATCAACTGAGTAGGTAATGCGGTCGTCTTTCAAACGGTCCATTGCCATTACCCCTACTCGACAACCCGCAGTAAGCGCCTCAAATATCATAGATACGCTGTCTTCTGTCACCCAAACAGCTTCTGCTTTTTGCATTTCTTCAAAAATCCAGCCTTGAGGTGTTTGCTCAACC
This sequence comes from Acinetobacter sp. AC1-2, assembly GCF_016124155.1. Lineage (NCBI taxonomy): Bacteria > Pseudomonadati > Pseudomonadota > Gammaproteobacteria > Moraxellales > Moraxellaceae > Acinetobacter > Acinetobacter sp. AC1-2. Next base: position 239,375 of record NZ_JABFFO010000004.1, read on the forward strand.
GGAAATATTTGCAAATGTGTGGCAAAGCTTTGCTGTCTTAAAATATCGATAAATCCTGCTGGCGTTCGGCGTGAAGTCGTCAGAATAATTTCAGCGTCTGGATTATTCTCAACAATTTTTTGAACACTGCTTAATACTTTATCTTGGTTCCATTGATGTCGTTTAGATGAGCCACCTAAGGCTATTAAAATTCTGGCTGCTTGATGGCGATTTTCATTACGAATTGGATTGAGTGCACCACGCGTGACAATCACATGGCTATCGGCATGAATACCGTCATGTTCTGGAATAACAGCATAATCAAAACAAACCACAGGTAAGTTAGGCTTCATCAAAATAATAGTTTTAGCTTTTCTAAAAATTTTACCGAGTAACCAGACCCGAAAATGAGTGTGACTGCCCACTCCAAATATAAAATCGGGGGCTTGTTGAAATAAGGAGTTTTTTGAAGAGAAAAGTACCTGAATTAAAGAAATAATAGGTAAATCAGAAATGAGGATTTCTTCAAAAGTTGTTTCTGGCTGTTGTCTTTGCATTGCCTGAAACAAGCCTAATGCTTGTGAACGGTGTCCTGCCTTACCATCAGAGACATAGACAATATGCATAAAAGCTCCCGAAGCCAAAAATAAAAAGGCGAAACTTATGTTCGCCTTTTTATGTTAACGGATTAACTTATTTTACGTAAGTTAACCAGTGTTCATATTTCGGATTTCTACCTTGAACTGCATCAAAGTAAGTCTTTTGAATTTCAGTAGTAATTGGGCCACGGCCACCTGCACCAATTGGACGGTCATCGTATTCACGAATTGGTGTTACTTCCGCAGCAGTACCAGTGAAGAATGCTTCGTCTGCAATGTAGAATTCATCACGTGTAATACGACGTTCAACAACTTGATAACCAAGATCTCTAGCAATCGTCATGACAGTTTGGCGTGTAATACCATCAAGCGCACCACCAGCGATATCTGGAGTATGTAAAACGCCATCTTTAATTAAGAATACGTTTTCACCAGAACCTTGGCATACATAACCTTGCGGGTCCATTAACATAGCTTCATCGTAACCAGAATGTGCAACTTCTTGGTGAGCAAGAATTGACAACGTATAGTTACCAGATGCTTTTGCTTTACACATGGTCACGTTTGGATGATGGTGAGTAAACGATGAAGTTTTAACGCGAATACCATTCGCCATTGCTTCATCACCAAGGTATGCGCCCCATGCCCATGCTGCAACTGCGGCATGAATGGTGTTATTTGTTGCTGCAATACCAAGTTTTTCTGAACCGATCCAGATGAGGGGACGTAAATAGCAAGAAGCTAATTTATTTTCACGTACAACATCAATTTGTGCTTGTTCAAGCATTGCTTGGTCATACGGTACTTTCATTTGATAAATTTTTGCTGAATTTAACAAACGTTTTGTGTGGTCTTGCAGACGGAAAATGGCAGTACCTTTAGGCGTTTCATAAGCACGAACACCCTCAAATACGCCCATACTGTAGTGTAAAGTATGTGTTAAAACGTGAATCTTTGCATCACGCCAATCAATTAATTGTCCATCTTGCCAAATAAAACCATCACGATCAGCCAAATTCATGGAACACTCCAAATTGTTATAAAATCATTCACTATCCAACTCAACCGAGGCGGTTGGGTCTATTAATCTTTGCCATAAATTGCAAACGACCGCACGGGTACTACGCCAGTCCGCTGCGCTTACTTGCATGGATTGATTTGCAAGGGCTAAACGGTGGCTTTCGGCACGTTCACTAAGATAGGCTCGAATTAATGCTGTGGCATCTTCACTGGATAAGCAGTCTGCTTTAGCAGCATCTTCTAAAATTCTTACATTATCAGAATAATGGGCGAGATCAGGGTTCGTCCCGCTCCATGCAAGTACAGCATACTGTGCCATAAATTCGATATCGACGATACCACCTGCATCCTGTTTTAAATGAAAAATACCATGTTTTTTTTGTTCAGAAGATGAACCTAGGTGGTCTTTCATTTTCTGACGCATTTTCAACACTTCTTCACGAACATAAGCCTCATCTCTAGATTGAGTCAATATCTCGCGGCGAAATATTTCAAATTTCTGGCAAAGCACCTGATCACCAGCAATAGAACGTGCACGAACGAGTGCCTGATGCTCCCAAAGCCATGCACTTTTCAACTGATAGTGTTCGTAGGCCTTAAGACTTGTCACCAACAAACCTGCTTCACCTGATGGTCTTAATCGTGTATCAATTTCATAGACACGGCCATCAAGCGTTTGGGTGGTCATGAGTGACATAAATTTTTGAGCAACACGCATCGCAAACTCAAAGCCAGTAATAGACTTAGTTCCATCCGTATCGGCTTGTTCATCCAGATAATGAATAAAGACAAGATCTAAATCTGAACCATAACCCAGCTCAATTCCACCTACCTTGCCATACCCAATGACAGCAAAGGCTTTGTAGTCGAGAGAGCACCGTTTCCCATCGACATCACATGGGTAACCATGACGCTTTGCTACAGTCTGATAAGCTAAATGGAGGGTTGCGTTTACACTCACTTCAGCAATATCAGTTAACGCATCGGATACTTTCATTAGTGGGCTTTCAGCTAACACATCGCTTGCAGCGACAGTGAGTACATTGCTCTTTTTAAACAGGCGAAGTGCTCGCATTTGGTCTTCAACCTGATCAATTTCAATGCGAAGTAACTGCTGACGCAAAGAGTCTTCTAAGTCTTTCCGTTTTGGCAACTCAAAGTCCATCGATAGAAACTCATCAAGCAGTACTGGATATTGCGTTAGCTCTTCACAAATCCAAGGACTTACGGTCGCCATTTTAACTAAGCGTTGTAATGCTCCTTTACTTTCAATCAGCATGACTAAGTACACTGTCCGGCGCATGACCGATTCAATTAGCGGCATTAAACGTAAAAGTGCTGTTTGAGGTTGTTCGGACTGTAAGATCACTTCAATTAAATGAGGCCAGAATGTTTTTAAACGCTGAACTGCATTTGAAGGTAGTTTTTTGAGTGCATGACCGTGCCAAAACTCATGAATCAGATTTTTCGCATTGTCATCCAACACTTCATCTAATTGCTGCTCTAACTGCCCAAAGTTTTCAGTCGCTGCATTTGAACTTGTATCTTCAATCAATTGCTTAAATTGAACTTTTACTTTCTGGCGTTTCTCATTAAGAACATCAATAAATTCATTCCAGCTCGCAAAACCTAAGGTATCTATAATGCGTTGTCTTAGGTCAATTTCTTCTGGCAATAGCTGGGTTTGTTGATCATTGAGCGCTTGAATTGCATGTTCAACACGGCGTAAAAACAGATAGGCATCTTCTAATTCTAAAACGGCTTGTTTTTCTAACAAACCTGCTTCACCAATGTGCTCAAGGCTGACTAAACATTGGCGGTCTTGTAACTCACGCTTAGACCCGCCATAAATAAGCTGGAACACCTGAACAATAAATTCAATTTCGCGAATACCGCCTGCCCCGAGTTTAATATCATCCTCGATATGACGGCGTAGAACTTCACGCTCAATCATCGCTTTCATATCGCGCATAGCAGCAAAGGCGGTGTAATCAACATAACGACGGAATACAAAAGGACGTGTCATTTCTAACAAGTCTTGCCCTTCTTTATCTCCAGTTACAACACGTGCCTTAATCCATGCATAGCGTTCCCATTCACGACCATGCTGACTTAAATATTTTTCTAAAGCTGCATGACTAATCGCCAATGCCGAACCATCCCCCCAAGGACGCAAGCGCATATCTACTCGAAACACAAAACCATCTGCGGTAATGTGCTCAAGCAAATAAATGAGTTTTTGTCCCCATAAAATACAGAACTGCTGTACATCAATGCATTTACGACCATTGGTTTCGCCTTGTTCATCAAAGGCAAAAATTAGATCAATATCACTCGAGAGATTAAGCTCTTGTGCACCGAGCTTACCCATGGCAACTACAATCAAATCTTGAACTTTGCCAGAGTAACCCACAGGTTCACCGTGTTTCGCTACGAGTGCTACACGTGCAAAAGCCTTTGCCGCACAAATGCTGGCATCGGCAAAATCAGAAAGTTCACGAGTAAGTGTGACAACATCGGTAAGCTGATTGGCATCTTGCCAGATCCAGCGAAACATTAAACGACCACGCAAAATACGAAGTGCGCGCATCCAAGATGTTTCGTCACCAATTCCATCTAATGTGGTTTGTACAAATTGGTAAATTTGATCAGTTGAGAGCGGTGCAGTAAATTGATCTATTTGGTAATCTTGATCTAAAACAGCCTGATGCAGGCCTAAAACTTGTTCTGCGTACTGACTCGCACGCAATGTTTTTTGTAACTGCTCCGCATTCATATAAAAAGCTCTTTTCCTCGTACTCTCTTTTTAGTTATAGCAGTTCGAGTAGTGGTAGGAAAAGGGATTAGACTAATTTTGCTTCCGATGATGATTGATATTCGATATGAGGATCATGACTGTCTTGAGCCGAAGGTAATAAAACTTTAAATGTGGTTCCAACACCCTCTTTGGAACTGACATTAATTTTCCCCTGATTAATCTCGACAAAACGTTTACATAAGCTCAAACCTAAACCCGCACCTTTTTCACCTGCTGTACCTTTAAAGCTGGCAGTAATACGTGGATGGAACAAATTCGCCATTTGTTGCTTGGTCATACCTAATCCGGTGTCTCGAACTGTTATTTCAATATTTTCGCCAGTTTGTTTAGCTTCAATAAAGACTTTGCCCGAACCATCAACATCTGTAAATTTCAGCGCGTTTGACACCAAGTTTTGAATCACTGAGGTCATCATATTGATATCAGCATAGATTTTTAAATCTTCTGGTACAGCATTCATCAATTCAATATTTTTCTTTAAAGCTAAGGTATATAAAACATCAAAAACGATATTACTGACTTGTCTAAGGTTAAAGTTAATCGGGTGATAAACAAAACGCCCACCTTCTGCCATGGCCCATGTCAGTAAGCTTTCGAGCAAGTTATAGGTCGATTGCGAAGTGTCATATAGATAGTCTGCAATGTTTTGAATGCTTGATTCATCTAAAGTTTCACGCTCTTTGGCGAGTACTTCTGAAAAACCTAACAAACCATGAAATGGCGCTCGGAGATCATGTGAAATGATTGAAAAGAATTTTGTTTTACTTGAGTTAATCGCGACTTGTTGCTCATAGAGTTCGTTTAACTCTTCATAGTTAAACTTCAACTCGACCTGTTGCATAAAAGTAGAACAGTAATCGAGCAATAACTGGATGTCTTCATCTTCAAATGTTGCTGCATCATCATCAAAAAAAACGGCGAAACCCATAGATGTTTTATCAGGGTGTAGAAGATGCACGGCCAATGCCCTGCTGCACTCGATGTTTAATTCTTTTAAATAGTTGGTTAAATTTTGATAGGAAGGATGTAAGTGATTAATCACCTGTTGTTTAGCAAAGCACTGTTTTAAATGTTTTGAAGGTTTAAACGAAATGGCGGTCATACCATCTGGGCAACGATGCCAAAAGTAAGGTTCTTGATTAAAAGTCAATAAGGCTTTTTTACACTTCAAAAGACGAAGACTAAACCGGAAAAATTGCTCAATATAGTTCTGCTCGGCATTTAATCCAAGCAAAAGCGATATTCTACAAGCACTTAACTGCTCAATCTGGTTTAGTTCTAAATGTTGGAATGTCATTGCCCGCCTCACAGATTTTGTCGTTTTTGGTCGGAACCGCTCTTAAAAGAAATGTACTTATAATCATTATGATCTACTACAAACTTTAACACAGTACATTAAAAGAGCAACTTTCTTTTCAAAATAGAAATGTGAAGTTTCAATTAAAGGTTTTTAGATACATAAAGTGGGCAGTTTTTAGGAAAATACAACAAATGTTTGAAGGTGGAGAGTTGTAAGATGTTAGAAATGTGAGTTCAGAATTATTGAAAGCAGATTAAAAGTATTGTTTGAAAAAAGGCCAACAAACTAGCCTTTTTTCAGATTACTATTTATTAATAATTTAACTATCTTGTACATTATAACCATACTGTTGAATGCCAGCATCCATATCCCCAGTATAGTTATGGCATGCTTGCATATAAGTTTCGGCATCCGACCATAATACACCAGGCACACCAGAATTATTTAAAGGTACGATTGTTACCTGATCTTCAATCTGTATTGTTGGCTTAGTAATAGAGCATTGAATCTGGATTTTATGAGCTTCATGGTTCCATTCTATTTGTTTAGCATCCCAGCCTCGGCTACCACCCACAAGTGTTAACTCAATATTTGATTCAGTGGGTGTCTGCTTAATTAATTTAAATTCCATAACACGAGCAATTGAACATGGATCATGATAACAAGATTCAAGTTTCGCCCCCTTCTGTACACCAGAGAAATTAAACGTTGTCGTTGGTTCTATCATTGATGGATTTTCAGATTCTGGTATTTTTTCTACTGTAGGAATCGTTGTCGGCTCTAGTTTTTGTTTAGGCTTTATCTCATCCATGGGCAAAACAATCTTTTTTATTTTCCAGCTCAAACCATCACGCTCCATAATGATTTTCACATCCGAACCATTCTCTTTATTTTTAAAATTTACCTCAAACATACTCATTGATAAATACCGAGTTCTGTATTCTATCTTTGAGGTATCTGTTCTTTCTTTAGGCGTATCCTCTCTATTACCAGTTAAACTTTTTCTAAGATCCTTCCCTTGCAGCATCAAGGTCATACCTTCAGGTGTTACTACTGCATCGACCATCTTCTCGGCCAAAGTAGAAGCCATCATTGCACCTAAAGCTTCCCAACCATTTGCTTCTTTAGTTGTGATCTCTTTTAGCATATAAGCATTCATCTGATCTTTCAGACTTTGGCGTACACTTGTATAGTCAATATAAGCAGAAACCTTTTCACTATCATTCTCTTTCAATGCATTCTTAATACTATTTAAGATGATATAAGGCGAAGCGTATAAATACCCACAAATCAAAATGATTAAGCCGAAGATTACCCCAATCATTTTTTTATTCATAATTTACTCTCTAATTGTAAAATAATAAGTAGAAAAATAATCCTACCTAAATCGTATACCCTATCTTGTCTTTTATATTCTAATCAAAATTTACAGCTCAAGACTTTGAATGAAGGACAGATCTATTTATTCCACAAAAATTATAGATCATCACTTATTTTCGTAAATCGTCTCCTGAATGAAATTTCATAAGAAATCTAAACTTTTTATAAATCAAGAATTAACAATAAAAGATAAAATTATAATTGATAGGCAGTTTTTTTAACCCAACAACCCCCCCCTAAGCCGTTAACTTAGGGGTTTTTGTAGAATCTTACGATTCTGAATATGGTCCCGAGGGTCGGACTCGAACCGACACGTCATCTCTTTGATAATAAATAATTATTTTAATAATGAATTTACATTGGATGTCTTTATGGATGTTTATTCTACTACCATAATCAAATGATCATTATTTATCCAAATAGTTCATTACTCTGATCATTTACCTTCGAACAAATCAAAAAAAGATGGATTTACATTAGTTTTTGTCAGGAGTTAAAAAATTGTTTAATAAAAACATACTGTATGCTGTTTATCTCATTTTATTTAAATATCTACTTAACCTTAAAGGAGGATTTATACTAAACGCATGAGCCTTTTTAATTATGTTAAATTATTTAATAGTTTGAAATTTCACTTTCTTTTATTAGTTATATAGAAATTTTTATTTATTATCCTCAATATTTAAAGATAAAATTTAGTGAGCTCAATTACTTTAACAAAGCTCACTATCCTATCAGTTCACAAACTTAGTTTTAATAAGAAATATTAATGACCCAAATTGCATTAAAAGCAAATACAATAGTAAAGAACGTAATGCACCACTTAAATCAAAATAACCAAAAGCAATACAAATTATAATAAATATTAAAATCACTAAAAATGATAAAAAGAAAGAATTCAAATATCTTAAACCAGTGGACTTTCTAGTATAAATATATCCCAAATAAACAAAAAGTATATAAGTTAAATAGGTGCCAATTTCTACAGCACTATTACTATCAAAACTAAAAACAAAGCGAAGCAATAGAGAGAAAAAACTTCCTATCAAAAAAACAATAATAAATCTAGTAACACCAAAACCAAAATAATCTAAATTCATAATATAAGTTCTCTATACAAAATATTTAACAACTACCCTATGAGAGGGTAGCTGTTTTATTTATAAATTAACTATAATCAGTGCTACCACCGCAATAGTCAGTACCAGCATTTAATGCTTCTCCAATCATTGATGTGGTACCAATTATGGCTTGGAAAGCTGGTGTTTCAACAATTACACTAGTCATCCCACCTCTATCATACGCATCAGCATATTCTTGTGTTTTTTCTCCCATTTCCCCGATAGCCCATGCAATAACACCATCAACTACTTTGCCTTTTGCAGCAGAATTAGAATCATCAGCACCACCACCAATCGTTTCAAGTTCTTCTATATTTAAAGTTCGCATTTAAAGCCTCATATTCGAATAAAGTTTTTATTAAAAAGTAATTAAATATTAATCAAAACGAATAATATCAAAACAAGCTAATTTAAAAAGCATATTTTTAACATACTTTTTGTCAAGATTTGGCATTTTTTTAAGCAATGTATAAGTAGAAATACCTTGATGATCAAGTATACATTGTAAAACTTTTCTCATATCAGGCCTACTTTCAATTTTTAAAAAAGTACCATTAGCAATAATATCTTTTTCTAAATCCTCCACGCAATGAAATAAATTAATATATAGTAATTTTTCTTCAGGTATTTCTTCAATATTAGGATCACATAGACTATTTAAATTTAATGTATCATTAGTTCTATAATGTTCAACAGCATGTAACCGGTGAAAATTTCTTAATAATTCCGGATCAGTTAATTTTTCATGGATAAGATTTGCATATGCAGTCAAGTCATCAATAGAATTATATGAATCTAAATGCATTCTAGCTTCTGGATGACTTGGCAAAATATTTTGAATAATCCAATGTAAATAATCATTTCTATAAATGGCATATGTACCTACACTTAAATGAACTGTACGCTCTCCACATGGTACTGGATCGTGCCACCATCCTCTAGGAACATATAATAAATCACCTTCCTCTAAAATAACTTCCATATAAGGTTCAGTAGTTGGACATTTTACTACATGTTCCATATCTTTACTTTGCTGGCTTGGTAAAGGATATTCAAAATTTGGCTCATGCAATATCCATTTTTTTCGACCTACTAATTGTAAAACAAATACATCACGCGTATCCCAATGAGCACGGAAAGAGCTATCATCTTCATTCCCGTAACTGATATATAGGCTTGATAATGCAGGTCGATTTGCTATTTCTTCAATTTGTTTATGATAGTTATATATTAAAGGCTCGTTATATAATTTATTAGCAATAAGAGTCGCACCACGTCTCATATAATCAACTAGTGCTGCTTTTATAAAGCGATTACGTACTTTTCCCACATCTTGAAAACTTTCAACATATTTATTCTTTGGTAGAACTTTTCCTTCAAAATTAAGTTTAAAGTCATCTTGAATAATATCTGCACGCAGCACTATTTCATCAATTTGTCGATCTGTTATTTGTGGGACAAAAGAATTTCTAACAAGAAATGGTTTTTTACTTTGGAATTCATTCCGAAATTTATTAGGTGAGATATCAAGTTTAATCATAAAAATAATTCTTAAAAGTATAAAGTTTCAAAGCTTAAAATTTGAGAGATCATTTAATCTTATCAAAGCATATTTTTCCCTCCTTAAGTGAAATTACACGATCAGCAGACATAATTGTCTCTTTTCTATGAGCAATAATAACTCTGGTAATTTTTAACTCAGAAATCATTTGGTTAATTTCTTTTTCTTTTCGTATATCTAAATGACTTGTGGCTTCATCCATAAAGAGAATTTTAGGTTTTTGATAGAGCGCACGTGCGATTAGTATTCTTTGTTTCTGCCCTCCCGATAAACTACTTCCCATATCACCCACCAAACTCCAATATCCCATAGGCATCTTAATTATTTCATTATGAATACCTGCCATTTCAGCACATCGCTCAACCCATTCAAGATTTACATTAGAATCAAAAAAACTAATATTCTCAATAATATTTCCAGCAAATAAAGTATCATTTTGGTCTACACAGGCTATTAATGACCTTAAATTTTTTGTACCCAATTGTGAAAATGGAATATTATCAAGAAAAATTTCACCCGAAGTTGGTTCTAAAGATGCATTAAGTAAATTTAAAAATGTTGTTTTTCCACATCCACTCGGTCCTGTAAGTGCAATACTCTGACCTGCCTCAATTGTTAAATTCAGGTCTTGAATAATTTCAGCTTCGAAATCCCCATATTTAAAACTGATATTCTCAGCTTTAATCTGACCTTTAATTTCCTGCTTTAAATTTGATGTTAGTTCAAAAGATGTTACAGCTTCTTGATCAGTTAAAACGATATCGCTCAATCTCTCACCATGAAGACTCAACATTTTTATTTGAAAATAGCTATCAATAAGGCTTGAAAACCTAGTTGAGAATTGAGTTTTATATGCAATAAATGCCGTAAGAAAACCAATAGTAAATGTTTTATCAATTACAAGATTTGCCCCAAACCATATAATTAATAAATTCTCAACTCCAAATATAAATTTATTAACTATTGAAATTACTACACTTAATTTTTGACTTGATAAGGAGTTATTTGTCTGGTTAATAAATAAACTAAGCCAATTATTAGAACGCTCATCTTGCTTATTATATTGCTTTATTACTCTGATTCCACGTATAGTTTCCATTAAATAACTATTTTGTGAAGCACCAAGAATAATTCCCTTTTCAGCCAAACTTCGCAAAGGTAAATATGTGATTATTTTTAATAACAGATAAAGTATCATAGCAATTAATGTTATTAATGCTAATTGAGCACTAAAATAAAACATTAAGCAAAGTGTAAATATCGCCAAACAAGCATTTAAAAGTGTTATTATAAAAGTTGAAGTTAGTGTGGATTGTATAGGGTCAATTGAGTTAAACCGACTAATAATGTCCCCTAAATGCCTTTTAAAAAAGTACTCATTAGGAATATTAACTAAATGATTAAGTACATTTGATTTCCACCGTACATTTAAAGTAGTAGAAACAAACATGCCTATTAGTGTTTGTGTTGTAGTTATAATAATATTAAAAACCATTAACATAAAAAAAGCTATCGTTAGAGTTAACAATAACTGTCTATCACCTTCTGGAATAACATTATCTAGAACAAATTGCATATATAGAGGTGAAACTAAGCCTAAGATCTCTAAAACAACCGCCAGTATTAATATGTAACTAAATGAAGGTAATAAGTTTTTTAAATCATGTAAAAGATAGAAAAAATTAAATATTTCTTTTTTTTCATTCTTCTCAAATTTTGAATTTGGCCAGATTTCTAAAGCAATACCCGTAAAGATATCAGAAAATTCATCGATTGAAAAAAACCTTTTCCCCAAAGCAGGGTCAATCACTTCAATTTTTTTATTAACAGAAACTAATACAACAAAATGATCCATGTTAATATGAATAATACATGGTAGTCTAAGTTTCGAGAGTTCATTCATCTCTAATCTTAAAGGTCTTGAGTTTAAATTTATTTGTCCAGCAATTTTAATTAAATCACTTAAACTGCTTCCTTTTATTGAAACTGAATATTTTTGCCTTAATGTAAAGATTGTTTCATAATGGCCATAATAGCTTGAAATCATTGCTAAACAAGCTAAGCCGCATTCACTGTTTTCCGTTTGTAGGATTACTGGGACCTTTGATCTAAATGTAAATACCAAATTTTGAATATAAGACATTTTAAATATTACCAGTTACTGTATACAAAGGTTCAAGTATCCATTCATAAATTTTTCTTTTCTCAAGCTTTATATCTGCTTCAAGTAGCATTCCCACCTTTAAGTTTACTTCTTCTCCATAAGTGGTAATAGTCTGCTTCTCTAATGAGGCTTTTATAATATATACAGGCTCATTTGAAGTAATGCCTTGCATAGGTATCAGTCCCAATGAATTTAAATCCTGATAAGGAATTGGGGTTTCAGATATGCTCAATACTTTTGCTTTAGCTAACCCGAATTTTTGGTATGGAAATGCAAAATATCTAATAGAAACTTCTGTGTTAGGTTTTATAAAACCTATAGCATTAGATGGAACGTATAAAAAGCATACTAACTTAGTGTTTGTTGGCACTATAGACATCAGTATTTTATTGAGTTCAATCGTTTGTCCCTTCTCGATATTAATTATCGAAATTTTGCCATCAATTGGACTCTTTAATATTTGATCACTATTCGACTGATTCTGAATTTTTTCTTGATTAATTTCAGATTCTTCTCTTTTCAATTGTGTCAAATGTTTAAGGTGTTCTTGTTCTAAAGATAAGATTTCAAATTTTTTATTTCTTAAATTTTCTTTTAAGCTGTCTAGATCACTCTCTATTTGTTTAAGTTGATTTTTAAGATCCAAGGTTTGGCTTTCTTTTATTTGGACTTCATCCAAGCTAGCCGCATTATTTCTATAGGCTATTTTATAACGTGCATATACATCACTAGCTACACTCAACTTATATTTTGTAGTATAGAAAAGTTGATTTGCATTACTTATTTCTTTATTTATATAGTCTAGCTCCTTAATCATATTTTGTTTTTTATTTTCATAAATTGTTTTTTCTTTAGCAACTTCCTTTGAAAACAACTCTGTACGCTGATTAGATTCGTAACTAATCGAATCATATAAATCTTTATTATTCTCCAAGAAAAATGAATTATTTATATGTAAAAGATTCTGTCCAACTTTTACAAAATCATTTTCTTTAACGTAAATATCCTTCACAATACTAGTTCTTGTACTATATATTTTTACAAACCCATCATTCGGCATAATTTGGCCTGAAACTCTAACCTTTTTAGTAAATTCACCTAAAAAAATAAAAAGGAGCAAAGCAAGCCCCATCAAGCCAAAAATGAGTGCTAACATCTTAAATGTGATTGGAACTGAAATAATTACATTCCCAACGAATCTATTTTTCCTTGAATCAAAAACCTCTTTTCGGAAAAGGCTATTATTTTTAAGCATGACAATTAATTTTACACTAGGACCAGGGGCTGAAATTATTTTAAAGTTAACCCAATTTTAACTTTATTCGGGTTTAAAGCGGGGTAATCTATAACATTTTTCCTTTATTGTCGATATTTTTTGTGAAGAATAACTAAAAAATTGCAATAGTAGTTTTTCTTATTTTGCTAATAAAAGCCACAAATAAGCCGTATAATGAGATTATGAAACTATGCAAACTTGCTTATATAATGTGAGTAAATTAAAAAATAGATCCAATATAATTATCAAAAAACTTTATGATATTAATTTTTATTAAAACAACCTCTTTTTCTCCTGATTTTCTTGTTATACAAATTAAAAAATATTTTGGAAGTATCCTATCTAATTCATCACAAGAATCAACACCTAATACTATATTAAACGTCAAAATACCTATATCATAGAAACAATAGTGTAAAGTACTTATTTCTTATAAAAATTAAGATTATGGAAAAAATAATAGATAATATGCCACACAACGCTAACGTTGATGGATCATTAGCTGAAACCCCATTTAACTCTTCAAAATAAGTAATAGTTCCAATAGCAATAATTCATTAATACATAAATCTTGTCCAAACTTATCTATCGTATATCCCCTATATCTGATAAGAATAGAAATATTATGGCTACATATCTAATCATAATTTATAAACTCAATTTTAATGATGGATAAAATTTCCACTTTTCAACTTGTAGTTTTGGAACTGCACAGCAAGTTCCCTCATACTCTCATTTACGCAATATTTCTTTGAAAGACAACTACATTATTTTTTTCTGGATTAGCATAATAATAGGGTGAAATATATCCTTTTCTCTCGATATCAATTAGATATTGGCTCCACCATTCCATCATTTCTTTTCGTTCTTGTAAGTACTCAGCAACGTGAGTATAAGCTCCCACTACATTATTTCGCTCTTGGTGACTCATTTGCTTTTCTATAGCATCTTTCTGAAACAACCCACACTCACCTAATGCCGAACGAGCCATAGCTCTCAGTCCATGAAAGCATAGTTCCGATTGAGTATCATATCCCATCCTTCTTAAAGCATCATTGAATGTATTCTCACCTAGAAATTGAGCACCTTTATATGAGCTAGGGAAGATATATTCGCTTCCCATAGTAATCAGCTTTATTTCTTTAAGTATCCCAATTGCATAGTCAGATAAAGGAACAATATGCTGATGGCTCCACGATCAGAATGCTTAGCGCCCCTTACCTCATTTCTTTTAGCAGGAAGTACCCATTGCTTCTTTACTAAATCAATTTCACTCCATCTAGCAAACCGTAACTCTGAAGAACGTATAAAAATGTGTAGACCTAATAGAATTCCAAACTTGGTTAAAGGTTGCCCTGTATCACTTTTTATACGCCGTATTAACTCAGGTAATCTTTCTAAAGATAAGCTGGTCTATGTTTTTTAGGGACTGTTAAATCAAGACTTTCCATCTCTCTTGCATGATTGACTTCAATGTAGCCATATTGAACAGCATAACTAAAAATTAAGATGAGATCGGAACGTATCCGTTGTGCATTATCAGCACTCTTTTCATAAATCTTGTTTAGTAACAGTCTTAAATCGCTGGACCTAATATCTGTTATTTGCAAATGCCCAATATAAGGAAACAGATGATTTTCAAATTTCCTAACTCTTTTTCTCTTAGTCTCTTCATCTAGAGACTTCTTGACTGCATATTGTTCTAACCATGTACGTGTTATGACCTCAAGTGAAAGTTCTTGAGTAGACTTCTTTTTTAATGATTCTAAATATTCTTTAAGGTCTTTACCTTCTGCCAAGATACTTAAGTAATCTCTTTTCTTTTCACGAGCTAAGGCTAATTTATATTGTGGGTAGTTTCCTATAGTAATCACTACTCGAACATCTTGCTGGTTCTTATATTGAAATATCCACGTTTTTGTTCCAGAGGCTCTTATACGTAAGTAAAGTCCTTCACCATCAGATAAGTTGTAATCTTTATCTTTAGGTTGTGAAGCATCAATTTGAGTAACAGTTAAAGGTTTAACAATCCTAGCCATTCTGATTTCATTAACATTTAGAAGAAGTTCTGGATGTTTATATGGATGTTTATTATTTCTATCAAGAGGGCTAATTTCTCAGGAAAAACTTTGAGTAACTTTATAAATCAATTAGTTAATGGAGCATAAATATTTGTTTTCTAAAACAAAAAACCCCTAAGCCGTTAGCTTAGGGGTTTTTTGTAGAATCTTACGATTCTGAATATGGTCCCGAGGGTCGGACTCGAACCGACACGTCATCTCTGACAGCGGATTTTGAGTCCGCCGCGTCTACCAATTTCACCACCTCGGGAGAGGAAGTATGTTTGTGTTGCGTATATTAGCGCGTTTGTAAAACTTGTCAAACCCTAAGTGAATATTATCGTTCACTTTTAGATCACTTAAACATTTTTCATGATTTAAGCCAGAAGCACAGCCATAAAAAAGCGAAAAAGTTTATACTAGGCCCAATTTTTGCGGTGTTTTTTTCTAAATATGCAACTGTCTGACTTTTCCTTTGAATTACCTGATGAACTTATTGCCCGTTACCCTCTTGAATCACGTAGTGCTTCACGGTTGTTGCACTTAGACTCAAAGGGTCAATATCACGATCACATGTTCACAGACATTATCGATCTGTTCGAAGAAGGTGATCTGCTAGTGCTCAATGACACCAAAGTAATGAAAGCTCGACTTAAAGGAAAACGTTCTACAGGCGGTGCTATTGAGATTTTGGTTGAGCGCATGCTGAACCACACCACAGCGTATTGTCATATTAAATCGAGCAACTCACCTAAAGCAGGTGCTGAGCTTTTTGTTGGTGCAGATAATATTCCTGTGATTGTCCGTGGCCGTCACGAAAATTTATTTGTGGTTGAGTTTTCACAGCCAATCTTGCCTGTCCTTGAGCAATATGGTCAGTTACCTATTCCGCCTTACTTTAACCGTGAAGCAGAAGAAATTGACACCGAACGTTATCAAACGGTTTTCCATAATCCTGAAAAAATTGCCAGTGTTGCCGCACCCACTGCAAGCTTACATTTTGATGAAGAATTATTAGCAAAGTTAGAACAAAAAAATGTTCAAAAAACTTTTGTGACTTTACACGTTGGCGCCGGCACATTTATGCCTGTTCGTACTGATGACATTACCAACCACATCATGCACAGTGAGTGGTGTGATGTTCCTCAAGAAACCATTGATTTAATTTTGGCGACTAAAGCACGTGGCAATAAAGTGATTGCCGTAGGTACAACTGCAACACGTGCTTTAGAAAGTGCAGCTCAAGCTCATGGCGGTAAAATCGCAGCTTGGACTGGCGACACGCAAATCTTTATCTATCCGGGCTATCAGTTCTGCATCGTAGACCGCTTAATTACCAACTTCCATTTACCAGAATCTACCCTGCTCATGTTGGTATCAGCGCTATCAAATCGAGACAACATTTTGGCTGCCTATGAACATGCAGTTAAAAGCCGCTATCGTTTCTTTAGCTATGGCGATGCAATGCTGATTGATAAGGTAGAAGTTTAAAAAAATTAAGGTTGGGTTAAACCACACTGGTGAATTAAAAGGTTTAACCCAGCCCAGATATTTACAATAAAAAATCATGAATTTAACCCAGTGTGTTGCAGAAATTTATAAATAAAACTCAAGCATCAATTTTTTGAAGACAAATTCTTAATTTAAAAGCATTTAGTATTTATCTCTTTCAATTTAAAAGATAATCTTAGATAGCACTTTTCTATCATAATCAACTCATTACCTCCATGCCAATCGATACCGTACAAGAAGCTCTTCATATAAGACGTAAAAAAAATACACAGGTTTTTCGCAATATTGCTCGACTTTGGGATGCTGGACAAAAATCTCATTCAGCCCAAGATCTTTTAAATGCTTTACATCCTTGGCGTGAAGATCACAACCTTCGCTTTTTTAATGTGCTCCCCTACTTACTTGCAATTTGCAGCATCACAATATTGGCCTTTGGCTATTTTCTTCATCCGTATATTCAATATATTTGGAGCTTTTTAGGCGCCTTTTTAACGGGGTTTTTAGCGTATTTACTCTATCAATCTCAAGAACCCTTAACACAAGTCATTCGTTATCTAGAACAGCGCATGGTGATATTGCGTTATGGTTTACAATTTCAGCAGTTGCCAGCTTATCTTCCTATTCATGCGCAGCCAGTTTTAGTTCTGAGCAAATTAAAACAGTATTTTCCACTGTTTAACCGAGGGACTGAATCTAATGAAATTACCCAATATGCTTCTGTCACATGGAACGATGGCGTAACCGATCATCAAGTCTTGCTATTTCAATATCATTACGTTAATGAAATACCAATTATTCAAGATCAAAGTAGCGATAAAAAAATTATAAAAGAAATTCATAAAGACCTATGGGGCGCTTTTATATTTGAAATGCCTGCCCTAGGTATTGCTGTCAGCAATCAGCGTTCTCGTTTTTTTACTCCCTACAGCAGTAAATGGCAAAGTAGTGATATTTTGATTAACCAAGAACTTAATATTTTTGGGGTTAATCAACATCAGTTAGCCAAAGAGGTCAGCCCGAGCTTAACTTTAAAATTACATGATTTTTTTCAGCACTTTACAGGTGATTTAATTTATCATCACGAAGAACAAATTTTGTGTTATCTGGGTGAGCAAAATCTTTTTCAGACCACCAGTAAGCAAAGTGAAATTCATGATGTTTCAGCATTGCGTGGGCACTTACGTACCATGACCATGCCGCAATATGAAAAATTTCAGCAATTAATGTTGAACTTAATTAAATAAATCTCTCGTATTACTTAATTGTCGACTCATAAAAATGAGAAGTTAAAAAGTAAACTGAGGGAATAACAATAAGGAACTGACCATGACTGGTTTATTTATTTTCCTGGGGATTTTTGTTGTACTGATTGTCTGGGGCATTCACATCCGTAATACCATCGTACGTTATTTTAATGCGACCAAACGTGCTTGGTCTGAGGTTGCCAATTTCGAACGTCAAAAAGTCAAAACTTTAGAGGCGCTTGAGACAACACTTAATCAATATACTCATTTTGAAAAATCGACATTAGAAAAAGTCACTGAATTACGTCAGCAAATTCTTAATTTAAATGTGAATAACACTGATATTTCTCAGCTCCAACAAATCGAGAAAATGAGCAAAGAACTGATTCGTAGCTTAAATGTCGTTGTTGAAAATTATCCTGAGCTTAAAGCCGATTCACTTTATAGCAAAATGATGGATGACATTCAGGAACAAAATGAAAATGTGGGTGCGGCTATTACCATTTTTAACCGTAATGTCGAGCTGTTCAACAATCAGATTGAAGTATTCCCTAACAATCTCATCAATACATTAACTTTATCTAAGAAAGCGATTCGTCCTTTTAAGGATAATCTTGTTAATGAAAATTTTGACTATAAACCTAATTTTTAATAGGAAAAAAACAGTCTGTAACTTAGCGAAAATTTTATCTATTTTATAGCCAGCTACATTTAGTAGTAGAACTACATCGCAGAATCAAGGAAAATAGCTCTCTTTTTAGCAGCGAACTGTTTCTTCGCCTCTGCTCGTGTTCAGGATTTTTAGATGAAGTTTGAAAAATTAGGTCAGTCGGGGCGCGCCCGTCGTGGTCGTTTAACTTTAGAGCATGGTGTTGTTGAAACACCTGTTTTTATGCCAGTGGGGACTTACGGCACAGTCAAAGGTATGTTACCGCGTGATATCGAAGATATTCAGGCACAAATTATTTTAGGAAATACATTCCATTTATATTTGCGTCCGGGTCTCGAAGTTATTAAAGAACACGGCGGTCTACATAACTTTATTAAATGGGATAAGCCAATTTTGACTGACTCTGGCGGTTTCCAGGTTTTTAGTCTTGGCGCAATGCGCAAAATCAAAGAGGAAGGTGTTACTTTCCGCTCACCGATTGATGGTTCAAAAGTATTTTTATCTCCTGAAATTTCTATGGAAATTCAGCAAGTTTTGAACTCTGACATCGTCATGATTTTTGATGAATGTACACCTTATCCTGCAACTCATGAAGAAGCACAAAAATCATTGCAGCTTTCTTTACGCTGGGCAAAACGTTGTAAAACCCATCATCATGATGAGCTCAAAAATAAGAATGCATTATTTGGCATTATTCAAGGTGGTATGTATGAAGACTTACGTGATGAGTCTTTAAATGGTCTTCTTGAAATCGGATTTGATGGTTATGCGATTGGCGGTTTATCTGTAGGTGAACCTAAAGATGAGATGATCAAAGTTTTAGATTATCTACCAAGCAAAATGCCACAAGATAAACCGCGTTACTTGATGGGCGTTGGTAAACCGGAAGATATCGTTGAAGCGGTGCGCCGCGGTGTCGATATGTTCGACTGTGTAATGCCAACCCGTAATGCGCGAAACGGTCATTATTTTGTCACTGATGGTCTGGTACGTATTCGTAATAGTAAATATCGCCATGACCAGAGCCCGCTCGATCCACATTGCGATTGCTACACTTGTAAGAACTTTACCCGTGCTTATCTATTCCATCTTGAAAAATGTGGAGAGATGTTAGCGTCTATGCTCGGTACTATTCATAACTTACGTTATTACCAACGTTTAACTGAAGGTATGCGTGATGCATTAGAGAATGGCACATTTGATGAATTTGTTCAGGACTTTTATGCCCGTCGTGGTTTAGAAGTTCCACCATGTCCGGTTGATGAATAAGCCCGATTTGCGCTCAACCTCAAGACAAGGTAAATTGCAAAACGAATTAGGATTATGTCAGGTATCTGACTCATATTTTTAACTTTAGGAAATCAAAATGAGCTTTTTAATTTCTGCTGCACATGCAGCACCGGCAGCTGGCCCAACTACAGGTATTTTGCCAAACATCTTGATGATTGTCGTATTCGTTGCAATCTTTTATTTCTTAATTTGGCGCCCTCAAGCAAAACGTGCTAAAGAGCACCGTTCTTTAATCGAGAGCTTAGGTGTAGGTAGTGAAGTTGTGTTCGCTGGTGGTTTAATGGGCAAAGTGACCAAAATTGAAGGTGACTATGCAGTTGTTGAACTTAGCCGTGGTGTAGAAGTAAAAATTCAGCGTGCCAGCGTAATTTCAGTATTACCTGAAGGCACTCTAAATAACCTTTAATCATAAAACAGTCGTGCTTTAGCACGGCTTTTTCATTTAAGAAGAAAGCGAATGCGTTACCCTGCATGGAAATATTTACTGATTCTGGTTGTTCTGGTAATCAGTACATTATACGCACTGCCTAGTCTATATCCGGATGAGCCCGCCGTTCAAATTTCCGGTGCCAAAGCTGGCACCCAAATTGATCAAAGTGTGGTGCAAAAAGCAGAGCAAATTTTAAAAACAGCAAATATTGCAAGTCACGATAATACTTTTACAAATAATGCTGCCCTATTGCGTGTCAGCTCTTCTGAAGCGCAGTTGAAAGCAAAAGAAGTATTACGCCGTGACTTAGGTGATCAATATGTTGTTGCCCTAAACCTTGCACCAACCACACCGGAATGGTTGCAAAAGATTGGGGCTAAACCAATGAAACTTGGTTTGGACTTACGTGGTGGTGTCCACTTCTTGCTTGAAGTAGATATGGACAAAGCCGTTGCCCAACGTATGGAAACCTCTGCCACCGATTTGCGTCGTCAGTTCCGTGAAAACAAGATCAAATTTAATAGTCTTGCATTAACCAATAATGTGATCACTGTTCAATTTGCTGACAATGCTGACCGTGATGCAGCAATGGATTTTTTACGTCGTAATGGGAATGAATATACCCAACAGGCATTAGCAAGCTCTACAGGTTCTACTTTAAAGCTTTCTTATACTGATGTACGTCGCCAAGAAATTCAGTCATATGCGGTGAATCAAAACTTAACAACATTACGTAATCGTATTAACGAACTTGGTGTTGCAGAAGCATTGGTACAAAGTCAGGGTAGCAACCGTATTGTCGTTGAATTACCGGGTGTTCAGGATACAGCTGAAGCGAAACGTGTTTTAGGCCGTACTGCAAACCTCGAATTCCGTTTGGTTTCTGACGCAAATGATCAATATATTGACCCA
This sequence comes from Acinetobacter sp. AC1-2, assembly GCF_016124155.1. Classification (NCBI taxonomy): domain Bacteria; kingdom Pseudomonadati; phylum Pseudomonadota; class Gammaproteobacteria; order Moraxellales; family Moraxellaceae; genus Acinetobacter; species Acinetobacter sp. AC1-2. The sequence goes on from NZ_JABFFO010000004.1 coordinate 260,711, forward strand.
TATACAGGTAAATATAATGGTCAACCTTTACCTCCGGGCACAGAAGTTTTTGCTTATGAGTCTTTAGATAGCGGTCGTCAACTTTTGTTGCAACGTAACCGTATCTTGACGGGTGAGCGTGTTCAAAATGCAAGTTCTGGCTTTAGCCAAGACTCTGGTGGTGCCGAAGTAAATATTACTCTCGACAGTGCTGGCGGTAAGCTTATGTCCGATGCAACTCGTAATGCTGTTGGTAAACGCATGGCGGTATTGTTCATCGAAAATAAGCAAAAAATTACTTATGTCACAGATCCTAAAACTGGTGCACAAACAGAAGTTCGTACTCCATACACTGAATCTGTGGTCATCAATGCTGCAACAGTTCAGGCCGTTTTAGGTTCAACTTTCCGTATTACCGGTTTAAGTTCTCCTCAAGAAGCATCAGAACTTGCATTAATGCTACGTGCAGGTGCTTTGGCTGCGCCAATGTATTTTGTTGAAGAACGTGTAGTTGGTCCGAGCCTTGGTCAAGAAAACATTGATAAGGGCGTATTATCAACTCAAATCGGCTTCTTGCTTGTTGCAATCTGGATGGTGGTTTTCTTCCGTCTATTCGGTTTAATCGCTAACTTTGCACTCGTTGTTAACTTGGCAATGATTTTAACGGTTATGTCATGGATTGGGGCTTCCCTCACCTTACCAGGTATTGCGGGTATCGTTATTACCATTGGTATGGCCGTCGATGCGAACGTATTGATATGTGAGCGTATTCGAGAAGAAATGCTCTGGGGTGCATCGCCCAAACAGGCCATTGTGGCCGGTTATGATCGAGCCTACAACACCATTTTTGACTCGAACTTAACGACGTTCCTCGTTGCATTCATTTTGTTTGCAATTGGTACAGGCCCGATCAAAGGTTTCGCCGTAACATTAATGATTGGTATTGTGTGTTCGATGTTTACTGCAATTACAGTGACTCGCGCAATTGTACAAATCATTTATGGTAAACGCCGTAATTTGAAAAAGTTGAGCATTTAAGGAGATCGATGATGACTAAAGTGACTCAACAAGATTCAAAACAATATGGACGTCCGGATGATGCAAAAATCATCCCGTTCATGAAGATTGCCAAACCTGCGGCAATCTTCTCGATCCTTATTACGTTAGCGAGTATTTTCTTTATTGTAACTAAGGGTCTTAACCTTGGTTTGGACTTTACCGGTGGTGTTTCAGCTGAGCTTAACTATGCTCAACCAGCAAATCAGTCTGAAGTTATTCAGGCACTCGACAAAGCTGGCTTTAAAGATGCTGTAGTACAAACACTTGGTAGCAATAAAGACTTACTTGTGCGCATGCCGGTACAAGAAGTTAAGGTTGAAGACCTTAATAACGCGATTACTAAGGCTGTACAGTTGCCAAACAATGCCGCAGAAGTTCATAAAGTGGACTCTGTAGGTGGTCAAGTTGGTAACGAGCTTTATGTTCGCTCTGCTGGTGCGGTTGCACTTGCACTTATCTTAATGTTGATTTACGTGACGATCCGTTTCGAGTTCAAACTCGCGATGGGTGCCGTGATGTCTTTATTCCACGACATCATCATTATTATTGGTGCTTTTGCATTATTCCAATGGCCATTTGACCTTACGGTTTTAGCTGCGGTACTTGCTGTCATTGGCTTCTCGCTTAACGATAACATTGTAGTGTCAGACCGTATCCGTGAAAATTTCCGTAAAATTCGCGGAGCGACTCCTCGTGAAATCATCAATATTGCTTTAACCGAAACTTTACGTCGTACCATTCATACATCAATGACCTTATTGCTTGTAGTTCTAGCAATGATGTTCTTAGGTGGTGATGGTCTACACTGGTTCGCTGTTGCAATGTTTGTTGGTGTCTTTGTAGGTACTTACTCTTCAATTTATATCGGTACAGCTTTTGCCTTATGGCGTGGACTTAACCGTCAGGACTTCATCGTTCAGGTTAAACCTGAATTTGAAGATGAAATTCCTTAAGTTGGATAAAGTAAGACATATAAAAAAACCGCGATTCATTCGCGGTTTTTTTATTTAAAGCATATTATTTACGGCGCAATGCATCCGAAATCGCTTCAACCAACTGTTGCGAAATTTCTTGTTTAGATGCTTTCTCTAACTCACGCTTTTTCATGTGATAGTTTTCAGCAAAGAAAACCGTCATGGCATTTTCATCAGAAGCAAAACCAATATCTGCACGAGACACATCGTTACATGCAATCATATCTAGTTTTTTAGCGACTAGTTTTCCTGCTGCATATTCTTCAACATTTTGTGTTTCGGCTGCAAAGCCCACCATAAATGGACGTTTTTCCTGACCCGCAATGGTTGCCACAATATCCGGATTTTTCACAAGAGATACATTCAACTCATCCCCTGCCTTCTTAATTTTATGCTCGGCAACTTCTGCTACGCGATAGTCCGCAACTGCAGCAGTTGCAATGAAGATATCACAGCCTGTTTCTAACGAATCCATGCTGATATCTAACATTTGTCGTGCTGAGGCAACATTTACTCTTTTTACACCATTTGGTGTATCTAAACTTACAGGTCCAGCAATTAGCGTCACTTGTGCACCAGCAGCGTAACAAGCAGCGGCTAAAGCAAAGCCCATTTTACCAGTACTGTGGTTCGAGATATAACGAACAGGGTCAATCGCTTCACGCGTTGGTCCAGCGGTAATCACAACTCGCTTTCCAGCCAACAAGCCAAATTTTTCAGCGATTGCACGTTGAGCCTGATGAAAATAGCCAGCGACTTGCCTTGCAATTTCTTCTGGCTCTGGCATACGGCCTAAACCGACATCACCACACGCTTGCTCACCCGCATCCGGCATAATCACATGCACGCCATCTTCGACCAAGGTTTGTAAATTTCGTTGTGTTGCTTTGGCTGCCCACATTTGCTGGTTCATGGCAGGCGCAACCCACACAGGAGATTTTGTTGCCAAAAACACTGTACTGAGCAAGTCATCTGCTAAACCATGCGCAAATTTTGCCAAAGTATCGCAGCTTGCAGGCGCAACCAGTAATAAATCAGCCCAACGCGCTAATTCAATATGTCCCATCCCAGCTTCAGCCGCAGGATCTAAAAGTTCAGTATGAACGGGATTACCAGAAAGAGCCTGAAACGTTAGTGGGGTAATAAATGCCTGAGCGCCATGTGTCATGACCACACGCACGTCAAAGCCATAATCTTTAAGGCGACGGACTAAAATGGCACTTTTATAGGCAGCAATTCCGCCAGTGACAGCTAAAACAATGTTTTTATGAGGAATAACACTTAGATCAAAGCTCACGAACAGGATACCTTACTGTTGCAGTGGCGCTCACAATAGCATTAAATACGCGCAGACCCAAGATTGATTGGGCAAACAAAATAAAATTTTAAGCGAATTATGCTGGGGAATATGAATACTTCTATTAAAAATTGGCCCGAACAAGAACGGCCAAGAGAACGGTTATTACAACAAGGTCCGCAAAGTCTATCAGATGCAGAACTACTCGCGATTTTTCTTCGCTCAGGTTCACGACAACATTCAGCAGTCGAATTATCACGGTTACTCATTCAGCACTTTGGTAGCCTAAATGCAGTATTTGATTCATCGTTAAGTGAGTTAACTCAATTTAATGGAATTGGAGCAACAAAATATTCACAATTATTGGCAGTCAAAGAGCTCGGGCGGCGTTATCTCGATCATCACTTTCAGAAAAATAATCTCAGCCTTCACACGTCTGATTTAGTCTTGGATTATTTGCGCTACGAATTAAAAGGCGAGAAACAAGAAGTCTTTGCAGTGCTCTGTCTAGATCCTGAATTAAGAAAGCTCCATTTTAAAAAGTTATTTTTTGGGTCAGTTCAACATTGTGCGGTTTCAGTCAATCAAACCCTACGTTACGCCCTACAACAACATGCTTGCCAACTGGTCATTGCACACAATCATCCATTTGGTTCGGCGCAGCCTTCTGCCGAAGATATTGCCTTAACTCAGCAACTGGAACACGCCTGTCAGCTTGTCGAAATACGCCTCTTGGATCATTTTATTATCTCACCAGAAGGAAGCTTTTCATTTGCTGAACAACAACTGCTCAACCCAACAATAATATCAGTTCAATGATATTGACAAAGGGGCACTAAGCCTAGAAGATCAAAGCAAAAATAGTGACGTTAAAAATAAAATGATTGTTCGTGAGCAGCCTAGTATTTTCAAAGTATTATTCTCTTGGCGAGGGACAATTTTACCCAAAATTTTACCCTCTCTAGGGGTCGTTATGCTGATTTCGGCAATCATTGGGGGCGTAGAATATATCAATCTTTATCGCTTTCCAGAGATTCCTTTGGTTGGCTTTACCCTTATTGGCGTCGTACTTTCTATTTTCTTGGGATTTAAAAATACTGCATGTTATGACCGTTGGTGGGAAGCCCGAAAATTATGGGGCGTTTTAATTGCAACTTCACGCCATTTTGACCGTGACTGCCGAATTTTGACTCAAGCCCGCCGTGAACGTGTTATTCAGCATGTGATTGTTTTTGCTAATGTGTTACGTGATCGTTTACGTCGTCAGACCGCTAACCCAACTGAGCTCATACAAACCAGCGGCATGAGCCAGCAAGCACTCACCCAGCTCTATCAGCAAAATAATGCCCCTCAGTACACACTTAGCCTCATTCACTGGGAATTATTGCAAGCGCTTAAAGAAGGTGAAATCTCAGACATCATCTATGCACAGATGAATAAAAATGTTGCAGATTTAAGCGTTGTGCAAACAGGCTGTGACCGAATCGCCAATACGCCTATTCCATTTGCCTATTCAGTTTTGCTCAATCGCACTGTCTATTTTTTCTGTTTTATGTTGCCATTTAGTCTTGGTTCATTGCTTGGGTTAGCAACACCTTTACTGGTGGGAATTTTGGCATATACATTTTTAGGACTTGATGCACTCAGCTCGGAGATTGAAGAGCCTTTCGGTACTCAAAGTAATGATTTACCTTTAGATGCCATGGTACGTAGTATCGAAATTGAACTTTTAGGGACTTTGGGGAAACCTACCCCACCACCAATTCAAGCTCAAGATAATAACTTGTTGTAATGGCTTAGAGAAAACGTTCCCAAACACCTTGCTGATTAGCCGTTGGCTTAGGTGTATTTCCCAGTTTAATCCATGGCATATTTTCACCATGAAAATCACTGCCAATCGATACGGCTAATTGATATTGCTCAATCATCCGATCAATCATCTGGCGAGTAGATAAAGTTTCCATCGGTGGAGGTAACTCAATTGCATCTCCACCTGAAGTTGCGAACAATTCAATTAAATATCGAACGTTAGTTGCAGATAAATCATAACGAGTCGGATGTGCTAAAACTGCCAACCCTTTACTTTCGTGAATCATGTCAATTGTTTCTTTTAACCCTAATCCTTCAAACTTTACAAAAGCACGTCTTCCCTCTTTTAAGAAACGATCAAATGCTTGTTGAGGGCGGGTTACAACTTTTTTCTCGACGAGTGTTTTAGCAATGTGTGTTCTGGTGATGCGATCTGCCTGATCTTCTACTTTAGCAAGAACATCCTCATAAATCTGAAAACCAATACATTTTTCTAATAAATCGCAAATTACTTTAGCTCTTTGCGCTCGTACTCTTTTTTGTTGTTCTAATGCTTCTAAAATTGGTGCTTCATTTTGCATGTTTAAAGCAACAATATGTACGCCATAACTCTTCTTCGTTGTTGGACGTGACCACTGACTTGAAATCTCTGTACCAGAAATGATTTTTAAATCATGACCTTGTGCAGCAATTCTAGCTCGCTGCAACCCATCCATTGTATCGTGATCAGTTAAAGCTAAAGTATGCAAATTCACATCTATAGCAGCTTGCACCAGTAATTCCGGAGACAAAGTTCCATCAGAAATATTGCTATGTGTATGTAAATCTATGCCTTGCATCTTTTATACTATGCCATTCACCAAACCGGATCAGATACTCTAACATGAAAGCACTTCTGGACTTTGTTCCATTAATTATTTTCTTCTATTTATATAAAACAGTTGATCCAACCGATACACAGCATCCTTTACTTAAACTGATCGGGTCTGCTGGTGGTGCCGATAATAATAATATTCTTGTAGCAACTACTGGCTTAATTATTTCAATGCTTGTGGTATATGGTGCCCTATTTGTTTTCCAAAAATTCCGTCTAGATAAACAACAGTGGTTTGTATTGTTTATGACTGTTATTTTTGGTGGCATCACCCTCATGTTAAGTGATGATTTCTATATTCGTCTGAAAGCTGCGATTTTGAATTTGGTTTTTGCAGGTGCATTCTTAGTTTCACCTTGGTTTGGTAAAGATCGTAAGCCACTCATACGACGTCTATTTGACCCTATTTTAGACTTAAGTGAAAAAGGTTGGAAAAATCTAAATTTTGCTTGGGCAGTCATGTTTGTGGTGATGTCTTGTTTACATATCTTCTTCGCGTTTTTATTTCACGGCGGAAAATATTGGGGTGAATTCACTGCATTTGGTGACATGATCGTCATGTTTTCATTTATCATTATTCAGTTCATTATTTTACGTAAACATTTTAAGTCACCTGAAGCTTAAAATGATTCCTGATTGATTACAGAGATACGATTACATGCCCTTTTTTGTTCTAAGCTGTACCGATAACGAAGGAACTTTAGAAAAACGCTTGGCAATACGCCCTCAGCATATCGAACGTTTGCAAAAACTTGATGATGAAGGCCGCCTTGTTACAGCAGGAGCTATGCCAAAAGACCCGAATGATCCTCAAGCAGGTTTTTATGGCAGCACCATGATTGTTGAATTCGACAGTCGCGAAGCATTAGACGAATGGTTAAAAGAAGAACCATTTCTCAAAGAAGGCATTTACGCTCATATTGATGTAAAACCGTTTAATAAAGCATTTCCAAAAGGGTAATCATATGCACCCTGCAATCAAAAGCTTTCTCGGCTTGTGTTTGATCTGTTCAACTGCTAATGCAGTTGAACCTGCTGCCACACCAGCAACGACACCTCCAAGTGCTTCTTCAACTCAGGCTGCGAATCAGCCAGTTCCAACAGCTGCTACAACAGCGTCGACCGCAACAAAACCACTCACGGCTGAGCAACTTGCAAAGAATAAACAACAGCAAGATGCGAAAATCAAAGCTTTAGTTCAAGATCAGGCATCTCGTTTAAAACAGTTAGAACATGCCAATCTTGAAGCACTCGCCCAGAACCAAGAGTTACAGTTAAAAAATGATAGCCTCTCTGTTCAGGTCCAAGTCTTACAAAGCGAACGTAGTGCGCAAATGTTTTTATATGGTGCGGTTACCTTAGCTGGTGGCGTATTACTGGGTTTCTTTATCTCTAGTTATATCCATACAAAACGTCGACGCCAGTGGTAAATCCAAGCGATCTATTAAACTAAATGAACGTATCAAACCGTATACAAACAGCAGAACTGGACTGGGAATTAATCGATGGTATCGAGGTTCCCATTTCCAAACAATTTGGTGATGTCTATTTCTCTAAAGATAATGGCCTACTTGAAACACGGCATGTTTTTCTAAATGGTAACGACTTATCAGAACGATTAGCCAATCTAAAAGATTTTGAATACTTCAGTGTAGGAGAAACCGGTTTTGGTACGGGTTTAAACATTCTTGCACTTTGGCAACTTTGGCAACAAGTCCGTCCTGATAATCAAAGCCATTTACACGCCATTAGTGTTGAAAAATTTCCATTAATTAAAGCCGACCTCATTCGCGCTTTAAATGTCTGGGATGAGCTTAAACCACTTGCAGACCAGTTAATTGAACAATATCCGCTACCTATTGCCGGATGTCATCGTTTAAGCTTCCCTGAAGAGCGTTTTAGCATCGACTTATGGCTAGGGGATGCACAAGATATTTTCCCAAGCATGGCTAAAACTAAAGCAGTAAATGCTTGGTTTTTAGATGGCTTTGCGCCCTCTTGCAATCCAGACATGTGGGAACAAAACGTTTTAAACAATATTGTCCGTCTTTCTGACTATGGCAGTACATTTTCCTCTTTTAGTGTCGCGGGTGTTTTAAAACGTGGGCTAAAAGCACATGGTATTAATATTTCTCGTCCACGTGGTTTTCGGCATAAACGTGAAATGCTCAAAGCGATCTGGAACCCACCTCAATCTGATGATGAGTCCTCCCCATTAGACCTAGCTCACTCATTGGGTAAGGGACAACAGCATATTGCGATTATTGGGGCCGGTATAGCAGGTTTAACTACGGCGTGGGCATATGCAGCGCGTGGACATCAAGTCACCCTATATGAGCGAACAGAAGCATTATCTGGCGCTTCTGGAAACCCTTTAGCCCTGCTTAATCCAAAACTATGCCCAATTGAGCAAAGTCATGAACATCTGATGACCTTAAGTTGGCAACATGCCTTGAATTTTTATAAAAATTTTCAAGCATTTCGTCCACTTCAAATACAACAAATCGCCTTGAAAAATGCAGACGAACTTCTCGATCTTGTAAATCAATATCCAGCTCAGGTTGTTACTCACTCAACGAACTCACTTGAAACTGCATATTCAAGTGTTTTACTTACCCAAGCGGGTTCTGTTTCACCACATCAACTACGTGATGAAATTTTGCAACATCCTTTGATCGATTTAAAAATTCTCAATATTACAGAGCTTGTATCTTGTGAAAATAAAGTTCAATTGAAGACTGGCAATGAAGTTATTGCAGAGGCAGACAATGTTGTTGTGTGTTGTGCACGTCAAAGCGCGACTTTTTTTGAAAGCTATCCACAGTTAAAACCAATACGTGGGCAAGTAAGCTGGGTTGACAATACTTTTGCTCCCCTACCTATACAGGAAGCTTATAGCTATGGCGGCTACTGTATGCAACTTAATGCTTCACAGATGATTTTAGGTGCGTCTTTCTACCCAAATCGTGAGGATCAAGAAGTAGTGCCAGAAGACCATGTGCATAACTTTGAATTAATCCACAGCGTATTCCCTAAATATGCACAACAATTGCCTTCTACAACTACTTGGCAAGGCCGAGCATCTATCCGCGCACAAAGCTTAGATTATTTTCCTCTCGTTGGAAAAATGCAGGAGAATAGCCGAATTGCTACTTTTGCTGGTCTTGGTTCTAAGGGCTTCTTATTTGCTCCGCTATGCAGTGAGATCTTAGTTGCCCAAATGTTAGGAGAAGCTTGTCCAGTACCGGACCGCTTATTACAAAAATTGAATCCGCAACGATTCCAAAAAAAAGTAAAACCTAAAAAGCCTTATTTCAAACCACAATAGTTCAATTCCATAAAAAAGCACCCGAAGGTGCTTTTTTTTATGCGCCCTGCTCTAGAGGCAAGCCGGCATCACGAGCTGCACGTGTCCCCCCCATCAGCACGACATATTCACGCGAGGCATCGAATCCTTCTAGTGTCTCAGCTGCACGAGGAGCTTTGCTACCACCACCACATAAAATATAAATCGGCTGACCCGCAGAGACCTGGTTCAAAATATCAGCATTCAAATCATTAATCGGGCGATTTACCGCACCTTTAACATGCCCTTCTGCATAAGCATTTGTATCACGGACATCCCAGATAACAGCATTTTCTGGGAATTCAAATGTTGTAATTTCTTGTTTACGGATCATTGTGCACTCCTTTGATGTAAACAACACTTGGCAAATGAAGAAAACCCTCTTAGCATCTCAAATATTCTTTCCCTTTGTAAAGGTCTAAACTATGCCTTCTTTCGATATTGTCTCTGAATTAGAGATTTTTGAAGTTAATCATGCTGTACAGAACACACAAAAAGAGATTGCAACACGTTTTGACTTTCGTGGTCATGATGTTTCAGTCGAAATAAACGAAAAAAATAAAGAAATTAAAATCAGTACCGAAAGCGATTTCCAGTGTGAACAAGTTTACAACATGTTAGAAAATCATTTTTACAAACGTAAAATTGATGTACAAGCTCTAGACCCGCAAAAAGCTGCTGCTTCAGGCAAAAATTTTGTACAAGTAATTAAACTTAAAGACGGTCTTGACTCAGATACTGCAAAAAAAATTAATAAAGCCATTAAAGAAAGTGGCGTTAAAGTGCAATCTTCTATCCAAGGCGACAAAATTCGTGTAACGGATAAAAAGCGCGACACTTTACAACAAGTGATGAATTTTTTACGTGAACAACAATTTGGTGTGCCATTACAGTTTAATAACTTTAAAGATTAATCTCTTGTCGTGACATTTAAAGCTAAGGTAATTCCATGTCTCAATCCAATCGTCTATCAAAACTGGTAAAAGCGACTTCAAAATTCCCTAAAGGTATTCGGAGTACACTTTGGAGCAAGGCGTTTGGTCGTATCGTGCCAATGGTGGGTACAGCAAATATTCGCTATCTGGAAGTAGACTCAAACCACGTTACTGTCCGTTTAGAAAACCAAAAAAATATGCAGAATCATATTAAAGGAGTCCATGCTGCTGCTATGGCTCTTTTAGCAGAAACTGCGACTGGTTTCCTAACGGGTTTACACATTCCTGATAACCGCATTTTATTAATCAAATCATTGCATGTGGATTATTTAAAAGTGGTTGAAGGCGGTTTGACTGCCACAGCAACGTTATCTGCTGAACAGCAAAAGTTTATTGCGGATAATGAGAAAGGTGAACTTGTGATTCCGGTTACTGTGATTGATGATGCAGGCAATGAACCAATCCAGTGCCAAATGCTGTGGGCATGGTTACCTAAACGTAAAAAATAAAGATAAAAAAAAGCCCAAATTTGAATTTGGGCTTTTTTATTATTCACAAGATGCTAAAAACTTGTGTCTCGCTTCTTCAGGAATCTGACGCTTATTACCTTTTACATCCACTGCTACAAAGGTAAAAACTCCTTCGGTAATACGTATTGGCTCGCGAGAGTCATCATGACTATCCCAAACTTCAATTTGCATCTGAATAGAAGTGTTTCCAACTTTTAAGATTTTGGTATAGCAGCTAATGACAAAGCCAACCTTTACTGGAACCAAAAAGGTCATTTGATTAATGGAAATCGTAGCACAGCGGCCACGACTGAAACGTTCTGCGTGAATTGCTCCAGCCAAGTCCATTTGTGACACAATCCATCCACCAAAGACATCACCACTCCAGTTTGTATCGGCTGGCATGGCAATCGTTTGTAAGGATAAAACCCCTTCTGGTTTGGTATAAGCTTCTGACACCTTAGCTCCCGAAATTCGTTTGAAGTTGTTGATCAAGCCACTGTTGCAATTCAGGCGCACGTAATGCACCGCTAATACGCGCGACCTCTGTCGTTTTATTCATTAAGACAAGTGTCGGAATACTTCTCACATGAAAAGCTTGGCTCAAGCGAGGAGATTCTTCGGTATTAATCTTGGCAAAAATAACGCCTGGATTCTGTTTTGCGACCTGCGCAAAATGTGGCGCCATCATTTTACAAGGTCCACACCATTCTGCCCATAAGTCTATGAAAATAGGTAGATCACTATTCGTGATGTAGTTACTAAAATTTTGCTCATTTAACTCAATAGGTGCAAGCGGTAGTAATGGCTGATGACATTGCCCACAGCTTGGTTGCTCAGGAAGTTTTTCTTCCGGAACTCGGTTTTTTGCACCGCACGATGCACATACAATAATCATTTACACCACTCCTATATGCTGATGTAAAAATTCTAATTGGGTTATCACTGCTTTTTCAAACCATGAACCGTGATAGATATCAAAATGTTTCATATTCCACTCATGATAACTCACAAAAGGCGCAATATTTGTCGCAGCTTCGCGACTGGACTCAATAGGAATAAGTGAGTCTTTTTGGGCCGCAATAAATAAAACTGGAATATTAATCTGGCGTACAACTTGAATTGGACGGTATCGCATCAAATTAAAAAAGACACGGGCTGGGACTTCCCCACTCCAATAATAGTCAGGATTTACAATCGATAAATAACCATAATAACTATCAGCTGTAGGCATAAAGCATAAATTATGTTGATCGACGACAGGCAATCTTTTGGGATTAAGCCCCATTTTTGATCCCATATAATCCTGACTCGATAACTTCAATGCTTGAGGATAGCGTTGCAAAGGATAAAGCTTGGCAGTTTCAGCACCATCGACATAAGGAATTTGTACTAAAATTGCCTGAATATTTTTTAATTCAGACGCCAGACTTAGCGCATATCCCCCACTTAATGAAGTCCCCCACAAAACAATCCTTCGATTATCCACAAGTTTACAGGTAGAAGCGTATTGAATTACTGTCTTCCAATCTTCTAATTGTGAGTTGATGGAGACCATTTCTCTTGGCTTGCCAGTGCTCCCACCCCAATATCGATAATCAAACAAAATAACAGCATAACCTGCTTGAGCGAACCGCTGAGCATATTGGATTAATTTAAATTGACGCAACGCAGCAAAACCATGGGCCATAATAATAACGGCAGATTTCTTATTTGTTTTTGGAATATAAAAATCAGCTGCGATCGTTTCCTGACCACATGGAACATATAAAGGCTCAACCGTATAAGCGTGCATATGTGCTCCGTTGAAATAGAATATGAATAACCAATTTTAAAATAGCTTGATGATCATTTTTAAAATTTATAACTTAGCTATAAGGCATAACTTTCTCAGTCAGAACAACACACGAGTGTCTTGTATCTCAGGTTAAGCTTAATGCTATGATACAGCATAAGAGGTTTTGTTAAATTTTGGAGTGACGAAATGTCAGAGAATGTTGGTTTCGCAGGTCAAATTGGTCCAGAGCATGTTGGCCAAGTTGTAGAAAAAGGATTTAAATCGATTATTAATAATCGACCAGATATGGAAGGCGGCCCAGAACAACCTACAAGTGCTCAAATTGAAGAAGCAGCACGCCAAGTAGGCTTAGACTACGTTTATCAACCTGTTGTAGCTGGACAGATTACAGAACTGGATGTACGTACTTTCGCAAATCATTACAATGAGTTACCAAAACCTGTACTTATGTTCTGCCGTACAGGAAACCGCTCAAACAACCTATATCAATTAGCAAAACAAATGGATTTGCTAGACGATTAATTTTAAGAAATTAATATTTTATAAAACCCTATTTCTTCTTTAAAGTAGGGTTTTTTGATAACTTATTTTGCATATCTCTGCACGAACTCAACAGAACTAAAAATAATATTGATCTAAAGTATTTAAATCTTTTTGAATCATTTATTAATTTTCATGAATAAATTTATATTTGCTCTTTTAACCTGTTTAATTCTTACAGCATGCTCATCAATGCAAGTAAAGCCTACAGTTGGAGTAACTATGGGTACAAGAATTTAATTAGCTAACTGCTCATAAATATAATGAGCAACCTCATGAAGTATATGTTATTTTATAAATCTAAAAAATTATTTTAAATAACTTATCATTTTAATTGGGGATAATGATGAAACTTACTCATGGGGTATGTGGGATTACTTTGGCTGCTTTTTTGACAGCTTGTGGTGGAGGTGGCGGTGATGGCTACTATAACCAAAATTCAAATTCTGGCTCTACAACAACACCAACCACACCATCAACAGATCAAGAGTTGGCTACTTCTGTTTTAAATAGCGTAAAGCAAGAAGGAAAATATTTGTTTGGCGCCTATGATCTTAACGATGAAAAGTTATCAAAAGGTTACATTGATCACGCACTAGACACCTTCGCTCAAGGCCCACTCAAGTTAACCTTAGATATTCGAAAAGTAGATCTTACCAAATATTCTGATCACTATCGTGAAAAATGCTTTCTAAAGAGTACTACAGACTACCGTGCCTGCTACGTATTTAAAGGTGAAGAAATTAAAACTTTGCTCTCTGGTTATAATGATTGGGACTTTGATATTACAGCAGATGATTTAAAGAATATTAAACTGGCAAGCGATAATACATCTCCAAATTTAGAGGATTATCAATCAAATACCAGAATTTATATTTTTGAAAATGAAAATAATGATAAAAACTTCCAAGATGTAACAATTACTGGAGCCTTTGCGTATCCATTCCAACAGTCATGGGGACTGGAACAAACCAAGCAAAAAAGATTTGTATTAATTAACGCCACTACAAGCGATTATAAAATTACTACAACGACTATTGTTCAAGATCCAGAAACAGGTCAACCCACTGAAAAAGAAGTTACTACTGGTGCAATGAGTGTATATAAAGATAATACATCAACTGATGGTGATCTCTACGTAGTTCAGGGTGGTTCTGGTTTCAACGTACTTATTAATGATAATCCTAATGTTCCTTTTGCTGAGCCAATTTCATTTATTGTGAACTCTACTCCAGGCAATACGAACAATGCGACATACAAAGTAAAATCAAGTAATCAGCAAATATTAAGCCTACCAAGTATTACTAGCCTTGAAGGAAGTCGCGTCGAGAATGAATCTTCAACGACGAATGCACAAAAATTTAATGGCAGTATTTATTTAGAAGGACAAAATATTTTTACTTTTAAACAAAGCTTGAATGGAACTACATTAGACTTTAAGCATGTCATTAATGGTATAAGCATCGAAGGTCAGTCTATAAATCAAAATGGGACTGTTTCAACCACTTTAAAAACTCCTTTTATGCAAAAATTTACATTTTAAAGCTAAATAATTAGAACCAAACCCTCTGTTCAAGAGGGTTTTTCTATATATTCTAAATATCTATTAAAATAGCTTAATGAAAAATGTTCAATATTATTATCATTGGTGCAGGTACCGCTGGTATTAGCGCATATAAAGAAGCAGTTAAACACACTAATAATCTTTTAATTATAAATGATGGACCATGGGATACCACTTGTGCTCGTGTAGGCTGCATGCCAAGTAAAGTCCTCATCTCTACAGCAAACCGTATGTTTAACATTCAAAATGCTCAAGAGTTTGCTTTGGATGTATCTGCAAAAATTAATACTGATCAAGTGATGCAGCACGTACAAACTTTACGTGATCGTTTTACGCAAGAAACTTTAAAAGATGTAGAACAATGGCCTGCCGAACATAAAATTTCTGGTAAAGCACATTTTATTGATGCACAGACTGTAGAAGTTAACGGGAAACAGTACCAATCAAAAAGTTTTATTCTAGCGGTTGGTTCAACTCCTAATTATGATCAAACCTGGAAGCAAGAACTCGGTAATCAACTTATAACAACAGATCAAATATTCGAATTAAAAACACTACCTAAATCTATTGCAGTCATTGGTAGTGGTGTGATTGCCCTTGAGATCGCGCAAGCCTTGCATCGTTTGGGCGTAGAAACCACTATATTTGCTCGCAGTAAACGAATTGGGATACTGACTAGCTCAAAACTTCAACAACTTGCGCAAAAAGAGCTAGGGAAAGAGTTAAAAATTCTATTCGAGACTTTACCAAGTGAAGTTAAATGTAATTCTGAGGGTGTCATATTAAATTACAAACTTGAAGAAAAAGAGAAAACTCTCAAAGTTGAATATGTTCTAGTTGCAACAGGCCGTTCAAGTTTGCTTGATACTTTAAAACTAGAAAATATTGATGATTCTTTTAAAGATATTAAGTCATTACCTATAAATGCAAAAACCAAGCAATTAGAGACCTATCCAATTTTTATTGTCGGTGATGCTTATACCTTAACACCATTACAACACGAAGCAGCACATGAGGGGAAAAAAGTTGTTCATAACTGTTTGAACTATCCACAAATCAATTCAGTTAAGACTCTTACCCCATTAGGAATTGTATTTAGTGATCCAGAAATGGCGATCGTTGGGCAAAGTTCTAAACAACTAAAAGAGACTGGTATAGACTTTATTACTGGCGAAGCCTCTTATGAACGACAAGGTAGAGCTATCGTCCTTGGAAAAAACAAAGGAGGTATTGAGGTTTATATAGATAAAGAAAGTCAAAAGCTTCTGGGTGCTGAGTTATTTACAGAAGCAACAGAACATATGGCTCACCTATTAAGCTGGATAATAGGCGAAGGTTTAACCTTAAATGACATTTTAGAGAAACCCTTTTATCATCCAACTCTAGAAGAAGGTCTTCGAACTGCTTTAAAACATGCACGTAGACAGTTGAAATAATCAATTTTAGAAGAGCTCTTTTAATAAAAGTTGGTTCTTCTATACATTAAATTGTTTTAATTAATTCATTTGATGGGAAATAACTGCAACTAGTGAAGCATTCTTTTCAGATGAACTAGTATATATCCATGTCTCTAAAGCCTTTCCATCTTTAGAAATAATATAATTTGTTGTAGTCAAATTTTTATCTTTAGATATTTCCTTTTTATAAGTTAAACCAGTAGATTTAGGGGGCAACCAGCTTTCTAAACTCTTCTGAATTTCAGTTGAGTTTCCTTTATTTATAAATAATGAACATACACCGTTATCGAGTTGAGTAATAACAAACTTCCCTTCTGAAGAGCTTATCATCCAAGCGCTCCCATTATAATCTTTTAAAAAATGTGCAGCATACTCATTAGGCATTTGAATAAAACCCATATTTTTTGCTTGTCTATTTATTATTTCTGGATTTCCTCTAGAACTAACACAAATATTTAAAAAAGCTTTTGTGCTAAATAAACTTTCTACAGCTTTATTAGCATAGATAGATTTACTACCAAGTGTTATAGCTAGCATACAGACAAATAGTTTCAATCCTACAAATTTCATTATTCATACTCTTGTTATCATTTTAAGGTATTTGGTTTATATCATAATTCATTCCAAAATTATTCTATCATTTTAAATTTTCCAAGCATAAAAAAACACCCTCAACTGTTAAGTTGAGGGTGTTTAGAATAATGAGCTGGCGATGACTTACTCTCACATGGGAAACCCCACACTACCATCAGCGCTAAGAGGTTTCACTTCTGAGTTCGGGAAGGGATCAGGTGGTTCACTCTTGCTATGGTCGCCAGCACAA
>NZ_JABFFO010000005.1:0-177072 GCF_016124155.1 Acinetobacter sp. AC1-2
TTTTAAAACTTATTCTCAAAACCAACTTCTTATCAAATCCACTGCTCAAAGCAATCAACCCAATTCCAAGTAACTGTTTTTCAACAAGTTCTTATCTGCATCACCGCCGATGGATGTGCATTATAGAGGATTAAGATCCCTTTGCAAGCGAAAATTAAAAACTTATGACTTGAGCGTTCATTTTTAAAACAACAAACATATTAACCAATTGTTTTATATCAATAATTATTTTAATTCTTTATTTTTGACTTAAATAAGCCAGTATCATGCTCGATAATTCTTGTTTAAGTTGTTGTTCTGAGATAA
Source organism: Acinetobacter sp. AC1-2 (assembly GCF_016124155.1). Classification (NCBI taxonomy): domain Bacteria; kingdom Pseudomonadati; phylum Pseudomonadota; class Gammaproteobacteria; order Moraxellales; family Moraxellaceae; genus Acinetobacter; species Acinetobacter sp. AC1-2. Next base: position 307 of record NZ_JABFFO010000005.1, read on the forward strand.
GAAAATTGTTCTGACTAACATATCTCATCATTGTAAAAAGCGTACTATTGATGATTACAAAGGATTTATGCTTCACCTGTTCGAAGTCCCATTGATGGGGATTTCTACTAAATGCATATAGTCCAACTTCAAAAAAATGTTTTTCTAAAATCTGAGCAGCTTGCGAATGACTATAGTCATGCCAATGCTTCAGCACCTCTATAAAAAAACCATGATCGGCTTTTAATGCAGCAAATCCTAGTTCTATTGCTAAGGGGATAAGGATATCCAAAGGAATATTTCCTTGCTGCATAACTAATTCTTTGAGTTGTTGCCCCAATAGTTCGCTTTTACGGCGCAACAGTTCTTCAATGATTTGATCTTTATTCTCAAAGTATTGGTAAATTGAACCTACACTTACTCCAGATCTCTCTGCAATTTTAGGAGTCGTGGTATGGAGCAATCCATATTGGGCAATACAGTGCTGTGTCGCCTCTAAAATATGGTCAACAATAATTTTTGAACGCTGTTGCTGTGGGGCTTTTCTCATTGGTTTTTTATTCTTTAAATGTGAATTGAATGCGAATAATTATTCATATTAGCCTATTTATTATTCAGTTCAATAAGTAAGTGACAAAATGCAAATAAGTAGCCCGACTCGACTTGCCTCTTTTAATGACATGCAAGACAGTAATTTCTTTACTCAGTTTTTAAATGTCTGTTGCAAAAAACCAGCACAGCCAAACTATGCAGAATATGTGTCTTTACAACGTGCTCTTTATGAAGGGGACGTTGAAATGGATAAAGTAATTGATTGGGTTATGCAAAATCCTAAAGATCACCGCATGATTTTTGAGAAGATATTATTTCAAGGCCGCGATGACTTATCTAAGCCCATACCTACTGAGTTAGAAAGTTTCTTTAATTACATTGAACAAAAGCCTGAATGGCTAGATCAACATCAAATTGATGAGGCTATTAAATTTACTCATCGTTTAGGAATAAATAATGGTTTTATTCTTAGAGATTTATCTTTGATGGCGGGATATTTATATCCAGGGTTTAATCAGCCTCTAATTTTAACTGGCGCATTGAAGAAACAGGCAGGAACACGTTTAGCAGAGACTACAAAATGGTGGGTGGATATTACTGAACCTCAAGGGCTTTATCGTTTGAGTTCAGGCTTTACCTCAACCATTTATGTTCGCTTTATTCATGCACTCGTTCGCCGACAATTAAAAAAGTCTGATCGTTGGGATAGCGAAATTTGGGGAATTCCTCTTAATCAGTTTGATTTAGCAATGACCAATTTAGCGTTTAGCAGTGTGGTTTTGTTAGGAATTCGAGCTTTAGGAATATGGCCGACTAAACAGGAAACTAAGAATTTTTTACATTTTTGGCGTTATGTTGGCTGGTTGATGGGTATTGATGAAAAATGGCTTATTCAATCTGAAACTCAAGGCTGGCGCTTACTTTACTGGATGCAGTTTGCTCACCCGCGCTCCGATCACAGCAGTATTGAATTAGGATCGAGCTTATCTAAAGAACCTTTTGAGAGAAAATATCAGCATTTACGTTCTTTGCAGCAGAAGCTTGCTTATCGACAACATTTAGAACTTACTCAATTTTTTATTGGTAAGAAAAGAATGAGATTACTCGGATTACCTCAACAATCTGCTTCGTGGTTTGCTTATTATCTGATTTTACGTAATTCATTACTTTATAGTGGTGCAAAGCTTTCACCAAAAATTGAAAACTTCTTATCCAAATCAGGGCGTAATATACAAAAACTTGGTCTAAGTCTTTATCAGAATCAAGGTAAAGCAAAAACCTTAGCGAGTATGCATCAATAATTTTCTAAGTCTAAAAATAAAGAATGGAAGTCTGGATATCAGACTTCCATTTTTAAATATTAAAGGCTTATTGAGATGATGAACTATGCATTTCAGCGTGATTCATTTGCTCAGTCGACTCCACCATCTGCTTCTTTTTTTGACTTGGCATGTAGTCAGGCTCATTGTTGATTGCCAAGTAAAAAATGATCATAAACAATAAACTCAAGATAGAAGCCACAATAAGTAACTTCCATCCCCACCAAGACTGTTCAGGCGATAATTTATTTGTCATTTGATTTCTCTCGTTAAATTAATATTTTCAGTTCATTTAATTCGCTACAGCTTATTAAAACTTCATGCTCATACGAACCCAGTAGTTTCTTCCGATATTGTTAAACTGCTCTTCACTCGCGAATCCAAAGCCTGCACTACCCGCTTTGTTTAAGTGTTCGGTATAGGTTTTATCTAATACGTTATCGACACCAACAGAGACATCAATATCCTTACGAAGGTTGTAACTTCCGTTTAGAGAAAGAGTTGAAAAACCTTTACTTGGTTTTAGGTCATATCCCACGATGTTACCTTGATGTAGACTCACGCGGTTTTGCTCAGCAACAGCTCGCCACAATAGACCTAAGTTATATTTATCAGCCACATAGCGAATATTTAGTCGACCTTCTAAAGGTGAAATTTGAGGTAAAGGTTTGTCATCTGTGGTGTTTTTACCCCATGCATACATCGCACTCAAATCAGCCTGAATATGATCGGTAAATTGATAGCCAATACCAGCTTCTGCACCAGCAATGGTTGCATCGACATTTTTCGCTCCAGCAGTAATATCATGGCTCATATCATGTCCACCCATATCCATGCTTGGGTGATGGTGATAACTCATTAAAATGTAGTCATCTACTAAGCCTGCATAGGCAGAAGCCCATGTATTTAAAGCGCCATGTTGTTGCTGAAAGCCCAAATCCAACTGTAGTGTTTTCTCAGGATTCACACCGTTAAAGGTATTGGTTGAGCCAGCATTACCATGTTGAGGCGAAAAAAGTTCCCAATAATCAGGCATACGTTCTACATAGCCTAAACCGATATAGCTTTTTAGGTCATGCTCAGGATGTTGATTTTCCCAGCGGACAAATGCACTTGGTAAAGTCTTTTCAAGTTTAGTATTGAAGCCTTTTGCTTGAGAATCTGCGCGCTTATCTTCAACTGTTACTCGATCTAAACGCACACCTGTAACCAGTTTATTGAGATCGTTCCATTGATAACCGAGTTCACCAAAAGCACCATATGATTGAAAACGCATATCTTGACGATATGGAACATTCATAGAAGGCATCGTTGGTGATGACATGCTGCCGCCATGTTTATTAAATTGAGAATCTACACCTGTGATCAGGCTCCATTGATTCCATTCAGAGGTCATGGCTAAGCGCGAGTTTAGTGTACGGCGTGTCACTTGCATTGCCATTGGATTTGGCATCAGCATAGTCATACCACCACCATGGTTCATTTCAACTAATGGTGGTGTACGCAAGCTAAAGTTATCCATAATATGGTCGTTATAGCTGTAGTTCACCTGCCCTTCAATTTTCTTAATGACATCAGTGATATTTTTCTTTTCGAAACGTAGTCCTAAGCTTTCACGCGCAAATTGAGAACCATCCATTGAACGTCCAGCATAGAGCGATTCACCATCAGATTTTCCACCAGTGAGTTCAACCCATGTATTTTCATCTGGAGTGAAACCAATCGCCACATCAGCATTCCATTTTTCCCATGCTGAAGGTACTGTATTGCCGTCACCATCTTGATAACTATTGGACTCAGAACGATTAGCATTTAAACGAATATATTTTTTCTCATCACCAATTGCCGCTTCAACATTATGGTCAATACGCCCATATGAACCTAACAATACACTCGCTTGTCCACGATAAGGTTTTTCTGTGGTGAGCTTTTCAGGCTGACGTTCAAAAAGGACAGTCGCTGCTGAGCCCGTATTGGCATATTGAACTGTTTGCGGACCTTTAATGACAGAAATACGGTCATAACTTTCTGGTGAAATATAAGAAGTTGGGGCATCCATACGATTTGGGCATGCGCCTAAATTTTCAGTTCCGTCAGTTAGAATTTTGATGCGTGAGCCAAACATACCTCGGAATGTTACATCGCCATTTGTTCCACCGCTTTGTATTGAGTTAAAGCCCATAATACTTTGCAAGTAATCTGCACCGTCAGTTGCAGGCACAGGCTGAATCGGTTGCTTTGGATCTGCATGAACAATAAGACCGTTTGCATCATTGCCTTGCTGTGCTGTAACAACGATAGGTGCCAATGAATGAAGTGTTTTGGTATCAACATCATTTTTTTGGGAATCAGCAAAAACTAGACCCGAATGAGAGACAGCAAACATCGCAACCCATAAAGGTTGTAATAAGAATTTAGAATGTGACATTTTTTATACGCTCTAAAACATAAATAAAGTGATATTGAAGTCAATCAAGACCCCAACAAAAATTTGCTTTTATTTATGCAAATAGAGGCGGTGCACGCCCTTGCGGGAGTAGGAAAAGTCGCTGTAGCGCAAAATAAACATGTTTGAATGCTTGTTGATAAGCGACTAAGCGAACTTGTATGCGAACTAAAACTTCTTTTACGCCGAATTCAGGCGGTAAAACCAAATTGGCATAGACGGTACAATATTGACATTGATGGTTTGCATCATGATGGTCATGGTGTTCAGGTACTTGAGCCTGTTCAATATGATGTTCATGATGTGAATGCATGGTATGTGACATGGCTTCCGTCTGTGCTTTGGGCTTCAGCAAAGCACGGGTAATAGTTTCACAGACCGGAGCAATTTGATATTGCTTCGGTAATAGCGGCTGTAGAAATACCGCAACCTGTAAAAATACTGCTGCACATGCAAGCAGTAAACCACTACGAAAAACCAAAAATCACATCCACACTATATTAATATTTGAAGAATAGAAATTTTTAACGTTTTACTGCAACTTTTTCACGCTCACGTTGACGAACAACTTTTTCGACTTTTTCACGCGCACGCTGACGTTTAAGTGGCGACAAATAATCCACAAATAATTTGCCATTTAAGTGATCCATTTCATGTTGGATACAAACAGCGAGAAGTCCATCAGCTTCTATCTCAAATGCTTGACCTTCAAGGTTAATTGCCTCAATTTTCACACGTGACGGGCGCTCAACTTTGTCGTATATTTGTGGCACCGATAGGCAGCCTTCTTCGTACTGCTGCTTATCTTCTGTCAGTGGAGTGATTTTGGGGTTAATAAAAACCAAGGGTTCATCTTTAGCTTCAGATAAATCTATAACGATTAACTGAATATGACGATCTACCTGTGAAGCTGCTAAACCAATACCTGGTGCGGCATACATGGTTTCAAGCATATCTGCTGCAAGTTGACGAATTTCATCAGTAACTTCTTCAACAGGCTTAGCAATGGTACGAAGACGGGGATCAGGAAAACTTAAAATAGGTAATAAGGCCATACTGACGTCCTCACTTATGCCATTGATTGAAAAACCAAATGAAGGAAATACTTCATCGAAAAATTGTGTGTAAGCCGCCTATTATAACGCATCTGCACACATAATTTTTAGGAATTATCATAATGAAAAAGGTTTTTAACGGCATGGGTGAATTTCATGCTTTGGGGATAAAAAAGCATTTACTTGCTTTCGCACTTTTTACAGGGGTTGCAATGGGTACAGTAGCAGAGGTTCATGCTGCTAGTCCGAACCATAATCCACCCTCTCTAAAAAGTAATGCACCACATGTCTACGTTGTAAAACGAGGAGATACGCTGTGGGATATTTCTGGTCATTTCCTAAGTAAACCTTGGCGCTGGCCAGAAATCTGGGCAAGTAATCAGCACGTCAAAAATCCACACTGGATTTACCCGGGTGACCGCTTATTGTTATGCAGTTTAGCTGGTCGACCATTGATAGGTAAAGATGAGGGAGATGGTTGTGTCGGCATTATTCGTCGCTACACAGGCCAAACAGCAAACTTACAACCTCAAGTTCGTGTGGAGTCGCTCAACGATAATGTGCCTGTTATTCCACTTGAACATATCAAACAGTGGTTAGAACACAGCACAATTTTGCCAGCCGATGCAATTGAACATACGCCTTATATTGTTGGCACTGCGGATCAACGTGTACTTGCTGCAAAGGGCCAAACGATTTATGCACGCGGACAAGGTTTAATTGATGGTCAACGTTATGCAGTCTACCGTGAAGGTGAACCGTACTATTTCATGGATAGTAAGGGTAAAAAACACAGCCTAGGTATTGAACTACAACAAGTTGCGTCAGGTATTGCGATTTCTTCTGAGAAAGACATAACAACACTTGAGCTAACTGATAGCTACAATTCCGAAGTGCGTCGTGGTGATCGGGTCATGCCAGAAGAAGATGCGACTTTGCCCACTCTATTTTACCCAGTGGATGCTAAACAAGTGACGGATGGTGGCAAGATCATTCGTGTGATGGGTTCAATTGGTAGAGCAGCCAAAAATAGTGTAGTGACTTTAGACCGCGGTACGGCTCAAGGCGTTCAGGTGGGTCAAGTCTTTGATATTACCCAACAAGGTGAAACCATTCGAGATCCTAAAACCAAAGAACCAATACAGTTACCTGGTCAACAAATTGGTAGCCTTATGGTATTTAGAACTTTTGATCAGCTTAGCTATGCATATGTATTAGAAAGTGACTTACCCATTAAAGTAGGTTCAAACATTCAGCCACCTCGTCTTGATGATTAACGCTGGATATACACTTTACAATGCTTACTCAACTTTCTTCACACCATTACCACACCCTTAAAGTGTGGTATTTGGTTCAGCACTCTTTAGTTAGCTTTAAAAAAATTGTCGACTATTTCGGTAGCTGTGAAACGGCTGTCCAACCTGCCGGGTTAGCCCAATGGTCTAATCTCGGTTTACATGCCAATCATTTAAAACGCGTAGATGAATTTCAAACTGCTCAAGGTCAGGCTCATTTTGAAAAACTGATTGAGCAGATCCAGCAATATACCGACTTTATTTTAACGCCCGATGACTCTGGGTATCCTACGCAATTGCTACCTTACACAGATCATCCGCCCATCATTTTTGGAAAAGGCCAAGCTCAAGCTTTGCTACAGCCACAAATTGCTATTGTGGGTAGTCGAAAACCAAGCCCGCATGGTCGTCAGGTTGCTTATGACTTTGCCTATTACTTAAGTGAAAAAGGATTTTATATAAGTAGTGGTTTGGCATATGGCATTGATGAAGCCGCTCATCAAGGAGCTTCAGTACATCAACGAACTATTGCTGTAACCGGAACAGGTCTAGACAGCACCTACCCTGCTCAGAATAAAAAACTTGCAGAACAGATCTTGGCTCAAAACGGCGCCATCATTACTGAGTTTTTACCCGGGACACCACCATTACAGCAGCATTTTCCACGTAGGAACCGAATTGTTAGTGGTTTGAGTTTAGGCGTGTTAGTGGTAGAAGCTACTTTAAAAAGTGGCTCTCTGATTACTGCCAACAAAGCTGCTGAACAAGGTAAAACGGTATTTGCTATTCCCGGCCATATTTATAGTGAATTTCATCAGGGCTGCCATCAGCTTATTCGTGAGGGTGCAATCTTAGTCGATCATCCTGAACAGATTGTTGAGGACCTTGCTCTTCCAACCCAATGGCAGAGTCAGCAACAAAGTCAAAGTGAGACAGCTGAAACTGGCGCGCCAGAAATTCCTGAACATTTAATTAAACTGTATCAATCTTTAGACTGGGTCGGTCAAGATATTGATCAGCTTGTCGTGCATCACTCACAACCCGTTGCAGAACTCACCTCTTCACTCATGGAACTAGAACTACTTGGTTTATGTATGCAACAATCAGGGCTGTATTTACGTTGTCGCTCTTAGTATGGGAGCACACAATAGCAATTCTGTATGATTGAAAGGAAGAGTATTACCATGATTACCACCTCAGTTACCGAAGCCGCCGAAAGTTTACATCAAGGTCAAGTCTTGGCGTATCCAACTGAGGCAGTTTGGGGGCTAGGTTGCGACCCTTTTAACGAACAAGCTTTTCAAAAAATTCTAGAGCTGAAACAAAGACCTATTGAGAAGGGGGTCATTTTATTAGCCGGCCATATTAGCCAAGTTGAGCACCTGTTAACCTCTTTACCTCAAACAACCCAACAAGAAATTATTGATTGCTGGACGAATCACCAACCTTCAGAAAGAGCCACAACTTGGCTCTTGCCTGCTGGTGAACATATTCCTTCATGGATTAAAGGTGAACATCCTCTTGTCGCTGTTCGAGTCACCACACATCCTTTGTGTGTGGCATTATGCAATGCTTTTCATGGTTTTATTGTCTCGACTAGTGCCAACCCGAGCGGGCAAGAACCTGCTCATTCACTACAAGATGCCTGCCAATACTTTGGTTCACAATTAAACTATCTCAATGGTGATTTAGGCCAAAGTCAGCAGCCAAGTAGAATTATTAATGCTCTCACAGGCGAGATTATCCGCGCCTAATTTCAGACAAAAAAAAGCTCAGTTATATAGGGATAACTGAGCATAAAAAAGGATGGGTATATACCGCATCCAGAGGGTTTGGATATCTCTGCAACGAAAGATAATTTGCCAAAAAGAGCGTCTTTCGTAGTGGTCGCTATTATGTGGCAATAGACTAAATGAGAGAAATATATAATTTCTCTAAAAAAAGCATGAAAAGTGTAGGGAATTTACGGTTTTTCGCTTAAAAATTAAAATTATATTAATATTTTTATTCGGCTTTTTTAATATTTATATTTCAACCTAGTTTTATAATCTATTTATAAATCATATAGAAAAGCTTTAACTAATAAAAAAATGGCATATTTTCATTAATTTTTTTCAAAATATGCCATAGTTTTTTTAGTGGTCTTAGTTTTGCTCTTGTATCAGCTCACTCTTTTTGGAACCGACCTTCTTTTGAGCCATGATGATACCAATTAAAATTATTACACCACCTAGTGTGTGATAAATGGTCCACTGCTCAGATAACCAGACACTCGCAATAATTGCTGTAAACACAGGAACTAAGTTCATAAAGATACTTGTTCTATTAGGCCCTAATTGCTGAACAGCCAACATCCAAACTAAAGGCGCAATGAGTGAAGCAAATACTCCTGCATAAATAGCACTCGGAGCATTTTGTGCATTTAAAGCATCCAGTCCGAACCAGAAAATCAAAGGAAGGTGAAATATTACAGAAAAACCAATCTGGACATATAAGCTCGTCATGATTGGAAGTGGCAACTGCCATTTTTTAAGAAAAACCCCATAAAATGCATAAAAGAACACAGCGATAATCATTAAGGCATCACCAAGATGTCCACCAGAACTTAATAAGTGGCCAATATCTCCTTGGGACATGACATAGAGCAAACCTGAAAAAGACAAAATACTACCAAAAACTGCAAAGCGATTAGGCACATCTTTTAAAATGGCAAGAGAAACAAAAATAGTAAAGATGGGAATAAATGCATTCACAATTCCCATATTAGTTGCACTGGTATAATGGGCAGCTGTATAAGCAAGCCCTTGATAAAGCACCATTCCAAATGCACTTAATACTGCTAATTTAGGCAAATACTGTTTTAATAAGTGTCGCTGTTTCCAAACCGGTAACAACATAAATGGGGTTAAAATAATAAAGGCGATTAACCACCGGTAAAAACTGATACTGACCGGAGAGATATAATCAGAAACATAGCGGGTAACTACAATATTCAAAGACCAAATCAGTACTGCCAAAATGGGAAATATAAATGCCCATTTATGATATTTCATGACCTGACTCATAGTAATACGCCATCTGTAAAAGAGAGTTTATTTTGAAGAATGTCTTAATAAATTGAAATATCGTATTTCCGACATTGATATTGAACTTAGGACATCATCAATTTTTTAGAATAATGTCCAAGTCTTCATGGCATGTTCCACAACTTTGTGTAATTGCTCGGTACTCGCCCCATCTCTTGCTTGAATCGTTAACCCTTGAATGACAGTTGCATAAAAGTCTGTCATTTCCTGTAACGGTGCATTTGGAGACAAATCACCCTGCTCTACACCTTGTTGAAGACGTTTGAATAATTTTTCTTTGGTCTTTATTCGTTTATCGAGAAGGTTCTGCTGCACATTCTGAGTAGCGTCAGAACAATTCATAGCTGCAACAACAAGCATACAACCAGCAGGCTTATTTGGCTGGACGAGTCGTTTAACGTTATCGTATAGATAAAGTTCAAAAGCGATTTTTGCTGTTTTTGCTTCTAAAAAGATGGTTTCAATAGGGCATGCTTCATGAGCCAAGTAGTAATCAATACTTTGATAAAACAGCCCAGCCTTATCTCCAAACGCACTGTATAAACTTGGTGCTGTAATTTCCAAAGCCTGTGTTAAATCACTGATCGACGTTGCTTCATAGCCATGCTCCCAAAACAGTAACATTGCCTTTTGCAAAACCTGCTGTTCATCAAAGCATTTAGGACGTCCACGCTTTTTTTTCAGCGTGTCCTCAGCAATGGTCAAATTCTTTTCATGCCTATTTGTCATAAAGATCACATCTATTTTTATAACAATCGTTATTAAATTAATTGACGTTCGATTTTTTATCAACTATTTTATTTTCATAATGATCGTTAGTTAATTAATAAATTGCCTTTGTTCACTCCAAATTTAGCCAAGTAAGGATTTCCTATGGACCAATCTTCTATCTCTAAAGCGCGACCCACGACCTCACCACAAGGAAGTTGGTTTGCCATTTTGGCCGTTGCCATTGCAGCATTTGCATTAGTAACAAGTGAATTTTTACCTGTTGGTGTTTTAAATAGTGTTGCAACAGATTTAAATATTTCTGTAGGTACAGCCGGTCTTATTATTACTGTACCCGGCATTATGGCCGCGATTGCTGCCCCCTTATTACCAGTTTCAGTGAAACAACTTGATCGACGCTATGTTCTCATTTTACTGACAGCAATTATGGTTATTGCCAATACCATTACTGCTTTTGCTGAAAACTTTCATATTTTATTACTCAGTCGCTTAATTTTAGGAATCTCAATTGGCGGGTTCTGGGCCACGGCAATCGCTTTAAGTGGGAAATTAGCTCCCCCCCATCTCCCTATTGCCAAAGCAACTGCTGTTGTAATGGCAGGTGTAACTTTTGCGACAGTTTTGGGTGTTCCTATTGGAACATGGTTAAGTGAATTTTATGGCTGGCGCAGTGCTTTTGGAATTACAGCAGGAATTGGCTTAATTGTTTTAATCTTACAATTAATCTTTTTACCTAAACTTGTTCCAGACTCGCCAATCCATATGAGGGACTTACCAGCATTATTACGCACGCCTAAAGCACGTAGCGGCATGCTTATTGTTCTACTTATCGGCCTTGCTCATTTTTGTGCATATAGCTATTTAGCGCCTTTCTTTAAGAATATTGCGGGCTTTAATGGTACAACGATTAGTTCATTATTATTGCTCTATGGAATTGCAGGTATTTTCGGAAATGCATTTGCTGGATATAGTGGTAATTTGAATGTCCGATATACGCTTGCCTTTGTTAGTGCTTGCTTTGCAATTGTATTTTTTGGATTCCCACTTTTTGCCATTCATGAATTTGGTGCTATTGTCTTAACTGCTTTATGGGGCTTCGCATTTGGTGCTTTTCCTACCTCAGCCAATATCTGGATGTTTGTACATGCGCCACATGCAGTTGAAAAAGGTATGCCTCTTTTTGTAGGTATGTTTCAGGTCATGATTGCCACAGGTTCATTATTAGGCGGTTATGTGGTTGATCATTTCAATGAAAATACCTTAATTTATGGCGTATTAAGTTTTGTTGCTTTAGCACTCGTAAGTACTTTTACCTTAGCAAAAGGCTTAAACAACCCTAAAGCAACCTGTGAAAATTAAAATATGAGTCAGAGCATATAAATGAAAAATGAGGACCAACGATTTTCTTTATTGAACAGTATAGAAGTTCATGAATTTCTATATCAAAAAGAAGATATTGTTCGTCCTCATGCCTCGCTCTGGGGAGATTTTAATTTCAGCTTAAATGGCATTTTAGAAATGCAGGTGGAAGAACAGCTATATCTGTCTCCACCTAGTTATGGACTTTGGATTCCACCTCAAACGGTTCATCAATCGACTGATATTGATCACGAAATTCACTATATCTGTATTCGTCTACATCCCCGCCTATGCTCTGTTTTAGGAGATGTCTGTCAGTGTTTTAGTATCCAGCCATTTTTTCGGACGTTGGTCCTCCAAATTCTGGAACAACAGAAGCAGAATAAAAAACCTGAATATTTAGAACATCTTTTACAAGTCTTATTCGACCAATTACAACAAGCCCCAGCCTATTCGCATTATTTGCCTCAAACGCGGCATCCAGTTTTATTGCCTATTTTAGAAAAGCTTTCCGACCCATTACTTTTTGATCACTCGTTACAACAGTTACTCCAAAATTTCTCGGTAAGTGACCGTCACCTGTTACGTTTGAGTCAACAAGAGCTCCAGTTGTCTTTGTCTGAATGGAGAAATCGAGCCAAAATTGTTTATGCAATTCATCAAATACGACAAGGGACACCCATTAAGCGTTTAGCATATGATTTAGGTTATCAACATAGCTCAAGTTTTATTGAGTTTTTTAAACGTTATACTGGGCAAACACCTATTCAAATTAGAAATAACTAGAATTCAGTTTATCTTTTAAAATCTTTTTCTTTTTTTGAACACGAATATTATTGCACTACCCCTCAATAGCAGTTAAAACAAATGCGTTACTTGATATCAACTACAATCTTTAGGAAATACTCATGACACAATCTGTATATCACATTCCAGTAAAAGCTATTTCAGGCGAAACGGTTGACCTTGAACAATATAAAGGCAAGGTTTTACTTATTGTAAATACTGCTTCTAAATGTGGTTTAACTCCACAATACGAAGGCTTAGAAAAGCTTTACCAAGCAAAAAAAGATCAAGGTCTTGAAATTTTAGGTTTTCCAGCCAACAATTTTAAAGAGCAAGAACCAGGTTCAGATGAAGAAATTCAACAATTCTGTTCATTAAATTATGATGTTCAATTTCCTTTATTTTCTAAAGTGTCTGTTGTCGGTGAAGATAAGCATCCACTTTATCAAACTCTGACAGCAGCTCAACCAGAACGTACTGGTGAAGGACCTTTCCGTGAGCGTTTAGAAGGTTTAGGTATTCCAACTAATCCAGCTCCAGAAGTTTTATGGAACTTCGAAAAATTCTTAATTAATAAAAATGGCGAAGTAGTGGCTCGTTTTGCTCCAAATCTAACTGCGGATGATGAACAAATCGTTAAAGCAGTTGAAGCAGAGTTAGCAAAATAACGTTTAAAAAACGTGAAAAAGAGCGTTTTCTACGCTCTTTTTTATTATCTGGTCAAAATGTTGTTTGTTTGCAAAAATACAATCTTTCTCCATATTTTATGCCTATAGTACCTATTTGCTTTATTTGATGTTGTTTGTAGTTATGAAAAAAGTTTTACAGGGTGCGTTTCTTCCTTTTGTAATTTTTGCCTCAGGCATGCTTTTACTCGGGTGTGATCAGGCACAAGACCATGCTACTGAACAAGAAAATACTGAAATAACCGAACAGGCATCTGATCAAACTATTGAACGACAAGAGTCAGATATTGCTCCGAGTAAAACCGAATTTAAAAGCGGCAATATTTTTTATATGGTTCGAGATGCTGCTAATTTACAGCTTAAAGCTGGAGATTATGTTGAACAACTTAAAGACACTCAACTTGACGTTGAACAAGCTATTCAAGATAAAAATCAAAATGAATTAAAAACAACTGTTTCAACTTTAAAACAGCAATTACAAGGTTTAAATCAAGCTCTTCTCACCTTAGATATAAAAAGTCAGGAAATTGAGAATATTCGCCAAAGTTTATTACATGCAAATCAACAAGCTCTAAGCATGCCTTTACTAAATGGGAAATTAGATCAAATCAATTTTGAACAAATTGAAAAACAGCTTAATACCATTCAAATGGATATGGTTAAACTCGCAGCTATGATTATGGCTGGAGATGAAAAACCTGATCCAAAAACTGATTCTTAAGTTATATCCAAATAATAAAAAAGCCACCTTACGGTGGCTTTTTTTGATGAACACCGCACAAATTATAATGCGCGGTTCTTCATCTTACGGATAGTTTCAAGCTGACCTGAAATCTCTGATAGAGATGCCAATGCAGCAGCTGAGTCCAAATCACTCTTTTGGTTCGCAAGCAATTGTTCAGCATTTTTACGTGCTTCTAAAATTGCAGCTTCATCCAAGTTGTCTGCACGGATTGCAGTATCTGCAAGAACCGTTACAACGTGAGGTTGAACCTCTAAAACACCGCCAGATACATAGACGATTTCTTCTGTACCATTTTCCAACTGAACACGAATCGGGCCCGGTTGAAGCAAAGTCACAAGTGGTGCGTGTCCTGGCAAAATACCAAGTTCACCACCTGCGCCTTTCGCGATTAACATCGTTACTGCGCCAGAGTAAATAGACTCTTTAACACTTACGACATCACATTGCATAGTCGCCATGAGATGATCTCCTTAAATTAGAGTTTCTCAGCTTTAGCAATCACTTCGTCAATACCACCAACCATATAGAACGCTTGTTCTGGGATGTGATCGTATTCACCAGCTAATAGACCTTTAAAGCCACGAATCGTTTCTTTAAGCGATACTAATTTACCAGGAGCACCAGTAAACACTTCAGCTACGTGGAATGGTTGAGAGAAGAAACGTTGGATTTTACGCGCACGGTAAACAACCAATTTATCTTCTTCAGCTAACTCATCCATACCCAAGATCGCGATAATGTCTTTAAGCTCTTTATAACGTTGCAAAATGTTCTGTACAGAACGCGCAATTTCATAATGCTCTTGACCAACAACTAATGGGTCTAACTGACGTGAAGTTGAGTCAAGTGGATCGATCGCTGGATAGATACCAGAAGATGCGATGTCACGGCTCAATACTACTGTTGCATCTAAGTGAGCAAATGTAGTTGCAGGCGATGGATCTGTTAAGTCATCGGCAGGTACGTATACTGCTTGGATCGATGTGATCGAACCAGATTTAGTAGACGTAATACGCTCTTGAAGAACACCCATTTCTTCTGCAAGTGTAGGCTGGTAACCTACCGCAGATGGCATACGACCTAACAATGCTGATACTTCAGTACCTGCAAGAGTATAACGGTAGATGTTGTCGACGAATAATAATACGTCACGACCTTTACCATTTTCGTCTTTTTGATCACGGAAGTATTCAGCCATAGTCAAACCAGTTAACGCTACGCGTAAACGGTTACCTGGTGGCTCATTCATCTGACCGTAGACCATTGCTACTTTGTCAAGAACGTTAGAATCTTTCATTTCGTGATAGAAGTCGTTACCTTCACGAGTACGCTCACCAACACCAGCAAACACAGATAAACCTGAGTGAGCTTTCGCGATGTTGTTGATCAACTCCATCATGTTAACGGTTTTACCAACACCAGCACCACCGAATAAACCAACTTTACCACCTTTTGCAAACGGGCAAAGTAAGTCAATTACTTTAATACCAGTTTCTAAAAGGTCAGTAGAAGCAGCTTGTTCAGCATAAGAAGGCGCTTGACGGTGAATTGGCAAACGTTCTTCAGTTGCAACTGGACCAGCTTCATCAATTGGGCGACCCAAAACGTCCATGATACGACCAAGCGTAGCTGGACCTACTGGAACAGAAATCGGTGCATTTGTGCTAGTTACATTAAGGCCACGTTTAAGACCTTCTGTAGAACCCATTGCGATGGTACGAACAACACCATCGCCAAGCTGTTGCTGAACTTCTAATGTAGTTTCAGTACCGTCAACTTGGAGAGCGTCATAGATCTTAGGAACGCTATTGCGCTCAAACTCGACGTCGATAACCGCGCCGATGATCTGAATGATACGACCGCTACTCATTGCTGTCTCCTCAATTCAAACTTAATAATGTTAAACGGCAGCGGCACCGCCAACGATCTCAGAAATTTCCTGAGTAATCGCGGCTTGACGCAGCTTGTTGTAAATGAGTTGTAGGTCTTTAATCAGTTGTCCTGCGTTGTCTGTCGCTGCTTTCATCGCGACCATACGAGCTGACTGCTCACATGCAACGTTTTCAATCACACCTTGATAAACCATAGACTCGATATAGCGAACCAACAAACCATTTAACAATTGTTCTGCTTCTGGTTCGTAGATATAGTCCCAACCATAAGTACGGTTGAGATCATCGCCTTCTTCTGCTGGTGCTAGAGGAACAAGTTGTTCTACTTTAGGCTGCTGAGTCATTGCATTAATGAAGCCATTTGATACGAGGTAGATACGATCTAATTCGCCCTTATCAAATGCATCAAGCATAACTTGGACTGAGCCAGTTAACTGTTCCAAACTCGGCGCATCGCCAAGTTGGGTAGTTGCACCAAGCACTTTACCGCCGTAATTCTTAAAAAACGAAACCGCTTTTTGACCAATTAAAGCAAATTCAACTTCAATTGACTGCTGTTGTTGTGCTTTGACATGCTGCACAACTTTCTTGAACAAGTTAATGTTCAAGCCACCGGCCAAACCACGATCTGAAGACACTACGATATAGCCAACGCGCTTAACTGGGCGGTCAACCATATAACGGTGTTTGTATTCAGGGTTTGCTTGAACCAAGTGAGCAATTACACGGCGCATATTATCGGCATACGGACGGCCCTGAGCCATGCGCTCTTGCGCACGACGCATTTTAGAAGCAGCTACCATTTGCATCGCGCGAGTAATCTTTTGCGTGCTCTTGATACTAGCTACTTTGGCGCGAATTTCTTTTAAATTTGCCATACGCTTAACCTAGTATTCGAAAGCCCTTTCGAGCTTCCGAAGGTTGATCCGTGAACCAAACTTAACTAAAACTAAACTTAGTAAGTTTGAGTCGCTTTAAAGCTTTCAATACCTGCTTTGATTGCTGCTTCGATGTCTTTGTTGTAATCACCAGTTTCATCGATTTGTTTCATCAACGGAGCATATTCTGAGCGGAAGTAAGAAATTAACGCAGCATCAAAGTCTACGATTTTCTTAACTTCTACGTCAGCCATATAGCCTTCGTTAGATGCATAAACAGAAACAGCTTGGTCAGCAATTGAGTAAGGAGCATATTGCTTTTGCTTCATTAACTCAGTTACACGTTGACCATGTTCAAGTTGCTTACGAGTTGCTTCGTCAAGGTCAGAAGCGAACTGAGCAAACGCAGCCAATTCACGGTATTGTGCTAAAGCAGTACGGATACCACCAGACAATTTTTTGATGATCTTAGTTTGAGCAGAACCACCAACACGAGATACAGAGATACCCGCGTTCACAGCAGGACGAATACCTGCGTTAAATAATGATGTTTCTAAGAAGATCTGACCGTCAGTAATCGAAATTACGTTCGTTGGTACGAATGCAGATACGTCACCTGCTTGAGTTTCAATAATTGGCAATGCAGTTAAAGAACCAGTTTTACCAGTTACTGCGCCATTAGTGAATTTCTCAACGTAGTCAGCAGATACACGAGAAGCACGTTCAAGAAGACGTGAGTGAAGATAGAATACGTCACCTGGATACGCTTCACGACCTGGTGGACGACGTAAAAGCAATGAAATTTGACGGTAAGCAACAGCTTGCTTAGACAAATCATCATAAATAATAAGAGCGTCTTCACCGCGGTCACGGAAGTATTCACCCATTGTACAGCCAGAGTACGGAGCTAAGTACTGCATTGCAGCAGGATCAGCAGCCGCAGCAGCGACAACAGTTGTATACGCCATAGCGCCAGTTTCTTCTAGCTTACGTACAACGTTTGCAATTGTTGATTGTTTTTGACCAATCGCAACGTATACGCATTTAATGCCAGAATTTTTCTGAGCGATAATCGCATCGATCGCCATCGCTGTTTTACCAGTTTGACGGTCACCAATAATCAACTCACGCTGACCACGACCCACAGGAATCATGGTATCAACTGATTTATAACCAGTTTGAACAGGTTCGTCTACAGACTGACGCCAAATTACGCCTGGTGCTACTTTTTCAACAGCATCAGTTAATTTTGCATCAATTGGGCCTTTACCATCAATTGGGTTACCCAAAGCGTCGACAACACGGCCAAGAAGTTCCGGACCAACTGGAACTTGTAAAACACGACCTGTACAACGAGCTTTTTGACCTTCTTGAAGGCTTAAGTAGTTACCTAAGACAACGGCACCCACTGAATCCTGTTCTAGGTTCAGTGCCATACCAAATAAGCCGCCGTCAAATTCGATCATTTCACCGTACATTGCATCAGCAAGACCGTGAATGCGCACGATACCGTCGGATACCATAACAATGGTACCTTCGTTTTTAGCGGTCGCGCTGGTGTCCAGATCGCTGATACGCTGTTTAATGAGCGCACTGATCTCGGATGGATTCAGTTGTTGCATTGCGCTATTCCTCAATCTTTTAATAGTTCAGTCTTCATCATTTGCATTATGCAAGAAGACGAGTACGCATTTTTTCAAGCTTGTTAAGCGCAGAATCATCTATCACTTGATCGCCTGCACGAATCACAACACCTGCAATGAGCTCAGGTTTAACTTCAACTGAAACAGTTACAGTACTGTTAAAACGCTTTTCTAAAGCAGATTTCAACAATTGCTCTTGCTCAGCAGTTAATGGGAAAGCCGATTCAATCACGACATCCACATTGTTGTTATTCTGTGATTTAAGCTGTTCATATTCTGCTTCAATTTCAGGTAACAACATTAAACGATCGTTATCTGCAAGAAGTGTCAAAAAGTTAGACACTGCTTGAGACTGATCTTCACCTAAAACTTTAGCAAAAAGCTTCACTTGCTCCACAGGAGTAAGTTCAGGGCGATTTAAATAAGCGGAAAATGCTTCGTCTTGCACCGCAGCACTGAGCACTTGTAACGCATTCGACCAATTGTCTGTTGCACCTTGCTCAGAAGCATAAGCAAATGCTGCTTTGGCATACGGACGTGCCAACGTCAAGAGTTCAGCCATGATTCGCCTCTCTTAAAGTTTAGCAGCCAGCTGAGACAGCATGGCATTATGAGCTTCTGCGTCAACTTGCTGGTTCAGGATTTTTTCTGCGCCAGTTACTGCCAAAGCAGCTACTTGTTGACGTAATTCTTCGCGAGCAGAATTGATTTCTTGATCAACAGCTTCTTTAGCCTGTTGACGAATACGCTCACCTTCAGCCGCAGCTTGAGTACGAGATTCTTCGATCAATTGTGCTGCACGACGGTTCGCTTGTTCGATCAATTGAGCCGCTTGTGCTTTAGCTGCATCAAGCTCTTGCTTTACTTGCGATTGTGCATCGGCAAGCTCAGCTTTCGCTTTTTCTGCTGCATTTAAGCCATCAGCAATTTTACGCTGACGCTCACTAATCGCATTGATTAGTGGTGGCCAAACAAACTTCATGCAGAATGCAACAAAGAATGCAAACGCAATCGCTTGACCAATCAATGTGAGGTTGATATTCATTGCAATTCCTCAAATAGTGGATTTAGGAATTAAGATGATTAACCTACAAATGGATTAGCGAAGATGAAGAACAAGCCAATACCAACACCGATCATAGGCACAGCATCAAGAAGACCCGCGATTAAGAACATACGAGTTTGAAGTTGTGGAGCCAATTCTGGTTGACGAGCAACAGCTTCTAGAAAGCGACCACCCAAAAGACCAAAACCAATCGCAGTACCTAAAGCACCGAAAGCGATCAAGATAGCAGATGCAATTGCAACTAGACCTAAAGTGAGTTCCATGAAAAATTCCTCAGAGGTTAGGTTATTACCAAATTAAATTAAAAAAATTCAGCCCAACCATCGTTTGATAGTTAGGCAATACCATTAATGTTTTTCGCTTGCCATGCTCAAGTAAACGATGGTAAGCATCATAAAGATGAATGCCTGCAACGTGATTACAAGAATGTGGAAGATCGCCCAAGGCACAGATAACGCCCATTGAATCCAGAACGGCAATAAAGCAATTAGGATAAAGATCAGCTCACCTGCATACATGTTACCGAATAGTCGGAGAGCTAATGAAATCGGACGAGCAAGGAATGTTACCAATTCCAAAATCAAGTTCACTGGAATAAGCAACGCTTTTGCAACTGGATTACTTGGGTTAAATGGGTTAAGTGCCAACTCGCCAACGAAACCACTAACACCCTTTTCGCGGATGCTGTAGAACAAGATAAGTACAAACACAGATAAAGACATACCTAAAGTAATGTTTGGATCTGTAGATGGAACGATCTTGAAGTAAACGTGGTGAGGGTTCATACCAAATACGTTTGCACCCACAAATGCTGCAACTTGAGGAATCCAGTCAACTGGGAACAAGTCCATTAAGTTCATGAGGAAAATCCACACGAAAATAGTTAATGCAAGCGGAGCGATTAAACGTGATTTGCCATGAAAGGTGTCACGGACACTTGAGTCAACAAACTCAATGATCATTTCAATTGCAGACTGGAATTTAGTTGGAACACCTGCATTTGCAGCTTTCGCAACCATCCAGAATAACAAACAGAAAATAACACCAAGGCCAATTGACCAACCCATTGAATCCAAGTGAATTGCAGTGAACCCCATCGAATGAGCTTCTTCAGCAGTCTCAGCCAATTTCCATGTACCGTCTGGCATTTTGCCATAGGTCATATTGGTCAAGTGATGCTTGATATACTCTGTCGAAGTGAGGGCATGTTCTTCAGCAGCCATAAATCACACCTGGTCAATGTCAATTACTAAAAAGAAGGGTTACGAACATCGGCGTACTGTCGATATCTCGCCACCCTCCAAAAAATCTTCAATTCTTCTTGTTTCTATACCCGTTTTTCTAGACGTGACACCCAAAATGGAGCGACCCACGACATTGCCTGAACGAGAATAAAACCAAACAGCAATGCTAACGGTGATAAAGGTTTAACATTGCTCAAAATCAAAATAAATCCAACGATCATGATTGCAAATTTGCCTAACATGCCCCTATACATGTTAGACAGCACTTGTTTTGATGCTCTCGCACCTGCTGTTCTGAAGGATTGCCATGAGAAATAACTCATAGCAAGCCAGCAAACCAGTGCACCAAGTGCCGCACTTAATGCTGCTGTCATGTCTTTTATGCTCCACGCCACAAGGGCGGAAACAGGGATCATACATGCTTGTAAGAAGACCAAAGCTTTTGCTAATCGTCGGTCAATCAAGCGACTAGTTCGGCTCATTATTTATCCACTCACAGCATAAATGCTTGACAAGTTTAGCTGATGATCGCTTTTAATCGCAGGCATTATAGAGTTACACCCCTGAACATGCAATCTTTTCCCGACTTTAGTCGGGGTTTTTCATGACCGGTGGTGCTGACGCTACAGTCAGCCTTTGTTTATTTTTTATCTTACTTTTGCGTACTTAATACACATTTATCTGTTTTTATAGCCAGTTTCTTCCATGCAGTGACAAAATCATCCTCGTTATTCATGCTCTCGTCTACTGGCTGAAAAGTAATGTTACCTAATTTTTGATACTGACTTTTAGTGGTAAAACTTTCTGCGAGCAAACACATCTGATTTTTCGGTCGATTATCATTAAGATACTTAATTTGAGCTGCTGTTGGTGCAACATGCGGATCATCCGTCAAAGCACCAGCGAACTTTAAGTTTAACGAGCGCTCTAAATATTGATAGGCATCATGATATGACCAATAGGGCTTACCATTACTTGTACTGTCGTAAACTTGTGCAGCCTGAAACATCTTACGGGCAAACATATTGGCATTATTCCAATATTTAGCCTTATTTTCAGGATGCTGCTGAGAACGTAAAGCAGCGATAAAGAAACCGATTCGAACTGCATTGTTTGGTTCTAACCACACATGGGTGTCTACTGTATTAGGTAAAGCCACGCCGCGTGTACTACGCAGGGGTAAAACAGAAACTATGCCACTATCTAATAAGGCAATCGCTTTCTTATTATTACCTAACAATTTATTTAGAGGGGCTTCATGAGCCTTACCCAACCAGATCACTAAAGATGCATCATTAATTGCTTTACGGTGAGCCGGAGTCAACTGTACGTCATGACCGGTCTGACCTTTAAGCAAAAGCTGAGGTTCTTCAACACCCTGAGTGATTTCTTTTGCAATCAGATAAATCGGGTGTGTAGAAACCACCAAACCCTGACTCCACCCTAACGTACTCAAAAGAGAGAACATACTGAAAACAAAAAAACGGAACATGCTAGACCATCAATTTAAATTAGCTCGAAGCATGTTATAATATAACAAAGTTACAAAAATACCTAAGATTAATCGAATGAAGCATCGCTTCATGCTAATATTCCGTTAAAAATTCGAGGTTATTTCTATGAGTTCCTGCTCGCATGAACATCATGATTCTTTGCATGGTGTGCATGATCACCATAATGTCGCAAACCGTTTAGCTGAAGCAGAAAATTTATGTTCTGCGACTGGCGCACGACTTACGCCTTTGCGCAAAGAAGTTTTGGAACTCATTTTAAACGCTTCGGGTCCAATGGGTGCATATGACTTACTCGCACGTATAAAAAGTCAAACTGATCGCCCCGCTGCTCCTCCAACTGTATATAGAACTTTAGATTTTTTATTAGAAAAAGGTTTGATCCATCGCCTAACTTCTATTAATGCCTATATTCCCTGTTGCCACCCTCGTGAAGGTCATCAAGCAGCATTCTTGATTTGTACCGAATGCCACATGGTTAAAGAAGCCTCTTCTCAAGGTTTAACTCACCAGCTTGACCAACTTGCAGCGTCAGATGAGTTCGTGGCTCAACACAGCATTATTGAAATTTCGGGGAAATGCCAACAGTGCCGCACAACTCCTTAAATCCTGTATTAATTCAGCTTGAGCAGGTTTCTGTTCATCGCGATGATCGGGATATTTTAAAAAAAGTTGATTTTGCTCTACATCAAAATGAAATTGTGTCTTTGATTGGTCCCAATGGTGCAGGTAAATCAACACTTATTAAAGTTCTACTCGGTATTCTCCAGCCGAGTAGTGGCCGAGTTATCCATCATAAAAAACTTAAAATGGCTTATGTGCCACAAAAGTTCAATCCTTCACACAGCCTACCTTTGCGTGTTCAGGATTTACTTGATTTAGAAAAATGTAACCCTGCCCTGCGTCAGGAAATTATTCAAGACACAGGCATTTCCAAGTTACAACAATCAAAAGTACAACAACTTTCTGGTGGAGAGCGCCAACGGGTACTACTAGCGCGTGCCTTACTTCGCCAGCCAGATATTTTAGTTCTTGATGAACCGATGCAAGGCTTAGATATTCAGTCTGAGGCTGAACTTTATGAGTATGTCCGCAGTTTGCCGGAACGATATAACTGTGCAATTTTAATTGTTTCCCATGACTTACAATGGGTGATGGAAGGAACACACCGTGTAGTGTGTTTAAATAAACATATTTGCTGTAGTGGACTACCCGAGAACATTCAACAACATCCTGAATATCAGGCAATATTTGGAACTCAACGGGTTTTCTATCAACATCATCATGATCACTGTGCTCACGGTGATGCTGCACCCCCCTGCCCTCATAATGACCGCCCTCACATCCACCCAGAACCGGAAGCTTAAGCCATGATGGAATGGTTACAATTATTGTTACCCGCATGGATTATGGGAACCTTACTGGTCTTTTTGACCGCGCCTCTTGGTTGTCTAATGCTTTGGAGACGGATGTCTTTTTTTGCTGACACCATGGCACACGGCACCCTACTTGGGGTCGCTATCGCAGGTGCTTTAAGCCTCCCACTTTGGCTTGGTGTTGCAGGCACTGCCATTTTATTGGTCGCAATTTTATGGGCGCTACATGACAATCGCTTACCCAATGATGCCCTCTTAGCCTTATGTTCAGCGACATTACTCTGTAGCGGTTTATTGTTTATTCAACATGTACCAAGTTTAAGACCAGAGCTTTTAAGTTATTTATTTGGTGATTTACTGAGTATTGACTGGCCCGACTTACCGGTTTTCACTTTAGTTATTGCGATATCACTCGTAATTCTTTACCGCTTTTGGCAGCCGCAAATACAGTTTGCAATTGATCCAGACATTGCAGTCAGTGAAGGGGTAAATGCGAACTGGCAACGTCTTATTTTTATGCTTTTATTGGCTTTATTTACTGTCTTAGCTTTGCGTGCTGTAGGTTCTTTACTTATGGGTGCATTACTCGTAATACCTGCTTTAAGCGCTCGCTTACTGGCAAACTCACCAAAGCAAATGGTTATTTGGGCATTCGTGTTAGCCCAGCTTGGTGTGAGTGTCGGCCTATGGTCAAGCGCAGCACTGAATATCTCTACAGGCTTGAGTATTGTTTTATGTATGGCGTTAACTTTTGCCATTATTTTTATAACTCAAAAGCTAAAAAATCAAACGCAGGCGGCCTGAATTAGGACGCCTGATGAACTGTACTTAATAATAAAGCCGCACAGCTAAACATAACAGCAAACCCCCTATTCAAATATTTTTGCTGTTTAGGGGAACGAAGTAATCTTAGAACCTTTGATGCCAGCCCTGTATATCCAGCCATGACAACCAAATCAATACTAATCATAGTCACAGCCATAATCAGGTACTGTATCCATTGAGGTTTACTCAAATCTAAAAACTGCGGCAGCACAGCCAATAGAAATACAATCGCTTTGGGATTACTAATATTGACCACAAAGCCATTTAGCAGTAGCGCAAATACAGATTTATCTCTTTTTTCTTGTTGAATTTCTATATCTTTTATAGGTGCTGTCCACTGTAAATAAGCAAGATATAACAAGTAAATCACACCAAACCATTTCACAAACTGAAAAGCCAAAGGTGTCGTTGCAAATAAAACCCCAACACCCGCTGCCACCACCATAATTTGAAGTAACAAAGCAATTTGTAAACCGATTGCATTCCAATAACCATGTCTAAAGCCATAGTTTAAACCACTCGACATTGAAGCAATTGCTCCCGCACCTGGTGAGATACTAATTACCCAACAGGCCAACATATAAGCGAACCAAACTTGCAGAGACATAGCGAAAAATAAACTATAAAAGTGGAATTATACTGTTTTATAAAACTATCTTGATGAGAATTCAAACAATAAAATCAAGAAATAGACTACTAACAGCTCTGCGCATCAGGCACAATAATTAAAACTCATATCAAATTATAATCGAGGAGATTCCTTCCAATGAGTGCTCAATCTGTCATTTTGCCGTTGCCATCAGACCATGCACGCTTTATTGTTCTTCGTTTAAAAGACTTAACTATTGATGAATTAAAAAACCAACTTAATGCTTTATTTGAAGCACGTGACCGCCTTATTACCCAACATTCAGATGCTCAAATCAAAACAGCAGTCGCTTTTGGCCCTGAATTATGGAAGCAGCTCTATTCGCAAACTCCTATAGGTTTTAAGCAACTTGCGCCTGAACAAGGTGCATTCAATATGCCAGTCGTGCCAGCTGATGTTCTCATTCATATCGCCAGCATGCGCTCTGATATTTGTTTTGCATTAAGCCAAGCATTTTTTGAAGGTATTCAAGATAAAGTCGAAGTTCTTGATGAGCGTGTATGCTTCCGTTATTTCGATGGTCGAGATATGACTGGCTTCATAGACGGAACCGAAAATCCTCAATTTCCAGACGACCGAGCTGAGACAGCGCTCTTACCAGAAAGCGCGGGGGTATTTGCAGATGGCAGTTTCATTTTCGCGCAGCGCTATGCCCATGATTTAGAAAAGTGGAAAAAATTGAAAGTTGATGCGCAAGAAAATGTTATGGGCCGCACTAAACTTGAATCTATTGAATTAGATGATGACGTTAAACCAGAAAACGCCCATGTTGCCCGTACTGTTGTTGAAGATGATGAAGGCGAAGAAATGGAAATTCTACGTCATAGCCTACCTTATGGAGATGGTCGAGGTGATCAAGGTCTATTTTTTATTGCCTACACCAAAGACTTGACCATTATTGACGCTATGTTAAAGCGCATGTTCGGTACAAGTGGAGATGGTATTCATGACCGTTTATTGCACTTCGTGACCCCACTTGATGGCGCTTATTACTTTGCACCAAGTGAAGAATTGTTAGAAGAAATTCTAGAAGGGTAAAATGAAAGAAGTAACTATCTAGATAGTTACTTCTTTTTTTATTTGGTTCTAAATAAAACTAAAATAAAGACATGGTCATTTTATAAAGACATTATGCTTTACCTTCATAAATTAATAAAAATCACTCTTAAATATAAACTTAAGGCCCATTCGCATTTCTTATTTCAAGCACTTCATTACAGTCTTTAGATGTTGAATAAACGAAAATTCTTTTATCTTGATTTTCCAGCAAAATGGCATCTTTATTTTCACCAAAAGCATTTTTAGAAATATCACACTTATAAGCTGACAGTTGAAAGCTCTTTACGACTTCACATTTAGACTCAACAATGTTGTCATTAAAACCATACCATTGCGTAATATTTGGATTTGAACAAGAGATTTCCCCTTCTTGATCAGCTGTTTTAAGTGTCTTATCTGCATTCTCTTTCTTTTCACTTACTGCTGAACCTGATTGATTTTTATCCGTCTGCACCACATCTGACTTATGATTAGCATCTTGTTGGGTTTTATCTGGACTTTTATCACTACAAGCCATTAAAGCGCCTATAAAAATTAAAATATAAATATTCTTCATGAAAAAGTTCTCATAATTATGTTTTATTTAAACTGAGACATATTAATAAAAAAGAGGAGCTTAAGCTCCTCTTTTTACATTCTCATTCTTAGAAAGGAATACGCTTATATTTGCGGTATTCAGGTTTCCAGAATGACTGATCAATTTTCTGTTTCAACAAATCATCACTAATTGTTACAGCGACACCATCAGCCATAGCAGCTTTTGCAACTTCGAACGCAATAACTTTAGAAACTTGTTGAATCTCACCCAATGGCGGCAATAAATCAGCTTGTGGATCTTTAAGCAATGGAGAGCAATTTGCTAAAGCACTACTTGATGCCATTAACATATTTTCTGTAACCCGCTTAGCGCCCGATGCCACAACACCTAAACCAATGCCTGGGAAAATGTACGAGTTATTACACTGCGAAATATTGTAAAGTTTGCCGTGATGATTCACAGGAGCAAACGGACTACCTGTTGCAATTAATGCTTTACCTTCAGTCCACTCCACAATATCAGCAGGTACAGCTTCAACACGTGAAGTCGGATTAGATAATGGCATTACAATTGGTCGTTCACAATTTGCTGCCAAAGTCCTAATAATTTCTTCTGTGAACAAGCCTGGCTGACCAGAAACACCAATTAACACTGTAGGCTTAGCATTTTTAACAACATCAAGTAGTGAAATCACTTCTTCAATATTGCCCCACTGATCAACCACCTCAGCTTTTTGTGCCAACTTACGCTGGAAGTCGAGCAAGTTTGGTTGATTCTCAGTGATCAAACCAAAACGGTCTACCATATAAACGCGAGCACGTGCTTCTGCATCGGTTAAACCTTCTGCAATCATTTGTGCAACAATTTGTTCTGCAATACCACAACCTGCCGAACCCGCACCTAAAAACGCAATTTTTTGATCTTTTAATTGCTTGCCCGCTGCACGACTCGCAGCAATCAAGCTACCAACCGATACCGCTGCTGTTCCTTGAATATCATCGTTAAAACAGCAAATTTTATCGCGATATTTTTCCAAAAGTGGCATCGCATTTTTTTGTGCAAAATCTTCAAACTGAATTAATGCTTTTGGCCAACGACGCTTCACAGCTTCAATCACCATATCTACAAATGCGTAATATTCATCGCCACTAATACGTGGCTGACGCCAACCCATATAGATCGGATCATTTAACAGTTGAGGATTATTCGTACCTACATCAATTGTGATTGGCAATGTATAGGCTGGGCTAATACCACCACAAGCTGTGTAAAGCGAAAGTTTCCCAATCGGGATTCCCATTCCACCAATACCTTGGTCACCAAGGCCTAAAATACGTTCACCATCTGTAATGACGATAACTTTTACATTGTTTTTATTTACGTTTTGCAAAATATCATCAATCACATCACGATCTGGATATGAAATGAAGATACCGCGGTGACGACGATAGATATCAGAGAAACGCTGACATGCCTCACCTACGGTTGGGGTGTAAATAATCGGCATCATTTCTTCGAGATGATTTTCGATTAAATGATAGAACAAGGTTTCGTTGGTATCTTGGATATTACGCAAATAGATATGTCGATTGATATCATCAGTGAAAGCGCAATATTGCTGATAAGAGCGCTGGCTTTGCTCTTCAATAGTTTCAATAATATGGGGGAGTAAACCGTGTAAGTTAAAGTTACTTCTTTCTTCTTCAGTGAAAGCCGAACCTTTATTTAAAAGTGGTAACTCTAAAAGTGTAAAACCTGCATATGGGATATAAAGGGGATGTTTACTTGGGTGTCCTGATATCATTGCCTATCTCATTTTCCAGCTTAGAGTAGAGAAAAACACGTTTTGTATGGTCTCTAAAACTCTTTGTGCGTATAAGCTTAAGCCTAATTCGTTCAAAATAGGTATTTTAAACTGTGATGTTAAATTTAAAGACTATTTAGTTAAAACATATATAAAAATAAACAATAAATATCAATATCTTAATAATTTTATATTTTTAAAAAATCTTTTATTTATCTAATTTCAAAAGCTTTTAATATATATTTTTACTTACATAGCCATTTTTATAAGAAATAATGGTGAGATTAAAAGCTAATCTACTTTTTAAAACTTCTTAGAAGGCTTGTATTTGTTTGTTTTTAGAATAGTGAAGTGATTCACCCTGCAATATTCATTTAAAAAATAATCCCCAGTAAATTGCACAAAAAGAATTACTGGAATATTAAATCCACTCCCCTAACTCATAGGAAATTTGCTATATTTGACGTTTTTCTGCGACATCTATTTTCGATTGATATGAATACGGCAATACAAGCAGCTCTCGACCATGCAGTGCAAACTCTTCAACAAGAAGGGGTGCTTCCTTCCGACTGGAATAACACAAGCAACTTAACACGCACCAAAGACCGAAGCCATGGCGACTTTGCTTCTAATATTGCCATGATCGGCTCGAAAGCTGCTGGTATGAAACCACGTGATTTAGCTGAGAAAGTTCTAGCTGCATTACCAGAAGTTGTAGATATCAGCAAAGCTGAAATCGCAGGACCTGGTTTTATTAACTTCTTTTTAAATGCAGATCAGCGCTTTGCTATTCTTGACCAGATTCAAGCACAAAAAGAAATTTTTGGTCGCAGTCAGGCAAATGCAGCGAAAAAGATCCAAGTCGAATTCGTTTCTGCAAACCCAACGTCTAGTCTACATGTAGGTCATGGTCGTGGTGCTGCATATGGTATGACTGTTGCCAAATTACTTGAAGCAACAGGTGCTAAAGTTGACCGCGAATACTATGTGAATGATGCTGGCCGTCAAATGGATATTTTGGCGACTTCTACTTATTTACGTTATTTAGAATTACTAGGTCAAAACCTTGTATTTCCAAAAAATGCTTATCAAGGCGATTACGTTAAAGAAATAGCACAGGCTATTATTGATAAAGATGGCGATGCATATCTTCGTGAAGTGGCTGATGTTTATAAAGATGTGCCAGAAGATGTACAATATGCTGAAGAACTAGATAGCGAAGGCAATAAAGTCGTTTTATCTGGCGACAAAGAAAAACATATTGATGGTCTTATTGCCAACTCTCAACAATTACTGGGTGAAGGCTACCGCGTATTCCACCAAGCTGCTCTTCATGCCATTTTAGATGATATTAAAGATGACCTTGCTGACTTTGGTGTAACGTTCAACCAATGGTTTAGTGAAGCGTCTCTTAGTGCAAAAATTGACGAAGCTTTAGAAACACTTGATCAACGTGGCTTCCTTTATGAAAAAGATGGCAACATCTGGTTTAAATCGACTGAATTTGGCGATGAAAAAGACCGTGTTGTTAAACGTCGTAATGGTCAAACCACTTACTTTGCATCAGACATTGCTTACCACTTAAATAAATTACAACGTGGTTATACCGACCTGATTGATATCTGGGGTTCTGATCACCACGGCTATATTTCTCGCGTAAAAGCGGCGATCGATGCAATGGGTTACGACTCTAAAAAATTGACTGTGCTTTTGGTTCAGTTTGTAAGTTTATGGCGTGGCGGAGAGATGGTTCAAATGTCATCTCGTTCAGGTCAGTTCGTGACTTTACGTGACTTGCGTAAAGAAGTGGGTAACGACGCAGCTCGTTTCTACTACGTGATGCGTAAGAGTGAACAACACATTGACTTCGACCTTGACCTTGCTGTGTCACAAAGTAAAGACAATGCTGTGTATTACATTCAATATGCACATGCACGTATTTGCCGTATGTTAGAAAAAGCGTTAAGCACAGGCTTACAATTCGATGTAAATGCTGCACGTACACATGCTACTCGCCTATCTCTTGATGCTGAAACTGAGATTCTTGCTAAACTGGCAGCTTATCCAGATGCAGTGTTGCGTGCTGCAAATGCGTATGAACCACATCAGGTGGGTAACTACTTAAAAGAGTTAGCTGCCTTGTTCCACGCTTGGTACAATGAACATAAAGTATTAGGCGATGATGCTGAGCTTACACAAGCACGTTTATTGCTTTCAATCAATGTACAACAAGTGTTGCATAATGGTTTAGAATTACTTGGTGTATCTGCACCAGACTCTATGTAAAAATTATATTGCATGGCAGTAAAATAAAGGTCATGCAGCATATAGTAAGCAGTGGTTTGTAGAGTTAAAATAGCTTATACAAGCCACTGTTTTTAGTATCGTAATACGAGAATCAAACTCGAATTAAAACAATCAAAATACAGAGGAATAATCCACGTGTTTGGCAAAACGCAACGCGGTGTATCTGAAAGACCTAACAAGCCTAAAAAGCCCCTAATTCCCAAATGGTTAGGGACACTTGTCGCTATTTTGGCGGTCTTATGTATCGCTGTAATGCTTATGCTTTGGAAACCTTGGCAACCTGTTCCTGCAAAAAATCAGATTACCTCTGAACATTATCAAGAAGAAGATACCAATAAAGACTATCGTTTCTACGATCTATTACCCCAACAGCAAGTAACGCCTATTCCGGAACAAGCGATTCCTGAAAGCAAAAATCAAGGCACAGCCATGATTGTTGAGGCACCAAGTGCAACTCAACCAGCTGCTTCAGAAAGTGCAGGAATTGATACGAATCCATCAGCCACTGCTCCTCAGCAACCTACTTATATTTTACAGGTTCGCAGCTATAATGACCCAGATCAGGCTGATGCTCGCCGTGCAGAAATCATTTTAAATGGCTTATCTGCAGATGTAGTTAAGAGTACTGAAAATGGGCAAATATGGTACCGTGTTATTTCAGGACCTTATGACACTCAAGACGCTGCATTGGCTGCTCAACAGACTTTACAACACAGCGGCATTGACTCTATCGTGATCAAACGCAAGTAAAATACAAATAAAAAAGGAACAAGTACTTGTTCCTTTTCTTTTAAATATCAGCACAATTCCTTTCATTAGAACCAATTCCCTTTTTTTTCGCTTTTTGAAACGCTACCCTTCGCCGAATACGATGTAAAAAAGCCTGAATATTAGGGTATTTCCCTTGCAAGCGTGATTGCAAGGCTTCCAGAGGAAAACTCATTTGAATATCAGCAAATGAAAAATCGCCTGCGAAATATTCATGCTCTGCCAAATAGTTTTCTAAAAAACTAATATGATCTTTCATACGTGGGCGGACAAAATTTGCCTTCACCCCTTCCGTGATTTTTTTTGCTACTGGTTGAATTAACCACGGCACATGCTTATTTACACTATTCATGACCAAAGTCATGACTAAGAGTGGCATGAGTGAGCCTTCTGCATAGTGCATCCAATAAATATACTGCTGTAAATTTTGAGCTTGCGTAGGTTTAAATTGTTGATTCTGATCATAACGTTGCTGTAGATATTCCAAGATCACAGCAGATTCTGCGATGACTTGCTCATCATCTGTCAGAATTGGAGCTTTACCCAAAGGATGAATACATTTCAATGTTTCTGGAGCGGAATAGTTAGGTAGGCGCTGATAATAATGAATATCATAATCTAAGCCTAATTCTTCTAAAGCCCATAAAATTCGAAACGATCGCGAACATTCCAGGTGATGTAAACTAATCATGTTATTGCCTGCTTTTATTTTTCTTTTTACATAAAAAACAGCATGTGAACATGCTGTTTTATTCCATTTGTGGAATGGATATAAAATCATCCACCTCCACAAAATAGCATTTTTACACTGTAACAAGCACAGTATGAATGTCTAAACTACGTAACAAAGTTTTAGTGACCGGAGTTTTACTACATACCACTAAGATTTTTTGTTGGAGCTCTTCATCTGGTAAGTCTTTAAAAACAATACGACGTTCAATATGTTCTTCATGCTCTCTATTGGTATGAAAATCAATTTCAACTGAGAACTCACCAAAATCATAACCTTTATGCTTCGCATACATTCTTAAAGTAATGAGCGTACACGCGGCTAAACTTCCGGTGAGCAAATCATAAGGCGCTGGGCCTTGATCTTGCCCTTCTAGCTTTTCAGGCTCATCACAAAAATACTGATGGCGACCACTGGTAATTTCACCCTTCCATTGCTCGGCAAGGGGCTTTGCTTTACTACTTGCGATTACTGCTGTCATTTTGATGCTCTCATTTGATCTGGAAGAACAGGGGCTTCTAAGCGTGCACCAACATAATCTGGAATTTCACCAAAACGCGCATCATGATTAATCCATTGCTCACGAGCTTCTTTTAAATCATCCATTGTACGTGCAACAAAGTTCCACCAGAGCAAAATTGGCGTTTCAAACGGTTCACCACCAATTAAAAGAACACGATTGCCTTTTTTTACTTCAATCTCAATTTCACTTAGTCCAGTATCTAATACAACCATGTTATCAGCTGTTAATTCATGGCCATTCACATGGGCAATACCTTCTAATGCCATAAAACCATATTCATAATTAGGATTTAATGGAATACGGGTTTTCGTATCTTCGGTAGCAATTAAGTCAACACCAACCAAAGGCGTATGTACCACTACTGGAGAAGTAGTTGCCAGATATTCGCCCACAAGAACAGTAAATTCTAGACCGTCCTTTTCAACAACCGGCAACTCTGGATAATGTTCAAATTTCGGATCCATATTGCGCTTATGGTCAGGCAAAGCAATCCAGAGCTGAGCAGCGTGCATTTGAGTTTCAGTATCAGGTGCAACTTCTGTATGCGAAATGCCGCGACCTGCTGTCATCAAGTTAACTTGCTTAGGACGAATCAGTTGTTTTGAACCTAAACTATCGGTATGCATCATGGTTCCTTCAATCATCCAAGTGAAGGTTTGCAAACCAATATGAGGATGAGGGCCAACATCTAAACCATCTCCTGCAGGAAAAGACACTGGGCCTGCATGATCTAGAAAACACCACGCACCAATCATTCGCTTTTGTCGGCTAGGTAAAGCCCGCTTAATCACTGTCCCCTGTCCAATTTCAGCAGAGCGAATTGGAAATTCCTGAATAAACTGATTGGCAAATTTTTCGCAATCGTTTGAATCAGAAATATCGTAATCATTATTATTGCTCATGATATTACTCTCTTTTACCTATGCTTTTGCAATGAGTTGTTATAGTGATCTTAACAATACACTCATTATTCAATATAGTCTTTTAGTAATACACAGGGTGTTATGAATGAGACAATCCATTTTTAATTATAGAAAAATTAAAGCTGCATGATGCAGCTTACGATGATTGTGTTTTAACGAGTTGTTTTAGATTTTTCATGAACAATCCAAATTGTGGGAAAAACTCTTGAAATAGAGGATGGTCTCGATTTTCCAACATAACTTCACTAAAAAGTTTTAGCCCAACACCAAAAGATTTTGTAGTTTCATCATCAAAAAAATCTGCTTTTTTTAAGCGCTCAACAATTTCAAAGATATCGTCATGATTACCCGTATAGAACTCAAGACGCTCAGTATATGTAGAGGCCTCTCCTTTTGCATTCTTTAAATGTTGTACAGTGACATGATATTGATGTTGTTTCATATATAAATTCTCTATTAGAAATTTAATGACTTTGGATGATTTCGACCTGTTTAAGATCGATTTGAAATTGTGTAAATACTGACTGTAAAGATGCTAAAAATTGCTCTTGTTTAGCGGCTGTTAGATCTGTACAACGAATTTGCAATAATTGATTATTCTCGACTGTTGGTAAGTTAAATTTAGCTTCATCTCGTTGTGGCTGACGATTTGAAATTAAACCCGCTCCCGCCAAGTCGTTCACTACCCGATAAACTGTGGCTAAACTTAATTTCTGTTTTTGGGCATATAACTTTTGGTAAATCTGTTTGACAGTTAGATCTTCTGCTTGCTGTTGAATTAAAGACAAAACAGCAAGTCTTGGATGAGTGACTTTTAGGCCCGTTTCTTTGATTTTATGCTGTAGCTCTAACATTTCTATTTCCAACTTATAATCGCCCAATCGCAACCGCAGCTTGATCAATTTTTTCGGCAATTTGATAAATCTGCTCTTGCTGTAGACTCGCCGAGTTCAACTTCAAACGTAACGCTGTTTTTAGGTTTTCCATCGCACGGTGAATTTCAATTAATTCATCATTACTGTGAATTTCACGTCTAAGTCGTAATTTTTCTAGTAGCTCAGTCAGCTTGTCTTGTTGTTCGGTTAAGTAAGCTTTACCCAACTCTGTGATTTGATATTGCTTACGTTCTACGTCTAACAAAGTAATGAAATTCATTTCTTCCAGACTAGTTAAAGTTGGGTAAATGGTACCTGCACTCGGGGTATAGCCATCGCCTACCAAGTCACTTATTTCTTTAATAATTTCATAGCCATGCTTTGGGCTTTGCTGAATGAGATGAAGCACCAAAAGTTTCATTCTACCCGCTTCAAAAAGCCTCCCACGACGCCCCGAACGGTGGTGGCCGCGATGATGTTCGTGGTGTTCATCATGATGATGTTCTGATTGCTGTCCCATCTTTAAAGTTTCTCTAATATGTTTAATTTATGACTATTAAGATATATCTTAATATATCTTTTATCAAGAAAAACTAACAGCTTAAATCTATTAATTTGATATTTATTAATATTAATTTTAAACCTTTAAAAGTTAAGTAATAAAAAAGAGTGCTTATGCACTCTTTTACTAGCAATACCTAACAAATATGTTTACAAAACAACCAAATTATTTCGAATACCGCCTTTGTGTTTTTCAAAGACCTGATAAATATATGACTATCTAAAAAATAATAATTTTAAATTCAGATAAATATAAGTTAAATGTGATGATTTTCTTCGATTAGCATATATACCAAATCAAGCTCAGGACAATCATATCCCATTGAGGTTAGAGCTGCTGTGACTTGCCCTCTGTGATGAGTTCCATGATTAAAAACATGTAATAGTGTTTCGGCATATGGCAGGCTCATCTCTTTACCAGTAGATGTTTTGTACTGTAGATCGTATTTAAATTTTTCAATATCAACACATTTTAAAAAATTTATCCAATTACAAGCCTTATCCTCTAACTGAAAGATCAACTTGTCTTTATCATTCTCTATGATGGTATTTAGCTTTAATATCGGTGAAGGTTTAGCTAAAAAACGAGGAAACCAAAGATAGTGTTCGCCAACAAGTAAATGATTTAAAGTTCCAGCGATACTTTTGAAATAAAGTCCACAATCAGCATTGAAGTCATCATTAGAAACATTCCTCAAAACCTGATTTAATTTTTGAGTAGACCAAACGTTGTATCGAGCTAATAATTCAAACGTTTTTAAATCCATTTATAAAGAACCGGTTATTAATTTGTCTAAAATTAACATAACACGGCTTATGAGAAATGAAGTTAACGTCTTTAGCAAAAAAATCAAATATTTAAAACTTTCACTTCATTATAAAACAGCAAAAAGCCGACTTTTCCAAGTCGGCTTTTTATTAATCCATTCTAGAAATACCACACTGCCGTAGGCATCTTGCACTTCACTTAAAACAATGTTTTAAGTTCGTTCATGTCGCAATTCAGGCAAGAAGGCTGCTTCTTGAAATCCCATACTGCCGCAGGCATAGCCTTTGGCGTAAATTTGGCTAAAAGCTACCGCTTTTAGAAAGCCCAAATTTACTCCCATTCAATTGTTGCTGGCGGCTTAGATGACACGTCGTATACAACACGTGATACATCTTTAATTTCATTCATAATACGCGTTGAGATTTTATCAACCAATTCGTATGGTAAATGTGCAAAACGAGCTGTCATAAAGTCAACTGTTTCAACTGCACGAAGTGCAATAACCCATGCATAACGACGACCATCACCTACTACACCAACGGATTTAACAGGTTGGAACACAGCAAATGCTTGAGCTGTTTTGTCATACCAACCGCTGTCGCGAAGCTCTTGCATAAAGATGTCATCAGCAAGACGAAGAATATCTGCATATTCTTTTTTCACTTCACCCAAAATACGAACACCTAAACCTGGTCCTGGGAATGGGTGACGGTAAATCATGCTGTGTGGCAAGCCAAGTGTTGTACCTAATTTACGTACTTCATCTTTAAACAAGTCACGTAAAGGCTCAACCAATTCAAATTCTAAATCGTCTGGTAAACCACCCACATTGTGGTGAGATTTAATGACATGTGCTTTACCTTGTTTGCTTGCAGCAGATTCGATCACATCTGGGTAAATCGTACCTTGTGCTAAGAATTTCACGCCATCAAGTTTACGTGCTTCTTCAGCAAAAACTTCAATAAACTCACGGCCAATAATTTTACGTTTTTTCTCTGGATCAACTTCACCAGCTAATGCAGTTAAGAAACGCTCTTCAGCATCTGCACGAATTACACGGATACCCATGTTTTCAGCAAACATTTGCATTACTTGGTCGCCTTCGTTTAAACGAAGTAAACCGTTATCAACAAATACACATGTCAACTGGTCACCAATCGCTTTGTGTAAAAGCGCAGCAACTACAGATGAGTCAACACCACCAGAAAGACCTAAAAGAACTTTTTCATCACCAATTTGCTTACGTAACTGTTCTACACGTAAGTCAATGATGTGTTCAGGTGTCCAAAGGCCACCACATCCACAAATTTTATGAACAAAATTTGTAAGTAATTCTTCACCTTTTGCCGTGTGCGTTACTTCTGGGTGGAATTGCACACCATAGAAACGGCGTGTTTCATCACTTACAGCAGCAACTGGACAACTTGGCGTGCTTGCAGTAATGCTAAAACCTTCTGGAATCTGGCTCACTTTGTCGCCATGGCTCATCCAGACATGAAGTTGGTCTTCACGGTCTTGTAGGTTGCCAATCAGTTGGTCACGTTTAACGATATCAACTTCGGCATAACCAAACTCATGTACAGTACCCGGCTCAACTTTACCGCCTAACTGTTCAGACATGGTTTGCAAACCATAGCAAATACCCAATACTGGAACACCCAACTCAAACACCACTTGCGGTGCACGTGGGCTGCCTTCTTCATGCACACTCTCAGGTCCACCTGACAAAATAATGCCATTTGGCTTAAAAGCGCGAATGTCTTCTTCAGACATATCAAAAGCATACATTTCAGAGTAAACACCGGCTTCACGTACACGACGTGCAATGAGCTGGCTATATTGAGAGCCGAAATCCAGAATCAGGATACGATCTTCAGTAATTTGAGTATTGGTAGTCATGACAAACCACTAAATGGCAAAAGAATTAAGCGCGCCATTTTAACATTTTTCACGCTTCGGCGCACCGCAAATCATCATATATCTTATTTTTTTCATTTCTGAATCATTTCTATAGCTAGATTCTGTGATAGAAATCAATATTTACTTATATTTATCAATAATCTGATTTAATCTTAAAAACTTCACAGGTATTGATAAATTCATCACATTCTATGCAGCATCACCATGAATTTGATGTTAAGATGACCCGATAAAACAGGCATTACCATGGAAAGGTAAATACCATAAGCGATATTTGTCTGTGCTTAAACAATTATCCATTTTTATGGCTTGTTGCCCCCTATCAAAATCAATAGAAATCCAAGGAACAACAATGCTTCAAACTATGATTGCAGATTTCCAGCAACATTTTTGGTTGTATATCTCTATTCCTTTTATGAGTGGTTTAATTGGCTACATCACCAAGGTGATTGCCATTCAGATGATGTTTTCGCCACTTGAATTTAAAGGCATTAAACCATTTCTAGGTTGGCAAGGCATCGTGCCACGCAAAGCCGAGAAAATGGCAACAATCGCTGTTGAACTGATGACAGCCAAGCTCATTAAACCTGAAGAAATTTTTGCTCGCCTAGATCCTAAACGCATTGCTAAAGAAATAGAAAAACCATTGCTGGCCGCAGCTGAAGATATTACCCGTGACGTTGCGCAAGAATATCAGCCAGGGTTATGGGAAGGCATGCCAGAGTTTGCGCGTCAAAGACTGATTCGTCGTGTGCAATCAAAAGCACCCGAGATTGTTGAACATATCATGGGTGAAGTACAACGTGATGTGAACCGATATTTTGATATTAAACATCTGGTTATTAGTAACTTACTTAAAGATAAACGCCTACTCAACAACATTTTTAAACGAGTTGGCAAACAAGAATTTAAATTTTTCAGTAATGTCGGATTTTTCTTCGGTTTTGGTATTGGTGTGATCCAAATGTTTTGCTGGATCGTCACGCAAGGAAAATACCCATGGATGCTTCCAATGTTTGGCGGCTTTGTGGGTTTTTTCAGTGACTGGATTGCACTGCAAATGATGTTTAGACCTCTTTATCCTAAAAAAATATTTGGTTATACATGGCAAGGTTTATTTATCAAACGTCAAAATGAAGTTGCAGCCGACTATGCTGCGCTCATTTCTAAACAGCTTCTGACTTCACGTCATATGATGGAAGAATTATTTTCTGGTACACATTCTGATCGTGTTATTGATCTGGTTAATCGTCATGTAAAACAAGAAATTGATATGCAAGCTGGTGTTATTCGCCCATTGGTTGTATATGCAATTGGCGGAGAAAAATATCAGAATATGAAATCGCAAGTTGCTGAACGCATTATGCAACGGCTTCCAGAGACTATGAAATACGTAGAGTCTTATGCAGAAGATGCCATGAATATTCGCAGTACTTTAATTGAACGCATGCAGAAATTAACGCCTTCTGAATTTGAAGGCATGTTACGCCCTGCATTCAAAGAAGATGAGTGGGCACTCATTGCAGTTGGTGCAGTACTTGGTTTTGTTGTTGGGGAATTACAAATTCAGTTCATGCTCTAATCTTACAATCCTAGAAATAAAAAAACCGGATGAATTGATCATCCGGTTTTTTATTTTGTCTTGAATATTATTTCTCGATTGCATGATCCAGACTAATACGGCCAGCACCATGAAGCATCAAGAAGAATAAACCGCCTGCCATTGCAAGGTTTTTCATAAAATGGATACCATTGTTATATTGCGCCGCTGCATCAGCACCACCTTGGTGGAATAAAAAAGCAGTAAGAATACTAAAGATCCCAAGCCCAAAAGCCGCAAAGCGTGCTTGGAAACCAAATAACAAGGCTAAACCACCACCGAACTCAACCAAGATAACTAAAGGAAGAATTCCAGCTGGAACCCCCATTGCTTCCATATATCCAGCAGTTGCTGCATAACCGGTAATTTTCCCCCAACCCGCAACAAGGAAGATATAGGCGATAAGAAGACGCGCAACAAGGCTAATGAAACTGTCTGCGCCTGATTGCGTTACGATATTTTTGACCACTACATTTGGATTAAACATATTGCCACCTTTATTTAAATGCTTATTTATTGATGAGCTCATTCTAGGTTTGGGACATTGATAATTAAATACTCAAAATCCATATATATCGTTGCATAAACGAGATGATCAATTTGTATTTTTTTGATGTTTTATACTGACTTTCTATAGGCTCACTGCTAGGATTTGAGCACGGTTTACCACTTGCTCTTATCATGGAACTTCTTGATTTTATTCTACACGTTGATCAGCATCTCGCCGAATTTATTATAAATTACGGGACGTGGATTTATGGCATTTTATTTTTAATTATTTTTGTTGAAACCGGTTTAGTAGTTATGCCCTTCTTACCGGGAGATAGTTTGCTATTCGCGGCAGGTGCTTTAGCTGCATCTACAGGTGCGATGGATCCATGGGTATTAGGCTCTCTACTCTTCATTGCCGCTGTTTTAGGTGACACGGTAAACTACCATATTGGACGTTTTATCGGTCCACGTGTGTTTGAAATGAACTCTCGATTCATTAATAAACAGCACTTAGTTAAAACTCAAGAATTCTTTGCTCGCCATGGCGGCAAAACCATTATTTTTGCTCGTTTCATACCATTTGCCCGTACCTTTGCACCTTTTGTTGCGGGGGCTGGTAGCATGAACTACAAGTTTTTCCTAACTTATAACATTATTGGCGCATTCTGTTGGGTCGCTTCTTTTGTAACTTTAGGCTACTTATTTGGAAATATGCCAATCGTTAAAGATAATTTTACCCATCTTATTTTTGGCATCATTATTATTAGCGTTTTACCAGGCATCATCGCATTTATACGTGAAAAACTAAAAAATCGAAAAACCAACGTTTGAGATTAATTTAGAAAAACCGGAATACTACTGGAAGCATACATAAAATAAGTAACATGGCCGATCCTTTATATAAATGATCGGCTTTTATT
Source organism: Acinetobacter sp. AC1-2 (assembly GCF_016124155.1). NCBI lineage: Bacteria > Pseudomonadati > Pseudomonadota > Gammaproteobacteria > Moraxellales > Moraxellaceae > Acinetobacter > Acinetobacter sp. AC1-2. The sequence goes on from NZ_JABFFO010000005.1 coordinate 41,217, forward strand.
TTTTTTATTGGACCCGTTAACAATGCCCGTCCAAAAATCATCCAGAAACTTGCAGCCGGAATTAAGATCAATGAAAAAACACCAAACACTATGAGAAAATTTTCAGGCGAATTCCATGCTTCAGCAGGAAAGATTCCCGCTGCAAACAACAAAGCTTTAGGATTTTTTAAGGTAGATAAGAATAATTGACGAGGGCGAATATTACGGTGAGTTTGACTGAACTGTTGTAAGTGGGTGTTCTTCCATAAATGAAAAGCAAGCCAGAATACATAGAATACACTCGTAATATGCAAAATGAGCAGCAGTGCTGGCCAAATTGGAGCAGCTAAATGAATAAATACAGCCCAAAAGCTAATCCCATAGGCATAGCCTAACCATTCCATTGGAATAAGCCAGAATGCTTTAGATAAACCCTGAGAATGAGCAGCGGTTGCAAGTAAAGCATTTGTCGGCCCCGGAATGAGCAAAACAGCCAACATTGCCAATACAAAAAACCAACTCTCAATCATAAAGTTTCCACAACATCCAAGATGGGGCCACCTTAAACGATATAGGCAAAATATAGCAAGTTTATGAGGTCTTTTGATTATATAAAATACAGCAGTTATTAAGCTCGAAAATTTAAAATATATTGATTTATATTAATTTTATTATGAAACATTTTGCTAAACTTTATTCATCACAATATGCTTTAACTAGCATATTGTGATGCGAAATTGACTATTAATTCGTCTTTTTTCGAACAATAATCGGACAGTTTTTGAATTGAGCAGCCTGAACTATTGCTTCTTGCTGACCTAACACACGTGAAAGCTCAGTGTTTTTCGTTGAAGAAGATTGTCCCATATTTACAGAGATGGATGGACCGAATCCCCAACCGCCTCGTCCCCAGCCACCACCGAGTCCAAGTCCAACACCCATACCGGTACTTTTCGGAGTTTGTACTCCATTATCGATATATTGTTGAATACGGTTATATTCACTTTGTAGCTGTTGGCAGCCCAAAGATTGATATTGTGTCGGAGACACGTAAGTCGGTTTTACCGTCGTCGCACAAGCGCCTAGTAATAAAGTGGCTGCCACCAAAGGCGCAATATATAAGCCTTTCATCATTTTTCTCTTATCGTTTTGGTTCAATCTCACCAAACAATGTCTCATAAGCTTGAGTCAATTTATGTTCTGGTGCCAAATGAGCCAAAGGTAAATTTTTCTGATGCGATTCTTTCATTAAAACCGAAGGCGGTAACATGCTATTAAGTACAGGCAACCCTTCATCTTTCAACTGCTGAACCACTTCCCGAGGTAATTTTGCTTGAGCTTGAAATTGGTTGACGACAATTCCTTCAATTTCCAAGCGATCATTATGATCATCTTGCGTTTCGAGAACATTTTCAATCAATGTTTGTAACGCGCGCTTTGAAAAGACATCACAATCGAAGGGAATTAAGACTTTATCTGCTGCTATCAGTGCTGACAAAGTAAAAAAGTTAAATGCAGGTGGTGTATCTATATAGATACGATCATATCGTCCAATTAAGTTTTGAATTGAATCACGTAATTTATAAATTTTATGTTTACTTTCAAGTGCATGTTCAAGGGCACCAAGTGTTGGGCTGGCAGGAAGCACGTCTAATTTTGCAAAGGGAGTTGAGTGTACAAAGCTATCAATATCTTTATTTCGCGGGGCTTTTAAAATCGAACCTAACGCATTACCGATTAAACCCTTTTGTTGATTGTTTCCCAACACATCATCAAAGAAATTTTCGATATTTGGTTCTATAATTGATTTTTCAGCAGAATAAGTTGCATCATCCCCTAAAAGGTACTGACTAGAATTGGCTTGAGGATCAAGATCAATGACCAATGTCCTTAAGCCATGTTTGGCACTAATTGCGGCCAAATTTACAGTAATACTTGATTTCCCTACACCGCCTTTTTGGTTAAACACCACACGAGTTAACATGTTTCCCTCTGCATATTTTTTTACTGTACGCAGTTTAACCTAGAGCTTAAGCAAAAAGGCAAAGAATGTAGAACAATTAAGCAAAAACAGGCTTCACAATCACTAAAATAATAATAGCAATAAATGCGATAGCACTAATCATTAAACCCGCCCTACGTTGCGCCAATAAAAGAGTGTCATCTTTTTTAAAGGCTTTCATAAGGGAAGATAACAAGACTAAAAATAGAATAATTTTAGCGTAAAACCACGGCTGTACCTGAAAGTCTTTCATGACCAATAAAATTGCGCCAGTAATAAAAACTACGGTAAATGATAGATGTTGTAAGGCAACTAATATTTTACGTCCTGCCGGATTTGGTTGTTCACCTTGCACGCCTACAAACAGAGTTGAAGCGCGTAATACAAAAACCATAAGTGCAGCAGCCACCGCGGTCATGTGAATAATTTTAGTCAGTAAATGTGCATCCATGAAATTAGCCCTTAACTTTTAGGTGCATGTGCACATTCTGGGCTAGCAGGTGCTTGACCTTGCCACTCACTTGGTAAATAAGCATGAATTGCTAAAGCATGAATTTGCCCTGGATTCATTAAGTCTGAAGCTAACGCATAAACTTTTTGATGACGTTGAACCAAACGTAATCCATTAAATTCATCGCTCACCACAATCACTTTAAAATGTGACTCTTTACCTGGGAAATAACCACCATGTCCGGCAGATTCATTGATGACTTCCAAATGGCTGGGTGCAAGGGTCTGTAACCGTTCAATCAATTGTTGTTCAAGGCTCATAGCTTTTCCTTTTACGATTATTCGTATATTTGAACCTAGTATACCCTGTCTGCACACAAACAAAAGTTGCTCTTGTACGCTTTGGCTTCAAATAAAATGTCTATTTATTCGGCAACTTATCGATAAAAATACTTCTAAATACTCATTTCTGTTTTTATTTTATGCAATCAGCATAATTATTTGCATAAAGTTGTTGACCCATGTTTCGCTTAATGTATTATAAGCGGCACGCGGGAATAGCTCAGTTGGTAGAGCATAACCTTGCCAAGGTTGGGGTCGCGAGTTCGAGTCTCGTTTCCCGCTCCAAATTGGTTTTTTTTGAGAAAGTTTTCGTAAAAACTGCTTATATATGCGGGAATAGCTCAGTTGGTAGAGCATAACCTTGCCAAGGTTGGGGTCGCGAGTTCGAGTCTCGTTTCCCGCTCCAAATTTAAAAGGCCCTAGTCGAAAGACTGGGGCCTTTTTCTTTTGATTTCTTTATATCTATACTTTTAAAATCACCCATTGGAGTAATTTAATCTAGCTATATTTGCAAGGTGTTGGGGTTATTAGATTCATAGATATAAATGGTAATAATTGAAAACAATCCAGATTAAAGCATTCTATATTGTGGCTCTGCTGTAAGCATATGGAAAAGATGAAGTTAGCATCATAGATATAGCTTTCAAAATAATACTCTTCTGTTTTTTGAGCATTATTGGTTGAGTCGAGAAACTGTATACGTTCGGACAACACATGAAAGTTGAGCATCTTTAAATGACGACTCATTCCATCGCCAGTACATTTAATATAAGCCTCTTTTAGCGTCCAAATTTGAAAAAACCGCTGATATACACTGGATGGATCAATCAGTTCATTCCCCTTAATCCATTCAATTTCACTCGCTGCTAATACACTATCAACACGCATCCAATCGAACTCACGATCCACTCGTTCAATATCAACTCCTATTTCCCCCTCTTCAGTCACAGCAAGGATAATAACGTCCGCTGAGTGAGTAAGATTAAAATACACAGCCTTGCTGCCTTGTACAAAAGGCTTGCCGTTGGGATGTAATTGAATATTAACTTCATGGGGTGAGATGCCTAGCTTATCCGCCAAGACAGACTTCACTAATGCGCGAGAGATCAAGAAAAGGCGAGCCGCCTTAGGATGATATTGATCATATCTCAGCTTCTCTGCCTCGTTGAGAAAGCCGAGATAATGACTCAATACCAAATGGTCTTGTGGTACCCGTGAAACTGGGCAGACATAAACCTGTACTTGGGCACGATCAGACATTAGGAAGCTGTAGTGCTGATGTATTTCGTCAGAACTGGCGCGAGGTAGTCATATACCGCATCTACATGTGTGACGTGTGGATTATGACCTGCATCAGCTATGATATGTACAGGGATATCTGAGCTTATTGTAGTAACAATTGGGTCCTTTTCTCCCACAACGATTTCAACTTTAGATCGAAGCTCATCCAGCAAAGCCGTTTGAGTTGCTCGCTGTTCTGGCAAATTAATGCGGTGCATATATTCACTAATATGCTTGGCTACCGACACTCTACGTAATGAATCCATCGCATAACCAACCGCCGGATTCTGTTGCCCATCTGGATGCAAATCTTTAGCAATCACATCTTTTGGCACAAAACGAAAAATAAGGTTAGAGAGGGTTTGTATCCGAAACATTTTAGCGGCCTGCGCCTGAACAAAATAAGGCGATATGAGGATAAGGCGTGCAACTTTATCTGGATATTTCTTTGCAAGATTCAATGCAAAGAGACACCCTAGCGAGTGTGCAATAACAACACTATTTGGCGCTAAAAGCTTTGCAGCAGTGTCGATAAACTGACGGTTGTTATCCTCCACCACCTCATAACTGCCTGAACGCCCAAGTCCTGGCAAGTCCATCATAGCGACTTGATCGTATGTGATTTTATTGATGATTGGAGACCAGCATGCACTATCGAATGGAATCCCATGTAAAAATAATGCAGATGATTTTTCTGATTTAACTGGCTGTTTAGTATAAATTTCTGTCCAATATCGATTCTGATAGCCAAAACCACTAGGTGTAGGTACTTGCATGCGACCAAAACGTGTAAGAACCAAGCGATCAATCCAGCGAGAGAAATAAGGACTGATATTGATCAGGTCAGCGATACCCATCTTCGCTGCCATCGCCTCTGCCCCAGCAACATGATAGTGCTCGGTAGAAATGAAAGAGAGTTGTTCTTTAGAACCGTCAAGCAATACCTCAGGTAATTTCTCGAGCAGACCTTTGGGTACTTGTAAATGTGGTGAGCTGACTCCTAAGTGCTCGGCAGCTAGGTGAACTAAGCTATGAAATTTAGGTGTCGCAGGATCAAGCAGCATATACTCCTGAGCAATGGTCTCAGGATAAGACATCGTTCGGATCAGAAAGCTCACGATATACTGCATATTGCACAGCGGCAGGAATGTGTCACGCCCACCTGGCAATGCCAGCAAGCGGCCCTGATATAGCTTATCAATCATGTCGGCGACACCTATATACTGCATATCGCCATATGTATAGAAACCATCAATGACTGTCGCTGGATTTATTGCAGTCCATGGCACATTTAAACGCTTACAGGTCTCAATGAAAGCTTGGTAACCCAAAATTTTCGAAGCCTCATAGCCACCATGTTTGCAATACAACTGATCAGCCGATTCTTGCGGTGGAGCAGCCACACGATATCCGCCAATCCAGATGAATCGCTCAAGCTGCTTCAATGTTGCAGCCCATTCAATCAAAGCGAGTCCTGATTTAATGTTCGTACGCTCTGCTTCAGCTTTGCTAATGCCCCAATTAAATGATGCAGCAAGATGATAGACAACATGAATCTTTGCCTGAGCATCCGCTAGCAGAGAGTCCAGCTTAAAGTCACGGCTTAAATCATATTCAACAAACGAAATAGATGGATCAACTAGCCCTTGCGTTGCAATGAAACCTAACAGCTTATCTTTCTTGGTTGCGGCATTACGCAGCGCAGCAATCACCTGATGACCTTCACGTAAAAGTTCAACGATCAGTCTACTGCCAATAAAACCTGCTGCACCTGTTACTAATATGGTCTTCCGTGAAAAATTATCTTTTTTTGCGTTATTTAAATTATCCATAAATCACCTTATTAGGGACTGGGCACTCCAGCATTGTTTTGGAGCGAATTATCTTAAAAATTATATCGAATCTGGGCATACACCAGACTGTTATCTCTAAATTGTCCTAACACCGTATCATTTTTACCCCAGAAGCGATCTCCACCTGCATTCAACTGCCAGTGATCATTGAGGCTGTAATTAATACGTACTCTCAACAATTCATTAGGCTCTGGTGCAAAATAGAATCCTGTTACTTCCAGCTTTAGATTATCGTTCAGCAAGTTAAGTGCATAGCGCAGCATAGCTCCATACTGATCCTGCTCATATTGGTCACTGATTGTTTGCTGATAACGGTAAACTTCTCTCAATAATGGATTTGTTAGACTGTCGGCAGATCTAAAGTCCTCCGTATGTTTGTACACGCCTACTAAACTCAGCGTGGAGTTCTTTAATGACAATTCCGGTCCCATGACCACAGTTAAATTATTTTTCTTATGTGAAAGATCTTCGCTGTCATCCGAGTCTGTCTTTGTATACGCAGCTTCACCTCGCCACACGAGATCGTTATGGTTATAACTGAAATCAAAGCCATAGACGGACATCGGATTATTTTTCAGTTGCAATGTTGCATCCCCTGTTGGAGATGCTGAAAGAACTGACAAATCGGGCATGTGATCCAAACCTGAGAAATACGATGCCCCAACATCCAGACCATCTACGGAATAATCCCAACGCATTGCAAACGCAGGACGACTCTTACGGTCTATGTCATACTGAACACCAGCAATCTGACGCAATGGAATCACATCTGAACGACTACGCGGATACCACAATGCGGTCCATTTATTGGTTCCAGATTCAGGAATATACGTCAATTTGAGAGCATCATTTCCAAGACGCTGATCTGTCTCATCTGGCACTAGACGCGTATAGTCACGGGGCGATAGGTTATCCGTTGGGTTAATCCCGTCAGCTCTCCCCCAGACTACAATCTGGCGACCAACGTCGAGATAAAACGTCTGATCCCAGTTATAAGATGCGTACAACTCACGTAAGTTGCGATTCACCTTACTTACCTGATCTGGGTTTACAGTATGGTCCGTTTCGTCTCCAATATTTATGTCGTAATGGATCTTAAACTCAGGGTTAAACTTGAGCGTACCATTGGACCAGAAACTTGCTTGCCCAATGTTTTTTAACGAGCTTAGATCACGATCCGATGACCACACATCTAATCTGGCTGAGTTCTGGCTCACAAAACTAATTTCGCTGTCATCTGCATAAGCATGCTGCAGTAGCATAAAGCTACTGCAGCATGCAAATACCCAATAGGCACCTTGCGTCATTTTTCAAGGCTCTGCGGTGAGAAAATCTTATCAGATAAGGTTTTTTCTGCGACAAAATCACTGACGATAACTTGTGTCATATGCTGAGTTTGCAGATTCTTTGCCATAGATTTCATGGCCTGCCATCTTGGTTTCACTTTGCCGTAAGGACGGATATCCGTGAACTCAATATGTTTTAACGGCTTACCTGCTGTATCCCAAATGTCGATGGTTGCTGTAACAAAGTTGTCTTTGAGGATGCACATGCGACGTTTGCTATAACCAAAGTCACTCTTCACAGTATTATTGATTGGCGTTGCTTCAATCATGTAGCAATCTTTGCCATTAAATTTGCCATCTGCCAGTTTCGTGTATTTCCAGTCACTTAGCTTATAGCCAAGTACATCACCATAACTAAAGTCCGTACCGATAAAAGCATCGCCCTTATTCGCCGATGCCAAACGACGTACTTTTTTCAATGCAGGCAAATAGACAAACATGCTATCACTGCCTTTTGAGTTCTCAATCAACAGCGTCGTGGTTCCCTGTACATCTGCTGGTGAGATGAATTCAGTCAAACGCATATTGTTCTGAGTATTTCCAGCAAGCTTAGTCATATTTTTAGTCAACCGTACGCGTTGCTCGCCACTTTTAGAAGTCAGCACAAATTTAGCACTAGCACTTGAAGACAAGAACTTAGAGGCATCATCACTACGGTTCACAATGTCTTGAACTTCATCTGCATAAGATGTTTTAGGCATTGACATGGTGAGTGCAGTACCCAACAAAAGACTTGTCACAACAGTTTGTGCAACGGTAATGTTCTTTTTATTTGAGGGAAAGATAAAACGAGGTTTCAAGATTAGAATCATTGTAGGTACCATAATTAAGGTTGCAAATACACTGAAAAGCATCGCAATCACAATAAACATCGCTAGCCATTGATGGACGTGGAAGCCTTGCGATAAGGACAGCACACCGTAACCACCAGCAACCGCAGTCGCGACAAAAAGAGAGGCCTTACCAGCAGTACTTAAAGTTTTACGAATAGCGTCTTTGATATCGCCCCCTTCTTCGCGCAAGATTTCACGCAAGCGATAGAGGAAGTAAATGGCATAATCTGCACCAATACCGACAGCCATGGCCGAGATGAGGGAGTTCGGAATATTGAGCGGAATGTCGAGCCAGCCCATCACACCAAAGATCGCAAGAATCGAGAATAGAAGTGGTGTCAGGACAATCAATCCCGCAGAGAGCGAACGGAAAACTAACGCTGAGATAAAGAATACGGCAAATGAAATCTGTAGAATGTTCATGAGCTTGCCGTGAACCATCGTTTCAGTTAAAGCAATGGTCTGGGTCACATCACCACCAAAACTCACGACAGCTTTATCACCCAATTGACCCGCCATATACGTTTTTAGCGACTCAAGGATTTCTTTAATACGGTGATTACTACCCGTTTTTAACAGAATCGTGATCTTGGCATAGCGCTGAGTCGTATCAATATAAGATTCAAAATCAGTCGGCTCACCAGACATTGAGTACAACAGCAGATACTGAGCAACAACATCTTTGGTTGCTGGAACCTGAAATGCCTGTGGCTGATCGGCATTCATTGCCTGATTCATTCTCTTGATATAGTCCACGATAGAGATGGTTTTACCGACCTCTGGAATTGAATTCGCGAACTTTTCTGTATTATCAATCGCTTTTAGAATTTCTGGATTTTCAATACCATCACGAACCTTTGTATCGACCATGATGTAGAGACTGTTTGTGCCACCAAGAGACTGATTCAGAAATCTGTCATCTTGCTGCATTGGTAGGTCGCGCGAGAAGAAGTTACGGCTATCGTTATCCACCACAATACGGCTTGTGCCAATAGCAAGAAAGACGCCCAGTACTGCAATCACCGTCATTAGCATCATTCGCGGACGAACTGACAAAATGACATCGCCAATGCGTTTTGGAATCCAGTCCCAGATCGGTAAACCTTTGCGTGCGACCTTGGTAACCGAAGGCGGTGGTAGCATCGAGCGAAGTACAGGAATAAAAGTCATCTCAATGATCAGCGTACTGATGATCCCGATTCCTGTAAAAATACCGAATGAACGGATGGTCGGAATATTAAAGGTCAACAGCGAGAAGAATCCAGCCGCTGCAATTCCGCCAGCCAATATCATAACCGGACCAACACGAACCATAGACTGCACCACGGCTTCGCTATTCGCAGCTTTAGGTTCCATACCTTGGACAGTCAGTCGATCAAAGTCTTCATAGTATCGCTTGAGCAACTGCACGGCGTGCCCTGCCGCAATGGCCAGAATCAGAATAGGTGTAGGAGAGTTAAAAATATCCATTGGCTGTTTGAACAGACCCATCATACCCATACCCCATGCCACAGCCAGTAAAGCTGTAACTAGTGGAAGGATCAAACCCTGCTTACTGCGGAATGCTTCGAAGTGCAATAACCCAATGACCAGTATGGCAATCGGGAACAAGATATTGATCCGTTTAGAGTAATCTTCGGCTTTATCCAAATAAACAGGATTGCCGCCCACACTAATGGTCATATCCTTAGACTGTTCAGCCGCTACGATCTTGTTGATCGGACCCATCATCTTTTGGAAGCCCTCTGGACTTTCCTCAAGCTCAAGCAAAATGGCAGCAGTTTTCTGATCTTTAGATACCACTGAATTCATGTAGATTGGATTCAGTGCCAGCAGTTTTTTCAGCTGATCGACATCACTTTCAGTTACAGAACTGTTCGGCAGTAGTTTCTTGGCATCAAAGCCATCCGAATTGGCGGTGATCCCTTTGGCCTGACGTGCAGCCAGACTCATCAGGGTGGATCGAACCACACCCGGAGCATTATCAACTTCTTCGGTAATACGTTTGACTTTTTCTAACACTTGCGGCTGATAAATATCACCCTGCTTCGGCGTAATACCAATCACGACCATGTACTTGGAGCCGAATTTCTTTTCTATCAGCTTGGTCGAGGTGATATAAGGATGTCCTTTGGGCGCAAGCGCATCTGGATCAATAATAATTTTTACACCAGATGCGAGATACGCCAGTGCAATCGTCAAAAGCATCACCACCGTCAGCACAATACGGCGATGTTTGAGAATCCAACGCGCATATTGTTCCATCACCTGATGAGTCTTGCGACGTGGTTTATTGGTCTCGTGCGTCTGCTTACCAACCGACTCATAGGCTTCGCCCTTCTGAGCCAATGCTTCAAGATTAGCAACGTCTTTCTTGAACTGGGCGAGGACCATTTTTTTTAGCAGCGCTGGGGGCAATACACCAAAAAAGCTGCCTGGCTCAGCCTCAAACACCCATTCAATCCATGTACCTTCTGGATGTGGTTTGAAGCGGTAAGTACCTGTGTAGTGGAAAGGTCCTTCCACTACTTTGAACGCATACAATTCGTTCGGTACTAGATGGGTGATTTCACCTTTAAAGGACATCTCACGCCCAATAAAGCTAAAACCGATTTCGTACTTGCTGCCCACACGCGGAGTATTGTCTAGCAGTTCAGAATGCTTACACGACAATTGCCAGCCTGCATCATTGGCCGGGTTTGCAAGATAGTTGAAAACCTTGTCAATCTCGGCCGGTATGAGGAAAGCATGTTCTATGGTCACCATAGTGGTTCTACCTTCTTGTATTTCTTATGCGGGAATTGGATACATCTGATCAATTGTCTGGGCAACAGCCACGACATTCTCAGCGTACATAATTGATGAATGGTCACCAGGCAGATCTACCTGTGTAAATGTGTCTTTGACCAATTGATCCCAACCTAGACTTTCGCCAAAATCTTCCAGCTCATCTTTGGCCTTAACCAAGAGGATCGAAAAATCTTCAGGCTCTGGGAAATAGGTCTGGAGTGCGATGCCATTCGCCAAATAGGTATCAAAGTAAAGTCGGAAATCTGATGGGTCTGCATCTAGAGGTAGAACATTGATGTCCTTGGCTTCTTTAAGTACATGATCAAACATGTGATCTGAACTCAATTCACGCAAGTATTGCGCTGGTATCGTCAACTTCTTGCCATAAGGCGCAGCCAGATCACGGGCAAACCAAGACAAAAGCATCGCATCGTCGGCATCTTCAGGCACATTCTCTGTAATTGGAGCTCGGGTATCGATCATGACAATCCCTGTGACCTGCTGCCCCATTTGACGCAACTGATGACTGATCTCGTATGCAATCGCACCGCCAAAGCACCAGCCACCGAGGAAATAAGGTCCCTCAGGCTGCGTCTTTTGCATTTCAGCAATATAGAGCGTCGCCATATCTTCGATTGCTACTTCTGCTGCATCTGCTTCAATTAGTCCAGGAGACTGAATAGCGCGCAAGGTACGTTTCGGATTAAGATGACGCGAAAGTTCCATATAACAGAAGGTACTGCCACCAATTGGATGGAAGAGCCACAAAGGTTGCTCGTAAGTTCCACGGCGCAGTTCAATTACGATGGAAGGCTTAATTTCTTTATTTTCACGAATGATCTCGCCCAGACTCGCCACAGTGGAATATTGCGCCAGCAAAGCAACTGATAGTTCTGTACCAAATGCTTTTTTGAGGTGATTAACAAGCTTCACAGCCAGTAACGAATGTCCACCCAAGTCAAAGAAGTCATCATGTATACCAACCCGTTTAACCGACAAAATCTGCTCAAAGGTAGTACAGAGTTCAATTTCAATCGGATCACGTGGCGCAACATAATCGTTACTTTGCTCAAACACAGGCTCAGGAAACGCTTTACGATCTAGCTTATTGTTAGCCGTCATTGGAAACTCATCCAATGTAATAAACGTATTTGGCACCATGTAAGCTGGTAGATGGATTTGCATCGTCTTTTTCAGATTAGCAATGTCAATCTCATGTCCGGTTAAATAGGCCACCAGTTTCTGATCATTGCTGGTAGTCGTCTTAACCAACACAACTGCGTCTGTGATACCGTCGATCTGTTTGAGAACATTCTCGATTTCGCCTAGTTCAATACGGAATCCACGAATCTTGACTTGGAAATCTAGACGTCCATGATGAGTCAGATGTCCATCCGTACGCAGACAGACTTTATCTCCGGTGCGATAGAGTCGACCGGCATTTGGTAGAGATGGCAAAGTTCTAAATTGCGCATCTGTCAGCTCAGGTCGATGCCAGTAATCAACTGCAAGACCATCACCTCCAATCCAGAGCTCTCCCATAACGCCTGGCGGGACTAAACGCTGCTGTTCGTCAAGAACATAAAGCTGGGTGTTCGCCAGTGGTTCGCCTAAATCAATATATTTTGCATCAGTGATACGAGCCGCACTTGACCATACCGTAGTTTCGGTCGGGCCATAGACATTCCAGAGACAGCCAACTTTACCCAGCAGTTTTTCTGCCAGTATCGTATCCAGCGCTTCGCCTCCACAGAGTGCAGTCAACCCCGCATTGCCAATCCACTCACTATCTAAAAGCATCTTCCAAGAAGCCGGCGTTGCCTGCAAAACATTGATAGACTTAGCATTTAAATAATCTACCAATTGATTGCCGTCTTGTGATACCTCACGTGGGCAAACATGCACAACACCGCCGTACATCAGCGGAATCAGTAACTCAAGAATTGAAATATCAAACGCATAAGTGGTGATTGCTAACAACTGAGTCTCAGTCGTTACTTGCAATCTATCATTCATGGATAACAAGAAATTGATGATTGAAGGATGCCCAATACGCACGCCTTTAGGCTTCCCTGTCGAGCCTGAGGTGTACATCACATAAGCGGTCTCACCAAAGGCAAGCGTCTCGCGTACTTGCTCAAGGGGCACAACACCAGCTTGATTGATATCCAAACGCGGTACAGAAACGTTAAGAGCATCCATCAACTCGGTTTGAGTCAAGATGACTTTAGGTTCAGCATCTTCGATGATGTTATGTAGACGTTCACTTGGGAAATTAGGATCTAGTGGTACATAGGCTGCCCCTGCCGCCCAGATCCCGAGGATTGCTGCTGGTAATAATGCCGTGCGGTCTAGCATCAGACCTACACGATCGCCACGAGTAACGCCATGTACACGCAAATATTCAGCAATACCAGCGATATGTTGACCTAACTCACGATAGCTAACCGCATGATCCTTCGAGGTCAGAGCATGATGATCACCACGCTCATCGATCTGCTTTAGAATCATTCCCAATAGATCATGTTGAGGATAATCAGTAGCCTGTCCACGTAGGGCATCGAACTGGATACCATCCTTATAATCAGGTGCGATATCTAACTCAACGATCTTACGCTCAGGATGAGCCACCATTTCTGATAGTACAGCTTGCAGCAGTTGCACCATATTATCGGCAGATTGTGCAGAAAATAGCTCGGAGTTGTATTTCAATACGCCAACGAGTTCGCCTTGATATTCACCGCCCATTTCCAGCGTAAGATCCAATTGACCTTCTTGCTGGCGAACCGGAAAACTTCCTAACGTCAGGTCTTGACCAACCAAAGTCGCTGGGGTCTGGATTGGCAAGAGTAGTTCTTTAAACTCATCCATGCCGCCTAGACGTTCCCAGAACATTCCCACCTGCGCCAATGGATTAATACTGCCATCACGCTTTGGTGAAACAGCCTCAACCACTCTGGAAAAGGCAACTTTTTGATGCTTGAGACTTTGTCTTAATTGTTCCTGCACTTGCTGTGTAAACTGACGTAAAGGCTGATCAGCATCAATGTCCATGTGAATAGCAATCGTATTGACAAACTGTCCCAGTGCATTGCGCAGAGAACGTTCAAGTCGACCAGCTACTGGTGTGGCAATAACGAGATCATTTTCATTCGATAGTTTATGTAGCAGGATATAAAAGCCAGATAGTACGAGTCCAAACAGCGTGATCTCATAATCTTTCGCCAAGTTCACAAGACCAGACGACACTGACTCAGGCACACGGAAAACCAGTGAGCTGCCTTTATGTTGCTGCACAGCTGGACGTGGATAATCAAGCGGAATGCTATGCACGTGTGGTGCATGTTGCAACGCATTTTTCCAGAAGAGTAGACTCTCATCAGCATCATCGGTCACAGTGCTCTGCTGCTTATCTGCATACTGTGCAAACTCGATTCCGTTCACTGTATCCGACTCTGTAACTAGTCCAAAACGTTTGCAGACATCACGCAACAAGAGACCAATCGACCAGAAATCCATCAAGGCATGATGAATCACAACCGCAATCACATAGTGATTTTGACCGCGCTCATAGCAATGAATACGCCACAGCGGTGGCTGGGTCAGATCAAAGGGCTGCTTCGTATCCTGCTCGACTAATTGCGTCAAATCAGATGCATCGACATGGCGGGCATCCGACACGATAATATTAGGATAGATACGATCCCAGATAAGTTGCTCAATACCCTGATCATTGGCAGGCATGCTTACACGCAGCAGCGGATAATCATGCATTACCGCCTCTAGAATCTCCATCGGCTTGTTGCCTAATGGTTGGTTAACCTTCACATCAAAGGCCACCACCATATTGTAGGCACTGCAAGTCGACTCAAGCCGCTGGATATACCAGATGCCGAGCTGTTCTGCAGAAATCGCATGGCGCGATAGAATTGCAGGTTCCAGTCGTACAAGGTTGTTCACGAAGCAACTCCCTGCTGCAACTGAGAAACGATATATTCAGCCAACGCATTAATTGTTGGGTAATCCCATAGTAGTGTCGGCTCAAGTTCCAGTTGTGTCAGATCCTCTAGATCCCCAGACACCGACAAAGCGACGATCGAATCAAGGCCGTAACTGGTAAATTTTTTCTGTGGATCAAGAGTCTGGGGCTCTACGCGCATTTCTTTGGCTACTAGCGTGCGAATGATTTCGCTCCAGTAAGCTTTATCTTTATTCATGGGGTAATATCCTCTTTAACCGGTTTGGCATCACGCGGTGCCAGTGCAAAATCGATGACAGATAACATATGGTTGTTTGAAATTCGGTCTAGCAGATCTGCCAATGTGCTTTCACGCAGTGATGTCATTGGAGGGGACGTCTGCCCTTCAGCAGCATTTAGGAAAATGATCAGCCATGCACCATCCTGCAAAGCAGGTCTTAGGCCACGACGGTTAAAGACCCAGAAACCCAGCACAGCAATGCGAGCAAACAGCTCGGCATAGTCGCGGGCTAAGCTGAAACGTAATGTTTCGAACTCTTTAGCCGCTTCTGAACTTGAGAAATAATCTTGAATTTTTTGATCTAGCGTGCGCTGCTCGATAAGAAGCTGATCAGCACGCTCACGTAGCGTGGACAGGATCTCAGCAGCCAGCCCCACTGTAACGTCAGCATCGTTGAGCATCTCGATGATCGTTCCCAGTGACTCCATCACCAAGTCACCATCTCGGTTGAAAATCTCAAGCTCGCGGAAATCAATAGCGTCGTTTTCCACCTGCAAGTCATACAACTGGCGATAACGTGCTTTAGCTTCGGCTTGGTCGAGATGGTCGGCTTTTTTGCTACGTCCTTTATTGGCAGATTTGAGCTGAAAACTCAGGCTGTCTAGACAGACGGTGCTACTGCCGTCAAATACACTAACGATCAGATGATCTCTGAAAGCTTTCTGGTACATTCCATCAGCATATGCATTTCTTAAGAAAAAACGCGACCCAAGCACTGAGGAAGTAATTTTGGCCAGTGACTCTACATACTCAGGTACCAGTACCTTAATGATCGGTGACCATGTGCTGAACTGATTGATACAGACGTGTAGCCCACGCGCGCCAACGAGTGATAACACCTCAGCTGCTAACAGATAGGCATAGGCTGTAGCAAGTTGCTCACGTACTAGCGGAATGCTTATTACTTTTTTGTTATACAACTCGCGTTCGATAGCAAACTCGGTCGCGATGCGCAGCATCGTATCGCCCGCACCCAGAGAGAAGCTGCTGCAATATGCACGCGTCACCTGTAGCGTCTTGAGTCCAAGCTCCAATCCCTGACCTTCTTCACCGATCAGGGCATCTTTGTGAATTTCAGCATTGTTAAAGCCAATACCGCTAATATCTAGCCCACGCATACCCACCGTCGGCAGGCGGTTCAGGCTATAGGTTCCTTTAGAGGCCATGTGATGCTTATCAAGCCAGAATGCACTCAGGCTACGCGGTCCACGATCATCTGATGTTTTAGCAATCAGACTTAAAGAGTCACCTAGAGTCGCACGATTGATTGACCATTTTTCACCATTTAAGACGTACTTGCTCTCGACAGCTTGTGCAGTTACTTCACTGGATAACAGATCGGCTCCATGCGCTTTCTCGCTATAAGCAAGCGCTGGTGCAGCACCACTCAAAATCCGACTAGCGATGTTTTCGCATTGATTAGGATTACCGCCGATCCATACGATCACAGACCAAGCATTAGTGCTATAGGTCGAATTAATTGTTAGATCACGTCGTGCAAGTACGCGATGTAAATATAGCAACTCTTCACCAATTTCCATGCGACCTCCGAGCTGCGAAGGTACATAAAAACGGTTCATGCCCACAGCATTCAGAAAGTCAACAGCACGCTGAGGGTACTGCTCCTTCTCATCACGCTCGATGGCCGCGGACCAAGAAAAATCATTATTAGTATCATGTACGGAGCCTAAAATTTGCTCCAGACGAGCAGCAGATTGAAACTGCCGCAAATTGGACGTAAGTGACATGAGTTTTTGCTCAAATGATTAAAGGGTAAGGATTAAAACAAAGCACTTTTGAGTCGATTAAAAATGAGCGCGCGCACTTCTCGTTCTTTGATCATTGAGTTAAGTAGATTGGAGCTATAACGAATCATCTGCCCCCGCTGCTCACGATCACGGATGACTTCTAAGCCGTTCTTGACATAGTTTCGAGCAATCACTGTTCTACGGTTTGGATGGGTTAAACAGATCAGTTGACCGCGCTCGATTTGCTCTTTAATTTTTCTTCTTCTGATTTTGCCGCTAGTGGTCTTGTTTATCCGACCTTGATGCAGCAAATAAACACCTTCTACAGGCAAGCCGATATCAGCCACCACTTGCTCTTTAACCTGAGTTCTGATGGTTTCAAAATTAAGTGTCTTGTCTATCGACTTCTTCTTGATCTCAAGTACAACCGTAACACCGTCAGAATTACCGAAATTCACTGCTGCGACACAGCCCTTACGGACAGCAGGATGCGCTACTTCGACGGAGCACTCGATATCTTGCGGGTAATAGTTTTTGCCACGGATGATGATCACATCCTTAAGGCGACCAGTCACATATAGGTCTCCGTTTTTGATAAAACCCATATCACCAGTTCTTAAGTAATGCACTTGACTAGGCTTACCTGCTTTATTGAGAATGGTTGCAGCAAAGGTTTCCTGATTGACCTCAGGCTTCTGCCAGTAACCCGCAGTGACACTCTCACCTGCTAACCAGATTTCACCGACTTCATCAGCCTCCACCTCTTTGTGGGTATGCGGATTGACGATACGGCAATCAATGTGTGCTGAGATCTTGCCACAGCTCACCACTTGCACAGCTGTCTGATCTTGGCTGATCTGCACCAAGTTGGCATTCAACTTTTCACGGTCTATCGAGATAGCATTGAGAGGACCAGTTACACCACTGACTAAGAGCGTAACTTCTGCCAAGCCATAACATGGCAAGAAAGTATCTAGTCTCAATTGCGACTGAGTATTGAACTTCTCCATAAAACGCTGCATGACGTTGGCCTTGATCGGCTCGGCACCGTTAAACAGCACACGCACACGGCTCAGATCAAGCGATGCAGCCTCATCATCCGAGATGCGGTGTAGGCACAATTCATAGGCAAAGTTTGGCCCACCACTAATCGTGACCCCTTTTTCGCTGATGAATTGCAGCCATTTAAGAGGTTTACGGATAAAATCCAGCGGTGACATCACATAGCAAGTCAGACCTACATACACGGTCTGTAAAACCGAGCCGATCAATCCCATATCGTGATAGACAGGTAACCATGTAAGACCGATATCATCGGCTTGTGTACCAAAAGCTTCAGCAATCATGACTTCATTTGCCATGATGTTTTTATGGGTGACGATTACCCCTTTAGGCCAACCAGTTGACCCTGAAGTGTATTGAAGGAAGCAGATATCATCTTCAGCAATATGTGGAAAATCCTTTTCCACCAAGTCACGTTGCAATTGGGCGTCAACGGCATGCAATATTAAATTTTCATTTTGAGCTTTTAATGTGATCAGACCTGATAGCTCAAGAATCTTCTGAGTTGTGAGTACGATCTTTGGCTCACAGTCATTCATAATATTCAAAATATTAGAAAAACCGTTGCGATTAAAAGGCAAGCTGACAGGTACTGCGATAATTTTAGCTTTCAGACAAGCAAAGAACGATACGATAAAGTCCAGTCCAGGCTCGAACAGCAATACAGCACGATCACCACTGTCTACAAGGTTCAATAATATTTGAGCTTGATATTGAACCCGCTCGTTCAGATCTGCATACGTCAGAGATTGAATACCACCAGATTGTCGTCCCAAATATTCAAAAGCAATCTTGCCTCCATTTAAATTTGCGTGGGATTCCAAAGTTGCAATGATATTATCCGTACCCATTACAGCCATAACTTAACTCCAATTATTTATAATTCACCCTTAAAACTCGCTAATTCAGAAATTACATGTCTAGCTGGGGCTTTTAATAAAAAATGAATATACTTTTTTTGTTTAAAATATAAATTCACATTATATTTTATGTGCGAGTGTTTTTTATTACACCTGTAAGGGTTTACAGGTTGGCCTATATTTATTGAAAATTAAGACACTAGATCTCTTTCATAAATTATTTTTATTCAGTCAATTTTGTGAAATCTGGAAATTAAATTAAAACTCAAATTCAATCTTTCATATCTATTTCAATAATATTTAACAAGGTTTCTAGCCTGCCAAGTTACAACCAGTCCATATTCTTATTTTATTGTTCTCTTGATTGTAGATCTTGTATTTAAGATCTAATTTACTGTGTGCTTTCTCTTTTAAAGGGCAATAAAAGATTCAGGCAAAATCCCCTAAGAGCCTTTATCTACAAGGATAAATCTGCCTTAAATTGCATTTGAATAGCTTAAAATTATGTACAGTATTGTGACCAATATATAAACCTATAAATCAATACGTTTCATCTACCAATGACGCATAAAACATGAACACTCAATTTTATAGCAAGAACATTAATCAAAAAAATTATTTACTATTAATGTTAGAACAATAAAAGCATCCCATTAATTCAAATTTAAAATATAAATTCCAAAGTAAATGGTTCTTCTCCACAAAAAATCCATTTTAATTAAAATTCTATTAAATTAAAAAATACTTTTTAAATAATTTATTTTATTTTAAATATACATCTAATAATAATTTATTTTATTAAAATCCAATATTAAATTTCTCTATTTTATATATATCTACCTCTATAAAATCCCCAACATCACAGCCCGAATAGCTGCTGAAATTTTATTATTCACATTTAGCTTCTGCATTGAATTTCCAAGATGAAAATTTATGGTTCTTTCAGCCACCCCGAGAATCTGAGCAATCTCTGCTGACGTTTTACCTTCCGCAGTCCAACGTAGAACCTCTTTTTCCCGGTTCGTTAAATAAAGATTAAACTGAGCAAATTCTGCATCATTCACAATTTTAGCAATGCTGGAATGCACTGTCTGAGACAACCAAAACATATTGGTATATTGAGCTTTCTGTTCTTTTTCTGATAATTGGTCAGTGGATCTTGCTAGTGTTAACATTCCCCTTGTACCAATAAAGTCACGGCTTGATTGTGCCCAACCGACATTTAAACCATAAGAACGCGCCTCCTCCCAAAAATCTTTTTGAGATTGTGTGTTCGCAGATTGGCTCGACCAGACAAGAGGTTGAAGTGACAGCATACAATGCTGTACGGTTGGATCTACCACCACATATTGCTGTTTAACATAACGCTTCTGCCATGCTTCGGGATAATTATTCAACATAATTGTTTTTGGTTCAGCAATAGATAAGGGTGCCTGCATTCCATAAGCACAATAATCAAATCCGAGCTTTAAAGCTGTAGATTTGACGACCTCAAATAGCTGATATTCATTTTTTACCATCAGAGATGCTGATAGTAAATCCTCTTGCCAATTTTCCATTTACTCTCATTAGACCTTATTCATAAATCATTTTTTTAGTTGCATATAGTGAATTCACAATCCAATTAACAACATTTTTGAGCCTGAGAGGGTGGTAAATTCTTCGGATAAACTAGTTTCAGAAAGCTTTTTAAGGTTGTTATATTGCATCTGTGAATTATGCTTGAAAGTCTCAAATATAAAGAACGCATTTTATTCCAAAAAAGAGTATTTTTTACTTTCAAAAGAAGTCTATTATTTATCCTGATTTGTATATTTCTATTAATTTAACTAAATAATAACTTCTACCAACAATACACTCCGTATAAGTTTTCTATTTATTATCTGGCGAAGCGTAGAATAATTATAATGATCTCGAAAATATTATTTTAATAATAGGATATATATTATCTACAATACATATGAAAAACTCAAACTATTGATAATCTAGCAACAAGCAACTCTCATATTGAAGCTATAGATGGCTCAATTTCTGCATAAGTAAAACTCGCTGCGCGAAGTACTTTCTAAAGAACAACTTAACGTTGTGTACCACCAGATTACGGCTAACCTGTAAAAACTAACAGTATTTTGTTGGCAATAATTTATGTTATTTATCTATAGAACTGTAATTCAAGTCACTTGAACAGGTAGCATGGTCACAATCCCCCCTGATTTCTCAATCTCAACAGATGGTTTTATTCGGATGAATGAAAACCAGCTTATGAATTACCCCCTCCAGCACCTCCTATCTACTGTTGAATCAACACAAATTGAAGATTCTCAAATTCTATATTGTGGGTTTACTGAATGGGCAACATCACGGAGCCCAGCTTTAAGTACCGGATGGGACTGGGAATTTATTGAGAACAATGGAATTGCTAGCTTAAAGCGAATTGGACTACCTCGAAGCAATATCATGATTGTTGATTTATCTGGTACAGATATTGGATTTGATGTTACTGAAACATTAATCGAAAAAAAAATAGATTCTTTGTTTTGGGAACAGTTCATTTATGCTCAAATCAATACAACGCAAACAAAGTCTATATTAAGTCCAAACTTCTCTTAGAAACCTGTTAATTCTTACAGTTACCACCTTTTCAGCTGTCGAGTAAAGTCGCCTGAAAAATAAGTGGAAGCACTTGTAATGAATGTTATTGCTGGATTCCAAAACAATTTTTCAGAAGGCCTATATACCAAATTTAAAAGTTACCGCTACAAGGTATTTGTTGAACATTTGGGTTGGGAGTTGAACTGTCCAAATAATGAAGAACTAGATCAATTTGATAAAATCGATACAGCTTATGTCGTCGCTCAAGATAGAGAATCCAATATTATTGGCTGTGCCAGACTACTACCAACGACTCAACCCTATTTACTCGGTGAAATATTTCCTCAATTAATGAATGGAATGCCTATTCCTTGCTCACCAGAAATTTGGGAATTATCAAGATTTTCAGCCGTAGATTTCTCGAATCCGCCGACCTCTGCTAATCAAGCAGTGTCCTCCCCAGTCTCTATTGCAATTTTGCAAGAAGCAATCAACTTTGCAAGAGAACAAGGCGCAAAACAACTCATTACGACCTCACCTCTTGGGGTAGAGCGGTTATTACGTGCCGCGGGTTTTCGTGCCCATCGTGCAGGACCACCAATGGTTATCGATGGATATGCTATGTTTGCATGCTTGATTGAAGTGTAGTTAGTTAAATCAAAGTCTAAGAATATTGGTGACATAGCAAAGATTAAGGTCTTAAGCCAGAATCTCGTTTCGCTCATTAAATTTCAAAAGCCCTAGTCAAAAGATTAGGGCTTTTCTTTATTTGAAGATTCAAACTTAATATTAAGACTGCTCAGTAATTTTGGTTTTCAAATTTAATTCTGATTTCTTATGATAAGCCTCGTCAGTTTTAGTCTGCCAATCACGTGGCATAAATGAAGTCGATATAATCGCAACGATAGCCATAGATCCAATATAAATCATAATTAAGTAAGGATTACCCTGCCCTATACTTAAAAGTTTCGTTGCAATTAGCGGTGCTAAACCACCACCAAGCACTCCAGCTAGCTGTACCGAAATTGAGATTCCGCTATAACGAATTTCTGCCGGAAATTGACGTGCAAAAAGCTGAGCCTGTGGTGCATACATAATCGGGAAAACCACACCAATCGCTAAAACAATTGCCGTCCAGACCAATACCGGATCTTTAGTGTTGAGCATGGTGAAAAATGGATAGCAATAAAGTGCCAATACGCATAAACCAAACATAAACATATTGCGTTGACCTACTTTATCTGACAAATGTCCACATAACGGCGTCATAAATAGAATGACCACAGCACCGCAAATCGTGGCAAATAAAATGTCCTGACGTGGAATCCCAAGTTGAGCAGTGGTGTAAGCCAACGTAAAGGTTGAAGCAATATAGAACCATGCATTCTCGGCAGCACGCGCCAAAATAATGGTGATGAGCTGCTTCGGATGATTTTTAAAAACTTGTAAGGCTGGAACTTTAACTTCTTCGGACTGCTGTTTTACTTTTTCAAAGTCTGGTGACTCTGGTACTTTCACTCGAATGTACCAGCCTACTGCCAGTAAAATAATGCTGGCAAGAAATGGTAAACGCCAACCCCAACTAAACAATGCTTCTTCAGGTAATAACGACACCAGTCCTAGAGCAATTGAGGCTAACATTAAGCCACCGCCCGTACTGGCTTGAGGCAAACTTCCCCAAAAACCCTTACCGCCTTCGGGTGCATGTTCAACGGCCATGAGCACAGCACCACCCCATTCACCGCCCATTGCCATACCTTGAATAAATCTCAAGATGACCAAACCGATTGCAGCCCAGTAACCAATTGACTCGTAAGTCGGTAATAAGCCAATGAGAACCGTCGGAATCCCCATTAACATTAACGTTAGCAACAACATTGACTTACGGCCAATTTTGTCACCAAAATGACCAAAGACTAAACCACCTAGTGGTCGCCCAATAAACCCAACGGCATAAGTTGCAAATGCAGCAAGTACACCTGTAAGTGCATCCAGATTTGGGAAAAATAATTTATTAAAGATGAGAGCTGCTGCTGCGCCATAAATAAAGAAGTCATACCACTCAATGGTAGTACCGACCATGCTAGAGATGCCTGCTAATCGATGTGACGACTTTTTAGAATGTGAACCGTTTCCTTGTATTGTTTGCATCGCAATTTCCTTTCTTGGATTTTCTTGTTTTGTCTTTTTTATGCTTATGACCAGCCCTGACCATAAGCATTTTCAGGTCTCGCTTTATCTCCTTAAGCTTTTTTTGTTTTTGTAATGCGGTTTAGCTCAATTTTTCTAAAATCTGTTCAAGCTCCGGATTACGTTCTTGCCACTGCGGTTGTTTGTCTTTATCGACAATGAGCGCACGAACGCCCTCAATAAAGTCACCATGCTCAAACCAAATATCCTGTAAATCACGCTCAAGTTGCATACATTGTGGCAAAGAGAGTCCTCGCCCTAAATGTTGCAGCTTCAAACTCGTTTGTTTGGCAATAAATGAACGTTGCTGCAAAATACTGAGCATCTTGCTAGTCCAAGTCTTTAAACTTTCATCTTGTTCTTTTTCAAGACTTTGTTCAATTTCATCTAAATGCTGAAATCCGAAATGTTTACGGATGCCTTCGGCTAGTTGCTTTAACTCACTTTCGGCAGGACGAGTAATAAATCGGGTAATGATCTGCTCAATTCCTTCTTTACTTAAACTTGGCGTATCAACAAGTGCTTCTTGCAATGCTTGTAACTGCTCGCTTGGCACATGGTAGTCAATTAAATCGAGATAGAGTGCATCGCTACTGCTGATCTGCTCACCCGTAATTGCCATATAAACGCCGATATCATCAAGGCGAGACAAGAAATGCGTTGCCCCAACATCTGGGAAAAAACCAATCGCTGTTTCAGGCATAGCAAATCTAGATTTTTCACTGCTCACAACAATGTGACAAGCCTGAGCTAAACCAAAACCACCACCTAACACATAGCCATCAAGCACAACGATGACTGGCTTTTCATATTCACGCAGCGTGGTCAGCATTTTATATTCGGCACTAAAATAGCCTTTATAGTCAGCCGTGCCATTTTTATAAGTGTCGTAGAGATAGCGAATATCACCACCTGCGCAGAAGGCTTTTGGACTATTTGATTTAATTAAAATTGCCTGAACAGCAGCATCATTTCGCCACAGTTCTAATTGGGCACCAATGCCTTCAATCATATCTAGTGACAATGCATTGAGATGAGTCACACGGTCTAGAGTAATAATGCCCAACTTACCTTGCGGCTCAATCATTAAGTGATTTTCTGTATTCATTTTATTGATCTCTTATTGATTTTTAAAATTTGGCTGGCGTTTTTCAACGAAAGCCTGCATTCCTTCTTTTTGATCAGATGTCGCAAAAATTGAATGGAACATACGTCGCTCAAAGCGTAAACCTTCGGTGAGATTCACTTCATAAGCTCGGTTAATGGTTTCTTTTAGCATCATGTTTGCAGTTAAAGATCGTGCTGCAATTTTTTCAGCTGCTTGCAAGGTTTGTTCAAGTAATTCTTCTTTACTAAAAACACGTGCAACCAACCCACTTTGCTCTGCCTCTACTGCGCCCATTTGTCGCGCGGTAAAGCACATTTCCATTGCTTTGGCTTTACCAATCGCATGAGTTAAGCGCTGTGTACCACCAATACCTGGAATTACGCCTAAAGTAACTTCGGGTAAGCCAAACTTGGCGTTATCGGCACAATAGATAAAGTCACACATGAGTGCCAATTCACAGCCACCACCCAACGCATAGCCGCTGACTGCTGCAATTAAAGGTTTACGGCGCTGTGCAATACGGTCTGCAAGATGAAAAAAGTCATCAAAATAAATATCTGGAAATACCAAATCACCCATTTCTTTAATGTCTGCACCAGCGGCAAAAGCTTTTTCTGAGCCTGCTAACACCATGCAGCCAATTTCACGATCTTTTTCAAGCTGATCTAATGCCTGATTAATCTCACTAATTAATTCGCTGTTTAAAGCATTGAGCGCTTGAGGGCGATTTAATGTAATCAGTCCAACCCCATTACGCTTTTCTAATAAAATACTTTGCCACTGCATGATTTATTCCTTGTTCTGGTTTTATAGACTACGTGCGATGACTAAACGTTGAATATCACTCGTGCCTTCATAAATTTGGCAAATACGAGCATCACGGTAGATACGTTCAATCGGGAAGTCTTTGAGATAGCCATAGCCACCAAACACTTGTAAGGCGCTCGAACACACACGCTCCGTCATTTCCGAAGCAAATAGCTTGGCCATTGATGCTTCATTTAGACACGGTTGCCCTGCTTCTTTTAAACGTGCAGCGTAGTGAACCAGTTGTCTGGCAGCTTCAATTTCGGTTGCCATACTAGCAAGGCGAAAAGCGATAGCTTGATGCTCAAAAATCGGTTTGCCAAAAGTAATACGTTCTTTGGCATAGCGAGTTGCTTCTTCGAGCGCTGCACGTGCCAAACCTACTGCCTGTGCGGCAATGCCGATACGACCACCTTCTAAATTGGCAAGTGCAATTTTTAAACCTTCGCCTTCTTTGCCTAGCATGAGGCTTTTATGAATGCGTACATCTGTCAGTGCAATCTGGCAGGTATCGGATGCGTGCAGGCCTAGTTTTTCTTCAACACGAATCACTTCATAACCCGGTGTATCACGTGGAACTAAAAAGGCACTAATCCCTTTTTTACCTGCACTTGGGTCAGTGACTGCAAACACGATAATCACACCCGCATTGTTGCCAGAGGTAATAAACTGCTTGGCGCCATTTAAAATGTAATCATCGCCATCTTTAACTGCACGGGTTTTAAGTGCTGCTGCGTCTGACCCAGTATGTGGTTCAGTTAGGGCGAAAGCACCGATCATTTCACCTTGCGCCAAAGGTTTTAAAAACCGCTCTTTTTGCTCATCGGTACCAAATTTTAAAATAGGCACACAGCCGACCGAGTTATGCACACTCATAATGGTCGAAGTTGCGCCATCAGCTGCGGCGACTTCTTCGAGTGCTAACACATAGGCTAAATTGCCCGTGTCTGAACCGCCCCATTGTTCTGAAACAAGCATGCCCATAAAACCAAGTTGCCCCATTTGAGCCAAGGTTTCCTTTGGGAATGTCCCATCTCGATCCCAATCACTGGCATTGGGCTTGATTTGTTCTTGGGCGAAACTTTTCGCCATATCACGAATGAGTAATTGTTCTTCGGTAAATTGCATTGTTATTTCCTTTACCCTGCTTTAGCTTGTTGTTTAGCAATTTCTTGATTACGCAATAAAAAGCGCTGAATTTTGCCACTTGGAGTTTTAGGTAATTCACTCACAAATTCAACTAAACGTGGATAAGCATGTGCAGAAAGTCGTCTTTTAACAAATTGGCTGAGTTGTTCAGCAAGTGCATCTGAGGGTTGAGCGTCGGCAGCTAAAATTACAAATGCTTTAACGACTTCGGTACGATCTGGGTCAGGAACACCAATGACTGCTGCTTCAATGACAGCATCATGTTCGAGTAAGGCACTTTCCACATCAAAAGGTCCAATGCGATAACCCGATGTCGTGATCACATCATCACTGCGTCCCACAAAGCTCATGCTGCCATCGGCATGGAGCTCGGCAGTGTCTCCAGTTAAGTAGTAATGACCCACAAAAGGTGATTTGCGGCTTTCTTTATAGCCATCGAACCACATCATTGGAGACTGGCTAATGTCGACCGCTAAAATTCCTGGTGTATCTGCAGGCAGTTCTTCACCTTGTTCATTGACAATCGCAACGCGATAGCCCGGACTTGGAAAACCTGCTGCACCTGCACGTATTTCATGTTTTAAACCATGATGATTACACACCACCATACCCACTTCGGTTTGTCCGTAGTGATCATAAATCGGAGCATCAAGCACTTGTTTAAACCAGCGAATTACTTCCGGATTAAGCGGCTCACCTGCACTGCTCACCACACGAAACTGACCTTTTAACGGCGCCATTTGTGCTGGATCTGCTGCCATCATCATGCGGTAAGCCGTAGGTGCACCTGCTAAGTTGTTAATTTTATAATCTTTCACAATTTGGCATAGGCTATCTGTGCTAAAACCACCTTCATAGAACAAAGTGGCATGGCCTAAAAATAACGGCCCAGTAATCGCGTAGTACAGACCATAAGCCCAACCCGGATCGGCAATATTCCAAAATGAATCTTCTTCGGTTAAACCAATGGCATCTTGCATATATCGACCAAAGGCAATCAGTGCTTTTAAAGGCACTTCCAATGGTTTCGCTGGCCCAGTAGTGCCTGAAGTAAACATCAATAAAAATGGATCTTGGATGCTACGCATGACCAAATCGCATTGATCAGACTGCTGCCTCACTTCATTCCAAAAGTTAAAATCACCAGCTTTGAGCGGAGTACCTTGCACATCGGCAACCGTCACAATTGGAGGGCAATTCTCAATTTCATCAAGCTTGCTGCGGTTACCTACATCGGTCACCACCAGCTTGCTTTGTGCAAGCTGAATACGGTGTTCAATCGCCTTTGGACCAAATGCAGTAAATAGTGGCTGGTAAACAGCACCAATTCGCCAAGCTGCAAAAATAGTCACGATCAGTTCAGGTGTTCTTGGTAATAAACCTGAAATACGGTCGCCTGCTTTCACACCTTGTGATTTTAAAAAGTTGGCAAACTGACTTGACCATTCTTTTAGTTCACGGAAGGTGTATTGCTCTTTTCGCCCGTCTTTTCCTTGCCAATACAGTGCAATTTTGTCGCCATCTGCGTGTCGATCACAGCATTCATAACAAGCATTTAATGCATTGAGTGAACCTGATAACATTTTTTTTGCAGTACTTTCCAAATCGAAAGCCTGTGCAGCATTTTGATAATCCATCATATCTTTTCCCTCAGTCCGGATTTGTTGTTATTCACGACAGGGTTTAATGTATTTAAAGCCATCCTTTGGCTTTACCGTTATGCCTCTTGAGGCAGGTATTGCTGAATAATGCTCGAAAAATCGAGATTGGCATTACCACGCATGCACATTTGCTGATAGAGCTGCTGCACCATACCACCGAGTAAAATTGGCTGTTTAACTTGACCTGCGGCTTCGACAGCGAGACCTAAATCTTTCAGCATGAGCTGAGTTGCAAAACCATCTTGATAGCCTCTAGATGCTGGTGCATTTTCATTAATATGTGGCCATGGGTTGCACACATCCGAACTCCAGCAACGACCGCTTGAGCTGTTAATGACACCTGCCAATGCTTGTGGGTCAATGCCTAGCTTCACACCAAGTGCCATACCTTCGGCAACGGCAGCCATTGAAATACCCAAGATGAGGTTATTGCAGATTTTGGCAATTTGACCTGCACCAACCTCACCACAATGAACAATATTTTTGCCCATGTGGCTGAGCACAGGTTTCACTTCATTAAAGGTTTGCTCATCGGCACCCACCATAAAGGTTAGAGTCCCCGCTTGAGCACCAATGGTCCCACCTGAGACTGGCGCATCACAGATTTTGATATTTTTGCTATGTGCAACAGCAGCAATATCTTTAATGGTTTGCGGATCAATAGTACTGCTATCAATGCATAAGCTACCTGCTTTTAGCACTTCCAAGACACCATTTTCACCTAAGTAAACTTCTTTAACGTGCTTTGCAGCAGGTAACATGGTAATGACCACATCAGCTTGTTTCGCGGCTGCCTGCGGGCTGTCACATACTACGCCACCTGCCTCGGCGAAGTGCTGAATAGCAACTTCACTGAGGTCATATCCATAAACTTTGATTCCGGCTTTCAGTAGGTTATGGGCCATTCTGCCGCCCATATTCCCTAGACCGATAAAGGCGATATTCATCCGTGATCCCCTTAACGTAAACTAATGGTTGTGTTTACTGCACCAACCTCATGGCTGTCTTCAAACCAGCGACTGGTAATGGTTTTGGTTTGGGTATAGAACTGTACAGCTTGTTTGCCGTATGGCCCCAAATCACCAAGTTTTGAGCCTCTTGAACCCGTAAAACTAAAGAAAGGTACTGGCACAGGAATTGGAATATTGATACCCACTTGACCAATATCAATCAAGTTTTGGAAAGTACGTGCAATCGCACCACTTTGCGTAAATAAGCCGACACCGTTACCAAATGGATTGGCATTGATAAGAGCAATCGCTTCCTCAAGGGTATCTACACAAATAATTGAGAGTACAGGGCCAAAGACTTCTTCTTTATAAATACGCATGTCGGTATTTACACCGCTAAAAATCGTTGCACCTACAAAGTTACCAGACTCATAGCCTTGAACTTGAACATCGCGACCATCGAGTAGTAGTTCTGCGCCTTGCTCAACACCGCTATTAATCAAATCAATTACACGCGCTTTCGCACGTTTTGAAATGACAGGGCCAATATCGGTATTCGGCTCATGGCCTGCATTCACTTTTAAGGTTTTCGCTTTTTCGACTAACTCTTGAATCCACTGTTTGCTTTCACCCACCATGACTGCAACTGACAATGCCATACAGCGTTGCCCCGCTGCACCAAATGCTGCACCGACTAAGGCATTTAAGGTTTGTTCTTTATTGGCATCTGGCATAACGGCAACATGGTTTTTTGCACCCATCATCGACTGCACACGTTTGCCATGTTGCCCTGCAAGGTTATAAACATGCGTTCCAACCGCAGTTGAACCTACAAATGAAATGGCTTTAATGTCTTTATGCGTACACAAACGATCAACAACTTCTTTACCGCCATGCACAACATTCAGTACACCTGCTGGAATACCTGCTTGAATCGCAAGTTCAACGAGCATCATGGTCGATAACGGGTCTTGTTCTGATGGTTTTAAAACGAAGGTGTTTCCACAAACAATTGCCATTGGGAACATCCAGAGTGGAATCATCGCTGGAAAGTTAAACGGCGTAATGCCGGCACACACACCCAAAGGTTGCTGCAATGTGTAAGTGTCTACACCACGTGCTACACCTTCAACGTATTCACCCATTTGTAGAGTACCGATTGAACAAGCATGCTCAACCACTTCTAAACCACGTTGAATATCACCTTCAGCATCTGCCAAGGTTTTGCCTTGTTCAGCCGTCAGTACTTGCGCAATTTCCTTCATGTTCGCACGAATCAAATCTTGCAGTTTAAGCATAATGCGCATACGTGATTGAATTGGGGTTTGGCGCCAAGAAGCAAAAGCATCTTGTGCAGCTTGAATAGCAGCATCGACTTCTTGAACCGTTGCAAATGGTACACGACCAATCACTTCCTGAGTTGCAGGGTTAATAATGTCTTGCCATTCCTGTGTTTCAGACTCGATAAATTGTCCGTTAATTAGTAATTTAGCGGTTTCCAATTCGATTTTTTGGATTGTGTTCATAACCTCTCCGTAGGCCATATTTTTATTGTGTTCAATTATTAGAAAATACTTTTTGATCGTATTTTCTTTATTTCAGTTTCAATTGAGACTAACAAAGAAATCTTTGACCACCAACGCAAATTCATGCACGATTGATGTGCAAATATGCACAGGGATTACAATAAAAATGAAAGTGGATTGGGATCATCTACATTTTTTTCTGGTTTTAGCTCGCACTAAAACCCTAACCAATGCTGCGCGTATTATTGGGGTAGAGCATAGTACGGTTGCAAGACGGATTCAGGCTCTAGAACTTGCTTTAGGTACAACGCTCTTTAAGCGTGAAGCAACTGGCTATGAACTGACACTTGAAGGGATGGCACTTGTTCCTCGAGTTGAACAAATGGAACAAGCTTTCTTACAAATTGAAAAACCACATCAACCTTTACAAGGCCGTGTGCGAATTGGCACACCTGAAGGTTTTGGTACCGCATTTTTAGCCCGCTTACTGGCTGAGTTCTCCATCCAGTATCCACTGCTTACCATCGACCTGATTCCAGTGCCGAAAATGATTAAGCTCTCCCACCGTGAGGCAGACATTGTGGTGTCAATTGATCGTCCAACGTCTGGGCCTTATATCATTACGCGCTTGTCTGACTATTGCTTAAAAATTTACGGCAGCCAAAACTATCTGGCGCAAAACCCGCCCATTCGTGGTTTAGAAGATTTAACCCAACATCGCTTTGTGAACTATATTGATGATCTGGTCTATAGCCCTGAGTTGTACTGTTTAGAACGTTTACCCTTAAAGCTTAATGCCAACTTCCGTAGCAGCAGTATTTTGGCGCAACAAATTGCGGTGAGTGCTGGTGCAGGGCTTGCAATTTTGCCCAAGTTTTTGGCAGATGATAAACCGGAACTTGAAGAGGTGTTAGAGCAGCAAGTTCGCTTTACCCATACATTCTGGATGTTGACCTTTGTTGATTTACAACATGAACCGCGCATCAAATTAGTTTGGGATTATCTACGCAAGCAAGCCGATAAATATCAACATTTATTGGTTGATTAAAGAGTCTAAATAAAAAAGCCAATCATGATTGATTGGCTTTTTTGAAATTATTAATAATTAATCAAAAGTTTCTTGGCCTAGTTTTTTCATGCGCGGTTTATAAAACACATGATAGCTAACGCCTAAAACAACTAGCCATAATGGACTAACATATACCGCTTTTAAGGTATCTGGTTCTAATGCCAGAATCACTAAAGTGAACAAGAAAAATGCAATGACAACATACGCCATCAACACCCCACCCGGCATTTTAAAGGTCGATTTAGCATGTAACTCTGGACTCAACTTACGGTAACGTAAATAGCACGCCATGATCAGAAGCCATACGCTAATAAAGAGAATCACACAGAGTGAACTTGCCAAAGTAAATGCTTCCATGGTGTTTGGAACAAAGTACTGCAACACTGCCCCGCCCATAATGAAAATACATGAGAAGATTAAACCATTTGAAGGTACGGCACGTTTTGATAACCGCCCCAATGCACTTGGCGCCTGGCCATCTTTCGATAAACCGAACAGCATACGACTGGTTGAAAACACACCGCTGTTCATAGAGGACATCACCGAAGACAGCACAACTAAGTTCATAATGATGGCAGAAACTGGAATACCTGCATTTAAAAACAACTCAACAAACGGGCTTTTATCTGCGCGAATGTGATCCCATGGTGTCACTGACATCACGACAAAAAGTGCTAAGACATAAAATAGAATAATACGTATTGGAATCGCGTTAATCGCTTTCGGTAGATTTTTCTCTGGATCTTTCGTTTCAGCCGCTGTTGTACCTATCAGTTCAACGCCAATAAAGGCAAACACGGCAATCTGGAAACCTGCCAAAAATCCGCTTACGCCTTTTGGAAATATGCCGCCATGCGACCACACATTACTTACACTCACAACCTCTCCATGTGGAGCTTGAAAATGAGTGAGGATCATGTAACCACCGACTCCAACCAGGCCAATAATGGCTAAAATCTTAATGAGTGCGAACCAGAATTCAACTTCACCAAACAACTTCACCGTAAGAAGGTTAAGCCCTAAAATGAATAGTACACAGCCTGCACTAATCATGGCCTGTTGCATTGGTGAGAAACTGGCGCCTTCGGGCAGCCAGAAGCTCAAATAGTTAATGACCGCTGAAAGGTCCGCAATACCAACCAGTACCCAACCTAACCAATAAGTCCAGCCTATATAGTAGCCAGCCCATGGTCCGATCAAGTCATAAGCCATATCGACAAATGATTTGTAATGTAAGTTGGCAAGCAGTAGTTCACCCAATGCGCGCATCAGAAAAAAGAACATGCCACCAATTAACATGTAAATCACAAGAATTGAAGGACCAGCGAGGGAGATGGTTTTGCCCGAGCCCATAAATAAGCCGGTTCCAATTGCACCGCCAATTGCAATCATTTGTAGATGGCGATTATTTAATTTCCGTTGTAAATGATCAGGGGAGCTTGCCTCATCTGAATGATGAACCATTGTCATATTAGAAGTCCTTTTTATATTTTGCTTAACTTAAATCAGCAACCTATAGGGAGAAAAACGAACCATATATCGTGGGTTGCTGAGTCTATACCTCAGGACAAGATGTTCAAGTATATTTTTCCTTAATTGATAAATCGTTTGTCCTGTTTTTTTTAAGTCACATTATTTATGTAATGCCTTCACGGCAATTTTAATTAACATATCTGGATTCTCCAGATTAGCCGGAGTGTAGCATGCGATAATGCTATATGTACTTTTCCAATACCCTCAAAATCGCACCATTGACTCAAAAATAAACAATATTATTCCGATAAAAAATCGAAATAAAATAAAAAAAGCCAATCATGATTGATTGGCTTTTTATTAAAACTTAATGATCGTTGACGAGCTCACGTCCTAGTTTTTTCAAGCGTGGTTTATAGAGCACATGATATGTGACGCCTAAAATAACCAACCATACTGGACTGACATATAGTGCTTTTAAAGTATCTGGTTCTAATGCCAAGATCACCAAAGTGAAAAGCATAAATGCCAGAACTATATAGCTCATCCAAACGCCGCCCGGCATTTTAAAAGTTGATTTTTCATGTAACTCTGGACGTAATTTACGATAGCGTAAATAGCACACCATGATGAGACTCCACACACTAATGAATAGAATCACACAGAGTGAACTTGCCAAGGTAAATGCTTCCATGGTGTTTGGAACAAAGTACTGAAGTACCGCTCCGCCCATAATGAAAATACAAGAGAAAATCAAACCATTTGATGGCACGGCACGTTTTGATAAACGACCAAATGCGCCCGGTGCCTGACCATCTTTTGATAAACCGAATAGCATACGACTGGTTGAAAACACACCGCTGTTCATTGAAGACATCACGGAAGACAGCACCACCAAGTTCATAATGATGGCAGAAACCGGAATACCCGCATTTAAGAATAACTCAACAAACGGGCTTTTATCTGCGCGAATGTGATCCCACGGTGTTACTGACATCACAATAAATAGTGCCAATACATAGAACAAAATAATACGTATCGGAATGGCGTTAATTGCTTTTGGTAAATTCTTCTCTGGATCTTTCGTTTCAGCAGCCGTTGTACCTACAAGTTCAACCCCGACAAAAGCAAACACGGCAATCTGGAAACCAGCCAAGAAGCCTTCAGTACCTTTCGGGAATAAACCACCATGCGACCAAACATTACTCATGCTTGCTACAGCACCTTGAGGAGCTTGGAAATGGCTGAAAATCATGTAGCCACCCACGCCAATTAGACCAATAATGGCCAAGATCTTAATGAGTGCAAACCAGAATTCGATTTCACCAAACAAACGTACTGTCAGTAGGTTAAGACCCATCACAAACAATACACAGCCAGCACTAATCATGGCTTGTTGTGTTGGAGAAAAGCTCGCGCCATCGGGCAGCCAGAAACCTAAATAGTTGATGACCGCTGAAAGGTCCGCAATACCCACCAGCACCCAACCTAACCAATAGGTCCAGCCCAAATAATAACCAGCCCAAGGACCAATCAGGTCATGAGCCATATCAACAAAAGATTTGTAATGCAGATTTGCAAGGAGCAACTCGCCCATTGCACGCATTAAGAAAAAGAACATTCCTCCAATAATCATATAGATTAAAAGAATTGAAGGACCTGCGAGGGAGATGGTTTTGCCCGAACCCATAAATAAGCCGGTTCCAATTGCACCGCCAATTGCAATCAGTTGTAAATGACGGTTAGACAGTTTTCGTTGCAGATGATCAGGAGAGTTTTCTGTATCTGAATGACGAGCCGTTGTCATATTAAAATTCCTTTTTGAATTCCTTTGTTAAGATCAGCAACCTATAGCGAAAATCGAACCGTATGCCACAGGTCACTGAATCTGTTCACCAAAAAATGACTGGATAAACCGTATCTATCTTCCTTCTGTTAGATACATCATCATTTTTGGAGTAAAAACGAATTACTTTTGTGCTGCCGTCACGGCAATTTCAATGAGCCAGTCTGGATTGACTAAATCAGCCTGAATTGTGGCACGCGATGGAGCAACACACCCTTTTAACCAGTCAACCCAAATGGCATTTACGGTTGAAAAGTCAGAAAGATTTTTTAAATAGAGCTGCGCAGAGAGTAAGCGAGATTTGTCGGTATCGGCAAGCGCCAAAAGTTCATCAATCGTTGCAAGAATCTCACGAGTTTGGCCTGCCACATCTTGCTCGGTATTTTTAGGTACCTGACCTGACAAATAAACCACTTTGTTAAAAACAGTCACGGCGCTCATGACTTCATTGGTTTTGATCTTTTGTATATCTGAATTGGACATTCGGATTTCCTTATACCTGATTAATAAATTGAACACGGGCGGTGACAGCACACATCAGTTCATAACCCACCGTACCGGATGAAACGGCGACATCATCAATAGGCAAAATAACGCCTGTACTTGATTGTCCCCAAAGCACCACTTCACTGCCGACTTTGGCACTATCAATGCCAGTTAAGTCGACTGCCAACATATCCATGCTGACACGGCCGACTGTACGAGTGCGTACAGAGTCCACTAAAACAGGCGTGCCTGTTGGTGAAATTCGCTGATAACCATCGGCATAGCCACAAGCGACAATCCCAATCGTCATGGGTTGCTCTGCGACAAAGTTTGAGCCATAACCTACGCTTTCATTCGCATCTAAATGCTGAACGGAAATAATTTCACTGCGTAAACTCATGGTCGGTTGTAAGCCCCAATCGGCAATATTATGCGTCGGGTAGTCTGGTGAGCTGCCATAAAGCATGATGCCGCTACGTGCATAATCTGATTTGAGCTGGTCTTGATAGCGCAAAATTGCCGCGCTATTACTTACCGATCTTTCACCCGGTAAATCTTTAATAATGTCTTCAAAGGCAGTAATTTGATAATCAATACCCTGCTGACCGAAACGCTCGCCATCTGCATCTGAAAAATGCATCATGTGCGTAATCTTGGAGACGTTTGCTAAATTACTTAAACGTTCCCATGCCTGAACATAGTGCTGTGGTTTAAAACCAAGGCGGTTCATACCACTGTTCATTTTTAGGCAAACATCGAATTGAGCTGGATAGGGATGCTTTTGAACCCACTCAATTTGCTCTTCACTATGGATGGTGAAACTGAGTTGGTACTGCACACAATCAAATAAATCTTGAGGAGAAAAAATCCCTTCGAGCAACAAAATTGGACCTGTCCAACCTAAAGCACGAATTCGTTTTGCTTCATCAAGATCAAGTAAGGCAAAGCCGTCTGCCGCTTTAAATGCTTCATAAACACGTTCAACTCCATGTCCATAAGCATTGGCTTTTACAACGGCAAAGACCTTACTGTTTGGCATAGCCTTGCGTACCACCGCCAAGTTATTTTGCAAGGCTTGACGGTGGATGACTGCGGTAATAGGACGAGGCATGATTAATTTCCTAACGTCCGTTATGCAGCATGCGCATGAGAATAGCGCTGAATTGAAAGACCATCTGTACTGATTTCAGTCTTATGATTCAAGACGATGTCACTGATTAATTTTCCTGAACCACACGCCATTGTCCAACCTAAAGTACCGTGACCTGTATTCAAGAACAGATTTTTAAAGCGAGTCGCACCAATAATTGGGGTACTGTCTGGCGTCATTGGACGTAAACCCGTCCAGAAAGAAGCCTGTGCCATATCACCACCCGGGAACAAGTCCTGAGTCACCATTTGCAAGGTTGCACGGCGGTCTTCATTTAAACCTAAATTGAAGCCACTTAACTCTGCCATTCCACCTACACGAATACGTTGGTCAAAACGAGTAATCGCGATTTTGTAAGTTTCATCAAGCACAGTAGATTGCGGAGCAAAAGCTGGATCAACAATTGGAATCGTCAACGAGTAACCTTTTACAGGATATACAGGCAACTGTAGATCGAGTGGTTTCAAGAAATCACGTGAATAACTACCAAATGCTAGAACATAACGATCTGCTGTTAAGACTTTGCCATTGACCTGAACGCCCTTAATTTGATCGCCTTCTACAATCAATTTTTCTACGTTCTGATTAAACTGAAAATTAACACCTAACTCTTTAGCAATTTGAGCTAAAGCATTAGTAAATAAATAACAGTCACCTGTCTCATCATTTGGTAAATGCAAACCGCCAACCAGTTTATCTTGTGTATTTGCTAAAGCTGGCTCTACACGGCCAAGTTCGTTGCCATTTAATAATTCGTAACTTACGCCGCATTCTTGTAGCACGCTAATGTCGCGTTGAACCGCTTCCATTTGCGCTTCTTTACGGAATAACTGCAAAGTGCCTTTCGCACGGTTTTCGTAATTAATGCCTGTATCTTTTCTGAGTTCACGTAAGCAGTCACGGCTATATTCAGCCACACGCATCATACGTTCTTTGTTCACAGCATAACTTTGTGGATTACAGTTTTTTAGCATTTGCGCCATCCACTGTAACTGCCACATGCTGCCATCTAAATTAATCGCAAGCGGTGCGTGGTGTTGGAACATCCACTTCACAGCTTTAAAAGGAATTCCTGGTGCTGCCCAAGGGGTTGAATAGCCTGGCGAAATTTGACCTGCATTACCAAAACTTGTTTCTTCAGCAGGACCTGACTGACGATCAAGAACAGTGACCTCAGCTCCTTGTTGAGCTAGATAATAGGCACTTGCCACTCCGATAACGCCGCTACCTAATACAATTACGCGCATTTCTATTCCCTCACGCACACCAGTTTATTTCACTAGTATATTTCCGCCTCAATAGTTTATTTCACTGTTTTTCGGACTATAATCTAGGTAAATTTATGTTTTTATCACAAGAATTTTAAAAAAAGAGGAAATATCTATGCGCCCCCTAGATCGTATAGATCGCATGATTCTGGATATTTTACAGCGTGAAGGACGAATTGCGATCAGTGAGTTGGCATCAAGAGTCAACCTGTCGACCACCCCCTGTTCAGAGCGTGTCAAACGACTTGAACGCGATGGCATCATCATGGGTTACTTCGCACGACTAAACCCAGCTTATGTAGACCGTAATCTGCTCGTTTTTTTAGAAATTAAACTATCAGCCAAATCAGGCGATGTATTTGATCAAGTTGCCAGAGACTTAGTCGAGATTCCTGAAGTACTCGAATGTCACCTCATTTCAGGTGAGTTTGACTATCTTGTAAAAGCTCGCTTAAAGGAAATGAGTGCCTACCGTCGCCTATTGGGAGATCTGTTAAAGAAACTCCCCGCTTCGGCCTCTTCACATAGTTATGTGGTCATGGAAGAAGTCAAAGAAACTTTATATTTAGATGTGAGCAAGTAAAGCGAGGCCACTATTGAACTCGCTTTATCCACATTTTGAACATTAGAAATATTTTAAAATCGAAATATGTTTATTTTGATGTTTGAATTTCGAGAACCATTTAACAGCAGGATAAAGCGCAAAAGACAACACAATCGTGATTAACCACAGCATCCACACATGGTTAACCGACAAATAATTGCCATGGTTGACTCCCCACATATTGACTGCAAACACATACATCAGTTTCAACACATATAAATGCAGTAAATAAAAGAACATAGGCACCGAACCAAACACCACCAATGGTTTTAAAAATGAATATTGCTGCATACGTTCAAAAGCAACCAGCACAATCAAACCGATTCCAACATTCAGCAAAATAAACAGTAAAGACGGTGGATACTTGGTGAGGTTAAAAAAGCTCATTAAAGTGAGTTGTAATGACTCAAAATGCTGCCACGGCTGGTCACCATAGATATTGATAAAACGCAGTAAAACGAATAATCCAATACTTGCCAGTCCGATACTCAATAAATAGCGGCTTCTTTGTTTTGCAGTATATTTTGAACTAAAGAATTGGCCTAAAACATACCCCAGCAAAATAACACCAATCCAAGGCAAAACAGGATAGCTTGTGCGAAGCTTTATACCTGCAAACTCGATCCAACCACGCTCGTGTAAAACGAACCATACATTCTGTAAAAAACCATTTGTAAAATGCACTGAATCTAATAAGTTGTGCCCAAAAATAATCACTAAAGCCGCGCCAGTAAGAACAGGCAACGGTAAACTCACACAGCAAGCCAAAACCACCATGCTAATCCCAATCGCCCATATCACCTGTAAATAAATGATTTCGGGTGGAAAAGTCGCTGTCCAAGCAAAGTTCACCAATGTCAGCTCTAACACAATTAAAAATAGACCGCGCTTCAATAAAAACGCACGGGTTTGCTGTAAATCTTGTTTTTTTGAATGAAATAAAAAAGCCGAAATACCTGTTAAAAGAACAAAAACCGGAGCACAAATATGTGCCAATAACCGACTACCAAATAATGCAGGTTCAGTCACTGTTACATCCATTGGATCGATGACCTGCTTATGCAAATAGAAAGTTTCTCTTACATGGTCGAGCAACATAATCAAGATGACCAAACCACGTAAGGCATCAATCGACTGTAAACGCTCAATATTTTTTTCTAAAGACATAGCGATAATCAATAAAATAATGTAACGTTATATTATTACATTTAATCCCTTTTGTCTTTCATGGCTGCTCATTTATGCAACACAAATTAGGTTTGTTGTCTTCCTTAGGTCTATCGTTTATCTCGACACTCAGTTGGGGAGAAGAAAAGTCAACGGTACTGGCAACCATACGCGTTCAGGCTGAAACTACCCAAGAAGATGTAAGTCAAAATAGTTCAGCGACTAAATTTTCTCACGATGTTTTAGACGTCCCTTTTAACCGTGCTTATGTTTCAAAACAAATGATGGAACAACAAGACGTTCAACGGATTGATGACGCATTAAGCTTGGTGAGCGGGGTTTTTCATCAAAACAATTATGGTGGTGGTTTTTGGGATAATTACTCTTTCCGTGGTTTTAGTGGTGATCCAAATTTAGGGGCTACCATGATCCGTAATGGTTTGAGTGTAAACCGAGGGATTAGTGCTCCCAAAGATATCGTAAACATTGAGTCTTTAGAGTTTCTAAAAGGACCAATGGCTGCCCTCTACGGACGTGGAGAAACAGGCGGTTTGCTCAATCTAAATAGTAAAAAACCACAGTGGGAAAGCGAAAGTGAAATTAACTTACGCGCCAATAGCCAAGAACAATATCGAATAAGTCTGGAACACACCGCGCCAATTAACGATGAACTGGCCTATCGTTTAGCTGTTGCCCATGAAGATAATCAAAGCTTTCGTGATCGTGTCAGCAGTGAACGCTGGTTCTTTTCGCCGCAGCTCACATGGAAAATTTCAGACCAAACGCAACTCGACTTTGATAGTGAATTTACTCAGCACAAAGGAACTTTTGACCGCGGGGTAAGCACAGTCAATCACCAGTTTGTGATGGACCCGAAAACATTTACGGGTGAACCTGATGACGGCGATATGAAAGTAAAAGATTACTTTTACCAGTTACGTCTTAGTCATGAATTTAACCCTGACTGGAAACTGAATAGTGCCGTCAGTTATAAAGATGCTGAAATGATCGGCTTTTCGACCGAACCACGACGCCTACAAGCCGATGGTCGTACTTTAGAGCGTCAACGCCGCTATCGTGATTATCAAAGTGAAGATGTGCTGGCTCAGACAGAGTTACTTGGCAAAATTGATACATCTTGGGCTCGACATGAAATTTTACTTTCAACTGAACTTGGTCAACTCGACTATCAACAATATCAGCTTCGTCGTAATCACAGCTCAGGCATGCCAAATACAATTGATATTTATCAACCTGAATATGGAAAATATTTACCAGATTTAGCACCGTTCACCAAC
The DNA here is from genome assembly GCF_016124155.1 of Acinetobacter sp. AC1-2. Lineage (NCBI taxonomy): Bacteria > Pseudomonadati > Pseudomonadota > Gammaproteobacteria > Moraxellales > Moraxellaceae > Acinetobacter > Acinetobacter sp. AC1-2. The sequence goes on from NZ_JABFFO010000005.1 coordinate 82,366, forward strand.
ACCAAAGAACAGCAACGTTACTTTGCTCTTAATGTACAAGATCAAATCTTTTTTAATGATCAATGGAGTGTGCTTTTCGGCAACCGTTTTGATCAGGTCGAACAAGACTTTAAAAATCACCTGACTCAGACCGAAAGCAACCAGACCCTTCATCAAAATAGTCCGCGTTTCGGAGTAAATTTTAAAGCCTCTGACCAATGGGCTTTTTATACGAACTATGGTCGCTCATTTGCGATGAATAGTGGTATGAACCGAAATGGTCAAACGTTTGCTCCTGAAAAAGGTGAAAGCTATGAGGTTGGTGCAAAATATAAAATAAATGACCAAAGTGTGCTTAGTCTCGCTCTGTTTAAAATGAAAAAACAAAATGTGCTGACAACAGATCCAATCGACAATGCATTCCAAACAGCCGCTGGTGAAGTTAGTAGTAAAGGGATTGAATTTGACTTCAATAGCCAGCTCAATGGTCGATGGCTCGTCAATGCCAACTATAGTTATACCGATGCTCAAATTGAAAAAGACCAAGACCTAGCTAAAGGTGCTCGTCTTAGCAATGTTCCAAAACACCAAGGTTCAATCAGCACCAATTATGAATTTCTGCAAGAAGGCACGAAAAAGGCAGGTGTATGTGCCAACCTCACTTATGTTGGTGAGCGCAGTGGTCATAACATTGATAATGGATTTAACTTACCAAGTTATACGCTGGTCAATTTAAATGGCTACTATGCCCCATCCGACCGCTTACGTTATCAGCTGAATGTAAATAACTTGTTTGATAAAACTTACTATGTCTCAAGCTATAGCGATTTATGGGTTCAACCGGGTGAACCACTGAACGCTTCAATTTCGGCACAGTGGAAATTTTAATTTATCTATAAAATAAAAAAGCCCGAAAATTTTCGGGCTTTTCATTAAAACATACCGTTTTCATTGACGAGTGGGTCAGGCTGTATTTGCCCAATGTCCCAAAACTCAGCAATTTTTCCATTTTCGAAACGACAAATGTGAACTACTGCCAAGGTTGTTAACCCGTTCATTTGCATTTCAATTTTAGAATGCACAGCAACTAAATCACCATCTTCAATGACATGTTGAACTTCAAAGAATTTATTTGGAGTTTCAATTGCACTTTCACGCATTCCTTCCTTCAAAGAAGTTGCATCACCCGCATAATAAGGGTTGTGATGCTTGAAGTTAGGCACGGTGTAATTGCTATAGGCTTCATCGACTTCGCCAGCTGCGGCAAGCTCTAAAAACCGTACTGCAATTTGTTTTTGAGATAAGTTCATGATTATCTCCTACCCGTTATTTTAGACCTTACTGTAACAGGTCGTCTTCTTCATCTTCATCCTCATCAAAGACATAGGCCATGCAGCCCCATCCATCATATTCACCCTGAAACTTTTCAGCGATGCTGGTAAACCATTGTTCCAAGTCAACAATATCTGAATACTCTGGTTCCATGTTGACAAAAACTGTAATCACCCATTCATTTGGCTCAACAGAATCATCTTGAAAAAGTGAAACTTTTTGTTCTTGGTACAGTAAATAAAGTGCACATTGCTCTGCATTTTTCTGATCTTGAAAAGCAATAGAAAATTCAATTTCATGTAGATCGGTTAAATCATCCCCGTCTTCAGCCATTTGCCAAAGTACATTGCCGTTATCGTCATCTGGAAATTGTTCGTAATCACGAGTCATAATATGATCCCTTGTTGTTGTTGCCGTATTAATATTATTCGGCATTAAGAATACCCGACTTTTATTGCAGTTTGGGTATATATTCCGTTCCCAATTGCATCAAATTAATTTTTTTTAATTATATAAATTTTAAAAAGGCACCTGCGATTCAATCACCACATCCGTTCCATTTAATGGATGCTGGAAAGCCAAATATGCGGCATGTAACGCCATACGGTTTAAGTGAAATTGCTTAGGTTCAGGGTGATATAACTTGTCACCCATAATCGGATGGCCAATATGCATCATGTGTACACGTAGCTGATGTGAACGCCCTGTTACTGGTTCAAGCAATACTCGACTTTGATCTATTTTTTCATCATAGATAAGAGGTTGAAATAAGGTTTTGGCTTGTTTACCTAATTCAAAATGCACGATTTGTTTCGGGCGATTTTCCCAATCGGTAATGAGCGGAACCTCGACGCTCCCCTCTTGATTTACTCGCCCTTGTACCACGGCAATATAGTGTTTTTTGACCGTTCTCGCCTGAAACATTTTACTCACCGCGACTTCTGCATCACGGTGTTTAGCAAACATAAGCAAACCCGAAGTCGCCATATCTAAACGATGAGTCACTTTGGCTAAAGGGAACTTTTCAAGCACCCGTAAATAGGCACTATCATGATGTTCAGGCAACCTTCCCATAACCGACAATAGACCCGCAGGTTTATCAACCACGATCAAATCGTCATCTTCAAATAAAATTGAAAGCGGATCTTGTGGCGGAGCATAAACAAAGTTGTCGTTTAAAGGCATTGTCGTAGAAGCAGCAAGTGAGCATGGCGGCAGATCATAAAGAAATTTCCAATTTACCGCAAAATATTCTATAAAACTCACCATGTTCCACGTGAAACTCAGATTGAGTTTTTACCGTTTTTTATTCATTTCAGATAAAAGATCGAGCTGAATTTCTTGAATATGTGCAAGTCTTTCCCATTGATGTGATAAAAGATGATCCATTTTTTCATGTAAATGTCTAATTTCAAGCTCAGCTTTTAGATTAATTTGATAGTCATGTTGAGCACGTAAGCGATCTTTTACCTCTTGTCGATTTTGACTCATCATAATAACAGGTGCCTGAATTGCAGCTAAGCACGACAACACCAGATTAAGTAAAATAAATGGATAAGGATCAACAGGATGTACAACCATCACTACAGTATTTAAAATGATCCAAGCTACTAAAAATAGTCCAAAACAAGTTAAAAAGACCCAACTTCCGCCAAAAGAAGCTATTTTATCTGCTAGTTTTTCACCCAAAGTCCAATTCTGATCGAACTCTGTCTCTGTATTTCGACTAATCAGCTCATGCCGTTGCATACTGCCAATCACTTCATTTTCTAAAGTTGTTAACTCGCCTTTTTCTGAACGTAATAGTGATTGCACATATTTAATACGGTAGTCTGCCAAATCAGCACGACAAATAAAGGTTGAAAAAGACCAATCCGGATAATCTTTCAAGATTTCTTCACCAATGACATCTCGAATGACTTCACCCGAAACCAGATCTTTTAAGGGAAAACTCTTTCCACAAACGGCGCATTGGCGACACTGGTTTTTATTGTCCATTTTATTCAGCTCGCAATTGATAATACGTATATTATATAAACGACTTCAACAGATAACATCGTAAATAAAAATAGTACTCTAACCCAATATCTGTAAAGTGGCTGGTACTATTTTTCGGTGGGCAGGAATCACAGGCAACATGTAGAGTCGTCCAAGCAAATTTTTAATATGCACTACTATGGTTATAGTCAGTACTTGAGTCTTTTCATTCTTATAAATAGATAAAGTCACATTTAAATGTTTATCGTCATCGCCAACCACTAACTCATTTTCGGTACGTTGCAATAAGGTAAAAATTCCAATCCGATCACCAGCTACATATTCATTTTCTTTTTTATGCGCATCAATTTGCTTAAAACTTCCTAAATCTTTAAGCCCAATCTTTGAAGTAATTTTATTGCGCAAGTTCATGCTCCACTCTACCCATTGAGGAGTGTGATGGAACAGTTTAATGAGCTGCCCAAATACATTAAGATCTGGTTGGCCAAGCACAATACTCCACGAATCGTGGAAGTAAGCATTGTTCAATTGAGATGAGATTTGGCTGTCATGCGGCAAGGCAGAAAGATAAGGCTTATTCATAAATTATATTCTTGTAAAGTATCGTTTTTATTATAGAGAATTTTTTAGGGTGTCAAGGGAAAACATCTATGGTTTACTTCAACAATTATAACTTTGTAAGTTAGAACCTTATGCCTATAAACTTTTGATCTATAGCGTCCTAAGCCGAATCGAGACCTTTTGGGTGAGTACACACTAACGTTATACGTTTTGGTGCATGCTACTCTTTTCGATCCCTATCACACCCTTGAGATATAGTTTAGCCAGCACCCTGCGGGATTGTTTTTCTAAGAACAGCTAATTTTAACTATTTTTGGAAACTTTTACGCCATTAAGTAAATTAAAAAGAATTTATTCCCATTTCACTATAATTAGTTAAATTTAAATTCCATTTTATTTGTATTTTACGGTTTATTTTACCAACTCATTAACTATTTTTTCTAGCATTGCATCAAAATATAAAAATTAAACCACCCTTCACTTCTTCAGTCATGAAGGGCAAAAATCTTTTTATGAAGAAATAAAACCATGCTTACGAGCATTGTAAACGGTGCATAACGCGATGAGAGCAAAAACCAGCATAATCCATGGAAAAGAACCTGGGCCAAAACTTTCAAGTAGCCCACCGCCAACCATTCCACCGAATGCGATAGCAAGGTTAAACATAGTGACCAACATGGACTGTGTGACATCTGCCTCATGACCCGCTGTACTTGCTAAGGCTGTTTGTAATAATGTTGGAGCACCGCCAAAAGTTACTCCCCATAGCACTACGCCAGTTATAACTACAAAACTCGAAGAACTGTAAGCACCTAACAGTATTGTTGCAATAGCAAATACAAATAAGCTTAAAAGCGTTATTTTTCTTAATGATCGATCGATAAACACACCTGTAATCAAGATGCCTACAATTGAAGAAATACCAAATACAAAAAGTATCGTCCCGACTTTGTATGCCTGCCCTGTCGAGGCCAAGAAAGGCGAAATATAAGTATAAAGAATGCTATGGGCTAATATCCAAAGGAATACGACTGCTAAAACAGCTCTAATGCCGGGCATTAAAAGAACTTTTAAAATGGGCAACCTTTTTTGTGCTGACTGTCCCGCAAAATCAGGAATACTAAAACGAATCCAGACAAATAAAATCAATGCCAATACAGACATTATCCAAAATACGCCACGCCACTCAAACAGCGTTCCCAACCAAGCACCCAAAGGCACACCAATCGATAAAGCAATTGGCTGCCCAACCCCAGCAATTGCTAAAGCTCGACCTTGATAAGATGCTGGGACCATCCGTCTTACATAACCCGCTAAAAGCCCCCATATAACGCCCGCCGCCATACCTGCAATGAAACGAGCAATCAAAGTCAAAATATAATCATTTGATAAAGCAGTAATCGCATTAAATAAAAGTAACCCTGCAATCGCACTGAGTAACAAGGGTCTCCGATTCCAACTACGAGTAAGACTAATGAGAGGTATTGCCGCTAAAACCGAGCCTAAGGCATACACTGCAATAAGCTGCCCTGCGTATGCCTCTGAAATATTGAGCCCTTGACTGATTTGGGGCAAAAGCCCTGCTGGCATGGTTTCTGTCATGATGGTCAGAAAACCTGCAACAGTAAAAGCCAACAGTTTCCAAATTGGTAATTGAGCAGAAAACTCATCGGTTAACTGATGAGATGTTTCATCACTCTTAATATTCATAAAGCTTTACTCTCAAATTCTTTTTCAGCGGACTTACCCTGCTCTGCATAGCTATACGCTTGTTTTACAACGTTAGGATAGGAAGACATTTATTCTCCATGTGAATTAAAAATCCTCATTATGGAATGATCATTCCAGTTTAAATTAAATAAAAACCTTAACTATTCAGCTCAACAATAGTTAAGGTTTAAATGAATTTTATAAAACGTTTAAAGCAATCTCGACCACATCCATTAAGCATTGCTTTCTTTGTTCAAGCGGGCTGCCTTTGCCTAAAACACGCAAACCTTGCATAGTATTTAGAAAGAAACTTGCTAACGCACGCGGATTTTGAGTAGAAGCAATTTCACCAGATTGTTGAGCTTTAATTAATAAACGCTCTAAAGCATGCTGTAGTTTCTGTAGGTTACTTACAACAAATTGAGTGACATCTTCATCATGACCAGCTAACTCTAAACAAGCATTTGCGACCAGACAGCCTTTGTGTTCTGCATCATTTAGCTCATCTTCAACCACATTAATCAGTAATTGCCGAATAAGTTCTTTCGGTGATCCTGAACCAGACAGCAACTTTACATTATTAAGTGTAGTTAAAAGTTCATATCGTTGTAATGCCTTTTGATAAAGCCCTTGCTTACTTTCAAAAGTACTGTAAAGGCTACTTCTAGATAATCCTGTACCTTCAACTAAGTCTTGAACTGAAGTCGCTGCATATCCATGACGCCAAAAAACATGCATGGCTGCATCAGCAATTTCATCAATTTCAAATTCCTTTGTTCTCATAAGCAGTCTTAACAGGAACGATCGTTCCAATTAATTTATGATATGAAGATAAATAAGTCAAATTAAAAGTTATTTTATCAATCGTTGTCCCATCTGGATCATTCAAACCAAACTTACTCATTACTGCTTTTAAGATTTTTTGTTTTGCTCTTTCAGTATTATTTTTTATAGATAACTTTTTCGCTTGAATACATTATAAAAACATATTATAAACTATTTCTAACCAAATAATTGGTTTTTGGAACTTTATAATGAACAACAATATTATAATCTTTGGTTATGGAACAGGTATTTCTAAAGCCGTAGCACATAAATTTGGTAAAGAAGGCTATAAAATCGGGTTAGTGGCACGAAATGCCGAAAAACTCGAAAAGGCCATTTTAGAACTTAAAACACATGGTATTGAAGCTTACGCTTTTACATGTGATTTAGCCGTTCTTGAAAACATACCAAATCTTATTAAATGCATTAAAGATCAATTAGGAGAGATTAAAAATATTCATTGGAATGCTTCCCATGATATTGAAGGCAACATATTAGAAACTCCTCCACTGGAGCTCACCAAAAGCTTTCATATTCGCGTTTCGAGCTATATTGCTACGGTACAAGCTTGCCTACGTGATTTAGAAAAAAATCATGGCAGCATTTTATCGACAAATGGAATTTTCGCGTTCGATGCAGTGGGAATAGATTTAGTTGCCAAAGAATATTCATCATTAGCAATTACTGCTGCCGCCCAATATAAAACCACCAACTTACTTGCTCATAGTCTAGCTGACTCAAATGTTTACGTGAGCCAAGTGATTGTGAATGGTTTTGTTGATGGGACATCAGGCGCACAAGATAAGACCTACACAGTACATCCTGAAACCATTGCAGAGCAGTTCTGGTACTTACATCAACGTAAACAAGAAACTGTTTCTCTTTGTGGAGAAGCAATTCAAGCTGCTTAAAATTATTTCTTATGACTGAAGAAGCGTAATAAATTACGCTTCTCTGAACTTTTTTAATTTTAAGTTTGTATGGCGCTGAATTATTTGATTATTTCTCATATTCTGAAGGATCAATTTTGTATTTTTTAAAGAGAATAGAACGTACGGAGTCTTTTATACTGTCATCATGTTTAATAATTAAATAAATATCTTTTTTAGTCAGAGGAATTTCTTTTAGTAAATCAGGCAAGTCCGTCGACCTTATAGCACTGACTTCACTAGGTTGCTTTAAAATATCAGGATCTTGTTCTTCAAAATTAAAATCCACACCTTGCAAATTAAAGTAAACCATAACCCTTCTGTTCAAAGAGTCACTATCATCATATAGAATTGTTCCAGCTGGAAGGATTGTATATGGTGCATAGTTATCGAAATTTGATGCTATTCGCAAAGGTTTTTCTAGAACATGAATTTCTGGTGTTTTTGTACGATTCCAGAAGTAATAATTTAATAAGGACTGAATGATGAAAAATAAAGTTAGTATGGTAATTAATAAGTTCTTTTTCACATCATCCTCTTAATTAAGGGAAACAAAATCAAAAGGTAGTTTATTTCAATAAAATATACCTATACATGTATTCATTCCACAATAATTAATTTATATTTTTTATTCAACTCGTCACTACCACGACCATAAAATCCTGTTGAAATATTTATCGTATACTCACCTTTATACTTGGGAATACCTTTAATTGAAAAGTCATTAAAACCACTAGTATCATTGTTTGGCTGAATTTTTAATCCCAAATCATCAGGTATATTAGTATCTATTTCAAAGTACTTATCTATAACTTTCCCACCAGTAATTTTTATATTCTCAGAGTATACTTTATTGACATGAGCAACACTCAACTCTCTTGGTCGTACCTCATAGTTGCTACAACCACTTAGCATTAGCACTAACAAAATATATCTAAACATGTCTTCTTATTCTTTAACTACAAATTCATAAGTCTTATCCAGCTCCCCATCACCACCAGCATAAAAACCAGCATATATATTAATAGTAAAAGTTCCCTTATGTTTTGGAACTCCAGAAATTTTTAAATTATTATAAGCATCCGCTTCATTTTGATCTATTGGTTCAACAGAAATATTCATATCACTTGGAAAATTATCTTTCACTTCAAAAGACTGTGGTATGACTCTTCCACCAGTAATTTTTAATGTCTGATTATATTCTTGGCCAATATGTGCTATCGGAAGTTTATTCGGTTCAATATTGTAATCCTTACTACAACCACAAATACTCAAAGTTAAAAATATTATAGCTAATTTATTAAATTTCATTAGAAAGATTCCCTTTTTAATATTAACGCAAAAAAAACTGCTTTTTCAAAATCATATAGAGACAGACTAGATTTTAATTGTTGTTTATTCTCCCCCCAAGAAAAGGCTTGTAATTTAACTTCCGTCTTATATGGATCTGTTATATTTGTTACAGGTTGACCATTAGTCTGTCTTAATTTATCAGTCCAAACAATCCAATGATCGGGAAAACTTTGCGTACCTGAACTAGAACCACTACTTAATAAACTCGCAGAAATCAAACTAACCACATAGTAACCATCTCCAGCATATTGATTAAGTTCACTAATTAAACTAGGGTTATAACCATTAATATAAAATGGAAAAGTTTTCACCCCACTAAATCCACTTTTTTTAAACCAATTTATTAGTTCTCCCCATAATGTAATACCTGCAACTTCTTGATTAGGATCTTTTAACCGTAGCGCAATATTTTCTGATTCTCGTAAACTAGCTAATGTAATCCAATCAATAGGGGGTAACCTAGGAGTTCCATTTTTCCTATAATAATTTTTTACTCGACGACACCCATCTAAATTTGCCTCTATATTTAAATCTCCAATCTTTGTCTTTCCTGTTTCCCACAGTTGTTTAACTGCGAACTTATATTTATTCGGGCTTAAATTAATAAGACAGAAAAAATATGCCGCTGGGCCACACAAAGAAGCATCAGATTGGTCAGGTAAAGGCTCATTTAAACGTGCTTGTAAACCAGCTTCAATCTGTATCTTAGAAAATGGATCCTTAGCTTCCCCAGGCCTACAGCCTGAATCAATGCATTGAAAAACTCTTTCTCTGCTCAAATTTAGCTGGAACGTATTTTTAGACTTACTCTCTTCAACAACCTTGGTCACATAAGTTACTTCATTATATTGCACTTTTGGTATCTTAGTTTTTTGGCTAAAATTTGCAGAAGGATAAGATTCGATCTTATCTGGCACAATATAATTACTTAATACTAAAGCTTCTTTCCCACTGATACTTAATCGATATAAGTCAATAATAATTACACAATCTCTTATACCTTCAATACCTAATTTACTACCATCTATCTCAGCAGATCTTGTTTGATAAAGATTATTTCCTACTTTTTTGAATTCATTACTTGTAAAAAGTATTGAAGTTTCTGCTTTATTTTTTACGGTATTGTAAACGTACAACCTATACTTTAATAAGCTAGGTTTTACATTTGTTTCTAAAACAACATATGGATAATACTTTGCCATTATTCTTTTTACTCTATATCAATTTTTTCATCTTTAAATAAATGAAGCGATATCTCTTCTGGTTGGTAGGATTTAAATAGATCTGTATATCCCTTATCATCCGTACGACCTTCTACAATATCTCCATTAGGTAAGAAAGCGACATAGTTATGATTAGCAAAGTTATTGCCATCTTTATCTTGTAATAAATATCTCAAGTTATATTTATTAATTTCTCCTAACACGGGCAATGCTGGAACATTAGCATTTGCACTCCCTCCCCCCATAAACAAATGCTGCCCAGCCTTCACTTCAAACTTACCGCCTGTAGTCATAAAAATGCCCGAACTGGTAATTTTGACTTGAGAGCCGCCCGCAGTGAGTACAATTTCTTTGGCTGCGGTCGCTTCAATTTTGTCTTCTGCTGAAATAATCTGAACAGCTTTACGGGCAATTAAATCTGCTCCATCACCTTGCGCTTGTATCTCAACTTTACCTTTACCTGCATATAGTCTTGCGCCTTCTTGAGCTGCAAAAAGGCTGATTTTATTTTGGGCATGTGCAATCAGGTTCTTTTGGGTAGACAGATTAATGCTGTCTCCGGCAGTTTGGTTTAGCTGCCCATCTGCGCTTAAGTGAATATCTTCGTTACTGCTCAGCGCGATGCTATTTGGGCTCGCCAACAGCATAATCGCATCTTTGAAAGTTTTGGCTTTTGCATTGTCTTGCTGTTCAAGTTTTTCAATAAAGGATTTTAGGTTTTCTAAATTTTCTAAAGGATCAGTTTGCTGATTTTTAGCAACTTCACTGAGTGCCTTGGCATTGTTGAGGCCACCGTCTATTTGTTGTTTGGCCTCAATTGCATCGAGGTGTACGCCTTGAGCTTGGTCCTGTTTATGGGTACTAACAAGTAAACCACTGCCAGCTCGAACCGCACCCCACTGGTCTGTTCTCAGTTCAAAGCCTTCACCACGACCATCACTTTCCGCTTTGTCTTTTGGATGGCTTAAGTTACCGAGGTTTAACTGGCTTGCCGCATGGCTACTTTGTAGCTGGGCACTGATCTGGCCTGTGGTGTCATCAAAACGGAGTTGGTTAAAGCCTTTACCGTCGACTTCTTCGGAGCGAATGCCGCTGAGCTTTTTGGTGTCAGGTAGCTGGCCTTTCTGGTCAAACTGGGTTGGGTGACGTTCAGCTTCGTGAATGCGGCCTACCACAAATGGGCGGTCAATATTGCCATCAAAGAAGTCGATGACAACGATTTCACCCACGCGAGGCAGGAAGCGTGCGCCATAACCTGCGCCTGCCCACGGGGTCAGCACATCGACCCAAGCCGAGTCGGTGTCATTGTCGTTACTGCCTGCTCCACCGTCATGACTATGGTCGTCAGTTCGGGTAAATAGGAAACGGACTTTAATGCGTCCCCATTGATCGACATGGATGCTTTCACCTTCCAGCCCCACCACTCTAGCGCGCTGTGGGTAAGCTGCTGGTCGGTGTTCTAGCGGGCTATATTCAGGGACAGCTTTAATGTTGCGTCGAACGACATTCAGCTCAGCAAAGTGGCGCTGCTCAGGGTTTTGGCTGTCGAGTTGGGCTGCCTTAAGCTTGTCTTTTGGCAACAGACGCTCAAGTTGCTGCTGTAATTCTTTCGGTAAATTATTCTGGTTATAGTAGTGCTTGCTTAAGATTAAGAACTCTTTATCGGCACTGTCATGTTGGTCGAGTTCTGGATGGTCATTCAGCTCAAACCAGTAACCCACTTGTGCATCCCGAACGTTTCCTGAGACCGTAAACTGTTTAGAGCTCAGGTGATGGTAAGCATTAATGTGCTGGTTTAACTGTTCAATCTGGCTATTACCAGAAACTGTGGCTTGGTCTTCACCATTTAGGTCTTGCATCCAAGCGGGGCTAACATGCCATGCATCTTCAAGGTTTAGGCTAGCGTTGTCATAATGTTCGCTGTGCTGCTGGGTGCCTTGTACGCTGCCACTGCCTTCTTCTTGTTGTAAGGCGTCGGCTTGCCAGCGTTGCACATGAACCGATGTCGGCTGTAAACGGCGTTCTGACTTAACTTGCGTAATGGTATCGAACTGTTCTGTAGCACTGCTGCGCTGGTAGCGCAAACTATGTCGTTCAAGCGCCTGATAATTTTGGTTATCATCAATTAAACGTAAGACTTGCGGCTGAATGGACGCACTCGGGTCAGCGACTAAAAGCTGCGATTCATCAACCAGCCAGTTAATGCCTTCACTACGCCACAAACGGGTTAAAAAGTCATAATCGCTTTCGTTTGACTGCATCACAAATGGACGCACATCGTAGTCTTTAGTTAACCCTGCTGTGTCGAGTGTTAAGCTTGAAGCAAATAGCGGACTTTTACCCTGCCATTCTTTAAACAGAATTTCACTAATATCCCGCACGCTTTTATTCATAAATACGCGGCTATTACGGCGTTTATGCCAAAGTGCAGTTGGGTCTTTTAAGGTGAGGTTATAAATGGTGAGTGAACCATCGCTTTGCCCTTGGCTGGCTTCGGTAATAATGCCTGTCGTTCTAAAAAACTGGCCCATGTCAGTGACCTGATCGACGGCAACCTGACAGCCAATAAATTGTTTTAATGCAATATGCGCGTTCGTCGACAGACACAGTAACTCAGCAACGCTGCCCTGATTGAGCGTATGTTCGCCTTCAACACGTTGTAAGAAGACTTGCTGATTTAAAGACTGATTTGAGAATTGGATATGAACAGCACGATTTTGTGAAACAAGGCCTAAACGCTCCAATATACTCGACACACTCATCTGCATTTTTATTATCAATCAAACTTATATTTAGGCCGCATTTTAATTAAAAAAAGACTAACCTGTCTATCTATACTCATTTTCAAAATGTAACTGGTCTAAATATGCTGTTTTAGGTTAACTTCTTATTAAATAGATATTTAAACCGTAAAATCAGATCATTTAAAAGTGATATAAACCACCCAGATATATTTAATATTTTTCTTTTATATTCAAATAGATATTAAAGAAAACAATTTCTCAAATTAATAAAATTCAGGATGAGATATGAAAATAAAAAAGTCTGGTTTTTATATATTTACGGTGATTTTCTCACTTCATTCTTCAGCATTTGCTGAACCGAGTGTGGCCGATATTCAATATCGTGCAGAACAAGGGCAACCCGTTGCTCAATATCATTTGGGTATGATGCTTTTAAGTGGCGAACAAGGCGTTGTTAAAAATTATGAGCAAGCTTTTAAATGGCTAACTGCGGCTGACCAAAATGGAAGTGTGGGCGCAAAATATAGTTTAGGCATGTTGTATTACACAGGCACGGGTGTGGAAAAAGATGCCAAGCGCGCTTTTGATTATTTTACTAAGGCTGCGGCTAAGGGTCATGCTAAAGCGCAATATAACTTAGGGGTGTTATACAACAAAGGTGAAGGAACTGCGCAAAATTATGGGCAGGCTTTTGAATGGTTTAGTCGTGCTGCCGAGCAAGGCTACCCACCCGCAGAATATAATTTAGCTCAGCTATATAATAAAGGTCACGGCGTCACCCAAAGTGATGAGCAAGCGCTTAAGTGGTACACCAAAGCGGCTGAGCATGGCGAAAGTGATGCTCAGTACAACTTGGCCCAGATGTATTTAAATGGTGAAGGCACGCCGAAAAACCTATCACTGGCAAAGAAATGGTTTCAGCAAGCTGCCGATGCAGGCGATGTAGATGCCAAAGAAGTTCTTAAAAGTTTAGAATAAAGTAGCCATCTCTATAATATTTTATTTATAAGATGATGAATCCATATTATTAACAACATTACAATTACAACTTATTTCATTATTTATTTTTTCTAATTAAATATAAATATTAATTCTATTATTTTAAAAATATATTTAGATTTATTATTAAATCAAAAATATTTTAAATATTAAATTGACGTAATTAAAATCACCGATTATTATCTCGTTGCTGGCCTACATTGCCAGACGGTTTTGACAGACCGTAACTCGTAGCGGATTATAGTTCTACTATAATTCGTTAGACCCTTGCGTCCCCTTTTCTTTGCGGTAGGACGGGAGGGGGACGCCCTGTGCGTGCTGGTTCTACGAGTCCAGTCTGTCAACCCCCTTTCGTTCTACCACCATAAATTAATTCGCGGTAATCTGGTGGTAGGACTCCATTTTTTAAGGAGTTGACCATGATACTTTTCAAACTTATTCCCTCTCCAATTTAATCATTTTTTTATTATAAAATTTGGGTTTTCTATTGCCTAATTTTTTAAATTTATAAATTATTTTTATTTTAAAACTTAAATTATTTATTTTCCTACATGCATGGGAGGATTAACTATTACCTAAAATTTATTTAAAACCTTAAAACTAATTATATTTTATTTCACTCATAGATATAAATCATTATGAGAATAATATGACAATTTATAAACCTATTTTGGCTTTAAGTTTCGTTCTAGGTAGTTTGGGTATTTCGGGCTGTAACTTACACACCCAACAGGATTTTGAAAAAATTTGCCTGTCAGCTGGACACACCAAGACCAGTTGCGACTGTATTTACCAGCGACTTGAACAGGCTTACTCCCCTAAGCTGATGCAGCGCCTAAAACATGTCAGTTTGCAAAGTCCTGTTCTCCCACAGGACTTTGCCCCTACTTTTTTCAGCGTCATGCAGCGGTGTGACAAAAGTAGTATGGGCTAAGCGTTTGGCTTAGCTCCTTTATCTCTGTGTTGCAATGGTTTCTTACTTTAAATCAGCGCAAAAGATTAAAGTCTGTTGTGGCACAGAGGCCTAAAGTTGTTTGGTTAGTTGAGCTTGTATTTAGATTTAATAAATTTAAATAATTCTTTAAAAAGAGGATGCCATTCTTCTGTTGGAGGACTCAAAAAAGAGTGCCAGAAAAAATCGAAAGTTAATCCATTATCGTCTTCACAAAAATGTGACCACGTGTCGTGTAAAGCCTCATCTGTACTACACACAAAAACATGCCAATCAGGCCCTGCCTCTGAAGGAATATGTTTGCCTAGGTATGATTGAATTTGAGCACTCTTTATTCCAGATTCTTCATAAAGCTCGCGCAAAGCTGCATGTTCTAACTGTTCTTGGTGTTCCACAGTACCTTTAACGATTTGAATTCCAGCTAATGGATGTCTAAATACTAAAATTTCCAAGTTATTATTTATTTCCCTGAATACCACAGGAACCACTTTTTCTATTAAGCACATGATCACTTTCTTCTTTAAATTTAATTACATATTATAAAACTTAGTAAAATCTCATCAACTTTATAACCAATCAAGTTATTCTTTGCTTACATTAGATTTTTGAACATTTATTACAATGAACTATACATGGGATGAATTTGAGCAAAGACTCATAACCTATAGAGATGTAACTATTGATCTTGCAAGAATTTTAGATACGTATGAGCTTAAAATAAAAGAACTTCTGCAACAAATTCAACTCTTAACTTATGAAGATTCTCTACCTATATTTAATCAGTTATATGAAATACAGGCTTATTTAGCTACTGCCAAGTTTCGCTATGATCTCGACTTAAACGAAGCTTTAGATATATTTGTTTATCATTTCGATAGAGATGATAAAGAGTGTATAAGCCAATATTGGTATCAAAAATTCAAGCAAAACAAGGATATTCTTTGGCCTTTACCCCAAGACGAATAGTTTCTTGTACGTTTTAACCTACAAACTTTTAGGGATTTTGCGGATTGGCGACTTCCCGCTTTTTTCCTATGATGAGTTCATACAGGAACAGGATGTTCCAGAACATAAAACAACAATAATAGGTTCATGCACTAGGAGCGTGAGATACGACAGGAGTCATATCTAGCAACCAAATACGAAAAAGCTCGACAGGATGTCGGGCTTTTTTTATATCTGAATATTAAGAAAATTTTAGAGTTTAAAAATCTCAGGCAAGCTATCTACAAGAATATTAGGAATGTTATTTGGATAAACAATCTCATTTGTTTGGCTCAGTTCATCAAACGTCCACCAACGACTTTTGCTAATCACAAGCTTTTCGTGTTCAGACCAATTTGCTGTATTCACTTCTTCATTTTTAAGAAAAACAATAAAGAGTCTTTCATTAGAAATCACAACTTCTGCACTTGGTAGCATCATTTCAAAATTTCGTGTTGCGACATGAGTGCCCACTTCGCTTCTTACTACACCTAACTCTTCATAAAGCTCTCGGCAAGCTGCTTGCTCGAAGGTTTCCCCTTCTTCAAGCCCTCCACCGACAGTTGCCCAATATGATTGACCAGCCAAAGCATCATTTGTATGAGTAAATTGAAATAATAAAATTTGATGATTTTCATTAATCACTAATAGTCGTGAAGATTTTCTAATACGCATTTGATTTTTTTCTTGAAGTAACAAGGTGGCTATTATTCATATTCGCTTTGAAAAGTTAAATTATTTCTCAATGTACGTTTTAACCTACAAGCTTTTAGGGATTTTGCGGATTGGCGACTTACCGCTTTTTTCCTATGATGAGTTCATACAGGAACAGGATGTTCCGGAACACAAAACTACAATAATAGGTTCATGCACTAGGAGCGTGAGATACGACAGGAGTCATATCTAGCAACCAAATACGAAAAAGCCCAACAGGATGTTGGGCTTTTTTTATTGCTGTTTAAAAATAATCTGAAAGAAAATTCTTATAGTGTTTTATTCACAACATACCGTTGAACTACTTGATCTTGAGTAATTTCAGAATGAAGACGACCATTGTTTGCTTGAATTACTTTTGCGGACGCTAAATTAGATTTATAACAATGTATATGTAATTCCGTTAAACCTAATTTCCAGGCCTCCTGAATCGTAAGCTCTAATAATTTTGAACCAAAATCATTTCTACGTTTAGAAGGGCGAATACCTAAACCAATATGCCCACCACAATATTGAATCTGTTTATTAAGTTTAGGTCGTAAGTTAGATACACCAATAATTTCACTGCCTTCTACTAGCCAATATGTAATATTGGCAACATGTCCTTCCTGTAAAGATTCCCCATTTTCATACTCTCTTAGTTTATTCAAAAACGAATCAAAATTTGTATGATCAAAATCCATTGTCAAAGGGTAACGTTCTTCATCAGCTAATTCATTGATATAGCTGTGATAGCTCTCTTTAAATCTTAAATGAGGTTTTACCAACATAACGGTCATTTCTTACCCCCGAAAATTGTTCTTTTTATAATCATAATTTAAAAATAACATATTGTTATCAATAGCAACTCTTATTCTTCTCATCACCCTAAAACGTACTGTTCAATTAATATCACGTGAGCATCTTCACGACCAGTTAATCGCTATTTGTTTAATTGGAATCTATTTTTACTTCAACTAATTTTGCCAAGGAAACTTTTTCAGTCGATGTCTCACGCGATACATCAATCCGCCATGCAGGTTGCCGACATGCCATGCTAATTTTGAAGTCAGGGTCATATCAGGAATCCAATAACGTGATTGTAAGGGTAAGACAGGTTTAGGTTCAGCCAATTCAATCTCTGCGGCGATATACCCTTCACCATCCGCTAAACTCATACGTGCCAACACATTTCCAGTAGCATCACAGATTTGTGTTTCACCCACCATTTCCGTTAACCATTTGACGTAAGGTAACATCGGCATATCACTCAGGATTTCTCCGACATGGGCAGCATGTACCACTGGAATACCTGTTAAACGTGCCATTTGTGCAGGCAGTGCTTCACTTTGATGTTTATATATTTCATGTTCACGACGCATCCATGTACCCAAAAACCCATACCAATTAATCGGCATGGAGTACCAACACATTCCGCCTAAAATCAACTGTGCTTGCTGTTCTCGCACACGTTTGGCTGTGCGAAATCTTGCCCACTCCCAGCCCGACAGCAAAGCAACTTTACAGTTTAAGCTTGTCGAATCCACCTGCCCATCGTCCGAACCACCACGATAAAAGTTTTGCTCCCATGCAGTTGGAATATCTTTGTCATGCAGATGATAATCACCATTACGCTCCACCATGACATAACTGCCATAAGTATGCCCATCACGTATCGCTACAAATCCACCTGTGATCACCACATTTAATTGCTTAGCTAAGCGGATTAAAAGCTGTAAGGGCTTACCCTCCAAAGGTTGTGGTGTAAGCAACGCCTGTGGTGAATAGACGTTTGGAGAAGTCATCGACTCAGGAAGTACGATCACATCAGGCGTATGCTCTTGATGTGCAGCTAAAATCAATTGTTCAAGTTTTTTTAAATTTGCTTCAACCTTTCCTAACTGTAATGCAGGCTGAATGGCAACGATTTTCATATATGTAATTCTTTTGAGTACTCATAAAAAGCTTAGCATCGAATCTTAGAAATACTTTGACCGTACTGCCTCAATACTTGGTTTATTTTTCTGTAGAGCGACCGCTGATAAAACTAGTATTAGCTCTAAACATCGATGGCACAAAATCCACCATAAGGCGTAAAGTTCGGGTGAAATAGACTTGAACTGAAAAGCCGATCTTTTATAAGCATAATAAACCTGCGACCTTTAAACAGCCGTTCTTTGGCCTCGCCTGCGATTTTACTATGTATAAAGATATTTTATTAAAACGTGTGACGTGGTGATATACATGGAAAACTTAGATTATAAAATTACGTCTAAGTTTTCTTATTCAACTAAATTTAAAAACTCACGATGTTGAATGACTGATCTTTTCTTGCTTTTTATGACGTATCCAACGTATTGCCAAAATAACAGCAATAACCACCACAACTGCGACAAGCGCGGGAACTAGCAAAGCTGAAACAGAAAGTAAGATTGCCCCAATCCACTCCCCTGTAGCGACTACAAAATTCCCTAAGCCACCTGTGGTTGCAGTTGAAACACCGCGTGCAGCAACAGTACTCATTTGCACCACACCTGCCGTACCACCGCCCACAATAATGGCTGCTGCCCAACTGGCGAACTGCGACATTTCTCCACTGCTAACCGCCATCGTCGCTAGCGTACCCGCGATCATAGCCGCAGGTGTTGCAACCGTGTCTAAGGCATTATCGACCCATGGAATATAATAAGCTGCAACTTCACACATCGTTGCCACACCTAAAGCCAAGCAAACTGATGGCATGGCCAACCACTCAAACCCTTTTGATGGTTCAAACCATCCCATCATGGTTGCAATGCTCATCACCAACAACGGCACAAACACGCGAAAACCGCAGGCAGCGCTCAAACCCACGCCAATACATAAACCCAATATTGTTTCCATAACGGTTTCCTTTTTCATGCCCATCGCGGGTCTTGTTATGTAAGTCTTATTTTAAACTAACAAAAAGCCCCATCGGGTGACAGGGCTTTTTGTTAAATGCGAACGCAAATATTATTTTATTCTTAACGTTTAAACTCAGTGCAATAGCATTTAGTGCACGGCGGTAAACGATCTGTATTAATTTCTAAAAACACTCTCTGGCCACATTGAGCGCAGAAATAGAAGCCTGTTCCGGGTTTTTCGCCAGCTGTTACCATGATTGCGTTCCTATAATCGTATAGATATTAAACAGGAATATAACCCAGTTCGAGTGATTGTCAATTGTCCATTTCGCCCGATGATGATGGCATAAATGCAAAAAATGTTATTTGTACGATTTATCTTACAAACTTTTAGGGATTTTGCGGATTGGCGACTTACCGCTTTTTTCCTATGATGAGTTCATACAGGAACAGGATGTTCCGGAACACAAAACTACAATAATAGGTTCATGCACTAGGAGCGTGAGATACGACAGGAGTCATATCTAGCAACCAAATACGAAAAAGCCCAACAGGATGTTGGGCTTTTTTTATATTAATTAGAGTAGGTTTTATAAAATCTTTATTTCTCTACAAAAGTTGCTTTTACTCTTTTAGAAACTAACATATATGGAATCCAAATCATTCCATAAAAGATACTTTTCATAAGCTCCCTAGAAGTATCGTTATCAAAAATCTCTTCATTAGGTAGGATTAATTTTATTAATGATGCATCTATAAGAATAAAAATTATCGTAGCAATACAAAATGATATAAAGACTTTAGGAAAAATATAGTGTTTTCTAAAGAATAAGTATAATAAAACCAAGGAAATTAAGACAAAAATTGTATTAACTGCAATTTCCCCTAAAATATAATATTTCCAAAGTGGGTGATAATATACAGAGTCAACTGAAGTTAATAAATTAAACATCCCTTCTGAAAACATAGGATAGTAAGTCTGGTAACCCGTTACGATCAGCCTAATAGGAGAAACAATTAAACCAAATCCAACTAATGTTAGCCACCCACCCAATCCTTTTAATTTATTAATATCATCCATCTTAATTATTAATTCTTAAGTATAAATATTATTTATATTATATTGAGATTAATTTTTCAACAAATAAGCCATTTTCCCTTCCAATAAATCTTGCTCAAAATGCTGTAAAACAACGCCTATTTCACATACAAAAAAACCTCTTCTTATGTATCTAAACAATAAGTCACAGGCACTTCCTCAATTTCTTCATTTTGTACGCTTTAACCTACAAACTTTTAGGGATTTTGCGGATTGGCGACTCCCTACTTTTTTCCTATGATGAGTTCATACAGGAACAGGATGTTCCGGAACATAAAACAACAATAATAGGTTCATGCACTAGGAGCGTGAGATACGACAGGAGTCATATCTAGCAACCAAATACGAAAAAGCCCAACAGGATGTTGGGCTTTTTTTATGTTCTTATTTTTCTGCTAAATAGCTTCTTACACGTGCATCATTAAGTAAAGTCATTACCCCTTCAGCAATACATCCATTTAAATCTTGTACTAACACACCACTCGTATGAGGAACAGTAAATGGAATAGTTTGCCCATTTCCTAAAGTCACTTCGAATTTAATTTTACTGCGCCAGAAAAGCAGATTGGTGTAGGTACTACGTAATGAATTTACTTTAATCGCAATCGATTTCGACCCATTACCATCAACAGGTTGACCATTTTTCAATAGTTCCTTTTGAGTCTGTTGTACCATCGTTTCTGTAATAGACTTAATGCTAGAGTCCAGTTTTGTGCCCATATAAGAATATACAATCACTCGGTCATCTGAAGTTTGAGCATTGGTCACATCAGCCTTGCCAACGACCTTCACAGGTTGAATTAAGCCTGCGCGTAGAGGGTACTCTGTACTTACATAAGGCATCGTCCCACAAGCAGTTAATATAAGTGAGCATATTGAAATAATGAATAAGTTACGCATTGATATTTTCCAAGAAATCTATTGTGATTTATATTTAAGTGTAAGCGCCGCGTATCTTAATGTAAGTTAAAGAGAATTTGATGACAAAAATAAAATAATTTTAAAAAATATAATATATGCAGTCATTTTTTATAATGTATGAGCTACGTGTAGATAAATAAAAACCCCACTCTAAAGTGGGGCTTTTAAAACTATATCAATTATTTTTAACTAAGCTATCAAGCCACTTGGCCTTCTAAAAAGTCTTGCGCAAAACGCTGTAATACACCGCCTGCTTCATATACAGAAACTTCTTCTTCTGTATCTAAACGGCAAGTCACAGGCACTTCAACAATCTCTTCTTTACCATCCGCTGTGGCACGTTCAATCACTAAAGTTAAAGTCGAACGCGGCGCAATATTACCAATCACGCTATAAAGCTCTGTACCATCTAGCTTTAAAGTCTTGCGGTTTACACCTGCTTTAAACTCAAGCGGTAACACGCCCATACCCACCAAGTTAGTACGGTGAATACGCTCAAAACCTTCTGCCACAATCGCTTCAACACCTGCAAGGCGCACACCTTTCGCAGCCCAGTCACGGCTTGAACCCTGACCGTAGTCAGCACCCGCAACAATGATTAACGGCTGTTTACGGTTCATGTAGGTTTCAATTGCTTCCCACATACGCATGACTTCGCCTTCTGGCTCTACACGCGCTTTTGAACCTTGCTTAATGGTACCGTCTGAACGAACTACCATTTCGTTATAGAGTTTCGGGTTAGCAAATGTTGCACGTTGTGCAGTCAAATGGTCACCACGGTGCGTTGCGTATGAGTTGAAGTCTTCTTCTGGCAGACCCATTTTATGAAGATATTCACCCGCAGCCGAGTCCATCAAAATCGCGTTTGAAGGCGACAAGTGGTCAGTGGTGATGTTGTCACCCAAAATTGCAAGCGGACGCATGTTCGCTAAAGTACGTGGTGCAGCCAACGCCCCTTCCCAATATGGCGGACGGCGAATGTAAGTACTTTGTGGACGCCAGTCATAAAGCGGACTTTCAGCCTCTACGGTTACGCCTAAGTCAAACATTGGAATGTAGACTTTACGGAACTGCTCAGGCTTCACAGCTTCTTTAACTAACGCATCAATTTCAGCGTCAGATGGCCAAATGTCTTTCAGGTAAATCGGGTTACCGTCTTTATCGTGACCCAAAGCATCTTTTTCGATGTCAAAACGAATTGTACCCGCAATTGCATACGCCACGACAAGCGGTGGAGATGCCAAGAACGCTTGTTTTGCGTATGGATGAATACGGCCATCGAAGTTACGGTTACCAGACAATACTGCTGTTGCGTACAAGTCACGGTCAATAATTTCTTGTTGAATAACTGGATCTAATGCACCCGACATACCATTACAAGTCGTACAAGCGTAAGCCACAATACCAAAACCAAGTTGCTCTAAGTCTTTTAGAACACCCGCTTCTTCGAGGTAAAGTGCAGCCGCTTTTGAACCCGGTGCAAATGATGATTTCACCCAAGGTTTACGAACTAAACCTAGCTCATTTGCCTTACGTGCCAACAAACCTGCCGCCACGGTGTTACGTGGGTTAGAAGTGTTGGTACACGAAGTAATTGCAGCAATAATGATTGCGCCATCAGGCATTAAGCCATCAGAACGGTTTTCAACAACACCCGCAATACCTTTTTCTTTTAGGTCGGCGGTAGAAACACGTGCATGTGGGTTTGATGGACCAGCAATGTTACGTGTTACTTTTGATAGGTCAAAACGTAGTACACGTGGGTACTCTGCTTTGGTCATATCAGTTGCCCAAAGGCCGATTTCTTTTGCGTACTGTTCAACCAACGCCACTTGAGCATCTTCACGACCTGTTAGGCGTAAGTAGTCGATTGTGTTTTGGTCGATGTAGAACATCGCAGCCGTAGCGCCATACTCTGGTGTCATGTTCGAAATGGTTGCACGGTCGCCCACAGACATGCTGTCAGCACCTTCACCAAAGAACTCAAGGTATGCACCAACCACACGTTCTTTACGCAAGAATTCAGTTAGAGCAAGTACGATATCTGTTGCAGTAATGCCTGCCTGACGCTGACCTACAAACTCAACACCAATAATGTCTGGCAGACGCATCCAAGATGCACGGCCTAACATCACATTTTCAGCTTCTAAGCCACCAACGCCCACAGAAATTACGCCCAAAGCGTCTGTATGTGGAGTGTGTGAATCTGTACCTACGCAAGTATCTGGATATGCCACACCATCACGCGCCTGAATCACCGGAGACATTTTCTCTAGGTTAATCTGGTGCATAATGCCGTTCCCCGCAGGGATCACATCGACATTTTTAAATGCTGTTTTAGTCCACTCAATAAAGTGGAAACGGTCTTCGTTACGACGGTCTTCAACAGCACGGTTTTTTTCAAAAGCGTCTGGGTCTGCACCACCGAATTCCACTGCTAAAGAGTGGTCGACAATGAGCTGTGTTGGTACAACTGGATTAACTTTAGATGGGTCACCGCCTTTGTCAGCAATCGCATCACGCAAGCCTGCAAGGTCAACCAAAGCAGTTTGACCCAAGATGTCATGACACACCACGCGCGCAGGATACCAAGGAAAATCCAAGTCCTGACGGCGTTCAATTAACTGCGTTAAATAGGCAGTTAAGTTCTCGGCATCGGCACGGCGTACCAATTGCTCTGCAAGTACTTTAGACGTGTAAGGCAGTTTTTCGTATGCGCCTGGCTGAATATCTTCAACGGCTTGACGCACGTCGTAATATTCAAGCTGGGTTCCTGCCAGCGGTTTACGGTATTTTGTGTTCATTAACCACGCTCCGCCAATGGTTTGAATTTGAGGTTTTCAGGGCCTGTGTAGTTCGCGCTTGGACGAATGATTTTGCCGTCTTGGCGTTGTTCAATCACGTGCGCTGACCAACCTGCTGTACGTGCAATTACGAATAATGGTGTAAACATTGCAGTTGGAACGCCCATTAAGTGATAGCTCACAGCACTGAACCAGTCGAGGTTCGGGAACATGTTTTTCGCATCTTTCATCACTGCTTCTAAGCGTTCAGCGATTAAATACATTTTGGTGTTCTCTTGTGCTTGTGCCAAGTCATGTGCCACTTTTTTGATGACTTCGTTACGTGGGTCAGAAATTGTATAGACAGGGTGACCAAAACCGATCACAACTTCTTTCTTCTCAACACGGCTACGGATGTCTGCTTCTGCTTCGTCTGCGTTGTCGTAACGTTGTTGAATGACAAATGCAACTTCGTTTGCACCACCATGTTTAGGTCCGCGAAGCGCACCAATACCACCTGTAATTGCCGAGTACATGTCAGAGCCTGTACCTGCAACCACACGTGACGTAAATGTAGATGCGTTGAATTCGTGCTCAGCATACAAAATGAGTGATGTATGCATTGCTTCAATCCATTCTTCAGATGGTTTTTTACCATGAAGTAAATGTAAGAAATGCGCTGCAATTGAGTCGTCATCAGTTTCAACTTCAATGCGACGACCGTTGTTGCTGAAGTGATACCAATACAACAACATTGAACCTAGGCTTGCCATTAATTTATCAGCAATGTCTTTTGCGCCCGCTTCGTTGTGGTCTTCATGCTCTGGAGTTAAACAACCAAGGACTGAAACACCTGTACGCATCACATCCATTGGGTGTGCAGACGGAGGAAGTTGTTCAAGTGCAGTTTTAAGTGCTGCTGGTAAGCCACGAAGTGCTTTTAATTTTGCTTTATACGCTTTGAGTTCAGCTTTGTTTGGTAATTTGCCATGTACGAGCAAGTGAGCAACTTCTTCAAACTGGCTACCCACTGCAAGGTCAAGAATGTCATAGCCACGATAGTGCAAGTCGTTACCACTACGTCCTACAGTACACAGTGCTGTGTTGCCTGCAACTTGTCCGCTAAGTGCAACTGATTTTTTTGGTTTGAAGCCTGTTGTTGTTTCATTTGAGCTCATAGAATCATCCTTTATATCAACCTGAATTTGTTGTTTGTTCAATTTTTACTTGGGTAAAAACGCGACAGCGTCTTGCCGAGTTCTCATCCAATTTTTGGATTAACCTGCAGTTCGCCTTACTTTTCACGGATGAAAAGTAAGCAAAAATCCTTGTTGGGCTGACGATATATCCCTATATCGCAGTCCAACGTAGCGGCATCCATGCCGCCCTCACGATAGCCAAGACCATCGTTTCCTCTTCTTATAAAAGAGGACTTGTTTATTTCTTTTTAGCAAATGCGTTATCTAAGTAGTCTTCAAACGCATAGTAATTAATGCGTTCATATAACTCTTTACGCGTTTGCATAATATCAACCACGTTCTTTTGCGTGCCTTCTTTACGTAAGGTTTCATACACAGTTTCGGCTGCCTTGTTCATGGCACGGAAAGCAGAAAGTGGGTAAAGCGCAAGGCTTACATCAGCAGATGCTAACTCTTCAGTGGTAAACAGTGGTGTAGAACCAAACTCGGTAATGTTTGCCAAAATTGGTGCACCAGTTGTCTGAGCAAATTGCTTGTACATATCAAGCTCGGTAATCGCTTCAGGGAACAACATGTCTGCACCCGCCTCAATGTAGGCACCTGCACGGTCAATTGCAGCTTGCAAACCATCTACAGCCAAGGCATCAGTACGTGCCATAATTACGAAGCTGTCATCACCACGTGCATCGACCGCAGCTTTAATACGGTCAACCATTTCTTCTTGAGTCACAATGGCTTTGTTCGGACGGTGACCACAACGTTTTGCGCCCACTTGGTCTTCGATGTGCATTGCCGCAGCACCAAACTTGATGAGTGCTTTTGTGGTACGCGCAATGTTAAATGCAGAAGCACCAAAACCAGTGTCAGCATCGACCAATAATGGAAGATCACATACATCGGTAATACGGCGTACATCTGTCAATACATCATCAAGGTTACTGATTCCCAAATCAGGTAAGCCTAAAGAACCAGCGGCTACACCACCACCTGATAAGTAAATCGCTTTATAACCTGCACGTTTTGCCAAAAGTGCATGATTGGCGTTAATGGTTCCAACCACTTGTAATGGCTTTTCTTGGGCTACGGCATCGCGAAATAGCTGACCTGCGGATTGTTTAGCCATTGTTATGTTCTCCTTGTGCTTGTAGCAGTGTTTGCTCAATAATTTTGTAAGAGGCATTGATATGTCGATGCATCAGCAGCTCGGCAAGTTCACCATCGCCTTCTGCAATTGCATCTAAAATACGGATATGTTCGTCCCAAGCTTTGCTCGGACGATCGGGTGTGTTTGAAAACTGAATTCGGTACATGCGGATGAGGTGATAGAGCTCATCACACAACATTTTTTCTAGGGTTTTATTGCCACTACTTTTAATAATGCAGTAGTGAAAATCATCCTGCCCTTCTTGCAAGTAATATCCTTTACCTGCTTTAAAATTTTCATCTTCAGCATGCATACGCAATACATCACGCAATGCCAAGATTTGTTTTTTATCAATATGCTGTGCAGCAAGTTTGCAAGCCAAACCCTCTAAAGACGCACGAATCTGGTAAAGCTCTTTAAATTGTTGCAGCGAGAGCGAAACCACACGCGCGCCCACATGTGCAGTGCGCTCAACTAATTTTTGGCCCTCAAGGCGATGAATCGCTTCACGCAAAGGTCCACGGCTAATACCATAAGTCCGTGCCAGTTCAGGTTCAGATATTTTGCTACCTGCCGGAATTTGACCCAAAACAATAGCCGTCTGTATTTGTTTAAATACATTCTCGGTCAGTGTTCTACCCTGACTTTGTAGAGGCTCTGGTGCGAAGGTCAAATCTTGCATATTGTCGACAATTTTTAATCAATTATGGCTTTTATAGCGGTATGAATGAAAAAAATCAAGGTGATTGTTGACACTTCAGAGAACGCATCAGGTCAATTTTTATAGATTGACCTCTTATTTCACCTTATATTTAGACTATTACACCGCCTATCTATTAGTATTTATAAAACAAAGATTTAATATAAATTTATCTATAGTTTTATGGTTCTTTCTCAAGTGTTTTTTGGGCGCTAAACTTTTGTTTCAAACTTTAGTCTACAACCCGTGTATGACAGTAAGATTGTAGACAATCTGTTTGAATGAAATCATGAGTTATAAATTAGTATCTATTTACCGTAATTTCTTTTAAATCTTTTTTATCGTTTCTTCTGGAAAATATCGATATTAGTGAAATTATCTGGTGCTTCACAGTAGCTTTATTGGTACATTATTGAGCATCGACATAGATGTAATGTATTTTTCGAGACAGAAAAAACTTAACTCTATGCATATTGTTGAATGAAAGGACTTTTTTGATGTTTCAACATATCCCCCCATACGCAGGCGACCCAATTCTCTCTTTAATGGAACAGTTCAATGCTGATACTCGTTCTGAAAAAGTAAACTTGAGTATTGGTCTTTACTATAACGAAGACAGTATTGTTCCTCAGTTAGAGACCATTATTGAGGCGCAAAAGCGTATTGAGCCGAAGAACGGTAAAACTAAACTTTATTTGCCAATGGAAGGCTTCAAACCTTACCGTGAAGCAATTCAAGCACTTTTATTTGGTGCAAACAGCCCAGCAGTTAAAGCGGGCCGTGCTGTAACCATCCAAACTCTTGGTGGTTCAGGTGCATTGAAAGTTGGTGCAGATTTCTTAAAAACTTATTTCCCAAATTCAGATGTTTGGGTAAGCCAACCAACTTGGGATAACCACGTTGCGATTTTCAATGGCGCTGGCATCAAGACTCATTTCTACCCGTATTTCGATAACGAAACTCGTGGTGTAGATTTTGACGGTATGTTGTCTACGCTTAAAACTTTGCCTGAGCAAAGCATTGTGTTGTTGCACCCATGCTGCCACAACCCAACTGGTGCTGACTTAAACCCAGCGCAATGGGATCAAGTGATTGCGGTATTAAAAGATCGTAACCTTATTCCTTTCCTAGACATCGCTTACCAAGGTTTTGGCGATGGTATGGAAGAAGATGCGTATGCAATCCGTGCTTTAGACCAAGCTGGTCTAAACTTCATTGTGAGCAACTCGTTCTCTAAAATCTTCTCTTTATATGGCGAGCGCGTTGGCGGCTTAACTTTCGTATGTGACGATGCAGAAGCTGCTCAGTGCACATTCGGTCAGTTAAAAGCAACTGTACGCCGTATTTACTCTAGCCCTCCTACAACAGGTGCATGGTTAGTTGATGAAGTGTTAAATGACGCTGAACTTAACCAACAATGGCAAGGTGAAGTGAAAGAGATGCGTGAGCGTATTATCAAAATGCGTAGCATCTTGAAAGATGAACTTACTAAAGCATTACCAGACCGTGACTTTAGCTACCTTGTAAACCAAAAAGGTATGTTCAGCTACACAGGTCTAACTGCTGAACAAGTAGATATCTTGCGTGAAGAATATGCAATCTACTTAGTACGTAGTGGCCGTATTTGTGTAGCAGGTTTAAACATGAACAATGTTTACACTGTTGCTAAAGCAGTTGCCGAAGTGCTTGCTAAATCAACAGAAGCAGCATAAAACAGCTTTAAAAGAAAAGGCGCTTCGGCGCCTTTTTTTATATCTCTAACTTAAGATTTAGCTTTGCCCCAATACTTAAGTTTTGAGGTATGACCAATACCCACATTAAAACTGTTTGTTGGGTCGAGTTTTTGGTAAAAGTTCGCTAATGCAGGTTTGGCAATGTAGAGATGCCCGACATTATGCTCTGCCGGATATTCAGCACGGCGCGCATCCAGCAATTTCCACATTTGATGTTCCATTTCTAATGGGTCATTGCCTTTTTTAAGGATGTAATCTTGATGGAACACATGGCAAAAGAAATGCCCGTAATAGAGTTTATGGATGATGTTCTTTTCCATTTCAGCAGGCAGTTGTTCTACCCACTCACGGTCATTACGACGCAAAGCAATATCAAGCGCGACAATATCTTCAACTTCACTACGGTGCGTATCGCGATAACGAATTGCAGCTCCTGCAATTGCAAAACGGTGTAAGAAAGCCTTTCGCCCTTCTTCTTCGCTACATACGAAATAACTGCCTGACTGATGCACTGCAAAATATTCTTTTAAAAACTGCTCGGTCTGAGCTTTTGAATTATTTTCAACACGTAAAACTAAATGATGCTCAAAACCGTCTCGATACTCGGTCATACGCTTTGGCAAATGGCTTGGTAAAAAGAAAGTAATGGCCTGTAAAATATGATCCGTTAAACCTTTTATTTTAAATCTTTCTAAAAAGCCATCGACTTTATCTTTCATGGCGAAGGCTTTTGGAACATTGGCTGTGCCGAACTTTTCAATAAACAAGAATGTATCTTTTCCGTACTTTTCACCAATCAAGTAAGCATCTCGGTGAATATACTCACCTGCAATCGGTAGGCTTGGCAATGAGGTAAGTAAGTAACGGCGAATGGCTGTTAAATCATCGGCATCATTACTACCAATATAAAAAATATTGCTCTCTACTTTTTCATAAGTATCAAGACGCACAGCAAACACACAGACTTTACCCGCCGAACCAGATGCTTCAAACAACCGTGACGGGTCAGCATTAAAACGTGCTGGTGAATCTTCATCGACTTGAGTCACATCGTGGGCATAGCGATGGTCAGACGCCTGCTTTTCGCTGTCATCTAAAATATCAACGGCTTGATATTGCTGTTTCTCTAATCGAGTCAAAATTTCTTCGGGTGTGGAGCCTAAATTCACCCCTAAATGGTTCACCAGTTCTAATTGACCAGCAGCATTGACCTGAGCATATAACGCTAGTTCCGTATACGCAGGCCCACGGCGTACCAACGCACCGCCAGAGTTGTTACAGACACCACCGAGGACTGATGCGCCAATACATGATGAGCCAATCACCGAATGCGGTTCACGGTCATAACCTTTTAAAATTTGCTCTAAATTGTCTAAAGTCGCACCTGGTAAACAAATCACCTGCTTACCATCATGAATGACTTGAATGCCCTTTAAACGGCGAGTACTCATGACCAAAACAGGACTGTCATAATCATCACCATATGGTGTTGAACCACCAGTAAGTCCTGTATTCGCCGCCTGCATAATCACAATACAGTCTGCGTCAATGGCTGCTTGGAGCACCTGCCATTGCTCTAGTAAAGTACCCGGCACCACCACAGCTAGTACTTTCCCCTCACCAAAACGACGACCTTGGCGGTACTGACGAGTGCTTTGATCGTCGATCAAAACATGTGAGCGCCCTACAATATTCTGTAAACGTTCAATCACTGCTTGAGGAGAAGATGTTTGCATGATGGTTTCCTTTTGGTCATCCATTTATCAAATTAGACCAATACGACGGAGTCTCACCGTTTGTAATTTATAATTTAATTAGCTCATTCTCTAATTCGAATCAGCCCTATATTTACTATCTCGGTTGGCGGCATGGATGCCGCCTGTTGAGCAACTGTACAAGGAAGTACGGTTTGCTCAACAAAAGGTTTTTGGTTACTTTTGACCTTTCAAAAGTGACAAATGCCTATACGCAAAACATTAGCAAATCACCAAATTTTAAGGCTGTGCTTACTGCTTCACTTAAAAAGTTATTTCTTAAAAACCTTGCTTCATCGCCTGTACTAAACAATCCGCATTAATATCCGAAATCGACTTAGCACCCGTGAGCGTCATCGCAACACGCATTTCCTTATCAATCAAATCAAGTAAGTTCGACACACCTTGCCCACCTGCTGCTGCCAAGGCATACACAAATGCGCGACCCAGTAAAACCGTATCAGCACCAAGTGCCAACATACGTACCACATCTAAACCATTACGAATGCCTGAGTCAGCCAAAATAGCCAAATCACCTTTAACTGCATCAGCAATTGCAGGCAATGCACGAGCAGATGACATCACGCCATCTAACTGACGACCACCATGGTTCGACACCACAATACCATCCGCACCAAAACGCACAGCATCTTTGGCATCTTCAGGGTCTAAAATGCCTTTAATTACCATTGGGCCATCCCAAAATTCACGAATCCACTCAAGGTCTTTCCATGAAATTGATGGGTCAAAGTTCGAGCCTAACCAACCAATATAATCTTCAAGACCAGTCGGTTTACCTAAATATTTAGAGATATTACCCAAGTCGTGCGGACGTCCCATTAAGCCGACATTCCACGACCAGTGTGGATGGAACATAGACTGCATATAACGACGCATCGCAGCATTTGGCCCACTCATACCCGAATGTGCATCACGGTAACGTGCACCTGGCACAGGCATATCTACGGTAAACACCAGTGTTGAGCAGCCTGCCGCTTTTGCACGTTCCAAAGCATTACGCATAAAACCACGGTCACGTAATACATAAAGCTGGAACCACATTGGTCGGCTAATTGCAGGTGCAACTTCTTCAATCGGACAGACCGAAACCGTTGAAAGCGTAAATGGAATACCCTTTTTATCGGCTGCCATCGCGGCTTGAACTTCACCACGGCGCGCATACATGCCTGTTAAACCGACAGGAGCCAATGCAACCGGCATCGACAATGTTTCATTAAACAGTTTTGTCTCTAAACTTAACGCTGACATGTCATTGAGCACACGTTGACGCAATGCAATTTCTGACAAATCTTGTACGTTACGCTTTAAGGTATGTTCCGAATACGCTCCACCATCGATGTAATGAAATAAAAACGGGGGTAAGCGACGCTGTGCCGCAGCACGATAATCATTGCCAGAAGAAATAATCATTTTGAATCAACTCTATTTAAACGGTTTGCACGTTTCTGACGAGCTTCGTCTTCATTCAGAGAACGCACATGATTAATCACAAATTCAATATGACCGCAGACAGCTTGGCGTGCGGCCTCGGGATCTTTACGATCGATCGCATCCATGACCTGAAAATGCTGTTCACTCAGCAAGTCACTATTTATTGGATCGTTATAAACTTTTTTACGTCCCAACAAGACGTTGTATTGCAGTAGATCAAACAGGCTACGCATCATTTGAATCAGCACCACATTGTGAGATGCTTCTGCAATCGCTAAGTGGAATTCTGCATCTGCCACCGCAGCCTGTGCTGAGTCACCCGCATTTTGATGGCGACTAATTTCATTAAAATAATGATGAATTTTGGCGCGATCTTCGGGTGTTGAGCGTAATGCGGCATACCATGCAGTACCCCCCTCAAGTAATAACCGCGCCTCTTGTACATCAAAACGATATAACGGGTCTTCTTCAATCAAGTTGCTAATCGGGTTCACAATGAGTTGCTGTGGCCACTGTTCAGGTAACTGTTGAATATAAGTTCCATCCCCCCGACGGCTAATAAGCACACCTTGACTATTGAGCTGTTGAATCGCTTCACGCAAAGAAGGACGAGAAACCCCTAAGCTAGTTGCAAGCTGGCGCTCGGCAGGCAAACGGTCACCTTTTCTCATGAGACGCTCTTCAATTAATGCCTGCAATTTCATGACCACTTGATCGGAGATTCTCATCGCGTTTCCTTCACTCGAGTTATGGAATCATCCACGGAACCAGATAAGCCTGAACCGTAATAATGATGCCAACAAAGACAGTGAATATGATGCTATGTTTTACCGTGAAACGGAACAAGTCAGATTCTTTTCCAACCAAGCCTACCGCTGCACAAGCAATTGCAATTGACTGTGGAGAAATCATCTTACCTGTCACACCACCACTGGTATTCGCTGCTACAAGCAATACTTCTGGAATACCAATCTGCTGAGCAGTAGTTGCTTGTAATGCGGAGAACAAAGCATTTGAAGATGTATCTGAGCCCGTAAGGAAAACACCAAGCCAACCTAAGAATGGCGAGAAGAAAGTAAAAGCATGACCCGTATGCGATAGAGCCAAAGCTAAAGTTGCAGATAACCCTGAATAGTTCGCAATAAAAGCAAAAGCTAACACCATACCAATTGAATAAATTGGTGTTTTTAACTCATTTAGCGTTTCACCAAAGGTCGTTACTGCCTCACTCGCTTTCATTTTCAAGAAAATAGCGGTGATAATTGCAGCAATAAAAATTGCAGTACCTGTCGCAGAGAACCAGTCAAACTTATAAATCGCTTCATATGGCTTCATCTCTGAGACAATCGGCGGCATTTTTTCGACTAATTTATGTAAGTACGGCACTTCAAGTTTAAAAATTAAATGTTCCAGTGCACCATCTTTTGCAAATAATGCTTTAAACGGCTTAACACTCCAGATGGTTACCATCACTGTTAAGATGGCAAATGGAGACCACGCCTTAGCAATTTTCCCAATGCTATAACGCTGAATTGTTGTAGGTTGCTGAGTTTGCGTTTGACCAGCTTCAGGTTCAAAACGGAAAATATGTTTTGGTTTCCAAAAACGGAACAACACAGTCAGGCTGACCAATGAAGCAATTGCCGCTGTAATATCAGGTAATTCAGGACCAATAAAGTTAGATGTTAAATATTGTGCAATCGCAAAAGCGCCACCACCAACTAACACCGCAGGCCAAGTTTCCTTAACACCACGCCAGCCATCCATAATCGCCATAATCCAGAACAGCACAATCAGCGTTAAAAACGGCAACTGACGCCCAACCATCTGGCTAATTTCCATGGTATCTACACCAGAAACCTGCCCCGCCACAATAATTGGAATACCCATCGCACCAAATGCAACTGGCGCAGTATTCACAATCAAACATAAGCCTGCAGCGTAAAGTGGTTTAAAACCTAAACCGACAAGTAGTGCAGCGGTAATTGCGACAGGGGCACCAAAACCGGCAGCCCCTTCAAGGAACGTACCAAAAGCAAAGCCAACCAGTAACATTTGTAGGCGCTGATCTTCGGTAATTGACAAAATGCTTGAGCGAATCACCTCAAACTGGCCTGTTTTTACCGAAATTTTATATAGAAAGACTGCCCCAATAATAATCCATGAAATTGGCCATAGACCGTAGAAGAAACCATAAATAATGGATGCAAAGGCCATTTGACCCGGCATTTGATAGAAAAAGAGAGCGATCAATAATGCAATAATGACTGTGCCCGTACCCGCAATACTGCCTTTTAAACGAAAAACCGCCAAGGCCAAAAAGAAGAAAATAATCGGGATTAATGCAACCGCACTGGACAGCCAAATATTATTTAAAGGGTCATAAAGTTGTTGCCACATATTGAGCATTGTCATCTCCTTGAAATGCTGGGGCGAATTTTTTGTACCTTAAAATTTTAAACATTTAGCAAAATTGGTATGACCAATTAAAATTTACGTGCAAATGTTATTCCTTAAACCACAGATCGCATCATAAACACGAGCATTAGCAAGTTCAAGCATTAAATAATCAACACAATTGGTATGACCAATAGTACCAAGTAAAATCAAGCTATTTCTAATTCATAAATTTATTTATTAGACTAAAGTCGTAAAAACACTTTCTTATAAACTTAAATATAAACTACAGAAATGAAGCGTAGAACTTGAATATAAAAACTATAAACATAACCATTAATTGATAAATGTATAATAATGCTCAAAACTCAAATCATTTGTATTGAACTGAATAATGACTACTTTAACGTGTTTTAAAGCCTATGATATCCGAGGTAAACTCGGCACCGAATTGAATGAAGAAATCGCCTATAAAATTGGCCGCGCTTACGGACAAATCTATAAACCAAAGACTGTAGTTGTAGGTTGTGATATTCGTCTAAGCAGTGAGTCTTTAAAACAAGCGACCATTCGCGGCCTAAATGATGCTGGTGTGAATGTGCTTGACTTAGGCATGACGGGTACTGAAGAGGTCTATTTCGCCGCTTTTCATTTAGATGTACAAGGTGGTATTGAAGTTACCGCTAGTCATAACCCAATGGACTATAACGGTATGAAACTGGTACGAGAAAATGCTCGTCCAATTAGTGCAGATACGGGTTTAAAAGAAATTCAGGCTTTAGCAGAAACAGATCACTTTGAAGAAGTTAGTCAAAAAGGGACTACTCAAAGCTATAACATCTTGCCTGAATTTGTCGAACATTTAGTCACTTATATTGACCCAGCAAAAATTCGCCCGTTAAAGTTAGTAGTAAACGCGGGTAATGGTGCGGCTGGCCATGTCATTGATGCCATTGAAGAAAAATTCAAAGCGCTCAATATTCCTGTTGAATTTATCAAAATTCACCATGAAGCAGACGGCACCTTCCCAAATGGGATTCCTAACCCAATTTTAATTGAAAACCGGGACAGTACCCGTAATGCTGTACTTGAACATCAAGCAGATATGGGTATTGCTTGGGATGGCGACTTTGACCGCTGCTTCTTGTTTGATGAAAAGGGGCAGTTCATTGAGGGCTACTATATTGTTGGCCTATTGGCTCAAGCTTTCTTGATTAAGCAACCTGGCGAAAAAATTGTTCATGACCCACGTTTAGTGTGGAATACGTTTGATATTGTCGATGAATATAAAGGTGTTGCAGTACAGTCAAAATCTGGTCATGCCTTCATTAAAGATGTCATGCGTGAACATAATGCCGTATACGGCGGCGAAATGAGCGCCCATCACTACTTCCGTGACTTTGCTTACTGCGACAGCGGCATGATTCCGTGGTTACTCACCATTGCCCTACTCTCTGAAACTGGACAATCCCTCTCAACCCTCGTTGAAAATATGATTGCCAAATTTCCTTGTAGTGGTGAAATCAACTTTAAAGTGGCTGATACACAGACCACTATTCAAAAGATTTTCGATTTCTATGCTGATCAAAACCCACAAATTGACCGTACTGATGGTGTAAGTCTGGACTTTGGCGCATGGCGTTTTAATGTACGTGCGTCAAACACAGAACCATTGCTACGTTTAAACATGGAAAGCCGTGCAGACCGTCAA
The DNA here is from genome assembly GCF_016124155.1 of Acinetobacter sp. AC1-2. NCBI lineage: Bacteria > Pseudomonadati > Pseudomonadota > Gammaproteobacteria > Moraxellales > Moraxellaceae > Acinetobacter > Acinetobacter sp. AC1-2. The sequence continues at coordinate 118,426 of NZ_JABFFO010000005.1, forward strand.
GCCCACCCTATGCAACATTATGTAGATGAGTTGACAGGATTGATTCAAGGCTAATCCATAATAAAAAAGGAGCGATTCGCTCCTTTTTTATTGGTATTTAATTATATCCATTAGGATTTTTTTTCTGCCAGTTCCAACTATCAGCAAGCATATCTTCTAAACCATATTGAGGCTGCCAACCCAACTCAGCAACTGCACGGCGATTGTCTGCAAAAGATATTGCAACGTCTCCAGCTCGGCGCGGTACAAATTCGAAGGCTATAGCTATACCATTAACCTGTTCAAAAGTATTTTTGACTTGTAAAACAGAGGAGCCATTACCTGTACCAATATTCCATACACGACAACCTTTTGCTTCCAATCGGTTGTTTAATGCACATAAGTGCGCATTCGCTAAATCGACCACATGAATATAGTCACGTACACCAGTGCCATCTACTGTGTCATAGTCATTGCCATAAATGGACAATTTTTCACGGCGACCCACAGCAACTTGAGTCACATACGGCATTAAATTATTTGGAATACCTTGTGGATCTTCACCAATACGTCCACTCTTATGTGCACCTACTGGGTTAAAATAACGCAGCAATGCGATTGACCACTCAAGATTAACTATTGAAAGCTTTTGTAATAATTGCTCAACAATTAATTTAGTATAGCCGTAGTTATTACTTGGCATACCTGTGGGCATATCTTCATTTAGTGGAGAAGTATTAGCTTCATCGTATACAGCGGCAGAAGAGCTAAACACAAGCGTATAAACACCAGCTTTTTCCATTGATTTAACCAGTTGAATACTACCCGCAATATTATTATCAAAGTAAATGAGCGGTTTTTCTTGGCTTTCACCGACCGCTTTTAAACCTGCAAAATGGATAACGGCATCAATAGTATACTCTTGAAATACACGATCTAACTCATCTGGGTTGCGAATATCACCCTGAACAAAAATTAAACTTTTTTTGGTTATACCCTGGACTCTATCTAAAGATTCTTTCAAACTATTTGAAAGATTATCAAAAACAATAACTTCATGACCAGCTTCTAAAAGCTCAACACATGTGTGTGAACCAATGTAACCAGCACCACCAGTGACTAGAATTTTAGCCATCTACCTTTCCTAACAATATTTTAATTAATCCACACGTCGAGGCATCAAGTTTTGAAAAATCATTTTGAATACCATTTAGAATCGGAAGTAACTGATCAGCAATCTGTTTACCTTTCTCAACACCCCATTGATCAAACGGGTTAATATTCCAGATCACAGACTGCACAAAAACTTTATGTTCATATAAAGCGATCAGCATTCCTAAATTATACGGGTTTAGCTCATTTAATAATAATGTAGAACTTGGTTGATTACCTTCATATTGCTTATAAATTGGTAAATTCTCTAATTCAGTCGAGTCTAAAGCTTGATTACCAAAGGCTAATAATCTTGATTGTGCTAAACAGTTTGAAAGTGCAAGATGATGTTGTTCGACTAGAGCTTCTGCATTTTCCACATAGGTAAAATGATTTGCATTATAACGTTGGACTGGGGCAATAAAGTCACAACTTACAGCTTGCGTTCCTTGGTGTAACAACTGATAGAAAGCATGCTGGGCATTGGGTCCAACCTCGCCCCATATAATAGGGCAAGTATCAAGCTCAACTTTTAAACCATTACGCTGTACTGACTTCCCATTAGATTCCATTTCTAGTTGTTGCAGATAAGCTGCAAAATACTTTAATCGTCCATCATAGGGTAATACGGCATGAGTCTGAATATTTAAAAAATTATTATTCCAGATTCCTAACAATGCCATCAAAACTGGAATATTTTGATCAAAACTCGTATTTTGAAAATGCTCATCGACTGCATGAGCCCCTGCTAAAAGTTGCTGAAAACCGTCCACACCAATCGTCAAGGCTATAGGCAAACCTATACAAGACCATAGAGAATAACGTCCACCTACCCAATCCCACAGCAGTAACTGGTTTTCAGGCGCGATTCCCCATTCTGACATTTTGTCAGCTTTTGTAGATATGCCAATAAAGTGACTTTTTAATACACGGGCATGTGTTCCTAAGGCTTTTTCAAGCCACTGACGAACTGTTTGTGCATTTGATAAGGTATCAATCGTACCAAAAGACTTAGATGAAATAATGAATAATGTTGTTTCAGGACGAAGTTGATGGAGTAATTCTGATAACTGGCTACCATCCATAGTCGAAACAAAGTGAACATTTAAAGGCTTAGCCGTTTTCACCTTGAAATCAGACAACGCATGAGTAACCATTTGCGGTCCTAAATCAGAACCACCAACCCCAATATTAACAACATCTTGAATCACCTCACCAGTTGAACCCCGATATTGCCCTACATGGATTTTTTCCACTAAGGCATACATACGTTGTAACTGGCTATGAACTTGTTCTGTTAAGTCTGGAAACTTTGAATAGCCAGTCGGTAAACGCAATGCCCAGTGCATTGCTTCGCGTTGCTCGGTACAGTTAATTTTATCTTGTGAAAAAAGGCGATTAATCCACTCAGTTAAGTTTTTAGTATTCGCAAGAGCTACTAATTGTTCTAAAATATCTTTGGTTAAGCGATGCTTACTATAATCAAAAAATAATTGATCAAATTTTACAGAATAATTTTGAAAACGATCTGGCTCTAAAGCAAATAGCTCTTTTATATGTAATTTCGAGTTTTTTTCACCTAAAGTTTGCAGATGAGCTAAAGGCGAGACTAATTCCTTTGGAAATTGCTCAATTGATTTACTCATAAGCGACCTACTCCTTCATAAGCAAAACCTTTCGCCTTTACATACACAGGATCATAAATATTACGTCCATCTAAAATTAAAGGATGCTTCATTAATTGTTGTAGTTGCTTAAAGTCAGGACTCCAATATTGCTTCCATGCAGTGACTAGACATAGTGCATGCGCATCTCGTACAGCCTCATATTGATCAGTACATAAAATTAAATCTTCACGATGCCCATAAGCTGCTGCTATTTCATCTAAAGCTTGAGGGTCATGTAGGCGTACTATTACACCTTGTGCCCATAATGCAGCTAATAAAATATGAATCGGTGAGTTGTGTATATTCGAAGTATTTTCTTTAAAAGAAGCACCCCAAATCGCAACTATTTTGCCATTTAGGCTACAGTGATAATAATTCCATAACTTACGAAATAAAATTTCTTTCTGCTGCTCATTAATAGCCCAAACTTGTTCCAAAAGGCGGCTTTTTGTTCCAGTTTCAGACACAGTGCTCGAAAGTGTTAAAATATCATGCGAAAAATTCTCACCACCAAATCCTACACCTGGTGATAAATATGCAGCACCAATACGTGTGTCAGCAGCGATACCATGTTTTACATTCGCAATATCAATGCCTAACTTTTCAGCAACCATAGCCAAGTCATTCATATAACTAATGCGGGTAGCCAACATGCCTGAAATACTAAGTTTGGTGAACTCAGCATCTAAAATCGGCATAAATAAATATTGGTAACTAAATTGGAAAAAAGGACGCAATAACTCTTGCATGGTTTCACTTGCATCTCTAGATTCCACACCGATAATGACATGCTTTACATTCAATACACTATTAATGGCATTACCTTCCTGAATCACATCAGGGAAGTAAACCCACTCATCTTTTGGCAAATGCTGTTTTAATTTTTCTGTACCGTGCAAACCAAAAGTAGAACCATTAATCATTAACCGTGGGTGAACAATTGGTCGTTCACCCAATTTTTCAACCGTTTTTAATGCAAGTTCAATTTGTGTTGGGCTAAAACAGAATAAATAAACTTCAATATCTAAAGGAATCTCAGAAAAAGGGCTCTCTTTTAAGAAACCCGCTTTTCGCTGCTTATTTAAGTAATTATTTACGTCTTGATCTTGATACGAAAGTACAGAAATATTTTCTTCACAGGTGACACTTGTACACCAGTAAATTTGATTACCATATTCAGCTAATAACGCTGCCATCACGCCGGCATGTAACGTTGTTCCAAATACTGCGATTTTCATTGCACACCTGATTTTTTCGTATTTTATAGATTTCTCTTCCCTTTACAGGAAGAGAATATACTGCTCAGCTACTATATTCAGTAGTTTTTACAAATACTTAAGCAGAACTACAAAACTTTATAATTTAAGTTCTTGAATCAGCTGTTTAAATTCCAATCCTAACTTAGGGTGTGCAACACCATAGTGTAGTACAGCTTTCAAATAGCCAAGCTTGCTGCCACAGTCAAAAGTTTGGCCTTGCATCCGGTAGGCTTCAACGGTATCAGTTTCTTGAAGCATCGCAATAGCATCAGTTAACTGTATTTCATTGCCCGCACCTTTGGGTGTATTTTCCAAAAGCTGCATAATCTTAGCAGGTAAAATATAACGCCCCACCACGGATAAATTAGAAGGTGCAGAACCTATAGCAGGCTTTTCGATAATTCCCTGCATAGCAATACTTTCACCCTCATTCGGGCTCTGCTTCACATCAACAATTCCATATTGATCTACAAGATGATCTGGTACTGCCTCAACCATGATTTGAGCAGCTTGACTTGCTTCATAGCGTGAAATCATACGCGATAGATCATTTTTCCCTGAGTTATCTTGAACCAATACATCTGGCAATAACACAGCAAAATCATCTTGCCCAACAATACTTTTTGCACATAAAACAGCATGCCCCAAACCCAAAGGTTGGGGCTGCCTTACACTTACCACACTCACATGAGAGGGAATAATCTGAGTAATTTCTTCAAGTAAATCGAACTTTTTCTTTTGCTCTAGAGTCGTTTCTAGTTCAAAGTTTCGATCAAAATAATTTTCAATTGATGCCTTAGATGAATGAGTTACCAAAATAATTTGCTCAATTCCGGCTTCTACAGCTTCACGCACTACATATTCAATTGCAGGACGATCTACCACTGTGACCATTTCTTTGGGAATTGACTTACTTGCTGGTAAAAAACGTGTACCTAATCCAGCTACAGGTAAAATTGCTTTTTTGATCATAAAAATTAAAAATTGTGGATGATTAAAAGTTATGTTTAGTATAGTTAAATTTACACCTTTAATCTCTAGTTCCAATTTAACCATGGTTTTAGCACAAAAACTCTCTTGATGACTTCATTTTTAAAGTGCTATGTGAATGATTAGAGCATTGATGCTACCTTTGCCACAGTCATATGAATCAGTTGATATCGATGGAGGCTATCTCTGTATAAGCTTAATGTCTATAACTCTCTTTAAAACTATCAATAGATGTCCACTTATTTATTAATGGGCATTATCAGAGGATAAAACATAGATTTCGCTAGATGATTATTTTTCCAATTAAATAAAAATGACCACCTATTCCAGAGACAGGCTGTCATTTAGATCTAAAAAATATATTAATAATAACTCCAAATATTCTCCACTTACAACACTATACCAATACTTTATTTTGATATAACTAAAGTTGGAAAAAAATTAAGAGCATTTATTTTATATGCTGGTGAATTTGGTAAATAACCAGCATAATATTTATTCATGAATTTTTGGTCTTGAATATTAGTAGAATATATCAAGTTATATATAGTTTCACCAAGTTGTAAAAGTAATGGATCATTTTTCCCCCATACAATATAACCACCAGATAAATAAGAATTACTCAAACCATAAGGAGAAACACCTTCATCACAAGTCTTTCCTCCTTTATGATATCCCACTCTATACCACCCATTCGCGCCATTATAATAATTAGAAAATAGTGGATATTGCTTATCCTGATTCCAAATATTTGATTTTAATTGGTTAATAAAGCCCACCCTATCAGCATCTGATGGCAAAATATTACTAATATTATTACCATACACTTTTTTGATTGCCATACGATTTCTATCTAAGGCAAAGAACAAATTAGTTAACCTACGTGCATGGCTAAAATCCCAACCAAGATTTAGTTGTTTTTTGATATTTTTTAAATTAACTACAGCTATAGTTTTTTGGGAATTATTAGAGTCACAAGTCACTGGCCCTTCTAGACTAGAATAACCTGCATATTTATTCTCATTAATAGAATTCCAAAACCCCCGATCAATATCATTAATGCTAATTTTTTTATTATTATATATGATTGGATTTTTACTTACTCTAGCTTTCATTAAAGAAGATAGTGCTGAAAAATAGTTTTTTTGTTGGTCAAAATTACGTTGATTACCGAAAATCTTTATAAGATAATCTGGATGTCTATCTACGATACCTGCGATATTACTAAAAATTACGATCTGCCATAAGTCTTTATCTGTAAACATACTAGAAGATCCATTATGTATATCATTTGGTATTGCTGTTATTCTTTTAGAAATATTTGGAAGTGTATTCGTAGACCACTCACTTAATCGATTTACAGATATTTTTGCCGTTTGCAAAACGAACTGCTGAGCATGAGAATTCTTTGGATAAACTCGATCTAGCTCATTAGCCACTTCAGAAGCAAAACCTAAAAACTGTACACTATTTAACTGAACTTCTTTCCCTAGTAAATTTCCGTTTTGACAACGAGTGCCTCCACGACATACCCAGACAGCAGCCTGTCCCCCTATTTGAGGTAAAGGTTCTAACTTTTGATAGGTCATCTGGATAATATCGGCAAATTCTCGAATTCTATCTGGATAATGGCAACGAACAGCTAAATCAAATAAATTATTAAATAAAATTTGTGTATCATAAAGCGCATAGGTATCGCCTTGCTTTATGAGGCGAATATTTAATGTATCTGTGATACGTTTTTTCCCATAACTATCCCATAAACTCCAAGATTGTTGATCATGCAGCCCACCGCAACTATTGGCAGTATTGACTATATCTGCATGGGTAATATTTGTAGTTATATTTAATACGAATAGAGTAGCCAACAAAAATCTTAGAATAGATGAAAAATAAGTTCTTTTTCTTACTATTTTCATGGCAGCTTCTCTTTTTTATAGGTAATAAACAAATATAAAATTAGGGAAGTAAACACCATTTCCTATTTTTATTGCAGTCTATTAGTCCTTTTTATCGTATAAAAACAGCAAGCTGAATATCTAATAGATAAATTAAATTTACAGCTTGCTATATCTTGATATGGATTACATTTTACTTATCCCAAAGATATGTTTGACCTAAAAGCTTAAACAAAACTTTTTTACTATCATACGCTATTAGAATAAACTGCTTATCACAAAGTACTCTTAGTTCACTCTAACTTCACCGCTACGCTTGTAACCATCTACATAACGTTCAAGCTGAGTTAAAGCCCAGTCCACATCATGATCAATTGCCGTCATTTGATTGATTTTACCAAATACACACTCAATTTCTTGTAATGGGAAATGCTTCTCAAACGAACGTAAGATACGGGTATGTTCAGTATATTCAGTATTATCCTGATCAATAAGCAGTTCTTCATAAAGTTTTTCACCAGGACGCAAACCACTATAGGCAATTTCGATATCACCGTCCGATGATCCTGTTTCTTTCACTTTTAAACCGCTGAGCTTAATCATTTGGCGTGCCAAATCTTGAATTCGGACCGGCTCACCCATATCAAGCAAGAACACATCGCCACCAGAACCTAATGCACCCGCTTGGATCACCAACTGAGAGGCTTCAGGAATGGTCATAAAATAACGGGTTACTTCAGGATGCGTCACTGTTATTGGGCCCCCTTTCGCGATCTGCTGTTTAAATAATGGAACAACAGAACCAGAAGATCCCAACACATTACCAAAACGGACAATACTGATTTGCGTAGCAGGTTTGGTTTCGGCCACCGCCTGACAATAGAGCTCGGCCATGCGTTTTGAGGCACCCATGACATTAGTGGGTCTCACCGCTTTATCGGTTGAGATCAGAACAAAGGTTTCAACCTCTTTCTTCACTGCTGCATTTAAACTATTTGCTGTGCCAATCGCATTATTTTTTAATCCTGCAATTGGATTACATTCTACCAAAGGCACATGCTTATAAGCTGCAGCATGGTAAACCGTTTGTATATGATATTGTTCAATAATACGCTCCAGTTTTTGCTGATCCTGCACAGTTCCTAAGATCGGAACAATTTCACATGCCGCTGTTTGTCTTAACTCTTTATCAATATCATATAAGGCAAACTCTGTGAGCTCATATAGCACCAACATTTTTGGTTGATTCTTGATAATTTGACGACATAATTCCGAACCAATTGAACCACCCGCACCTGTTACCATCACGATTTTATTTTGAATATTTTTAGCAATTAAATGAGCAACTGGCGGAACTGGATCACGTCCCAATAAATCAATAATATCAACTTCTTGTATATCTGAGACCTGAATTTCACCATCCACTAGACGAGTCAAACCAGGCAATTCAGTAATTTTTAAGCGGGCAATTTCGAACTGCTGAATGATTTCTGTTTTACGAACTCGCCCCACAGAAGGCAGTGCCAGTAAAATTTCATCAATACGATCTTTCCTAAAGCGTTGTAATGCCTTTTCAACAGAATAAACTTTTAAACCACCAACCATATGGTCTTGCAAAGAACTATTATCATCAATGAAGAAAACAGGTAAATGGTTGTCAGAACGATAAAGCACAGCTGCAATTTGCTGACCAGCATCACCAGCACCATAAATTGCGATACGCTTTCTCTCTTCACCTGTGAGTAATGCAGTCTTTACAATAAAACGAATAAATGCACGGCTACACCAAACCCAACTAAACATTAAGAAACCAAACATCAATGGAATTGAAGTTGGAACAAACGCTGCTGAGAATGCATTTAGGCTATATAAAACAACTACCATCAGTGCAACAGCAATCGCTAATTTTGCAATAAAGGCTTCGTTAAAAGTACGGACAATAAAGCGATATACCCCTGTTATCATTAAACTTAAAATAGCAACGATAGTTACGATGGCTACTCCATAGTTAATGCCTGGGATAACTTCAGCACCTAAATCAAACAGTCGAATAGCGTAACATAGCCACAAAATAACAGGAAACGCAAAAAGGTCTACAAGAACCAAAAAACATTGTTTGGCGAGTCTTGGGGCAGACGCAAACTGATAAATAATCTTTTTCACAATACTCTTCTAGTCGTTCTAGTAACCGTGCGATATTTATACTCATTTCTCATATAACTAGAAATAAAATTTACGCAGCGGTTACATAACTTTAAATCAGATCATAATTCAAAAGGAAGCTATGTGAATAGCTTCACATTTTTTATGATTGTATAGCTCTACTAACGGCATTAATTGCAATAATTGTTTTTTCTATACTGTCTGGACTCAAAGTCGGATGCACCAAAAACATTAAGCTTGTTTCACCTAATTGCTGCGCATTTTCCAAACGTTTTTCTGGACGCCATGGGGTGCCATCGAAAGCATGCTCTAAGTAAACTTCTGAACAAGAGCCACTAAAGCAAGGTATACCTTGAGCATTAATTTCTTGCATTATACGATCACGTGACCAGCCATCTGGTAACGCCTCTAAATTCACTTGCACATAACATTTATAGTGTGCATGAACATAATCATCTGAAGGGATATGAACGTTAAAATAAGCAGAATTTTCAAACGCTTTTAAAATCTTTTCTGCATTTTCAGTACGCTTTTGTGTCCATTCAGTCATACGTGTTAACTGAATTCGGCCAATAACTGCTTGCATTTCCATCATGCGCCAGTTGGTACCAAATGAGTCATGCAACCAGCGGAAACCAGGAGGGTGTTGTTTATTATAAATACTGTCGTAGCTTTTACCATGGTCTTTATATGACCACATTTTTTTCCAAAGCGCCTCATCATTGGTGGTGACCATCCCGCCCTCACCACCAGTTGTCATAATTTTATCTTGGCAAAAAGACCAAGCAGAAATATGACCGATTGACCCAGCAGCTTTTCCTTTATATTTTGCACCATGAGCCTGTGCGCAATCTTCAATAACATAGATACCGCGCTCAGCAGCAAGTTGCATAATCGGATCCATATCGCACATCCAACCAGCCAAATGCACACAAATAATCGCTTTAGTATTTGGTGTAATTACAGCTTCAATTGTACGACGTGAAATATTCTGAGAGTCCAACTCTACATCTGCAAAAACAGGATTAGCGCCCGCCGTTACAATAGAACTTGCCGAAGCTAAAAAAGTGCGGGATGTCACAATAACATCATCACCTGCACCAATATCTAAAGCTTTCAATGCAACATCTAGTGCCACCGTACCATTTGCTAAAGCAACCGCATATTTTGTATCAGAAAATTCTGCGAATTCTTTTTCAAAAACTCTACACTCTTGACCGGTCCAATAATTTACTTTATTTGATAATAGTACATTTTTGACTGCGTCAGCTTCTTCTGTGGTAAAACTTGGCCATGGTTCAAATGCTGTGTTTAACATTTTGACTTCCTAATAAAATATTTCTTACTACTTTCTTTCTAAAATTCTTGCAGGATTACCTACAACAGTTACGCCAGCAGGAACACTTTTCGTTACTACTGCACCCATTCCAACAATAGCACCTTTACCAATTACTAAAGGCTTATCAGGCGTACCCTGTTTGATTACAGCTCCTGTACCAATGTAGGCATGATCTTCAATATGAATATTACCGTTACACTTAGCACCAGGCGCGAATGTAACATAATCTCCAATTATGCAGTCATGAGCCACATAACTATAAATATTAGCGTGGAAAAACTTTCCGATTTTTATATTAGAAGTTAAGCAAGTAAATGGGCAAAGTAAACTCCCTTCTCCTATCTCAACCTCATCAAGAATAACTGTGTTTGTCGCCTGAACCGCTAAATGCTGTATACCATCTTTTTCTAAAAGGCTAACTAACTTCTCACGAACAACACTATTTGCTATAGCGATTGTTACAGCTTTATGATCGATTGGTTTACTAATAAATTCGAAATAAGTTAGTACTGGATATCCATTTAAATTCGTTCCAGCTTGACTATCATCAATAAAAGCAAATTGTTCTTTACTTAATGTTGGGAACTGTTGACGCACTAAAGGCATAACTTCCTTACCAAAACCACTAGCACCATAAACACCAATAATTATTGTCATTTCTTCTCTATTTCCTTCTCTGCTGAACCTGTGAATTTACTCATCGTCGCTTCACCCGCCTGATTAATATCATCTTTAGCGATTACTTTTTTAACGGTTTGTAGCATAATTTTAAAATCTAACCAAAGCGATCTATTTTCAACGTACCACGTATCAAGTTTAAATTTTTCTTCCCAACCAATTGCATTACGTCCATTAACTTGAGCGTAACCAGTCATTCCTGGACGTACATCATGTCGCTTTGCTTGTTCTTTATTGTAAAGCGGTAAGTACTCCATCAATAAAGGTCGTGGACCAACAATACTCATATCACCTTTTATTACATTCCAAAGCTCAGGCATTTCATCCAAACTGGTAGAACGAAGCATTTTACCAAATGGCGTTAGGCGCTCACTGTCTGGTAAAGGATTACCCTGTGCATCTGTTGCATCTTTCATGGTTCGAAACTTAATCATTTCAAACGGTTTACCATATAAACCGGGGCGAACTTGGCGAAACAATACTGGTGAACCCAAATTCTTCTTTACCTTATAAGTAACATATAGGTATAAAGGTGAGAGTAGAATCAAAGCAATAGATGCAATAATGATATCTAGTAATCGTTTCATAAGTTATCCTTAAAAACAATATTCTCGAGCTTTTCTGCAATCATGGCATATTCAAGGTTTTGTAATACGAACTGTTTACCATTGGCGCCTAGCTGTTGCCGCTGCTCTGCAGTAAGCGCATATAATTGTTCTACCGCCCCTACGATTGCTTGAGGATCTTCTGCTTCAATCGTAATTCCCGCTTGCGCTTGCTGCACAATATCACCCTTACCAGAAAAGGCATGAATAATTGGCTTACCTGCATATAGGTATTCAGGTAATTTATTGGGTGCTATACCAAAACGATAAAGTGGATTTTTCTGCCAACCTATATAACAAACATCAAATTGCTCAAGCATTGACTGAATTTGTTTCTTTGGAATCGCATCAATAAAAGTAATATTCTGTAAGCCCAAAGAATTAACTTTTTGTATTAAATTATCTTTTTCCTTTCCTGAACCCACAAGAACAAAATGTAAATGTGGATTATTTGATAGCATTTGTGCTGCTTCAATAAGATCATCTATAGCATTAGCAACACCAATTGTTCCTGTGTAACCAATGATAAATTTGTTTTGAGGTAATTGAGTAAACGTTTCTGTACTTAGAAGTTGTTTTTGAGAAACTTCCGCTAAAGGCACCCCGTTAGGGATCCAATGAAACTTACTACTGTCTAAACCTCGACTTTGCATATGTTCAACAGCATTATATAAATTCGAAAATACGTAATCAGCTTTTCTATAAGCCCTGTCTTCAATCCATTGCATAAATTTGATGAATGGATGGCTTGGAGAATGGCCCCCTAACTCCATTAATGTTAAAGGCCAAATATCGCGCACTTCAAAGATAAAAGGAGTCTTAAATTTATTAGCTAAATATTTAGCACCCAAATAACCAATAAGTGAAGGAGAAGAATATAAAATTACATCTGGTTTTACTGGAATTACATTTGCCAAAGTACGCAAAAGCCATGAAAATTTAAACCAGTTTAATACACGTTGTTTGCTATGCGCTTCTTGGTATTCTGGTAAATTCACCCATACAAATGAGAAATTAGGAATAATTTCCTCAACGAGATACTGTTCTTCAAATTTCTTCGGATTACGAAGCAAATGACTATAACGCCCAGCAATCACATAAACTTGATGACCCTTTTTAGCTAACTCTTGCGCCAAATAGTAATGTCGACCACCCATTGCTGTTTCAGGGGTTGAACTATATTGGTTGATCAACCAAAATGTTTTTTTATTTTCCATAATTTCAAATATCCAAAATACTTGAATAGAAATTCAAAAGTTTATTTTCTTCAATGCTCCAATTGTACTTTTCTACAACTGCAGCTCTTCCCTGCTCTCCCATGACTCTAGCCTTATCAGGATTATTTATAAAATAATCTATAATCTTAGCAATTTCATGAGGTTTTAAAGGATCAACACAAAACCCACACTGTGCGTCATTTACAATAGAGCGCCATAAAGGAAAGTCTGAAGCAATTACTGGTATTCCTGCACACATATATTCAAACATTTTTACAGGTAACGAATCTAAATAGCTTCGTGTTGGATGTAAAACAACTAAGCCTGCATTAGATGAAGCTAAAGTATTTTTTATTTCCATTCGTCCTACATAGCCTAAAAAATCAACTTTACTCCATCCTTCCATTTCCATTACAGCTTGCTCTAAATTTTTATCTGCGAAATCTCCAGCGAGTACCAGCTTTGCTTGGCTTTGTGCTAGATTAATTGCCTGAACCATTTCAACAATCCCACGCACATCTGCTAAGCCCCCAATATAACAAACTTGATTTCCTTTTAAAGTATCTGTAGGGATCGAACTAAATTCTTCTAATTTAGGGTAATTATTGATATCAATTGTATTTTTATTAATTTTAAGAAATTTATCTCGAATAAAAGGTGTAGCTGCCACAACACCATCTAATTTCGCACAAGCATATTTTTCATAAGCTTTAACTAAAAAAGCGATGATCTTTTTAGATATAGGATTCAAATAATGTTTCGACATAATCTGATTAGGTAAATCTTCATGGGCATCAAAAAAAACTTTTTTTCCCATTTTTTTTAGTTTTAAACCTATTGGAATAAGTTCAGGATCGTGGAGATGATAAATTTCTGCCTCTAAAGCAAGTGCTTTTTCAAATACAGCATTAGGAGCATTAAGCATACGGTCTTTACGACCGTTAAATTTACCAACATCAAGAATATTAACCTGATTTTTGACTTCATTCCCGTTTCCATCAGCCACAACTAAATAAGTATCGTAGCTTTGGGTAAGAGAACAACATTGCTTAACAAAAATACGCGTATCAAAACGAGGATGGGCAGAAGTCAAATGTGCAACTTTCATAGCTTTACCTTCTGTTTAGCATCACAATATATAATAATATACAATAATACAGTTATAGACATTAATTGATATCCACTATAAGCATTATTAGTCAACATAATAATTAACGTTGCAATGGTATATAGAAACAGTGTTAAACCAGCAACATTATTTCTATTTTTAAAACCCTTAATTAAGAGATAGAAAATCAAAGAGGAAAAAACTAGACAACCTAAAACTCCATATCTCATTAATATAAGAATATATTCAGAGTCAAAATTTGTAGTATATTCTTCCTTAGATGGACCTACACCAAATATAGGCGAAGTATAAAACACATTGATAGCCATATCTAATGTATCTAAACGAGCATTTACACTACTATTGTCACCTTCTTTCGCATATTCATATCCATTCACTATATAAGATAAATCAAGATACTTGAATATAAGAAAGACTCCCACTCCCAAGAATATAGGAACTAAAATTTTATATATTAATCTAATTTTAGATAAAAAAGCATAAAATACTAAAGAAACAATTAAAGCAACTAAAGTTGTACGGCTCTGAGTATAAAAGACAGAAATAAAGCAGCATATAAAAATAATTAAAGCAGCTTTATTTTTCCTATATGCAAACAATATTAAGAAAAATAAAGTAAAAAATACTCCAATAACTGCACCTACATTAGGATTTGAGCCAGTTATTGGTAATCGAAAACCAGTTTCAATACCAAGCAAATGAGGACTACTAGCTCCGCCTAAATAAAAAATACTAACTAAATAACCTAAATTCAATGGGTTAATTAATTGTAAAAAGAAAACTAACAAATATATAAATACGGAAAAATAAATATATTTCAAAAATAGATCAAATGAAATATATTTATTAACACTATGAAAAATCATAATATATGGAATATATTGAAAATATTTAAAAGCCTCTAAATAATTAGAAAAATTATAAACAGAAAAACCAAAAGCATTTGAATACAAAGAACTAACAAAGACTACTAAACACAATAAAAAAACAAGAATTGTAAACCAACCTATTTTTACATTGTAGAATAAAATACAAAAAAGTAGAATTAAAGATATAAAGCTAGTTAAATATAGTCCAAAACCAAAAAAGGAAAAAAAGGGGAAAACTAATGAGGAAACTAGACCAAAAGAAGCCAAATTTATTAGTATATCATCTTTACTCATATCAAACCTTTAAATAAATAATCTTACCTATACTTCCAAATATTAATTAAAGAAGTAAAACTCATCTTAAAAATATTTAGAAATATAGCAACATTTGAAATAAGTAAAAGAAAAGCTCCAATAGCAATATAAATATAATTTAAATGCATTATTCCTACACTTAGCACAAAGCCAAGACATAAGAATGTTGATAAATATATTTTCTTACTATTAATACTTTCCCATACAATTTTAGAGAATTCAGTGCGAAAAATAAAATATAACCAAAAGGATACTGATATAGATATAGCGGCCCCTAGTGCTCCATAAGACGGCACTAAAATAACTAATAAAATTAAATTAACTATCAAACCCAAAATACTGATTAGCACAGAATATTTTGTTTTTCTTTTTACTAAAATACCCACTGCGGTAGCTTCAGATAAGGTATAAAACAATGGTTGCATAACACATAAGAGCACTACATACTCAATTCCTAAATAGTTATTAGGTAAAAACTTAGGGATTATAGGCATTAAAATACTAATGAAAATCACAACAATAGAAATTAATAAGGCAATATATTCGCTAACTTTTTCGACCTCATTTTTACCCCTTCCTTCTTTAATTAGCTTAAATACTGTAGGAGCCCAGATTGTATTAAAGATAGAAGTTAACACACTAAAACCTGCTGCTACACTAGTTGCAACTCCAAAAATACCAACTTCTTTTAATGTGGAAAATTTTAGCAGAAAAATTCGAGAAGAAGATTGCATTAACCAAAAAACTAATCCACTAACAACTAAAGGCAACCCAAAAGCCAACATTATTTTTAGTAAATAAATATTGAATTTTGCATAAAAAAGTTGCAAAAACTCCTTTCTAGTAAAAAAGATAAATATTAAAAAAACAAAAAATAAAGAAAAACTTTGTATTATTATTAAATTTTTAAAATCAAAAGTACTTTGGCCAAAAAAATACAAATAAAGAATTGCTAACAACAATATTAGTTTAGGAGAAAATTGACTAATAGAATATAACAATCCTCTTTCCTGCATTCTTATTGTTAAAGATATATATCTCAAAAATATTGTTAAAAGCACACATATTATCGTCATCCATGACAATAAGGCAGAGGGAACATGATAAGCATATTGTGCTATTAATTTAATATTAAATAAGAAAAAAAATACACACATCAAACTAAGCGAAATCGATGTTATTAGTACTGTTTTAAATAATACACTATGATTATCTGTTTCATGATATTCTCTTACATAAGCTTGGTCTAAACCTAAAGTAAATAAAATACATGAAAAACTCAAAATAATTTGTAAAATACTGAACCGACCAATATCTTCAATAGAAAACAGCCAAGCTAACATAGGTATTGTTAGAACACCTAAAACAGCAGCTCCAATAGGCCCAATACTAAAATGTAAAATTTTCTTTATATTCATTTTAAAACTATTTCATAGAGTTTCTTAAATTTATCCACTATTGCTTGGGCAGAATAATCACTATTTAATGCCAAGCCTCCTAATTCAAGTTGATCATTTAATATTTTATGCTCCAAATTATTCAAACTAAATTCAGAATAATCTTCTAAGATAAAACCTGAATTTTGCTCTACAAAATTCTTATATGGTTTTATATTACTTAATATTGGGAAGCTTCCTCTTAAAAATGGTTCAATTACCCCTCCTCCTAAGGCATCAGAAATAGGGATCGATACATGATATTTTGTTTGACTATAAAGAACAAACAGCTCATTTGTATTTAGTAATCTATTAATAAAAATGATTTTCTCCCCTAGTGCTGCTCCTAACTTATCTTTAAAATTTTTAACATCTTCCTCAGATGAGAAGCCACGCAAAACAACAATTTTTAATTCTTTAATATTCGAGAGCTTTTTAATAACTTTTACAACATTATCTGGATCATATACTTTTGATAGCCCCCGAGGAAAAACTATCAAATGATTATCCTTTTCAATACTATATTCCTTTTTCAACATAGCTTGAATCAATTGATAATTAGCATCTGAAGGTTCTTCTACAGGAAACCCCCAATAAAAAACATTAATTTTATTTTTAATAAATTTTCCATGTTTCTTTGTAAGCTCCTCTAATATATGATTAGAAGAGGTATGCATCAAATTTGCTCTTTTTATAACTATTGCATTAATTAACTTAAATATTTCTCTCTTTAAAAGTGAGCCTTTATTAGGTGCTAACATAACATCAGAACCCCATAATCCTACTATTAATGGCTTTTTCTGGAATATAGCCATAACCCCATAGTGATTAATAATATGAGCGTGAACAATATCAGGATTTAGCTCTTTTACTAATTTATTAACTTTATAAAATTTGAAATAATCAATAAAACTATTAATTTCACCTAAACTAATTACTTTTTTTTCTAAATCAGTTTCCACATTAAAGCTTGCAACCCAAACCTCACATTCACTATATTTTTCTAAAGCTTTAGATAAACGCTGAACAATAGGTGAAGAATAGGGTGCAAGCATTAATATTTTCATTTTATTTCCAACAATTTACAACTTTAATAATTTTTACTTCATCTAAGTAAGGGTGCATCGGCAAGCTCATTACTCTTTCAGCAATCGCATCACCTACAGGCAACATTACACTTGTATCGGCTACAGCAGGTTGTTTATTCAAAGGGATTGGGTAATGCACAGCTGTTGGAATACCTTGAGCTTTTAGTTTTTCTTGAACTTCTGCACGGTTATCAACCTGAATCGTATATTGTGCCCATGCACTCGTATTATGCGATTCAAGATGTGGTGTTGTGTGAATACCTGCCTGATTAAATAACTGATTATAAACTTCAGCTACTTTTTGACGTGCCTGCATTTCATCATCCAAAATTTCTAATTTTGGTAATAAAATTGCTGCCTGAATCGTATCTAAACGACTATTAACACCTACACGGATATGATGATAACGCTTGTCTTGACCATGACGTGCAATCTGACGAATCACTTTCGCCAACTCATCATCATTAGTAAAAATAGCTCCACCATCACCATAGCAACCCAATGGCTTACTTGGAAAAAAGCTAGTACAGGCAACCGTACTTAAATTACAGCTTTTACGACCTTTGTAGGTTGCACCAAAGCTTTGTGCAGCATCTTCTATTACAGGAATACCATACTTTGCAGCAATCGCGTTGATCGCATCAAAGTCAGCACACTGGCCATATAAGCTCACCGGAATAATGGCCTTAGTGCGAGGCGTAATAGCTGCTTCTAGTTTTTCAGCATCTAAATTATAAGTCTTCGGATTTACATCCACATAGACCGGCTTTGCGCCCAATAAAGCCACTGTTTCCGCTGTCGCAATATAAGTAAAGCCTGGTGTAATGACTTCATCACCTGGTCCGATACCAAATGCCATTTGTGCAATTTGTAATGCATCTGTCCCATTGGCACAAGTAATGCAGTGTTTAGCACCTACATAGGCAGCAAGTTTTTCTTCCAACTCAATTACTTCTGGGCCTAAAATGTACTGACCATGTGTCAATACATTTTGAATGCCAGCATCAATTTTATCTTTAATTCGATTTTGCTGTGTTTTTAAATCAATAAAGTCAATCATATTAGCCCTGCTTTATCAGTATCGTTCCATCGAGTTTATAAACTGCTCCTGTATGTGAACAGATTACTTGTGCTTGTCCCTGCAAAGGAAGGTCAAGCTGCTCACCAAATTCACTCATCCAGCCAATTTGTTTCGCGGGCACCCCAACCATTAGCGCATAAGCTGGTACATCTTTATTTACTACAGCACCAGCACCAACAAAAGCATAAGCCCCAATGGTAACACCACAAACAATAGTACAGTTTGCCCCAAGCGTAGCGCCCTTTTTCACCAGAGTGTCACGATATTGATCTTTACGCTCAATTAAAGAACGAGGGTTGTAGACGTTAGTAAACACCATGCTTGGGCCACAAAATACACCCTCTTCCAAAAATACATTATCGTAAACCGATACATTATTTTGGACTTTACAATGATCACCAATCACAACGCGGTTACCAACAAAGACGTTTTGACCTAAAGACACGCCTTTACCGATTTTGGCACCACCACAGACATGAACGAAATGCCAAACACGTGAGTCTTCACCAATTTGTGCGCCATCATCGACTATGGCAGTTTCATGTTGATAAAAGCTCATGCTTTTTTCACCTTTGCCAATAATGGATGTGGATTTTCTGGGTTTTCAACAATTGGAGAAACACGGATCACTTCAACCGTTTCAATTGCTGCACGGTTCTCTTCAACACCATAACCTTTACCTTCTAATACACGTTGATAGCTTTGTGTATGTAAATCGGTAAAGCCACCTGAAAACTCAAGCTCTTCATTTTCAATGGTAATACTACGATAGGTTAACTTTTCACCTTGCACAGCATTTTCTGGCAAGTTATTCGCGTCAATTGACAAGAACCAACGCACGCGCGCACGTTCGTATTCCAAATAACCAGAAGCCGTTTTCTCATCACGGAAATGCACTTCATTTTTAACGATTTTGCCAAAAATAAAATGCAACATGTCGTAGAAATGTACGCCGATATTCGTTGCTACACCACCTGACTTTTGGTCCAGCCCTTTCCATGATTTTAAATACCATTTACCACGAGAAGTTAAATAAGTAAGGTCAACATCAAATACTTTATCTGCTGGCGCAGCTTGGACTTTATCACGTAATGCAATAATTGAAGGATGTAAACGTAATTGTAAAATTGAGTTTACTTTGGCACCGTATTCCTTTTCATATTCAGAAAGCATATTTAAGTCTTCTGAGTTCAGCACCAGCGGTTTTTCACAAATGACTTCAATGCCATTTTTCAAAGCATATTTCATATGTGGTGCATGTAGATAGTTGGGTGAGCAAATCGCTACATAATCCAGCTTTTCACCTTTTAGCTTTTGGTCTTCTACATAGGCTTCAAATTCTTCAAACTCAGTAAAGAATTCCGCTTCAGGGAAATGACTATCCATAATTCCCACAGAGTCATTTACATCCATAGCAACTGCTAAAGTATTACCTGTTTCTTTAATAGCTTTAAGGTGGCGTGGTGCGATATATCCAGCTGCACCAATAAGAGCAAATTTTTTCATGATCAAAACTTCAATTTAATAATAAGATAAAATTAGAGACGGAATACAGTAAAGCCTGCAGCTGACATTTCAGTGCGATCAAAAAGACTCTTAACATCAGCTAACACAGGCTTTTCACCCTTCATATAACTGCGCAATTCACTTGCTGAAAGTGAACGGAATTCATTGTGACCTACCGCAATAATGACGCTATCTACAGGGTTTTGAGCATTAACTTTCCCAAGCTCAACACCATATTCATGTCTAACTTCGTCTGCATCTGCCCATGGGTCAGCTACTACAACCTGTGCTCCCCAGAACTCTAGCTCTTTAATAAGATCAGCTACTTTACTATTACGAATGTCAGGACAGTTTTCTTTAAAAGTTACTCCGAGTACACCAACTTTCGCACGAGGCACGTCAATACCGTTTTGAAGCATCAGTTTAATCGTGTTACGAGCAACGTAACGGGCCATATTGTCATTAATACGACGACCCGCAAGAATCACTTGGGGATGATAGCCAACTTCTTCTGCTTTATGAGTCAAATAATATGGATCGACACCAATACAGTGCCCACCGACTAAACCTGGACGGAAAGGCAAGAAGTTCCATTTACTACCAGCTGCTTCTAAAACATCTAGAGTGTCAATACCAATACGATCAAAAATTACAGAAAGCTCATTTACTAAAGCAATATTTAAATCACGTTGCGTGTTTTCAATCACTTTGGCAGCCTCTGCAACTTTAATACTAGTTGCTTTGTGAGTACCTGCAGTAATAATACTTGCGTACACCGTATCTACAGTATCTGCCACTTCAGGGGTACTACCACTCGTAATCTTTTTAATTTTAGTTAAGGTATTAACTTTATCGCCTGGATTAATGCGTTCAGGGCTATAGCCAGCAAAGAAATCTTGATTAAACTTTAGTCCAGATATTTTTTCTAGTATGGGAATACATACTTCTTCTGTCGCACCTGGGTATACCGTAGATTCATATACAACTATATCGCCTTTCTTTAAAGCGTGTCCTACAGTTTCACTCGCTTTTCTTAAAGGAGTTAAATCAGGACGATTGACCTGATCAACAGGAGTTGGAACAGTTACAATAAAAAAGTTACTTTGTTGTAAATCATCTAAATTTGCACTAAAACTTAAGTTTTGTGATTTTTGCAGCTCTTCAGGTGTAACTTCTAGAGTATGATCTTGGCCACTTTTCAATTCATCAATACGTTTTTGATTAATATCAAATCCAATTACGGGCCCTTTTTTTCCAAACTCAACCGCCAATGGCAAGCCTACATAACCTAAACCTATAATCGCTATTCTTAAATCGGCAAGTTGCATAAAAGTTAGCCTTATTCCTTACAAATTGTATATATTAAATAATGATACATATTGACCAAATATAGTCGTGCGTAACTATATCAGTTTTTTTTTATTAACCGTAATTCAATTGTATAAAAGTGTTTACAGATCTTAGGCACTTTTTAGATAACCTAATTTATACTTTTCATCAACATTCTGGTTCAGTAGAGGTTAGCTAATGATGTGGTAAAGAGTATTGATATAAATTAAACATACAAAGCTCTACGTTTTTTTCTATGTTTTTTATTTTTTTTTCAGCTAGAATCAGACCATCTCTGTCTAACCTAAGCATTTAATGCTATACGATTAATGATACAGACAGTATCAATTAAAGATAAATACACAAAGGGTTGCTTGTGAAGTATTGTCAGTTTTTTTCTGTTCTTACCTTAAGTTTAAGTGCTGCCAGTTGTGCAGTTACATCTGGTTTACAAACTTACGATATTCCAAATGAAGGCGTTTATAGAACCGACCTTGGAACTACGGTTAACGTTGTTAAAATTTCTCAAGAAACACTACCAGCAATACAACCAGCTCAGGTCGACTATCAACGTGACTATGCAGCTCTATTTAAAAATCAACAACCCATTTACCGCTTAAGCTCTGGTGATGTACTCTCAATTCAGCTTTGGGCTTACCCTGAGATTACTCCACTTGTAAACAACGTTAATAATGAACAATCTGTTCAAGCGAGTGGCTACCCTATTGACCAAAGTGGCTACATTCAGTTTCCACTTGTAGGACGCTATAAAGCTGCCGGTAAAACTCTGGCGCAAGTTAATCGTGAATTACATGGTCAATTAGCCCGATTTTTAAAAAATCCAGATGTAACTGTAAGAGTGTTATCCTATGAAGGTCAGCGTTTTTCGGTACAAGGCAGTGTAATAAAAGGCGGACAATTTTATTTAAGTGACCAGCCTGTAAGTGTATATACAGCTTTAGGACTTGCTGGTGGCGTGAGTGATAAAGGTGATAATACTTACATTCAGCTTATTCGTAATGGCCAGACCTATAATTTAAATACGATTGAATTAGAAAAAATTGGGTATTCTCTACATAAACTACTAGTTCAACCGAACGATACAATTTATGTGAGTACACGCGAAAACCAGAAAATTTATGTGATGGGCGAATCAGGTAAAAATCAAGCTTTACCAATGCGTGATCAAGGGATGACGCTAACTGATGCATTAGGTGAAAGCTTAGGAATTAACCCAATTTCGGCGAGTGCAAGTCGTATTTATGTAGTACGCACCAACCCTAATGACCATACAACAGAAATTTATCATTTAAATTTAATGAGCATTGGTGACTTTGGCTTAGCCAATCAATTTAAACTACGTAGTAATGATATTGTCTATGTTGATGCTACAGGCTTGACTCGCTGGCAACGTGTGGTTAACCAGATTATTCCTTTCTCAAATGCTTTATATAACATAGACCGTTTGGGGCAATAATTGTTATGCAATTTAAAAACATTTTAGTGGTCTGTATTGGAAATATCTGTCGTAGTCCTATGGCAGAATATTTTTTAAAACAACAATATCCCCAATTAAATATTGAATCTGCAGGCATTTCAGGGCTTGTAGGCTATCAAGCAGATAATAAAGCACAACTTTGTATGCAACGTCTAGGCATCGATATGCAGCCTCATATTGCAAGAAAGTTAAATGCGGAACATATTAAAAAAGCTGACCTTATTTTAGTGATGAGTCACAACCAGCAAAAACATATTGAGCAAGCTTGGCCCTTTGCAAAAGGTAAAACTTATCGCTTGGGTCATTGGCAGAATAGAAATGTGCCTGATCCCTACCAGCACGACCAAGCTATTTTTGATGAAACCTGTCAGCTCATTCAACAGTGCATTGCTGACTGGAAACCTTATATTTAACGCCAAGATTTTAAGCTTATGAACCAAAATACGAATACCGAAGATACAATTGATTTAAAAGAATTGTTTTTTTCACTCATTGCGCAGTGGAAGCTTATCGCTCTATGCGTTATTTTAAGTCTTGTATGTGCTCTACTCTACTTACGTGTCACCCCCAATACTTACTCTGTTGATGCACTAGTTCAAGTAGAAGACAGCAAGGGAGCTTCTGCTGCACTATTAGGTGATCTGTCCAATATGATTGAACAGAAGTCACCGGCTCAAGCTGAAATCGAAATTTTAAAGTCTCGTTTAGTTTTAGGTTCTGTCATTAAAGAACTACATCTAAATATACAGATTTCCAGTACAGAAAATACTCTTAGTCATCGCTTATTGAGCGATACTGAATATAAAACTGAATATAATAAAAAATCCGTCATCTTTAAGGATGGTCTAAAAAGTTTTGAAATTCGCACACTAGAAATTCCAGCGTATTATCTGGATAAAACCTTACATCTTAACTTTGATAAACAATCTTTACGTTTAACTGACCCAGCAACTGAAGAAGTAGTATTAAATGTCCCTTTAAATCAGTTAAACCAAATTACCGGACCACATGGCTCTTGGAAAATTGCTATTTTTACAAAGGATCAGTTTGATACAACTTATAACATCAGGAACTTATCCTTACCTGCTGCAGTGAATGCAATAAGCTCAAATTACTCCGTTGCAGAACAAGGGAAGCTTACCGGAGTGTTAGGCTTAAACTATCAAGGACAAGACAAAGAGCATATTACTAAAGTTTTAAATGCAATTTTAGCAACCTATAGCGCACAGAATATTGAGCGTCGTTCGGCAGAATCTGCTCAAACCTTAAAGTTTTTGGACGAACAACTTCCCGACCTTAAAAAACAACTGGATGATGCAGAGCGTCAATTTAACAAATTCCGTCAGCAATACAACACGGTTGATGTGACTAAAGAATCTGAGTTGTACTTAACTCAAAGTATTACTTTAGAAACTAAAAAAGCGGAGTTTGAACAAAAACAAGCTGAAATGGCTGCAAAATATACTTCTGAACATCCAGCAATGCGCGAAATTAATGGACAACTTGCTGCCATTAATAAACAAATCGGTGAGTTAAATAGCACATTAAAACAACTACCAGATGTACAGCGTCAATATTTACAATTGTATCGAGAAGTTGAAGTAAAAACTCAGCTTTATACAGCACTACTTAACTCTTACCAGCAGCTTCGTATTGCAAAAGCAGGTGAAATTGGTAATGTACGGATTGTAGATACTGCAATTGAACCCGTTGAGCCAATTAAACCTAAAAAATTACAAGTCCTTATCTTATCTTTATTCTTAGGTGGTTTTATTGGTACTTTAATTGCCCTATTACGCAATATGTTACGCACAGGCATCAAAGATTCTGGCCAAATTGAAAATGAACTGGATTTACCTGTTTATGCAACGGTACCACGTTCACCAATTCAAGAAAGTCGCATTAAGATTTTAAAGAAAAAGAAGAGTATTCCTATTCTTGCAGTTAAAAATAGTGATGATATTGCAATTGAAAGTTTACGTAGTATTCGTACCGCTATTCATTTTGCATTAACAAATGCTAAAAATAATATCATTATGATTGCCGGCCCTTCGCCAGAAGTCGGTAAATCATTTATTTCGACGAATCTTGCAACAATTTTTGCCCAAGGTAACAAACGTGTATTACTGATTGATGCTGACATGCGTCGTGGTTATATGCATAAATACTTTGATGTCGATGTTAAACCGGGACTCTCTGAGTTACTAAGTGGCCAAGCTGACCTACAAAAAGTATTGCACAAAACTCAAGTCGCTAACCTTGATGTGATTACCCGTGGTAAAAGCCCAACGAATCCTTCAGAGATATTGAGTTCGACGCAATTTAAAGACTTACTGGAAACGGTTCAAAGTCAATATGACCACATCATTATTGATACTCCACCAGTGCTTGCTGTAACTGACGGTATTATTATTTCGCAATATACTGGTGTGAACTTAATTGTTGCCCGTTATGCTAAGTCGCAAATGAAAGAGCTTGAATTAACACTTAATCGCTTTGAACAAGCGGGTGTTAAAGTCAACGGCTTTATTCTCAATGACATTCAACGTGCTAGCGCGGGTTATGGTTACGGCTATAACTACGCCTATGCTT
Organism: Acinetobacter sp. AC1-2; assembly: GCF_016124155.1. Lineage (NCBI taxonomy): Bacteria > Pseudomonadati > Pseudomonadota > Gammaproteobacteria > Moraxellales > Moraxellaceae > Acinetobacter > Acinetobacter sp. AC1-2. The sequence goes on from NZ_JABFFO010000005.1 coordinate 144,216, forward strand.
ACAAAGCACAAAAAGAAGATTAAGCGTAAAGTCATAAAAAACCGGATCAAATGATCCGGTTTTTTATTGAAGATTTTTTTAAGTATATCCCTACTAAAACTAACTAAAATATATAAAAAACCACTCGTTTTTTTTCTTAAACATTCTATGCTTAAGCATGCTAAGATCAAAAGCAGCCTTTTTAGACTCAAATGATTATTTTTGGAACCTTTTATGAGTAAAGCCTTACCCATTGCTGTCGCTGTAGTTTTAGGCGGTGCTGCACTTGTACCAGTATATTATGCAAGCCAACATCCGACCACAGAAGTCGGAAGCAAAGCAAATAAAAATGCCACCCCAATTGAAAAAATCAGTTATGTTCTTGGGTATGAAGTTGCTCAGCAAACTCCGCCTGAACTAGATACAAAATCATTTGTGAAAGGGATTCATGATGCTCGCAGCAAGCAGCCAAGTGCTTATACTCAAGAAGAGTTGAAAGCTGCTGTAGCCGCTTATGAAAAAGAATTGCAGCAAAAAATGCAGCAACAGAATAAACCAGAACAAGCTGCTGGTGTTACTCCTGAGTCTGCCGATGCTCAATTTCTTGCAGAAAATAAAACAAAAGCTGGTGTAAAAACTACGGCGTCTGGCTTGCAATATATCATTACTAAAGAAGGCACAGGTAAACAACCCACTGCGCAGTCTATGGTTAAAGTACATTACGAAGGCCGTTTAATTAATGGTCAAGTTTTTGATAGTTCTTATAAACGCGGTGAGCCAGTTGAGTTTCCACTCAATCAGGTTATTCCAGGCTGGACTGAAGGACTTCAATTGATGAAAGAAGGCGGTAAAGCGACGTTCTTCATTCCATCAAATCTTGCCTATGGCCCTCAGGAAGTTCCTGGCATTCCAGCAAACAGTACACTGATTTTTGATGTAGAACTCATTTCAGTGAAATAAAAACATTCAGGAGAGTAGAACATTACTCTCCTTTTTTTTGGAAAACGGCATGAAAAAAATTGGTCTAATTATTGCAGCATCAACAATGAGTTTATCTGTTTTTGCTGCAACTCCTATAACGAATAAAAGCCCAGCAAAAGAACAATTTAGCTATAGTTATGGCTATTTGATGGGTCGTAATAATACTGATGCATTAACAGATCTAAATCTTGATACTTTTTACCAAGGTCTTCAAGAAGGTGCACAAAGTAAAACAGCACGCCTAACTGATGAAGAAATGGCAAAAGCGATTAATGACTATAAGAAAACCTTAGAAGCCAAACAACTCGTCGAATTTCAAAAAACAGGTCAACAAAATGCCCAAGCAGGTACAGCATTTCTTGCTGACAATGCAAAGAAATCAGGTGTAATCACGACTAAATCTGGTCTTCAATACCAAGTATTAAAAGAAGGTAATGGTCAAAAGCCGAAAGCCACATCTCGTGTTAAAGTAAATTATGAAGGTCGTTTACTCGACGGGACCGTATTTGATAGTTCTATTGCCCGTAATCATCCAGTTGAGTTTCAGCTCAGTCAAGTGATTACAGGTTGGACAGAGGGTCTACAGACCATGAAAGAAGGAGGAAAGACTCGCTTCTTTATTCCTGCGAATCTTGCTTATGGTGAGGTCGGTGCTGGCGACAGTATTGGCCCAAACAGTACTTTAATTTTTGATATTGAATTACTGCAAGTTTTACCGAAATAAATTCATTAGATATAAAAAAAGCGATCATTTAAGATCGCTTTTTTTTATTTTTAGTGTTTTAAGTCTCTAGGACGAAAACCTGTAACGACGAGAGCAACCAGATAAGCGACTACGCCGACTACACACAATCCAACCACTTCGGCAACACGTAACCATTGTGAAAGTTCACCGTTATACCAATTTAACGCAAACCAAAGTGCTCCAATCATGACAAGGTTCGCTAAACCATATTGAAGAAACAGCTTTTTCCAATGTGAACCAAATCGGAAAATATTACGTTTATGTAAATAGAAGTAGAGTAAACCTGCATTCACCAAAGCTGAGCCTGAAGATGCCAAAGCAAGTGCCATATGCTCTGCATGCCAATCAATCAGCTTAAAGAAACCAATAAATATAACGTTTAAAATAGCATTCGCTGCGACTGACATTAAACCGACACGTACAGGTGTTTTGGTATCTTGCTGTGCATAGAAACCCGGAGCAAAGACTTTAATCAGCATAAACGAAATCACGCCTGCACTCATACATTGCAGTGCTAGAGCTGTCATTTGTGTATCCCGTAGGTCAAATTCACCACGCTGGAATAATGCCTGAATAATCGGTGTAGAAAGCATAAATAAGGCAATACTTGCCGGTAAGCCAACTAATACAATAATTTTTGCAGCCCAGTCGATCATACCGCGGAACTTTGCTTGATCTTGTTCTGCATGACGGGCAGAAAGTGAAGGTAAAATCACTGTACCAATCGCAACGCCAATTAAACCTAACGGCAATTCAGTCATACGCTCTGCACTGTAGAGCCAAGACACTGAACCATCTTGCATGAAAGAGGCCCAAATCGTATTTAATAACAAGTTAATCTGCGTAACAGATACCCCAAATAATGCTGGCAGCATTAATTTTAAAATACGTTCTACACCTTCGTGTTTAAAATCAACTTTAGGTGGAATCAGCAGATTTTTACGCCATAATTCTGGAATCTGCAAAGCTAACTGCAACACCCCTGCCACAACCACTGACCAACCTAATGCTTTGATCGGTTCAGCCATATACGGCGTAAGCCACCATGCGCCTGCAATCATCGCTACATTCAGCAAAACTGGTGAAAAAGCTGGTGAAGCAAACGATCCATAACTATTTAAAATACTGCTGGCAAAAGCAGTCAGCGACATAAACAATAAATAAGGGATGGTCAGACGGAACATACTGACGGCTAAATCGAACTTTTCAGGATCACTATGGAAACCTGGGGCATACATATAGATGATTGCAGGGGCTAGAACCATAGCGACAAAAGTTAGTAGGGTCATGACTGTCAGCAAACAGCCAAATACCCGACTAATCAAGATCTGCACTTCAGCGTGTGCTCGGCCTGTTTTATATTCAGTTAATACTGGAATAAAGGCCTGAGAAAAGGCCCCTTCGGCAAACAATCGTCGAAAGAAGTTGGGAATACGAAAAGCGACGACGAAGGTATCGAAATCTTTACCCGCACCAAACACATTGAGCAATACAACATCACGCACTAACCCTAACACTCGTGACAACATCGTCATTGCACTGACAATAAAAGTCGATCGCCATAATGCCATCGTACTCACCTACAGCTATATTCGAAAGACGCTATTGTAATGAAACTAGAAAATCTTTTCGTTGTGAAATGATGAACAAACTCAAGTTTTTTTCTGACCCAACAATTGTCTAAAGTGCTGCCATTTAAAATAAGGTCCCGGATCAGTTTTTCGGCCGGGTGCAACATCTGAATGTCCTGCAATATGGTTTTTAATTTCAGGATAAGCCTGACGAATGGCTGTAACGACCTCGGTTAATATATTGTATTGTACTTCTTCAAAGGGCAAATCATCACTTCCTTCAAGCTCTATACCAATTGAATAATCATTGCATTCCACTTTGGCTAAATAACTCGAACGCCCTGCATGCCATGCCCGATCATTAAAATTAACAAACTGTAGGACTTCTCCACTACGTAAAATCAGCAAATGCGTAGAAACCTGCATTCCTTCAATGGTCTGGAAATAAGGATGGACTGACCAATCTAACTTGTTTTGAAAAAACTGCTCAATATACCCACCTCCAAATTGAGATGGTGGCAAGCTAATATTATGAACAACAATCATTTGAATTTCGGTACCAGCCGGACGCTGGTTAAAATTTGGAGAAGGGATTTGTCTCGCCCCTTTTAATTGTCCATCTATAACTTCATACGGTGTAATTTGCTTCATTGAGATGCCAATAAATTGCTTGCCAATTGTTTTAGTTTAAAACAGTTATCTACTTTTCAAAGTAGTAAATGCGATTGTTTATCGCGATTAATCTGATAAAACAGCTTATTTTTAAAGTCGACGGTGCTAATATATCGCAAGTTTTAGGGTCATCTACAAAATGGAAACCGTATGAGCATATCTCAGTCTTTGCTTGAACAATCAATTCAAATCAATATTCAACAAGCATTACAAGAAGATATTGGGGACGGCGACATTACCGCTATGCTCACACCCGAAGATGAGCAAGCCACTGCGACTATTATTAGCCGTGAAGATATGGTTTTAGCTGGACAGCCTTGGGTCAATGCACTCATCTCAGCTTATGACAACACCGTTCAAGTAACTTGGCTTAAACAAGAAGGTGAGCGTGTTGCTGCAAATGAAGCCTTTTTAAAGCTTGCTGGTTCTGCGCGTAGCTTACTTACTGTAGAGCGCCCTGCTTTAAACTTTATTCAAACTTTATCTGCGGTTGCGACAAAAACAGCTGAATATGTTCAACAGCTTGAAGGTTTAAATACAAAACTTCTCGATACACGCAAAACCTTGCCAGGCTTACGTATTGCACAAAAATATGCTGTAGCTGTCGGTGGTGGTCAAAACCATCGTCTAGGTTTATTTGACGCTTTCTTAATTAAAGAAAACCATATTATGGCGGCTGGTGGTATTGCTCAGGCAATTGCTAAAGCCCATCAAATTGCACCGGGTAAACCTGTTGAAGTCGAAGTTGAAACTTGGGATGAGCTAAATCAAGCGCTTGAAGCTGGGGCAGATATTGTAATGCTCGACAACTTCAGCCAACAGCAGATGATTGATGCCGTTAAACATGTTGCAGGCCGTTGTAAGTTAGAGGCATCAGGTAATATCACCATTGAAAACTTACGCGAAGTTGCCACCACTGGTGTTGACTACATTTCTATGGGCGTGCTGACTAAAGACGTTAGAGCTGTTGATTTATCAATGCGTTTTAATGCTTAAATAAAGTCCACATCGTTATTAGTATTTTTTTGCGACTTGGTCATGTCTGCTGCTTGTGTTTTTTGCCATGCTGACTGAGTCGCTTGCGCCCCACTATCACGAGGGTCGGCAGCCATTAAAACAAATGTAACTACTGCTAATAATACAATAAAACCTTGTAGCATAAATTTTCCCCATCACTCTTAAAAAATTAAGATCCTACAATAAAAGATAAATATGACCAGGCTTAGGAGATTCTGTTACAAAAGGTAAGTCTTTATTTTTATTATTCATCTGTACAACAGTCTCTCCCCCCAAATACAATTTTATATCAACAGCCTAAACCCTGTATTTACTATTGCGACAGGGATATCTTGTTTCTCTCTATCAACCTACGCGACGGAGTCTTACCGTCTAGAATTTTTTGCCAACAGCTAGTTCTGTTACTTTGGTTTTGCCCTGAATGGCGACTAAAGCCATGCAAGACCAAAGGCATTGTCATCTGCAAAACCTGCCCACTTTCATCCTCTATCCTATTTTGTTGCAAAAATAAGATCCTTATAGATTATAGACAGGTTGCAGATGACTTTTAGCACCAGCTAATGAGGAATAAATTCCAATACCCTCATTAAGGAAAATAACTTACCAACTTAAGACTCTAAATAACCCATATATGGGTCAGAAATTGAATCTTCTTGAGTTTCAATACGGCCAGCAAAGCGACGGCTAAAAGTAGCATCATCAGCTAATGTCACAGTGAAGTCATACCAGCCACCAAATTCAGACATATCCCAAACCAGTTCTTTTTCAGAATGGTCGGTTTCTATAGTCCATGTCTTATTTGCAAGATAAGCATTTGCTTTGACTGTCAGCTTGACTGACTTACTACCATCATGACGCACTTTTAAATATAAATTCGCATCACATTCTTCCACACACACTCTAATTTCCGGCAATGCTTGAGTCTGGTTAGCTTGGCTTAAATTACCTTTAAACGCACGATGGAAACCATTTGGCCCAAGTACCCATAAATCGTACTGCCCATTTGTAGCATTCCAGACATCATCTAACTGTTTACCCGCTTCAACCATATAACGGCGTGGAATCGCTGTAAGATCTAATCGGTTATACACATGGAAAACCGCTGCCTGTTTACCTGTATTTGAAAACATCAGCTTTACTGTCTTTTGTGCTGCATCAACTTTAGCACTGGTATGCAAAATATAAGGCAAAGCACGTGAAGGTCTAATGCCCATTTCCTGCTGTGCAAATTGTTGCTGGCTTGGAACCGGAACTTGTGGCAATAAAGCTTGAGCAACACGAATAGCATCGGCTTCTGCTTTTGTTTTCTTACCAACTAACTCATTTACAGGCAAAAGGTTCGGTGTTTTAAAATCAAAAGCTGTAGTTAAATCGCCACACACGGCACGGCGGTATGGACTAATATTGGGTTCTTGCACACCAAAGCGCTTTTCTAAGAACTGTAAAATAGAAGTATGGTCAAAGACTTGTGAATTCACCCATCCCCCACGACTCCATGGTGAAATCACATACATTGGAACGCGCACACCCGGTCCATAAACACGTCCATCTGTTGCGGGTTGAGATTTTGCTGTAGCGACTGCTGGATGATTAAAGTACTCATAAGACACTTGTTGATCATTTAAAGTCGTTTTCCCCTGAACTACACCTTTTTCATCTTTAGAAGGTGCACTTGGTGAAGGAATATGGTCAAAGAAACCATCATTCTCATCAAAGTTCACTAATAAAACCGTCTGACTCCAAACTTGAGGGTTTTCAGTTAAAGCATTTAATACTTCCTGAATATACCAAGCACCCTGTACAGGACTAGATGGCCCTGGATGTTCACTGTAGGTCGCAGGAGCAACCAACCAACTGACTTGCGGTAATTTACCTTGAGCAATATCTGCTTTAAAACTACCTAAAAAACCACCGTCTGGCATAGTATTAGCAATACCCTTATAAAGCGGCTGTGTTGCATCGATTTTTTCATCGTATGCAGGGCAAACGAGAACATCATTACTTACAGGTTGCCCTGACTGCTCATTTGCACGGCGGTACTGTTTGAAACCAGCTAGAGGATTGTCGGTAAAGTTATCCGGCATATTTTGATAGATTTTCCAGCTAACGCCAGCCTGTTGTAAGCGCTCAGGATAAGTCGTCCATTCATAACCCTCATTTGAAGGACCAATACCATCAAACTCATTTACAACACTGGCAACACCAGCACCTGTAGGGCCATTCGTTCCAGTCCAGATAAATTTACGGTTTGGATTGGTACCAGCATGCATCGCACAGTGGTAAGCGTCACAAATGGTAAAAGCATTGGCTAATGCAAACTGATATTCCACTTCCTGTTTTTTGTAGTACCCCATCGATTGCGGCTTTTTATGCGCTACCCAATCACTCATACGACCATTATCCCAAGCGGCTTGACCATCCGACCATGAATGAGGCGTACCTGAAACGCGCTGTGCATTTCCTAAGCGGCTATCTAAATGATAAGGCAATACTTTATTTTTCTTGGCATCATATTGTTCCCAAACCTTTCGGCTTTCTGTCATTGGAATGGTAAAGCGGTCACCGAAACCACGTACACCTTTTAGTGTTCCGAAATAATTATCAAATGAGCGATTTTCCTGAGTCAGAATCACGATGTGTTTCACATCTTGAATAGTCCCACTTTCAACTTTGGCATCGATTGCCAGCGCTTTTTGAATACTTAAAGGGAAACTAGCCAGAGCAGCTGTCCCAAACATTGTTTTTGTAGAATTTAAAAGAAATTCGCGACGATTCATTAGTTCTATCCTAAGTTCTTATTATGGTGCACAGTGCATTTTGCAATTACTGGTTGGCGGTGTTGTTGGCGATGAATTGTCTGAGTCGTTATCATCGTTACAAGCACTGAGCAGAAGTGCTAAAGAAGTAATTAATAGAAGTGAAAGTTTTCGCATCAGTTTTTTCCAAACGGTTTAAATGCGAACTACTAATAACGTGTAAAAGTGACAGGCAAGTGATGTTTTGATGTCGATTTCATGAAGGCATAAAAAAACGCATCCGAAGATGCGTTTTTAGAAAGCGTAAAATTACCAGCCTAAAGCTTCTTGTTGCTTTTTAACGAGCTCGGCAATTCCTTTTTCAGCCATTTCTAACATGGCATTGCTTTGTGCGCGAGTAAACGGTTTGTCTTCAGCAGTACCTTGAATTTCAATGAATTCACCTGCTTGAGTCATCACCACGTTTAAGTCAGTTTGACAGTTCGAGTCTTCTTCATAGCAAAGATCAAGCAATACCTCATCTTGATACATACCCACAGAAATTGCAGCAACTAATCCTTTAAGCGGATCATGCTTAATTTTCTTTTGAGACAATAAAACATTCATAGCATCAACCAATGCTACAGCCGCACCAGTAATTGAAGCAGTACGCGTACCACCATCTGCCTGAATCACATCACAGTCGATGGTAATCGTGTTTTCGCCAAGCTTTTTCAAATCGACCATAGCACGTAAGCTACGACCAATCAGACGTTGGATTTCCTGTGTCCGGCCCGACTGTTTACCACGCGCTGCTTCACGGTCACAACGTGAGTGTGTTGAGCGCGGTAACATGCCATATTCAGCAGTGACCCAGCCCTGTCCTTTTCCTTTTAAAAACCGTGGAACCGAATTATCGATACTTGCAGTACAAAGGACTTTGGTGTGACCAAACTCAACCAGAACTGAACCTTCTGCGTAACGGGTATAGTTACGTGTGATTTTTACTTCACGTAACTGGTCTAATTCACGTTGGTCAATACGCATAATCCTTCCTAACTTCTCTTAAATACAAATCTGGGCATAGTATAGCAAAGGATTTTGACAGGTTGAGTTTATTCCCTACTTTCAAATGTAAGTCTGCACTTTTAATGACTCAAAAAATAAAAATAGCCCCTTAAAAGGAGCTATTTGGAATACCTTAAACAATGCTCTGTCTTTATTAAGCAACTTTGCCAAACATGCCTTTCACCGCCCCAACAAAGGTCCGCTTGGTCGCCACTAAACGATCAACCACATTGTCAGGCAAAGAGTGAACAGCCAGACGTTTATACACACTCAAAATTTGAGACCCAAAGGGCGCGGTATTGTACTGTTGACCGAACTCTGCACAAACTTCACGTACTTTAGGTGCCATCTCTTGATAGCGGTTGGCAGGTACATCAGGAAACAAGTGATGTTCGATTTGATGACTCAAGTTGCCACTCAAGAAATGCATGATTTTACCGCCAGTAAAGTTTGCTGAACCACGAATCTGACGCAAGTACCACTCTGCTTTGGTTTCATTATCAATATTGTCAGTAATAATTTCAGAGTCTTCTGTGAAATGACCACAATAAATCACGGTCGATGCCCAGTAGTTACGGATCAAGTTAGCAAAAAAGTTACCAGCCAATACTGGCAAGAACATTGGTCCTGCAATTAGTGGGAACAGCACATAATCTTTACCAAACTGACGTACCATTTTTTTACGTAGATTTTTAGATTCTACATACACTTCTTTCCAAGTTTTGGTGCCATCAAACAACACTTTTTCCATCTCTAGACGTTGCAAAGCCAGTAGCCATTCAAAACCCGTTGACAATACAAAACCCATTGGCACGTTGAATAAAAAACGAGGTTCCCACTTTTGCTCACGGCTCATGCGCATCACACCATAACCGCTAATATCATGATCCATACCAAACACATTGGTATAGGTATGATGCTTATAGTTATGGGTATATTTCCAGTCTTCACCCGTACACACTGTATCCCAGTCATAGGTTGCACCGTTAAGCGTTGGATCATTTAACCAGTCAAACTGACCATGCATCACATTATGACCGAGTTCCATGTTTTCAACGATTTTAGATACGCCTAGCATAGCCGTACCCAACAACCATACTGGTGGAATCCAACCACCAAACATCAACATGCCACGTGATGCAATTTCGGTGTAGCGTACAAAATTACGTACTTTGTAAATATATTTTGAATCTTCTTCCCCGAGATCTTTCATCACTTCAAGACGAATTTCTTCAATACGGCGACCAAAAGCTTCTGTTTGCTCTGGGGTTAAATGTGCCGATTTTGATGTTGCTTTAAGTTCTACTGCCATATTCATAATGGTATCCTCAAATCTCTTTTATGTTTGTTTTTATAGATCAATCGTGACTGGGCTAAGGGCTTGATTCACGCATAACTTAATTGCACGATTTGGTTGATCGTCAATTTCACCTGTTAATATATTCTGGGTGACACCACTGACTTTGGTACACGTACATTGGTTGCATACACCCATACGACAACCATGCTGTGGACGTAAACCAGCTTGCTCTGCACTGCTTAATAACGTTGTCGTGGCAAGAAAATTTTGTTGCGAACGACGGAATATGATTGGTTGTGCTTCATTAGACTGTTCGATTTGAACAGGCATGAAAAACTCTTGATGGAAGTTTTCCAACACATCATGTTGCTTATAAATATCTTGTGCCTGACGCATCATGCCGTGATGACCACATGCATACATTTGTAGGTCTTTAAAGTTCGGGACCAGTTTCGTCAACAATTTCGCATCTAAATGCTGCTTTTGCTCAGTGGTATTAAAAAAATGATATTGAAGCTCTGGATGCTTTTCTGCCAAAGCTTTTAATTCAGCATGAAAAATTTCTGCGCGATTAAAGTAAATGACATGAATCTGTTCAAGCTGCTGTTTCAAGGCTTGCTTCAAAAGTGAATAAATTGCAGTAATGCCACTACCTGATGCAATTAAAATCGCAGGTTGCTGGCCTTGGTGCAAAGTAAAATCACCTTGTGGCTGTGAAATCTCAATGCACTCTCCAACATGTAAGAGTTGAGCTGCACTAGACACTAAGCCCTGTACTTTAATACCTAAAGAGATTTCACCTTCATTCGTTACTTCAATAATTGAATAACTACGCTGGTGGTAAACCCCATCTATAAGTAGGGTCAATAAAATACTTTGTCCAGCACATACCTGATCGAATTTAAAATTACGATTCGGTTTTAGCTTGATAAGCACCATATCGGTATGTAGAGACTGAACTGCTGTAACTTCTGCAAGTACGCGTTTCCAAGCCCAAGTCACGTTAATTTTCTGCAAAACAAAATCAACGAAATCTTCTCGAACCAAATGTGGCTGATAACTAAGTGTTGCGTTCATACGTTCCTCTTTTGTATCTGGCTATTTATTTGAGTGAACACATGTTCGTATAGTGAACATATGTACACTATATTTATAACCGTTCACTCAGTCAACACTTGTTCACTATTTTTTTTATGAAAGTTTGCTCTTTTTTGTTAGACTCTGGCTCACGGTTTAAATAGGTTCTTTTAATGTCGATACGGGATGAACGAAAACAGCAAAGTCGTCAGGCACTCCTTGATGCAGCCTTGCATCTGAGCACGTCTGGGCGTTCGTTCAGTAGTATCAGTTTGCGTGAAGTTGCACGTGAAGTTGGTTTGGTACCGACAGCGTTCTATCGTCATTTTCAAGACATGGATGAACTTGGTAAAGAACTGGTCGACCAAGTCGCACTACACTTAAAAAGTGTTTTACATCAATTGGGTCAAAGTTATTTACAACATAAATCTACGAAAACTCAGACCAGCATTGAGCTATTTGTTCAGGCGGTAAATCATAGCCCTAAGCAGTGGCAATTTATGATTTCCGAGCGTTGGGGAGGTTCAGAAACGGTTCGTGCAGCAATTGCCCGAGAAATCGAATTTCTGATTGAAGATTTGACTACAGATCTCACCAAACTCGAAAATTTCAAACATATTCAACAACCTCAAGACTTAAATGTCTTGTCTACTATTTTGACCAACATGTCATTTACATGGGCAATGACGTGGCTCAACCTATCTAAACAATATCAAGACGAGCAGCTCAAACAGCAACAAACTGCCTTTATCGAAAATGCCTCTACACAAGTTCGCTTACTCTTTAGAGGGATTGCAAACTGGGAACGATAGAAGCGGCAAATGACAAAAAACAGGTTATGTGGTAATACGTAAAGAGAGAAAGAAAAAGGCTAAAAATTTCGAGAAAAGTCTTTTTCTTTTTACAGGAAGTAAATTATTAGTTAGGCCAAACTGGTGTGGGAATACCTATGAATCTTGATCGTCATACACAGTTTTTGATGCGCAAAGAAAAAATTCTAAGCGTGGCAGAAAAATTGTTACTAGAAAACAATCAGGAAATTACTCTAGATGAGTTAGTGGCCGAGCTGGATATTGCTAAAGGCACACTTTATAAGCATTTTAGAAGCAAAAATGAGCTTCTACTTGAGTTAATTATTCAAAATGAAAAGCAAATTTTAGAAATTTCTAAAAAATATAATACAGATTTCAAAGAGTATGCTCCTCATTACATGCTTCACCATTTGCTTACGCCTGGAAAAACGATTCTATTGCATCAACTTGAAGAAAATCTGACGATGACAGAGTCTAAGTTGAAGCATCTTTTTGAAGAGCTTTATGAAATCCGCCAACAGCGCATTTTAGCTATTAAAGATATTACTGAAAATTATTTAAAATCATTAAATTATGATATGTCTATTCGTGATTATTTGTCTTACATCTGGTCACTAACTTATGGCGCATCATTGCTTTTAAATTCTACGTATTACCAGCGTTCTATTGGTTCTCGCCAAAAATTAATTAATTTATATATTAATCAGGCCCTATCGCTACCAACCCAAACAGTTAATTTTGATGTTTTAAATTTTCAAATTGAAGATGAAAGCCCCAAAAATTAATTGAAATATTTCGTGATAATTAACAAAAAAATTAAACATCGATATAAATTTTAATTGAATAAAAATGGGCTTCAGATGAAGCCCATTTTTGAAGTAAAGCCTAAACAACTTATTTTGCTTTACGTTCTTTCTCAATTAAATAATTAAGAACTTGAGTGACTTTACCATCTTCACCCTGCACGACATATTTACCATTAACTACAACCGCAGGAACACCTGTTAATTGGTACTGTTGAGCAAGTTTATTCGACTCAGCAACTTTTGCAGTCACAGCAAATGAGTTGTAAGTACTATTAAATTTCTGTTCAGGCACGCCATAACGAGTAAAGAACTTCGCAGCAGAAGCCTGATCAAAAATTTGCTGACCATTCACCTGAATCGCATGGAACAACGGTAAATGCGTACGTTTACGTACACCTAATGCCTCAGATGTGTAATATGTACGCGCCCCTTGTTCCCACATTTTATTCATTGCAGCTGGTGTACGTACAAAACGCACATCTTTAGGAATCTGTTTTAACCACGTTTGCATATGCGGTTCAAGTTTAAAACAGTGTGGACATCCATACCAAAAGAACTCTCGAACTTCGATTTTCCCCGGGACTTCCACTTTGCCAGGATTGGCAATCACGGTGTAGTCTTTACCAGCAACAAAATCTGCTGCCATTGCACTACCCGATACGGCCATAATTGCTGCACTCAAACCACCCAAAACCAATTTTTTCATTGCTACAGCTTTTCCTCTAAGTTGTTATGCATTAGCTTATGCCCTAAATATAAAACAAATATGCTAAATTCGTTTTGCTTCTGTGAAGTTTTTTATTGGGTTTATCGCTTTTTTCCCAATAATCGCTACACTAACGGCGAACTACATCCAAAAAGATAACTCAAGTTTAGAGGTAGCACCATGTCGCAATTGAATGTTGATTTACAAGAAATCGCAAAGTTTGAAGCACTTGCTGCCAAATGGTGGGATCAACATTCTGAATTTCGCCCACTTCATCAAATTAATCCACTACGTTTAAACTGGATTGATGAACGCGTAGGCGGTCTTGCTGGTAAAAAAGTACTGGATGTCGGCTGTGGTGGCGGTATTTTGGCCGAGAGCATGGCACGTCGTGGCGCAGATGTACTCGGTATTGATATGGGTGAAGCACCACTAGCTGTAGGCCGTTTGCATGCTCAACAAGACAATGTTCAAAATATTGAATATCGCCAAATTCCAGTAGAAGAATTAGCACAAGAACAAGCTGGCCAATACGATGTGGTGACTTGCATGGAAATGATGGAACACGTTCCAGATCCTGCATCTATTGTAAGAGCTTGTCAGGCTTTGGTTAAACCGGGCGGCCATGTGTTCTTCTCAACTATTAACCGCAACCCAAAATCTTATTTATTTGCCATTATTGGTGCAGAATACGTACTACGCATGTTGCCAAAAGGTACACATGATTATCATAAATTTATTCGCCCATCTGAAATGGCACATGACATTCGTAATGCAGGCCTTACTTTAAAAGAAATGACTGGACTGCATTACAACCCGCTTACCAAACATTACTGGTTAGCGCCAAATGTCGACGTTAATTATATGGTTCACACGATCAATACAGGTGCATGATGAAAGCTGTTTTGTTTGATTTAGACGGTACTCTTATCGATACGGCTGCCGACTTCATTCGTATTATTCAGCAAATGTGCCGTGATGAAAGACGTCCGGTTGTTGATGCCGACCTAATTCGTACTCAGGTTTCTGAAGGCGCTCGTGCGATGGTTAAATTGGTCTATCCAGAGCTGGATGTGACCAATCCGATTTTCTTGGCACATCGCCAAAACTTTTTAGACATTTACGGCAATAACATTGTGGTCGATACAGACCTGTTTGAAGGCATGTATCCGCTTCTAGAAACTTTAGAAGCTAAAGAAATTCCGTGGGGTATTGTGACCAATAAACCTCGTGGTTTAAGCGAGTCTCTCTTAGAGAAGTTAAATCTGACTGAACGCTGCGCGGTTTTGGTATGTCCTGAGGATGTTAGTAAAACTAAACCAGACCCTGAACCAATGTATTTGGCTGCTAAACAGTTAAATATCCCAGCAAATGAAATTATTTATGTGGGTGACCACCCACGTGATATTGATGCTGGTCGCAATGCCAATATGTATACTATTTTAGCTGCATATGGCTATTTACCAATCGAACACCGTGATGATCTCACTGCATGGCAGGCCGATTCGATTGTAAATACGGTGACAGAATTACACGATATGTTACGTCAAAAGCTTCCTGCTCTACAGGAAAATCAGCGTATGATAAGTTAACATAAGAGTTTTATAGGCTTTTTTAATAGTTATTCGTTTTATCAATATAAAAAGAAGGAGGTTTACCAATGAAATATTCAGAATACCAACCTCGTCCGGATCTACTCAAAGATCGAATTATTTTAATTACCGGTGCTGGCGATGGAATTGGGCGAGCTGCAGCTCTGACTTATGCCCTACATGGCGCAACCGTTGTACTGCATGGTAGAACCTTAAATAAACTAGAAGTTATTTATGATGAAATTGAAAGTCTAGGTGCACCGCAACCGGCAATTTTACCATTACAGCTTTCGAGTGCTTCTGACCGTGATTATGATTTTTTAGTCGATACCCTTGAGAAACAGTTTGGGCGTCTTGACGGTATTTTGCATAATGCAGGTATTTTAGGTGAACGCGTAGAACTAGCACATTATCCAACCGAAACTTGGGATGATGTCATGGCAGTTAACTTACGTGCCCCTTTTGCCTTAACTCAAGCGTTATTACCGCTTTTGCAGAAATCAGAAAATGCCTCTGTCGTATTTACCAGCTCTGGTGTAGGCCGTGAAGCACGTGCTTTATGGGGCGCATATTCTGTCTCCAAAATCGCAATTGAAGCAGTCAGCAAAATTTTTGCAGCGGAAAATATTTATCCGAATATCCGCTTTAACTGCATTAATCCAGGCGCGACACGTACTGCAATGCGTGCTAAAGCCTATCCACAAGAAGATCCTAAAACACTACCTACACCAGAGTCGATCTTGCCTGCTTATCTCTATTTAATGGGTGAAGATAGCTTGGCGCTCAATGGTCAAAGTATCGATGCACAGGATTAAAATGTTAAAGATGAAAAGCTAAATAAAATTACAGCCGATCATCAAATCTGGCTTGCCTATACCTGAAAAGATATATACAAGCCTTTTTTATTATTGATAAAAACTCTTGATCTATCCGTAATTTTAATTGAACCATTAAATGATCTTCACAGTTTCTCTGCATTTTGCGCGTAGAGTATTCAACATGAGAGACATCAGATGTAAACGAGGATGCATCATGAAAAAGTTGTTCACAATCTTAACCCTTTCCATAGCCGTACTCACTACAAGTATGGCGAGCTTTGCTGATCCTCCTTTTGACCGAGGCCATGGCCCCAAAGGTCCTAAAGGTGGAGGACCACGCGGTGAATGGAACGATCGTGGGCCAGGATTTGGACGTGATCATGATGAAGATCGTGTCCGTGACGAACGCCGTATGCGCGAGGAACGTGGCTTTGAACGCCTTAAACAGCATCGTTGGCAGCCGGGCTATGTGATGCCACAGCACTATCGTGGTAATGGCTACAAAGTCGACTATAAAGACAGTAACTTGCCGAAACCAGGCCGCAGTCAACAATGGTACAAAATCAATAATGACTATATTTTAGTCGATACTGATTCTAATAGTATTGTTAGTATTCGTGGTTTTTAACGCGATAGAACCTCGCTATCGCTGAGCAAGAAGGATAAAGCCGTATGGTTTTATCCTTTTTTATTATTTATATATCTTAGAAATAAAAAGATTTTTTATAGTCTTACACTTCGTATTTTCTTAATTTCTTCTTATTTCATCGTTAGTTTTCACATTTATTCTTCGTAGCCTCCACGATTTATCTGTAATTGTTCACTAATCTTTAGTTATTGAAATTTAATTCATCATTCGAGGTTTACAATGAAAAAACTAACAACAGCAATTGTTCTTTCACTCAGTGGTTTAGTTGCAACAACAGCAATGGCAGCACCTAACGATCATAATCATCATGGCAATTACCAAAACCATGAAGTAAAAACTGTTAAAGTAATTAAAAAAGACGACCATCGTAATGTTTGGCGAGCAGGTCAAGTTGTACCCCGTGAATATCAACACTCACGTTACGTAATTGACTACCGTCAACATCAGAAATTAACTAAGCCAGGTCGCTACCAAAAATGGTACAAAGTGAACGGAAATTATGTCCTTGTGAATGAACAAAGCCACAAAATCATTAGAGTTGTTCACTAATTCTAAAATTCTTTAAACACCCAAACTCTGATTTGGGTGTTTTTTTATCTAAAACATGCGACTTTAATCTTTTTTGTTTAGAATCATCTCTATATCTTTTTGCTGTTGATTCGAGATCGGTATGCCAAGCAAGTCTTTAGAAAAGTCGCATAATAACACCCAGCATTATGTACACTGGTTTCGACACTCAGCGCCCTACATTAATGCTCACCGCGATAAAACATTCGTATTGATGTTTGGTGGTGAAGCAGTCCGTCATCCTAATTTCGAACATATCATTCACGATATTGCTTTATTACACTCTCTTGGTATCCGTTTAATTCTCGTGCACGGCGCACGTCCGCAAATTAATCAAAATCTTAAAGAAAAAGGAATTGAAACCCCTTTTTATGACAACTGCCGCATTACTACACGTGAATCTTTAAGCTGTGTCATGAGTGCCGTAGGCTCCATTCGCCTAGAAATTGAAGCATTACTTTCTATGGGCTTAGCGAACTCTCCAATGTACGGCGCTCGAATAGATGTGATATCGGGTAATTTTGTGACTGCTAAACCTTATGGCATTCGTGATGGAATGGATTTCCAGCTCACAGGTGAAGTTCGCTCTATTGATACCGATGCAATTGATCGACACCTCGATAATCATAATATTGTGCTACTGGGGCCAACAGGTTATTCCACTACAGGCGAAGTATTTAACTTAAGAGCAGAAGAAGTTGCGACCAAAACTGCAACTTATTTAAAAGCAGATAAACTCATTTTTCTTGGGGAACAACAAGGGCTTCTTAATGAGGATGAACAAATATTACGTGAGTTAAGCCCACATCAGCTCGACTACTATATTCAACAATACCAAACCATTAGTCCAACGCTCACTTTACATTTGCAACAAGCCAAAAAAGCGTCTTTATCTGGCGTACATCGCGTACATCTTATTTCATATGCCTATGATGGCGCCCTTCTTCAAGAGTTATTTACTCGAGATGGTATAGGTACCATGATTACCGATGCACATTATGAAGAAGTTCGCACAGCCCATATTCAAGATGTGGGTGGTTTAATGAATTTATTACGCCCTTTGGAAGAAGAAGGCATCTTGGTTTATCGTTCACGAGAACGTTTAGAGCAAGAAATCAGCCAGTTTGCTGTCATTGAACGCGACGGTATGATTCTAGCGTGTGCTGCACTTTATCCAATTCCGACTGAGTTTAACGAAACTCGTTCTGCAGAAATTGCCTGTGTTGCCGTGCATCCAAGTTATCGTAAATCAAACCGTGGTAGCCAAATTCTGCAATTCCTTGAAGAAAAAGCCAAAGAACAAGGTATTCGTCAATTATTCGTTTTAACAACGCGTACCGCTCACTGGTTTTTAGAACATGGTTTTCATCAGGTCAGTGTTGATGACTTACCGAATGCCCGTCAAGCACTCTATAACTACCAAAGGAATTCTTTAGTTTTTAAAAAGCTGCTCCCTTAGCCTTTGCTCTTTTTAAGATATTCTTATTTCAGATAAGCTTAGTTAAAAAAGTACATCCATAAATGCTATTAATTTATGGTTGTACTTTTTTTAAATCTCTATTTTTAATGTTTTAATATTTTTTATTTTATTTACATTAACTTACTTACAATCCATCAAACATATTTCTTTTAGATAAATCATTTTTTTGCATAAGTTTATAGCCTATTGTGTTTAGCTTTTTTTTGCATAATTAAAGACCGAATACTTATTTTTTCTGAAATAAAAATCCCTTTAGGGTATCTGCTCATCCAATTATTTTTTCTTTTCTCTTTCGGGGAGCACGAAACCTCATGGCACTTTTCAACACCACTTCATGGGCAAAATATTCAGTCATCGCGGCCAGCCTAGCAGGAGTGATGATGTTAAGTGGTTGTGCCAAAAAAGAGGAACAGGCCACCACAACTTTAAATATTGGCTATCAAAAATATGGCATTCTTCCTATTTTAAAGGCCCGTGGTGACCTAGAAAAAGTACTAAAAGATCAAGGCGTGCAAGTAAAATGGGTCGAGTTTCCTGCTGGACCTCAATTACTTGAAGGTTTAAATGTAGGGAGCGTTTCACTCGGTGAAGCAGGTGAAGCACCACCCATCTTTGCTCAAGCTGCCAATCCAAATTTAGTCTATGTCGCAAACCAACCCGCTGCTCCAAAAGCAGAAGCACTATTGGTACAAAAAGACTCTCCAATCCACTCTATTCAAGATTTAAAAGGCAAACGTGTTGCTCTTAATAAAGGCTCGAATGTTCATTACCTGTTATTGAAAGTTCTAGAAGCCAATAACTTAAGCTTAAGCGATATTCAACCTGTTTATTTACCGCCATCAGATGCACGTGCGGCCTTTGAAAAAGGTGCGGTAGATGCATGGGTGATTTGGGACCCGTTCTTTGCAGCGGCTGAACATCAAATTCAGGCACGAGTTTTAGCAACAGGTGAAAATTTGGTAAGCAATCATCAGTTCTATTTAGCTGACCGTAAGTTTGCAGAAAATAATCCGAAAGTTCTCAACACTGTTGTGCAAACCCTTAACCAGACAACTGAATGGGTCAGCACACATCAGGATGAAGCTGCCAAGCTACTCGAAAAACCTACAGCACTTGAGTTTGATGTACTCAAAACTTCCATTTCACGTATGGGTTTTGGAGTTCAGCCAATATCTGACAAGGTGGCGAAAGAACAACAACAAGTAGCTGATGCCTTTTATGCGCAAAAGCTCATTCCAAACAAACTCACCATTCAAGACGCCATTTTAAAACTGAAATAAACCCAGCATAGGCACGGCTTAAATAATCATATAAATGCTGTGCCTTGCCTCAAGGGGAACAAGGATATCAATATGCAACATCAGTCATTTTTCAATAAAAGTCAGTGGGTCCAGTTAGCTAAACGTATTAGCGCAGTCACTGTATTAGGTTTAACAATTGCAGCACCAGCTTGGGCAATTGATCCAACTGTGAAAGAACTTCGTATTGGTTTTCAAAAAAGCTCTATTAATTTTGCGATTGCCAAACAGCAAAAATTATTTGAACAAGAATTTCCAAATGCCAAAGTTACTTGGAATGAGTTCCCTGCTGGTCCACAAATTTTAGAAGCTTTAGCTGTCGGTTCACTTGATGTTGGAGTCACTGGAGATACCCCGCCAGTCTACGCACAAGCGGCTGGTAAACCTTTATATTACATTGCCTATGAAGCAGCGAAACCGTTGGCATCGGCAATTTTAGTTCCTAAAAACTCACAACTGAAACAGCTTAAAGACCTCAAAGGCAAACGTATTGCGCTGCAAAAAGGTTCCAGTTCACATTATTTACTTGTACAAGCCGTACGTAAAGCAGGCCTAAACTGGAGCGACATTACTCCAATTTGGCTTACTCCTGCCGATGCTCGTGCTGCATTCCAAAAAGGTGCCGTTGATGCATGGGCAATTTGGGACCCTTATTTCGCTTCAGCACAACTAGAAGACCAAGCCCGTGTTCTTGCATCAGGTAAAGGCTTAAGTCCGAACTATACATTTTATTTAGCTGCTCCAGATTTTGTTAAACAACATCCTAAAGCCGTTTCAGGACTTATCAAACAAATCAATCAAGCCGACAAATGGGTTCAAAGCCATCAAACAGAAACGGCAAGTGCTATTGGTCAAAGCACAGGCCTTAAGCCTGCGACCAGTGACTTATTCATTAAACGTCGTCCACGTCCATCATCGGCAGCGCCACTCAACAGCAAAGTTATTGCTGAACAGCAGCAGCTCGCAGACATTTTTAGCCAACAAGGCATCATTCCAAAACCAATCAGCATCAAACAAGCTGTTTGGATTGCCAAGTAATTTCAATAGACATATAGGTAATGCACATGAAAATTTTCTGGTTTATTCCTACTCACGGTGATAGTCGCTATTTAGGTACAAGTAAAGGCGCTCGTCAGGTTGACCATGCCTATATGAAGCAAATTGCTGTGGCGGTAGATAATTTGGGTTATGAAGGCGTACTTATTCCAACAGGTCGTTCATGTGAAGATCCTTGGATTACAGCGGCTAGCCTGATTGATGCAACACAGCACCTTAAGTTTTTAGTCGCGTTACGTCCGGGTGTAACTACACCAGCTTTGGCTGCGCGTATGGCTGCAACATTTGACCGCTTGTCGAATGGCCGTGTGTTACTCAACTTAGTGACTGGTGGTGATGAAGCTGAACTACGCGGCGATGGTTTATATGAAGATCACTCAACGCGTTATCAAACTGCTAATGAATATGTAAAAATTTGGCGTGAAATTTTGACGCGTTCACATACGGGTGAAGCTTTTACATTCCACGGTGAACGCTTACAAGTTGATGATGCAAAACTACTTTACCCACCTGTTCAAAAGCCTTACCCACCGCTTTGGTTTGGCGGTTCTTCAGACGTCGCTGTCGACTTGGCCGCTGAGCAAGTCGACACGTACCTCACGTGGGGTGAGCCACCAGCAGCAGTTAAACAAAAGATCGAACATGTTCGTGCTAAAGCTGAAGCTAAAGGTCGTAAATTAACTTATGGCATTCGCTTGCATGTCATTGTTCGCGAAACCAATGAACAAGCATGGGCAGCAGCTAACGAACTTATTCAATATCTTGATGATACGACCATTGCTGCCGCACAGAAAAAATTTGCACAAATGGACTCTGTCGGTCAACAACGTATGGCAGCTCTTCACGGCGGTAACCGCGACAAGCTTGAAGTATCTCCAAATCTCTGGGCAGGTATTGGCTTAGTCCGTGGCGGTGCGGGTACAGCACTTGTAGGTGACCCTGAAACAGTCGCTGCCCGTATTCAGGAATATGCTGACCTAGGTATCGATACCTTTATTTTCTCAGGCTATCCGCATCTTGAAGAGTCAATCCGTTTTGCAGAGTTAGTATTCCCTCTATTACCAATCGAAACCCGAGCGAAACTTGCTCAGCCAAATTTAACCGGTCCATTCGGTGAAATTATTGCCAACAACTATGTTCCCGACGAGAAGAAGCAAAATAGTTCCGTCAAGGAGCCTGCATGAGTAAAGATGAAAGTATTGTTTCACGTGGAACAAAACAAATCGGGCAGCATTTGCTGCCTTGGATTTTCCCGATCATCCTATTGATTGTCTGGCAAATTGCATCGAGTTCTGGTCTTTTAGAAAGCCGTATTTTGCCGGCACCCACGGCAGTCATTTCCGCTTTTTGGCACTTACTCGTTAGCGGAGAATTATGGCATCACGTTAAGGTCAGTGCAGGTCGCGCTTTGCTTGGGCTTTTAATTGGGGGCGGTCTAGGTTTGCTATTGGGTTTACTGAATGGCTCTTCGCGATTTGCTTCTACCCTACTCGATACAACCTTGCAAATGATTCGTAACATCCCAGCATTAGCACTTATTCCACTCGTTATCTTGTGGTTCGGTATTGATGAAACCGCAAAATTATTTTTAGTTGCAGTAGGTGTTTTTTTCCCAATTTATATCAACACCTATCACGGTATTCGGTCAGTTGACCCTCAATTGATTGAGATGGGTAAAAGCTACGGACTTTCTCGCTGGCAACTTTACAAAGAAATTATTCTTCCAGGTGCGATGCCTTCTATTTTAGTCGGTTTACGTTTTGCTTTAGGTTTAGTTTGGGTCTTGCTGATTGTTGCCGAAACCATTTCTGCTCAAGCTGGTATTGGTTATATGACCATGAATGCACGCGAGTTTTTACAAACAGATGTGGTACTGGTCGGTATTCTTCTTTACGCCTTACTAGGCAAACTAGCAGATGTCTTAGCACAGATTTTAGAGCGCTATTTACTACGTTGGCACTCTGGATATCAGAAATAAGGGAGCTTAAAACATGACAAATCTGAATTTAAATATTAATCAGAATGACGTGCAGCTCATTCCTGAAGAGCCAACAGAATCACAAGAACCTACATTAGGCGCAGAGATTCTGATTGAGCAGCTATATAAATTTTATGGCGAGGTTAAGGTTCTTGAAGATCTTGACCTACACATCCAACCTGGTGAATTTTTAGCAATTGTTGGTCGAAGTGGTTGTGGTAAAAGCACGTTACTACGTTTAATTGCCCAACTTGAAAAAGCCAGTTTTGGAGAAATTAAATTTAAGTCTGCTCGCCATTTGCGTGAAGGCATTACCAATGATGATATTCGAGTTATGTTCCAAGATCCACGTTTGCTTCCTTGGAGAAATATTCTTCAAAATGTTCAACTTGGACTACCAAAATCGCAACATGCTTTAGCTGAAGAGTTACTAGAAAAAGTTGGTTTAAAAGAAAAATCGGGACAATGGCCTTCACAACTCTCTGGCGGTCAGCGACAACGTACAGCTTTAGCACGCGCACTGTCGCATACGCCACGCATTTTGTTGTTAGATGAACCTTTGGGTGCATTAGATGCCCTAACCCGTCTTGAAATGCAAAGCTTGATTGAGCGCTTGTGGAAAGAGCAAGGCTTTACCGCCATTTTAGTCACACATGACGTAAGTGAAGCAGTGCAATTGGCTGATCGTATTATCTTATTAGATAAAGGTCAGATTGCTCAAAGTTTCCAAGTTAATTTGCCACGCCCGCGTAAAAAGAGCATTAGTTTTGCCCAACTTGAGCAACAAGTACTCGATGCGGTTTTGGCAACTTAGGTTTGCGATGAGTAATGAGAACCGTTCAACCGAAAAATGCCCAATTTACGAGCAATAAAGCTGCTGTTTTATTGCTCTTTTTTAGGGCGAAATTTTAAAAATATTTTTAAGAATAACAATAAACTAGTTAAATTCTTTATTTTTTGCACAATAGTATATCTATTACGCAAATAACTAGCCGTTTTTTGATTAAAAAAGCAAGACACCTGTGCACAAATCAAACAATTTCCCTTACAATGGGAATAATATTTTTTTAATTATGCAGCAGATGGAACAAAAAAAGAGTACCCAAAAGCGCAATCAGCTTCTTGCTGCCGCCCTTGACGTATTTTCGGTCTATGGGTTCACTGGCGCAAGTCTGGATGAAATTGCCCAACTCGCCGACATGCATAAGTCGAATATTTTCTATTACTACGAAAATAAAGAGTCTTTATATGTAGAAGTGCTCACAACTGTTTTACAAAAATGGTTGGCTCCCTTACAAACATTAGAATCTGAATTAGAACCAGCCGAAGCCCTATCTCACTATTTAATACAAAAAATCGAACTGTCTCGTAGCCAACCGAAAGCATCTAGATTGTTTGCATTAGAAATAATTCAAGGCGCTCCGCATATTTTACCTATTCTCAAAGGACCATTAAAAAAACTATTTAAGCGTAAAGCTAAAGTCATTCAGACTTGGCAAGAAGAAGGAAAGATTTCACCAGATATCGATCCAGAATTATTAATTTTAAACATTTGGGGCCTTACGCAAAACTATGCAGATTTTGCAACCCAAATGGAAATGGTGACTGGAAAAACTCTTCGTAACCGAAGCATGTTCCAACGCTCAATTGAGCACACAGTACACCTGATGCTCTACGGCGTATTGCCTCGTTAAAACCAAAAAAAGATCGGCAAACTTGCCGATCTTTTTTTAGAAATGATTTTGATAAAGAGCCAAAAGTTTTTGGGCACCTAATAATAAATTTTCTTCCCAATCCAGATGTGCAGTGTCATCTGCTCCATCAGTAATATACTTCACAGAAATCAAGCGAACTCCTAGCTTATGGCAGACTTTGGCTAAAGCATAACCCTCCATATCCACCACATCGCAAGCTACCTTTGGCTGGCCTGTTTCAAATGAATCGCCAGTACCACAAATCCCCTTTGGCAAATCAGCAAAATGTGGTTGAAGGTGAATTTCAGCTGGCAAGTGATCATCTAACGGCGTTACACCTACTTCAAACCCTAACGGTGAAACATCCATATCACGTTGTACAAAAGTCTTCACCTCGACCAAATCATGGCGATTAAACGTAGAGCTTCCTGCTGTACCCAAATTAATTAAAGTTTTACACCCTGTTTTTTGAATAACCTCAAATGCTTTAAAAGCAGCATTAATCTTGCCAATACCACTGTAATGGACTTCAACACCTGCCTGTTCAAATAAACCTTTAGATTCATTAGGAAGTGCCATAATTAAAGCAATATCAGTGTTCATTCAAAAAGCTCAAATCAAAATTAAATAAAATTAGAAAATAAGTATAAATCAGGTGCAAAAGCTTTTTGCACCTTTTCATAATCACTGCATTTTTTGTTGTAAAGCGATTAAGCATGGAGAAAAGAACAGTTGACCACTATATGCTCCTGCTAGCGTTTTCTTCATTACAACGCCCCACATTG
This sequence comes from Acinetobacter sp. AC1-2, assembly GCF_016124155.1. NCBI lineage: Bacteria > Pseudomonadati > Pseudomonadota > Gammaproteobacteria > Moraxellales > Moraxellaceae > Acinetobacter > Acinetobacter sp. AC1-2. The sequence continues at coordinate 169,602 of NZ_JABFFO010000005.1, forward strand.
CCAATAATAAAAGACTCAATGCAACAGCAACGTATTGTAAAAATACAATTTCAACCTGATGTCCTAAATTAAATAGCGCCAGAATAAATACACCTAATGGAAAGGTTAAGCCCCACCAACCTAAGTTGAATGGAATACCTGTCTTTGCATGACGAAGCGTTGTTAAGATTGCTAGACCAAGCCACCATAACCCGAAACCTAAAAGCACCAGACTACCCACAATTCCTAAAGCTTGAAAGACATTCGCGAATTGGTCAAATCCTACATTTGGTGCCACTCTTTGTGCCTGTTGCCCTAGCAACAATAATCCTAAAGCACCTGTACCAATTGGGCCTAAAGAGAGCCAGCTAGAAATCGCGACTTCTTTTTCAGGTAATTGATGCAAAGCCATACGCAACATTAAAATTGTCAAAATAGCGAATGCCGGTAAAACAGAGATTCCCCAAAGCACATAACCAGCCAGTAATAAATGAAAGCTATGCAGATCTGCTGGTAAATGAGCTACTAACATCCCCGCAGAGCTTGCAGCCACCTCACATGCAACTACAGGTAAAAGCCAGATTGCAGTCATAGTGTGTAGTTGATGGTTCTGACGGCTAAACATGCAAAACGGTACAATCCACGCAATTGCTAGAGCTAAAAAGACATCGATGTACCATAAAGCTTGGGCAATATGGATTGCCACTTCACCGTAAAGCCCAATACCAAAGCTTAAGAAACCATTTAATATAGTAGCTAACCCCATCGGAATAGCACCTAAAAACAAGCTCATATTTGGATGCTTAAATATTTGCTTCGCTTCATGAGGGAAAAGCAACCACCGTAATAAATAGAGACCTGAAAAAACACTAAATAGGACAATATTAAATTGCCATAACAAGGTTGCTAGCATGAATAAAAATGATTGAGCAAAAGGAAGCTGAATTAAAATCATACTTACCACACCAGTACCCATAGTCGCTGTAAACCAATTTGGGGTAAAATGTCGTATAACATCTTTGCTTTGATTTAATTGGTAAAAGGGTTTTTTCATCTTAATTCTCTAATCAAAGAGTGGATGAAAATATAGTAGAGTAAATAATTAATAAGAAAAATTGATTTATTTTTATTTAATTCATCAATATTTTAAATATAAAGAATATTCATATTGAAAAATAACTGAGTAAAAACACAACAACAAGACGAATCTGTGAGATTATGGCAATATATAGCCCTTGCAAAAATAGCCATATTTTAAGTTCATGAAACTGCTTCGTCTTAATGCGTTATCGCCCAATTTTCAGTTACCACCAACAGCGGTAACTATTGGTAATTTTGATGGTGTCCATTTAGGTCACCAAGCGATGATTGCTCAACTCAAAAAAATTGCTGCAGCACAAGGCTTAAAAACATTGGTCATGATTTTTGAGCCACAACCTCTTGAGTTCTTTCAAGGCTACGATGCTCCTCCTCGTATTAATTCATTACGAGAAAAAGTCGAATATCTAGCCGAACTTGGAGTTGATTACATTGCGGTTGCTAAATTTGATCAGCACTTCCGTAGCATGAGTGCTACTGAATTTGCCGATTTATTAAAAGACAAATTAAACGCACAAGCTTTGGTTTTAGGTGATGATTTCCATTTCGGCAAAGACCGTCAAGGCAATAGCGAATTTTTAAAAGATTACGGATTTGGGGTCACCAACTTACATACCATTGAACTCGAAGGTGAACGTGTAAGTTCAACTCGTATTCGTCAGGTACTTCAGGCAGGAAATCTTGCCTTAGCCGCTAAATTATTAGGCCGTCCATACAGTATTACTGGACGTGTTCAATATGGCGACCAGATTGGACGAACTCTCGATTTTCCAACCATTAACGTTCGCCTCAACCGCCATAAACCTTGTTTAAATGGCATTTATGGGGTTGAAGTCATTTGCGAAACAACGTCGTTAACTCAAAAAGTACTTCAGGACGCACCTGAAAAACCGGGAATTGCCGGATATCATGAAAACAGCCTATATGGCGCGGGTCATGTCGGTACACGTCCAGCCATTCAGCAAGAACATCCAGAGTGGAGATTAGAAGTACATTTCCCTGATGTTTCTGCTAATCTGTATGGCTTATTTATGCGGGTGACTTTTCTTCACTATCTTCATGGTGAATTGAACTACCCTTCGCTTGAAGCACTTAAGGCAGGAATTGATAATGACGTGCATCAGTTACGACAATATCGTAACGACACGACACAATTTCCTTTTTAATTCGAATTTTGATTGTAAAACATGTCGGCTCCCAAGCTGATTAAACTGGATGAAAACTTGCATGAGCGATAAGCAAACTCCTGAGAATGCAGTGGACTACAAAGCCACGCTAAACCTGCCGGATACTCAATTTGCAATGAAAGCAAATTTGGCAGTACGTGAAGTGAAATGGTTAGAAGAGTGGTATACCGACAACATTTATCAGCAGATTCGTGCATCGCGTATTGGCAAGAAAAAATATATTTTGCATGATGGCCCTCCATATGCGAACGGTACAATTCACTTAGGCCATGCGGTCAACAAAGTACTCAAAGACGTTATTGTAAAAAGCCGTACTCTGTCAGGTTTCGATGCGCCTTATGTACCGGGCTGGGACTGTCATGGTTTGCCAATCGAACTAAAAGTTGAAGAAAAAGTAGGTAAAGTTGGCGAAAAAGTTGACGCGGCTACTTTCCGTAAACTTTGCCGTGAATACGCACTAAAACAAATTGATTTACAGCGTAATGACTTTAAGCGTTTAGGTATTTTAGGTGACTGGGATAATCCTTATCTCACCATGAACTATAAACAAGAAGCCGATATCGTTCGTGCTTTGGGTTTAATTCAAAAAAATGGTCATATCCAGCCGGGCTTAAAGCCAGTGAACTGGTGTATGGACTGTGGTTCTGCGCTTGCTGAAGCTGAAGTTGAATACGAAGATAAAAAATCTGACGCAATTGATGTTGGTTTTGGCGTTGTCGATCTAAAAGATTTAAGTGCTCGTTTAAGCGTAGATGTTCAAGATCCGACTGATATCGTGATCTGGACCACTACACCATGGACATTGCCTGCGAACCAAGCCGTTGCTTTGCACGCCGAAATTGAATATCAATTGGTACAAGTGACTACTGAGCGTGGTAAGCAAAACTTCATTCTTGCTAAAGACTTAGTTGCTTCAGCAATTGAACGCTATAAACTTGAAAATCCAGTAGTTTTAGCTGACTTTACTGGTTCGGCTCTTGAAAACCTTACATTACAACATCCTTTACTTACCGATCGTCAAGTTCCGGTGATTTTAGGTGAACACGTTATCGCAACAAGTGGTACAGGTGCAGTACATACCGCTCCTGGCCATGGTGCAGACGACTATAAAGTAGGTCTTCAATATAACCTTACAGTAGATAACCCAGTGGGTGGTAATGGTGTTTATTTACCAACTGCCCCTATCTATGCTGGTGAGCACATCTATAAAGCCAATCCAAAGATTATCGAAGCTTTGGGTGCTGTAGGCCGTTTATGGGCACATCAACCAATCAAACACAGTTATCCGCACTGCTGGCGTCATAAAACCCCTATTATTTTCCGTGCAACCCCACAATGGTTTATTAGCATGGATCAAAAGGGTTTACGTGAAGGTGCCATTAATGCAATTGAAAACGATATCGAGTTTGTACCGAATTGGGGTAAAAACCGTATCGAATCAATGATTGAAGGACGTCCAGATTGGTGTATCTCACGTCAACGTACTTGGGGTGTGCCAATTCCATTCTTCGTGCATAAAGATACGAACGAATTACACCCTCGTACACCTGAATTAATCGAAGAAGTTGCTAAACTTATCGAACAAGAAGGTATCGAAGCATGGTTCAAACGTGATGCGAAAGACTTCATTGGTGAAGATGCTGAACAATATAACGCTATTCGCGATACCCTCGATGTATGGTTCGATTCTGGTACAACGCATTACGCTGTACTTGAACAACGTGAATATCTAGAAAGTCCTGCCGATTTATATTTAGAAGGTTCAGACCAGCACCGTGGTTGGTTCCAGTCTTCTTTATTAACTTCTATGGCTATTCACAATCGTGCCCCATACAAAGCATTGTTAACACATGGCTTTACGGTTGATGAAAATGGTCGTAAGTTATCGAAATCTTTAGGCAACTATATTCCGCTTGAAGAAATCATCAAACAACTTGGCGCTGATGGTTTACGTTTGTATGTAGCTTCTAGTGACTATCGCTATGAAATCGCGGCGTCTAAAGAAATCTTTAGCCGTGTAAGTGATAGCTACCGTCGTATTCGTAATACATTACGTTTCTTGCTTGCTAACTTAAATGGTTTCAAACCAAGCACAGATGCTTTGGCAGTAGATGATTTAATCGCTCTCGACCAATACATCTTGCAGCGTGCAAATGAAGTACAACAAACGATTATCACTGCCTATGAAGAAATGAACTTCCATGTGGTGTGTAGTGCGTTAACAAGCTTCTGTATTAATGACTTAGGTGGTTTCTACCTAGACATTATCAAAGATCGTCAGTACACCACTAAAGCGGATTCTCAGGCACGTCGTTCTGCACAAACAGCGCTTTACCATATTGTCCAAGCATTTATCCGTTGGATGAGCCCAATCTTAAGCTTTACCGCACAAGAAGCATGGCCACTCATTCCAGAACAAACTGAAAAGTATGTATTTACTTCAGAATGGTATGACCTGCCGGTTTCATCAAAAGCAAACTTGCTTTCTGAAGAAGATTGGCAAACATTGATTAGCGTAAAATCTGCAGTAAATAAACAGATTGAAGCAGCGCGTAACGCTAAACTTGTCGGCAGTAATCTTTCAGCCAAAGTTGAACTTTGGGCAAATGAATCATTACAAACAGTTTTAAACCAACTGGCTGATGAACTCCGTTTTGTTCTTATTACTTCAGAAGTAGTAGTACATCCATTTGCTGAACAAGGTGAAGCAACTGAAATGGAAGGCTTACGTGTACAAATATCTGCAGCTGAAGGTGAAAAATGCGCACGTTGCTGGCATGTCCTTCCAGATGTAAATACACATGCCGATCATCCTGGTTTATGTGGTCGTTGTATTGTGAACGTCACTGGTCGTGGCGAAGTGAGAAAATATGCCTAATTCACAAGCTAAAAAAGGCTTATTCCAGTTTTATCCACACAACCTAATTTGGCTTGGACTTTCTGTCCTTGCCATTGTGTTGGATCAATGGACAAAATGGATTGCAAGTACACATCTGAACTACGCGGATCCAGTACCTGTGCTTCCATTTTTAAACTGGACACTATTACATAACTATGGTGCAGCCTTTAGCTTTTTATCTGATGCAGGAGGATGGCAACGCTATTTCTTCACATCTTTAGCAGGCTTAGTTTCAGTTCTTTTTGTATTTTGGTTGCTTCGTATGCCTAAAAAAATGGTGGTGCTACCTGTAGCCATCGCTTTAATTTTAGGTGGAGCATTAGGCAATTTAATTGACCGCATTACTTTAGGCTATGTTGTCGATTTTATTCATGTCTATTACCAAAATCATCACTTTCCAGCTTTTAATATTGCGGACAGTGCCATTACCCTAGGTACCATCTTGCTACTCATCGATACATTCTTCCTTGAGAAGCAACGTAACCAAAATTCGGATGCATAATATGACCGAAATTATCCAACCTAACGAAGAAATTCGTATTACAGACGGCTCTAAAGTCGATCTACACTTTTCTGTTGCTATTGAAAATGGTGTAGAAATCGATAATACACGTAACCGTGAAGAACCAGTTACTCTTACTATTGGCGATGGCAACCTTTTACCTGGTTTTGAAAAAGCATTATTTGGTTTACGTGCAGGCGACCGTCGTACGGTACATCTTCCGCCAGAAGATGCATTTGGCCCATGGAATCCAGAAAACATTCAAACTTTCGATACGGTTAAGTTTGAACAACGCCCTATTCCTGGCCATATGATTGAGTTTGAAGATAAGGCAAAAACAACCTTATTCGGTGTAGTGAAGTCGGTTAATGACGACATTACAGAAATTGATTTTAATCACCCGTTAGCTGGGAAAAATATTACCTTTGAAGTAGAAATATTCAAGGTAACTCCCGAAGGCCAACAGGGCATTAAGCTCATATAAATAAAAAGCCCTCTTAATGAGGGCTTTTTATTATTCAATTTTTTATTGATGGCATAAGAATCCTTACAAATTCTATATTCTCTCCCACCTATATAATGAATTAACTTATAAAGATAAAAATTCTTAGGAAACATACATGCTGGTCTATATTATCGTAGGAAGTGTTCGTGAAGGACGTACAGCAATTAAAGTTGCCAATTGGCTAGAAACCACAATTCCAACATTGGGTCTAAACGATTTCCAAACTGAAGTCGTCGATTTAAAAGAATGGGATTTACCTTTTTTTTCAGGCTCTCACCCACCCGCCACTGGAATTTATGATCAACCTAAACAACAAGAATGGGCAAACAAAATTGCTCAAGCAGATGCTTTTATCTTTATTAGCCCAGAATACAACCATGGTTACAGTCCAGCCTTAAAAAATGCTCTCGACTATGTTGGTAAAGAATGGAGCGAGAAACCTGCTGCATTTATTGGATATGGTTCAACTAATGGCTCTCGCTCTATTAGCCAAATACGTCAAGTCACCTCAAGTTTAAATATTATTGATCCAAATGCTGTGATAGAGATACGAGATATATTTAAACGTAATAAAGATGAAAAATTCGAAGCAAATGAATTTGAAGTAAAAGGGCTTCAATCAATTGTTGAGAAACTACAGAAATATCATTTAGCTTAAAACCAAAAGGCCTCTAATTAAATAAAAGAGGCCTTTATTTACAGTTTCATAAACTCTTTAAGTAATTCACTATATCTATATTACTAGCCATTTCTGCAAGCTGTAGTGCTGTGTATTCACTCTTATAATCGACAAGAGCTCCCTTTTCGACTAATAGTTTAACCACCTCTAGATGATCATTCTCGGCAGCTGCTTGTAGAGCACTATAGCCTTCATCATCTGTCTGATTAGGATCTTGTCCTTCTAAAAGTAATTGCTCTACTTCATCTAGATCGCCTAAAGAAGCCCAATAGACCAACTCGGGGAGAGAGAGTTCTTCATCGTCTTCAGGTATTGAAGAGAAGGAATTAATTTTCACGTAAACACCTAAAAATAAGAAACTTCATCGTTATTATATTCATAGAACACGGCTAATATACAAATCTGATTTTGAATCAGTATTTTTAATGAAAACCATTCTAATGGTTATTTCCAAGCATAAAAAAACACCCCCAACTGTTAAGTTGAGGGTGTTTCGAATAATGAGCTGGCGATGACTTACTCTCACATGGGAAACCCCACACTACCATCAGCGCTAAGAGGTTTCACTTCTGAGTTCGGGAAGGGATCAGGTGGTTCACTCTTGCTATGGTCGCCAGCACAA
>NZ_JABFFO010000006.1:0-162233 GCF_016124155.1 Acinetobacter sp. AC1-2
TTTTAAAACTTATTCTCAAAACCAACTTCTTATCAAATCCACTGCTCAAAGCAATCAACCCAATTCCAAGTAACTGTTTTTCAACAAGTTCTTATCTGCATCACCGCCGATGGATGTGCATTATAGAGGATTAAGATCCCTTTGCAATACCTTTTTTAACATTAGTGAAACAATAGTTCACTTTTTAATCAAAAATGCTAAAAATAGTCATTTTTTATATAAACATGGCTGTAAAAGCATCAATTTATCTAATATTTTTTCATCTTGGTTCTTTTCCTGCCACCTAAGTGGGCGACAATCAATATATTCACAATATCCACCTTCTCCTTGTAGACATTGCTCATTCCAACTTAATTGATATTGGAAGCTTCCCACATATCCAGCAGCCAATCCAAACTTGTAGTCGCCACGGCTTTGTGCATAAAGTTCAAAAATAATTTTTCCATTTTTTTTACACTGCCAAGAAAATTCTCTTGGCAAATACATCTCTTTATCATTGGGTGTTCTAACTTTTGGATAAACGCGATGGATATGTAAATTTACATCTTCAGTAAAGCTTTCAACAGGCTTACCAAATTCTTGAATATCTAACCTTGAACATAAGATGATATTCCACTGATTTCTTATTTGTGTAAATGTAAGCTGAGTCGTTTCATTTAAATTAATAATTTGGCATGTATAGAAACATAAAGATAAAAATGGTAAATGTAGAGCCCTTGCATGTTTAAAGCGTCCTAATCCTTCAACTTGATACTTTTGTCCTTTATAAAAAATTTCACCCTCACATAAACATAAGGTTGACCAATAGTCTGAGACTCCCCACTGTAATGCAGAAGTAGTAGAGATATTTTCTGGAATCTGAAGAGTAAGATCACATCCCATTTCCGAGTCTAGTCGCTGAAGATGGATCTTTGGGATTTTCCACTCAATCAAATCTGTTTTATCAAACTGATATTGTTTTGAGTCAAACTGGCATTGCCGCCGAATAGAATAAGTTTTTAAATGTCCCACACTATGCTGGCTATTACTTACAAGTACAGTTGCAGTATCGATTGCCGAAGTCGTAATTGAGTGAGTGTTATAGCAAAGAGGAATGCGCGGCTGTCCAACCATACTAATGTAATTAAAATAGCGCAGTGGAGCCGGTAGATTTGGAAGGATTAAGCCTTGATAAACAATTTTAAAGAAGCCGCGAGAAGGTTGATAGACAACCCCCTCTTTGGCATTAAGGCCCAGCTGCTGTAATTGATTAATTTGATTCATCAACATAGGCATACCGAACCTCTTCTATTTTATGTTTTTATTGTTTCGTTACTCTTGCGTGCAAATAATGTCGTAACGAAACCAGATAGAGCATAGATTATTGAAACGGTCAAAATGCCCATTGGAATATTATAGGTGATTGCTGCAAAAATCAGTACTACTGGCAACATAACTACAAAAGGAACTCTTTTACGGTCCATTTGTTTGAAAGAGTAATATTTGATATTGGAGATCATAAGTAATCCCACAACAACCATAAGAACAGCATTAATACTTTTAATCGCAATATCACGTAAATCAAAAATGAAAGGATAGTCGCGAGCAACCCACACCAGTGAAATAATGATTATGGCAGCCAATGGACTTGCAATTCCGATAAAATAGCGCTTATCAACCACACCAATTTGCACATTAAAACGTGCTAAACGGAAAGCTGCACATGCTGTATAAACAAAACAACATGCCAAGCCAATACGACCTAAATCATGCAAACTCCAGCTATACATAAGCATTGCTGGAGCTACACCAAAAGCCAATAAGTCTGAAAGTGAGTCATATTGCTCACCAAAAGCACTTTGTGCACCAATAGCTCGAGCAACTCGGCCATCTAAACCATCGAGTAAAGCTGCAATAAAGATGGCATAAATAGCTTGGGTGAAATCCCCATTCATACTCGCAATGATGGAATAGAAACCAGACAACAAAGCGGCTGTCGTAATTAAGTTAGGCCAAAGATAAATTCCTCGGCGCTTCACTTTTTGTCCTTCCGGATTATCTTCTTCTTCAACCACTTCGAATGTAATCCCATCAAATGAATGTTCATTATGAGTTAAATCTTGCTCTGGTTTAGGCGCATTTGTCATTATTTTCTATTCCAAACATGTGCATTGATTTAAGTTAACTGTTATTCACCTACTAACCAGCGAACAGCAGCATGGCCACCAATTTCTTGCATACGTAGATGCGGGAATAACCACTGTAGGGCTTGGTCGGCTTGTTCAGAGAACTGCCAAGGTGGATTAATCACCAATAGACCACAACCATTTAAACCTACAGGTGTATCATCTGGCCATACACAGATTTCACAAACCAATTGACGGCGAATACCTGTTTTGAACATTTTCTTTTCAAAACGCTCAATCATCGCTCGGTCTTTAATTGGATACCAAACTGCAAAAACACCTGTTGGCCATTTTTTATAAGCTTGTTGTAAAAGTTCAACTAATTGCGGAAAGTCTTTACGCTCTAATTCGTAAGGCGGATCAATCATGACCAAACCACGTTTTTCTTTCGGTGGAATAACGCCGAGCAAGCCTTCGTATGCATCACGCTCATGTAAACCTGCACGTTTATCATAAATGTTATGTCGCAATTGCTCAAAAACATCACGTTGCATTTCAAACACGGTTGCTTTATCAATCTCACGCATACCTTGCAAAGCAAACCATGGTGACCCTGGATAACTACCCTTACCTTCTTCAGAACGTAACTGTTCTACTAACTTCAAATATTGCTGGATTGCTTCAGGTGCCTGACGCTTTTCCATTTCAGATATTTGAACTAGACGATGAATGCCTGTAAGAAACTCTCCAGATTTTTGTGAAGGTGCCAGAGATAAATTATATTTTCCTGCACCTCCATGCGTATCGATATAACGATAAGGTTTATCTTTAGCATTTAAACGGTTGAGAAGCTGTAGCAAAAGCACATGCTTCATAACATCTGCAAAGTTGCCCGCATGGAAATGGTGACGGTAATTCATGTTGACTTTAATTCCTCAATTCAACAAATAGTTTAACATGAAAAAAATATTCTTTCGTAAGGTTGTGATCATCTAAAATAGAGCAGCTTGATATTTTTACGATCTACTCGAGGTTATATGCTCTCTCACCTGCTTCCAGACTCATGGGATCTGGATCAAATTCTGGATGACTTAAATACGCATGGCTTTGCTATTATTAATCAAGCCTATTCGGATCAATATCGCGCGCAAGTCGCCAAAGAGTGTAGCTATCATATTGATGAATTTAGAGAAGCTGGTATTCAAAATGGTGTGGTGAGCAATATTCGTAGTGACCATATTCTCTGGATTAATGATCAACTCCCTATTGCTCAACAACATATTGAAACCTTAACTTCATTTTCGCAAAGCCTAAATCAAGCATTCTATTTAGGAATTAAAGAAGTTGAAGCTCATTTTGCCCGTTATAATTTGGGGGAGTTTTATGCTTTACACCGAGACAATCCTCAACAAAAAAATGATCGTATTATCTCAACCGTTTATTATTTACATGCAGAATGGCAAGAAGATTGGGGTGGTCAATTACGACTGCAAGATAAAAATGAGAAATGGCATATTGTTGACCCAGAACCCAATCGACTGGTGATATTTCAAAGCAACTTATTACATGAAGTATTAACTTCAAAGCAACAAAGGCTTTCGATTACAGCTTGGCTTCGTAGCGGAAATTCTATCTGGGTTTAAAAGCTACTCTTTAAATTTGGTAAATGAACCCGATATAAATGCTATTGATCAAGAAGGACTAGCGCGTATGTCTATTGAAAGTAAAACGATTGTGAACAGAATTGGTGAAACAGATCAACTTTATTTGACTGAAAATACGCCTGAACTTGCTTTGGAGCGTGCCGATTTACGCTTACAACTTGTCATATTAAGTCATGTTCGCCAAGAGCAGCTTCATTTTTTACAAGAGGCGATTGTTTTACTTGAACAAGCTCGTATGGAATATGAAGAAATGCCATTGAGTCTGTATCTCAATTTATCTTTGCAGTTGGCTAAGGCCTATATGCTTTATTTTGAATTAAATAAAGAAAAACGTTTTGCGTTGATTACTCAACAAATTTTGAAGCCATTAGCCCACTATGAACATGCAGATATATATTTCTTCTTGGCTTATGCATCAGCAGCGCGAGAAGAGTCAGCACTAACCAGACATTGGTTAACTAAATATTTATCAACAACCCAATGTGATCTTGAGTTGCTTCACGCACATCCTGTCTTTAATTCGGTTCGCCAAGAACCATGGTATAAAAATTTAGTAAAATCAAAAACGCACTAAATATTTAATTTGAATCGGCCTGTTCTATATCTTATGTAAAACAGGCCTTATTTTTAATTTATCTCTTTACACTATCTTCATGTAGTTGTTCATTCAGCTCATCAATAACCACAATCCACTCATCATCTTTTTCCCAATGGCTCTTTAAAAAATCGCTTTGGCCTTTTGACCAAAAAGAGGCTTCATGTAGTTTCTGATCAGCCGGCAATTGATGTGTTTTGATAAAGTTTTCGATACTTGCTTCATCCGAATCTAAACCCAGCTGATCAAATAAAAGTTCTAAAGTAGGTTGCTGCTCAAACATTGTTATTCTCCTATAACTTTTTTAAATCATCTATTAACTAATCTAACAATAAAACCTTTTTATATGCATGATAGTGTCTATATTTTCTTGTTGTTTTTTGTGTTTTGTTTCAAATGATTGAATATAAAAAAGCACTCTAAAAAGAGTGCTTTTTTTAACTTATCAAAAAGATAAATTATTTCAACATGTCAGCAATCGCTGCACGTTCTTCTTCAAGCTCATTTAACGTAAAGTTAATACGTTCACGGCTGAATTCATCAATTTCTAAACCTTGAACGATTTTGTATTCGCCGTTCTCAGTTGTTACAGGGAAACCGAACATAACGCCTTCTGGAATACCATAAGAACCATCAGATGGAATACCCATAGTTACCCATTTGCCATTTGTACCAAGTGCCCAGTCGCGCATATGGTCAATTGCAGCGTTAGCAGCAGAAGCAGCAGAAGACAAACCACGTGCTTCGATAATCGCAGCACCACGTTTACCAACAGTTGGAAGGAACACATCTTTGTTCCATGCCGCATCGTTGATTTTGTCTTTTAAGCTTTCGCCATTTACAGTTGCAAAACGGTAATCAGCATACATTGTTGGAGAGTGGTTACCCCAAACTGTTAAGTGTTCGATATCAGCAACTGCAACACCAGCTTTTTGAGCAACTTGAGTCAACGCACGGTTGTGGTCAAGACGCAACATAGCAGTGAAGTTTTTTGCTGGAAGGTCTGGAGCAGAGTTCATAGCGATGTAAGCGTTAGTGTTTGCAGGGTTACCTACAACTAATACTTTAACGTCACGACTAGCAACTTCGTTTAATGCTTGACCTTGACCGATGAAAATTTCACCGTTAACTTTTAACAAGTCAGCACGTTCCATACCAGGACCACGTGGACGAGAACCTACCAATAAAGCGTAGTCAGCATCTTTAAATGCAACTTTCGGATCATCAGTCCCGATCATGCCAGCCAATAAAGGGAAAGCACAGTCATCAAGTTCCATCATTACGCCTTTAAGCGCTTGTTGAGCTTTTTCAACTGGAACTTCAAGCAATTGTAAAATAACAGGTTGATCTTTACCTAACATTTCACCGCTTGCGATACGGAATAATAAGCTGTAACCAATTTGACCTGCAGCGCCAGTCACGGCAACACGAACGGGTTGCTTCATGTAATTGTCTCCAATGAATGTCCTTAATCTAGCTAAATAGGAATTCCATCTAACTAAATCATCATAAACGGCAAAGATTGTACTCTAAAGATGTGGCAGATGCATGTAAAAGCGACTCATTTTCACCAAAAGTCTGATAGAAAATACAAATTAATATTTACAAAAAGATTCAATGCATGGTCAGCATTTTTTTACGAAATGACCGTCATCTTTAGTAACTACCTTTAATCGTGATTTCACCTGGGCAATTCGATACCACATGATTTGCACATTGTTTATATTGGCCTTTTACCGTGTAACACACCTTCACTTCAGTCAAAACAACATCTGAACGCGATAACTGACAACTTAAACGAATACCATTTTGAGGTAAGGTCGGATTAAGACGAGTAAATTGCTGTTTTAAAGCTGACTGCTGAATTTCAACATTCGTCGAACTTGTGAGGCTAGCTGGAATTTTTAGACGTTCAGCAAAGTTAATGACTGTCCGGAAATATTGACTTGCATTCATAGGAACGCACCCCCCTACACTTTTCCAAAGCTGCACACGGGCATTGTTGTCAGGCATGACCCGAGCTACGACTTTAGATTGTAATGGAGAGAGAGCAGCCGAACTTTCTGTTGAACAATCTGTTTGATTTGTTTCTGGCATGAGGCCTGTAATTGTCAAAGAATATCCTTCAAGACATTTACGTTGTTTTTGTTTAGAAGGATCTAACGCACATGCGGCAGGTGTCATTTGTACATGCATAACATACCCCTGTAAATTAACAGGTTCGGCATGTAAAACGGAACTCATCAATCCTACCCCTGCACAGATAAGCCACCATGCAAGTTGCAAAATTGAACGAAGTTCCAAATATCTATATTTCATTTAATTAAAACTTGAATATGCCAATTAAAAGAAGATCCATCATCAACCACCTTAAACTTAAGGCGATGTACGCATTGGAATGACTTTCATACGTTGTGATAACGATTGAGCCCCTTGCCCCAATATTACACCGTAATGTGTTGCATTAGTCATGACATGCTTGACATAGTCTCTGGTCTCTAACAATGGAATTGTCTCTGTATATTGGTCAGCCGAAATTGATTGAAAGTCCGGTTGCCAACGTCTTGCCCGATTAGGCCCAGCATTATAACCTGCCGTTGCCAAAACTGGATTATTGCTTAATTGCCCCTGAATCATCGACAAATAAAATGTACCATATCGAATATTGGTATTCATTTCATTTAATGCCGCTGGATTATAGGTTTCGCCCATTTGACGTGCAATCAACTTCGCCGTATCAGGCATAATTTGCATAAGACCTCCCGCTCCAACATGAGAACGTGCAGAGGTAACAAACCGACTTTCTTGTCGCATTAAACCATAAGCCCACGCTGGATCAATTCCTGCATTGTAACTATGACTTACAACATTAGTCTTATGAGGCGTCACATAGCGATACGTATCATTATGTTTATTTGTTGTACGATCTGCTGCATAAATTGCACGGTCATACCACCCCATATCATGAGCACGCTTTGCCGCAGCTAACAACACACCATCATCATGTTGAAGATAAGCTTGTCGAACTGCCCAGTTCCATTCTCGGTTGGTATAGGTTGGATTTGCATTAATACGTCTTAAAGTAAAAGCGCGATTAAAGTGAACATTCTGGTCTAACCGTCTTAAATCACTTGCTGTTGGCTGATCATCATAGGGTTGATGATTATAACGTTCACCCAAACGATCTTTTGCTAAAAGGTTGTGATAGTCATCACCACTTTCAGCCAATTTTTTATAAATACGTTGCGCAGTATTTTTCGAACCACTATCACCGCGCTGCTCTGTTGCACGAGCAAGCCAATATTGCCAGCGATCTTCTTGTTTTTGTGTCACGCTCATAGCATCAATGGCACGAATTAAACTTTCCCACGCACCAAATCGAATTGCCTGACGCGCATAAATTTCAGCTTCCTCAGGGCTTAGAGGATAACCGTAACTTGCATCAAAATATTGAAGAACTTCACGATTGAAATTATTTTTCATGACCGTGGTGCCACCAATATAAGCCACGGTTCGATATAAATACTTTTGTATATTCTCTGGTGTACCTTGAGCGACACGTTGAACATTCGAAAAAGCATTGCTTAAGTCATTATTAGCCAAACGACCTAATGCAAAAATCAAATACGCATAATCTGTATCATTTGTTTTAGGTGCACTCCACAAATAATTGAGTGGATTAGCCTGAATTTGGTTAAGCTGCGCCAACGACAAATTCATTCCCAAAGTCTGTGCGGTAGCAAGGGCCTGCCCTGTTAAACCAGAACGTAACTGCACCCAAAGACGTTGTTGTTTATCTTGCTGACTCATTAGTGGGCTAGATAACATCAAGCGTCCTAGACCCACACAAGATTCAGGTTGCGATTCGGTGGCTAACCATACATCTTTGTATTCAGCAAAAACTAATGCATCACCGGTTTTCGCTCTCACCTGTGCCAATGCGCAATTTTCGGCCTGATCAGGATTAGTTACATAAGATAGTAAAGGTTGTGCAGATGCGAAGTCAGCTTGTTTAACTTTTTCTTCAACATAATCGGCTGCTAATTTCTCAGCCATTGCTGATTGAGGATAACGTTGAGCAAAACTTACAATCGAGGCTGAAGGTTGAAAGCCTAGATTGGTATTAAGTTTCCAATATTCCGGATAGTATCCCAATACATCATTTTGCATAGCAAGCTGATATTGGTCTAATAATGCTGTATTGCCACTATTTGCAGCGTTTAATGCGTCATTAAACTGCTCTTCAGCAGCATAGGTAAATGAACAACCAAGTAAACACATAGCTCCTAACCAGCTACGATGCATATATTTATTTTTCATTACACGACTATGGATTGATGAGCTCTTTCTACTTGGTCTCATAAATGTGTTAAACCCTGACTATTCACCTTCAGAGCATAGTTTAATTAGTCTTCGTGCTTTCTTTTGTTGTGTTATGTAACTCTCTGATTCAACATCATTAAAATTTACATAATTTACTTCAAAAAAACCGTGTCATGTTCTGAAGGTTTACTGTTATCGGTTCGGTCCAAATACTGCTATAATGAATGGTTTGACCCATTTTGGGCAAATTTATTCTTTTTAGATCGATCTGTTAGGAGCCTGCATGACGGTTCAAACCTTCATTCCCAATGGTGCCAAAGCTGCCTCAGAAAACACTGTTACCCAGCCAACGCACACCACTGATGTTTCAATAAAAAAACTTTATATTGAAACTCAAGGGTGTCAGATGAATGAGTATGACAGTCACCGTATGGCAGACCTTTTAGGGGACTCTCACGGTTACATTTTAACGAGCAACCCTAGCGAAGCAGACATCCTGCTCATGAATACATGCTCTATCCGTGAAAAAGCACAGGAAAAAGTATTTAGTGAATTAGGGCGCTGGCGCAAACTAAAAGACAAAAATCCTGATCTTGTGATTGGTGTCGGTGGGTGTGTTGCCTCTCAAGAAGGTGACAACATTCAAAAACGTGCGCCTTACGTGGACATGATTTTTGGCCCTCAAACATTACACCGTTTACCGCAAATGCTTGATCAACATAATGCTCAAGTAGAAAAACCTAAAAAAGATAAAATCAAACTGGTTGATATTTCTTTCCCAGATATTGAAAAGTTCGACTTTTTACCAGAACCACGTGTAGAAGGCTTTAAAGCATTTGTTTCTATTATGGAAGGCTGTTCTAAATACTGTTCTTTCTGTGTAGTTCCATATACACGCGGTGAAGAAGTTTCTCGACCTTTAGATGATGTACTTGCAGAAATTGCAGGGCTTGCTGAAAAAGGTGTCCGTGAAATTTCTCTTCTTGGACAAAATGTAAATGGTTACCGCGGTGAAACCTTTGAAGGTGGCATCTGTACTTTCCCTGAATTGTTACGACTCGTTGCAGAAATTCCGGGTATTGGACGCTTACGCTATACGACATCGCACCCACTTGAGTTCTCTGATGAGCTTATTCAGTGTTATGAAGATTTACCTCAAATGGTGTCACATTTACACTTGCCGGTACAAAGTGGTTCAAATGATGTTTTAAAAGCAATGAAGCGAAATCACACGATTGATGTCTATATCGATAAAATTGCGAAGCTACGCAAAATTCGTCCAGATATGCATTTATCAAGTGACTTTATTATTGGCTTCCCTGGTGAAACCGATGAAAATTTTGCAGAAACATTGCAATTTATCAAAGATTTAGACTTCGATCATTCGTATAGTTTTGTTTATTCAAAACGCCCAGGTACGCCTGCATCAGACTTGCCAGACACCACACCAGAGCAAGTTAAAAAAGAACGTTTAGCTCAAGTTCAAAAAGTAATTAAGCAATCTAGTATTGAAAAAACAGATGCCATGTTAGGTAAAATTGAACGTGTACTTATTGAAAAAGTATCTGATCAAGACCCTAATATTTTAATTGGTACTGCTGACAATACACGTCTGGTCACTTTCGTTGGTGATGCGACTTGGGTTGGTCGTTTTGCAGAGATCGAGATTACTGAAATTAAAACTTTAAATTTTGTTTACGGTGAGCTCTTGAATCTTGAACCTGACGTGGCGTAATGTAGAGGTATTCTAAAGTCTACTGAAAGGTTTTCTCTTGACTGCAGCGATTCGACGTACCGTAACATTTCCTGAAATTTCAATGGAACGTTTAAAGAGCATTCTGGGTGCCTATAATGGGCACCTGAAGCAAATTGAACAGCGTTTAGATGTCAAAATTACTCATCGTGGAGATGTTTTTCACATAGATGGTGAAATTGATGCTGTTGGGAGAGCCGAAGCATTATTGCAACGACTCTACGAAGAGTCTGAGCTATCCCAGCAAATCAGTGCCGATCTATTACACCTCCTCATTCAATCTTCACAAACTGAACGCAATTTCGAATTGGTCGGTGACGAAATGGATGAACATGATGCGCCGCTCGATGTCTATTTCCAGACACGAAAAGGCCGCATTAATCCACGTGGTGCCAATCAAAAACGTTATGTACAACGTATTTTACAAAGCGATATTTCTTTTGGTGTAGGCCCTGCTGGTACAGGTAAAACCTATTTAGCAGTTGCCGCCGCCGTAGATATGCTAGAACGCAATGAAATCCAGCGGATTTTACTTGTACGTCCTGCTGTAGAAGCTGGAGAAAAGCTGGGTTTCTTACCTGGTGATTTAACCCAGAAAATTGACCCATATCTACGCCCTCTTTACGATGCCCTTTACGAAATGCTTGGCTTTGAAAAAGTTGCCAAGTTAATTGAGCGTCAAGTAATTGAAGTTGCGCCTCTTGCATATATGCGTGGTCGCACACTTAACCATTCATTTGTAATTTTGGATGAAGCTCAAAACACAACACCTGAACAAATGAAAATGTTCTTGACCCGTTTAGGTTTTGGCTCTCGTGCAGTAATTACAGGTGACATTACTCAAGTCGATTTACCTAAAGGTCAACAATCTGGTCTGGCACACGCACTTCGTGTACTTGAAAATATTACCGAAATTCATATTACCCGTTTCCATTCCCGCGATGTTGTACGTCATCAACTGGTTCAAAAAATTGTTGAAGCGTATGAAGGTTGGGATGGAGAACAACATCGTCTTAATGCTGAAGCTCGTGCTGAACGCAAAGCACGTCAAGAAGCGTTAATGACTGAAAACGATACAGCAGCAGACTTGCAACATCAGGATGCTTAAGGATTCATTTTGAAAATCAGTTTAACTTTACAACAAGACTTCCTATCACCTGAGTTAGAGCTCAAACGAGCTCAACTCAAAAAAATCATTGAAACAACCTTACGCCACGTTGGTTATAACGAAGATTGCGAAATTGGCGTTGCTTGTGTCGATTTAGCAGAAAGCCAACAACTTAATCTGCAATATCGAGAGAAAGATAAACCAACCAATGTTTTATCTTTTCCAAGTGATATTCCTGAAGAAGTTTTACCAATGCTCGATGCCTTTCCTCTGGGTGACTTAGTCATTTGTATTCCAGTTGTATTGCAAGAAGCGGTTGAACAAAAGAAAACAGCTCAAGAACACTTTGCACATTTATTAGTACATGGTGTTTTGCATTTACTCGGTTATGACCACGAAACTAGTGACGAAGAAGCTGAAGAAATGGAAGGGCTTGAAGTTGAAATTCTAGCAAAGCTGAATATAGACAATCCCTACCAAGAACAGATCTAATCATTCAGGTGAGATGTTGTTTAATAAACTAAAATCAATGTGGATAAGCTAAAACTTATCCACATTTTTTATTAATGCACTTCAAATTCTGCTTGAGCCGGATCGAAACGCCAAGTACGCACAATACGTAATTCAGAAATATCTTTCATATTGGCATCAAAATGCCCAAATGGTGCGCCGCGACGCACTGAAGACTTTGCAGCTTCATCTAATACCGAATGCCCTGAGCTCTCAAGTAACCGGATTGCACGAATCCCTCCTTGTGCATTTAAAATAACCATTAAACGGACTTCGCCTTTCAACTGTTGAAGTTTGGCTTCTTCCGGATAATAGCGATTACCATACAACTCCACTTTCTCACGGAATTTATCTAAATAAGCAGCCGAGGCATCTTTTTTCGCCTGAATTCCATCCACTGTTTTTATTTTTTGTTGCCGGCTAAAATCCTGTTGGCGTTGTAAATATTGTGCTTCAAGGCTCGCAACCATCGCAGCTTTTGCCTGAAATTGACTTTGTAATTGTTCTAATTCTTTTTTCCTTTGACTGGCATCAGCTTGTTTTTGCCAACTCAAAACTGTCATTAAGACTTTTTCTTCAAATTTAAGCTCTCTTTGTTGCTGAACCTTTTGCAAAGTTTCTAACTGTGCATCTCCAGTTGAAGCATCGTTAGACATAGGATTTGGAGTATCACTAGAGGTACGGTGGGCTTCACGAAATGCGCCTGAACCTTGCTGGTCTGCTTGCGCCAAAAAGTCTGCCTGCTGAACTGGCTCATTGCTTGATCGAATAGAAATTGCAATTTCTTTAGTAGATTGCTCTGATGGGCTAGGCATCGCAAAGTGAATGAGCAACACAAAAATATGCAGTAAGACTGCCAATATTGTCGCAACAATAAAGACTCGGTCTTGCCACCAATGATAAAAAGGCTCTATCGATAGACTTCTTTTGTTCAACATAATTTTAAAAGCATATAAATGCCTTATCCCCACGGTTTAATACCGAATAAAATATAAACTGATATTCAAATCTGGATAAAAATGTGATTCACTTCAAATATAGAGTTTTATCCATTTTCATTTTGTAAAAATGTATCAATTAAATTTGTTACACTGCAATATCAAAACTCGTTTTTTATCATAATAAAGATTGTGTTGGTTCTTAAGTAAATTATCTTCTGGAAGTTCTTTTATGCAAACGCTATTTTCCTCATTAGTCAGACGCCTTCAAAAAGTCTACCAAAAAGCTGAAGCATTCATTGAAGAAGAAAGAGATTTTACGTTATCACAAACCTTTCTGAATGCGACTTTACAACGTTATGTCACCAATAATGTTGCGTTTTTAGATGACCTCCATGCTGATCTTTATCATGACTGGTTAAGATTATATGCAACCATGCATGTAAAAGGCCTAGAGACGACATTATCTGTTGATTTAAAACTGATTCAGATGGAATTTAATAAAGAACAACAGCTTTTGGTTTTTGAACAAATTAGTAATACACAAATTATTGAAGCAAAATATAAAAACTTTTGGCAGAAGATTGCCGTAAAAGCCGCAGTTTTTTACTACCATAAAATTTTGAAAAAAGATCCCTTGGGAATGATTCTTCAACGTTTTAATGTAGCAGAAGAACGTGATGAACTCATATTTCTCGACCTCAACCGCTGGTTTGGAAAAAAAGCCAGTATCATCGAGACACTAGGTAAAGTACATGTAAATTACGCACGAGTTCGTGAAGCTGAGTTAGTCGTATTTGGAAACGTTAATTTAGCAGCTCTGCTTTATCGTGATCAGGACGATGATTATGAAGATGAATTAGAAGATTCTGAAATCACGCCAATCCAGCAAAAAGATGTATAAAGCTGTGATGAATAAAAATGAATTAACCGCCAAAAAACACAAATAGATTACACATTTAGCATAAATCCTGATTTTTTCTCCATGATCAACAGGCATAATATGTTTAAGTTATAGATGCATCAGCACTGACTTTTCAGTCTGTACAAGGATATTTACTTATGGCAACAAAATTTCTGAAATCGTTTGGCATCGCAACAGGTATTTCAACAACTTTGCTTTTTGCAGGCTTCTCAAGTCATGCACTTGCCATGAGCCCATTTCAGGCAAATTATCAGTTTACTTATAATAATAAAGGTATGGGTTCGGCGACACGTGCCTTAAGCCAACAAGGTAATAATTGGACTTATAATTTCACTGCAAAAGCAGGTGGAATCGCTTCTGCAAGCGAAACAAGTAAATTTAGTTTTGCTAATGGTAAAATTGGATCTCAAAGTTTTAGCCGTACCAGCAAAATTTTGATTCATAACAACACTATGAATATTAACTTCAATCCAAACAGCAAAACTATTTCTACCAAGAAAGATGATAAAGCTCGTTCATTTGCTTGGCAGGCCGGTGTACTTGACGAGTTAAATGCAGAATTACAAGTTCGTGAAGATTTAAAAAATGGTTCACTTAAAAGTTCATACCCTCTTGCCGATGCAAAAGAAGTTGAAAATCGTCGTTTTGTAAAACAAGGCAATGAAAAAATTAAAACCTCTTATGGCACCTTTGATACCGTAAAAGTTGTTTTAGAACATGGTAAACCAGACCGTAATACTATTTTCTGGTTAGCACCTAAATTGGACTATTTACCAGTTAAAGTCAGCCATGTTGATGGTAAAACTTCTTATGGCCTGTTATTAACAAGTTATACGGGTAAAACGAATTAAAGCTTGCATTTTTTCGGATGCTTTTTAAAATACGCATTTGCTTTAAAAGCATCCGTCTAGAGGATTCTCCCGTGCACGCACTAGAACAGAAAATCTTAACAGAAGGTATCGTTCTATCTGATCAAGTCTTGAAAGTCGACGCTTTCTTAAACCACCAAATTGATCCTGTACTCATGCAGCAGATTGGTAAAGAATTTGCCGCTCGCTTTAAAGATGCAGGGATTACCAAGATTATTACCATTGAAGCATCAGGTATTGCACCTGCAATCATGGCAGGTTTGGAACTTGGTGTACCTGTAATTTTCGCTCGTAAATATCAGTCATTGACGTTAAAAGATGACTTATATCGCTCTAAAGTATTTAGTTTTACTAAACAAACTGAAAGCACGATTGCGATTTCAAACAAACACCTTCATTCAACTGATAAAGCATTAGTTATTGATGACTTCTTGGCGAATGGTCAAGCAGCATTAGGACTAATTGATTTAATTCACCAAGCCAATGCAGAAGTTGTCGGTGTAGGTATTGTGATTGAAAAATCATTCCAATCAGGTCGTGATTTATTGCTTGAAAAAGGCTACCGAGTTGAGTCATTAGCACGTGTTCTTTCTCTTACAGATGGCAAAGTTACCTTTGTAAAAGAATAAATTGTGCAAATAAAAAAAAGAGCGGACATCCGCTCTTTTTTTATTTGTTTTTAAAGTACCCCTGAAAGCTTCTTAACAACCTCCCCCAAACGTTTACCTTGAGCTTCACACAAAATCTTTTCATCCTGACTTAAATTCTGGTCATGGCGGGGTCCGCTTACATGAGTTGCCCCATACGGTGTTCCACCTGTTTTAGTATTAGATAAAGCTGGAATTGCATTTGGTAATCCCAAAATCATCATTCCGTGATGAAATAACGGCGGCAGCATCGTGAGTAAAGTACTCTCCTGTCCACCATGCATCGATCCAGAAGAAGTAAAAACACAAGCTGGTTTATTATGTAATGCCCCATTGAGCCAAAGGCTAGTCGTTTGATCCCAAAAATATTTCATTTCACTTGCCATATTACCGAAGCGAGTTGGAGAACCTAATGCCAGACCCGCACAATTCGCTAGATCATCTAACGTACAGTAGATATCACCTTCTTCAGGAATGCTTGGCTCAGCTATTGTGACGACTGGGGCAATATTTGGCACTGTCCGAATTTTCACTGACATACCCGCAGACTCAACACCATTGGCAATTAAATGTGCCATTTCTTTAGTAGAACCATATTTACTGTAATAGAGTACAAGAATGTAAGGTTGCATCGGTTTCATAAATTTTGTTAAAAAGAACACTATACGGTATTTTTTATTTTTTTGGCGAAACCAATCTTATGAAATTCTAGAGGTGATTGATTGTGTAGCATGAAAGGTAACACGAGCAAATTTCTCAAATTCGTTGGGTAAAAGGTTTATCGACTTTGATGAATTTTATGCCCAGACAACAGAAAGCCAACTTTTTTGAAAAAGATTAGGGCTACAATTTTTTCTATAGCGCAGAGTAAACTTACAGAACGACTTTAATTCTATAAGTTATTATTTTGCTTTAATCTATGATTTGAGTTGTTAAGCTCATACTTTGATAAGCTATTAATCGCCCAACATGATGATTAAAAAAATCGGGATAGACGACGCATGTTACAACGTTTTTTAAGTAAGCTTCCTTTTTATAATAAAACCTGGTTTCAATTCGTTTTATATGTATTTAAACGTTTTGAAGCTGATCGGTGCCGCGAACAAGCTGGCTCTCTCACTTACACAACTCTATTCGCAGTTGTGCCGATGTTAACGGTTTTTTTAGTAATTATTTCTTCAATTAAAGCGTTAGAACCTGCAAGACAACAGCTCCAACATTTAATTTATAGTAATTTTTTACCTAAGAGCACTATCGCATTTGATAAAGCGCTAAATGCTTTTACAGAAAAATCCAGCAACTTAACTGTTATCGGTGTGCTGTTTTTATTCGTCACAACCGTCTTAATGCTCACATCAATTGAAACTGTCTTTAATCGTATTTGGCGAGTTAAAGAAACTCGTAGTGGCATTATGGGCTTTATGCGTTATTGGACGATCATCTCTTTAGGTCCAATTATTTTAGGAAGCGCATTCGTCATTTCATCTACTGTCGCCTCCATGAACATTCTCAGCAATAATTTTGCAGGATATCAACTTGATGGATCATTCATTCTCTGGATGATCTCGTTTGTATTGACTATTGTTGGCTTTTTTATTTTGTATTGGACTATTCCGAATCGAACAGTTCCAGTTTATGCAGCCGGTATAGCGGCCTGCTTAAGTGCTGCACTTTTTGAAATACTCAAAAACTTATTCAGCTTCGTAATGTCAAACTTCACTAGCTATGAACTGATCTACGGTGCATTTGCCGCAGTGCCTATTTTCCTGTTATGGATCTTTCTCTCATGGAATATTATTTTACTCGGAGTAGAAGTCAGTTTTGCTTTAACTGCTTTTCATTCGGGTAAAGTGCAAAAACGACACCCTGTGCTCATGTTATTAGATATTCTTGAATTGTTTTATAAAAAGCAGAAACTAGGTGAAAGTGTAAGTGATAAAGAAGCCTTAGAAATTTTAGGCCGAGGTGAAATTGGACGCTGGCCTTCTTATGTACTTTTACTTGAAGAGCAAAATTTGATTAAGCGTACAGATAAAGATGAATATGTCTTAGTTCGTAATTTGTCTCAAGTCGACTTCTGGAGCTTTTTTACTGCTCTTCCATATCCACTCCCATTACGCCAAGATGTCCAAAATGTGCATGATGACGATGAATGGATGGAAAAAATTGGTCCAGCTTTAGTTGAGTCTAATGACTATCTAGCTGCAAAACTTTCTATTCCCCTCTCCACAATTCTTGAAGAGAAATAAGTAGGCAGCAGCTTCTCATTTAATTATCTGTACTCTAATTCTTAGCTCATAAAAAAACCCTATTATTGAAAAATAATAGGGTTAAAAATATGTAGGAGCGTAAATGGGATTACGCTTTTACAAAAGTTTCCCACACAAAATCTTGTGTTGCACCCTTTAATGTCATCTTCAACTGATCACCCGAGTGTAATGGCCCAACACCAGCAGGTGAGCCTGTCATAATCACATCACCTGGTTCCAGTGAAAAGACCTGATTAATATCAACTAATAAATCGCCAATGGTAAACATTAATAGTTCAGTATTCCCATCTTGACGTAACTCATCATTAATATGGAACGTGAATTTAGTTTCTTGCCAATTTGTAATTTCGCTCAAATCGACCCAGTCTGCCAAAACACAAGCACCATCAAAAGCTTTTGCACGCTCCCATGGGTGACCTTTAGTTTTCAGGTCATTCTGTAAATCACGCATTGTTAAATCAAGACCTAAAGTCACTGCCCCAATCGCTTTTAATGCTTTTCCAGGGTCAGTTTCACCTTTTAAAGGCTGGTCAATACGTAAGACTAATTCACACTCAAAATGACAACTGCCCCAAGCTGGATTCCATGAAATACCGTCATTTAAACCAATCAAGCTACTAGGTGGTTTAATAAATAATATAGGTCTGTCAGGCATAGCATTATTTAATTCTTTGACATGATCGGCATAACTTCTGCCCACGCAAACGATTTTTGAAGGACGTGTATTCATGAGGCTTCCTTTGTTGTTGCGGCTAATAAGTCCAATAATTTATTTCTGAAATGTATTTTCAAATATAGTTTGATCTGAAACTTGTGCAAATGCTCGCTTTGGCACAATAATTACAGTTTTATTTTTTAGCTCAAGCATGTAAGTCAGCTTACCTTTAGCAAAGGTTTGTACATCTGAATATTGCATCACTTGTTTACGACCGCTGGCATAAAGCTCAAAATAATCTTGATAGAGGTCGATTCCCTGCTCGCTCTTTCCAAACTGGTAACGAACAAATTGACGCTTGAACAACATAGGTAAAAGCCAATAACGCATCAGTCCTTGCATCACCAGAAAAAACACACCTAACCCGACATAATATCGGCCTACCCCAGAGAAACCTAAATAAAGTCCCCAAATAATAATTGCGATACTAATCGCAGGTGTTAGAAAACGGGTAAATTGTTTTTTCCCAAATGTCACTAATGAAAATCCATCTTGTGACTCTTCTAAATTCAAATAGTAACGTAAAGATAAAGCTGTTTTTTGCTCAGTCATTGCACTGCATCGATACTCAATAAATCGGAACTATTAGAGCATATTCATTTCAGCTTTAAAATGAATCAAAGGCTATTTTTTGTTTTGCTCAAAAGTAGCCTTAGTAACTAGATTAAAAATATTTTTCGTTGCATATATGGAACGTAGATTCATATTTATTGGGCTTATTTCACTTTTTAAAATTTCTACAATAATAGCATCACCTTCTTAGTGGAATTTCTCATGTCTTTTTTTGCAAAATTATTTGGCTTAAATCAAAAAGCAACTGTGTCAAAAGATGTGGTTACGCAAACCACTCAAGAGACGAATCCCTCCAATGAACCAAGCTTTTTAGAATTAATTAAAAAACGTCGTTCTATTTATTCAATAGGAAAAAACTTAAAACACTCTCCTACTGAAATTGAAAAACTAATTCAAGAGGCTGTAAAACATAGCCCATCTGCCTTTAACTCCCAATCTTCTCGCGTTGTGGTTTTATTTGACCAATCACACCAAAATTTCTGGAATATAGTTCTAGATGTATTAAAAACTATTATTCCGGCAGAAGCCCTAACTGGAACTGAACAGAAAATTCAAAGTTTTGCATCAGGTGCAGGTACAGTTTTATTTTTTGAAGACCAAGATGTGATTAAAGGTCTACAAGAGCAATTCGAGCTATATGCCGATAACTTTCCAATATGGTCTGAGCATTCAACAGCAATTGCACAATTTTCAGTATGGAACGTCCTAGCTGAACAAGGCATTGGCGCTTCATTGCAACACTATAATCCAATCATTGATGAGAAAATTAATGCAGCTTTTAATATTCCTACTCACTGGAAATTAAGAGCTCAATTAGTATTTGGTTCAATCGAAGGCGAAGCAGGTGAAAAAGCTTTTATTGAAAATGAAAGCCGCTTTAAAACATTTGGTTAATCTTTTTCACCTTTAATTCTTTTCACAGCTGGTTTCTATGAACACCGGCTTTTAATAAAGATGATAAAAATCAGACACAAAAAAACCGCTATATTATAGCGGTTAATTCTTCAAGTGGTGCGCTCAGAGAGATTCGAACTCCCGACCCCTTAGTTCGTAGCCAAGTGCTCTATCCAGCTGAGCTATGAGCGCGTACTTGATGTTGCGCATTATACGCATTTTTCAAAGCTTAGGAAGCCTTTTTTCATCTTTCTGTCATTAACCGTCTAGTTCTTAGCCAGCACCCTATTTTACATAAAATAGTAGCTAAAATTATTGGTGTTTTTCTCACCTAAGATGTATTTGAAATATTTTTTTTCAAATAAGTTTTATAGGCTTTTTGAAGTATTTGGTCATCTACCTACAAGATAAAGGCTACTGTTTTAGTCAACATTATATAAATAATATATTTCTATAGGAGCTTAAACATTATAGGCAAGAGTAGAACTTATCTAAGATAATGCTTCAAATGAGTGAAAATATGATAAAAAAAATAATTACTTAAAAAAATATTATATAAAAACCATTATTATTTTTACGTCTAAATTAAATGAATTATTATTTCATTAAATATTATTTAATATCAAAAAATGTGACTAAAAATACACATTGACAGCTTTTGAGATCTAACCAATACTAAATTTCAATTATTGAGATATATATCTCAATAATTACGTAGCGCAATAAATAATACTTACTTAAAAATACATAATTATATAGGAAATAGACCAACATGTTTTTACTAAAAAATCTCGTATCTTCGATATCAAAAGTTACTCAAGACTTGGGTAATGTTGTATCGGTAACTACCACTGTAAACACGGGTTCCTCTGTTGATGCGAATGTTTCAACATCAGGCTTACTTTCAAATGTTATTTCAACAGTAACTAATACTGTTACCCACACAACAACAGGCTTGGTTTCTGATGTGGTTGGTACGGTAACAGGTACTGTCGGTTCTACAAATCCCTTAGAAACTGTAACCAATGTGGTGGGTGGCGTAACTGGCGGTTTGCTTGGTGGAGTGTCTGGTGGCAATCCTCTTGAAGTTGTCACTGGTATTATCGGCGGCGTAACAGGTGGTGTGACTGGTGGAACTTCACCAATTTCTCCAATCATTGATGTAGTTCAAGGCGGTATCGATATTCTTCAGGGTGTAGAAAGCCTAAAAACTGAAATTATCAACACTGGGATCGACACTGTTGCAGGGACAGTAATTGGAGTACTTCCACAAACTGAACATCCTGTTTCTGAAATTGCAGACCTTGGTACATTAACTTTCGAAACTTCTCGTGACACGGTAAATGGTGCACTTGAAGTTGTTTCTGATTTAGTTGGTGGTGACATCCAAGGCGCAACTACTTCAGCAACAGGTATTGTTGATACACTTATCACTAATGGTACAACTGCTACAGGTATTGTCACTGGCGTTGTTGGAAGTGTTACAGATGTAGTCGGTGGTGTAACTGGTGGTGTGGGTGGTAACCCTCTTGAAGTTGTTACAGATATTATTGGTGGCGTAACAGGTGGTGTGGGCGGCAACCCTCTTGAAGTTGTGACTGACATTATCGGTGGTGTAACTGGCGGTATCGGCGGTGGCACATCTCCAATTTCTCCAATCATTGATGTAGTTCAAGGCGGTATTGATATTCTTCAGGGTGTAGAAAGCTTAAAAACTGAAATTATTAATACAGGTATTGACACTGTTGCTGACACAATTATTAGCATCCTTCCACAAACCGAACATCCTGTTTCTGAAATTGCAGACCTTGGTACATTAACTTTCGAAACTTCTCGTGACACTGTAAATGGTGCTCTCGAAACTGTTTCTAACTTAGTCGGTGGTGACATTCAAGGTGCAACTGAATCAGCAACAGGTATTCTTGATACGCTTATCACTAATGGTACAACTGCTGCTGGTATTATCACTGGCGTTGTTGGAAGTGTTACAGATGTAGTCGGTGGTGTAACTGGTGGTGTTGGTGGCAATCCTCTTGAAGTCGTGACTGACATCATCGGTGGCGTAACTGGCGGCGTTGGTGGTAACCCTCTTGAAGTCGTGACTGACATTATCGGTGGCGTAACTGGCGGCGTTGGTGGCAACCCTCTTGAAGTCGTGACTGACATCATCGGTGGTGTAACAGGCGGCGTTGGTGGTAACCCTCTTGAAGTCGTGACTGACATCATCGGTGGCGTGACTGGCGGTATTGGTGGTGGGACATCTCCAATCTCTCCAGTGATTGACGTAGTTCAAGGCGGTATTGATATTCTTCAGGGTGTAGAAAGCTTAAAAACTGAAATCATCAACACTGGTATTGATACAGTAGCAGATACAATTATCGGTATTCTTCCACAAGTAGAGCATCCTGTTTCTGAAATTGCAGACCTTGGTACATTAACTTTCGAAACTTCTCGTGACACGGTAAATGGTGCACTTGAAGTTGTATCTGATTTAGTCGGTGGTGATATTCAAGGTGCAACTGAATCCGCGACTGGCATTCTGGGTACACTTATTACTAATGGCTCTACTGCAACGGGGTTATTAACAGAAATCCTTGGAGGAGTGACAGGAACTATTGGTGGCGCAACTGGTAGCGTTGGTGGTGATAGCCCTCTTGGCGTAGTAACTGATCTTCTCGGTGGTTTAACTGGAGGAGTTACTGGCGGTGACAGTCCTCTTGGTGTAGTAACTGACCTTGTAGGTGGCTTAACTGGCGGAATTACCGGCGGTGTGGGTGGTGACAGTCCAATTGGTATCGTAACAGATATCGTGGGTAGCTTAACTGGTGGTGTTACGGGTGGAAGTGGTTTAGATGTTATTTCTAATTTACTTGGTGGATTAACGAGTGGCGGATTACTCGGTGGAGTAACTTCTACAGTATCTAGCGTAACAAATACAACGCATACTATCGTACCTCAGTCATTACTTACTGATAACTTCTTAGATAATTCTTTCCATACTGTTTAATATTATTAAAAGAAAGCCACTTTTATAAGTGGCTTTCTGCCTTAATATAGTTTTAAATGTTAATTAATACTAATCAATCTCTTGCCATCTATAATATTTTTTATGTGCTAACTCTAACATTGCATAATCATTAGGCGTATCACCATAGGCATAAATTGTAGAATATTGGCTTAAATCATATTTATTTTTTATTCTATTTACTTTTTCTAAATAACCACAATCACCATCAATAAAATGACCCGTTAAAATACCATTATGTATTTCAAGTTGATTGCATATAACATCTAAACCTAAAGAATGGCACCAACTTTCTAAATAAACGCCTAATGATGCAGATACAACAACAATCTGATCACCTTGCTCTTTATGCCAAAGAATACGCTCCAAAGCATTTTCACGAACGCATGTAGGAAGCACCTTTTTTGCAAACTCTTGTCCCATATATTTTATGGAGTTCGCATCATAGCCTACATACCCTACCTGACAGAGCTTAGTCCGAATAGTTTTATCCGTTACCCAACCAAGTTTATAACCTGCTATATACGGCGCAAGTCGGATACCACCGACGATTTGAGTTTTTCTATTCAACGAAAACTTAAGAAATAAGCTAAATGTGTCGTTGTGAGTGATCGTGCCATCAAAATCAAATAAAGCTAGATTCATTTATGATTATCTCTAATATAATTAAAAAGTTATAAATTTAGATTTTTTTAAAATTACTAAAAAACAAGCACAAAAAAACCGCTATAAAAGCGGTTAATTCTTCAAGTTGGTGCGCTCAGAGAGATTCGAACTCCCGACCCCTTAGTTCGTAGCCAAGTGCTCTATCCAGCTGAGCTATGAGCGCGTAACTTGTGTGCCTTTCAGCGATTCGTTCTATTTTACTTGGTGCGCTCAGAGAGATTCGAACTCCCGACCCCTTAGTTCGTAGCCAAGTGCTCTATCCAGCTGAGCTATGAGCGCATTAAGTAATGGCGGTGAGAGAGGGATTCGAACCCTCGATACCAGTAATAGGTATGCTTCCTTAGCAGGGAAGTGATTTCAGCCACTCATCCACCTCACCGGAACGAGCCGCCATAATACAAACTAAAACCACATTGATCAAGTCATCATACTGAAATTTTCTTGTTTTTTAGTTCAATGAATTACTTTTTAAGCAATTTACTCATTATTTTCGTCTTTTTCGATCAAACGCTTGTTAAGATAGATATTATTTCTTCATCAAAATACTGTAGTGCATAACACATTATTGCAAACCTAAACGTGCAGTTCGGGTCTGCATGGCTTATGCTAAACTTATCTGCCAAGCGTGAAACCAAACGACATGACAAAAAACTGGGCTGACCCTGAAGCGAAAGCTGAAGCTGAACGTTATGACAATCCTATTCCAAGCCGTACTCTTATTTTAGATACATTGGAGCAGGTGCAAACACCACAATCTCATGCAGAGCTTGTCGATCATTTTAATATTCATGACCAAAAAAGTATCGAAGCGTTAAGTCATCGTTTAAGTGCTATGGTTCGTGATGGTCAAATCATGAAAGACGGTTTTAAATTTCAGTTGGTGGCAGATCAACCAACATATGAAGCAACTGTTTATATTAATAGTAAAGGTTTAGGTACAGCACATATTGATGGTCAAACTGACCTTTTACTTCCTGAACGTGAATTACGTTTAGTATTTAATGGTGACCGAGTTAGAGTGCGCCAGACTTCGGTAGACCGTAAAGGTAAACCTTGGGGTTTTATTACAGAAGTTTTACAACATCGCGTCAAACAAATGATCGGTAAATTGTCAGTTCATGATGGCGAATATTTTATTCAACCCAACAGTCCTAATCAGCACCAACCTATTCCTTTAGAAAAAGAACTCGTAAAACACGCTGAAGCAAATGTTGGCG
Organism: Acinetobacter sp. AC1-2; assembly: GCF_016124155.1. Taxonomy (NCBI): domain Bacteria; kingdom Pseudomonadati; phylum Pseudomonadota; class Gammaproteobacteria; order Moraxellales; family Moraxellaceae; genus Acinetobacter; species Acinetobacter sp. AC1-2. The sequence goes on from NZ_JABFFO010000006.1 coordinate 24,798, forward strand.
ATATGCTACGTGTTGCAATTGATAGCTATCCGACTCGCGAAGAATTTTCAACGGCGCATATTATTCAGTCTATGGCCGATAAAGCTGATACAGAAATTATCATTCCACAAACCATTCTTGAATTTGGTTTGCCATATGAGTTTCCAGATCAGGTACTAAAAGAAGCAGAAAGCTTTAAAGAGCCATCAGCTCAAGACCGTGAAGGCCGCATTGATTTAAGAGATTTAGCATTAGTTACGATTGATGGTGAAGATGCCCGAGATTTTGACGATGCAGTTTATGCAGAAAAACGTCCGGGTGGTGGTTACCGTGTTGTGGTAGCAATTGCCGACGTAAGTCATTATGTACGCTTAGACTCAGCACTCAATGAAGAAGCTGAGGAACGAGGTACTTCTGTATACTTCCCTCACTTTGTATTACCAATGCTGCCAGAGGCCTTATCAAATGGTCTGTGCTCTCTGAATCCGCATGTAGACCGCTTATGTATGGTCTGTGACCTTAAACTCTCGCGCACTGGACGTGTGACTGGATTTGAGTTTTATCCATCAGTCATGCATTCAAAAGCACGTTTGACCTACACACAAGTAGCACAATATTTTGAAGGGGCAACAGACGCGATTCCAAAAGATCGCGATGTTCATAAATCCTTAAATACGCTTTTCCAGCTTTATCAAATTTTGAAAAACTTACGTGCTGACCGTCATGCAATGGAATTTGAAACCATTGAAACGTACATGACTTTTGATGAGCTAGGCGGGATTAAAGAAATTTTGCCACGTACACGTAATGAAGCACATAAGCTCATTGAAGAGTGCATGTTGCTTGCTAACGTAGCAGCTGCTGAATATGCATTAGAAAATGATATTCCAATGTTGTACCGCGTACATGAAGCTCCTGAGTTTTCACGTATTCAGAAAGTAAAAGACTTTGTTAAATTACTTGGTCTACCCTTCCCTGACCAACCAACTCAAGCAGATTATCAACGAGTCATCGAAGCAACCAAAGATCGTATTGATGCACCAAGCATTCATGCCGTGTTATTACGTTCGATGATGCAAGCTTATTATGGCGCAAAAAATGCGGGGCACTATGGTTTGGCTTATGAAGCCTATACGCATTTCACTTCGCCAATCCGTCGTTATCCAGATCTATTGTTACACCGTGCCATTAAAGCTCATCTTAAACAAAAACCTTCTCCACTTTCTGGCGCTGCACTAGATGACGCTGGTGAACATTTCTCTAAAACTGAACGCCGTGCAGATGAAGCATCTCGTAGTGTAACGACTTGGTTGAAATGTCACTATATGCAACAGCATTTAGGCGAAGAATTCATTGGTATCGTAAGTGCCGTAACTGAATTTGGTTTGTTCGTGACACTAAAAGACTTATATGTCGATGGCATGATTCATATTAGCCAACTCGGTGATGACTTCTTTATTTATGACCAAGCGAGTCAAAATCTTGTAGGCCAAAATAGAGGGCAAGTTTTTGGTTTAGGCGATGAAGTTAAAATTCAGGTTGCTGGCGTAAATCTTGAAGAACGTAAAATTGACTTCCAACTTCTTCAACAAGTCACACATGCAGGACGAGTAGTTCGTAGCCGAGCTCCGCGCACAACCAAAACACCTTCACAGGCAACTGAAGAAGTTTTCAGCAAATCAACAAGTAATGATGGCGAAAAGCCTGTTCACAAAAAGAAAGAAAAAGCCAAGCCTAGTTCTTATACTAAAAAACCTGGTAAAAAAACTTCTGCGAAAGCCGAAAGTAAACCAGAAAAAGTAAAGAAAAAGTCTAAGCCCAAAAAGAAAAAGGCGAATGCAAAATCAAAGGCTGAATAATTAAACAATAGATGTTGCCAATTTAGAAATAAGCTCCGAATCGGAGCTTATTTCTTTTTAAAAAGCTTATTTTGCACATTAAACTTGATTTCTGGCTTGAGAGGACCTACATCTAATAACATGTTTAAAAAATAATGTGGCTAACAGCAATGACTTTTCAACAAGCGACCTTACCAACCCCGCGTTTTGATCAAATTGAATTAGAAAATTTAAAACAAGATATCCAACAAGCGATTCAAGCAGGTCAAGAATTTTTAAATACGCTTACAGTTGTACCTAGCGATACCGCTCAACAACTTGCCGTACTTGAACAAGTCGATACACTTGAAAATAACCTCAGTGAATCATGGGGTGTTTTATCACATTTAAATGCTGTGATGAACAATGCTGAAACCAGAGAAGTCTATCAATCGTTATTACCAGCGTTGAGTGAATACTATACTCAGCTTGGTCAACACACGGCGCTCTATCAAACGTATCAACATATCCATGATGGTCAGGGCTATACGTCTCTTAGTCCAGCCCAACAAAGTGCTATTCGCCTTGCTTTACGTGATTTTAAACTTTCAGGTGTGGCTTTAGAGGGCGAAGAGAAAAAACGCTATGCAGAGATTTCTGCACGTTTGTCACAAATTTCTTCTGATTTTTCTAATCATGTACTTGATGCAACACAAGCTTACTTTAAACCACTTACAGAAGCTGAGTTAAAAGGTCTTCCAGAAAGTAATGTTGAGTTGTTGAAACAGTACGGTAAACAACGTGAATTAGATCAAGCTGTAGCGACACTCGACTTTCCTGCTTACTTTGCCATTATGACCTATGCAGATGACCGTTCATTGCGTGAAGAGCTTTACAGAGCCTATGTCACTCGTGCTTCTGATCAGTCTGAGCAAGCTGAGTTTGATAACAGCAAAATTATGGAAGAAATTTTGAGTCTTCGTCAAGAAATGGCGAAGCTACTCGGTTTCGATAACTATGCTGAATATTCTCTTGCAAGCAAGATGGCACCAGATGTAAAAACAGTACATGAGTTTTTGGTTGATCTAGCCGAACATGCACGTGCCCCTGCTCTCCAAGAAGTTGCTGAGCTTAGAGATATTGCCAAACAAGATGGTGTCGATGAACTTCAACCTTGGGATACCACTTATTATTCTGAAAAGCTTAAACAACAACAGTTCAACTTATCTCAAGAAGCGTTAAAACCTTACTTCCCTGCGCCTAAAGTCATTCAAGGATTATTCCAGATCGTACAGCGCTTATATGGTATTAACATCATTGAGCGACAAGCACCTGTCTGGCACCCAGATGCACGTTATTTTGAGTTAGAAGACCAAGGCCAAGTAATTGGTGGATTCTTCTTTGACATCTATGCACGTACGGGCAAACGTGGTGGTGCATGGATGAATGGTTTCCGCTCACGCATGCAGACTCTTCACGGTCTGCAAAAACCAATTTGCTACATGGTATGTAACTTTACACCTCCAGTAGGTGATCAGCCTGCTTTACTGACTCATGATGAAGTCATCACCTTATTCCATGAGTTTGGACATGGTTTACATCACATGCTGACCGAAGTAGATAACATTTCGGTTGCAGGTACTCATGGTGTTGCTTGGGATGCGGTAGAACTTCCAAGTCAGTTCATGGAATTCTGGTCTTGGGATAAAGAAAGTCTAGATGTATTAAGTGAGCACATTGAGAGTAAACAGACCTTACCGCAAGAATTGCTCGATGCTTTATTAAATGCCCGCTTCTTCCAATCTGGCATGCAGACTTTACGTCAACTTGAATTTGCCTTGTTTGATTTAACAATTCACACCAAAACACCAGCACTGAACAGTGAGCAAATTCAGCAGACTTTAAATGAAATACGTAGCCAATATGCTGTCGTTCCTACTGTCGGATACAACCGTTTCCAACATAGCTTCAGCCATATTTTTGCTGGTGGTTATGCGGCTGGTTATTACTCTTACAAATGGGCAGAAGTGTTAGCTAGCGATGCATTTGACCGTTTTGAACATGAAGGCATTTTCAATACTCAAACGGGTAAAGAATTCCGTCAGGCGATTTTAGCTGTAGGTGGAAAAGACACTGCTCTTGAAGCATTTGTTAATTTCCGTGGCCGTGAACCTAAAATTGATGCATTGTTACGTCATCAAGGTTGGACGAATGACAGCAAAACCGCTTAAACTATGGGCCTAAATTGATCGTGTGGTTAGGGTGATAAAGATGAAAAAACGTTTCATTGCTGGGGCTAAATGTCCAAAATGTGAAGCAACAGATCGGATTGTCATGCTAACCACCGCTGAAGACGAATGGATTGAATGTATCGAATGCGGTTATAGCGAAAATCGTCCGACTCATATTGATGAGCCTGAAGCACCTGCTGTACCTGATGAAGTTGGAGTAATACAGTTCAAGCCTCGTCGTCCTGACTAAAGGTCTTAGAGATGCCACTACAAAGAAAACAAAACTCAAAACTATTGTGGATTTTAATTGGGGGCTTAAGCATTCTCGTAGTGCTTTTTTTCGCTGCACAATGGTTTTTCAAAAAAACCGAGTCATCCACACCAATGGTTGATCCTCATCCTGTTTCGACACCTGCGCCTGCTAAAACCAATGATCCATCATCAGGTTCTGAACCCATAGCAGAGGCTGCGAGTTCACAACAACTGGTGAATGAAGATGTACTTAAACAGCCTGTACCTGCTCAAGAATCTTTAGCTAAAGAAGAAGTGTCTAAACTCGATGACATCCACCGTCAGTTGCAAGATCAAGAAAGTTCATTAAAAGCTCAGCATGCAGATGCAGATCAATTAACAAAACTCAAAGAAGAACAAGTTAAATTGCTTGAAGCTCAGCTCAAACAGCAATAGTTTTTCAATGGGAACTTAAAAAGCTAAAGTTATTCATCTTTAGCTTTTTTATTCTAATTAAAATAATTCCAGTCATCTTTTTCCTAAATTTACTGAATTCTACTACTAAAAAAGCCCTTCATTTAGGAGGGCTTTTTTGTATAACAGATACTTTAATTTAAGTTATTTATACCAATCGAATAACTTGAACACATACGGTACATAAGTAACCAATACCAATGATGAGAACAAGACAATAATTGGTAGTAACCAGCGCTCATAACGGAAGTAGAAACTTGTATATTTCTCTTTCGCTTCAGCATCCGCCGCATTAACTTCATCATCTCCGACGGACAACCGCGTGAGTAGATGGTTCAAGGCAACTGGTGGCGTTACATAACCAAACTCGAATGCAACTAATACAATCATCCAGAAGTGAATTGGATGAATACCATTTTCGTATGCCACAGGCGCAATGGTTGCAGCAACTAAAATTACAGCACCAAATGGATCGGTACACATACCAATAATGGCAAGCAATAGTGCAATACATGCCAGTGATATATAGATACTGCCTAAATGAGTCGGCAATAATTCAACCACTTCGGAACGTTCAATTAAACCACCTACACTTGCAGACAATGCCATCAAGATAATTAGTGCACCAATATGGCCGACTGTTTCTGAGGTTGCAAAACGAAGGGCTCCACCAAAACCAAGACGGTATTGAGAACTATGCGGATCATGTGACTGCAAGAATGGTGATTTTTGTTCATGTTCACGAACAATTGCTTCATGAATATTGATTGCAGGAGCTTCTTTTGTAGACACCAATTTGTCATACAAGATCATTGCGATCAGGACTAATGGCAAAATTACTGGTGCAGTAAATTCATTCATTCCTGTGTCTAGCGCATATTTATAGATCGCAAGAACAACAACAGTAATCAGAATGTATGGAATCACGGGTACAAAGGCACGTAACATACCCGGAATCGCTACTTTTGGTGAATTCACGCGGAATTTTTCTTCAGCCAATAGTAATGACACACCCAAGAAAATAAATGCTGTTAGCCAAAATACATAAATACCATGGCCAAACAATTCATCGGACGTTACATGACGGCTATCAAGCATGGCAATTAAAACGACCAGTAAGCATGGACGTACAACCACACCTAAAGAACCTGACATTGCAGATACAGCCAAAGCATATTGACGGCGAGCACCCGCATTCCAAACTTCTTTATAAATAATTGCACCCGCTGCGATAACGAAGATACCTGATGCGCCTGTATAAGCCGTTGGTACCGCAGCTGCAATTAGAATTAACCATGTTAAGGTTTCTGGTGCCAAATTCCATGGACGAAGCACATTAAGGAATAAATCCATAACACGTGTTTGAGTTAGGAGCATACCTGCCCAAATAAACAAGGCAAGGTTTAAGAAAATACCTGAAAACTCAACCAATAAACCAAGGTAAATCCCTTGCCCCATTGGATAATCCATAAAGAATGTGAATACGATACCCGTAATCAACCCCATATAAGCATACAAAGGCACGCTTAGTAAGGCTAAGCCAATATTGCCGCCTTCACGTTTTGGTGGAGGTGAAACAAATAGTTGATAAAGACTAATTAAAGTCAGAACAACAAATAGAATCATCCATATCCAGTAAATAGTTACTGTTTCATAGGTTGGTGTTACCCCAGAATTAATAACTGAACGATACTGGCTAATTACAGAGAAACTGAGTAACGCATTAGCAACCACCATAAAGATGGAATAGACTTTGTAATCTATTTTTGTTGCTGGATTACGTAAGCCAATATGGTGAAATTTTAACGATGCTGTAATCGCAGAAATCAAAACCATAAAAATCAGTAAAATTGCGCGATTTTCTGTACCAAACTTAAAAATACCAAAGAAACCTGTCTCGATAGCACGGTAAGTACGCACACCTGGGTTAGCTTCGATATATTTAATTGTCTTGTCATAGGCCTGATATTTCTCGTCACATTGTTGCTGCGCAGCGAGTAGCGATGCACGGACATCACTTTCCGATGCTGCACCAAAGAAACTCGAGAAATCATCAGATGCATTCGCTTTCATTTGTTCTTTTACTTGGGCATCGATATTTGGATGTCGATCACAAGTCGGCTTTTCAGGTTCAGCACGCAAAAATGAATATTGCATGCCTATAGCAGGGTCACCATAAAGACGCTCCCCGATACGTAATAATTGTCCGTGGATCATTTCCCCGGTACCAATTATTAAAGTCATTAATAGCAGAGTGAGGATAACGAATGTTGAGATCCACTCGTTCCAGATATAACCCAACAGACCTAATCCAGATCTTTTTTCTTGATATTCTTGCATAAATATTCCAATTTTGTTCTCTCAAGTCCTTAAAAAATAAAGACTTGAGTCATGCAATTTTCTTGGTCAGGGGTTAAATCCATACCCCTTCTACCAATCCCTTTATTCAACGATCAAATTTGCATCAAACTTTATTAATAAAGAATGACTAAAATCACTTTTTTAACAGTTCGTATTGTCAATATTTCTTTTTTAATCTCTGTACCAGCCAATAGCATCCCCCAAAAACTGCGCCACCAATCGCGCCATAGAGATGAGCTTCAGTTAAAACAGGGCTTCCTATTAACTGAGCCGTTCCTGTTTGACCAAAGGTATTTTCCCATATCAGTTTTGCAATAATTAATCCTAAAACCAGAAAAGCAAAATTCCGTTCTTTACGATATTGCAAATAAACTAAAGCAACTGCTGTATAGAGCCCATGTAACACACCAGACAGCCCTGCATACGCTTCGATATAAGGTAAATAAAAATAGAAAACCAGACTAATGAACGGTGGTAAAAGCAGAAGCAGACTTAAAAGATGCCACGCTTTGGTATGCGGGAAGATAAAAGGCAAACAGGCGAATGCCATCATATTTAAAAGGAAATGAATCCACCCAACGTGTACCCAGTGCGCTGTCCACAAACGCCAGAATTCGCCAAGTAGGCTTTCACGCCAATAAATAAATGTATCAGGAAACACCTGCAGACAGGCAGACACAGAAATGCACACTGCGACCAAAAGCACTTTATGATTCAGTACATGATCCTTCATGGCACACTCCTTGAAATTAAACTTCTTGCTACCATTGTAAAACTTAACAACAGTCTCGCAAGAAGTTAACCTTTCAAATATTTTTACTGCGCTGCTGGTGGAGCAGATGAGTCTGCAGGAGCTTCAGATGCGGCCCCTCCATCAAACAATTCATCTAACTCTGCTGCACCTTCATTCTTATCATCCCAGAAATGTGACATACCATCATCTCCAGTACGCACACCTGTATGCTCAGTCCAGTAACGGTCAGAAATACCGCGTACTATCAAACCAGCCATACTATCGATTAACTTAAAGTTCGGATTGACAGGCTTATCATCAGCTTGAGATGCGGCATATGATCTTAATGCATCACGGATTTTTGCATCATCACCACTTGCTTGAGCAGCTACCGCATACAAAGCATGGGACAGGCGAACACCCTTTTGTTCACCAATTTGAACTGATTGCTTTAACGTTTGATATGGGTCAGGTTTCCCTTCATCAGCCCCAGGCAGTAAGGTCCAAATAACAGCACGTGTTGCATTAGGTGCGCCCCAGAATTTTTCATTATCTAGACAAACCATGCCGCGCTCTACAATAGCCGCAATATCTTTTGGAACATTAACTGCGCCACCAGAGTTAATGTCATTGGTTACAGCCTGAAGGCCACTAATCATTCCAAGTAAATAAACAGTTTGATCAGTATCACTGCGCATGGTTGGGCAAGAATCACCTAAATGATATTTATATTTAGATTCCCAACGGTCAGCGAACAACTTATAGCCCGTATATTGACGCTCAGCAGCGATGGCTGCCCAACGCTTCTGAGCAATACGAGCATCTTGAGCTTCGGTTACTTGACCTGCTTTTGATGCACGTAAATAACGTAATTCCTGTTCTAACGCTTGGTTTTCCGCACATACACCTGATGCGGCATACATTAATACAGCAACACGAGTTGGATCTGCACCCATACCTTTGGTAGACATAATTGCAGGTGTTAATGCACTACCCGTATTACAAACCATTTCAGCATCTTGCATTGCTAAAATAGGTGGAACGACGTGCTTTTCCGTAAAACCTAAAGCAACATTTGCTCCGGTTTTCACGACGTATGAACAACCTGATAAAACTGAAGCTGCAAGCAAACTTACCGCCAAACCTTGGCTTATTTTTTGGACTTTAGACATCTTCCTGTCCTCTATGTAATTTGTTTTTTCCTTTTCAGATGTACATTAGCAGATGCATATCTTGAATAAAAGAGTAATTACTCTAATTGTAGCGCTTATACTTTGACATACTTCACAGTAGATAAAATTGACAGTTTTTTCAGAAAACAGAAATTTTAGGCAAAAAAAAGTAGCATTGCGACGGTTCAGCACATGCTACTTATTAACTGAGATAAGCTTTTAACGGCTTATATTATTTTTGTTCTAGATAATCCTTAAGTAAAGTTCCTGCTCTTCCTACTACCACAGCCATAAGCACTGCAATTAACAGAAACATCCACATTGAAATCTCCATGAGAGACCTCCTTTACTACAATCGCACCCAGTTATAAACTGGACACTTGATGAAATTAATCGACTAAGCAATTTAATAATTGACTGATCGACGACCTTGCATCCTCTGTCTCTTAACTTTGTTAAAATTAACTTTGTTAAGATGTTCCCTGAGTAAAGTTCCTGCTCTTCCAATCACCACTGCCAAAATGATGGCAATGACCAAGAACGACCATGTTGGCATCTCCATTTTGAGACCTCCGACACACTTTACGTTGGTGTTTGTACTTTAACCGATCAACTAGATACCCATAGGTGAAATTGTCAGACAATTGTATTTCCTTAGCTTTTTTCTAATTTTTAATTAGACAATCCTAAACTTAAGCAAAAAAATAAAGATTAAATTATTGTTTTTTATAATTTTTAAATAAATATACAAATGTAGAATTGTCTAACAATTAATGAAGTTTCTGTAAGACTTTTAGCTTTTTCCAATGCTGCAAAGGAAGTTGATCAAACCAAATTATGGCTACCTTTATAGCTGCCCCCTCAAGATAAATAACCATAAACAGCTGATAATCAATTATTTTAGAAATTTCCACACGAGAAATTATCTTTTGTGAGGAGTATGCAATTGACCACGATTTTTGGTCTAAATATGCAATTTGAGAAATTTGTGATTGTCTTAAAAAAAATAGAAAACTTATAGATAAAAGGATGAAAGTAATCAACCACCAAATGGGTGATAACAATTGATAAAGTAGGATGGCTAAACTCAAGCCAATAAAAAGCTGAAATATTATCGAGAAACGACTATATTTCAGCTCAAAATTTAATTCTTTTATCAAAACAGTTTAGCCATGAACGTACTGTTTTAATTTATAAATAAATTCACGTAACTCTGTACGTGGAGGTTCAGAAACTTCCATGAACCAATCGAGTAAATCAGGATCTTCCTGTTCAACTAACTCTGCAAATAACGCCTTCTCTGCCGAATCCGCTTTTAGATAATAGTTTTTTACATAAGGGTCAAAATAGACGTCAATTTCTTTTAAGCCGCGGCGTGCTCGATAAATTACTTTACGTTCTTCCAAGGTCATTTCGTCAGACATTTATTTCCCCATCTGCGTTGATAGTGCGCTTAGTTTACCTGATCACATTCCAAAGATCGCTAAAAATATCAAATTGACCAAATTTATCATCTTGTACTCATAATTGAGCATTCATCACATTGTTACATAAGCAAGGCTTCCGTATGTTTAAGTTCATAACATCTCATCTGAACCAAGGAAGAAATACAAATGCAATCTGGTGCTATCCGTCCCATTCCAAATATGTTACCGAGAAAACTATTTAACGAAGAGCATGAGGCCTTCCGCGAAACAGTTCGTAAATTCTATGAAAAAGAAGTTGTTCCCAATATTGAAAAATATGAAAAACAGCAACATGTTGATCGCGATCTTTGGAATAAGGCTGGAGAATTAGGCCTCTTGTGTACCACAATGCCAGAACAATATGGTGGTTCCGGAGTAGACCGCCTGTACAGTATGATCTTAATCGAAGAACAAGCTTATGCTATGGACTCTAGTACGGGCTTCTCTTTGCATTCAGATATTGTTGCCAATTACGTGAATAACTTTGGTAATGAAGAACAAAAACAAAAGTGGCTACCGAAGATGGCAACAGGAGAAGTGGTCACAGCTATTGCCATGACTGAGCCAGGCACTGGTTCTGATTTACAAGCAGTAAGAACCACAGCCGTTCTTGATGGTGATGATTATGTCATTAATGGTTCTAAAATTTTCATTACGAATGGCTACTTATGTGACATGGTCGTAGTGGTTTGTAAAACTGGTAATAATGACAAAGGTTCAGCGAACTTATCACTCATTATTGTTGAAGCAGACCGAGCGGGCTTTAGTAAAGGTAAGCCTCTTAATAAAATTGGGATGAAAGGCCAAGATACGTGCGAATTATTTTTTGATAACGTTCGTGTTCCTAAAGAAAATCTTTTAGGTATGGAAGGCATGGGCTTTATTATGCTCATGAAAGAGTTAGCTTGGGAGCGAATGCTAGTCGCTATTATTTGTCAGGCAGGCGCTGAAGCTGCATTTGCGCATACTGTCCAATATACAAAAGACCGTAAAGCATTTGGCAAACCTGTTAGTGCATTTCAAAATACGCGTTTTAAACTTGCTGAACTTAGAACAGAAATAGATTTCTGCCGTACCTATCTAGATCGTTGTATGGAATTACAACTTGAAGAAAAATTGAGTGTGGAAGCTGCCGCAGCTGCTAAATATAAAATTTCAGACATGTTCTCAAAAATTGTAGATGAGTGTCTTCAATTACATGGTGGTTATGGTTACATGCTTGAATATCCAATAGCGCGTGCATACATTGATCATCGAGCAAATCGAATTTATGCTGGTACCAATGAAATTATGAAAGAGTTAATTTCAAGAACACTTTAATACCTAAATAAGAAAGGGGCATTACGCCCCTTTTCTTTATCTAATATCTATTAAGATACTAATTTTGGCTTACGCTCATTAGCTTCTGAACGTTTATGAAAATGTAGAACACCATCTTCAAATTTTGAATTTTTCAGCGACTTTCTATCTTCTAAATAGTTATTAGTCACCTGCCATGGAGCATGCTTACCCTGTTTTGGAAGTTCATGTGCCGCACGGCTAATATAACCTGAAGACAATTTACCCATTACAGTATCTTCTTCCATTTCAGTTTTATCACCTGATGGAATCACTTCATCATAGTGATTTTTATCCATATAATTTAACAAGCGACAAATATATTCCGCAGCAATATCAACTTTAAGGGTCCACGATGCATTTACATAACCAATAATCATAGCCATGTTTGGTACATCACTTAACATCACACCGTTATAAAGCATATGCTCAGATGAATTAATTGCTTTCCCATCAATAGTCGCCTGAACACCACCCATAATCTGAACTTGTAAGCCTGTTGCAGAAACAATAATATCAGCAGCAAGGTGTTTACCAGATTTAAGTAGAATACCTTTTTCGGTAAATTTCTCAATCTGATCAGTTTCTACGCTTGCTTTACCTTCACGCAAAATTTTAAACAAATCACCATCAGGTACCACACACAAACGTTGATCCCAAGGATTATATGAAGGTGTAAAATGCTTCATATCTACCTTACCCTTCAACTGCACTTCAATTGCTTTTAAGAGTAAACGACGTACAGTCTTTGGATGTTTCTGCGATAATGCATAAATAGCGCGCTGCATACCAATATTACGTGCGCGGGTAAATTTATAAGCTGTTTCTTCAGACATAAATTTACGCGTTTTTTCATAAACGAAGTCGATAGACGGTACACTAGCAATATACGTTGGTGAACGCTGCAACATAGTGACATGCCCAGCACCACCTTTAGCCATTGCCGGTACTAAAGTAATTGCAGTTGCGCCACTACCAATAATAACGACTTTTTTGCCTGTGTAATCTAAATTCTCAGGCCAATGCTGTGGGTGAATAAGCTGCCCTTTAAAAGCTTCTTGATTTGGGAAAGAAGGAGCATATCCCTGATCATAATTATAATAACCGGTACAACCTACAACAAAACTAGCAATCCAAGTCTGTTGTTTTTTCTTACCATCTTCAATTACAACCTGCCATTTCTTTGATTCAGAATCATAATTAGCAGAAAGTACACGATGACCAAAGTGAATTTTTTCTTTTAATTTATATTCATCAATTACTTCGCCTAAATACCCTTTAATAGAAGCACCATCAGCTAATACATTCGCTTTACACCATGGTTTAAAATTAAAACCAAATGTGGACATATCTGAGTCTGAGCGAATGCCTGGATAACGAAAAAGATCCCATGTTCCACCAAAAGATTCACGACGCTCTAAAATTTCAAATTGGCGTTGTGGAGAATTTTTTGATAAATGGGCAGCAACTCCAATTCCTGAGATACCTGCGCCAATGATTAAAATATCAACTTGCTTTTCCATTTTATTTTTATACCCATTGTTGAGAATATAAGTTTATTAAAGCACAATTTTGACAATACACAATGTCAAGTTTGACCGTTTATCCGTTTTTTTATGTCACTTGGGGACATTTTTATAATTTTATTAATTAACAAAAATAAAAAAGACCGGTATAAAACCGGTCTTTTTTGAATAAAATCAATTATTCAGCTGAAGTATTCACTTCACGATCTACAAGCTCAACGTAAGCCATCGGTGCTGCATCACCAGCACGGAAGCCCGCTTTAAGAACACGTAGATAACCGCCGTTACGTTCTTTGTAACGAGGGCCGAGTACGGTAAATAATTTACCTACAGTTGCAGCATTACGAGTACGAGCAAATGCTAAACGACGATTTGCTACAGTATCGTTTTTTGCTAGAGTGATTAAAGGCTCAGCAACACGACGTAATTCTTTAGCTTTAGGCACAGTTGTTTTGATCAACTCGTGTTCAAATAAAGAATTAGCCAAGTTTTGGAACATCGCTTTACGATGGCTGCTTGTACGGCCTAATTTCACACCACTATTACGATGACGCATGGTGATAGTCCTACTTAATTAACGGCTACGATAGGCAAAACGGTCGTCCATACGAAGACTAGCTGGTGGCCAGTTTTCAAGACGCATACCGAGTTGTAAGCCTTTCGATGCCAAAACATCTTTGATCTCTGTTAACGATTTTTTACCAAGGTTAGGAGTTTTTAACAACTCAACTTCAGTACGTTGAACAAGATCACCAATGTAGTAAATATTTTCTGCTTTCAAACAGTTAGCAGAACGAACAGTAAGCTCTAGATCATCTACTGGGCGAAGCAAGATTGGGTCAACTTCTTCACGAGGCTCTTGAGCAACCGGAGTTTGGTCTTTCTGAAGATCAACAAAAATTGCAATTTGTTGTTGCAAGATTGTTGCCGCTTTGCGGATTGCTTCTTCAGGATCAACCGTTCCATTTGTCTCGAGATCGATTACCAGTTTATCTAAATCGGTACGTTGTTCTACACGCGCATTTTCAACGGTGTAAGAAACACGCTTAATCGGGCTATAAGAAGCATCTAATTGCAAACGACCAACAGGACGTGTTTCACCTTCAGGGAAACGAGAATCAGATGTTTCATAACCACGACCTTGAGCAACCTTCAAGCGCATTTTTAATGAGCCTGAAGCACTCAAAGTACCTATTAAATGTTCTGGATTAACCACTTCAACATTATGAGGTAAACGAAGGTCAGCAGCAGTAATTTCGCCAGGACCTTGTTTCTCTAATGTTAAATATGCTTCATTTTGATCGAACAGCTTAATAGACAATCCTTTTAGGTTCAGCAAGAGCTCGACGATGTCCTGCTGCAAGCCTTCTAAAGTACTGTACTCGTGCTCGACACCTTCTATCTCAACTTCAACCACAGCAGCGCCAGGTAAAGAAGACAATAGAATGCGACGTAAAGCATTACCTAGAGTGTGGCCAAAACCACGCTCTAAAGGTTCTAGAATCACTTTTGCCGAGGTCCCGCTAACCGCTTCGACCTTGATCGCTTGCGGAGTTAGAAACTCGTTTGCAGTACGCGTCATTATTGCTACCTCAAGGATTATTTAGAATACAATTCTACAATCAAGCTTTCATTGATTTCAGCAGGTAAATCAGCACGATCTGGTGCAGCTTTAAACGTACCTTCAAGCTTAGAATGATCAACATCCATCCAAGCTGGAATACCACGTTGTGCAGCTAACTCAATCGCGTTTTTAATACGCAATTGTTGTTTAGCACCTTCGTGAACCGCAATTACATCACCAGCTTTAACTTGAATAGATGCGATGTTTACACGACGACCATTCAAAGTAATGCTACGGTGACTTACTAACTGACGAGCTTCTGCACGTGTAGAACCAAAACCCATGCGATAAACAACGTTATCAAGACGGCTTTCAAGCAATTTCAACAAGTTCTCACCTGTTGCGCCTTTAACACGAGCTGCTTCTTTATAGTAGTTACTAAATTGACGTTCTAACACACCGTAAATACGACGGACTTTTTGTTTTTCACGTAATTGTAGTGAATACTCAGATTGCTTACCACCGCGTGCCTGACCATGTTGACCAGGTGCTTTGTTAGCTTTTTTAGTTTTGACGTCAAAAGGTTTAACGCCAGATTTAAGTTGCAGGTCTGTCCCTTCGCGGCGAGAGAGTTTGCATTTTGGACCAATATAACGAGCCATGAATGTTTCTCCTTACACGCGACGTTTTTTAGGTGGACGGCAACCGTTGTGAGGAATTGGCGTCACATCGGTAATGCTGTTAATTTTATAACCCACTGCGCCTAATGCACGAACCGCAGACTCACGACCTGGACCAGGACCTTTTACAAGGACATCCAGATTTTTCAAACCGTAATCTAAAGCTGCTTTACCAGCAACTTCAGCAGCTACCTGAGCAGCAAACGGAGTTGATTTACGTGAACCACGGAAGCCTTGTCCACCAGAGGTGGCCCAAGCCAATGCATTACCTTGACGATCAGTAATCGTAACAATGGTGTTATTAAAAGACGCGTGAATGTGTGCAACACCTTCAGAGACGGTACGGGTGACCTTCTTGCGTGTGCGAGTATCTTTAGCCATCTTTTAGCTTCCAGAAATCTTACTTTTTAATCGGTTTGCGCGGACCTTTACGGGTACGTGCGTTAGTTTTGGTGCGTTGACCACGGACAGGCAAGCTGCGACGATGGCGAAGGCCGCGATAGCAACCCAAATCCATTAAACGTTTAATGTTCATGGAAATTTCGCGACGTAAGTCACCTTCGGTAGGAACCTTAGCAACTTCTGCACGAATCGCATCAAGCTGAGCATCGTCCAACTCACGGATCTTAGTAGTTTCAGTAATACCAACTGCAGTTAAGATATTCTTAGCAGTATGGCGACCGACACCAAAGATGTAAGTGAGGGAGATAACAGCATGCTTGTTATCCGGAATGTTTACACCGGCAATACGAGCCATTCACTTTCTCCAAAAAGGCAGTAGAGATAATCAACCGCCCCACAAAATCTTGAGGGGCGGATATTAACCCAATTCGCCTACTGAAATCAACAGGTCTTGATTAGATTAACCTTGACGCTGCTTATGACGAGGTTCTGCGCTACAAATTACGCGAATAACCCCATTACGACGGATAACTTTACAGCTACCACAAATTTTCTTTACAGAAGCTTGTACTTTCATGATGAAACCTCTAAGTGCGCTTATCCCTTAGGATGAGCAGTCGTTTTTCTCATTAATGTTTGATTATCATATTGATGAGATGTTAAGTGCGCTTGTAGCTGAGCCATAAAGTCCATAACAACGACAACTACAATTAGTAATGATGTACCACCCAAAGAGAATGGGATCCCAAAAGAACTTTGTAGAATCATTGGCATTAAACAAATGACCGTAATATAAATCGCACCAATAAACGTCAAACGATTAAGAATATGATCTAAGTAACGAGCAGTTTGCTCACCTGGGCGAATACCAGGCACATAAGCTCCGCTGCGTTTTAGATTTTCTGATACTTCCTTAGGGCTAAATACTAAAGCCGTATAAAAGTAACAGAAAAAGATAATTAACGCACCAAAGAGCACCAAATACAAAGGCTGTCCAGGCGACAATACTAAAGCTAAATCTTGTAAGCTACGCTTAATTAATCCAGCATTTGCATCTGCACTTCCTACCCATTGACCAAGACTCGCTGGGAACAACAGTAAAGAACTTGCAAAAATCGCAGGAATCACACCAGCCATATTAATTTTCAATGGCAAATGTGTCTGCTGTGCCGTAAATATACGACGACCTTGCTGCTTTTGTGCATAGTTTACTGGAATACGACGTTGTGCTTTTTCAATAAACACAATGGCAGCCAACACACCTAAAGACAAAAGACCAAAGATCACAAGACCTATTAAGCTTGTCTGACCATTATCTACTGATGAAACTGATTGCATAATTAATTTAGGCAAACCAGAAACAATACCAGCAAAAATAATCATTGAGATACCGTTACCAATACCTCTTTCAGTGATTTGTTCACCTAGCCACATTAAGAACATAGTTCCAGCGACAAGTGATGTAACTGCTGGTATATAAAACTCAAGACCAACTGACAGAGTAATACCCTGACCAATCAAACCTGCACACATACCAACTGCCTGAACCACTGCAAGCAATAATGTACCCTGACGCGTATATTGATTAATTTTACGCTTACCTTGCTCACCTTCCTTTTTCAAGGATTCTAGTGAAGGAATTACCGTAGACATTAACTGCACAATAATTGATGCAGAAATGTAAGGCATAATCCCTAAAGCAAGAATAGACATTCGCTCTAAAGCACCGCCAGAAAACATATTGAATAGCCCAAGAATAGTTCCTTGGTTCGCATGAAATAAATTTTCTAACGCAGCATTATTAATGCCTGGTACTGGAATATGCGCTCCTAGTCGAAAGACCAGCAATGCACCGATTAGAAAACTCATCCGGCGAATAATTTCACGATATTTCACATGAAATGGCTGACCTTTCATCATGTTGACATGACCTGAAGAACTAGGAGACATAGACACTCGAGATTACTCCTCGACTTTGCCGCCAGCTGCTTCAATCGCAGCTTTAGCGCCTTTAGTCAATGCAACACCTTGAACAGTGAATGCACGAGTGATTTCACCAGAAAGTACGATACGAGCACGAATTTGGTCACGACGAACAACATTCGCAGCTTTCAAAGTTTCTAGGCTAACGATGTCGCCTTCAACTTTGCTTAACTCAGATAAACGTACTTCAGCAGTTTTTAAAGCGATTTGGCTAGTGAAACCGAATTTAGGTAAACGACGATAAATCGCTGTTTGACCGCCTTCAAAGCCTGGACGAACGCCACCACTTTTACGTGATTTTTGACCTTTGACACCACGGCCACCGGTCTTACCAACGCCAGAACCGATACCACGGCCTAAACGACGGTTTTCACGTTTTGCACCTTCTGCAGGCGCAAGCTCATTTAAACGCAGAGTCATGGCTTATTCCTCTACACTAACCATATAGTAGACTTTGTTGACCATACCGCGGTTAGAAGGCGTATCTTGCACTTCTACAGTATGACCAATACGACGCAGACCTAAACCTTGTAAGCAAAGCTTGTGATTTTTCAAGCGATGTGAAGAAGATTTAGTCTGGGTAACTTTAATCGTTTTCATGATTGATTACCCTTGAATTTCTGCTACTGATTTACCACGTTTCGCAGCGACTTTCTCAGGAGAAGTCATATCACGCAAACCTTTGAAAGTTGCGTTTACTACGTTAGCAGCATTAGTAGAACCATAACATTTAGCAAGTACGTTATGCACGCCTGCAGCTTCTAGAACGGCACGCATTGCGCCACCAGCGATTACGCCAGTACCTTCAGAAGCAGGTTGCATGTATACACGGCTTGCACCATGACGAGCATTCACAGGGTGTTGTAAAGTAGTACCTGCAAGGTCTACAGTAATCATGTTGCGACGTGCAGCTTCAAGTGCTTTAGAAATAGCAGCTGGAACTTCACGCGCTTTACCACGACCAAAACCAACACGACCATTACCATCACCCACAACAGTTAATGCTGTGAAAGAGAAGATACGACCGCCCTTAACAACTTTGGCTACACGATCAACGGCAACCAGCTTTTCAACAAGACCTTCGTTTTGTTCAACTTTAGCCATGATTAGAACTCCAAGCCGTTTTCACGAGCAGCATCAGCCAAGGCTTTGATACGACCATGATATTTAAAACCAGAACGGTCAAATGCAACTTTAGTTACACCAGCTGCTTTCGCGCGCTCTGCGATTAAAGCACCTACTTTAGTAGCCGCATCTACATTACCTGTAGTACCGCTACGTAAAGATGCATCCAAAGTTGAAGCTTGAGCTAAAACTTTGCCACCATCTGCTGAAATAACTTGAGCATAGATGTGACGCGGAGTGCGGTTTACACACAAACGAGTCGCACCCAATGCACGGATGTGCAAGCGTGTGCTTTTCGCACGACGCAAACGGGTTTGTTTCTTTTCGTTCATAAGAACCTCGCGCCTTATTTCTTCTTAGCTTCTTTACGAAGAATGACTTCATCCGAATAACGAACACCTTTACCTTTATATGGTTCAGGAGAACGATACGCACGGATTTCTGCCGCTACTTGACCTAACAACTGCTTGTTTGCTGATTTCAAAATGATTTCAGTTGCAGTTGGAGTTTCCGCTGTTACACTTTCAGGTAAAGCGTAGTCAATTGGGTGTGAAAAACCAAGGTTAAGGTTTACAACAGTACCTTTAACCGCAGCTTTATAACCAACACCAACTAGCTGCAACTTACGTTCGAAGCCTTCACTAACCCCTTTTACAAGGTTATTCAATACAGCGCGAGCAGTACCAGCTTGCATCCAAGCATCTTTCGATTCTTTAACTGGAGCAAGTTGAAGTTTACCTTCTTCCTGTTTTAGCTCGACCAGCGCATGCAGGTTGAAAGACAACGTACCTTTGCTGCCTTTCACTTCGACCTGCCGGCCGTTCTGAGTAACTGTTACACCATTCGGTACAGTTACTGGGGCTTTAGCCACACGAGACATGAGGAATCACCTATTAAGAAACAAAAGCAATAACTTCACCACCAACGCCCGCAGCACGTGCAGCGCGATCAGTCATGATGCCTTTGCTTGTAGAAACAATTGCAATACCTAAACCTTGCTTAACGCTTGGAAGTTTATCTTTACCGCGGTATTGGCGAAGACCTGGACGGCTTACGCGCTTAACCACTTCGATAACTGGTTTGCCTTCGAAATATTTTAAAGTAATTGTCAAAGTAGATTTTGTCTCTTCTTGAGCAACTTCTACATTTGAAACATAACCTTCTTGTTGAAGAACGTTTGCAATTGCAACTTTCAACTTAGAAGAAGGCATAGAAACAGTTTGTTTCTTAGCCATTTGTGCGTTACGAACACGTGTTAGCATGTCGGCAACGGTATCTTGCATACTCATTTAGTCGCTCCTTACCAGCTTGCCTTAACAACGCCTGGTACATCACCCTGCATTACTGTGTCACGTAATTTGTTACGGCTTAAACCGAACTTACGGAAGTAACCATGAGGACGACCAGTTAAACCACAACGGTTACGAAGACGTACCGGAGATGCATTACGTGGCAATGCTTGTAACTTTAACGTCGCTTCGAAACGCTCTTCTTCAGTTGCGTTTACATTTGCAATCGTAGCTTTTAATTCAGCACGTTTTGCAGCGTATTTAGCAACTGTTTTTTCGCGTTTCAATTCGCGATTAATCATACCTTTCTTAGCCATATCGACCTCTTATTTGAACGGGAAGCCGAATGCACGCATAAGCGCACGGCCTTCGTCATCGGTGCGAGCAGTCGTAGTAATAGTAATATCCATACCACGAATACGATCAATCTTATCGAAATCGATTTCAGGGAAAACGATTTGCTCTTTCAAACCCATTGAATAGTTACCACGACCATCAAATGATTTCGAAGAGAAACCACGGAAGTCACGGATACGAGGGATTGCGATTGAGATCAAACGATCCAAGAATTCGTACATTTGGTCGCCACGTAAAGTAACTTTACAACCAATCGGCCACCCATCACGGATTTTAAAACCTGCGATAGATTTACGAGCAAGTGTAATTACTGGTTTTTGACCAGCAATTAATTGCATGTCGACTACAGCACCATCCAATAATTTCTTATCAGTTGCAGCTGCGCCTACACCCATGTTTAGGGTGATTTTTGTGATGCGTGGAATTTCCATCACGTTCTTAACGCTAAGTTCTTCTTTTAACTTGGCTTTAAGTTCATCATTGTAACGTGCTTTAAGTCTGGCCATCGCCTTTTCAACCTATTACTTCGCTACCGCCACTGATTCACCATTTGATTTATAAACGCGAGTTTTCACGCCATCAATCACTTGGTAACCAACACGGTCAGCCTTCTGGGTTGTAGCATTTAAAATTGCCACGTTTGAAATATGAAGCGAAGCTTCTTGAGTAACAATACCGCCTTCAGCGCCAGTTACACGATTCGGCTTTTGATGCTTCTTCACTAAGTTAAGGCCTTCAACCTTAACGCGGTCTTCAGAAACAGACAATACAGTACCCTGTTTGCCTTTTTCTTTACCTGCGATCACAATAACTTGATCGCCTTTTTTAATCTTAGCCATGATTGCCTCTTATAGAACTTCAGGAGCCAATGAAATGATTTTCATGAACTGTTCAGTACGAAGTTCACGAGTCACTGGTCCGAAGATACGAGTAGCAATCGGAGCTTTGTTGTTGTTCAGGATAACTGCAGCATTATCATCAAAACGGATCACAGAACCATCTGGACGACGAATGCCGAATTTAGTACGAACTACAACCGCATTCATCACGTCACCTTTTTTAACACGTGCGCGTGGGATTGCTTCTTTTACAGTAACTTTAATAATGTCGCCAACAGAAGCATAACGACGATGTGAACCACCAAGTACTTTAATACATTGTACGCGGCGAGCACCACTGTTGTCTGCTACGTCGAGCATAGTTTCGGTTTGAATCATTGCCCTACTCCAAAACCGAGCATCACCGGTCACAATTTCGAAAGGCTCAAAGAGTACTCGAAATTGACCGATGATGCAACAAGAACGTCGAATTACTCAGCAGCTGCTTCAACTACTTCCACTAAAGTCCAAGCTTTAGTTTTAGAAATTGGGCGGCTTTCTTTAATGGTCACAACATCACCAATTTTAGCGACGTTATTCTCATCATGAGCGTGTAACTTAGTTGAACGGCGAATTGACTTGCCATACAACGGGTGTTGAACGCGGCGTTCAATAAGAACAACAATAGATTTATCCATTTTGTCACTTACGACTTTGCCGGTTAACGTGCGGACTGTTTTTTCACTCATTGTCCGTTCCCCTGTTTTTCGGTAAGGAGTGTCTTAATACGAGCAATTGTCTTACGAGCAACTTGCACTTCGTGCGATTTACCCAACTGACCAGTTGCTTTCGCCATACGAAGACGGAATTGGTTAAGCTGTTGCTCATCAAGCAAAGCTTTCAACTCTTCTACCGACTTTTCACGTAAATCTTTAGTTTTCATTACATTACCGTCCGAGTCACGATAGTGGTTTTAAACGGAAGTTTAGCAGCAGCTAAAGCAAATGCTTCACGCGCTAATTCTTCGTTCACACCTTCAATTTCGTACAGGATCTTGCCTGGTTGGATCTGGCAAACCCAGTATTCCACGCTACCCTTACCTTTACCCATACGCACTTCAAGAGGCTTTTGAGTAATTGGCTTATCCGGGAATACGCGAATAAAGATTTTACCACCACGCTTAATACGGCGGCTAATAGTACGACGTGCAGCTTCAATCTGACGCGCAGTCATACGACCACGTTCAGTTGCTTTAATTGCAATCGAACCAAATGATACTGTACTACCACGATGCGCTAGACCAGTATTACGGCCTTTGTGCACCTTACGGAATTTGGTACGTTTAGGTTGCAACATGGATTATTCTCCCTTGTCAGCAGCACGGTCACCGCGACGACCACGACGCTCTTGACCTTCACTACGACCACGACCACGTTTAGCTGGACGATCTTCAGCGGGAGCAGGGTTCATGACTTGTTTCATGCCACCTAAAATCTCGCCACGGAAAATCCAAACTTTAACACCAATCGTACCGTAAGTTGTTTCTGCACGCACAGTTGCATAGTCAATGTCTGCACGCAATGTATGCAAAGGTACACGACCTTCACGATACCATTCAGTACGAGCAATCTCTGCACCACCTAAACGGCCAGACACTTCAACTTTGATACCTTTAGCACCAGCACGCATAGTGTTTTGAACCGCACGCTTCATAGCACGACGGAACATTACACGCTTTTCTAATTGAGAAGCAATTGCTTCAGCAACTAAACGCGCATCTAAGTCTGGGCGATCAATTTCGTTGATACTTACTTGCGCAGGAACACCCATAATGCTAGTAAGTTCGCGCTGTAATTTCTCAATATCTTCGCCTTTTTTACCGATTACGATACCAGGACGAGCTGTGCTAATTGTTACTTTAGCAGCGCCTGATGGACGTTCGATAAGAATGTTGCTGATCATCGCATTCTTAAGTTTTTTATTTAAAAACTCACGAACTTGAAGATCTTTAAGCAAGTATTCAGCGTATTGTTTCGGACTCGCATACCAGTTAGCGTTATGACGTTTCACAACACCTAGGCGGATACCGATTGGATGAACCTTCTGACCCATATCAAACCCCTACCTTAACGGTGATGTGACAAGTACGCTTAGTAATACGATCTGCACGGCCTTTAGCACGTGGCATAATACGTTTAAGGCTAACGCCTTCATCAACGTAAATCGTAGAAACTTTAAGATCATCAACATCTAAACTGTTATTGTGTTCAGCGTTTGCAATCGCAGATTCCAATGCTTTTTTTACTAAAACAGCAGCTTTTTTATTGCTGAAGTTTAAAATATTTAAAGCATGCGCAACAGATTTGCCGCGAATAAGATCTGCAACCAAACGTGCCTTTTGTGCCGAGATAGCGGCACCGCGTAATTTAGCAGTTACTTCCATCATGACACCTATTAACGTTTAGACTTCTTGTCAACACCGTGACCACGATAGGTACGAGTTGGCGCGAATTCACCGAGTTTATGACCAACCATATGCTCAGTAACAATTACTGGAACGTGATTACGACCATTATGAACAGAAATTGTTAAACCAACAAAATCTGGAAGGATCATCGAACGACGAGACCAAGTTTTAATCGGCTTGCGAGAGTTACTAGCAACAGCCGCTTCAACCTTAGCGAACAAGTGCGCATCGACGAATGGGCCTTTTTTCAGAGAACGAGGCATTAGTCAGATTCCTTTACTTGACGCGACGGTCGCGAATAATCATCTTAGTCGTACGCTTATTGGTACGTGTCTTGTACCCTTTAGCTTTTTGACCCCATGGGCTTACAGGTTGAATACCTTTATTACGCCCTTCACCACCACCGTGCGGGTGATCAACTGGGTTCATCGCCATACCACGTACGGTAGGACGAACACCACGCCAGCGCGCAGCACCAGCTTTACCCAATGAACGAAGGTTGTTTTCTTGGTTAGAAACTTCACCAATTACAGCGCGGCATTCAACATGAATTTTACGCATTTCGCCTGAACGAAGACGAACAATTGCGTAAGAACCATCACGACCCAACAACTGAACAGAAGCACCAGCAGAACGCGCTAATTGCGCACCCTTACCGATTTTAAGTTCAACGTTATGAAGTGTAGAACCGATCGGCATGTTACGAAGTGGCAAGCAGTTACCTGGACGAATTGGAGCATCGTTACCAGATTGTACTTTGTCGCCAGCACGTAAGCCTTTAGGTGCAATGATATAACGACGCTCACCATCAGCATATTTCAATAAAGCAATATGTGCTGTACGGTTAGGATCGTATTCAATGCGTTCTACAACAGCTGGGATGCTGTCTTTATTACGCTTAAAGTCAACGATACGATAGTGTTGCTTATGACCACCACCAACGTGACGAGTTGTAATGTGACCGTTATTATTACGACCACCAGTACGTTTTTTTGCTTCAACCAACGGTGAGTAAGGCGCGCCTTTGTGAAGGTGATCATGAACCACTTTCTCTACAAAGCGACGTCCTGGAGACGTTGGCTTACATTTTTGAATCGGCATAATTTTCGTCCTTATTCCGCTGCGCTTTCAGCGGTATCGCCCAAGTCAGCCATTTCAACATCTTGGCCGGCTTTCAGGGTGACGTATGCTTTTTTAACATCAGAACGACGTCCCAATGTTTTACCAAAGCGCTTAGTTTTACCTTTAGTAATAGTAGTGTTAACTTTAACAACTTCTACGCCAAAAAGTTTTTCAACTGCTTTTTTAACTTCAAGTTTAGTAGCATTAATATCTACTTTAAATACTTGAACGCCAACAGTATCACCTAAAACTTGTGCCTTTTCTGAGAAGACTGGTCCTTTAAGGACTTGATAGATACGTTCGTTGTTCATCCGAGTTCTACCTCAATTTTCTTAGCAGCAGCTACAGACATAACAACTTTATCAAACGCGATCAAGCTTACAGGATCGATTGCAGTTGCATCCACCACATCTACATGCGGAAGGTTGCGTGCTGCAAGATATAAGTTCTCATCTACAGCTTCAGTAACGATCAATGCACGAGCGGCATTTAAATCGCCAAGCTTAGCAAGCAATTCTTTAGTTTTTGGAGCTGCAATAGCAAACTCTTCAACTAATACAAGACGATCTTGGCGAACAAGTTCAGCTAAGATACATTGCATTGCACCGCGGTACATTTTGCGGTTTACTTTTTGAGACCAGTCTTGTGGGCGAGCAGCAAAAGTTTTACCACCACCAACCCAGATAGGGCTACGAGTAGAACCCGCACGAGCACGACCAGTACCTTTTTGACGGAATGGTTTTTTACCACCGCCAGAAACGTCTGCACGTGACTTCTGAGCACGAGTACCTTGACGACCACCTGCTAAATAAGCAGTAACAACTTGGTGTACAAGAGCTTCGTTAAATTCACGTCCGAAAGCAACTTCAGACAATTCAACAGCAGAGCCGGAAACAGTTTTCAAATTCACGGTATTTCCCCTCAGGCCTTGATGGTAGGACGTACAATCACGTCACCGCCAGTTGAACCAGGAATTGCACCTTTAACAACTAAAACAGAACGTTCAGCGTCAATAGATACGATTTCAAGACCTTGTACTGTTACGCGTTCATCACCTAAGTGACCAGCCATTTTTTTGCCTTTGAACACGCGACCAGGAGTTTGGTTTTGACCTGTAGAACCTAATACACGGTGAGAAACTGAGTTACCGTGAGTAGCGTCTTGGGTACGGAAGTTCCAACGCTTAACACCACCTTGGAAACCTTTACCTTTTGATTGACCAGTTACGTCAACAACTTGACCAACTGTGAACAAATCAACACCAATAGTACCGCCAACTTCACGACCTTCAAGCTCAGCTTCAGTAACACGGAACTCTTTAACCAAACGACCAGCAGCAACACCAGCTTTCGCAAAGTGACCTTTCTGAGCGTTAGTTACGCGAGATTCGCGACGTTCACCAGTAGTTACTTGAACAGCTTGATAACCATCAGTTTCAAGTGTTTTGATTTGCGTAATGCGGTTTGGATCGACTTCGATGACTGTAACAGGTACAGAAACACCTGCATCTGTAAAGATGCGAGTCATACCACATTTGCGACCGACTAAACCAATAGCCATGTGCATAAACCTCTAAAAAAGCGGCCTAATTAACTTAAAAGTTAATCAACCGAAAGCCTTAACCCAAAGCGATCTGAACATCAACACCAGCCGCAAGATCTAATTTCATCAATGCATCAACAGTTTTATCTGTAGGTTGAACGATGTCGATCAAACGTTTGTAGGTGCGGATTTCGTACTGGTCACGCGCATCTTTGTTAACGTGCGGTGAAGTAAGAACGTTGAAGCGTTCGATGCGAGTAGGCATCGGAATTGGACCACAAACTTGTGCGCCAGTACGCTTAGCGGTTTCTACGATCTCTTGAGCAGATTGATCAATCAGACGATGATCAAAAGACTTCAAACGGATACGAATTCTCTGGTTAGACATACCAGTAAACTCCAAGCCAAACATATAAAGAATCACCCTTGACGCATCTTACCCACTGGTAAGTGTCAAAGGCAGTGAAAATCACTAAGGTCATGATCGATGCCACGACTGTAATGCACATTTACTACTTTCTTCGTAGTAAATGCCCCTCCTATTGAGGGTCGCTCATTATAACGATTGTTTAAGTCTTATGCAATTCTCTTTTTCTATTTTCTCCACAAAACCTGCTTTGATCGAGCATTCAGAGTTCATCTAGGCATTTATTACAAACTCAATAGCTTTATTTAGGAGTTGATTACCTTGCTCAAATTTTTGTGCTTCTGAATACTGTAGTTCACGCGTAGATTGAACATATTCTCCGTCAAAAATAGACAACTCCTCTTCATCTTCAAGTAAGAGCGCTAAAGCTGCTGGTGTCATCTCTGGATGAAACTGAAAACCAAGCACATTTTTTCCAATCTGATACATCTGATTGCGACAAGCTCTATTCTCCGCCAAGTGTATAGCGCCTTTAGGTATTTCAAATGTCTCACTATGCCACTGCATAACATTTATCTTTTCAGGTAACGGAAAGCTTTCTTGAGGTAAATTTGCAACTCTCTGGACCGTTGACCAGCCAAGTTCCTGATAGCGATTACGGCTCACCGCCGCGCCCAATGCATTAGCAATCAGTTGCCCCCCTAAACAAAGACCAATAGCAGGCTTTCCTGCTGCCAAATAACGGCGCAACCATCTTTTCTCTATCTTAAGCCATGGAAAATTTGCCTCATCATTTACACTCATCGTTCCACCCATGACCAGTAACAAATCAACTTCTTCGATTCTGGGTAAAGCCTCTATTTCAAGTGATCGATCAACTGGAAGTGCAAAGAACTCCGTAGAGCTAATGGTCGCGTGATGGGCTTTTAAAAATGAGTAACAACTTCCAAATCCCTCACCTGCAATATGTTGAAAATAGTGAACTCGTAAATGCGACTTCATGCGCTTAAACCTATTGTTGTTAGAATGTTGTAGTGGTCTTTGCAAAAATAAAGCCAAGTTTTTATTTTATGGGTCTACTGTAACGAAACGTCTTATAAAACTTCGTAAATCTAGCGAAGAATTTAAATTTCTCTTAATCTAACTTTATTATCTAAAATGCAACGCACTATGAAAAAGCATAACGACTTCCAGACTCGCCTCATTCACGCACCAAGAAAGGCTCCGCAATTTATCGAAACAGTGCAACCACCCTTATTTCGTGCATCCACTATTATTTTTAAATCAACTTCGCACCTTTTTGATCGCCATTGGACTGATGATTACGACTATAGCTATGGCACGCATGGCACCCCCACCACCTTCACCTTAGGCGACAATATTGCGCAAATTGAAGGTGGACTGCATTGTTTGCTTGCACCGAGTGGCTTATCAGCAATTAATGTTGTGAACTCAGCATTTTTAAGCACTAATGATGAAGTATGGGTCCCAGACAACATTTATGGACCAAATCTAGAACATTTAAATCATCTACAAAATCAATATGGCGTTATTGTTAAAGTATATAACCCTATTGACGCTTCAAGTTTTCAACCGACTGAAAAAAGTAAACTATTATGGTTAGAGGCTGCGGGTTCGGTTACTTTAGAATTCCCTGATCTTAAAAATCTAGTTAAAAAAGCTAAAAAACATGGTGTATTAACAGCCCTAGATAACACCTGGGGAGCTGGGCTTGCGTTTAATGCTTTTAATTTTTCTGATGAAGACCTATCAGTCGACTTAACCGTCCATGCTCTAACCAAATATCCGAGCGGTGGCGGTGACATCTTAATGGGTAGCATTGTAACTCGTGATGATAAACTCCATCATCGCCTGTTCCGTACACATGCCATTTTAGGTATTGCAGTTTCAGGAGATGATGCAGCTCAAGTCCAACGCAGTCTTGCTCATATGTCTTTACGCTATGAACAACAATCAGCCAATGCTCAAACTTTACTTAAATGGCTAAAAGACCAACCTCACTTTGCACAAGTTCTACATCCAAGTGATGAGACCGCCCCAGGCCATCAATACTGGCAAGAAATCTGCACAAATGGTCAAAGTGCTGGCTTAGTCAGTGTTATTTTCAAACCAGATTATGACATTACCGCAGTACGTCGCTTTTGCGATGCATTAGAGTTATTTAAACTTGGATTTAGTTGGGGAGGACCAGTTAGCTTGATCATGCTTTATGATTTAAAAATGATGAGAAAACTTGAGAATACACATTTACAACAAGGTTTATTAGTTCGCTTCTGTATAGGACTGGAAGATCCGCAAGATTTAATTCAAGATATCGAAAATGCACTGAAACAACTGTAAAAACGACAACATTATAGTGGCTCGAACCAAAGGATAAAAATATATGGGTACACCGATTGTTATTGCTAAAAATCTGAATGACACATCAAAAGAAATTGTTTTGCTTTCTCAGTTTGCTAACCGCCATGGCCTGATTGCAGGTGCAACAGGTACAGGTAAAACAGTTACTTTAAAAGTTCTAGCAGAAAGTTTCTCTCGAATCGGCGTTCCTGTATTTCTTGCCGATGCTAAAGGCGATGTTTCGAGTCTCGCAAAATCAGGTGAGGCTTCAGATAAGTTTAATGAACGCCTAAAACTATTACAGATTGATAGCGTTCCTTTTGCTGCTAACCCTGTCGTTTTCTGGGATCTGTTCGGCCAACAAGGCCACCCTATTCGCACTACTATTTCTGAGATTGGGCCAATTTTATTGGCTCGTATGCTCAATTTAAATGATACTCAAGAAGGTGTATTAGCTGCAGTTTTTCGAATTGCGGATGATCAGGGCCTACTGTTAGTAGACTTTAAAGACCTAAAAGCCATGATCACCTTCGTTAGTGAACATGCAGCAGAGTTTAAAGCAGAATATGGTAATTTATCTCCGGCTAGCTTAGGTGCTATTCAGCGTAACTTGCTTGCTCTTGCCGACCAAGGTGGAGAACAATTTTTTGGTGAGCCGGCTTTAAACATTCTAGACTTTATACAAACCGATGCAAATGGACATGGTTATATCAATATTCTTGCTGCTGACAAGCTCATGAATACACCTAAGCTATATGCCACTTTCTTGTTATGGATGCTTTCGGAGTTATTTGAACAACTTCCAGAAGTTGGCGATATGGACAAACCTAAACTCGTGTTTTTCTTTGATGAGGCTCACTTATTATTTGACAATGCCAGTCAAGCATTACAAGAAAAGATTGAGCAAGTTGTACGCTTAATTCGCTCTAAAGGTATTGGCATCTATTTTATTACTCAGAATCCACTCGATTTACCAGAAAGCGTTCTAGGTCAGCTTGGCAATCGCATTCAACATGCACTACGTGCATTTACCCCTAAAGATCAAAAAGCAGTAAAAACCGCAGCAGATACTTTCCGTGCTAATCCAAACTTTAAAGTTGATGAAGCCATTACCGAACTGGCTGTTGGTGAGGCGCTAATTAGTTGTCTTGATGAACAAGGTACGCCACAAATTGTAGAACGTGGCTGGGTGATGCCTCCTTACTCTGCTTTTACACCAATCACTCCAGAAGAGCGCCAAACTCTAATCTCAAAAAGTATTATTGCTGGTATTTATGAACAAGCTGTAGATCGTGATAGCGCTTATGAAATGCTACAAAATAAAGTCGCTGAACGTGAGCAACAGCAACAAAATACTGAACTTGCTAAACAACAAGAAAAAGAGCAAGAAACTTTAGCAAAGCAGCAAGCAAAGGAACAAGAGCGATTAGCACGTGAACAGCAAAAAGAAGAAGAACGAGCAGCACGTGAACGAGCCAAGCTTACGCAAGATATTGTGGGTACTTTTGCAAAAAGTGCTGCACGCAGTCTAGGAGGAAGTACAGGTCAAAAATTAGTAAGGGGCCTGCTTGGTTCACTATTTGGCAAATAACTTTCTTCGATATATCAGTTTTAAATTAGGGAATTTTATATTCCCTAATTTTTTTATGGTTTTTATAAAAAATCTATTGCGATTGTTTTTTTAAAGATGTATTTTAAATACATCTTATATAGCCAGATAAATAAGGTCTAGCCATGACTCCACAACAAATCGAACTCGTTAAATCTACAGTACCTGTTTTACGTGAACACGGCGTTACGCTGACCACATACTTTTATAAGCGTATGCTTAATAACAATCCTGAATTAAAAAATGTTTTCAATTTGGATGACCAAACTAGCTTACGTCAACCTCGTGCTCTTGCATCTGCCGTTCTTGCATATGCAGAAAATATTGAGAACCCTACTGTTTTAGCGAAAGCAGTTGAGCGTATTACGACTAAACATGTGAGCTTAGATATTCAACCAGACCAATATGCAATTGTTGGCGACAACTTACTTCATTCAATTAGTGAAGTACTCAACGTGCCATTTGAATCAGAACTGATTGAGGCGTGGAAACAGGCTTATTTACAATTGGCAGATATTCTAATTGGCGTTGAAAAACAAAAATATGAACAACTTGAAAACTTAAATGGTGGATGGGCTGGATGGCGTTCATTTGAAATTACTCAAATTGATCCTCTTGAATCTGGCAAACGTTTCACCTTAAAAGCAACTGACCATGAAGACATACTTAGCGGACCTGCAAATGCTTTTATTTCGGTTAAAGTACAAGTTCCAGATGAGCAGCTTGAACAACCGAAAGCTTTTAAATTTACAGAAGCTCAGGAAAACAACTCATATCATTTTGAAGTTCAGCCTGAAGAAAACCATACTGAATTTTCAGTTTCAAACATCTTGCTTGAACATTATAGAGTTGGCGATCAAGTTCAAGTTTCAGCGCCTTTAACGCTCTAATATAAAAACCTCTTGCCTGAAAGTTTTCTTATTTAGACTTTCAGGCTAAGATGATCATCCTTTTAATCTCTTCCATTTTTGGTGATCATGCAGCTTAATAAATTTACCGATTATGCATTACGACTATTAATGTATGTTGCACGCCCAAGTGATGCACCCTACACGATTGCAGAAATCGCGAAAGATTTGCATGTTTCACAAAACCATCTGGTTAAAGTTGTTCACTTCATGGGTAAGCAGGAATGGATTATTACTATTCGTGGAAAAGGCGGTGGAATTCGCTTAAATCCAGATGCACTTAACTCAAATTTAGGTTCAATTGTTCGAATATTACAGGGTGACAATCAAATCGTTGAATGCAATACGCCACCTTGTGTATTGCGAAGTCACTGTGGTTTAAAAGGTATTCTTGACCAAGCTTTAGAAAGCTTTTACCAAAGTCTAGACCAATACACGCTTGGAGAGGTTTTGCAACAGTCAAAGTCTGCCCCACCTGACTCTCCTATTGCTTTTTTACAAATCTGACTTCTATTGATTTTCATAAGTAGATTTATTGAAAATTAGCAAGAATAACCAAGCTCCTTTATACTAGGCACGAGCCCTCTCATCTAAAAAGTTATTTTTTATGCGTCGTAGTGAAAAATCGAAAGACACCAAAGCCAGACTCGCACCCAAGCAAAAGATCAGCTATGAAAAAGCACCAGATCCGGCGATCACAGCCTATGCTGTGCAATCACTAAACTGGTTACGCCAAGCTGAGTTTCTAATGAGTGCACCTAAATTGGCACTTTGTGTTGAAGATAGCGGCTACGAGATTGCTTTTGCAGGGCGCTCAAATGCTGGTAAGTCGAGTGCGATTAATGCATTAACCAATCAGAAACAACTTGCCCGCGCTTCTAAAAAGCCAGGCCGTACCCAGATGATTAACTTTTTTAGTCTAGGTAACCCTGATCAACGCTTGGTCGACCTTCCAGGTTACGGTTATGCAGCGGTTCCCGAAGATATGAAACGGGTGTGGCAAAAAGAATTAGAAAACTATCTGATCCATCGCCAAAGCTTACAAGGCTTAGTATTACTTATGGATATTCGCCATCCTCTACAGCATTTCGACATGATGATGCTAGAGTGGGCTTATTCACGTCATCTCTTTGTTCATATTCTATTAACAAAAGCAGACAAACTTAATCGCGGTCCCGCAAATAAAGTTCTACTAGAAGTTAAGCAACAGCTGAAAAAAATGAAGCTTGATTTTTCTATTCAGCTTTTCTCTTCACTTAACAAAATAGGCTTAGAAGAGTTAGCAAGTGTTATGGCAGGGCGTTTACATTTCACACTGGATCAACAGCCAGAATTTGATGTCGATTCAATCCCTGAAGCGACAGATGAGGATGCTGAAAGCTAAATTATCCTCACAGATACAATTTCTTCATTAAATTTATACTCAATTGTCCCCTATTGCTAAACACAAATGTAGGGGCTTTTTTTATACTCGTTATAACTTCATCGAGTTAAAAATCAGGAATAAATGATGAAATTGTTATCTTTTTTGAAGAACAAGGCTTTAGGTTCTTCTATTGATTATAAAATTCTTCCACGTAAAGTAAAATTTGACTGGAAAGATACCCCTGTCGACTGGATTCCTAATCAGCCTTTCGCAAGTTATTTTATTAATGAAATTAATAACATCTTGCCTGCTGGAGAGTTCTGGTTTTGCCGTTTGTATAATAAGGTTTTACCACAAATTACAGATGAAAAACTTAAGCAGGATGTACAGGCATTTATCCGTCAGGAAGCTATGCATGCCAATGCTCACACTTCTGCAAACAAAGAATATTTAAGCGCACGTAATATTGATATCCAGAGAAATCTGGACATTATGAATTATGTATTTACTATCGCTTTGGCAGATAAACCTTTTGATAGAGAAGTTCCAAAAATTTTAGAGAAACAGTGGGATTTATTCCGTTTAGGAGTTATTGCAACTGTTGAGCATATGACCTGCGTGTTGGGTAAATATGCGTTATATAACGAGCGATGGGAAGAACTAGGCGCAGATCCAGAAATGGTGGATCTAGTTAAATGGCACGGTTCAGAAGAAATTGAACACCGCACGGTTGCCTTTGATTTATATCGTCATCTTGGTGGCGGTTATATTCCACGTTACTATATGAGTCTTGCTGTTATCACACTTGTACTTGGATTATGGGTAGATGGCGCTGCACATATTATGAAACAAGATCCACGTTTCGCAGATGCAGCCAAATCTAGATTTTTTCCAGTGTGGGTTACTTTAGAGTGGTACAAAATCAGCCGAAAAGATAATCAGGTTTTACCTAACCCTCTCTGGCTTATTGCCCAGCAAATTGATTACCTCATGCCTTGGTATGATCCAGTCAAAGAAGGCAGCACTGAAGATGCGGTTAGCTATTTATCGCAATCTCCAGCAGCAAAAAGAGCAGAACTTCAAGCTGCTTAAAATAAAAAAGCAGGATTTAAAATCCTGCTTTTTTTTGATCTATAGATAGTTAGACACTGATATCTTTATCTTTCGTATAACGGTCTACAACCACACTAATCATCATATCGCCCTGCACATTTACCACTGTTCTGACTGTATCTAACAAACGGTCAATCGGAAGTAAAATTGCAATTGCCTCAGCTGGCAAACCCACAGACTGTAAAACCATAATCATAGTGACCATGCCCGCGCTAGGTATTCCTGGCGCACCGAGTGATGCAATCATTGCTGTTAAGCACACTATAATTTGTTGTGTCAGGTTTAAATCTAGACCCACCAAATTTGCCACAAACAATGCAGCTGCCGCTTCATATAGTGCAGTACCATCCATATTCAACTGTGTGCCTAATGGAATAACAAATCCTGCTGTTTGCGGGCGCACGCCTAAGTTTTCTTGCGCACACTTCATACTAAGCGGCATAGTGGCAGAGCTAGAACTGGTTGCAAAGGCTGTAATCAGTGCTGTACGAGTCCCTTTAAAAAAGGTCCACGGACTCATACGACCAAAAATCCAAAGCAGTAGTGGTAAAACAACAGCACCATGAAAAATAGTTGTACCCGTTACAACGACTGCAAACTCAGCCAAACGACTTAATACTGAAATATCTTCTGTTGCCATTAACTTTGCTAACAAAGCAAAAATACCCAACGGCGCTAATTTCATCACCCAGCCAACCAGCAGCATCATCATTTCAAAGAACTGGTGACTCAATAAACGAATACTTTTGAAACGTTCCCCACCCTGCACCAAAGCGACACCAACGAATAAAGCAAAGACTACGACAGCTAAAACGTTACCATCACTAAACGCTTTAAATGGGTTAATTAAAGTATTTTGAATAAAATTAGTGAAAAAACTGGCAGGGTTCAAACTATCTGGTGCCTGATAATTTTGCATAGATGTCTGGAAAATAGAAATATCTATGCCACGTCCAACTTCAAATAAATGAGCACAACTGATGCCTAAAATTAAGGCTAAAGTGGTTGTAGTTAAACAGCATAAAAATGTGATTTTCCAGACTGGCCCTAACTGTCCGCCTGCCTGTAGATTGGATACACCTACAACAATCGAACTAAAAATTAAAGGTACCAAAAGCATTTTAAGGAGCCCAATAAAAACACTACTTAGTATTCCAAGCCCATATAAACTATGCTTTACAAAAGCAGTGTCTGGATACATTGTGAGTAGGAAACCAAAGGCTAAACCTAAAATGGCGGCAATCAGAATTTGTGTATTTAAGTTCATATCAGCATTATTTTTTTCAGTTGGCATACCTTTTTACAATATGACATGAGCTTGCTTTTCATTCGAGCAATTTTTTGTCACATCGATCCCATTAAAAAGAAAAAAGCCATCTGGTTAGATGGCTTTTTCGAGGAATCTATTGCGTTTCAATTTCCCGCAAACGGATTAAACCCTCTTGTACTGTACTGCATACAAGCTGACCATTTTGCCACATACGACCGAAGTTTAAACCGCGAGAAGCCGCGCTCACTGTGGCTTCCATATCATACAACATCCACTCATCCGCACGCAGTGGGCGATGGAAATAAATCGCATGATCAATGCTTGCACATTGCAAACTTGGAGAAATATAACTTAAGCCATGCGGTCTTAAAGCCGTTGTCATTAAAGTAAAGTCTGAATAAAAGGCAACAATCGCTTGATGCAGAGCAATATCATCTAATTGTTTTGGAATACGATCATGCGTGCGGATGTAGTGCGCATTATATGGAGCTTCGGGTTGCGGCTGAAACGGGTTTACCGGATCAATTGGACGAATTTCTACATGACGCTCACGCATGAAACTAGCACGAACATTTTCAGGTACAAAATTTAGAATACCCTGTTTTAGCTCATTTTCAGATTTAAGCGTTTCTGGTGCAGGATATTCAGGTTCTTGATGTTGATAGTTCAAACCTTCTTCTGGATTGGCAAAAGAAACCATCGCTGAAAATATTACTCGCCCATGCTGAATTGCACGGACTTGACGACTTACAAAGCTCTTCCCATCCCGTAAACGGTCTACTTCATAGATAATTGGGGCATTAATATCGCCGCCATACAAAAAATATGCATGCAAAGAATGCGCTGGGCGATCAGTTGTATAAGATGCTGCACGTAAAGCCTGACCCAAAACCTGTCCACCAAAGACACGTTTACCGACAAGATTACGGCTCATGCCACGGTAAATATTTTCTTCTAGCTTTTCTAAAGTGAGAAGCTCGACTAGTTCTTGGGTTAGCGCATTCATGAGAGATACCTTCATATTTCAGGTAAAAAATCGTATTAAAGGACAGGTGTGTAGAATCTATTGTGCCATAAAAAACTATTTGAACATGGAACAATCAGTCAACTTATGACGAACATTGCTGATATAACAGCTAAAAATACGATTTTTAACGATAAAATATGCCAAAAGCATTATAATTTATACGCTATTAGCATATTGTTTTTTTCAACAAATGCCTCAAAATAATTACCCTCCGCATTTGGTGCTGGGATTTGTCTTTAAGAAGTAGGAGTTCTTATGTCCAAGAGTGGGTTTGGTCAAATGTATCGTCGGCTTTCGAGTAAACTACTTGACCTCGTGGTAACACCACATGTTCTTGGGGAAGTTCCTACTGAACCAGTATCAGAAACAGAAGCAAAAACTGACCGCCAGAAAGTGGTGTGCTATGTCTTACAAAACCATTCTCGAAGCAATGCTTTGGTGGTTGATGGAGAAACGCGTCGTTTAAATTTAAAACCTGCGTTAGACCCATTAGTTGTTGGCACTCATCAGGAAAAAGCGTCGGTTTTATTTTTACAGCACAATGATGAAAATAATTTACTGAATCCGCCTCCTCATGCTTTTCCACCACGCTTACTAAAATTAATTGAAGTCTTACAAGAAAATCCTGAACTTGATATAGAGCTTGTTCCGGTTACCGTTTTATGGGGCCGTACACCAGATAAAGAAGATTCTTGGTTTAAGCTTTTATTTTCAGATACATGGGCTACACCAAGCACCGTTAAGCAATTGGTCAACATTGGCTTGCATGGCCGCCAATCGTATTTAGAATTTCATGAACCGCAATCGCTACGTGAACTGGTTGAATATGCACAACAGCATTATCCAAACCTTTCACCAGCTACATATATTGTAAGTACGTTAAATGATTACTTAGATCGTCAACGTGAAGTGGTCTTAGGCCCCGATTTATCGGATCGCCGTAATGTCATGCAGTCAGTTGTAAAATCTCGCGATGTGCAAGAAGCGATCCGCCGTGAAAGTATTCGCGGAAAAGTTAGCATGCTCGAAGCTGAACGTCGTGCGATTGGTTATGTAAATGAAGTCGTATCTGATTATTCACACTCAGCTGTACGCTTTGCCGATCTTGCTTTAACGCGCTTATGGACCCAACTTTATGACGGCGTAGAAGTGCATAACTTCAGCACTGTTCGTGAACTGGCAAAAGATTATGAAGTGGTTTATACACCTTGCCACCGCAGTCACATTGACTATTTATTATTATCCTATGTGATTTATAAACGTGGCTTAATGGTTCCGTATATTGCTGCGGGTGATAACTTAAATCTACCATTTGTAGGGCAACTTTTACGTGGAGGCGGTGCATTCTTTATTCGCCGCTCTTTCCGTGGAAATGGCCTTTATACAACGGTATTTAAAGAATATTTATATAGTATTTTGTCACGCAACACCCCTCTTGAATACTTTATTGAAGGTGGGCGCTCACGTACAGGACGCCTATTACCGCCTAAAACTGGCATGCTTGCCATGACAGTTCACAGCCATTTACGTGGTCGTGCTAAACCGATCGTCTTCTTACCAACTTATATTGGTTATGAACGACTAATGGAAGGCTCGACCTACGTGGGCGAAATGCAAGGTAAACCGAAAGAAGCCGAATCAATTTTTGGTATTGTAAAAACCTTACGAAAAATTGAACGTATTTTCGGTAAAGTCCATGTGAACTTTGGTGAGCCTGTTTTTCTTGATGATCTGCTTAAGCAACATAATGCAGAAAATGTCTATATCGAGAAAAATGACGATCCAATTCCTCAAGCGGTTTCAGATGCAGTAAATAGCTCTGCACATGCAATTTTAGAAAATATTAACCGAGCTGTGGTGATTAACCCTGTCTCTTTACTTTCTATTATTTTGCTTGCAACTCCAAAGCATACGCTTGATGAAGAAATCTGTATTAAGCAACTTGAAGCTTACCGCAATCTGGCATCAAACTTCCCATATGACCAACGTATGGAAGTAACACCACTTTCTGGTAAAGAAATTATTGCTTATGGTTTAAAGCTTAAACTCATTAAACGAGTTCAGCATGCACTCGGCGATATTATTGGGATTGAAGATAACCAAGCTGTTCTTCTGACCTATTTCCGTAATAACATTTTGCACGCCTTTGTTTTACCGTCATTGGTTGCATCACTTGTTGAACACAATGGAAAAATCAGCCGTTCAGATTTAACCAATGTCATCTATACCCTGTATCCATTTTTGAAGGCAGAGTTATTCCTTA
Source organism: Acinetobacter sp. AC1-2 (assembly GCF_016124155.1). NCBI lineage: Bacteria > Pseudomonadati > Pseudomonadota > Gammaproteobacteria > Moraxellales > Moraxellaceae > Acinetobacter > Acinetobacter sp. AC1-2. Next base: position 63,759 of record NZ_JABFFO010000006.1, read on the forward strand.
AATGGAAGAGTAGCGAGCTTAAAGAACAAATTGAGCAATATGCAGATGCGTTGGTTCAATCCAAACTTATTCAACAAGACGATGAAGGTAACTTGATTAGCTCTGCACCAAATACTGAAGAGCATAATCAACTCGTTGTTTTAGCTACTCCTGTTAAGCAAAGCCTTGAGCGTTACTACATGACGCTTGCGCTAATTACTCAACGTGGTTCGGGTAATATTTCTGCTAAACAGGTTGAAGAATTAAGTCATTTACTCGGACAACGTTTGTCTGTTCTATATGAATTTAATTCGCCAGAGTTCTTTGACAAAGCTTTATTCCAAAGCTTCTTAAAAGTACTTACACAGCAAAATTACATTCGGACCAATGACCAAGGCCAAATCGAGTTTGATGATAATTTCCGTCAAATGGCTGCGGGTGCACAATTGGTTCTTGATGAAGTAACCTTACAAATGTTGCAACACATCACGACCTTTACCGATGAAGAATTAAAAGATGCGCTTGAAGCTATGGCATCTCAACAAGCAAAACGACGATTAAAACGTAAAAAATCTTAAGATTTTAGTCAAAATAAAAGGCAACGAAAGTTGCCTTTTATTTTATTAGCGAGTTGGACATTCAAAATAACGTGGATCATCCATGCAACGCAGACGCTTCATAAGTTGAACAAAATAAGCATCGTAATAACCTGAAAGTACGTACTGATTGCGTATTTTTGCAACCATAACATCATAGCTCTGCTTTTCATAAAAAGAGACATCTACCCAGTAATAGGCAGGTAAATGGTTTTCCCACTGGGTCGCACGGTTAGTCAGTAATTGGCTGTTTTGAACAAACCATCCTCGAATTTTTCGGCCAAAATTAGCAGGATAAGCTTGTGGTTTAATAATTAAATTGACGCCGAAATATGCCAAAGGAAAATTAATGACTTGGACATCTGGTCCAAATTCTTTTTGTAAGTTATATGGCAATAGTCCATATATTGGGACAGGAACAATATCAATTTTGTCTTGTTTAAACTGAACAATCGCATTAGATAAATCAACATAAACTGGCTGACCACCCACACTTCGCACCAATGCCTGTTGTGGTGGATTATTTGGTAACACCCCAATACGCTGATTTCTTAATTGAGCAACTCTAGAGATTTTCTTATTTTTTAGAACCATATAGGCAGTGCCAATTGGAATCATCCCTACTGCTTCATAGTCCTTAGAAATTAGCCTTTTCTCGACTGTTGGATGATTCAAAAGCTGCAATAAGCTTTTAGCGGTACGATTATTAGGAATAAGCCCGATACCTGAGGTGCTCCCCATAAACTGGTTATAACGATAAGTATTAAAATTAGATGCCGCTAAACCAGAACATTTACCCTCGTCAAATGCTTGTATGGCCTGTTGTTCCTTTTGATAGGTAACCACTTTAAATTTGACTTGATATTGCTGGGCATATAACCGAATGTCATTTAAACGACGTGTGATATCCCCTTGGGAGCCAATCGGATCATATGCACACCACACCTGATCCTCTGCCCAACTCGCGACAGCTGTTAAGCTCAAAATAAGAGCTAAGCAAATTTTTTTCACTTTCAACCTTTTTATCTTTATCGGCAATTTGGCTGCCTCATCAGGTATTTCTATGCTTATTTAAAGTTTAATCAAAATTTTATTTTGTACCATGAACATTTAAACATAATAAATAGTCATTAAAGCAAATTGGGTGCTCTAATTGAAAACCTGTTTGAAGCAAATGTTTAGCATAAATTCTTTTACCTGAAGTTTGGTTCGATTCTAAAGTTAACTCAGGCAATCCCAATTGTTTTTGAAACCACAATATAATTTCATGCAAGGGCAATGGTTGATTATTAGTCATAATATAGCTCGCTTGATGATTTTCATAATCAGCCATAAAAGCCAAAAATCTTGCTAAATCATCAATATGTATTCGATTGCTATAATGAATATTTGGATAACTTTGATTATTTTCAGCCATTTTCTTCAAACGGGCAACGGAGGTTCCATAAATGCCAGTTGGGCGAATAATTACACATTGGTTTGGATAATGCTTCTGCCAAAGCAACTCCATATTCCGTAAGATATGGCCTTGTGCATCGCTTGGCTGAATTTCACTACAATCATCAATGATCTCCCCTGCATTTTCACCATATACCCGCGTAGAAGAGACTACGATTATTTTTTTGACCGGATGTGGTTTTAATGCTTCTCGAATCGGTTCAATACTATCTACATAAGTATGCTGATAGCCCTCAACCGTACTCTCGTTTGGAGAAAGTAAAATATATACAACATCTACAGGTTCAATTTTACTTAAATCGAGTTTAAAGATATCTTGAACAAGATGGGTTGCGTAACTATCTGTTTTTACACTACGGCTGATTGTGGTAATTTGATGTTCTTTCTCAAATAGTTGTTTAGCAACACGCTGAGATGTTTTACCATAACCGATAAATAATATATGCATAGAAAACTCGTTGAGGGGACATGACTTCAGTCCATCAGTTACAAGGCGTTGGATCGGCTTCAGCAGCCCTGCTCGAAAAACTAAATATTTTTACCACAGATGATTTACTGTTTCATCTGCCACGTGATTATGAAGACCGCAGTACAATTATTGCAATGAATCAACTTGTGGTTGGGCGTAGCTATTTACTCGAAGGTGAGGTCAGATCAATTGATTTCCCTCCGGGAAAACGAAAATCCATGGCAGCCTTGGTTCAAGATGAATTCGGTAAAGTCACCTTACGCTTTTATCATATTTATAAAAACCTGACTGACAAAATAAAACCAGGTCATCGCTTACGTATTTTTGGTGAAGTCCGAGTAGGTGCTCGCGGCCTTGAGATGTATCATCCAGAAATTCAACTCATTAATGAACACACGCCCCTACCCAAGACTCAACTTACAGCAATTTACCCAAGTACAGATGGGCTGACTCAACCGAAATTACGCGAATATGTTAAACAAGCTTTAAAGCATCATAGTGATGCTTTACCAGAGTTGCTTCCTAAACAATATACCAATGGCTATGCGCTTAAAGAGGCTCTGTATTACATTCACGAGCCTCCAGTTGATGCCAATATGGTCCAATTGGCTCAAGGTTCACACCCCGCACAGCAACGGCTTATTTTTGAAGAGTTGGTTGCACACCAAATTAGTTTACTTAATCGACGTGCTTATATTCGTCAAATTGCATCTCCAGCTTTCTCAAGCAGCAAAATATTAGCTAAAAAGCTATTAGAAGCTTTGCCATTTCAAATGACCAATGCACAAAAGCGTGTATCTAAAGAAATTTTGAATGATTTGAAGCAGAACCAACCAATGCTTCGATTAGTGCAAGGTGACGTAGGTGCCGGAAAGACCTTAGTTGCTGCTGTAGCCGCTTGCCCTGCTTTAGAAGCTGATTGGCAGGTTGCATTAATGGCTCCTACTGAAATTCTTGCAGAACAGCACTATTTGAATTTTAAGCGTTGGTTTGAACCTTTAGGCATTACTGTCGCATGGTTATCTGGAAAGCAAAAAGGTAAAGCGCGTGCTCAAGCAGAGCAGCAAATTAAAGAAGGCCATGCGGAGCTTATTGTTGGTACACATGCCCTATTTCAAGATAACGTCGGGTTTGCCAAATTAGGTCTAGTGATTATTGATGAACAGCATCGTTTTGGCGTAGATCAGCGCTTAGCTCTACGTAATAAAGGTGCTGAGCAGTTCACCCCGCACCAACTCGTCATGACAGCCACCCCTATTCCACGAACACTGGCAATGAGTGCCTATGGTGATTTAGACACATCAATTATTGATGAGTTACCGCCAGGGCGAACTCCAATTCAAACCGTTACGATTCCGCTTGATCGTCGAGAGGAAGTACTCCAACGAATTGCTTCGAATTGCAGAGATGGAAAACAAGCATATTGGGTGTGCACACTGGTTGAACAGTCTGAAACTTTAGATGCTCAAGCAGCTGAAGCAACTTATCAAGAAATGAAAGAACGCTTTCCTGAGCTCAATATTGGCTTAGTGCATGGCAAAATGAAAGCCGACGAAAAGCAAGCGGTCATGCAAGCATTTAAGAATAATGAATTACAGCTTCTTATTGCAACGACAGTCATTGAAGTTGGAGTCGATGTTCCCAACTCCTCTATTATGGTCATTGAAAATGCCGAGCGTTTAGGACTTTCTCAGTTACACCAATTACGTGGTCGTGTCGGTCGAGGTGCTCAAGCCAGCTTTTGTGTACTTTTATATAAAACACCTCTTTCACAAAATGGCCAAGAGAGACTTTCTATTTTAAGAGAAAGTAATGATGGCTTTGTGATTGCAGAAAAAGATCTTGAGTTACGCGGGCCGGGTGAATTACTAGGTACTAAACAAACTGGAGATATGGGATTTAGAGTGGCTCGTTTAGAGCGAGATGACCACTTACTGAGTCAAGCTCATTATGTAGCTCAGCAAGTGTTAAAAGATTATCCAGAACAAGCAGATGCGCTATTAAAACGTTGGCTTCCAGAAGCGCCTCGTTATGCATATGTTTAGTTTCTTAAATCCACAGCATCTTATCCACTCACTCTCACCTTGCTTGTTGTGTGAGTCAGGTGTGCGAGAAAAAGATTCGCTCTGTAAGGACTGTTGGGAACAGTTACCATGGCTTAAACAAATAATTCAACGTAATGATCAATCCGTTCTTGTGGCCTGTGATTATGCATATCCAGTCAACCGAATCATTCAGCAGTTTAAATATGAACAAAAATTACATTATCAAATCTTGTTAGGTGAAATTTTACAACAACTCAAATTTCCCAAGGTACAGGCTATTGTACCTATGCCAATTTCGAATCAACGCTTAATTGAACGTGGTTTTAATCAGTCACTATTACTCGCGAATATCTTAAGCAAGCAATTAAAAATACCTGTTTGGCAGCCAGTGCAACGCCTTGCTGAGCATTCACAAAAAGGGCTTTCTCGACTGGAACGCTTTGAGAACATCGAACAACAATTCATTGTATTTACTCAAGAAAAACGGCGTTATCGCCGTGTTCTGATTATTGATGATGTCGTTACCACCGGAAGTTCAATTTATGCCCTTAGTCAGGTATTAAAGCAATTAGGATGTACAACCATTCATGCCGCCTGTTTAGCGGCAACTTTAACGAGCTAAGATCATTAAACCGTAGATAAATGCTGCTCACACCAAGGAATAACAATTTCACGGGTTAATGGTGCGAGGTGAGTTTCTGAATCATTTAAATCCACCCATTTCATTTCTGCAATTTCGGCAGCAATTTTAGGAGCCTGATCGAGTTGAACCAGATATAAATGACTGACCAGAATATGATCAGGTTCATTCGCCGCTGCTGTTTCAAAACGACCAAGAAATTGCTCAATTACAGAAGAACTTCCAACTTCTTCTAAAATTTCTCGCTGCATTGTGATCTCTGGCGCCTCATTGGGTTCCAGCTTACCACCCACTTGCATAAAAGCATGGGTATTACGCTTTCTTACGAGCAATAACTGATTTTGCTCGTTCAAGATCACTGCAGCAGCGACCGTAATTGTTTTCACCTATTTAACCTCTTTATGGCTGTACATCAGCATTTGCCCATTTTGGAGCAGGAGCCTGATATTGCTCAAATTGTTGAAGAATATCTTCGATTTTGTCCGATGCGATCAATTTATCAACGAACCGTGCTTGGCTAAATCCATTATCTACCGTTCCTTGGATCATTTTAAGTAAATCTTCATAAAAGCCAGCTACATTTAAGAAAGCACATGGCTTTTGATGAATACCTAATTGCGCCCACGTCCATTGTTCAAAGATTTCTTCCAATGTACCCGCACCGCCTGGTAAAGCAATAAAGCCATCAGAAAGATCTGCCATTTTGGTCTTACGCTCATGCATATTTTCGACAACATATAATTTGGTTAAGCCCGGATGAGCTAACTCACGATCGACCAAAGCACGAGGTATCACTCCAATGACTTGTCCACCCGCCCGTAAGGCACTATCAGCGACAACGCCCATTAAGCCTGAGCGACCACCACCATAAACCAAGGTCTTACCTTGTTTTGCAATAGCCTCGCCTGTAGTTTGGGCAACTTGTTGGAAAATTGGGTTTGAACCAAGAGATGAACCACAGAAAATACAAATTGAATTCATAGTGTAAAAAACCGTTTTATTGAACTGTCATGCTGACAAACTAAACTATTGATAAAGTTTTTTTTTGCAAAATAGCGTATTAGCAAGTGTTTTTCGGCAAATCCTTGTCTAAAATACACCCATCCATTTCCATCAGACTGCGTGAGGAAAAAAGACACATGCTTGAAGCCTTTTATGCCACAGAACGCGGAAGTCTGGAAGATGCCACCATCAATGGTGGATTTGATCTACATCCCGAATTAGTCTGGCTTGATCTTATTGCCCCCTCGCAAGAAGAGCAACAATGGGTCTTAGATGCCTATGATCAAAACTTACCCACACTAAAGTCGCTTGAAGATATTTCATCCTCAGCACGATTTTACCGTGATGATGACGGTATTTTGCATATCAGCACCTATTTTTTAACGAAAAATAAAAACTATCAAGTGGATGGTGATGCAGAAGACTCATCGCACATTTTAGCGATGGTGCAAACGGTCGCATTTATCTTACATAAAGACCGTCTCTTTACGATGCGGGGAGAAAAATTAGTTGCCTTTCGTGCCTTCCGTGCACGCGCTCGTCGAAATGACTATGACATGGACTATAAAGATCCAACATGGATTTTATTAGGCCTTCTTGAGGCAAAACTCGATGAGCTTGCGGATATCTTGGAAGATATCCACAAAGATTTAGAAAAATACTCTACCGAAGTTCTAAATAATCACCAGCGTGAACAAATTCTAGATCTTGATGACATGATTACCCGTCTAGCTCAACAAGAAGATATGCTAGGAAAAGCGCAGCTCTGTTTAATTGATTTACGACGTGTACTTACTTTTTTATCACGTCCACGTGCATTAGGCAGTCATATTTACGATGCGGATATTCGAGAACTCAGTGAAGATGTTCGCTCACTCGTAGAACATGATGCCTTCTTATTCCAAAAAGTACGATTCTTGCTTGATACAACGTCTGGATTCATTAATACCGAGCAGAATGACACGATCCGTCGATTCTCGATTTTACCAAGTATGTTAGCTCCACCTATGCTCATTGCCAGTATCTATGGTATGAACACAGATGTATTACCTTTCGCACATGGTACAACTAGTTTCTTTATTGTTTTACTCATTATTATGGGCTTCTTTATTGGTCCTATTATTTACTTCCGCTGGAAAAAATGGATCTAAGCTTTGTAATAAAATGCTAATTCCAAGCATAAAAAAGCACCTATATTTAGGTGCTTTTTTATATTTTACAGATCAAATCAGATGTAGATCTTCCTGCAAATGACAGGCTTGAATAATCTTCAGCATTTTTTCGGGTACATTTTTAAAATGTAAACCAGTATTCTGCGGAGTAATACGTAGCCATTGAACTAAAACAGCCAATGCCAAGGTACTACCATGCTCAAGCTGTGTTAAATCTACCACTAAAGGAAAGCTTTGTTGCTTTTTAATGATATCTAACCCAGCTTTATACTGTTGTTCGGCATTTTCAAAATCAATTTTTCCCGAAACAACCAATTGTTGGTTGAGATACTGAACCACTATTCACCTACTTATTTCTGTTTGTTCTGATTAACAGCAGCGTCTGCATCCGGTTGGAAGGTTGCAATTGCTTTATTTAAATCGCCACCATTACGCTTCACAGTTGCAGCAAACTGGTTACGGAACTGCAATCCTAAATCAATACCAGAAACATTGATATTACGGATTTTCCACTGAGTACCTTTATCAGCTAACTGGAAAGACACAGGAATTTTTTCACCATTGTGATTAAAGTCCAATGTCACTACAGGGTTTTTACCCGCAGTTGCTTTATAAGGACGCATTGTATAGCTTTGATTCGTATACTTAGCAAATGCACTACCGTAATTTTCAATTAACGTATTACGGAAGTTTGTTTCAAACTGAGCACGTTGTGCAGCTGTACTATACTGATTGGTCGCATAAGTACCCATTACAATACGTGTAAATGCTTGTGAATCAACATACGGGTCTAAATTCTGACGTACGATAGCCTTCACTAAAGCAGGATTTGCTTGCAATTTAGCATGGTCAGCTTTTAAACGAGCAATCAAACCATCAGCAACACGCTTGATAAAATCAGGTGGTGCTTCTGAAGGTGCAGCAAAAGCTGTACCTGCAATCATGGTAGACAAAAGACTTGCTGTCAGGGTTTGTTTAAACAACGTATTCACCAGGAACCACTCCTTCAAATAATCTTTTACTCAACAAATGATGCTTGTGCACTATCTTTATTAGTGCTTGCAGGAGCACTCGCTTCTGTTGAGCCTGAACCGGCAGCAACTTTACCAGCCCCACCACCAGTAATAAATTTACTAATTAAATCTTCTAAATCCATAGTTCCTTGAGTGTTTGAAATCGTGTCACCTCGTTTCAGGTAGTTAACACCACCACCAGGTACAACTTTCAAATATTTCTCACCCAACAAACCATTCGTTGCTACCATTATATAAGCATCTTCATCAATACTGGTGATGGAGGTCATGTTACTGGTCAGTTGCTGTTCCATTGTTTTTTGTTGCGCTGGAGAAGCCTGCGTATAATCTGAGCTATAACGTAACTCTTCCAGTGCATTTTTCTGAACTTCTTTTAATTGTTCAGGATTGAAACTTGTCAATTTTCCATCTAAACCAAATGTTACGGTAGCCAAACGCGTAACCGGATCAAGCGTGATTGAATCAACACGACCAATTGTAACACCACTCATTGTTACTTTAGCACGAGGCTTTAGACCATTGACGTTATCAAACTGAGCCTTCATGGTATAACTATCACTTAAGTTCGTACCGACAAGACCACTGACTTTCATCGCTAAAAAAAACAACGCAATACCGAAGATAATAACAAAGATACCAACGGCCAGTTCACTACTACGTGATTTCATTAAATCCCTCCGAACATGACCGCAGTCAACACGAAATCAAAACCTAAAACACATAATGAAGAATATACAACTGTTCTCGTCATTGCAGTTGCGATTCCTTCTGGAGTTGGATCACACGCATATCCTTGATACACCGCAATCCATGTACATAGCAAAGCAAACACAATACTTTTAATAATGCCGTTTACGACATCATGTCCAAATTGCACGTTGTTTTGCATTCCACTCCAGAATGAGCCTTCATCGACGCCAAGAAAATCGACACCGACCATTTTACCGCCCACAATACCAATCGCAGCAAAAATGACAGTTAGCATCGGTAAACTGACCACTCCCGCCCAAAGGCGTGGTGATACGATTTGTTTTAAAGGGTCAACCCCAATCATTTCCATACTGGCAAGTTGTTCACTTTGCTTCATTGAACCAATTTCTGCGGTTAATGCTGAACCTGCTCGACCAGCAAATAATAAAGCTGCAACCACAGGAGCCAACTCGCGCAATAATGTTAATGACACCATTGTGCCGAGCATTGATTCACTGCCAATATTTACTAAGATTGAATATCCTTGCAAACCCAGTACCAAACCAATAAATAGGCCTGACACAGTAATAATCAACAAAGACATTACCCCTACCCGATGCATTTGGTAAATAAATCGTCCAAAACCACCCGATGTAGGAAAAGAAAAAACAATCTGTACGAGCATTAGTGCCGCAACACCAATCCCTCGAATCCGCTCAATAACGAGTCTACCTAACCAGGCAATCGCATTCATGGACGAACCTCGTTATTTAAATAGGCTTGAGGACTAAATTGATATTCAACCGGTCCTTCTGCCGAACCTGTTAAGAATTGGTGTACAAATGGAGAAGCATATTTTTGCAAATCTTCAGGTGTACCCTCACCCTGAATTTTTCCTTCTGCTACCACATAAATGTAGTCAGCAATCGATAATGTCTCTGCGACATCATGCGAAACAATAATTGTTGTTAAATCCAAAGCTTCTCTTAACGAACGGATTAAACGTGTTAAAACACCTTTTACAATCGGATCTTGACCAGCAAAAGGTTCATCGTACATGATTAAATCTGGATCAAGTGCAATCGCGCGAGCCAATGCTACACGACGATTCATACCACCTGAAAGTTCTGTCGGCATTAATTGTTCAGAACCACGTAGACCCACTGATTCAAGTTTTAACGCAACCAGTTCAGCAATGAGATTTTCAGGAAGCTTAGTATGCGCTCGAATTGGAAACGCCACATTTTCATAAACGGACATATCCGTAAATAAAGCTCCGCTCTGAAATAACATTCCCATACGTGCACGGGCGGAAAAAAGTTCCTGACGAGACATTTTGGCAATATCTTTTGTGTCGAGTAAAACTTCCCCCTGATCTGGAACAAGCTGCCCACCAATCAGACGTAATAAAGTTGTTTTACCTGTACCAGAAGGTCCCATAATGGCCGTAATCTGGCCTCGACGTATATTTAAACTAATATTGTCATAAATGACGCGTTCCCCTCGATTAAAACTCAAGTTTTTCACTTCAATAAGTGGTTGAGTCGAGAGAGGAGTTTTATTATTCATAATGGCAATCGTTCCTGCACTTTTATGCACGCATACTATAACACTGAAAATTAGCAAACTTGTTGTAATTTTAACAAAAGCAAATCTAACTTATTTTATAGAAATAGAAGAGGTATGTTCGTAAAAAGAGGTCAATTCAGAAGCTTGGAATTGCTCAACAGAACTTCCATTTGTAAAAGCGTAGGCGAAGTAAACACCATTACACAAAACGAGTGCAATAAAGAGATAAGGCAAACCATGCTGAACCAAAAGGTTCTTCAATTGTGCCATTATTGTTTCTTTTCGCTTACTTTTACGCATTATTGAATAAAAAATTGAACCAATTCACATTTTGTTAGTTTATAACAAAACTGAAAAATAAAAAAGGCCAGTATTTTTACTGGCCTTTTTTTTCAAACTAAATATTGATTAGCGGTCGAATTTACGACGCGGTGGTTTATCATCGAAGCTACGACGCGGACGATCTTCACCACCAAAGCTACGTTTTGGACGATCATCACCACCGCCGAACGCTGGACGTTCACCACGTGGTTTGTCATCAAAACTACGACGCGGACGATCTTCACCGCCAAACGCTGGACGCTCACCGCGTGGTTTATCATCGAAGCTACGACGCGGACGATCTTCACCACCAAAGCTACGTTTTGGACGATCATCACCACCGCCGAACGCTGGACGCTCACCACGTGGTTTGTCATCAAAACTACGACGTGGGCGATCTTCACCACCAAATGCTGGACGCTCACCGCGTGGTTTGTCATCAAAACTACGACGCGGACGATCTTCACCACCAAAGCTACGTTTTGGACGGTCACCAAAACCAGCTTCGCGACGTGGCTTATAATCTACGCGATTACCACGGTTGTCATCATTCGATTCAAAACGCGGTTTATCATTGAAACCACCTTCGCGACGTGGACGATCTGAAGTGAACTCACGACGTGGACGATCTTCAAAACCACCTTCACGACGTGGACGGTCTGAATTGAATTCGCGACGCGGACGATCTTCACCACCGAACGCTGGACGTTCACCACGTGGTTTATCATCGAAGCTACGACGTGGACGGTCATCACGACCACCTTCACGGCGTTTAAAGTTGCTTTCGCCTTCAAAACGACGACCACCACCAAAACCACCGCCGCCACTACGACGACCATCACGACCACCGCCGCCATTACCACTACGGCCACGACCACCGCCATCACGACCTGAACGAGCAGGAGGTGGAGATGGCTCTAAGCCTTCAATTTCAGAAACACTCAAACGTGCTTCTAAATATTCTTCAAGTGCACGAATCTTACCGCGTTCACGATAAGTCGCTAAAGTAATTGCTTGACCAGTACGACCAGCACGACCAGTACGACCAATACGGTGTACATAATCTTCATGCTTCATCGGAAGACCGAAGTTAATTACGTGAGAAATAGTCGGGACGTCAAGACCACGAGCAGCAACGTCAGTTGCAACTAGGATTTTTGCACGACCTTCACGAATACTACGTAAACGACGGTTACGAACTGTTTGTGGCATTGCACCATGAAGTGCAACAACAGAATGACCTGCTTCAGCAAGTTCTTCTGCCAACATATCTGTATCTTCTTGCGTGCTAGCAAAAACAACAGCTTGATCTAAGTTTTCATCACTTAACCAATGTGTAAGTAATTTTTTCTTATGTTCGAAGCCATCAGTCCAATGCAATGTTTGCGTAATATCTGTATTGGTTGAATGACCTGTTTCAATTGCGATACGCATAGGATCTTTCATCATGCATGATGCAAGACGAATGATACGATCAGCAAATGTTGCAGAGAACATTAATGTTTGTTTACGGTTAGCTGCTAATTCGCTAATTGCTTCTAAGTCTTCAGAGAAACCTAGGTCAAGCATACGGTCCGCTTCATCAACGATTAAAGCATCTACTTGATCTAATTTAATTTGACGACGATTCACCAAGTCAAGTAAACGACCAGGTGTTGCAACAACAACTTGCGCGCCTTTTAATTGTTGAATTTGTTTTGCAAATGGCATACCGCCCATAATGGCAGCAATACGAACACCTTTCATGTGACGTACAAGTGCAATTGCATCTTGACTTACTTGCTGTGCCAATTCACGAGTTGGTGAAATTACCAAGATATTCGGTTGAGTCACTGCTTTCATACGGTCTTTGAACGGTACAACAGACTCTTGACCAGCTAAAGCATTTAATGTTGGAAGTAAGAATGCTGCAGTTTTACCAGAACCAGTTTGGCTTGATACGAGAAGGTCTTTACCTTCTAAAGCAGCAGGAATTGCTTGTTCTTGTACAGCAGTCGGGGTAGTAAAACCTAAACCTTCAAGCGCTTGTTGTAAGGTTTCATGCAAAGAAAATTCGGCAAAAGATTTGCTCATAGAGAGTTTCACCCTTGTGGGTGCTCCATTTTTAATAAATACAAAATAGACATCGGCAAAAAGCGGCAAAGCAAAATTAGCTGAAAGCTTTTATTCAGCAGCAATCCGAGTAACGACGATGTGGACTAAACGCATGCTTGATTACGGCCGAACCTGAAGAATCGCTGAGCGATCGGGGCGCAAGAAATGGTCCTCTCTATGGACGGCGTGCGCTTACAATGAATAGAACAGAATGTTCAGGTAATGAACGGAAATTTAAGTGCGTTGGCGGATTATAGCAGAAATAAATTAAAAGTCACCTGTTTTAATCAACTTTATCTATATTTCTTGAATTAATTTAATTTTACTCTTTACTTAAAACACAAAACCCTCTGATTAAAGAGGGTTTTATTTATAATACGCTAAATTATTTTGCAGCTTTATCCCAAGCTGGAACAACTGTTTGCATTAAAGGTTTTAATAATTTAAGCGAACATGCGAGTACTTGACCATTTTCAAATGAGTTATTACCACCACGTGCGTCAACAACTACACCGCCCGCTTCTTTAAGAATAAGTTCACCAGCAGCAATATCCCATGGCTTTAAACCAAGCTCAAAGAAACCATCAAAACGACCTGCAGCTACATACGCTAAATCTAGAGCAGCCGAACCGCCACGACGGATTTGTGCACCTGCTTGAGTAACCGCTAATAACGATGCGAAATGCTGCTCTGCATAAGATACGATTTCGCCAGCACGTTTAGCACGGTAAGGATGGCCTACTGCCAAGAATGTATTTTCTAAACTATCTTTTACATTTACACGAATACGGCGTTGATTCATAACTGCACCGCGACCACGGCTAGCAGAGAACAACTCATCACGTACTGGATCGTAGATTACGCCGTGTTGAGTAACACCTTTATGTTGAACTGCAATAGAAATACAGAAATGAGGGAAACCATTAATAAAGTTTTGTGTGCCATCAAGCGGGTCAATTACCCAGCACCACTCTGCATCATGGCCTTTGCCTTCTTGCAAACCAAACTCTTCACCTAAGAAGCTATGGTTCTTATAACTTTTACGTAATGTATCAATCGCTAATTGTTCTAAATAACGATCTACACGTGTTACCGGGCCATCAATGCCTTTCTCTTCAACTTGTAAATCGAGTTTATGACGATTTTGATGCGCTTTTAAAAGCTCTTGACCAACTGTTTGAGCCGCACGCGCAGCCATAACCACCATAGGTTCCATTGAACACCCACTAGACAAATTTGAAGATTTTGACAAAGAATAATGCATAAAAGCGCAGATATTTTAGCAAATATATGCGCTTTTAGGGGGAAAATGTTTCAAAAATTTTATTGGAGGCCTAAACCACCTGATTGAGCTTAAGCCAAACTCTCTCAATGGAGCTCAAAATACCTTTAGCATCCAATCCGCAGTCTTGTAACATTTGTCCATGTGAAGCCTGTTGTAGGAACAAATCTGGCAAGCCTAAATTAATAATAGGTTTCACAATTTGTTCTTGCGCCATAAACTCATTAACAGCGCTACCTGCACCACCCATAACGGCATGCTCTTCAACTGTGACAAATAAATGAGTATTTTCAGCCAAATCACGAATCATTTTTTCATCAAGCGGTTTCACAAACCTCATATTTACAACACGCACGCCCACATCATGTTTTTGTGCAAATTGTTCAGCAGCCTCTATAGCAACCATCACTCTGCTGCCAAATGCCAAAATTGTAATTTGCTCTTCACAGCTAGTCTTTATTTCAGCAACGATTTCAGCTTTTCCTAATTCAATAGTGGTCAACTCTTGCTGAATTTCCACACCTACACCAGCACCACGTGGGTAACGTACCGCAGCTGGTCCATTATAGACATAGGCTGTATGAAGCATCTGACGACATTCATTTTCGTCTTTTGGCGCCATGATGACTATGTTTGGAACTGTACGCATGTATGCATAGTCATATGCACCTGCGTGAGTTGGACCATCTTCACCAACCAAACCAGCACGGTCAATCCCGAAAGTCACATCAAGATTTTGTAATGCAACATCATGGATAAACTGATCGTAACCACGCTGCAAGAACGTCGAATAGATTGCAACAACAGGTTTTAAGCCTTCACAAGCCATTCCTGCTGCAAGTGTTACAGCATGCTGTTCAGCAATCGCAACATCAAAGAATCTCTGTGGAAATTCTTTAGCAAACTGAACCATGCCTGAGCCTTCACACATCGCAGGTGTAATCGCGAGTAGACGCTCATCTTGCGCTGCCTCATCACATAACCACTGACCAAATACATCAGAATATTTAGGTGGTGTTTTACCTGCTGAGGTTGCATTAATTTTGCTAATTGCATGGTAGGTAATCGGATCCGCTTCTGCGGGAATAAAACCTTTACCTTTTTTAGTATAGACGTGTACTAAACGTGGACCTTTACGCTTCTTCAGAGCATTAAATACTTGGGCCAGTTGATTTACGTCATGGCCATCAAATGGACCAAAGTAATCAAAACCAATTGCTTTAAATAAATTATCGGCCGCATCTGTTGCTGATTGATGCAAACGAGAATTATAAGTCCATTTTGGATGTGGCTGTATATACGCTTCGCCATCTTCATTAACGTTAACTAAATGGCCTTTTTCCCAAATTGCAGCCAAATGTTTAGCAAAACCACCTGTACTACAAGAAATTGACATGTCATTGTCATTGAGCACAACAATTAAATCAGCATTATGTGCAACAGCATCGTTCATGGCTTCAAATGCCATACCCGCTGTCATTGCACCATCACCTACAATACAAACCACTTCACATGGGTCGTTTTGATAACGACGTGCTAACGACATTCCTAAACCAGCTGAAATTGCTGTTGATGAATGCCCTACGCCGAATGTATCAAAAACTGATTCTTCTCTAGCTGGAAATGCCGCTAAACCATTTTTAGAACGAATCGTCGTCATTTGTTCACGACGACCTGTCAGGACTTTGTGCGGATAGGCCTGATGTCCTACATCCCAAACTAATCGGTCATTTGGTGTATTAAAGCAATAATGCAGCGCAACCGTCAGCTCAACCACGCCGAGATTAGCACCGAAATGGCCACCACTCTGGCCTGCTGCATATAAAATATATTGACGCAACTCATCAGCCACTTGAACCAATTGGCTATGCTCGAGCTGACGTAATTGTTGAGGATGATCAATTGCATCTAACAATGGCGTAACAGGGCGTTGAGTTGGAATTTCGGTATACAACATATGTGGCAAAGCCTTTATAAGCCTGGCAAATCCTAAGCTGGGTCAAAATGGGTCGATCATACAATCGAATGAAGTCACCTTCAATCAGCCACATTTGCGAACGAGGTCATGCAAAGCAGTCTCTCATACATCATGGGTATGGTTGGCAGATTATCCTGAATAATCTGACTATTTATCAACTATTATCGTCATCTTTATACAAAAAAGAAAACCTTAGTGTGCAAAATGATTATGACAATTCGACCAATCTCCCAGCATTACGCTATACTTTAAACCGTTTTCGGTTAAAAGATGAGTTAATCTGTGCCTATAGAGTTCATTGCAACATCAAAACTCCCGACCGCTTTTGGTGAATTCAATATTTCTGTGTTTCAAGATCCAGTATCAGGTGAAGAACATGTGGCACTTTCTAAAGGGTTAGAAAATCCACCTACAGGCCCTGTTTTGGTTCGTGTACATTCAGAATGTTTAACAGGTGATGCGTTTGCATCATTAAAATGCGACTGTGGTCCTCAATTGCAGGCAACTCAAAAGCTCATCAACGAGGCAGGTCAAGGCGTTATTTTATATTTACGTCAAGAAGGCCGTGGTATTGGGCTTACAAATAAAATTCGCGCCTATGCCTTACAAGATCAGGGTCATGACACCGTAGATGCTAATTTACTTTTAAATTTACCTGCCGATGCACGTCGTTATGACATGTGTAGCATTATGCTCGATCACTTAGCAGTGAAAGAAGTTAAATTAATTACCAACAATCCTTTGAAAATTCAGGCACTCAAAGATCAAGGAATTAATGTGGTTGACCGCGTTCCCTTAACGGTTGGACGCAACCCTTTTAATGAACAATATTTAAAAACCAAACGTGAACGTATGGATCACCTTTATCAAAAAGATGATTTTTAAGCCCAAATTATAAGTTTAAAAATAATTGGAAGGGATTTTTGAGACATTCCTCAGAAATCCCTTACTTTTTTTATGGTTTTGTGCTTTGATGTATCTATCTCCTATCTCAATCATCTTTGAGGGTCACTATGCAACATCCGACTTCAACAGATATTCAACGTGTCCGCGAATTTCTCCTCGATTTACAAGCCCGTATATGTGCGGGTTTAGAACAACAAGAAAAAGCTGGCGGCGGTACGAGTGAATTTATTATTGATGATTGGGAACGTCCTGAAGGTGGTGGTGGTCGTTCACGAGTTTTGCAAAATGGTACAGTGATTGAAAAAGGTGGTGTGATGTTTTCTCACATCAACATTAGTAAACTCCCTGCTTCTGCTACAGAAAGACACCCTCAAATTGCTGGTGCTAAAGCGCAAGCACTTGGTGTCTCATTAGTAATTCATCCTAAAAACCCCAATATTCCAACTTCTCATGCCAATGTACGTTTATTCGTTGCAGAGCCTGAAGGACAAGATCCAATTTGGTGGTTTGGCGGTGGTTTTGACTTAACACCGTTCTATCCAGATGAGCAAGATGTTATCGATTGGCATCAAGCCGCTTACGACTTATGCCAGCCTTTTGGTGACAATGTCTATGCAGAACATAAAAAATGGTGTGATGATTATTTCTATTTAAAACATCGCGATGAACAACGAGGCGTTGGTGGTTTATTTTTTGATGATCTCAATGGCTGGGATTTCGAAACTTGCTTTAAATATATTCAAGCTGTAGGTAATGGTTATTTAAATGCCATTCTGCCAATTTTTGAAAAACATCGTGAACAGCCTTATACCGAAGCTCAACGTGAGTTCCAAATTTACCGTCGCGGTAGATATGTCGAATATAACTTAGTATATGACCGCGGAACATTGTTTGGCTTACAAACAGGTGGACGGATCGAATCTATTTTAGTCAGCCTCCCTAACCTTGCAGGTTGGTCGTATCGCCCAGAATGGGATGAAGACTCGCCAGAGAAACGTTTAACCGACTATTACCTAAAACCACGTGACTGGTTAAATCTAAAAGAAAAAGTCGCTTAATTTTTTGCTTTTTGGAGATTCTTTGGCTTCCACCCTAGAGAATCTCCTTTTTTATTTTCACTTTTCTAAACCTCATTCAAATATTTTTTCTTATTCCAATTTGGCTTATAGTGAGGCCTGCTGAATATTCAGCACACGTTTTTAACTGCTTTATGCCATTTTAAAATTTTGGATATAAGAATGACCAAACAGTTTGCAGTAATTGGCAACCCAATCGAACAATCACGCTCTCCTGAATTGCATCATGCTTTCGCTCAAAAAACAGGTGTTGATCTCGACTATCAAAAACGTCTTGCCCCTCTTGATGGTTTTGAGTCGAGTATGCGTAGTTTCTTTACAAATGGCGGAAGTGGCATGAACGTTACTGTGCCGTTTAAAGAACAGGCTTTCGCTTTGTGCGATGTGCTAACCGAGCGTGCTCAGATTGCAAAAGCAGTTAATACGTTATGGATGGAAAATGGCAAATTGCATGGCGATAACACTGATGGCCAAGGCTTAGTAGCCGCGATTCAAGCTTTAGACTGGAACCTAGAAAATACGACTATTTTAATTTTAGGAGCTGGCGGTGCAACTCGTGGTGTTATTTATCCACTAGTACAAGCTGGCGCAAAAAAGATTGTGATTGCAAACCGTACTCTAGCTCGTGCCGAACAACTTATAGATGACCTAAAAGTAGCCGTCCCGCAAGCTCAATTACAAGCAATTTCTCTAAATGAGCTAGAAGGGAAATTTGATATTGTAATTAATGCGACTTCTGCAAGCCTTTCAGGCGATGCTCTACAGCTTCCTGAAAATTTACAATTCGAACATGCCTATGAAATGGCATATGGGAAACCATCTAGCTTCCTTGATCAAGCTAAACAACGCAATGTGCCCTCTTCGGAAGGTTTTGGAATGTTAGTCGGTCAGGCTATTGAATCCTTTTCTATCTGGAATGGCGTAAGACCTGAATTAAAAGATTTTCTATAAATATAAAAAAGAACCTACATGATGTAGGTTCTTTTTTTATTTCATTTATTATTTTTTGGTTGTAACCATTTGCTGATAAACATCTCGGAAAATCTCATAATCAATAAATTCATTATGCTCAGGTTTTAAATTCTGAATTGTTTTTTCCGTAAGTTGCTGTTTACGCGCAGCAGCATAAGCCTTACCTAGAATATCAGCAGTTTGTGATAACAATGGTTTTTCTTCAGCAGAAGCACCATTTTGTTGTTCAAATTTTAATTGATATTGTTTCGAGAAAAGCTGCTCAGGCTGCTTATATTGTTTCTGTAATTTTTGCCATGCTTCACGCCCTGCCTTACCTTGTATTGTTGTAATCACAATATGGTCTACAGCACGGCCTAAATCATTATCAAACTGGTCTTCTTGTTCAAGATGATGCTTTTTCTGCAAGGCCTCGATACGCTCTAAAGCCTTACCTTGAGGATTATAGGTTTCTTCTTCAGAGAACCAGTAAGCATAAACTTCGGCAATTTCTTGCAGTTGCTGAACTGAATAATAATTAATATATGACGGTTTTTCGGCAGTCAATTTTGCAATAAACACAGCCTTATACGTTTTGTCATAGGCACGTGTTGCATCATAAGTTTGGTTAGCCAACAGCGCCAGATTCGAATCTAAATCTTGTACATCGCTATGTGAGCCAACTGGATGTTCAGAAACATCACTCTGCCCAAGTTTTTCACTAAAACCTTTTACGAAGTTTTCAAATAAAGAACCTTTGCTTGCCTCTGCAACTGATTTAGCTTGTTTAAGTTGCTGCTGATTAATTGAGGTTGCTTTACCATAATTTAGAATTTGCATGTCTGCTTTAATATTAAAGCGATGGTTAAATTCAGCTGGTGTATATGCAATATCGTAATCTACGTTGACTGCGCGGCCTTTTTCATCGAGTCCAACATCAATCGTAATTGGATTTCTTTGTTTTGGTAAAGCTTGTTCAATCTCTGCTTTATGCTTTAACCATAAAGCTTTGAATGCTTCATCATTCACAAACTGGTTCTGATCATAAGCGGCAAAAGTTTGTTTTAAAGCAGCTTGACGAGACTTGATCTGAGTTTTTTGGGTACTCTCTACGCTTTGATCAAGAACATCAACACCATATATTTGACAGTAATTAATATCCCCTAAAACTACTGGTTTTTTAAGGGTCTGTAACTCAACACATTGTTCTTCTGTAAGGGCTGGGCCTTCTTCATCTTGGGTAGTTTGTTCTGCATCCGCTACCGCAACATCAGCAGCATCCTCATCTTGGCCTGAAGCAGAGGCTTCCTCTGCTGCTGCCGCTGCATCTTGAGCTGCACTTGATTGTTCTTCATCACCTTCCTCAGAAGCCAATGTACCACCAAAATGAGCATTAATAAGTGAGTAAAGTTGTTGGCTGACTGCTGCTGCATCTTCAGAAGAAACTTTCTGCCCTTCGGCACCACCTGACTTTTTCTTAGCTTCAGAAGCGGCAAGCTCGGTTGCTATAGATTCAGCAATCTTTTGATCATCAAATCCTAAAACACTTTTTTGCAGGTATTTTTCATTGACTTGGCCATATAAATCGACTTGCAGAAGCAACTCTTCAACCGTATCTTTTAAACGAATTTTTTCTACAATTCCCGCTTTACGGTCAGCGTCTGTAATTGGTAAACGTTGTAAATTTTGCGGATCAGCCAAACGATAAGACACGGCGCCAGAAGCCTTCGCATATTCAACGAACTTCTTCATATCGACGTTCGTAAATAGATCTTTATATTTCGAAAAATCGACATAGGCTAAGTTGTTTTGATTATCTTTATTCACCAAATAAGGCATTAATCCGAAATAATTAACGTAAAACTTATAATCCTTTAGATCAAGTACCATTGGCAGTTTTGCCTGCACGAGCAAAGTCGGTTTTTCATATCTTGCAGTGAGGTTGAAAGACCCCATTTTTTGACGATAATGAACTGAACCATCGTAACTAAACTGGAGATCATTTAATAAATTGATTAATACGGCATTTACTTTTTCTGAACGTGACTCGCCAGATACACCCGAAACAGATTGCTCATTTGCAATTGCAGCATAAAGCGCCTGCTTCTGTTTTTTATTCAAATTAATTTTTTGTTCACGTAAATATTGATCTACTTTTTTTTGCACTTCAGCATCAAGTTGAGCACTTTTCTCTACAGTGCTTATTTTGTTGGGCTGATTTGAATCAACATTAACTTTAAAATGCCCACGGTAGTCATAGCTTGGGTATTCATACATTGCATTCATACCCTGAATGACTTTTTGATCTAAATTAGCAGATGCCACTGATGGACGTAGGCTATGCTGCGCACATGCGGTCAAACCCAAACTGAATAAACATAAAC
This sequence comes from Acinetobacter sp. AC1-2, assembly GCF_016124155.1. NCBI lineage: Bacteria > Pseudomonadati > Pseudomonadota > Gammaproteobacteria > Moraxellales > Moraxellaceae > Acinetobacter > Acinetobacter sp. AC1-2. Next base: position 85,405 of record NZ_JABFFO010000006.1, read on the forward strand.
TGAGATATTTTAAATGCATAACCTTTTTTAAAACCTTATCGCTTTATCTTTTTAGCAAAACTTGCTAAAAATAAAAAAATAGTTGTTTTTTCACATAAAAGTATAAGTCCTGAATGTAGCAGAAAATGTATTTTCAGGTGTATTTATTTTCGACAAAATTCGCTTTTCTGACATTTCTTTCGGATGTGATTATCATTGTATTTTTATCATGCGAGTGAATAATCAAATCATCGATTCAGATAATCCCACAATGATTCAAAATTAGGATTAAAGCCATGCCAGCATATAAAGCCCCGCTACACGATATTCGCTTCTTAATGAATGAAGTATTAGATTACCCTGCTCACTACAAAACTTTATCAAATGGTGAAAATGCAGATCCAGATACCGTTGATATGATTCTTGAAGGTGCGGCAGATTATTGTGAAAACGTATTATCGCCACTTAACCAATCTGGTGATGAAGAAGGTTGCCATTTTGACAACGGCGAAGTAACTACACCTAAAGGCTTTAAAGAAGCTTATGACCAGTTCGTTATGGGTGGTTGGCAAGGTCTTTCTTATCCAGAAGAATTTGGTGGTCAAGGCCTACCAATGTCTTTAAACCTCATCAAATCAGAAATGATGGGTACTGCAAACTGGTCATTTACGATGTACCCTGGCTTAAGTTCGGGTTGTATGAACACCATTTTGCAATTCGGTACCGATGAACAAAAACAAACGTATATGCCTAAGCTTGTAGAAGGTACATGGAGCGGCACAATGTGCTTAACCGAACCTCAATGTGGTACCGACTTAGGGCAAGTTAAAACTAAAGCTGAACCTCAAGCAGATGGCACTTATAAAATCTCTGGTACAAAAATCTTCATTTCTGCCGGTGAACATGATTTAACTGAAAATATTATTCACATCGTACTTGCACGTCTTCCAGATGCGCCTGCTGGTACTCGTGGTATTTCATTATTTATCGTACCTAAATTCATACCTACTGCTGATAGTGGCATCGGTGAACGTAATGCAGTGACCTGTGGTTCAATCGAACACAAAATGGGGATCCGTGCTTCTGCAACTGCTGTACTAAACTTTGATAATGCCACTGGTTATTTAATCGGTGAAGTCAACAAAGGTTTACATGCAATGTTTACCTTCATGAATACAGCACGTATTGGTACTGCTGTTCAAGGTATTGCGCACGCTGAGTTATCGTTCCAAGGTGCATTACCTTATGCGAAAGATCGTATGTCTATGCGTGCACTTTCTGGTAAAAAAGAACCTGAAAGAGTTGCAGATGCCATCATTCATCATGCTGACGTACGTCGCCTGTTGTTGACTCAAAAAGCAATTGCTGAAGGTGGTCGTTCAATGATCTATCATGCTGCAAAACTTGCAGACAAAATGACAGATGCATTAACACGTGGCGACCAAGCTGCTTACGAAGACTACGATGATAAACTTGGTTTCTACACACCAATTTTGAAAGGTTTCTTGACTGAACTTGGTTTAGAAGCTGCAAACAACGGTATGCAAGTTTACGGCGGTCATGGCTACATCAAAGAATGGGGCATGGAACAAATCGCTCGTGATGCTCGTATCTCAACGCTATACGAAGGTACAACAGGCATTCAAGCACTTGATTTGATTGGTCGTAAAGTATTGCTTAGCTCAAAAGGTAAAGTGGTTCGTGACTACACTGCTGAAATCTTAAAATTCTGTGCTGCACACGCACGTAATAAATACTTACGTCGTTTTGCTTGGGATTTAACTAAGCTTTGTGCTCAATGGAATACTTTAACAGTTCGTATTATGCTTGCTGCACGTAAAGACCGTGACATCGTATCTTCTGCTTCTGTAGATTTCTTGATGTTCTCAGGTTACGTGATGATGGCTTACTTCTGGGCGCAACAAGCAGTCATTGCTTCTGAGAAACTTGAAGCAGGTGATGGTGCAGAAACACCTGAATTCTATAAAGCAAAAATCAAAGTTGCAGACTTCTACTTTGACCGTATGTTACCTCGTACTCAAGGTCACGCCGAGTCAATGGTGACAACCTCTCGCACATTAACATCATTACCAGTTGAACACTTTAGCTTCGACTACTAATGATTTTTAAATCGTGAAATGAAAAGAGCGCAATTCATATTGCGCTCTTTTTTATTCAAGTAAAAATTTAATATTTATTCTTTAGTCAGAACATAAGCTTGCTTTGGAACAAAATAGTTTTGTTCCAAAAACTCACGGTTTTTACCGTAGTCGCTATAAAACAATTTTTCTAGATTCACGATCAATCTTTTGTTTGAATCAACATTAAAATAAAAATTAACATTAGATAAAGGACAGTGAATGGTTAACTCATGCTCTCTTTCATGTACTTTCCAATTTAAATCAGGACACAACTGATTTATAGCAGTACTTTTGGCTCCATCCTTACTTCCCACTCGGCCAAAATGAATAACATTCCAATAAGCTGATCCATTGGGTAATAAATTTAAAATGTACTCTGCCTCTCCAGACTCACAATCGGCAAACGCATCCTCACATGAAATTCGGGTGTTATATCGCCCTACATATTGCAATGAAATTGCGCTTAATTTTTTGGTTTGATCTAAATTTTCTTCAGGTAAAAAAGTACGTCCCGCCACATAATCTAATGTTTTTGTAGATGTACTATTTTTTATTAAATTTTCTTCATCGGTAGAACTAGAACTTGGACTAGAGTGATCTTTGGAGTTGGTGTGGTTTATGTCGCAAGCACTAAGTGTCAGGCACATCATAGTCCCTACAACCAAATGCTTAACTAAAAACCTAGACCGCTTCAAAGACATATACATTATTCACAGATAACAGCAACAACCATGTTTATATTCATTTCAGGCACGAGCCAATTGCTGCCATAAACCTTTAAGCCCTGAAAAGGTGCATTTTAGTTGATGTTGGTTTCCTTCATCCCAATCCTTTACATATTTTAACCATTTTACTTTTTAGAAGACTTTAAACCCGTTATTTCGTCTCCATATTTTTATTAAGCAAGAGAATAAACAATTCCTTGTAACTTTTTATTTTTAAGGAGAATTAGATGGCCAGTTCTGGTTTATATCGCTCGAACCGACATAGCATGATCGCCGGTGTAATGGGTGGTATTGCTGAACGTTTTGGTTGGAACGTAACTTTACTACGCATTATTTTTGTTGTGATTTCAATTATGAGTGCGGCCTTTCCCGGAATCTTAGTTTATCTGGTTTTGTGGTTAGTCATTCCGAAAAAACAGCCAGAACATATTGAAGGCTATCGACAATCCGTCCGAACTGTACATGAAGAGCAAACACGTTAATTAATTTTGGTCGCTACGGTTGCATCCCCTAATCAACCGTAGCTTTTTTTGCTCTGTTTTTTTAGATTATATTTTACGGTTTAACTGCTGTTGTAAGGCAGCAATCATATCTGCGCGGCTAATCATTCCGATTAACTTCCGCTCCTCGACCACTGGAATATAATTAAAAGATTTTTCGACAAAATAAGGCACTAGATCTTGAATAGGCTGTGTTGGCAATACTGTCACCACTCTATGACTCATAATCTGTTTCACATAATGCTGCCAAGAGTTTCTTGGGTCCGCTGCACCTTTAAACCATTCCACAACTTCATATAAAGCTAAAGTTCCTACTAGATGATTGTCAGCATTGACCACCGGTAAGCTCATAAGGTTAATATGCTTGAACTTATCCAGCGCCTGATGAATATCATCATCTTCATGCAGCTTAATCACATCACGGCTCATAATATCCTGACAGGTATATTGGTTGACTATGCGTTCGTTGGCATGTTCTTGTGCATCTAAAATAATTTTTTCTAAATCGTACTGGCTAATATCTAGCAATTCAGTGTGGTGCTCTAAAGCGTACTCAATATCTTTCGGTTGAATCGATACTTTTTGAGTCGGTGTTGGGTCTTTGCTACGCTCATTGAGACGTGCAGTAACTGGATAATGTCTTCCAATTAATCTATTAAAAAAGACGGCGAAACCGAGTAAAAGTAACGAGTTGAGTAGAACCGGATAAAAAACGAAATAAAAGCCTAATTTATGAATTGCAGCACCACCTAACACAGCCGTAATCGCGACTGCACCACTTGGTGGATGCAAAGAGTCGGTGGTCATCATTAAGAATATGGCAAAGCCTACTGCGACACTAAAAGCAGTGGTTAAATCAGGAATCCACTGTGCACAGGCAACCCCAATAATTCCGGCTAGCGTATTACCAACAATCACATTCCATGGTTGAGCCAATGGACTGGTTGGCACAGCAAATAAGAGAACAGATGAAGCTCCCATGGGTGCAATGTACCAGGCATTAATTCCACCTAAAACATACCAGCTAATTAAGGAAGAAATTGCTAAACCACACAGTGCTCCAACACCACAAAGCAACCGCTCTTTTAAAGGCAAAACCTTAAAATTTGGTTTTAAAATCTGTAACCATTCTCGCTGTATAACACTCACAGTACACCTTTGGGGATATGCCGTTATTTATAACGGGCAAAAGTATACGCTCAAAGCCACATAAAATGCATTTAAATTATATCTTTCAAAGATAAGAAACCCTGTTGAATTATCTTTTGTTATTTTAAAACTTTAATATTCAATCAATTTTTCATTTAAGTAGCGCCAATAACGTTTCGGCAAATATTGCACATGAAGTTTTATATTCTGACGTTCCGTAATGTTCACGCTCTTAAAATAATCTTTCCAAAGCTGGTCATATAAGACTTCTTGCTCATCTAGCTCCAGCTGAAAGCTTTGGCTCATTCCATTTTTTAAATTACGGTCAACCTCAGAAGCTTCAAGCGAAACCTCATGTATTTCTTTTAAATCATAATAAAGTCCAAACTTACGTTTTTCATCATAAATGAGCCAACGTTGATCTTGATAACGCCGTTTAAAATGCGGCTGAATGAGCGGTAAAACATTAAAATCAGGCCGAACCAAACTTAAAAACAGCTCATCTTTGGTTTTCTTAAAACGAATAAAAGCTTCCATCCGATGCTTCTCTCGCCCAACCTTTTTCGTCCACTGCGAAATTGCCAAAACACTTGGGTGCGAATAATCTTTTTCTATCGAGGAGTGACTAGTAAAAACGTAAATACAGTAATTAAATAAATGCTGATAGGCATCTAAAGACTCAGATAAATAAGCAAAATAAAATTGCCTTAAAGAAGACGAAGAAAGCTTTTTTTGCAACGCGGACCACACACGTTCGGCATGTAGCTCACTATTTGAAACCTCAATTTTATCGGCAAATAAACCATGTTGAGCCGCATCATTCAAACAGAGTCTGACCTGTAATTCTTTGAATTGAAATGCGCGAAAAACGCAGCTGAGCAGTCCGACCATTGAGCCATCAAAATAGTAAGCCACTTCATCATTAAACATAACTAAAACCCAAGGCTTAATTGGGGCGAAAGCTGCTGCACATATTTCGATGAACCTTGCGTTAAAATTTGCTGTCGGATAAAGCTTGAAGACAATTCTTTTTGGAATTTTGGACTGTCTTCACAGTGGATAAAGAATTTTGCTCGCTGATAAGCGACACCTAACTTTTTAAGTAAATCGATGTGGATTTTGCCAAAACGACGAGCTTGCACAATTTTCTTGGCAGATTTCACCCCAATGCCGGGTACACGCAAAATCATTTGATAATCAGCACGATTTAAATCTACTGGAAACTGTTCAGGATGCCTTAAAGCCCAGCTTAATTTTGGGTCGACATCCAGATCTAAGTTTGGGAATTTTTCATTGACGATTTCATTGACCTGAAAACCATAAAAACGCATCAGCCAATCGCCTTGATAGAGGCGGTTTTCCCGCAGTAATGGCGGTGCAGAACCCACTGCTGGCAAGTAATTATTTTCGGTATTAATTGGAATATAGCCAGAGAAATAGACGCGTTTGAGTTTAAATTCTTTATAGTGCTTGTCTGCCATAAACAAGACATCTTGGTCTGACTCTTGATGAGCGCCAACCACCATTTGCGTAGTCTGTCCTGCTGGCACATATTTCGGTACATGCTTAATGATTTGACGTTCATCCTTAAGCTGGATGAGTCTGTCACGTACTAACCCTAAATCTTTTTGCACTTCCTGATGGGACTTTTCTGGTGCAAAAGTCTTTAGCCCAATTTCGGTCGGCATCTCTAAATTAATACTCATACGGTCAGCATATAAACCTGCTTCATGAATAAGTTCAGGCGATGCCCCCGGAATAGTTTTTAGGTGAATATAGCCATTAAAGTTTTCTTCAAGGCGCAACTTCTTCACGACTTGAAGCATACGCTCCATTGTATGGTCGGCTGATTTAAAAATACCCGAGCTTAAAAATAAGCCTTCAATATAATTACGGCGGTAAAAGTTAATGGTTAAGTCCACCACCTCTTGCACCGTAAATGCTGCACGTTGAACGTCATTAGAACGACGTGAAACGCAATAAGCGCAGTCAAAAATACATACGTTGCTAAATAGAATTTTTAAGAGAGATACACAGCGGCCATCTTCGGTATAGCTATGGCAAATTCCTGAATGACTGGCATCTCCTAGACCTTTATCTTTATTTTTACGGTCACTGCCACTTGATGAACAAGACACATCATATTTAGCAGCATCAGCAAGAATTTGTAGTTTTTCTCGAATGCGATCAGACATATCAAACGACTCATTTATGGCATCGTTTAAAAAATATCATTTTGCATTCTTAAATTTAATCCAGTGAAGTACGCTATGCGTCATGAGGTGACGTCTAAAATAATCTGTCTTAATTAACGTATTCTTCTAGTTGTTTTACACGCGCTGCATACTCTTGCATTGGGCAATATGAATACATTGGAGAGCCAATGTATGAACCTGCATTACTACATTCCTGATCTACATAAGCTTTCCAAAGTCTCTGAGACTTTAAAATATCTTGGTAACGCTCTGGCTGTTGATATTCTTCGCTTTGTGTACGAATTTGATCAATCAAAGCAACAATTTTTTCTTCATAAGTCTTTTTAGCTTGTTCAGAACAGCTATGCACGACCATGTTGTTAATGCTTTCAAGCTTCATTTCTTTAATCGTCTGATCAACACATTGGTTATATTCATCTTGCTCATCAGTGTCGGTTTGTGCGTATAGCCATGGACTACAAAAAAGACTGGATAAAACAATGAGTTTGCAGCAAAATTTCAGCATAACTTACTCTCAATTCTATAATTTTTAATATGCTTCAATATAACAAAAATTCTGTAACAGTTGCCTATCGGTATTTAGACATAATAAAGGGACTATTCTTCGCTCCTATACCAGTGCTTATTATTTTGACTTCAATGAGCTCTATGCTTACTTATTTATTCATTATATATCTGTTCTTTTTACCATTCCTTATAGCAACGTCTATATTACTAAATAAATTCAAGCTTCTAAATTTCATAACAATATATTTAACAGCACTAGGTATACTCCTCATCTTTAATACGCTTGCTAACTTATCCTTTAAGACCTTTTTTTCCGAACTTATTTTTAGTTGGATTGGAATCTCTACACTAATTACAGCTTTTAATTTTTGGGCATTATTGACTTGGTATAACTATAAAGATAATAAGACCAAAGAGCAGAACATCAACATTGAATGAACGCTCTGCTAATTGAATATAAAATCCTTATAAGTTGAACTTTCTTCAGCAATAGAAAACTATTCATTTCTCCTATTTATGAAATAGTCCCAATCATTCCGTATAGTGGCAATTTAAAGCTTTACTGATTTTTACAGGTGTTCGGATAGGTTTCATCAACTTTAAGATCAATATTATAAACTGGTTGTATTGGTATCTCCTCTGTACGGTAAGAGCACATATCACGCCATTTCATTGCTTCCTCTTTATCCTTAGGTAGACCATTTAACCCAGAATAATAATTTTGAAACATATTTTCTTGACCATTCGCATAACCAAGATTGGCGGCTTTAATATACCAATCTGTTGAAACTTTACCATTTTCTGTTACCCCTAAACCCTGTTGATAAAGAACCCCTATATTATTCATCCCTGCTGGATTACCCTGCTCAGCAGCTTTTGTATACCAATACATTGCTTTTTTATAGTCTGTATCTACACCATAACCTAGATGATAAAACGTACCTACCCTGAACTGAGCATCAGCATTGCCTGCTTGCGCAGCCTCTTCAGAGAGTTTGAACATCTTAGGTACAAAAGCACTTAAGTCTTCTTTCCGATAATAAAGCGTAGTCAAATTCAATTTAGCTAAAGCACTCCCTTGTTCAGCCGCTTGTTGAAAGAGCTTTTCAATTTCTAAGGCTTTTTTTGCTTCAAAGGCCTCATCACCCTCTTTACTTCGAATCCAATCATTTCTATTTTTATAATATAATAATGCAGCATAATTATTCAGCTCATCTGCATTTAACTTATTGAAATTGTAGTTATATTTAGCTGAATAATAAATCCAATTATTCTTTAAATAGTAAAAGCCAACAAAGCCTAAAAATAATATTAAAATTCCAAAATAATATTTTTTCAAATTCATTCTAAAATAATCTAATTCAAACCATGAAAAATTATCCTATCAAAAGATGTATTAAATACAAAAGATAATAATCTTATTTTAATGGTTCATGGACATTATCAACAGATCATTTTAGAATTTAAAAAACATAACCTACTATGATTAAGATGAATCCAACAACGCCAAATATCGAATACCAACCTAAAATTGCTCTTATTATTACCCCTCTTATTCCGATCAGCCTCTTAATTTTATTGTCTGTACTTACTGGCAAGTTTGCACTTGATCTCCTCTATATTATTGGAATCTTTGTTGGTACTTATTATATTATCTTATTCCCATTACTACTTAAGATATGCCAAGTACTCATTACTAAAAACCGCTTTATCTTTCCATTAATGTGGTTAGGTGCACATGTATCATTTAGCTTGATTTATTTCTTTTTAGCGATCTATGAAAATATTTCTCATAATTTACCAATATTTGATTATGTATTCCCAACTGTTGGACGTACTTTGATCTCAACCTCTACATTCACTGTAAGTTTTATTCTTAGCCTCATTTTTTGGTTTTTTGCCTCATTTCAACCTCGATTAAAAGCAAAACATGTAGGAAAATCCCAGCTAAATGACAGCCAATAATTTTTTATAGGTATAGAAACTAGTCTTTGCCACTCCCCCACAAAATCCTTATACTTAGGGGCAATTTTTCTCATAAATTCGTGGATGCTACATGAGTCGCGCCATCTCGCACATTGATACATTTCAGGGCTTAATTCTTGCCCTACAAAACTATTGGGCCGAACAAGGCTGCGTCGTATTACAACCTTACGACATGGAAATGGGCGCTGGAACATTCCACACCGCAACATTCTTACGTGCTTTAGGGCCTGAAACTTGGAATGCTGCATACGTTCAACCTTCACGTCGTCCTAAAGATGGCCGCTATGGTGAAAACCCGAACCGTTTGCAACACTACTACCAATTCCAAGTAGTACTTAAGCCAAACCCAGATAACATCCAACAGCTTTATCTTGATTCTTTAAAAGCAATCGGGATTGATACGCTTACTCACGACATCCGCTTCGTAGAAGATAACTGGGAATCTCCGACACTTGGGGCTTGGGGCTTAGGTTGGGAAGTTTGGCTTAACGGTATGGAAGTGACTCAGTTCACTTACTTCCAGCAAGTGGGTGGTGTTGAATGTTATCCAGTAACAGGCGAAATCACTTACGGTTTAGAACGTCTTGCGATGTACCTACAAGGTGTTGACTCGGTTTATGACCTTGTTTGGACCAAAGGCCAATTTGGTACTGTGACTTACGGCGACGTATTCCATCAAAATGAAGTTGAACAATCGACTTACAACTTTGAATATGCTCCAGTTGAAAAACTATTTGAACTCTTTGACTTTTATGAGTCAGAAGCAAATCGTTTAATTGAAGCAAAACTTTCTCTTCCTGCTTATGAGCAAGTGGTTAAAGCGTCTCATACCTTTAATTTGCTTGACGCACGTGGCGCGATTTCTGTGACTGAGCGTCAACGCTACATTTTACGTGTACGTACTTTAGCTCGTGCGATTGCACAAAGTTATGTACAAGCACGTGCAGAACTTGGCTTCCCAATGGCAGAACCACACTTGCGTGATGAAGTATTGGCACAGCTAAAAGCACAAGCTGAAAGTGAAGCAGCAAAGGCGGAGAAAAACTAATGAGCAAACACACTGTTTTATTCGAACTTGGCTGTGAAGAGCTTCCACCAAAAAGCTTAAAAAACTTACGTGATGCATTACAGGCAGAAACGGTAAAAGGCTTAAAAGATGCTGGCTTAAATTTCGCATCTATCGAAGCTTATGCAGCTCCACGTCGTTTAGCGCTTAAAATTGTTGATATCGATGCTGCTCAAGCTGATACACAAAAACGTTTTGATGGCCCTGCTGTTCAAGCGGCTTACGATGCAGAAGGTAAACCGACTAAAGCACTCGAAGGCTTTATGCGTGGTCAAGGGATTACTGTTGATCAGCTTTCTACATTCCAAGCTGGTAAAGTTGAAAAAGTTTGCTATTTAAAAGATGTGAAAGGTCAAAGCCTTGATGCTTTACTGCCACAAATTTTGCAAACTGCACTAGACAACTTACCAATTGCTAAGCGTATGCGTTCTGCTGCAAGCCGTACCGAGTTTGTACGTCCGGTTAAATGGGTTCTCTTACTTAAAGATGCTCAAATCGTTGACGCAACTATTCAAGATCATAAAGCTGGTAATGTGACTTATGGTCACCGTTTCCATGCCCCTGAAGCTGTGACGTTAGCGCATGCAAATGACTACTTAGCTGCTTTAGAAAAAGCATATGTCGTTGCGAACTTTGAAAAACGTCAAGCAACCATTCAAGAACAAGTGAAAAAGTTAGCTGATGAAGTTAATGCAACTGCAATTGTTCCAGCTGACTTACTTGATGAAGTAACAAGCCTCGTTGAATGGCCTGTTGCTCTTCGTGCAAATTTTGAAGAGCGCTTCCTTGCTGTTCCTCAAGAAGCACTTATTACGACAATGCAAGACAACCAGAAATATTTCTGTTTGATCAATAGCGAAGGTAAATTACAGCCTTACTTCATTACTGTTTCAAATATTGAGTCTAAAGATCCGATTCAAATTATTGAAGGTAATGAAAAAGTTGTTCGTCCTCGTTTGTCTGATGCTGAATTCTTCTTCTTACAAGATCAAAAGCAACCGCTTGCATCTCGTAAAGAAAAATTGGCAAACATGGTATTCCAAGCACAGTTGGGTACGCTTTGGGATAAATCAACACGTATTGCAAAACTTGCTGTTGCATTATCTGCAATCACTGGTGCAAACCCAGCAGATGCTGAAAAAGCTGCATTACTAGCTAAATGCGACTTAACATCTGAGCTTGTAGGTGAATTCCCAGAACTTCAAGGTATTGCGGGTACTTACTATGCACGCATTGAAGGCGAAAATACTGAAGTTTCAGAAGCTTTAGGCGAGCAATATTTACCAAAATTTGCTGGTGATGTTTTACCAAAAACCAAAACTGGTACAACGATTGCCCTTGCTGACCGTTTAGATACCCTTGTTGGTATTTTTGGTATTGGACAAGCGCCTACAGGTTCTAAAGACCCGTTTGCTCTTCGTCGTTCAGCAATTGGTATCTTACGTTTAATCATTGAAAATGAATTAGATGTAACGATTGAAGAACTGGTAAATCTTGCACTTCAAGGTTATGGCGGCATCGTGAAAGACCACGACAAAACGCGTGCTGATGCTGTTGCATTCTTGGAAGGTCGTTACCGTGCCAAGTATGAAGACCAAGGTGTTGCTGTTGATGTGCTTCAAGCGGTTCAAGCACTTGCACCAAAATCTCCACTTGATTTTGACAAGCGTGTAAATGCTGTAAACCATTTCCGTGCACTACCTGAAGCTGCTGCACTTGCTGCTGCAAACAAACGTGTTGCTAACATTCTTGCAAAAGAAGCCGCACCAGAAGGTTCTGTAGTTGAAGCGAACTTGGTTGAAGATGCTGAGAAAGCATTATTTGCTGAGCTTCAAGCAGTTACTCCAGTTGTTGAGCCATTACTCGCGGCAAAAGACTATACGGCTGCTCTTTCTAAGCTTGCAGCACTTCGCGCGCCAATTGATGCATTCTTTGATGGTGTCATGGTGATGGCAGATGATGCTGACCTGAAAGCAAACCGTTTACGTTTATTGGCTCAGTTACGTAACCTGTTTACTGCTATCGCTGATGTAAGTGTATTGCAGGGTTAAAATTATATAGAAATTAATTTTTGTATAATTAAGTCTTATTAAAACCATGTTTTTGATTTAAATCGGAAACATGGTTTTTTAATGATTTCTTATTGAAGAATTTCGCTCAGTAAAATTATAAACGATTATTTTGCAATCAATTAATAAATAAGAATTATTTACCACCTTCACATTTAATCCATAATTCAATAAACTAGAACAAATAATTACCAAACTTAACAAAGTACCATTGCAATGAAAAACTTAAATTTATTACTTATATCAACATTATTATTTACTGGATGTGCAACAACAAAGTCTATTCAATATCCAGCTGCGGGTAAGCAAACATCTATTTCAGTTTCGTCAGAACAACTTTCTTCAATGACTGAATCAGGTGCAGGTGATTACTTTGTAAAGGATAGCCAAATATTAGTTGGTGATTCAAGTAATGCTTCTGCCAGCCCAGTTTCTGGAATGTTTGGCCTTATCGGAGTAGGTGTTGCAATGGCAATTGACAAAAATGCAAATAGTTCAACCATTGAAAAAAGCTCTCTTAATCAACCTATTAAATTTGACCAGTTAATACAACAAAAAATTACCGACTCTTTCACCCAAAATAAAGCAGATACCACACTCAAACTGCTAGGTTTAAATCAGGCATCAGAAGTCAAAATTGTGCCTTATTCACGTCTTTCTTTTCGTGAAAAGCCAATTGTAAAAGTAAATTTTGGTTTAAAGACCCAATTCAAAAATGCGGCAGACAATAATGCAGATACAAAACGCTTATATCACTATGTGAGTAAGGAACGTATTTCTTTATCTGAATGGGAAGCTCAAAATAATTTATTATTTATGCAAAAAGCAGATCAAGCATTTAGCGCTCTTAGCCAAGTGTTCACTTTAGATTTACAACATCAATTAAATTTAACAGCATTTGATGAGAACAAGCAAAAGAACTGTAAAACCAATGCAGATACATCCTTAGTTTCTTTTATTCAAACTCCTGACAATTTATGTGTTGGTGTAGTTAAAACAAGCAAAGGGGATGTATTTCAAAATAATATTTATATCGTTGAACAATAATAAAAATTACTAATTAATATCAAGTGATATAGATTAGAGAATTACTTAAATTTAAGTAGTTCTCTCATTTAATTAAACAAACTCTTTAATTTCTTCTAAACTTTTCGATGGCTCAAACCACATAAAATCATAATCGGCCACATCATGAATATAAAACGGATCATTTTTCATAATTTCTTCAGCTTCTTGAATCGAAGAGCTTAAAACTAAAATCACTCCACCTACCCTATTTTCTCGACGCCCCGATGCCAAAAATTTCTTCTGCTCATAGTAATAGTCTAAAAATGCAATATGCTCTTTCAGTACAGTATCAACTTCGGCTAATGGTTTTTTATAGGTCAAGGTAACAACAATCATTTCATTCTCTTAAAGGAAGTAGCACATGACATAGAAGGGTTAAACTACTGATAGCTTATCTATAGTTTACTCGATAGTACGCCGATTCCCCCAATTCATCCACACTAAACTCCCCACAATAATCACTCCACCTAACAGCACAATGATTGATGGTTTTTCATTTAAGAAAATAACTGCCAAACTCATTGCGACAATCGGCGAGCAATATAAAAAATTCGATGCAATCGTTAACGGCATATTTTTAAGTACATAGCCCCAAAGTACATAAGCCATCGCACTAGGGAAAATACCCAACAACACAATCGACATATTGGCCTGCCAAGTGGCATGTAAAATTTCAGCAGACAACTGCGCGCTATAGAACAGTAAAGGAATGGTTCCGAACCAAATGATGTAGCACATCATGCTCAAAGCATCATAATTTAAGGCAAATTTTTTATATAAATTAAAGTAAATCGCCCATGCAATTGCCGCCAAAACAATTAACAAACCATAAGGGCTCGGCACACCAAAACCATGGTCACCACTAACCACTAAAACAGCACCGCAAAGACCTAATAAAATACACAACCACTGTTTGAAACAGATTTTCTCTTTAAAAATCAAAGCTGAAACTATAAAGGTAAATAGCGGAATAGATTGACTTAAAATGCTAGATGCAACCGCACTGACATATTGCTGACCCGTATTTATAAGTAAGTGATGCAAGGTCACAGAGAAAAATCCTAACACACCAAGCGCAGGAGCATCTTTCCACTTTAAAGGCTGAATCCCTTTTTTCATGACCAAAAGTAGTAAGAAAACTGATGCAATCAAAAAGCGAAGCAAGGCAATATGCTGCGGTGTATATGAATGCAAAGCACTGTGTACACCAATAGGTGAATAACCCCAACAAAAGACGGTCACAGCAATACATAAATAGAGCTTAAATGCAGGAGGCTGTGTTTCGACAGCAAGTGAAATTGCCATGTTAAATCTGCGCTAATGAAATGGAACTCTTTCATCATATGCGCATGGATAGTTGAATAAAATTAACTTATATTGAGTCTAATATTCATTAAAAGTGAATGATAAAACATGGATATCGCTCAGTTAAAAATGTTTCAAACGGTGGTTGAATGCGGCACGATGACCAAGGCATCTTTGCAGTTACACTGCGTTCCATCTAACATCACGGCGCGCATTAAACAACTTGAAGAAGAACTCGGTGCACCTCTGTTTTATCGGGAAGGGAAAAGTTTAAAGCTCACTCCATCTGGAGAAATCCTTCTTAATTACTGCCAAAAAATTTTAGCGCTTTGTGATGAAGCAAAACGAAGCATTCATCCTGATGCACCACCCTCTGGTCCATTAAAAATTGGGGCTATTGAATCTTCTGCCACAACCCGTTTACCTAACTTACTCGCGAAATATCATCAACGCTATCCAGAAGTTTCCATTCAAATTATTACTGGCACATGGAAACAGCTATTAGTTGATATTTCTCAACATAAACTCGATGGTGCGATTGTCGCGGGAAGTATTGAATTTCCAATGTTAAATAGGCTCAGTATTTATCAAGAAGAAATTATTTTAATTGCCCCAGAATCTTTCGGTGAAATCCACTGCCAAGAAGACCTGATTGGTAAAGAAATTTTTATGTGGACTGAAGGCTGCCCTTACCGCGCTGCACTTGAAGAATGGCTTAAGCTCAAAAATATCTCACTTCCAATTACCAGCATTACCAGTTATGCCACTATTATTGGTTGCGTGAGTGCAGGTTCCGGTGTGTCTTTAGTGCCAAAGAGTCTTTTTGAGCAATATAAAAATTTAACCAATATTCGAGGCTATAAATTTGAACATCTTGCCTTTATGCAAAACCAGTTTTTCTGGCA
This sequence comes from Acinetobacter sp. AC1-2, assembly GCF_016124155.1. Lineage (NCBI taxonomy): Bacteria > Pseudomonadati > Pseudomonadota > Gammaproteobacteria > Moraxellales > Moraxellaceae > Acinetobacter > Acinetobacter sp. AC1-2. The sequence goes on from NZ_JABFFO010000006.1 coordinate 101,021, forward strand.
TAAGAATGTGAGTAACCACAAAGCGAGAGATATGTTTTTAGAATTGATTAAGTCAGAATTTATAGCCTAACTTTGCATTCAAATAAAATCTCCCATGTAAAACCCTATGCTTTACATAAAATAATGATGCATAAAACACATCACGACATTTTAAATATTTTAATTTTATTCATATAAAACAAAATCTTAATATTGTTTAAAAATTAATTATAAAAACATAAACTGCATGACCCATCCGTTTTTTGCAACGACCTCACTAAAAAGAAGCAGATGCTAAGTACATAACGTATTTTTTGAGTCATTCAGCATGAATAAAGCAATTGGAATTTTAGGTGGTATGGGTCCACAAGCCACGATTGATGCCATGGATAAAATTATTAAAAATACGCCAGCACATTGCGATCAGGAGCATATTCCTGTCATCACGGTTTCTATTCCAGACATCCCAGATAGAACACAATCGATTATCAATCATGATGATAAACCACTCGAAAAAATGGCTGAATATCTTAAAATTTTAGAAGCAGCGCAGGTCGGCTGTATCATTATTCCCTGTAATACTGCCCACTTTTGGTTTAACCAGTTACAGCAACGTACCCAAACCAAAATGATTAGTATTATTGAATCTGCGGTTCATTTTATTCAAGACAGCCAAATTGCTGAAGTTTGTATTCTTGCGACGTCTGCCACCATAAGCGCTCAGCTTTACCAAAGCCAATTCATCCAAAACAAAATTCGTTTCTCTACCCCATCTGTTGAAATGCAACACAAAGTGATGCAAAGTATTTATCAATACAAAGCAGGAAATATCAAAAAATCAAAACAACTTATGAGTGAGGTTGTTCATTTTTATAAACAAAATAAAAGCATAAAATTCTTATTAGCATGTACTGAAATTCCGCTCATCTTACAAGACAGTATCCAAGACAATCCTGAACTGTTTGTTGATGCGACCGATTTACTCATTAAAAATGCGATTGCGTGGTATCAGAACTCATTAACAGCATCAGCCGCATGATTGAATAAAATTTAATGCAAATTATGCATAATTAATTTAGGCAATGGTCCAATCAATTGCCTTCACAAAATTCCATAATCCTTCAGAAGTTGCATTAAGCCTTGCACTACTGCGATATAAATAAATATCGACAGACAGTACTGACTCTTTCATTGGCATAATCATTAACTGATTTTGTTTTAACTCATCTTGAATGCTGTAATCGGGTAACCACCCTACGCCATAACCGCCTTTGATCATATCCTTAAGTAATAGACTCATTGAAGACACAAAATTTGTCTCAAACTTGTCCGAATGATGATCTTGTAGAAATTTATTTACCTTTTTCCCCATGTAACTGTCATCGGTATAGTTCATGAGCGGAATTGAAGTATCTTCGAGTGAAAATTTAGGTCGACCTAAATGATTTGGAGCCGTGACTAAATAAAGCTTTGCAGAAAACAACTTATGGCACAAAAATTGTGGGTTCATTAAGTCATCATCATAAAAAGATGCAATAAAGTCACATTGACCATTTTTAAGAGAATCTACAGTTTCATTCACATTGATTGCTTCAACATGAAAAATCTTTTCTTGGTAATTTTTTAAATTCCCTAAAATTTTAGGAAAAATATATCCCGCCAAAGAATGCGCAGAAGCAATCGTGACTTTGCTTCGCACATGATTATCACCTTTAATTTGATCTATATTAAACTCAAAATCATCTAGTAAATTTCTAGCATGCAATATAAAAAGCTTACCCTGCTCCGTTAACTGTAAAGGAGAAGTTTCTCGATCAAACACTTCAAAACCAAGACTATTTTCCAAGGCTTGAATGCGACGACTCAGCGAAGACTGAGAAATATTTCTAATATCAGAAGCGACTGTAAAATTTCGGTATTTTTCTAGAACAATCAGGTCATATAACCATTTTAATTCAATGTTTTGTATCACTTGAGGCTCCAGATCATTCTAGAAATTTAGATACGGTATTTAATTATATTTGAAATGATGATTTATCGTAATCAAATCGTATGGGTTTTATCTCATTGCAGTACAAGCTGTATTTTTATCAGTAAGATCAGCACTTCATCTTTTGATTCTGGTTGGGGAGGTTTTATCCAAAATGAAAACCCTAAAAACTCTATGTATTGCGACCTCTATATTGGCTTCATCAAGCTTATTTGCTGAAACAACGCAACCTCAACAAGTGAATGAAATAGCTCCGAAAACACAACCTTATGGTGATAATCCAAGCCTAGGACGTGTACTGTTATATAAAACAGGAAAAGGCATACAAAATTTAGGAGACAATATTCAAGGTGCTTCTGAAAAGACCTCAAATAAAATTAGTGAAAAGTGGAAAAACACCAAAGAATTTACTGCTGAAAAGGCAGAAGTCGTTCAACAAAAAGCGGATACAGCAAAAGCTTTTACTGAAACAAAAATAGATCAAGCTAAGCAAAATATTACCAGTAGCCGAAACGGTGAAAACATCCCAATAGAACAAGGTGAGTTAAGTAAATCTAGCACTACGGTTAACTAAATTTCTTGGATAGCGCGATACATTCGCGCTTTAATATAAAATACAAATATCAATCTAGACATAAATACCACTCACTATAAAGAGCTAGGAATCTGCCTTATGAATAGTCAAAAACTTCTCTTTTCAACACTATGCTGCTTAGCATTAACTGCCTGTGCAACATCAACGCCCCTTTCTTCTTATTCTCAAGCTCAAGTTTTAGAGCAAGACACCAATATTAAAGCCTATCCGTCTACGACAGGTAATGTGGCCAAGCTCATTAAGCAAGATAATCAAGCTTGTATGATTGAATTTACAGGTTATTTAGGTGGAGGACATGTGACCGAACATTGGACGTTTAATAATAAAGGTCTAATTTCAGCGACTTCTTCGACCCTACAATACCCTGATGAATCAGGCATATTAAATCAAGCAACCAACTCTACGACTAAGAGTTCTACGACCTTTAATATTCAAGATCCTGAAATTCAAAATAACTTCAAAAAACTCCAAAATAATTTTAATGCAGCTAATTTAGCAAAGTGTAATTAAGGCTTTTCCATAAAAAAACTCGTTGCAGAAGCTTTCTTTTGCAACGAGTTATAGCCATTTAAAATTTCTTGGACCTGATTTAAAAATTATAAATAAGCTATTTAGTTAGCGATCAAGCCATTTGTTGCTGCTAACAAATCAATCCGCGGAAAAACTAATCCCGTTCTCGAATCTGTAATTGGCTTACCTGTCGTTTTTAAACGGCTAATCGTTTGATCAATACTTTCAGTTGGATTCACGCTATTCGCTCGTAATAAAGCAATCGCGCCTGCCACATGCGGTGTCGCTTGAGATGTACCGCCCATGGTGTAACCACCCGCGGTAATCATTGCACCTGGTGCTAATAAAGTCACAAGGCTACCACCATTACTAAAACATGCAACTTTATCTGCTGCTGTGGTTGGGTCAGAACATTTCACTGGATTCCCCCATGACACACCACCAATATTACTGTCATAAACAGCGCCAACTCTTACTGCACCAGCAACACATGCAGGAGATGAAATACCATCTGAAAATGCATCATTACCTGAGGCTACAACTGGCACCACACCAGCAGCACGTGCATTGGCAAATGCCGTTCCATAACTACTATCACTACACTCTGAAGTATATTTAACGCCAGGAACGCCAAGACTTAAATTAACCGCTTTAATATTATAAGTTTGCGCATTGTTTACGGCCCAGTTAATCCCTGCAAGAATATCACTATCATAGGCTGTACTGACCCACTTACCTTGAGACCTCACTTTTCTAAAGACATCAATACCAATAATTTTAGTTTTAGTTGCGACTTTAGACACAATACCTGAAACATTACTGCCATGTCCGTCATCATCTAATGCTCCATCATCTGGTGCACTATCAAAAGAATAGACCACCCGACATGTGCTTGATGGTGTATTGACTGCTGTACAACTAAAATCGGAATGTAAATAGTTCAAACCTGTATCAATCACTGCCACACTAGAACCCTCACCCGTAAAACCATTGGTGTTTGCTTGTGGTTGGTTAATTAAAGGTAAGCTTTCATTGGTCGTGGTTTGATTAATCCGATTTGGGTAAACCGCTTTAACATTCGGGTCATTTAATAAAGAGACTAATGCTTCGCGGTTACTAATCCGATAAAAAGCTAAAGGCAAATTATTGTAGTCCCGCAGTACTTGCACACCGCCAGCACGGTTAAACCTTGCCTGTATATTCTTTTTATTGGTTGCGATATAACTCCGCCGCTCTAAACCAGAAGGCACACTGACCGAAGGAATATTATATTCAACAATTAAATCATTCGAATCATTATTGACCAAGGCATCTAAATCAATTTTACCCTGAAATACTTTTTGTTTTGCTGCTTGATTTAACCGCTGTTTAGCCCCTTTAGAATCTAAAGGAAGAGCGGATGCAGTTGTACTTAATATCGTACATAGACCTAATAGAAATAACGTTTTACTTTGCATTATTTTTCTCCGTAGTTTTTTAAACTAACAATTTGCTTATTTCGCTTTTATTTCATTTGCTGGATCTTTTTCTGGATCAATCGGTTGAATAGAAAGATCACTTTTTGTGTTGTAAAAAGGAACGGTATCAGCTGACACCGATTGAGGATGAGTTGAATCTAAAGATAGATTTTTAGCTTGAGTAGGCTCCTTAAGTTTAGAAAGAAAAGATGATGTGTCTGGTTGTGACGAATTCGATTCATGTAAAACCGAATTGAACACATCAGATGCACCGCTTGTGGGCTTAAAATAGAGAACAACGGCGACCAAGCCGACCAATACAAGAAAGGAAGCAATAATTTTCATCAGTTAAGATCTCTGTTCTTTTGTTTATAGACATCTATTTTTATTTTTGATTATTCGAAATAAAGAGGTATTTCTTAAAATATATTTCATGTGAAAAATTTAATGAATGAAATATATACCCACAAAAGAAGTAGAAATATCCACACCCGAATAAGCAAAAATGTTGTTCTGCCCTGTACATTTATATTTCTGGCAGAAGGTGGTTCAAAAAAGTGCTAAAAAGCATCTTATTCTCATAATAAGCAATAACTATGCCGTTCCCACTAATAAATAATGAGACTCAAATCATAATTAGAGATATCAGTACCAGATCAAAAGAAGAGAAACTTCAAGAAAATTTGAAATTTAATTTTTAAAAATAAAAAGATAAAATTAGCCCAACTTAATTAGAATAACTAACAAATAAACATTCTTTTTCACTTTATTATTAATTTTTATTAATCTCCACAATTTATCCCTAGTCTGTTTACTCAACGTAACACTGTTGTAACGTTTTGATGAAGTGAGTTCCCAAGCCCATAGTGCGTTAGCTATGATCCGTTTGCGTTTATGAAATACCTCACTAAAAGGGTATATTCTTTGAAGGATATCGCAATGAAAATGATGAAAACAGCTATCGTTACTGCAAGTGTTCTTGCTTCTGCTTCTATTTTTGCACAAAGTGCGGGCGTTAATGCAGATGCTTCTGCTCAAGTAAATGTACAACCGGGCGGTCTTGTTAGTGGCGTAGCCAATACAGTCAAAACTACTGCACACACTGTAGGTAGCACAGCAAAGCATGCTGGTCATGTCGCTGCTGACACTACAGTTAAAGCAACTAAAAAAACAACAGGAAAAGTGACTGAACTTTCTTCTAAAGCTGCAAATGGTACAAAACACTTAGCAACTGAAGCTGCAACAGGTACCAAACACTTTGCTACCGAAGCTGCGACAGGAACTAAAAATGTAGCGACTAAAGCTGCAAATGGTACTAAACATTTTGCTACCGAAGCAGTAACAGGTACTAAAAATGTAGCGACTAAAGCTGCAAATGGCACTAAAAATCTAGCAGTTGAGGCTAAAGCTGATACAAAAGCAGGTTTTGATGCTGTAAAAACTAAAGTTGCAGAAAAACAAGCTGACCAAAAAGAATTTACTGCTGAAAAACAAGCTGATGCTCAAGCGCATGTAGATGCTGTAAAAACTCGCGTAGCTCAAAATCAAGCTGAGCAAAAAGAGTTTGTTGCAGACACTAAAGCAGATGCTCAGGCAAAGTTAAATGCAGCTCAACCAGCGGCAATCAATGCTAATACTGGCGTAAATGTTGGTGTTAACGTTGCTCCTGTCGGAATTAATGCAAGTGTAAATGCAGATGCGCAAGCGTCTACACAAAAAGCAGAAAAGAAATCTTGGATTAAAGGTCTTTTCGGTACTAACTAATACGTGATGCACAAAAAAGGGCGATTAATCGCCCTTTTTTATTTATTTAAAATCAATCATTCAGCTCATTTCAGTTAAAACTAAACCAGCACGTAAACCGAGCTTCACATTTGGATTTGGAAATAAAATCCAGACCTGATCTTGCTCAACAACATAATTACCAGAAGGTTGTGTCGCAATGATTTCACCTTTTGTAAAAGTCGAAAAATTCGGAGCTTCAGCTGATAAGTTCATCTGAAAATCTTCATCTTTTTTAATTAAAGAGTCCGATACTTTAAACACTCGAATTTTCGCTTTATTGCGTGCTGGTAAAACTTGCTCAGAAACGACATTACGAATGACTTCATCAATTGTAGCAAACTGACTCAAGTCATTTTGCCCAAATGGCAAAGCTTTGCCCAACTCTAAAGTTGCACTGGCTGCTTTAAAATTCTCACTGGTAAAATGCGTAAACGTTTTACCTACCGCATTGTGATAAACCAAGGCATCTAAATCAGCCGATTCAAGACTTGCTGTTAAATTCGCATCATAAGCATGCGTTTGATATGGAAACAACGCAAAAGTTGGCAATAAAGAAGCCCGAATTGCGGTGTGCAAATCATAGTGATAACGCTTTGCTTGGCTAGAACTTTCTTGAAAGAAAGTCGTGACAACTTGCTCTAAAACCTCAGCTCGCTTTGATTCTTCGGTCACAGGCAGAGTTTTATATCCACCACAAAACATTCGGTTCACATCATCATGCACATAACGTTTACCTTGACGCATTGCATATGGGTTGCCCAATACAAACAGCAGCCTCACAGCAAGGTTTAAGCGTCCAGCAAATAAATCTGTGCAAAGATGAGACAACAATTCAATTGGTGCTGTTTCATTACCATGTACTCCAGCTGACAGTACGACGGCTTTGTCGTACTGTGCATGTGGCGTACATTCAAGAATTCCCTCACCTAACCAGCGCCAAGAAAAATTATCTTGTTTTCCTTCACGTGTTGTAGGCTGCTCACCTTGTAAGGTTAATGCTAGAAAATCTTGCATGTCACCTCCTCCTTATTTTTGGAAAGGATAAACCGAACCCAAACCTAAAATTTTGGTCAGCTCATCAAGTGCCATACGGCTTTCCATCAATAAATGCGGATCAGCTAAATCTTCTTGAGCTAAACGATCACGATAATGTTTATCTACCCATTGATTGAGTGTGCCAAACAATTGATCATTCATTAATACTTTTGGATTTACAGCATTTAACTCAGTTTCGTTTAAAGCTACGCGTAAACGTAAACATGCCGGACCACCACCATTACGCATACTTTCACGTAAGTCATATACCTGAATAGCATCAATTGGTGTGCCCATCTGAACCATATCATTCAGATAACCCCAAACTGCCTTATTCTGGCGAGACTCTTCCGGCACAACAATAGTCATTCCACCATCTGGACGAGTCAAAATCTGGCTATTAAATAAATATGTTGCTACTGCATCATCAACGGTAACGCGGTTTTCAGGGACTTCAATCGAGATAAAGTCTTCACCGATGCTTGCCATTTTTTGACGAATTTCAGCAAAAGCCTGATCTTGATTTAAAAATGCATGTTGATGATGGAATAAAACCTGTTGGTTGCTGACCGCAATGACATCATTATGAAAAACGCCTTGATCAATCACATCCGGATTTTGTTGAACAAAAACAGTATGTGCATCATCTAAACGGTGCAAACGTGCAATTGCTTCACTTGCCTCACGCGTCTGACGAGCAGGATAACGTTTTGGTCCCGGCAACCCATTATTTAAATGTTGTTGACCGTAAACAAAAACTTGAACCCCACGCTTAGCATAATCACCACCTAAACGATTGTGATTTGCTGCACCTTCATCACCAAACAAAGCCACTTGCGGCAATGCTTCATGGTGTACAAAATGACGTTCATTTTTAAAGATTGCTTGTAAAACTTGGCTTGTTGTTTCCGCTTCAATCGAACGGTGAAACTTATTATTTAAGTTCGCTGCAGTAAAATGCACACGTTCATCTTGGCTATCTGCCGAAGGTGAAACTGTTGCCGCATTTGCAGTCCACATTGGCGAAGCGGAACTTAACGATGATAAGAGTTCAGGTGAATGACGCATTGCTTGAGCAACAACACTAATGTCATCTCCTGTAAAACCTAAACGGCGTAACATTGGAACATGTGGGCGCTCATGCGGAACAAGCACACCTTGTTTCATTCCCATGTCAGCCAAGGCTTTCATCTTTAGCAAACCCTGTTTAGCTGCTAATTTTGGATTCGAGGCGTTATTACGGTTTTTTGTCGATGCTTCATTACCAAATGACAAGCCCGCGTAGTGATGTGTTGGTCCCACCAAGCCATCGAAATTTACTTCATATCCTTTCATTTTTCTTTCCCTAGTGTTTAAGGCAACACAATCCCTGGAGATAATTTTTCTGGTAAGGTTAAGCTGTCACTTTCAAGTGAAGCCATTGGCCAAGCACAATAATCAGCTGCATAAAAGGCGCTCGCACGATGGTTACCCGATGCCCCTACACCACCAAATGGCGCAGCACTTGAAGCACCTGTTAATGGCTTATTCCAGTTCACAATACCGGCACGCGCTTCAATAAGTACTTGATCAAATAATTCACGTTTTGGAGAAACTAGACCAACAGACAAACCAAAGCGAGTTGCATTTGCAATTTTCAATGCTTCATCAAAGTTGTCATAACGTTGAATAGTCGTAAGTGGACCAAAATATTCTTCATCCGGAATATCTGTCACACCTGTTACATCCACAATGCCTGGGGTAAGTAATGAACTGTCTTCTTGCGGACGCGTCATTGGCAATAAACTTTTTGCGCCAAGCTCAAGCAATTTTTGCTGAGCAAGCATCATGTTTGATGCGGCAACTGACGAGATAACGCCACCCATAAATGGTTGTTGTTCGTCGTTCCAACGACCAACTTTTAAGTTTTTAGCAACCTCAACAAAACGTTGAATAAATGCATCGCCTTCTGGACCATTTTTTACCAAGATGCGACGTGCACATGTACAACGCTGACCCGCCGAAACAAAGGCAGATTGAATAGTGAGATTAACCACAGCATCAATATCGATAATTTCATCAATAATCAATGCATTATTGCCGCCCATTTCAAGCGCAAGAATTTTTTCAGGAGCACCCGCCAGTTGTTTATGTAGGTGATAACCTGTGTTCGCACTTCCAGTAAATAATAAACCATCAATTTCATGTGAAGCAGCTAACGCTTCACCCGTGGTACGACCACCTTGCACCAAGTTCATCACACCATTTGGCAAACCCGCTTGCTGCCAAAGTTTTACAGTTTCTTCAGCAGTCCAAGGCGTTAATTCACTTGGCTTAAATACCACAGCATTCCCTGCAAGTAATGCAGGAACAATATGTCCATTTGGTAAATGGCCCGGAAAGTTATATGGACCGAAAACTGCAAGTACACCATGTGGACGGTGGCGTAAAGATGCCACGCCATCAGCCATTTCAGTTGAGCTTTCACCAGTGCGCTGGTGATAAGCACGAATTGAAATAGCAACCTTGCCAATCATTGATTGAACTTCAGTTAACGTTTCCCAAAATGGTTTACTGGTTTCTTGGCTAATGACTTCCGCTAAGTGCTTTTTATTTTCTTCAAGCAAAGCTGCAAATTTTTCAACAATCGCCACACGCTCTACAAAAGGTAAACGTGCCCATGCTGGAAATGCAGTACGCGCCGCTTGGCAAGCTTGCTCAACATCAGCAGCAGTAGCCTCAGCACCCGACCAGACAGTTTGGTTATCAACTGGATTTGTTTTTTCAAATGTTGTGCCGCTGCCTTGTAACCAGACACCGTTTATAAATAAAGAGTTTGACATCAGGATACTTCCATTGGATTGAGTGATAGCACACGAACAACATGACCTTCTTGTACACCGAGGTTTTCAGCTTGTTCATGTGTTAAATTTATAGTGTTATCAACAAGATCAAGCTTCATCAGCATTGCGCGATAGTCATGATAATTATCATTGGCAACGAGATATTGAGTCTTACCGACCGCAGCTTCACTTGTAATTTTGACGTTTAATAACTGACTTTCTTTTACTGCGCGTAATTCATCAATATTGGCTTCAACCGTTGGGCCAGCATCAAAAATATCGACATATCCTTGATAGCGTAAACCTTCCGACTCAAGCACATGATAGGCAGGCAAAGTTTGTGGATGCATTTTTCCAATCACGTCTTGCGCATCTTTTGGCAAGAGATCTACATAGACCGGAAAACGTGGCATAAGCTCTGCAATAAATACTTTTTGCCCAATTCCGCTTAAGTAGTCGGCAGTTGAAAAATCCATATTAAAGAAATGGTGACCAATCGCATCCCAAAATGGAGAACATCCATTTTCGTCTGAGAAACCACGCATTTCAGCAATTAATTTTTTCTCGAAATATTGCTTAAAGGCAGCGATAAACATAAAACGGATTTTCGATAAGAATTTACCGTTTTGGTTTTCACGACGCTCTGGATCTAAAAATAATGTACAGAGTTCACTACTACCTGTTCTGTCATTACTTAAAAATAAGGTTGGTAATGACTTATAAACATTTAATGCTTTTGAAGCATGTACTTGTGTTCCAACATGAAAGTTGTACCAAGGTTCCATGAGCCCTACAGCAACTTCAATTGCACTTAAACCAATAACACGTTGAGCTTCTGTATCTTCAAGAACAAATAAATAGCCTTGTTCACTTTTATGGACATTGCCATTTAAAGTATTGCGAGTACGTGAAATTCGAGCCGAAAGTGTATCCATATTTTGTGGCAAGGAAGTCAGGCCTACACCCGACTTACCTGCTAATTTATAAATATCTTCAAGGTCTCGAAACTCGGCATGACGGACAATCATCATGGCTAGCTTCCTTTTTTTATTTAGCCAATTTTGCCAATGCTCTTTTTAAACGAGCAATCCCTTCATCAATATCTTGTTCAGGAATAATGAGAGACGGAGTAAAACGAACGACATCCGGACCTGCAATTAGAGCAAGTAATCCTTCCTCACCAGCCCAAGTCGTAATATCTTTAGCTTTTCCTGCATACTCAGCTTTTAATACGCAACCAATGAGCAAACCTTGACCACGAATTTCTTCAAAAATCTGATGTTCAGCATTTAAAGTATTCAAAGCATCAAGGAAATACTGATGACGATGCTTCACACCCTCAAGAACTTCTGGTGTATTAATAAATTCGAATACTGCACCTGCAACCGCACTTGCTAATGGGTTACCACCGTAAGTCGTACCGTGGGTACCGACTGAAAAATGTGGTGCAAACTTATCAGTTGTTAACATTGCACCGACTGGGAAACCACCACCTAGTGCTTTTGCAGTTGTAAGAACATCTGGAATAACACCAGTGTTCATGTAGGCATAAAGTGAACCTGTACGGCCTACACCAGTTTGTACTTCATCAAAAATAAGTAAGGCACCAAACTCATCACACAGTGCGCGCAAGCCTTTTAAAAATTCGATGTCAGCCGGAATAACGCCGCCTTCACCTTGTATCGGCTCAACAATAACCGCACATGTTTGCTCATTAATTACCGCTTTTGCTGCGTCTAAATCATTAAAGGCAACATGGTTAATTCCATTTGGAAGCGGTGCAAAGTCTTGTGAATATTTAGGTTGACCACCTGCTGAAACGGTAAATAACGTACGGCCATGGAAAGCATTTTTAAATGCCACAATGCCACTTTTACCAGCAACACCACTGTCTAAACCCACTTTACGTGCAAGTTTTAATGCCGCTTCGTTAGCTTCAGCACCTGAGTTACAGAAGAATACCTTGTCTGCAAATGTATTTTCAGTGAGTTGTTTTGCAAGGCGTAGAACAGGTTCATTTGTATAACCATTGCCCACATGCCAAAGTTTTTTTGCTTGTTCTGTTAAAGCATTTACTGCCACTGGATGCGCATGACCTAATGCGTTTACTGCAATCCCGCCTGCAAAATCAATATATTCTTTATTTTCTTGATCCCAGATACGCGAACCTTCACCACGTACAGGAATGAAATTTGCCGGTGCAAAAACTGGAACCATCCAGTCGTTAAAGTTGCTTCGAGTTACAGAAATTGGCTGTTCCATGCTTACCTCAGTATTTATTTAATATATTCGATATCACTTAAATTTTAATAATTCAGAAAAAGGGACTGAACAAATAAACCCTATAACATCCTTTGTATTTGCTCAGACCACTTTTTCTAAAAGTAATTTCCGCAGATTAGCCTGGGAAAATACCGCGCTCTTTACGAGCTTTTAAAATACGCTCACATGCCAAGATGTAAGCTGCTGTACGTAAAGTACAAGCGTTGCTGTTCGCTGCATTCCAAACGTCATCCATAGCTTGAACCATCAATTTGTCTAAACGCTCATTGATTTCTTCTTCAGTCCAGAAGTAGCTCGCCATGTCTTGAACCCATTCGAAGTAACTTACAGTTACACCGCCGGCGTTACATACCACGTCAGGTACTACAACAATGCCACGCTCAACTAACACATCTTCAGCTTTAGGATAAGTCGGGCCGTTTGCGCCTTCTAAAATCAACTTAGCTTTAAGTTTTTCAGCACGTTCAACAGTGATTTGACCTTCCAATGCAGCAGGAACAATAATGTCAACTTCTGCTGTCCAGAAATCTTCATCAGCAATTGATTGCGCGCCAGCGAAGCCGCCAACACCTTGATTTGCATTTACGTGATCACGTAACGCTTCAAGATCAATACCGTCAGCATTGAAAATAGTGCCTGTATGGTCTTGAACGTGTGTAACTTTCGCTTTTGATTCAACAAACAAGAAAGCAGCTTCACTACCAACGTTACCAAAACCTTGAATAGCGATTTTTGCGCCTTCAATTGGTAAATTGATTTTTGCAGCTACTTCGCGACCTGTAACAAATACACCACGACCAGTCGCTTTTACACGACCTAAAGAACCACCTAAGTGAACTGGTTTACCAGTTACAACACCTGTTACCGTGTAACCTTGGCTCGTAGAATAAGTATCCATCATCCAACCCATAATATTGGCATTTGTACCAACGTCTGGAGCAGGGATATCTTTTTGAGGCCCGATAATGTGACCGATTTCAGTCGTATAACGACGAGTCAAACGCTCTAATTCACGATTTGATAATTTACGCGGATCAACACGGATACCACCTTTTGCACCGCCAAATGGCAAGTTCAAAACAGCAGTTTTAATTGTCATCCATGCAGACAACGCCATCACTTCATTCAAATCAACATTTGGATGGTAACGAACACCACCTTTACCAGGACCACGAGACAAGTTGTGTTGTACACGGTAGCCTTCAAAGTGCTGGATAGAACCGTCGTCCATTACAATTGGCACGTCTACAATAAGCGCACGTTTTGGGCGTTTTAAAGTATCGATATACTCTTCCAAGTGACCTAAATATGGAGCAACACGGTCAATTTGTGCCAAGTAAGTTTGCCAAGCATCGCTGTGTTCATTTACGTATGAAAGATCTGCCATCTTTTTTCCTATATACCTTCATAGATTCAGATTTGATAAATCTGCAATCTTTATTATTTAGCAACTAAAACTTTGCAATAACAATGTCTTAGTTTATTTACCAAATCTTCTGCCCTTCTAAAGCATCAGACTTTTTAAATTCCATTTGTTGATACTAAAAGTATGATCTACTTTTATATATCGATATCTTTTACAAGTTTTCTTTTGTCTAAATTACTGTTTATAAAGATAGCTTTATAAAAGCAAAAACTAACCACAACCCACTAAACCAGCCGGCTGAAATATGAATACAAAAGAAGTGACATAACCGTTTGGGAGTTAAAAAGAACTATGATTTACAAAAATCATGAGTCCATAAAATTATTTTTGACTAATCGATAGATCCCTCCATTAGTCTTTTTAAAAATAAACTTTGTTCAATAATCCTACAGATTAATTATTTCCATACATACTGCTTAAAATTAAGCCGAAACATAGATATAAAATCTTCCAATAAATATAGCACAGAGCACGCTCATTTAGAACATTTTAAAATAAATAAGCAGAGAAAAAATAATCAAATCGCACTGTCTTTTATAATAAAAAAACAACAAATATTAAAAAAACCTTAACTCTAATAAAAAAAACTTATAGAAAATAAACTTCCATAAATATAAAAAATGTAAATATTTTTCACATTATATAACAACAACTTAATAAATTTAACTTTTTATAAAACTATCAAAAAATTATTTATTCTCCACATTAAATTCATATTAATCCTATTCCACCCCTCTATTCTAAAAAACCAAAAACACCACCTTATTAAATAACAAGACTAAACATAGGCTTAATCAAATATTTATAATAAATAAATATTAATAAAAATCCGATAAATGGTGAATTTACAAAACAACATTTGTTTCCATGATTGAAAATAAAAATTCATTTTTAAAAAAAATATATAGAATCCATCCTTTTTAATTTCCTACAGACCATAAAAAAGGCCCCAAATGGGACCTTTAGACTACGCTGGTGAAAGCATACAACGCTTAGCTCTGTACACCATCTTTCTTGTGATAAAAAATGAAGTAGCTCGCATAACATAAAAGAATAAAAACAATACAACAGATAAAGCCGACTTGCATCGAAGGATCAACCACCATACTAATGCAAGTAACAGCACAGAACAGACCACCCACAATTGGAGTCAAAGGAAATAAAGGAGCAGCAAAACGTAAATCTTTTGCAGTTTTCCCAGACTTATACCACTGTCTACGAAAATTAAATTGAGATACGCAAATTGCAATCCACACAACCACCATGGTAAACGCTGCAACACCCAATAAATTTTTAAAGATCGTCTCAGGGGCAAACTGCTCTGAAAGCAACCCAGGTATTGCACCAAACATCGTCACAGTAATGGCAACAATCGGTGTTCCTGAAGGAGTAAGCTTTGAAAATATTTTTGGTAATTGGTTTTTTACTGAAAGTGACCACATCATACGTGAAGCAGCAAATAAACCAGAATTAGCAGCTGAGAGTAAAGCCGTAATGATTACAAAGCGGATAATATCTTCCGCATAAGGAATACCAATGTAATTAAACACAGTGACAAAAGGGCTATTACTTACTTCGTTTGCATTCAAACCTGCAAGCTCGAATGGCAATAGCGAAGTAATCACAACAATGGTACCAACAAAGAAAATTAGTAGACGCCAAATGGCTGCATTAATCGCTTTTGGGACTGTCTTCGCAGGATTTTCAGTCTCACCAGCCGCCACACCAATTAACTCTGTACCCGAAAATGCAAAATTAACGATCAGCATAGTTGCAAAAATTGGAAATAAACCGTGAGGGAACCAACCATGTGCTGTCAAATTACTAAATAATGGCGCTGTCTCATGCCCGTGGTAAGGGATAAAACCAAAAATTGCCAACAGCCCTAAACCAATAAAACAGATAATCGTAATCACTTTGACAAGTGCTAACCAAAATTCAGACTCGGCAAACAATCGAGTTGAACTCACATTCAGAATAAAAACTAGGGCACCAAAACACAGAGTCCAAGCCCAAACCGAAGTAGTTGGAAACCACTCCTGAACCAGTAAAGCCGCAGCGGTAAACTCAGTCCCCAAAGTGGCAGTCCAAGTTAACCAGTACAGCCAAGTAATCATATATCCTGTGCCTGGACCGATATAACGGCGGGCATATTCTCCAAAAGAACCCGATTCAGGTACATGAACTGCAAGCTCACCGAGGCAAAGCATTACGGTGTAGGCGATTAAACCACCCAAAAAATAAGAAATAATTGCGCCAATTGGGCCTGCTTGAGAAATTACGTCACCAGAACCTAAAAAAAGACCTGTACCTATGGCACCGCCAAGGGAGATCATCACCAAATGTCGAGTACTCATTGCTCGTTTCAAAGGTGCAGAACTTCCATGTTGCGATGCATCATTATTCCGATAATTTAATGATTGCATATAAAAAACTGTAACTACAATTTAGTAAAAAATCATTTTAGGATAAAAAAATAAATATGCAATTATCTTTGAATAGTGAACTTATTTTAAACAACTCCTCACCACATAAATAACATATAAATAAAAAACAAACACTTATTAAAATTTAAAGTTATAGTTGTATTTTAATTAGCCTCCAATCATTTATTTATTTTATACATATGCAAATATCATTTACTTTAAAGCATGATATTTTTTCACCTAATTTATAATGCTTGTATTTAATACGCCAGACATCCACAAAACAGACACATCATTTATTTAAATAATGACTTTGAATTTAATATATAAATAAATTAATGAAAAAATATTTTTTAAGCAAAAAATAAAGCCCAAATCTTTAGACTTGAGCTTTATTTAACCACTAGAAAGGTTTAATAGGCGATTGAGATCAGTTGTTCAGTAGGCTTGATTGAACCTTCTATAAATTCACACATCCCATGTTCATCACAAGATAAATTTAATTGTTTATAGCTAATTGCAAAAAAGTCGGAATATTTTTTGATTACAAACGGACTCATGTCAGATGTTAAAGGCTCTTTGCTCTTGAACAATTTAATGACTTTGCGATCATTCATCCCTAACAAATAAGTTTCATTATTTAATTCAATGTGCACTACACCAGTGTGTTCAGCCACAATTGGAATCAAATATGACTTATTTGCCAACAGAACATCTAGAGCATAACTCTCAAACTTTGAATTAATGAGGTTGAATACCAAAATTGAATTAAAGCTATTCTGTAATCCCTCTTTATAACTCACCTCTTGCTGAGTTTGTTGCACTTTAATACCCAGTTTTTGGAAGTCTAAGTCAGTTGCCTGCTTTGCTTTCATAAGGCTACGGGTAATAGCCTGTTTAAGTGGATTATCAAAATAACGTTCATCTAGCTGAAAATCATTTTGGCGTAATATCTTTAACAACATGTCGTCATGATGCGAAAGAACATGTGCAAGTACATTACGGAAATAAAATTTACTTTGCTTTTTAACCTTGCGAACCTGTTGATAGAAATAAATTTCGTCAAATTCATGCTCAATAAAATCATGCAATAGGCTTGAACTTGCTAATACTGACAATGCTTCATGACCAGTAAATGGCAAATGAATCGTATGTAAGCTTGGCAATAGCTCTTTTATTTTTAGGTAATGTTCGCGGTCAATCGAAAAATAAGGGTCATAAACAATGACATATTCACGCGCTGCATCCACATCTTGCAGCTGGATCTGCATGTCTTTGTTTGCTGCCGCATCAAAAAACTCAGCATAGCGTCGATCTTCAACATGGTCAGGATCAATTGAATATTGAGGCACAAATGCAATCACTCGGTTCATATTCAATAAATTAGAATATTTGATTGCTGCATAGCCGCCCATCGAACCGCCATAACCCACAATATTTTTAAAACCCTGAAGAACAGGCGAAATTGTTTTCGCCAGCTCAATCATGCTCGCTTGAGGAAACCATGATTTTTGTTTTGGCATTATCCCAATAACATTGTATTGGTATTTAATTAGGGACTTTTCAGCATTGATAGATAAGCCACTCGCTCGGGTAATCAAATCGCCAAAAGAGAGAACCAATGTATTAGAATCGCCTGGTAAAAAAATGGCTCTAATGTGTTCGTCTTCAAAAATAATTTGCTTATCCATGCTCACACCGAAAGAAAATTTGCTCCCACATACAACGTCAAAAATGAAACAAAATAGGTGTTTTGCCAATTTATGATTGCGGAGTATCTTATTTTATAGATGCCAGTCAGATTAAAAAGCGCAAAATATGACACAATCCTTACATCCTGCCGCTCAAAAAGGCTTCAGCTCAGCTGCTGAACTGTATCAGCAAGTTAGGCCTAATTATCCCGAAGAAATAGTGAGTTGGCTGCAAAATTGCCTCCAAATACAGGAAAACTCTACTGTTATCGATCTTGGATCGGGTACTGGCAAATTCTTACCCTACTTAAAACAAACACATGCAGATATTATTGCAGTTGAGCCAATTGGCGAGATGTTACAGCAGCTTCAACACGTTTATCCTGATATCAAAACATTACAGGCTTTTAGTCATTCAATTCCTGTAGCCGATCATAAAATTGATGCCATTATTTGTGCGCAATCTTTTCATTGGTTTGACAACATAGATACCCTAACAGAAATGTATAGGATATTAAAACCACAAGGACATTTAGGGCTGGTTTGGAATCAACGCGATGAGCGTACGGATTGGGTCAAAGCTTTAGCTGATTTTCTACTTCCACTTGAAGGAGATACACCCCGTTATCATAGTGAAAAGTGGAAAATCGTATTTGAACAACAAGATTTGTTTGTATTTGATAGCCTACAAACGTTTACACAGTCACAACGAGGTAGCGTCGAACAAGTGGTGAGCAAACGATTACTCTCAACAAGTTTTATTGCCGCAATGACTGAAAAAGATCAATTACAACTCAAAGCACAGTTTGAAAAAATTGTTTATGATTTTACGGGATTAGGTCCTCAAGATCAGATTGATTTTCCATATGTTACGTATGCATATCACTTTCAGAAAAGTACGTTACCCGTTAAATAATTAGTGAATAGGTTTGGTTGAAAGTTATGAAGAAGAAAACACCTCAGGTCATATTAATGTCTTTGCTTTGCTCTAGCCTATTTCTTACTGCTTGTAAAAAAGCGGATGAGCCAGCTAAGACGGAGCAACCTTCTGCCACCTCATCTACCGATCAGGTTTTAGAAAAACTGAATGAAAGACCTATTAAGACTTTTCCAGCAACTGCTGAGGATGCACACGATATTGCGCTACTAGAGGATTATGACCGCCGCTTTACAGAAATGAGTGACGAGATGGAAAGCGAATTAGCAAAAATGCATGAAGCTGGAACCCTCACTACAGAGTTTGAGCAACAACGTACTCTTGATAATGTGCGCTCTTCTCTGACCATGTTAAAAGATTTGGATTTAAAAACTGAACAAGGCCGTTATGTACAAGGCCTACTCTACCAATATTGGGAAAACCAAGAAAAACACTTGAGTGATAAGCAAGCCAATAAAGATGAGCAGATCAACGATCTTGCCGACTATTTACAAGCACAAAATCAATTAAAATATTGGAAAGCATCGCAACAGAAATAAGTGCAACATTCCTTAATAAAAAGCCTTCATATTTATGAAGGCTTTTTAAAATTATATATTTTGCTTTTCAACCCAATGAATAGATTGCACACGAAATAGTTCACAAGCACCATCACCTGTATCAGTTGGTGTAAGCGACGATTTCCAGACTAGATCTTTATCCTTAATTTCGACAAGGTCACCTTTGAGATAGACCAGATCTCCACGTTTTACCTGTTTAATCTGTTGGGCGATTTGCGGGTTCGCAGGAATGATGTGCATATTAGACACCATTTGCATCGCCTGATCTGCTGGAACAGGTAATTTAGGAATTTTCCAGTTTAGATAACGGTCATATTGTTTAACTGAAATATGGCGTGCAATTTCAGGCTGTGCAAACAGTCCCCAACTTACTGCATAGTCAATAGGTGAAAATTTAGCTTGTTCATCATTTTGATAAACTTTTGAACCCAAGATTCTGAAATTTCCTTGAAAAGGCTGTAACACAGAAATGGATTGGTCTTTTTCTATAGGACTCAGACCATTGGCAATATTATATTCACTTGAGGTCGATGCGAATGCTGAACTCATGCCAATAGCAGCCAGTAAGCCCATCATCAAACGTTGTTTTTTCATCGCTTTATACCTCGAATATTGCTAGATCAAATTAAATAGATCTTCAATTTATAGTAGTCGCAAGCCATGAAAAAAATATCGGAATTTAGTAACAATACAGATTAATTTCGTCTATTTTTGTGCACTCAAAATTAAAATTTAATCTTCAAAATCCACTCTTAAAGTTTCAAAACGAACCTTTCCTTGTTGCACAGCTTGTGCAATTGCCTGTTGGCCTTTGGTTAGCCTTGCCCCACCGCTTTTTACATCAAGTAAAATAATATTAATGTCTTCTGCCGTTCCATCCCCATCTCGAAAATCGGTGTATCCATCAAAAATAATATAATCCACTGGATCGCCCATGAATTTTGCATCGCTTGGTAGATACTGAAATTCTGGCAAAATGGGAGCGAATTGTTCTGCCATTTTCCCTTTCAACACCGCACGACTTGTATTCACGCTTCGCTTTTGTGCTTGAGTCAGAGCTTGTTGGTGCTCCAATTCAAGTTCAGCAATATATTGTTCATATTCAGCCTTAATTCGGCCATTGCGAGTATTTGATAAAATAATAGTAGTCATAATAATACCAATACCCGCTCCAATTAGCATGGCAAGCCATACAGACATAAACTTTCCTTAACAAGCACAAATCAACATTGCAGATCTAATCATATCTAAAATAACGAAACAGCTTAAACTTTTGTCAAATGCGGTCATCTACTTCTCATAAAAAGATGCTAAGGTATAAAACATAAACAAATGTGCTGCTGAAAATAATTGAATTTATGAAAACGATACTTATTGCAAATCAGAAGGGTGGATGCGGGAAAACCATGACGGCCATTACGTTGGCAACAGCATTGGCACAAAAAGGATATAAAGTAGCATTAGCAGATTCCGATAACCAAAAATCGGCTTTACAGTGGTTAAAACAACGCCCTGATACCGTCGCAACGATTCAGAGCCTCGACTGGCGTCATGAAAAATCGATTGGTGATGCGCCTAAACATCTGGACTATTTAATTATTGATGCGCCTGGTGCACTTTCAGGTGAACACGCTGAACAACTCATCAGCGAAGCTCATGCCATTATTACTCCACTTCAGCCTTCATTTTTTGATATAGACAGTACTCGTCGCTTTTTGAAGCATTTACAAGATATTAAACGTATCCGTAAAGGCAAAGTACAGATTTTACTTCTTGCTAATCGTGTAAAACCGAACAGTGCAAGTTCAAAAGATATTCAACAGTTTTTTGAAAAAATTGAACAAGAACCTGTTGCATGGATTTCTGAACGCAGTGCTTATGGTAGCTTAGCTATGCAAGGTTTAAGTGTTTTTGATAAACCACAAAAAAACTTTATTAGTATTCAAGATCAATGGCAACCCGTTCTAAACAAGTTAGTTGAAGACAAAGCTGAGTGGTTTTAAGTGAATTTTAGCCTCTAAAAAGAGTTGTATAAGGTTCTTTACATTACGACCTTAAAATTTGCCTCAGGTTATTTTTCAGTTAATATGACTTTATTCTACGTAGAAAATTAGAGAAATATTGTTCGTGCATCCATACGCTCCTACTTTACAGCGCGTTTTACTGTTTGGGCTGTTTTTTATTTTGATTTTTTTAGGATTTAATATCCTGAAATACTTTATTGTTCCTGTTCTTTGGGCTGCCATCATTGCTTATATGACTTGGCCTATTTATTTAAGAATTCAGCGTTTTTTTGGAGAAACCCGTAATACTTTAAATGCAACACTAATGATTAGTCTGGTCATTTTGGTTGTTGGCATACCTTTTACATGCGCTATTTTTATTTTGCAGCATGAAGGCCGCAACTTATATTTTGATTTACAACGTCAGGTTTTTTCGGGTCATTTAAGCGTTCCTGATTTTATTCGCGATCTTCCTTTTGTTGGAAAAGAAATTTCTCGCACACTCAATGAGTTAAATAACGATCCTAATAGTACCATTCAAAATATTGCAGCTTGGGTACAAAGCCATTTAAGCTATGGTCGTGTGCTGCTCGGTGAAATTAGTAAAAATATTGTCAAACTTGGCTTTGCCGTATTTAGCCTCTTTTTCTTCTACCGTGATGGGCAACTGATTTTGTCTCAGGTGAGCAAAGCTTTAGAAATGGTGATAGGCCTTCGTGTTCACCATTATCTTGATACGATTTCTGAAACAACTCGTGCCGTAGTCTACGGTGTTGGTTTAACTGCAATTGCTCAAGCCGTTTTAGCTGGATTAAGTTATTTCGTAGCGGGTGTACCAAACCCAATGGTACTCACCATTGCTACTTTCTTATTGGCTCTAATCCCATTTGGTACTCCAATCTCCTATTTAGGCGTCGGCTTATGGTTGTTCTCTCAGGGACAAACCATGGAAGCAATTGGTGTAATTGTATGGGGTGTGGTGATTGTTAGTAGCTCAGATAATGTGATTCGCCCGCTTGTTATTTCCGGTGCCACTAAAATTCCATTCCTATTAATTATGTTTGGTGTGTTAGGTGGTATTGCGAGTTTCGGTTTGGTGGGATTATTTATTGGACCTGTAATTTTAGCTATTTTACTGGCGATTTGGCGTGAATGGTTACATGAAACCATTGAACCTGAACCTATGCCTAAAACGACCATGATTTATGATTCTGATAATGAATCTTCTAATCATAAAGAGTGACATACTTATTTAATTTAAAAATGTTTCAAGATACAAAGTGACTATTTAAATTAACTTGTAGGCTAAGCCTTCCTTTGTTTGAATCTAATAATCAGACATATATATTTATAAGGGCATCCAACCATGCAGACTTTTAATAAAATTGGCGCAGTCTTTGCGCTTACAGCTTTTTTTGCAGTCGGCTGTAGTTCAGTCACAAAAACTGTATCCGACACGGCTCACTCATTAACCACAATGCATACGAAAAAAGTGGTTGATGTAAATGAAGTTACCGCAAATGGTATTGGTAAAAAAATAGGTACTATTAGCTTTCAAGATAGCGACAAAGGTTTAATTATTACCCCTGCTTTAGCTGACTTACCTAGCGGTACTCGCGGTTTCCATATTCACGAGAATGCCTCTTGTGCCCCTGCTGAGAAAGATGGAAAACCTGGTGCTGCCTTAGCTGCTGGTAGTCACTACAACCCGAATCAAGCTCCTCATCACGGTACGCCAACGACTGGCCATTTAGGCGATCTACCTGCTTTAGTGGTCGATAATACTGGTGTTGCAACCACGGCTGTGATCGCACCTCGATTGAAATTTGCAGATATTCAAGGCCGAGCGATCATGATTCATGCGGGTGGAGATAATTATTCAGACTCTCCTCTGCCTCTCGGCGGTGGCGGAGCACGAATTGCATGTGGCGTGATTAAATAATTTATCTGTCTATTAAATTGTGGGTATCTAAAAAGATATCCACAATTTTGTTAATTTATTGACCACTATAACTTGGTTTAAGTCTAATAAAATCTTAAAAAGTGACTGACTTTTGTAGATAAAAAGAATAATATTTTTGAAGTAATAAAAATTTAAAGTTACATACTGCTTTCTCACGTATTCTCTAATTTAGAACAAAAGCCGTGAATTATTTGACCCAGATATTTAATAGTTTTAAGACAAACTCGATTTTAATTTATTGCCTACAAATTTTGATTGTACTCACAGGCACAACTTTAGGTTTGCTTTCGCTAGGCCATAACGAGCTGATTGTTCCTGTGACTTTAGGGGCAATTGCAGCAGCGTTAACCGACTTTGATGACCGTTTAAGTATTCGATTACGTAACTTAGTCTATGTCTGCCTGCTATTTTTTACAGTCAGCAGTATTCTTGGATTTCTCGCTCCCTACAAAATTTTCTTTATTCTCTATCTCTCAATTTCTAGCGCTTTTTTCATTTTATTAGGTGCCTTAGGGCAACGTTATGCCACAATTTCATTTGGCACTATTTTGCTTTCCATTTATAGCATGTTCGGTTTAGGAGAATATGCTCATTGGTATCAACAACCTACCTACTTTGTTTATGGAGCTTTGTGGTACGGTTTCACCTCTATTTTATTTTTTATTATTAAACCTACACTTCCCTTACAAGATAAACTCTCACAAATTTTTAAAGAAATTTCTGTTTTACTACAGGCAAAAGCACGTTTATTTGATCCAGACAATAAAGAGAATGTAGAACAACTCTTATATGAATTATCCCTACAGAATACACAAGTTGCTCAAAGTCTAAATCAAATACGCAGCTCCCTACTCACTCGGTTGAAGGCTTCACGGGTGAGTAATAAAAGTATTTATTGGCTAAACCTGTATTTTTTTGCAAGAGATATTCACGAACAAGCCACCTCTAATTACTTACATTACGAACATATTCAACAGAACTTTAGCCGTAGTGATCTTATTTTCCGTTTCCAAAAAAATCTACGTCTACAAGCACAAGCTTGTCAGGACTTAGCCCAATGTATTTTATATAATCGGCCATCTCAGCCTTCGCAAGAAAGCCAGACAGGATTAAATCACCTAGAGAGTTCTTTAAAGGACTGGATACAACAACATCCACAAAATTTTGAAGTTAAAAATTTAAAACTCATTTTTGATAATTTAAAAGGAATGCATGAACAGTTTGAACAACTGCAATATGCACAGCCCTTCCCTGAAAATAATACCCAAACAAGGCAAGAGCACTTAAATTTACTTGATGATGATATCCAAGGATTCTCAGATCTGATCTTGAAACTTCGGCAACAGCTTACCCCTCAATCTGCATTGTTCAGACATGCGATAAGAATTGCAGTCGTTTTCGCCGCGGGCTATGCCATTTCATTATTACCCTTTGCTCAGCATGGCTACTGGATTTTACTGACCAGTTTATTTGTTTGTCAGATTACCTATTTTGCGACTAAAAGCCGCCTTAAGCTCAGAACAATTGGGACATTAATCGGTGTTTTATTAGGAATACCAATCTTATATTTTGTACCGAGTATTGAAGGCCAGCTCATCATTACGATTATTTGTGGAGTATGCTTTTTTTACTTACGGCAAAAGAAATATGCCTTGGCCACCCTTATGGCTACCCTCATGGTGCTATTAATTTTTAATTTAAAGGGTGCAGGCTACAGCATTATTTTACCTCGCCTGATAGATACGTTATTAGGCTGTTTTATTGCATGGCTCGCTGTAAGTTTTATATGGCCTGATTGGAATTTTCGTAATATTCCTAACAATATTAAGAAAAGTAGCAAAGCGACACTCGACTATTTCAATGTAATTGTTGAGCAATACCAATATGGCAAAAATCAAGATATAGAGTACCGTCGAATTCGTCGTGCTGCCCATAATGCTCAAATTGAGCTATCGAACATGATCTCAAGCTTAAGTGCCGAGCCCAATCCTAATCCAGAGCTCATTCACTATGCTTTCCGTTATTTGGTTTATAGCCACAGTCAACTCAGCTATGTGGCAGCGTTAGGTAGTCAACGACAAAAAATTGATGAAGAACAAGTTTTACAATTATTACTGCGTTGCCAGCAAATTCTTAGTCAAAGCGTACTTGGGCAGTCACTACCCGACAACACACATATTGAGCAAACATTGCAAGAAATTCGAGGCCTAACCACTCATGAACAACTTTCCGAGAAATATACATTAGTCTTGAAACAAATCAGTTTATTATTAGAAACATTACCAGAATTGCTGATGCTTAAAGACAAACTTTTAGAGCAAGAAATTAAATAGCTATAACACTTTATTGAGGATAAAAATGTACTTTCCAAAGATATATAAATTTCTTTCTGCCACTTTTTTATTGCTGAGTAGCACATCATATGCATTTGAAATAAATGATTTAAAAAAGATTATAGAGTGTCAATCAGATCAAGAAAATTATACCAATTTTGCTTCTGAATATGATGAAAATTTATCAGCACTTGGTTTTAAAAAAGTTGATGATCCAGAACAGCCTTTCATCTATTTATATAAAACAGCTCAGCCCATTCAATTATTTGGTATTAAAACTCATGAAATTGCTTTAGCAGGTCAAGGCATAGTAGCCGTTTTCCGAAATGCAAATGTTAATCAACTTTCGAAAAAATTTGATATACCTCAACATCCAGACTTTAAAACATTACCTTTTTTTAGAGGTGTTCGCACCGTCAAGACAGAACCAGCAACGGCAGATTCTTTTACTGTTTATCATAATCTCAACTTATCAGAAATGACCGGAAAAAGTCCGATGACATTATTAGGTTGTACCTATGAAACAGACCGCGAAGAAATGGAAAAAATGTTAAAAGAATAGTTAAAAAAATACCGGAATATAAATTCCGGTATTTTTCATTTAATCATTTCCTTGGAGCTTTCTTTCTTGCATTTCTTGCTTTAAAACATTTCGTGGTTGGGTAAACCAGAGCGCAATAAATGTAAAGGCAGATAATGCAAAGGCCCACAAATGAAATTGAGTATAGAGATAGCGTACCAGCTCAATCATGGCAAAGAAACTCATCATAAGCAGCATCGAAACTGCCGCCGCAACAGTTCCTTTTGATACTTCAGATGACATCAGTGCAAAGCGGTACAAAACTGAGAAACTAATTCCTTCACCAAAGCAAATTAATGTCATGCCTGTGAGTAAACAAGGAATTAAATAGGTTTGCCACACTATACCTAATATTAAAATGAGTGTACCAATCAGCATGATAGGTAAACCGATCATGACCGTTTTACCTAAAGACAGGCGATCAATAATTTTAATTAAAACAATATTCCCGATAATTAGACCCAGAAATACCGGAAATTGAGCTAAACCATATTGCACACTCGTTAGCTTCAATTCATCTACCAAAATAATTGGAGATAAGGCAATCCAGAGCATTAAAGGCATACCAACCAAAGGCAAAGCAAGGCTTAAACCTAAAAAGCGGTGATTACTAAATACCTTTTTAAAATCATCGAAAAGATAGCTAAAAGGTTGCTTGGTAACACTGACCTGCTGATTTGGCATTTGTTTTTTTAAACCTACCCAACTGAGTAATGCCAATATAGCGATGGCTACAAAGCCCCAGTGCCAAGACACATAATCAATTAAGAAAGCACCGAGTACGGGTCCCAACAAAGGTGCAAGCAATGAAATATTTGCCATGAGTGCCATGACTTTAATTGCATCACGTTCAGCAAAACTCTCTTGAATAGCAGCATAACCCACTGCTGAAATTACACTTAAACCAATACCTTGTAAAAAGCGTAATGTCAGAAAGTATTCCATTTGTCGGGTTAGTAAAATTAAAAAACAGCACAAGGCGAAAAATAAGACACCAGCCAAAAGTACTTTTTTACGCCCAAGACGATCTGACAAAGGCCCAAGTAACCATGCAACCGAGGCACCACCTAATAAGTAAAATGACATTGAAGACGGTGCCCAAGTTGCGCTTACACCAAAATCTTCAGTGATTGCCAACATTGCTGGCTGAATCAGGTCATTACCAATATAAACCGCAAATTCAAATAGCACTAAGGCCAAAGGAAACATCAACGTTGTACGGTTCAACGTTGTCGTTTGAATATTTTTCATGAGTTGTACACTTCAAAATAGCGGCCATATGTCTCTACAACTACATATAAAATAGGATGTAGTCATGATGATGACAGTATGGTCAATCAATCTTTAATTAAGTTTTTATATGCCGTGAGAGTGCATGTTTAGAATGTGAAACACCGTATTCACAGGGTGTCTAAGAATAGAAAAATTATATGGCGTGAGATTTGATAATTTTTACCAGTTGGCATAATTACCGAGCGCAACAATAGCATTTTTTGAATTGCTCAGCAATCGGACAATTATAAGAAGTTTAAATCTTATTTTTTTTACCCACAGCCATACTGTTTTTATTGTGAATAACCTTAAAGTTATCCACATCTATAATAAAAATTAATCATTAAGGACAAGGATTAACTTGGAAATCTGGGGTTTCCTGCCCTTTCGTACATTGATAACTTTGCTTTTTATTCACAATTTTCCAGACTTGCTGGTCTCGCTTTAATAAATATTCCGTACGAACTTTTGTTATCGCATCTTCGCTAGGATCTGTCTGTAAAATAGTAACTTGAGCATTCGAGGGATCATCGGCAGCATTCATTTGCTGTGAAATGTCCAAATTACTTGCATCATTTAGAAGATCTGGTTGATCAAGTAATACTGCTTGAATCGGGCTATCAGCAAGTTGAGCAGAAGAATTTTTAGCTGGAGCACAAGCTGTTAGCATTGCTAAGCTAAAAACAGTCAGCAAACTCATTTTTCTCATATGTAATCTCTTAATCCTACTCAAACTTAATGCTAAAGCTCATAAACAGTTTTTTCCGTAGTACTTTGTAAAATAAGATTAAAGTTATTGATATTATTCATCTAAATTTATTTCACAATTCGAATTCCTATTTAATTGTTGATTTTTAATCAAGAATATTTTTCCAATTCATGCATTTTTCTATAAGAGTAAATTCCGTAGAGTAGATTTCAAATTTAGGAATTTAATTAGAGTAACTCCCATGAGTAAGATTTTAGTCATTAACGGCGCCAAACAATTTGCACATTCAAATGGTGAATTAAATGACACATTAACCACACTGGCAACCTCATATCTCACCGAACTCGGACATGAAGTTCAAGTGACCCGTGCCGATAGCAATTACGATGCAGAAAATGAAGTTGAAAAATTCTTATGGGCTGACGTTGTGATCTATCAAATGCCAGGTTGGTGGATGGGTGCTCCATGGACTGTAAAAAAATATATTGATGACGTATTTACTGTGGGTCACGGTTCACTCTATGCAAACGATGGCCGTAGCCGTTCTGATGCCGCAAAAAAATACGGTTCAGGCGGTTTAATTCATGACAAAAAATATATGTTGTCATTAACATGGAATGCCCCGATGGAAGCATTTGATGATGCAGATCAGTTTTTCCATGGCGTAGGTGTTGATGGTGTTTATTTACCTTTTCATAAAGCGAATCAGTTTTTAGGAATGAGCACACTTCCTACTTTTATTGTCAATGATGTGATTAAAATGCCTGACGTTGATAGTTACGTTGAAGAATATAAAACCCACTTAAATTCTGTATTTGCAGCAGCCTAATAAGGAAAAATCCATGCTTACTATTATTGCGGAAATTCGTACTAAATCGGGTGGACAGCATCGCCAAAACGTATTGGATGCCTTTCAAAAAATCATTCCAACTGTTTTAGCAGAAGATGGTTGCCATGGCTATGAGCCTTTGATTGACCACATATCAAATGCCAGTTTCCAAACCAAAGAGCCCGATACGATTGTGATGTTAGAAAAATGGGCAAGTGTTGCCCATCTTGAAGCACATCTGGCTACACCTCATATGCAAGCCCATCATGCAGCAGTTAAAAATGATGTAATTGATGTCAAAATTAAAATTTTAGAAAGTGGCGTATAATTTAGCCCATAAAAAAAGACGATATATTTATCGTCTTTTTTTGCTTAAGAACAAAGTTGTGTTTGGAAACCTCTAGAGCCTTTACCTCTCGCACATTGATAGCTCTTTTGCTTATTTTGCAATTGCCACTTTTCATCAACCAATTTAAATGCATACTCTGTTCGGATTGCAGAAACAGAGTCGTCCATTAAACCTGTTTGAATGACAGTAATACGAGAAACAGTTGGTGATTCCACACGGTTAAACACTTGCTGAACTGAGGTATTGTTGTGCTCTTTTACAATCTCAGGTTGAGATTTAAGTACTTGTTGCATTGGGGTTTCTGAACCTACAAAAGGGATTAATTTACTGGTTGTCGCACACCCAGTGAAAAGTCCAGCACAGAGAGCTGAAATTAAAAATAAACGTTGCATTTTTATCACCAAAAACAAAAGGCATAGCTTTATGATGCTATGCCTTGGTCGGTTACTCTGTAGAAACTATGTAGTTCTAAAGATGCCTAATCACTTAAAGATTAAATAATTTATCCTGTTCACCCAACCTTAGCGATTATGATTTGATAAGATTAATTTCTATTCCATCCAACAAATAGGATCATCCATGCAACTGACTTATGCAGGGCAAGTT
Source organism: Acinetobacter sp. AC1-2 (assembly GCF_016124155.1). Lineage (NCBI taxonomy): Bacteria > Pseudomonadati > Pseudomonadota > Gammaproteobacteria > Moraxellales > Moraxellaceae > Acinetobacter > Acinetobacter sp. AC1-2. Next base: position 131,161 of record NZ_JABFFO010000006.1, read on the forward strand.
TTCTTGGTAGTCGTTGCAATTTTAATAGTCTGGTCATTTGTGCTTACCAAATTTTGGGTCAAGCGTTTAGCAAAAAATCGTAAAAGTAGTAAGTTTGAATTTGTATATTTATTTGCAGTTGTTTTTAGTATTAGCGCTTTATTTTTCCCTTTTACCTATTGGGTTTCGCAAGCAATATACGGTTTAGCAACCAAGCCAAGTTACGATGCAACTGTAGTGAACTATACCTCTGAGTGGGTCGATACTGAACGTACAGATTCCAATGGGCGTAAATATAAAACTCAAACTCTTATGCACACCGCTCACGTTCAGTTCAAAGATAATCAAAACAAAACACTAACTTTAGACAATTCGGTTCGCTCTGGTGATATGCCGGTAGTTGGTGAACATATTACAGTTGTTTATGAATCTGGTGATCACACCGCGCAAGAAAAGAGTTGGCGAACTATTCTACTGTTTACAGCAGCCTCATTTATGCTGTTTATTTTAGGTTATGTATTGCTCATGATTATTGCCTATAGCCTCAATCGGAACATGGAACCCTATAAAACCTTTGCTAGTACTTTAATTTTTAGAGTGACGCTTCCGTTAGCTACAACGGCGATGTTTGTAATGTTGTCTTATTCTATTTTTGCCTATTTCTTTTTAGGTAATCCGCGTAACTTACCTGTGTGGGCCATTGGACTTTGTAGCTTCTTTGCTCTTTGTCTTTTACCGCTGATTTATCATATTTTGACGGGTTGGAAAGCTTATAAAAAATGATAGATTAAAAAAAGCGCATCTTTCGATACGCTTTTAACAAAAATTCTTTTATCTAATCAAGCATTAAAGATCAAATAATTTACCTGGGTTCATCAAACCATTCGGATCAAATACTTTCTTCAACGCTTTCATATATTCAATTTCTTCAGGCGAACGTGAATATTCCAAATACGGTTTTTTCGTCATGCCTACGCCATGCTCAGCAGAGATTGAACCATCGTATTTTTTAACGGTATCAAACACATATTTATTCACAACCTGACACTTCGCAAAGAACTCATCTTTGGTTAAGTTTTCAGGTTTTAAAATATTTAAGTGCAAGTTACCGTCACCAATGTGACCGAACCAGCAAATTTCAAAATCAGGATAGTTCTCTTGAACAATTGCATCAATCTCACGAATAAATGCAGGTACGTGAGTAATTAATACTGAAATATCATTTTTATATGGAGTGAACGGCGCGATTGATTCAGAAATATCTTCACGTAAACGCCACAAGCTTTCTACTTGATCAAGGCTCTGGCTCATTACACCATCAAGTACCCAACCCTGCTCCATACAATGCTCGAAAATTTCCATTGCTTTATCGAGAATCGGCTCATATGGTGCTTCAAACTCAAGCAATACATAGAACGGACATTGAGTTTCAAATGGACGTTGTACATGTCCATGATCTAAAACTTTTTGCATTGCAAGTTCACCAAAGAACTCAAATGCAGTTAAATCGATATCTTTTTGGAACGCATGTAATACAGGCATTACTGCATCAAAATCAGGAACACCTAAAACTAAAACTTGTAAGTTTTGCGGTTGACGCTCAAGTTTAATTTCTGCTTCAGTCACTAAACCTAATGTACCTTCACCACCAATAAATAAGTGTTGTAATGCATAACCAGTTGCATTTTTAACCATGCCTTTGTTTAAACGTAAAATATCACCCTTACCAGTGACAACGGTTAAACCAAGCACCCAATTACGTGTCATGCCGTATTTAATTACTTTAATACCACCAGCGTTGGTTCCGATATTACCGCCAATCTGGCTAGAACCTGCTGATGCAAAGTCAACCGGATAATACATACCCTGTTCTTCAGCATAATTTTGCAATTGTTCAGTCACAACACCAGCTTGTACTCGAACCATACGATCTGCTGGGAAGAACTCAAGAATTTGGTTCATTTTGTCCATGCTAATGACAATTTCACCATTGGTTGCAACAGCACCAGCCGAGAGACCAGTACGGCCGCCTGAAGGGGTAATTGCGATATTAAACTGGTTCGCAAGCTTCACAACAGCTTGAACTTGCTCAGTGGTCGATGGAAAAACGATGACCGATGGGTTCGGATTAAAATGCTTAGTATGATCTTTACCCCAGTTTTCGAGACTATCAGCATCGGTTTTAATACGGTTTTCACCGACGATTGCTGTTAATTGGGTAAGTAACTCAGGTGTTAAAGCGACTGGAGCATTCATCGTTTGCAGACCTAGCAAGAAGTAAACTGTGGTGGGACTATGGCGTAATATTTCTCAGAGTTTTCACCTGAGCAAAGCCATAAGCTATATTCTACATGTAACCGCACAAGCGATAAAGTTCAGAATAGAGATACTGTCACTACAAAACATGTTTAACCTTCATAAATGACTTATGAACCGTCAAAGCATCAATATTTTTAAGTTCAAATGACAAGCACATTTTAAAACTGTCAACAAGCCATAAACAGAAGTGATTAGATATAGATAAAATTGCCATAAGATGATGGCGTAAACGAAATATCTATAGCACCGCCCATTATGTTATGATAGCGCCACCAAATTTGGCCTTTGTAGCGGAGCCGTAATGAGCCAACATCTTTCACTACCTAAAGATAAAATCCGTTTCCTTTTGTTAGAAGGCGTTCACCAAAACGCAGTCGATACTTTAAACGCTGCGGGTTACACCAATATTGACTATCGTAAAACTGCTCTTGAAGGCGAAGCGCTAAAAGAAGCTGTTAAAGATGCTCACTTTATTGGTATTCGTTCGCGTACCCAATTGACTGAAGAAATTTTCGAAGCTGCAAATAAATTGATCGCAGTGGGCTGTTTCTGTATCGGAACAAACCAAGTTGATCTTAAAGCAGCAATGGCACGTGGTATTCCTGTATTTAACGCACCGTATTCAAATACGCGTTCGGTTGCAGAACTTGTACTTGCTCAAACGATTCTTCTTCTTCGCCGTGTTCCTGAAAAGTCAGCGGCTTGTCATCGTGGTGGTTGGGATAAGTCTGCTGTCGGTTCTTTCGAAACTCGTGGCAAAACTTTAGGTATTGTAGGTTACGGTTCCATCGGTTCTCAGCTTTCTGTTCTTGCTGAAAGCTTAGGTATGCATGTGATTTATTACGATGCAGTGACTAAATTACCAATGGGTAATGCTCGCCAAGTTGGTTCGTTAGACGAACTCTTAGCGACTGCTGATGTGGTTACATTACATGTGCCTGATGTTCCATCTACACGTAACTTCTTCACTAAAGCACAATTTGCAAAAATGAAAGAAGGCGCAATCTTCCTAAATGCTGCACGTGGTACATGTGTAGTGATTGAAGATTTAGCAGATGCAATCAAGTCTGGTCATATTGCTGGTGCAGCGGTTGACGTATTCCCTAAAGAGCCAAAAGCAAATGGTGAAGAGTTTGTTTCTCCACTTCGTGGCTTAGACAATGTGATTTTAACTCCTCACGTTGGCGGTTCAACCATGGAAGCGCAAGCAAACATCGGTTTAGAAGTTGCAGAGAAATTTGTTGCTTACTCTGACAAGGGTATGACGCTTTCTGCGGTGAACTTCCCAGAAATCGCGTTACCACTTACTGCTGGTCAACACCGTTTATTGCACATCCACAAAAACGTACCGGGCGTATTGTCTAAAATCAACAACTTGTTTGCTGAACAAGGCATCAACATTTCTGGTCAATCACTCATGACTAAAGGTGACATCGGTTACCTCGTAATGGACGTTGACGCTTCTGCTTCTCAAGAAGCTTTAGATATGTTGCATGAAGTTGAAGGTACAATTCGCGTGCGCGTATTGTTCTAATACGAACTGTAAATTTAAAAGCCACAGCATTGTCTGTGGCTTTTTTATGGACATTTACATTATCATGTGAAAAGTATACCAATCGATCAAATAATAAAATGTCCAGTTCGAACCAGAAATCTCAGCTACATGCTTTGGGCTTTCTCATTCTCGCTATGCTAAGCGTACAAAGCAGCGCATCTTTAGCTAAAATTCTGTTCCAGAACTTTCCTGTGCTCACTGTCTCCGCAATGCGCCTATGTTTAGGTGCAATGATTCTTGCCTTTATTTTCCAAATTTGGCGAATTAATTTTAGTCAGGTTCGTTGGAAAGCGATCTTGGCTTATGGATTTGCTCTTGCCGGAATGAATGCGCTTTTTTATCTGTCAATTGAGCGATTACCCATTGGTATTGCAGTGGCTTTTGAATTTATTGGCCCCTTAAGTGTAGCCCTATATCACGCACGCCAGAAATATGATTTTGTCTGGGTCAGTTTCGCAATTATTGGTCTCATTTTACTTTTCCCTTTCAATCAGGCTCATAGTCTGGATTGGATCGGAGTATTATTTGCGGTTTGTGCGGGTGCATGTTGGGCGCTTTATATTATTGCGGGTCAAAAACCTTCTGGCATTTCAGGTAACCATACTGTGTGTTTAGGAATGACTGTAGGCGCATGTGTATTGCTACCAATTACTTTTTTCTCAGGGTCAATGGGCCAAGTTATAGAGCTCCCCTATCTTTTTTATTTTATTGGCTTAGCAATTTTAGCCAGCGCATTACCATTCTCTTTAGAAATGCTAGCACTACGTAATTTAACACCGTTAAGTTTTGGAACATTGATGAGCCTAGAACCCGCAGTTGCTGCACTTTCTGGCTTTATCTTTTTAGGTGAATATTTGTTATGGAATCAATGGCTGGCACTCGCAACAATTATTGCAGCTTCCGTCGGTTGTACCATAACTACCCAAAAAGCACGTCAGGAACGTGAAAAAACAGTCAGTTAAATCGACTCAACCTGCGAGTTGGAACATGGTATTCGCTATAATTAAACATTCTTATTTTAAGTAATATTAGATGAGGCCCTCGGGTATTTTCCATGCAGAATATTCCTATTATTGCTGTGCTCTATATGATTCTGTCGATGGTCTCATATCAAATCAGTGCTTCATTTGCTAAGCAGCTCATTGCAATATTAGACCCTCTGACCGTTACAATTTTAAGGCTGAGCTTTGCAACGGTTATTGTCGCTATCATGTTCCGTTCGTGGAAAATCTGGTCGCGCTTACCCTATTTAAAATGGCGTGATTTATTGATGTACTGCGCATCTTTAGGTCTCATGAATATTTTATTTTATACGTCGCTTGGAAAATTACCTCAAGGGATTGCAGTTGGCTTAGAATTTATTGGACCATTAGGTCTTGCTCTACTTTCTATTAAACAAAAGAGTGACTACATTTGGGTAGCACTTGCGATGTTAGGTATTGCACTGATGGTACCTTGGCAAGACCCAACGCAACACCACTTTTCCTATGTAGGTGCTGCATGCGCACTAGGTGCTGGATTTTGCTGGGCCTTCTATATTTATTTTGGTCAGAAAGTTGTGACCCAAAATATAGGTATGCATGCGTTAACTATCGGAATTGGATTATCTGCACTGACCTTGCTACCCATTGGTATCTGGCATAATGCTCCAGCATTACTTGAAACGCAGTACTGGGGTAAAGCATTACTTATTGCTATTTTAGCGACCGCTATTCCATACGCTCTTGATTTGATGGCACTCAAACAACTTAATAAATTAACTTACGGTACCCTCACGAGTTTAGCACCCGCATTGGCAGCATTAACGGGTTTCTTATTACTTCACGAAGAAATCAGCATGCTGCAATGGGTGGCTTTAGCTTGTGTAATGCTAGCGTCGATTGGGGTTACTTTAAGAAGTACTAAAAAAGTAGCGTAGTTAAATACTATTGCTGCTTTTTATACTTTTTATATTCCTTTAAATATTTATTACCAAGCGTTTCTTTTTCACTGTCTTTAAGAATTTTTCCCGCCTGTTGGAAAAATTTATGCTCTTCTTCTTTTAAATGATGATGGACTTTTTCACTCAACTGTTTGGCGGTTGCTAACCAGCTTGGGCTACTCATATCTGTTTTTTCGAGCTGTTCGACCAACTCATCCATTTCATGGTGCTCAGATAAAGCATGTCTCGTAATATCTAAACCGACATCATCAAACATTAAAGGGATATATAAATAACGGTCTTCAGCAACAGAATGGGCATACAGTTCATTTTTTAATGCATCAAATAATTCTTTTCTTTCTTCGGTTAAACCATGTGTCTGAACTAATTGTTCAGAAAGGTTTCGTTGATTTTCATGGCTTTCTCTTAATGCTTCGAAAATATTCATTCTCTTCCTCATTTTTAGCTAAAAAATCTTTTTTATTTCAAGGTTTATCATACGTTGAAATTTATAATGTTTAAGTAGCTTAAAATGAGACTATTTTTTACACAGTTTTCTTTCTAGTAAACTTCTGTAATTATTTTTATATTTATGATTTTAAATGCCTACACAAAAAGTATGAACTTCTTCTCCTGATCAGTTCATACTTTTCGAAATATTTAGCCTGTTACAAACAGTTGATAGCCCAAACGACAAATTAAAACACTGACTAAAATTAAAAAGATAATACGGACAAAACCACTACCGTATTTAAGTGCGGTACGCACCCCAATAATAGAACCCAATACATTCGCTACTGCCATCATTAAGCCAATGTGCAAAATAGCGTGTCCTGTCGGAATGAAGAAACTCAATGCAGCCAAATTGGTCATAAAATTACCAATTTTGGATAAGGCAGAAGCATGCAAGAAGTCGACTTGTAAAAAACGGATAAAGAAGAAGATAAAGAAACTTCCCGTCCCCGGCCCAAAAATTCCGTCATAAAAACCAATCGCTAAACTACCTATGCCAGCCAAAACCAGCATTTTATTAGTAATTTTTTGCTCAGTATGGACCTGTCCAAAGTTCTTTTTAACTAGCGTATAAATTGCTATCACAATCAACATTACGAATACGAAAGGACGCAATACAGATTGAGGAATTAAGGATAAACAAGCAGCGCCAGCAAAAGAGCTAATCAAAGCACAAATGGCAATAACTGCTAAAAGTTTCCATTGCAACTTCACTCTTTTCGCAAAAGTATAAGCAGCCGATGCTGTACCAAAAATTGAAGAAAGCTTATTAGTACCAATCACCGTTGCAGTCTGCATGGTCGGGAAAGTGCTCATAAGGCCTGGAATCTGAATAAGTCCGCCGCCCCCAACAGCAGCATCAATCGCTCCCGCAGTAAACGCAAAAAAGATCAAACTCAGGATAACATCCCATTCCATGCCCATGCTCTATACTCTACATCTACTACAAATTTAAGATACGTTTAGGTACCAACCGTTTTTTATCGGTAATCTCGGCTAAACCTAGACAGCGCTCATCCGAAAAAACCAAAACCTCTGCTTCTGCAGAATGCTCAATATTGCTTTCTAAACCGTTGCAAAAATATTTTTCACGCCCTTCTGGAACCTGAATTTTTAAGAAATGGTCAACTGGAGCATAAACTGGAAGTAACAAAGCTTCTCTTTGCTCTTCTGTCAGACTTTCCAGATATTCAATGGTATAACTCGGAATAAGCTCAAAATGTCCGGTTTGAGTCCGGTTTAGCATCGTTAAATGCCCACCACAACCAAGTGCTTCGCCAATATCTTCACCTAATACACGAATGTACGTTCCTTTAGAACAAGTTACATCCAGAGTGATACTATTTTCGGTAAATTCAATGAGCTCCAAGGCATAAATTGTGATTGGACGTGCTTCACGCTCAATCTCGATACCTTTTCTAGCAAGCTCATATAACGGTCTACCTTCTTTTTTCAAAGCAGAGTACATTGGCGGAACTTGTTGAATATCACCTCTAAATTTTTCTAGGGTTTGTTCAATAAGCTCTCGGTTCAGAACAGGAATAGGGCGTTCTTGTAGAATCTCCCCTTCCACATCACCTGTCGTTGTGGTTTGCCCCAACCGAACAGTGGTTTGGTAGCGCTTTGTTGAGTCCAGCAAATAATGTGAGAACTTGGTAGCCTCTCCTAAACAAATAGGAAGCAACCCTGTCGCCAAAGGATCTAAAGCTCCTGTATGACCTGCTTTTTGGGCGCGATATAACCAACGCACTTTTTGCAAAGCCGCATTTGAACTAAGCCCTAATGGTTTATTTAATAGAAATACACCACTGATATGGCGACGAGAAATTTTTTGATTTTTTGTCGTCATTTTTACTGGAACACAAAGCTAGAAAAAAGTGCCGACATGTTAGCAAATTCGGCAAGATATTTTCACAATATTTAGGTGCCTTTTCACTTATTTTATGGCACATTAATAATCGAGTAAAAAAACAACAAATTAAAACTTAAGGAAGATATCTTTATGCAAGGGATGCAGAAGAAGGTATTGTGGTGTGTGCTCGGATTTTTTATTTTGGGCCTCATTGCATGTGTATATTGGTTAAGTCCAAACTCAAAAAACACATCAGCCCAAGTCAGTGAAAAGACAGCTCAAAACTTAGCATCATCTCCTCACACAGATCATTCATCGCTAAACGAAGATGCGTATCATAGTAAAAGTCAGCAAGACACAGAAGTTAACTGCCAATTAAAAATTGATAGTTCCCAACATTTGGTCGTGAATAGTCAAACCCGTGACTGCTTTGAATATTTTATTACTCAATATGGGGAAAATGATTTAGAACAAATCAAAATTCACTTTGGGAAATTTATTCAAGGACAATATCTAGAGCCAGCTCGCTCACAGATTATGGATTTATGGACCCGTTATTTAAAATATCGTGAACAGCTTGCTCAAATCCAAGCACCTTCAGTAAAACAACAAGATAAAAATTATTTTCAAAAGATTTTTAACTCGATCCAAGATATAAGAAAACGTTTCTTTTCTGCCTCTGAAATTGAAGGGCTCTTCTCGAGCGAAGATATCTATCAGAACTACACACTAGATCGAATGCAGATACTTGAGGACTCTTCTTTAAGCGAAATTGAAAAAGCACGAAAGCTTAAAGAGCGTTTTGAAGAACTTCCAGAAGACTGGCAACACAACCTACAAGAACTCTCCAAACTTGATGATTTACATACACTGACCAAACAAATTAAAGCACGCAATGGTTCAGCAGAAGAACTTCGGCAAATGCGTACAGCACTTGTTGGAGCCGAGGCGACTCAAAGATTAGAAACTTTAGATACACAACGGAATGCTTGGCAACAAAGAGTCACCAGTTACCTCGATGGTCGAGATGAAATTATTAAAAGTAACATGAGTGATAGCGCCAAAAACCAAGCGATTCAGCAGTTACGTCAACAACAATTCAATTCATCACAAGAACAACTAAGACTTCGAACTTTTGAAACGGTCCATGATCAGGGAGGTGAACTGCCATTTAATTACTAAGCCTTTCCTTTTTTGGGAATTGGCTAAACATTCACTAGCAGTAAGAAGCTGCTTTTCATACAAAATAAAAATAGTGAGTAAAAAATGAAAAGGAAGTTAATGTTTTTCTGCGCTGCAATGCTCTCAGGACTGAGTATTTCAGCGGCCCATGCAACAAATGCTGAACAAGTTAAAAGCTCGTTCGTATATTCATCTTACGCACAAACAAAATATCCAATGGTTTTTAACCATGGTATGGCAGGCTTTAGCCGAGTTGGAACAGATACACTTGGTCTTGATTATTGGTATCAAATTCTTCCTGATCTTGCTCGTAATGGGGGAAATGTCTGGGCAACAAGGGTCTCACCATTTAACTCAACAGAAGTGCGTGGAGAACAACTTGCACAGCAAGTAGAAGAAATTATTGCCATTACCGGTAAACCCAAAGTCAATTTAATCGGTCATAGCCACGGGGGCCCAACAATTCGCTATGTGGCTGGTATCATGCCAGAAAAAGTGGCATCACTCACAACGATTGGCGCACCTCATAAGGGATCACCAATGGCAGATGTCATCCTGAATGTTGAGGGTACTCCTCTTGCAGGCGTGGCAACTTTAGTAAACTGGTTTTCAGCAGCAATTACTTGGGCAGGAGGTCTAGATCCGACAAGCTATCCGCACGACTCTTTAGCAGGTGCTCATAGCTTATCAACTAAAGGTTCAGCTCAGTTTAATGCTCAATTTCCTATGGGTATGCCAACTACTTCTTGTGGTGAGGGAACATATCAAGAGAAAGGTATTTATATGTATTCTTTCTCAGGAAATAAAGCTTTAACAAATCCATTAGATCCATTTGATATTGCCCTTACAGGCAGTAGCCTAGTAGTCGATCCGTTTGGTGATAATGATGGGCTTGTTTCACGATGCAGCGCCAAATTTGGTAAAACCATTCGTGATGATTACAACTGGAATCATTTAGATGAGGTGAACCAAGTGCTTGGGATACGCTCTATTTTTGCTTCAGATCCTGTCTCGGTTTACCGTCAACATGCAAACCGATTAAAACTTCAAGGACTATAATTTTTAAACAAAAAAATGCGCCAAAAGGCGCATTTTTTTACTCGGTATAAGCTTACGCTTTACGAGCTGGTAATTTTTCACGAATACGTGCAGCTTTACCAGACAAGTCACGGAGGTAGTAAAGTTTAGCACGACGAACGTCACCACGACGTTTCACTTCGATTTTAGCAACGATTGGAGAGTGAGTTTGGAATACACGCTCAACACCAACACCGCTAGAAATTTTACGAACTGTAAATGCAGAGTTTAAACCACGGTTTTTCTTCGCGATTACAACACCTTCAAATGCCTGAAGACGCTCACGCTCACCTTCTTTTACTTTAACTTGGACAATAACAGTGTCACCAGGAGCAAAAGCAGGGATATCAGTTTTTAACTGTGCATTTTCAATAATTTGAACTAAAGGATGTTTACCACTCATTGTGGGAATCTCCAATATGTGCGGAGTCAGAAGAGGTCTGAGGTTCCGCTGGGGATAGAGGCTAAAACGCATATCAACCCGTTTATCTTTCCCTTTATGACAATATGTCTATAAAGAGCCTTAGAATATACATAAAACTATTCATTAAATAGAATCATGCTTTAACTCGAAGCATTGCTTCTCGTATTTTTGCAGAACTTTCGTTCCTGAGAATAGCGGTTAAGAATTACCACCACTCCCTTGCGCATCTTTTAGCCACTTTTTCTGCTGCTTATTCAACTCTACTTTTTCAGCCAACTCTGGTCGACGTTCTAAAGTTCGTTGATAACGCTGCAAAAAGCGCCATTTTTCGATATTGCCATGATGTCCAGATTTTAACACTTCTGGTACATCCAGCCCCTCAAAATGGTCTGGCTTTGTATATTGTGGACAATCTAAAAGACCATCAACAAAAGAATCTTGTACTGCTGACAGTTCATCTGACATTACATTCGGCAAACGGCGAATAATACTGTCAAGTAACACCATAGCGGGCAGTTCACCACCAGATAAAACATAATCACCAATTGACCATTCCTGATCAACATATTGCTGGATCAAACGTTCATCTACTCCTTCATAACGTCCACACAGTACAATTAAGCCGTCGTAATCAACAAACTGCTGTACTGCCTGTTCATTTAAGGTTTTGCCTTGTGGAGACATATACACTACAGGAACATGAACATGTCCTGCTTGTGAGGCAAGCTGTTTAGCATGGTTAATTGCTTTCGCCAAAGGCTCAGCCATCATCACCATCCCAGGGCCACCACCAAATGGACGTTCATCCACTCTTCTATAGTTTCCCTCAGCAAAATCACGAGGATTAATACAAGTGACTTGTACAATATCCCGTTTTGCCGCACGTCCGCTGATGCCGTAGGCTGTAATCGCTTCAAACATTTCAGGAAAAAGCGTAATGACTGCAAAAAACATCACAGACTCCTCTATTTTCCTGCTGTATTAATCCTAAAAGGATTAATAATCTACGCCCCAATTGACGTAAATACGACCAGCTTCAAGATCAACACGTTGTACTACATCTTTATGCCAAGGAATCATGCGTTCTTCTGAATCAATGCTGTCTGGGGTAGCATGCACCACCATTACATCATTGGCTCCAGTTTCAAATAACTCATGAATTTTACCTAAGTTTACTTCCTGTTCTTCATCATCCAGACCTAACACTGTTAAGCCTTTTAAATCTGACCAGTAGTACTCATCTACATCTGCTTTTGGCAGTTGAGACTTAGCAACCCAGATATTAGCGCCAACCAAGTTTTCTGCTCCAGTGCGATCACTCACACCTTTCAAAGCAACAACTAGACCTTTGCCATGTGGTTTCCAACGTTTTACATCTATTGTTTGCCAACCGGCCTTGGTCTCAATGTACCAAGGCAGGTAGTCAAACATATTGCTCATGGGTTCTGTATTTGAATACACCCAGAGCCACCCATTCAATCCATAAGCTGAACGTAACTGTCCAATCTGAATACGATCTTCGGGAACATTCTGTGTTGATGTCATGGGTTACCTACTACAAAAAAATTATGCAGTAGCTTTTTTAGCTTGAGCAGCTAAAGAAGCAACACGTTCAGAAGGTTGAGCACCTTGAGAAACCCAGTGAGCAAAACGGTCTGCATCTAAACGAAGTTTTTCTGCTTGACCTTGTGCAGTCGGGTTAAAGAAACCAATACGCTCGATGAAACGACCATCACGTGCATTGCGGCTATCAGTCACAACGATTTGATAGAATGGACGTTTTTTTGCGCCGCCACGTGCTAAACGAATAACAACCATGATAAAAGCCTTATAATTCTTACGGATTATCCCTGCGCCGACCATCGGCAACACTTCAAACCCCTTTCATAGAGGGCAACATTCTACGTGATTTTTGCCCTGAAAGAAAGATTAAATTTTGAGTTATCCGCAGTTTTGAATTTAAAACTACTGTAGCCAATTTGATGTAGCAGATAACGCACAATCAGTTGCAGCTTTTGCCCAAAACTTTTGCCCTTGATCATTAAGACAAATGATCCCATCACTGGCCTGAGAAGTAGTAGAAATAGGTGTAGCTGTTAATACCCAACTTGAATCAGTTATGTTAGCAAAAGCCAAGTTATATAAGGCCTGGCCTTGTTGAGGACTTACACTAGAACCATAAATCGATGTAATAGTCGCATTCGATGGATAACGATTGTGAACTATTTTTTCTGATTCTAATGTTTGGGCAATATTCATCATTTCAGATTGAACGGCTGTACGGTTCGCTTTACGTAAATATTGTAAGTACGAAGGAGTAGCTATCGCTGCTAAAATTGCAATTATCGCCACTACAATCATGAGTTCTATTAAGGTAAAACCATTCTTCATTGCCAATTCTCACTATTTGTTTCACATACATTGCAAGTGACTGTTCCACCACAGTCATTATCAACAGCCGTAGCTGTTAAACTTTGGCAACGCAAACCTGAATTCTTAGCAATAAAATTAAAGTTTCTTGAATCTATTGTTGTCGCTTTAATGACCCATGTCTGCCCATTTGCAGCACCATTCGTCAATAAATTTCCTGCTGTTGTGTCATCACTAATTTCAATCGTATAACCACCCCGTGGCAACGTTACAGATGTGGTGGTAAATCCTCTATAGGTAAAGTTCTTGGATTTATGCCGTTCCAATTGTTCTGCCAATTTTAGAATTTCACCTTTAGCAGCAGAAGCAGTCGCTCTGCGGCTATAACTTTGATATGAAGGGATAGCAATCGAAGCAAAAATAGCGACAATCACGATGACAACCATGAGTTCAATCAAGGTAACACCCTGATTAAACCGCTGGATATAGTATTTATTCATAAGTCATCCCTTAGCGATAACGCTCATACCAACGCGTAGGAACTAAATGACTTGTACACTGCCACTCGCCCGTTCCACTCTCGTTTCCAGACAGTTGTAATTTCCCACAACTATTAGTCACTGGAGGTTCATCTCTTTTTGGAACAAATGCTACGCCACGGATACCTGAGCCAATAACGTTTTTATTACATTCAGAAACTCCTGCTGGGCAGTTACCACCTGTTTGTGTTTGAAACCCGCTAGGATCTTCTTTATTCTGATCAATGGATCCATCAGAATTAAGACAGGCTCCAAATGGTAAACAGTAAGTCTGCTGATCCGTTTCACCTACCACACGTGGTAAACATGGGTCTGCCGCCACAATGCCTGTTCCCTGCGGGTCATAAACAGGCACAATTAAAGTCCCAGTAATTGCCATTGGCTCTTCAAAAGCTTTTAGTCCACCTTTAATACGGAAACTATTATTGGCTTTCTCTGTACCACCGCTCGTACTAGAAAGTGAACGATACCAACCACCTTGGCCCGTCCCCGTATTTGGAAAGAAAATTTGTGCTACTCGTGTTTCTCCAGATCGTAAAATTTGTGGATTTTTTCTAAGAGCCGATCGAGTAATATCTTTTGTTTCAAGTTGGCTATCAGTTAAAGACATTAGATTCTTTTTAATAAAATCTTTGTCGATAATTCCATAGACATTATTTACAGGGCGTCCGCTTAATGCTGTGCTAGGTGACATACCTTCACGCCCTGTAAGCGGATAAACATCCAATGGGGTACTACGGTCACCTGAAGCAATACCTACAGTAATAAAAGTGCGGATGCCATAATCATGTATGGTAACTGTAGGAGGTTCATAAAAACGCGGCGCATTCCCAGCTGTATAATCGTTCGAGCTATCATAAGTGGAATCATTCGTTGCTAAATTGGCTAATCGAACAACTCGAATACCAAAACTACTATAAGTCGAATTCGTTTTTGTCTGGTTATTATTAAGATCGATACGGAAGACTTGTCCGCCTAAATCACCGAAATATAAATGGTCTACTAAACCATCAGCGTCTCGATCTAATGTACTAATACGACTAACAATACTATGCTTCATATTAGAGTTATCAATATTAGAGCCTGTGTCACTAGTCCACCATAAGCGCTCCCCAGTTTTGGCATCAATAATATAGACAGCATTTCCTTTTGCTTTTCCATTCGTAAAGCAAGAGTCGCTCAAGGTAATATTTGGTTTTTCATAACATTGGTCATAGCCACCACCAACGATCATCACTCGTTTAATAGACCCGTTATAACGAATATTTGCCAGTACAGGTTTAGACCAACTCTGCCCCATACGACTATAATCAGTTTGGTCTACTCCTACTCTAAAGAGAAGCTTAGGTGAAGCAGGATTTAAGACATTTAAGCCATAATAACTGCTGCCACCCATTCGCATGCCCCCATAAATATTCATTTGCTTTGCAGTCACTTTCGAAACTGCAGCACTACCACTTCCTGTGGTAGTAATACTATATGCAGGGTCAGATACCCAAGCCCCATCCATACCGTGAGCAGGAGCTGAGGCATCACTTTGGCCAACAACTAAAGCTTTTGATGCAACGGGATCATTTAATATATCGGCAGGAACGAAAGCCATTTGTTCCACACCAGTTGAAGCATCCACAATATGTAAACCGCCTTCCATAGTTCCATAGAGAATGGATTGCTCTCGAGCAGAAGTTAAATTCCCATTTTCATCTAATGTTCCATTATAGGTAAGCTGTACTGGTAAAGAGTGAATACTGCCGCCCATAGATAAATATGGTTCATTCGATGTAACCAAGGAGGAAGGTAAAGTGGCCGCACCAATATCAGTTGAATAACCTAGATAATTTAATATTTTTAATTTCAAGCTAATCGGGAAAGCTTTTAAAATATCTTGCCCAGTTGAGGCATCAAATTTTCCTAAAACATAACTTGCTGTATTAGCAACACTATCAAAAGGATTAGTTCCTTCTAGTGGAGCAGCGGGAATTTTTAGCAAATTAGTTCCAGAAGTCGATATTTTCGTTAAGCTACCATCCGCTGCAACGGCGGAAACATCAGTAAATAAGTTGCGGATTTTACTTTGTACTGCGTAATAATATTTTGTGATATTTCCTTCTTCATCACGTGTTTCATTTTGCCCCACAATTGGTACAGGAACTTTTGCATATGAACCACCTAAAAAGACTTTACCCCCATCGTTATAATTAGAACTATTCCAGTAATCCTTCGTACCCGTTCTAAATGCTCCACTTGCGTTGTAGACTAATCCCCCCGTATTAGCCTCAAAAGCCCCAGCATTTGTTCCCGATAAAAGAACATGATATTTCTTTAGATTTCCTCTCCATGTTAAATACGTATTGGCGGGATTAGGCTCAAAAGCACGTAAATAACCATATTCCTGTAAATTTTTTGGATTTAACGCATCATACGGAACAGAGATTGCACCTGTTGTTAAGGGCTCTAAAGGGACTTTATCTAAATTATTAATAAATGTAATAACACTACTCGTTACCCCTTGCGCACTTTGGGTAGGGAAAAAACCACCATTTCCATAACCAGGTGCAGCGACCGCATTTGTGGTCTGATTCGGTGAACACGCATCATCTCCTTTTCGCTCAGATTGGGTTCTCGAACTTAAACGACAGGCATTTTTTACATCAGAAGAACTTAAGCTAGAAAAATCACTACCAAAACCAACAAATGCTGTTTGAATAGAAACTCCAGTAGGGTTTTTTGTTTTATCAAATAGTCGTTTCGCAAACTCCCCCATACAAGCCCAACCAGAATCTGATGAAGTATTAGAAAGTCCTCCAGCGCAACTAAAATTTGCTCCCAGAGTGCTACCTAGGGCCGTCGACATTACTGTTGCCGAGCGTGTATTTGTTGTATTGTTCGGCTCACCATCTGATAAAAAGTAAATACCCTGTCCATCACAACTTTGACGATTAGCCACTGCAGGCAAAGGAGATTGATAAATGGCGTTTAAGTTAGAGGCATTTCGATCTATAACAATATTCGGATTACTTGTCGTATCATTTGTTTTTGATTTTGGAATACCACTATCTGCGTTTGCTATAGCGTAATTAAAGGGGGTGTAGTAATAAGTATAATCATAATACCGATCAGATGAAGTCTCATAATCTGTTAATGTATTTACTCCAGGATTGAACGTGGTCCAACTACTCCAGCCATTAGAACGGCATGCTTGACTTAAAGTATTAATATCAATTTGTGAAGAATTGGTGCAAGATGAGTATTCAGTTTTATTATCGGATCGCCTTACTCGTTTGATATAGCTTTCTTTACGAATAACATAATTCGTCTCTGAATAGGTTGTTGTGCCCATCAAATAAGCAGCAGCTTCCGCATAAGCATGTGCTGAAGGTGTTGACCCACCAGCAGATAAATTTGCAACTGCCTGTTTTAATTTATAGCGCTGAGACCCCACCGTATTTAAAGTACTTGCATCTCCTAAAGGAGCAGCAGCCACCAAAATTTGCCCACTTCGACTATCACCATTTGCAGAGAAATTACCTAAGCCCACACGAGTATCATTTAAAACAGGATTATTGCTGGCTAAAAAAGCATTCATACCATTTTTAAGCATAGCCAAGCGATTTTCGTTATAACTATTAGATGTCATACTCCCGGAGGTATCTAACATCATCACAATCGTTTTTTTACCTGCTGTAGGCGATGCATAAATTTGTAAATCACTCGCCTGCACCACGGAGCTTGCCACCATCCATGTAAAAGCAACTGAACTCGAACAGATGGCATACCATAAATTATTTGGCTTAAAATTCTTCAATTTTACTTTCATGATATTCCCCGTTATGAACCTGGTGCCGTAATTTGAGTGAGCTTATTGGTATAGTTAAATTCTTGAACTTGAGTACTAAAAGGCACGTTATGATTTGCCAAACACTCTGCTAATGTTTGTTTAGCCGTTAATGCAGTATCAAAATTGTCACTAATTTTCGCTGAACTCGTGCTTAAGCAATCAGTTTGTAGAGTTTCTATAGAGGTAGATGCGTAGGTTGGTAAAAAAGCAGTGGTAATAACTCGAATACGTTGTGTAGACAGCATACTTTTAGGTAGTTGTGTGCCTTCGGAGGTATTTGTTCCTCGTGGTAAATTTGAACCAGGAATATCACTTGCAGCATCTGTTGGAATACTTACGGCAACTTGTGTAACCACTGCTTGGCGATTACTTCCATAGTCACTTGTTAAATCACAAAAACCTGCCACTCCCCCATCTTCGACGACTGCATTATTAGCACTTCCTGCTCGAAGTAAACTTGCACCTCTGGTCTGAGCAAAATTTGTTGACGTAGAAATAGGCTTATAACAAAAGTTGTATTCTGCGCCAGGGTTACTTTCGTGCTCTTTGAGCGCGGCACCAATCACATTAGTAATATTAGTTAAGGTGGTAGGATTCATCTGCACAATGAGTTCTAAAGGTGTGTCAGATGATTGAAAATTTAATTGGCTAACTTGGCTATTAGTAGCAACTTTTAAAGAAACAATAGCTACTCTTATTGCTAAAACACCTACAGAAATAACAACCAATAAAATAATAAGCACAACAATAAGAGTTGCCCCTTTTTCCTTAGATCTACTTTTATGAATTAAATGGGTCATAGACTCTCCCCCATCGCATTGCGTAGAGCAATTGTTACGTTATAAGTGCGGCGTAAGAATCGAGTTGTATTATCAGAAGCATGCACGGTTTGATCTAGCATAAGAAAAGACTGCGCGGGATCTATGGCTTTGTTTTGGGCATTATTAGTAGAGCGCGCTAATACAGATATTTGTATTGAAAGAATTCGTGGCGGCATCACAGATGGTGTAACATCTCGGGCAGCCTGTGCAGCAGCGCGATATTGGGGAATCGTATAATAAGCAAAATTGCCAGCCGCATTTTTTGCACCAAACAACACATGGAAATGGTCAATACGCGGCAATACAATTTGACCAGCGTCGCCCAACCCAGCAATAGTGGTCGGTTGAGCTGTGGCTACAGTAGAGGGAGTATTTGCATCACATGCAAGTGCATAATCTTGCTGGGAACTACCATTACTATCCAGACGTAAAAAATAACGCTCTACAATTAAATCCCCTGCAAGTACATTCACACCTTCGCAATTGGTCATATTAGTAGGAGCAATAAATTGAATAGTCAGCTGATCACTTTGCACAGCAGCGTTTGAACTATTCTGTATATTTGAAAGGCCTTTCCAGTGATTACTAACGGTACTCACCGTATCCCCTGCACCACGACTTAATAATGTGTCAGCAATATAAGTATTCGCTCCAACATTAGGGACAAAATTAACACTGTTATTGTTGGTTGCTGTTGAGCCAGTTAAAACAACACCACCCCAAGGTGTGGTATCCGTTAATATCGGGTTTATTACATTTCCATAATTTAGAAGGCGTATATCACGTGCGATATACTCCAAGCCAAAAATACCGCTATCTTGTATTTCAGCATTTGCTTTTTGTAGATGACTTGATAGAAGTCCACCAATAAATAATTGAGTCGCCGCGGCTACCAAAATTAGGCCTAAAGCTAATGCGACCATAAGCTCAATTAATGTAAAGCCTCGTTGCTTCCATGGTACAAATGAGTGAGCCATTAATATGCCTCCATCATTAAACAATTCGAATTATTGACATAAACGCCATTTGTACTCATACAGCTCGACACATCCGCGCTAGTGACTCCTTCATTTGTTGTAATTACTGGAGAGGTTTTTCCCCAAAAAACAAACAGACATTGCCTCTGCTGGGTCATTGTGCTTGTAACCCCAGGGCAATTTGTCATTGTGATTTTCATGCCAAGTTGATCAGCATTTCTCGCTGCTTGATACGCATCAAATTGAGCAAGTTGAGAAGGCGTACAAGCGGCATTGAAACACAACGTAGGAGCTGCGGTAGTAGATGAATAATTACTATAACTACGGACAAATAAAGGATATTGACTAGCTTGAGAACTATTCACGCGAATATTTTCTGCTAATCCTCTCATAATCATAATAGCTTGAGATTTACTTAATGCTTCTGAAGAAGCATCCATAGCCCGAACTTGCAAGGCAACATATCCTAAAATTCCTATTGCAAGTAAAATTAAAGCGACCAACACTTCTAATAAACCAACCCCAACTTGAGCTTCTTGCTTAGAGCTCCGCATTAACATGTCTCCTCAGCTTTAAAAATTAATGTGCCAAGCTTTGTTAAAATAAGAATTTTCTTTTTATTTATTTTTGAATTACAAATAGATAAAAGTGTATCTTGGGTAATATTACTTACCACTCCATTAGCATTAAAAGTTAAAGTCGTCGCTGTTAATGAACTTTGCGTACCATCAGCAGCTATATTTTTGAGCTCAAGAGTGTTATTGGAAGTAGTTTTCCAATTCAAAGAAGTTGGTGAATTTGAGGCTGTTGAATTCAGATTAATAGAAACGTCTTGTCGACCAAGTATGGCTTGACTCTTTGCTTCCGACAAAGTATTGATTAGATCTCGTTGATTTTCATCTAGTCGTTTGCTTTCTAATAAATTCGACATAGACGGCGCAGCCGTCATCGTAATAATCGTCATGACTACAATCGTTACCATGAGCTCAACCAAGGTGAACCCGTCTTGCGGAATAATTCCCCTCATCCCCAGAACCCCAAATAAACTTAAAAATTTTTATTTATTATTTAAATTTTACTTTTTATATTTACAAAACAAATACAAAGCAGATAAAGGGTATAAAAAAACAGATAACTGTCATATCAACAATTATCTGTTTTACTATTTTAAAATCAGTGTGTTAAATAAGTCACACTTTATGCTTGAGTCACGTGAATGCGTAATTCTTTAGGAAGGCTAAAGGTTATGTTCTCTTCACGTCCATCTAATTCTTTAGGTGCTTGCGCGCCCCAGTCTTGTAAACGTTGAATCACTTGCTTAATCAGAATTTCCGGCGCTGAAGCACCCGCTGTCACACCAATTTTGCAAGTATCATTGAACCATGACTGTTCTAACTGATCAGCATTATCTACAAGGTAAGCTGCTTTGCCCATACGCTCTGCAAGCTCGCGTAAACGATTTGAATTTGATGAATTAGGTGAACCTACGACCAATACCACATCACACTGTTCGGCCAAATCACGTACAGCATCTTGTCTGTTTTGAGTTGCGTAGCAAATATCGTCTTTACGTGGCCCTTGAATATGAGGAAATTTTGCACGCAAAGCATCAATAACTTTAGCCGTATCATCAATAGATAAAGTTGTTTGAGTTACAAATGCAAGTTTTTCAGGATGTCTTACTGCAAGTGCAGCAACATCCGCTTCATCCTCAACCAGATAAATGTCACCACCTTTTAATTTGTCATATTGACCCATTGTTCCTTCAACTTCTGGGTGCCCTTCATGACCAATTAAAATTGCTTCAGTACCTTCACGTGCATATTTAGTCACTTCAATATGAACTTTGGTAACTAAAGGGCAAGTCGCATCAAACACTTTTAAGCCTCGGCGTTCAGCTTCTTGTTGAACGGCTTTTGAAACACCGTGCGCACTAAAAATTACAATTGAGTCATCCGGAACCTGATCTAGTTCATCAACAAAAACGGCCCCTCTTTGACGTAAGTCATCTACCACAAATTTATTGTGTACAACTTCATGACGTACATAAATAGGAGGATTAAAACATTCTAAAGCCCGATTGACGATTGCTATGGCTCGATCAACACCGGCACAAAAACCACGCGGATTAGCTAACACAATTTCCATAACAGCCTCAAAATTAATAAAACAGGGGAATTTCTCTTGAATATTTGCAATTAAAACTATTCAGTTTAAACGCACGGTACACTACAATAGCGAAGATATTTTATCATATCAGGAAAAATATCATGTCGGGTCTATTGTTTGTCGTTTCTGCTGCATCAGGAACAGGCAAAACATCTTTGGTGAAAGCCCTGCTTGACCGTGTAAGCAATTTACATGTTTCAGTCTCGCATACTACCCGAGGTCAACGTCCTGGTGAGTTAGATGGTGTTCACTATCACTTCACTACAAAAGATGACTTTCTAGACCAAGTAAACCATGAAGGCTTTATCGAATACGCTGAAGTATTTGGTAATTACTATGGCACTTCTCAAGCAACTGTAAAACAACAGTTAGCTCAAGGGCACGATGTTCTACTTGAAATTGATTGGCAAGGTGCAGAGCAAGTACGCAAACTTTTTCCTGAATCCAAGCAAATATTTATTTTACCGCCAACACAGTTTGACCTACGTCAGCGTTTATCTAATCGCGGTACTGACTCAGTTGACGTCATTGAACATCGTTTAAGCTGTGCAGTTGAAGACATGCAGCATTACACGAACTTTGATTACATTATTATTAATGATGATTTTAATAAAGCCTTACATGAGCTTGAAGCTGTGATTACAGCAAACCGTTTAGTGTTATCCCAGCAAGCAAAACGTCATCAAACATTAATTCAAGACTTGATTACTCCTCAACCAAAACAGGAATAACTTGAGTCTGGATCGAAAGCCTTTTATACTGTTTAGTCTGTTCAAATTCACCATTCCAAAACGAGAACTTTTATGGCACGCGTCACCGTTGAAGATTGTTTAGATCATGTAGACAACCGTTTTGAGCTTGTGCTCGTTGCAAGTAAACGTGCTCGTCAATTGGCACGTCAAGGCATGGAGCCAACTGTAGAATGGGATAACGACAAACCGACTGTAGTTTCTTTGCGCGAAATCGCGGCAGGACACGTTACGAAAGAAATTCTTAAACAACGTGAACAAGATTATCAAACTTCTAGTCTTGATCTTGCTCTTTCTACAAACAGCTTGAATTTAGAAGGTTTTTCTTTCTAATTAATTCTGTTTCATAAAAAAACCATCGTTTTTCTGCGGTGGTTTTTTATTTGGCTTTGTCTTGAATTTAAAGATATTGAAAAAAGCAATTATTTTCATTGAAAAAAAAATACACTTTTTCAAATGAAAAAATTGACAAGTTCCGCAATATGCTTTTCATTAAGAAGTAGATAGATTTAGTTTCTCAGCATTAGGAAAAAGGGTGATTTATGCCAGGCGAAGAGGTCAGCCAAGCCAAGCAACAGCTTAAATTGATTATCGACCCTTACTTATCGGTAAGTGAGGTCGAGAAAGTGCTTGCTGCCTGTGATTTTGCCGATCTAGCGCATACTGGCATTACACGTAAAAGTGGTGAACCCTACATTCTGCATCCAATTGCTGTCAGCTGCATTCTTGCGAACATGCGTTTAGATGCTGAAACTTTAATGGCAGCACTTTTGCATGATGTTATTGAAGACACTCAATATACAAAAGAAGATATTACTGAAAAGTTCGGTCTGACAGTTGCCGAGCTGGTTGACGGTGTAACCAAACTTAGCCAGTCAAGTGATAAAGAATATAACAAGGCCGCCTCATTCCGAAAAATCTTGCAAGCGACCCTACAGGACCCACGTGTCATTATTATTAAATTAGCCGATCGCTATCATAATATGACAACTCTAGGTGCTTTACGTCCAGATAAACGCGCTCGTATTGCTCAAGAAACTCTTGATATCTTTGTGCCAATGGCAAGATTAGTCGGCATGAATGAAATGGGCGATAATCTAGAAAATCTTTGTTATCAAAATCTTGATCTTGATATGTTTGATAACGTGCAAAATGCACTACGTCAAACCAAACCAGAGCGATGTAAATATCAAAGTATCTGGGAACAAAACCTCGCTGAACTTCTCCACAACTATCATATTCAAGGCCGCATTAAAAAGAAAAATAACAATATCGAATTATTACGCCATTTCGTTAAAAATGAGATGGATTTACAAGAGCTTACCCATAGCCATGCTTTTGAAATTGTTTTACAAACAATTGCCGACTGTGACCGCCTAGTTGATGCTTTAAGAGAAAATTTTCAAGTCATCCAATACCAAGACCATATCCGTCGTCCATTACCTGGTGGCAACCAATCTTTATTGATTAAACTTAAAGGTGAAAAAACCACATTATCTCTTACCATTCAAACCGAGCTTATGCGTAAAGCTGCCCGTTTTGGTGTTGTATTAGGTGAAAATGCACCACAAACTTGTCGCTCAGCCATTCAAGCCTCT
Organism: Acinetobacter sp. AC1-2; assembly: GCF_016124155.1. Taxonomy (NCBI): domain Bacteria; kingdom Pseudomonadati; phylum Pseudomonadota; class Gammaproteobacteria; order Moraxellales; family Moraxellaceae; genus Acinetobacter; species Acinetobacter sp. AC1-2. Next base: position 155,044 of record NZ_JABFFO010000006.1, read on the forward strand.
ATGCAAAACCTGAATACGCTTATCGATGGAGAATGTGCAAAAACAACTTTCAATGATTTATTAGATTACTTACATCAAGAAAAAATTTGGGTTTACACACCACATGGTCAACTCCATGAGTTACCACAAGGTGCTACCGTAGTTGATTTTGCTTATTCAGCAAGTTTATTTTTAGGTAACCATGCAGTTGGTGCAAAAGTGGATGGTGAGATTAAACCATTATCTACACCATTAATTAGCGGTCAGGTTATCGAAGTTATTACGGATGTTTTAGCAACACCAAATCCAGACTGGTTAAGCTTTATTAATACGCAAAAAGCCCGTCGTGCTTTACAACATGTTCTTAAAGATCAAGAAATTGAAGAACAGCGTCTTGTCGGTGAGCAAGCACTTTCCCGCGCATTAAAACTTTTCAATCGTTCGATCAGTGATCTCTCTGATGCTGACTGGTTAGATTTACTGCAGTGGCGTCACATCGATAACAAGAATACATTGTTTGAACAAATTGCGGTTGGTGACTTACTTCCTCAACTTGTAGCTAATCACCTATTTGCTCATGACAAACACCCTCAAGTAGAAAACTCAGATCGACTTATTCAGAGTACTGAAGGTATCGACGTTAAATATGCGCATTGCTGCAATCCAGTTTTAGGTGACCCAATTCAGGGGCACTTAACACGTCGTGGGTTAATTGTGCATCGCATCCGCTGCCATAACTTGCTACATGAACAACATCTACATCCTGAAAATATTATGCCGCTTCAATGGAAAGCAGATGATGTAGATGATGTACGTTTTACCGCCTACCTCGCTATAGATATGGCAATGAATGATGAACAGGTATCAGACCTGATCTATCAATGTCGTAAAAATAATGCTGGGGTAGAGATGGTTCATTCAAATGAGCAAAGAACTTTTGTTAATATTGTAGTCAACAACCGTAAACATATTGCAAAAGTCATCCGTGACTTACGTATGCATTATGGTTTCCCGCGTATTGAACGTTTGGATGCTGCTAATCCCCAAATGGAAGTTTCAAAAGTAAGCTAATCTTTACAAAAGCTATTGGTCAGGTTTATGTTTCTTTAACAAAATCAAACTTTCCAAATTCACTTAATCAATTAAATCGATGATACTTTTGTCCAAACCTATCATCGATTATGATGGAAAGAGATTTAATCAAGGAGAACCAAATGTCCCGCCAAGTGATTCATACTGAAAATGCCCCTGCTGCTATCGGCACATACTCTCAAGCTATTTTAGTAGACAATACGCTATATCTATCAGGGCAGATTGGTTTAGACCCATACAGTATGGAACTTGTAGAAGGTATCGAAGCTCAAATTCGCCGTGTATTTGATAATTTAAAAGCGGTTTGTGAAGCTGCTGGTGGTTCACTTGCAGACATTGCCAAACTTAATATTTTCCTAACCGATTTATCAAATTTCCAACTTGTAAACCAAATTATGGGTGAATATTTTGCTCAACCGTATCCTGCCCGTGCAGCATTAGGTGTAGCTAGTCTACCTAAAGGTGCATTAGTAGAGATGGATGGTATTGTTATTATCAATCAATAAGATACAAAATATTAAACACTCGAAATTAAAAAATATTTAGCTCTAAATTAGGTACCACCCTTGCGTAAAATCTGAACACCACTCAGATTTCCGCTCAGGTGGTATTTTTTTATCCAAAATCCCAATAATAATAAATGAGATTTTAAATGAATTTCATTGACAAACGATAATAATTATCAATAATATCAATTATCGCATTTATATTTGGGGATCACTCCCATGTACGTTTGCTTGTGTCGTGGCATTACCGATCAAGATATTAAAGACGCCGTTGAAAATGGCGCTGAAAGCTATCGCGAAATTCGTGACTTGCTTGATCTCGGTACTTGCTGTGGACGCTGTGCACCAGAAGCACGTGCTATTATTAGTGAAGAATTATCAGAAATCGCTGCTCGTATTTCCGTAGCTGCGTAAAAGAATTATAAACATTTAACCGTATTTATTAGCTCCTCCACCGCTTTTTGCGGAACATTAATAGTTCCTCATTCAAGCGGTTTTTTTTGGCAGAAAACTTTCCTGTACTAATATTGTGTTGTTTTTGATTGCGATTTTCATTTGCTGTTCCATAAACTACTCGCCATATCCATGATTGTTCACTAAAATGGTTTTATAGATTGCCTTAATTGGATTAAGGCAGAAATTGTTTTGGAGTAGCTACAATGAAAGGCAATCGTGATGTCATTAATCAGCTTAACCAAGTGCTGTACCATCATTTAACTGCAATTAATCAATACTTTTTACATTCACGCATGTTTAATGATTGGGGAATTGAACAGCTCGGTTCTGACGAATATAAAGAATCAATTCGTCAAATGAAGCATGCAGACAAAATTATTGAACGTATTTTGTTTTTAGAAGGCCTTCCTAACCTTCAGCATTTAGGCAAACTTTACATTGGTCAACACACAGAAGAAGTTCTACACTGTGACATTCGTAAAGTGAAAGAAAATATAGAGGCGATTCAAAAAACAGTTGCACTCGCTGAAACAGAACAAGATTATGTAACTCGTGATCTCGTTCAAGAAATTTTAGAGAAAGAAGAAGAATATTGGGACTGGTTAGATACTCAGATTGACCTTATCGGCAACGTTGGCATTGAAAATTACATCCAGAGTCAGATGTAATTTCTCATAAAAAATCCCCTTGAATACAAGGGGATTTTTTATTACTTTTCTTTTAATAAATCTGGTAGCGTTATTTTTTGCTTATAGAGATGCTTTAAAATTAATATTTGCTGCTGCGCTTGCTCTATTTTTCCATTATAAGCCAGCAATTTTGCATATTTACGTAAATTATATGGAGTCGCTTTATTCTTTACTGAATTTCCCCACTCAACTAAATCAGCTTCGGGTAATTTAGTTTCTGGATTAAGTTCAATCCATTTTAAACGCTCTTCAAACTGCGTTAAAACAAAAATTTTACTGCTTCCCATGAACTCTGCATTTGGCTTTTTATTCTTATAAAGTAAATTACTATTCAGAACATAGACATTGTAATCACGTAAAATCGCAATAATAAGCAGTAAACTAACTATCCATATTAAGCGAAAAAGTTGCTTATTAAGCACAACTCCCTTGAGTACAGGAGTTTGTGCCTGAACGATACCAAGTAAAAAACCACAGGTAAGCAAGAAATAAGCATAGCGCTGTGGGAACTCGAACATGGCATGAATGAACACCGCACACACCATCATAATCGCTATAATTGAGATGGTTTCTTTAGCCTGTTGATTTAACCAAAGGAACCAACATGCAAAGTAAGCAATGATTACAGTCGCTAATGGAATACCATTCCAGATAATTAAATCAAGCAGTACATTATGGGCGCTATTAAACCATACATGTACAGTTCCATATTGAATACTATCGACTACAGCAACACTAGTTTGGCTCCACCCATACCCAGCCCATGGTTGCTGAGCTATAGCATGCAATATTTGTATCCACATACCTACACGCTCATGCCCCGAACCTGCCCGAGCAACAAACGTACTCGTTTCAGTAATCTCTGTATTTGTAGAGAATTCGATGAATTGAGTAATATAAGGTAAGATTAATCCAGCAATTAAAAAAAATGTTAGGCACCACAAGAAGCCTTGAGCAAGTCCAAATCTTTTTTGCTTTTTAAACTGCTTAATCATCCAATAGATGAGTAAAAATGGAAAAACTATCCATGAAGTTCTTGACTGACTCAATGCGACCGTAAATAAAATAATGAGCGCTGAAGGCAATAACAACCAGATAGTTACTTTGTTCTTTTCATATAAATACAAACACCCTAATAATCCAATAATTAAAAAGGTTGCCATATTATTGGGTTGACCAAAATTACCGTAAGGACGATTACCCAGCAACTTAAGCACATACGGAATATGAGACTCAATATTCAACCATTGGCAAATTGCAATGAAGCTAGTGGCAAGGGATACAATAATTACGAGTAAGCTAAAACCCGAAAAGATTTGATCTCGCTTTTGTTGATCTAAAGATAGGTTGTAACCAGCTAAAACCATAAACCAAAAACCTAGCAAGTAAAATGAACTCAATAAAGCTGTGCTCAAATCAAAAACTAAACCAAACCCCCACTGCACTATTGGAATTAAAGTAAATGGCAGCAACAATAGTTGTGCTCTAGGAATTTTAATATTTTGCTGAATTAGGGCGGCTAATACACATAATCCAGCCCCAAAAGTACTCACTTCACTCGAAAACATAACCCAAGGGCTATAGTGAAATGGAGACAACCATGCAAAACCTAACAGGATTGCAGCGAGGAATAGGAAGAATACTTGCATAGTAAAAGGTTAGAGGCTAAAACTTGAAAGAATTATACATGGAAGCCTAAAAGAAAATGTATGAAGTCTCTATGAAAAGATCTTGATAGAGTTTACTTCAAAAAATTAAGGAATTTGTGAAGCTGGCACCAAATGCTCAGCAGCACCATAAAACCAGAAATTTGGTGCCATTCTTTCAGCATAGCTACCACACCCCCCGCACATTAAATCTTGTCCTAAATACATGATCATAATGTAAAAAAAAATAGCTCCCCATAAACCGATCAGTATTTTTGTCGACAGAAAAGAAAATCTGGAACTAAAAGATAATTTTCTTTGGGAAAAAGTAAATGCTATAAATAATACACAAGCAATTTGTGAAGCTGGATAAACCATACTCCCTGAGAACATTGCATCAACTAAAATCGCAGTTACGCCCGCTTTTGCAATAGCTAAAACACTCCTATCTATGAACAGCCTAACAACTTGATAAATTATCCAAACTAAAAATATCCCTCCAACAATTCCCCACTCAAAAATCAATCTTAAATATAGGTTATGCATATGATGACCATAACTATATTGTATCTTCGCCAGATAACCTCCCCCTACTCCAAACCATGGTGTTTCTTTCCATTGTTCAAATACAAACCTCCACATTTCTGAACGTAAAGATGTTCCTGTACGTAATACCGTCATAGTATTTTTATCTGCAAGATAAACCACTGTCTTGTGAACCAGAAACGCGAATAATATATACCCAATAGTTTGTAAAATCAGATTTCGATTTTGCCTAGAAAAAATAAATAAAATAAATAAACCAGTCATTATTGCAAATAATGCCGACCTGGCACCATCAAACAACCATGCCAAGGTAAAAAAGAATACAGCTACCGGATAAAAGTAATAAATATAAGGATACTGCTTATTTCTCAAAAAAATCAGGAAAAAGAAAATAGGCACTATGATGCTGTCATAAATTCGAATTGTTCCAGAGTTAAATTGCCAATCAAACCATTGTTTATAAAAAATAAAATTAAGGATAGAAATAAGAATAAATAAACATGGAATAAAGGATGAAACTATAATTAAAGCTATTCCATGTTCTATATTGCCCACATTTTTTAATGTATATGTTAAAGCAGACAATATAAATAATAACGTTATTGCCGACCAAAGTTCTTGAAACTGAAAAATGCTATAAGTTGTTATCTGTATAGTTATTAATATGCTAATTAGAAAAAAAGTAAATTGAGTAACGATTGAATATTCTATTTTTTTTGTAAAGATTAAAATTGATAAAGCACATAATGCTAAGGGAAATTGTAATAAACGAAGCTCATCGTATTGAAATACAGACCATCCGATTTGATATCCCAATAAAGCACTAATAAGATAAATTTCTATTAGCAGGAACAGTATATTGTTTTTCAACATATTTATTTTCTTCAATAAAAAAGAGAGGTCAGAGCCTCCCTTTTTATTTAACTTAATATTAAGACGCAGCACACCCTTTAGGAGCAAGTGACTTATTGTCTGCATCTGTAATACCCGTAGTTTCACAAGTCCAAATGCCAGTTGCGCCAACTCTTGTCCAAGTCATTACTGCACCTGTAACTTGAGAAGGGGTATTTTGAACTGTACATTCAATAGTTCCATCACCACTACCTGCTGCAAAACCAGTTACAGCAATATTACAATTTGATGTAGTTGCCTGAAGGCCAAGATCAGCTAGGGTAACTGCCTCCCCATTATTAATTCGCTCTTCAGCTACAGTTTTACCTGCTGAAATCTCTGACAAACTTGCTGTTAATTTAGATTTTGCTTGATACTTACTATACTGTGGAATCGCAATTGCCGCCAAAATACCAATAATGGCAACCACGATCATGAGCTCAATTAATGTAAAACCTTTTTGTGCATTCATAGCCTTTTTCCCCAAAGATTGTATGTATGTTTTTATATAAGCTTTTTCAGCTATCAACTATATTGCAGCAACCATGCCAACTTTTATTTTATTTATAAAACAAAAACTTATATTAATTTTTCAATTTACTAAATATAAAATCACTGTAAGTAACTGACAAAAATCGTCACATAACTTTTGGTTATAACAGATCACACATAAAAAAAAGTAAACAAAACTTATCAAACTTTATATTTAGTTCTGTGAACAAATTCTCTTTAAAAATAAATAAATAGATGACATTTTTTGTCAGTCACCTTGAGAAATAAAAATTATGAGATATGGAACTTTTAGAAAATAACTTAATTTATAATAATTGGAGCATTTCCCAATTCATTGGATTGATCTGGCATGTTTTCATCATAAAAATGTGACATCACCTCTCCAATTTGATGAACACCAATCACTACAGCTTGCTGATATTGTTTTTGTTTAAGTTGTTGCACGATAGAATCACAAATCTGTTGCCAGACTTGATCATTAGTGGCATTTCTAATACCGCGGTCAAATATAATTTCTACTGTACGTTCACATAAGTTTAAATAAAGTAGTACTCCACTATTTAACGCGGTGTCCCAGACCCCTAATTCTGCAAATAACTGCTGTGCTCTTAAACGTGTGTTTTGTCTATAGGCTTGTGAACATGGAATATGGCCTTCAATTACAACCTGTATTTCGCCAACATGTCCATGTTCTGCTTGTTGTACCGCATCAGCAATCGTCTGCTTATCTTGTTTTGAAAAATAACGGCTACTGGCCGGAAAATAGCATAGATGTTTAAACCAACGTTTTAAGCTTGGCTCTACAGATTCCTCAATTTTAGGTTGAGTAATAATTTGTGTTGTTTCTGATGTTGTTACCATGAGCCTGAAGC
>NZ_JABFFO010000007.1:0-133639 GCF_016124155.1 Acinetobacter sp. AC1-2
AATCTTTCGCTTCACCGCCGTAAGTTTTTGCACAAATAGTTGCAATCGCAGCAGTTAAAGTTGTTTTACCATGGTCAACGTGACCGATTGTGCCCACGTTTACGTGTGGCTTATTACGTTCAAACTTGGCTTTAGCCATGATGATCTTCCTTTATAAACTGCTCATGCAGGGTCACTGCACGAGCGCTTGGTTTTAACTAAGAATTAGTTTGGGCTTATAGTAATCGAAAGATTACTCGTCGTCACCTTTTTTACCGCCAGTCTGGAACTTAGCGATGATGCCTTCAGCCACGTTACGTGGAGTTTCAGCGTATTTAGCGAATTCCATAGAATAAGTCGCACGACCTTGAGACATAGAACGCATTTGAGTCGCGTAACCAAACATCTCAGCCAATGGAACTTCTGCTTTAATTGCTTTTGTTCCACCAGGAAGATCATCCATACCTTGAACCATACCACGACGACGGTTTAAGTCACCCATGATATCGCCCATGTAGTCTTCTGGAGTTTCTACTTCAACTTTCATGATTGGTTCAAGAAGGATAGGATCAGCTTTCATGAAACCGTCACGGAAAGCGTACGAACCAGCCATTTTGAACGACAATTCATCAGAGTCGACATCATGGTAAGAACCATCGAATAATGTCGCTTTGATACCCACAACAGGGTAACCAGCTAATACACCATTCTTCATACGTTCTTGAATACCTTTGTCAACCGCACCAAAGAATTCTTTAGGTACAGTACCGCCGACAACTTCTTCAGCGAATTGGTATTCTTTACCAGCTTCTTCAACATCCATAGGCTCTAAACGAACATATACATGACCGAATTTACCTTTACCACCTGTTTGACGAACGAACTTACCTTCTTGCTCAACAGTCTTTTTGATTGTTTCGCGGTAAGCAACCATTGGTTTACCAATGTTCGCTTCAACACCGAATTCACGCTTCATACGGTCAACGATGATGTCAAGGTGAAGCTCACCCATACCAGCAATAATTGTTTGACCAGATTCTTCGTCTGTACGAACGCGGAACGATGGATCTTCTTTAGCCAAACGACCTAAAGCAATTGACATTTTTTCTTGGTCAGCTTTAGTTTTTGGTTCAACAGCCAATGAAATTACTGGCTCTGGGAATTCCATACGCTCAAGTGTAATGATGTTTTTCTCATCACATAATGTATCACCAGTAGTAACGTCTTTAAGACCTACACACGCTGCGATATCACCTGCACGGATTTCATCAAGATCTTGACGTTCGTTCGCATGCATTTGCACGATACGACCGATACGTTCACGCTTAGATTTAACTGGGTTATAAACCGGATCACCTTGTTTAAGAACACCAGAATAAACACGTACGAATGTTAAGTTACCTACGAACTTGTCGTTCATGATTTTGAACGCTAACGCAGAGAACGGAGCTTCGTCAGATGCTTCACGAGACGCTTTAGTTTCGTCTTTGTCGTCAAGGATACCTTCGATCGCTTTAACTTCTGTAGGTGATGGTAAGAATTCAATTACAGCATCCAACATACGTTGAACACCTTTGTTTTTGAACGCAGAACCACAAAGCATTACTTGAATTTCAGAAGCTAATGTACGAGCACGTAAACCTGCAATGATCTCTTCTTTAGAAAGATCACCTTCTTCAAGGTACTTGTCCATTAATTCTTCAGAAGCTTCAGCCGCAGCTTCAACCATTTTGGTACGCCATTCATTAGACGTATCAACTAGGTCAGCTGGAATTTCAGCATATTCAAACTTCATACCTTGAGATGCTTCATCCCAGATAATCGCTTTCATTTCGATAAGGTCAACAACACCTGCAAACGTATCTTCTGCACCAATTGGCACAACGATAGGTACAGGATTACCACCTAAACGAGTTTTAACTTGCTCAACAGCACGGAAGAAGTTTGCACCAGTACGGTCCATCTTGTTCACGAATGCTAAACGAGGCACTTTATATTTGTTTGCTTGACGCCATACAGTTTCAGACTGAGGTTGTACGCCACCAACTGCACAGTAAACCATGCACGCACCGTCAAGAACACGCATAGAACGTTCAACTTCGATTGTGAAGTCTACGTGTCCCGGGGTGTCAATTACGTTGATACGGTGTTGTTCGAATTGGTTACCCATACCAGACCAGAAACAAGTCGTAGCAGCCGAGGTAATTGTAATACCGCGCTCTTGCTCTTGTTCCATCCAGTCCATTGTTGCTGCACCATCGTGTACTTCACCAATTTTGTGAGATACACCTGTGTAGAACAAAATACGTTCTGTTGTAGTTGTTTTACCTGCGTCGATGTGCGCAGAAATACCGATGTTGCGGTAATTACTAATTGGGGTTTGGCGAGCCATGAGGTCTACATTCCTAAATGTTATATTTAAAACAGGACGCATCAATTAGATTGATGCGTACAAATATCCAAGCAGGCAACTTAAATACCCGCAAAGCTCCCACTTTGATAAAGAGCAATGTTGAATCGAGCTGCTGTACGCATGAATATTCTCCTGATTAGGGACTGTTTTATCCGCTTAGAAACGGTAGTGAGAGAAGGCTTTGTTGGCTTCAGCCATACGATGCACGTCTTCACGTTTTTTGATTGCTGAACCTTTACCTTCAGCTGCATCAAGCAACTCACCAGCAAGACGTAAAGCCATCGTTTTTTCAGAACGCTTAGCAGCAGCATCTACTAACCAACGCATTGCTAAGGCAGTACGACGGGATGGGCGTACTTCCATAGGTACTTGATAAGTAGCACCACCAACACGGCGTGCTTTTACTTCGACCATAGGACGAACTTTTTCAAGAGTAGTCTCGAAAAATTCAACTGGGTCTACTTTGTTTTTTTCTTGAACACGTTCTAAAGCACCGTAAACGATACCTTCAGCAACAGATTTTTTACCATCTTGCATTACGTGGTTCATGAATTTAGCGATTGTTTGGCTGCTAAATTTTGGATCTGGAAGGATCTCACGAGCAGCGACTACGCGACGTCTTGGCATTTTAATACACCTAATAATATGACACTTCAGGATAATCCAGCAGTTTGTACAAGTGTCATGTACACGACGCTGGCCTTACTATACGTCGCTTGAATTACAAAACTATGAAGAATTCAAACAAGCGAAACGCTAAAGGGCTTATTGGACTAGTTTCCTAGAATTACTTCTTAGGACGCTTAGTACCGTATTTAGAACGTGATTGATTACGATCTTTAACACCAGCACAGTCTAATGAACCACGAACGGTATGGTAACGTACACCTGGTAAGTCTTTAACACGACCACCACGGATAAGAACAACACTGTGCTCTTGTAGGTTATGACCTTCACCACCGATGTAGCTAGATACTTCAAAACCTGAAGTTAAGCGAACACGGCAAACCTTACGCATAGCTGAGTTAGGTTTTTTTGGTGTAGTTGTATAAACACGTGTACAAACACCACGACGTTGTGGACAAGCCTTCAACGCAGGAACTTTGGATTTTTCAACCAAAGTCGTACGACCCTTACGGATCAACTGATTCGTTGTTGCCATATGGCAATTCTCCCGTTATTAAAAAACCTTAAAAAGAAATACCTCTTTTTAAGGGCACATAATTGTAAGCTAAGATGCAAAAATGGTCAACACGGCAATACTTACCAAATGTTGACCATATCAATCTTTGACAGGATAACTTACAAATTTAAATAGAGTTCAGATTTTATTTTTAAACCTCTTATTTGTAAGCGTATTGTTAAGAGTATTTTTTATCATCCAGCTCCTCCTCATCTTCCTCTGGAGCTAAAGCTGGTTTTTGTTCAGTATGCTCATGTTCCTCTACATGTTTATCGACAAGTTGCTCGATACCCTGATGAACATTTTCCTGAATTTTCTCTTCACTCTTTTTACCTTCAGTACTCTTTAAGACAATAGATACTTTTGAAATTACATCATGATTTTCTACTTTATGATGATGCTCAGCGTGAATATTGCCGTCTTCACCAACATTTAAAAGACGTGGACTGGCTTTCTGAATAAGTGTAACCGCAGCATAATAAGCCTGTAGCGGAGATAAATGCTCACTTGGATGTTCATTTAAATAATGTCTTGCAGCTCCAAAGATAGCTTGTGCTTTGTGACCAACATCTTCTTGTAGTTTCCAGCTATATACTGCGCTTAAAACAGCACCAGCAACTGGTGTAACTTTACCAAAGGTTGAGAGCTTCGGAATACGATTTAACCACCCCCATTTAAACTCCCCGTCTTCATCAACTAACCAGTTCTTTAAAGTATCTAAATCGGTAGTTGAACCTAGCACCTGCTGAAATTGATGAATATCTTGTGTTTCCAACATATTTCGTAATGTTTTTAAAGCTAACAATAGCGTTTGCTTTTCAGCAATCAGACTAATATCAACTTCTTTAAAGATAAACTCGACAACATCTTGGTCAGTAACTTCTTGAAGGTCAAAGCCATGTGATCTTCCTGTCTGATAAATTGTTCTTAAAACTAAGACGAGTGAAACAGGAACATCTACAGCTGCACCAACCACACCGGACACGCCTGTGATTGCCCCTTGTATTGTCGCAATTAATTTGTTTTGTTCAATAAGCGCCTGACTTAAACGTTGAGAACGACCCGTATCCTTAGTTAGTTCAAACAAATCTTTAGCACCCGCTTCTTCCAAGATTTTTTCAGTTAAGGTGCTTTTTGAACTAAAGTCATTCAACCAATCAAATAAATAGCCTGAGACTTTTTGATCCCAATCTGGGGAAAGAAATGTAGCCACACCATTTACTTTTGTAAAATGCCGTCCAAAGACCTGACGAGTTACTTTCGGTAACTGTTCTCGAAGCATTTGTTGAGGACTTTCATATTGCTCAACTTCAAATGGGCTTTTTGTTCTCGATTTACCTTCAACCGTTTTACCAGTTGGAATTGGTTCAATTACCTTACTTACATCACCTGATTGGTTCTGTTGCAAGATACTCAATCCTGTAGAACTGAGCTTTTTAGCCACTCCGAAGACCTGAGAAAACAAATTGTCAGATTGATTATTATTGAATTTTGTCATCAAGTACCTCGATTTTTTAATTTATCTAATTAGACACAAATACTAGGTGGAATGTGGATTTATCTCAACTTGTATGTGTGTATTTTAGTTAACCCTAAATGCAACATACCATGTATTTAGTTATTTTTTTAAATGTAAAATTGTCATAAAGATTTGCCATAAGAAATAAAAATCCTTTCTGCTATCATGTTAACAACGAAAAAACATGAGTCTTGTTTTCTTATAGCTATATTCTCCTATTCATTTTCATAGCTGTTGATCACGATAGACTCTTAATATCACCATAAAGGGACCTGTAGATGAAACGTGTTGTAATCACTGGTATGGGTATTAACTCATGTATCGGTAACTCTTTAGAAGCAGTTACTCATTCACTTCAAAACGGAATCTCCGGGACACGTTTTAACCCAACTTATGCTGAACTCAATTTTAAAAGTCATGTGAGCGCTGCTGCAGAACAAGATTTTGATCATATTGATCGTAAGTTAAAACGCTTTATGGGCGTATGTGCAATGTACGCTTACAATGCTGCTGTAGCTGCTGTTGAACATGCAGGACTTACTGCTGAGCAAATCGGTGGTAATCCACGTTACGGTATCGCAGGCGGTTCAGGTGGTGGTTCAACTGCATCTGTTGTTGAAATGACAGAGCTTTTAGAGACTAAAGGTGCACGTAAAGTAGGACCTTTCTTCGTACCACGCAACATGTCAAACACGATTACTGCAAACGTAGGTGTTGCATTTAAATTGCAAGGTATTGCTCATACTATTACGAGTGCTTGTGCAACTTCTGCTGACGCAATTGGTTATGCATACAACCTTATTCAACTTGGCAAACAAGATCTTATGCTTGCTGGTGGTGGTGAAGAAGATCATTGGTCTCAAAGTTTATTATTTGATGCAATGGGTGCGCTTTGCTCGAAATATAATGAAACTCCAGAAACAGCATCTCGTCCATATTCAGCAGACCGCGACGGTTTCGTTATTGCTGGCGGTGGTGGTTTTGTCGTACTTGAATCACTTGAACACGCTCAAGCACGTGGTGCCAACATTTTAGCTGAAGTCGTTGGTTATGCTGCAAACAGCGATGGTGCAGACATGGTTGCTCCAAGTGGTGAAGGTGCTACACGTTGTGTATTAATGGCACTTGAAGAAGCTAAACAACATGGCGTAGACAAAATTGACTATGTAAATACACATGGTACCTCTACTCCAGCTGGTGACATTACAGAACTTAAAGCAATGGAACGTGCATTTGGTGAAGGCAATGTACCTCCTCTTAGCTCAACTAAATCTATGACAGGTCATAGCTTAGGTGCAGCTGGTGTACAAGAAGCCATTTACTCAGTTCTAATGATGCAAAATGACTTTATTGCACCAAATATTAATGTGACTGAACTAGATGAAGGCGCAAAACCTTTTGATATCGTACTTGAAAAACGTGATGCAAAATTGAATACTGTAATGAGTAACAGTTTTGGCTTTGGCGGTGTTAACGCTTGCCTTATTTTCAAAAAGTGGGATGCATAATCCCACCTAGGATTATCGATGGATGCACCTTCTGATGCTTTTTTGTGGGTAAAAGCATTACATATTATTGCTGTGGTTTGTTGGTTCGCTGCTTTGTTCTACTTACCACGTCTATATGTTTACCATGCCATGAGTGAAGATGCTGCTAGTCATCAACGCTTTGAAATAATGGAACGTAAGTTGTATCGCGGAATTATGTGGCCTTCTATGATTGCCACATTAATTACCGCCCATTTTCTTGTCGAATGGGGCGATGCAACTCGACATTACCATCAGGCAACATGGTTTTATCTTAAAGTTGCTTTAGTCGCTTTATTAGTCATCTACCATTTGGTATGTGGCTACTATCGTAAAAAACTTATCGGAAATGCACACTATAAATCACATAAGTTCTGGCGTTTCTTTAATGAAATGCCAACTTTAATCTTATTTGCTGTAGTGATTTTAGTTGTCGTAAAGCCTCAGTTTTAACTGGGGCTTTTGCTTTTCCGAGCAATTTCTTTAATTTAGACAATAAAAACTCGCAGAGTTATCCCTCTATTTAACTTTTTTCAATCAAAAGCATAAAATCAATGCTCTCTTAAAGTTATACCCAATGAGTAAATCCGACCCTTTATTTAATAATGCGTAATCTGTACTATCCTAAAGAAATAGATGAACTCATTTAATGGCAAAGCTATGCTAACCCTTACTGCCCTTAAACACTCAACCCAACAACAATTTATACTTCTTACACTTTTTATTTTTCGTCACTTAAAAAACTATCCCATCAGATATCTAACTGCTCAAGAAAAAGTATTAGCACAACTCGTTTTCGGTGACATGCTCAATTGTGAACAACCTAAAATTATTGCTACTCGTTATTTACCTTGGCAGTCTTGCGGTATTTTTATGGCACCAAATGGAAATATTTACGTCAACCCTTCCGATTACAGTAAAAATTACGCTCTAGAATCTAAATTTATGCAGGGTATTTTTATTCACGAACTCACTCATGTCATGCAATATCAAAAAGGTATTCATGTCCTACTTAAAGGTGCATTGTTGCAATCGGCCTATTATCTTAGCTTTAAAAATTACAATCCCTATAAATACACCTACTCTCCACACAAGGCGTTTAGCTCTTATAACATTGAACAACAAGGTGAAATTGCCCGTGACATTTGCTCTGGGAAAATCCCAAATATTATCTGTTCACCTCAACTTCATTTGTAACTAAATAATCAGTCTTTCTTTGAACGTAACATTTTTTGCTTAATGTAAATGAGAATTCTTATAAATCAGAAATACTTATCTAAACAAGAAAATCACGCTTACTTAATTCAAATTATTGAAAAAAATATAACGCGCTTATTCCAAATTGGCTTGTGATAAGGCAGTATACAAACAATAAAAATAATGAAGCCTGTTTCTATTCTATACAGAAAATCTCGTTATTTTTACGCAGAAAATATGTGATTGGTATATATTATTGATCTTGACATTTTTGTTTACTATTTTAATTGTTTACTATCGTATCATACACATCGTTGAAAAATTATATCTATAAAAATCAACACTGTGTGTATCTATATTCGTTATGATCTAGGATTAGGTTTGAATGAAAAGTTTTAAAGTTGCCCTTGCTCAGTTTTCTCCGCATATTGGCAATATTGACTCAAACACCAAAAAGATGATTGAGCAAGTGAATCAGGCGAAAAAACAAAACGCTGACCTGATTATTTTTCCCGAGCTTTCTGTTATTGGTTATCCAGCTGAAGACTTACTGTTACGTCCAAATTTAAATAAACGTATGCAAAAGGCTTTTGCTCAACTTGCCGAAATTAAAGATATTGTCATGGTTTTCGGATTTGTGAACCAGACAGAAGATGGTCAACGTTATAATTCTGCTGCTGTCATGAAAGATGGTCAAGTTTTGGGTGTTTTTAACAAACACAATTTACCAAACTATGGCGTCTTTGATGAAAAACGTTATTTCCAAAAAGGACATCAGCATTTGGTGTTTGAATATCTTGGACATAAGTTTGGCGTATTGATTTGTGAAGATATCTGGTCAATTAATACCGTAAAACAGTTAAGCCAATTAAATGTTGATACTGTTCTTGTATTAAATGCATCACCATACGAAGTCGGTAAACCACAGCACCGTACACAAACCTTAAGTGAACTTGCAAAACAACTTCATCTGAATATTGTTTACGTTAACCAAGTGGGTGGACAAGACGATTTAATTTTTGATGGCACAAGTTTTGTCAGTAACAAAAATGGTGAAATTGCTTTACAAGCACCAAGCTTTAAAGAAGACCTTTATATTGCTGAATTTGACCATAAAAATAAATCATTTAAAGTCACTGAATCTGCTCCTGCATTAGAAACTTTTGCAGAGATCTATCAAGGCTTAGTCATGGCCACACGTGATTACGTCGAGCGTTCAGGCTTCCCAGGTGTAATTTTAGGTTTATCTGGCGGTATTGACTCTGCCCTTACATTAGCTATTGCTGTTGATGCAATCGGTGCAGAAAAAGTACAAGCCGTAATGATGCCTTATACCTACACTTCTCAAATTAGTGTTGAAGATGCAGCAGAACAAGCTCGTCGTATGGGTGTGACTTTCGGTATTGCTGAAATACATTCAGTTGTAAATAGCTTTATGCAAACCTTGTATCCTTTCTTTGGCAACTCACCAGCAGATGCAACCGAAGAGAATTTACAAGCGCGCGCACGCGGCACATTACTCATGGGTTTATCAAATAAATTTGGTAATTTAGTACTCGCTACTGGCAACAAGTCTGAACTTTCAGTTGGCTACTGTACACTTTATGGTGATATGGTTGGTGGTTTTGCTGTTCTAAAAGATGTTTATAAAACGATCGTGTTTGAATTAGCTAAATACCGTAATAGCTTAAGTGAAACTCCTGTTATTCCTGAACGTGTTATTACTCGTCCACCTTCAGCAGAACTTCGCCCAGACCAAAAAGACCAAGACTCTTTACCTGCATATGATGTATTAGATGCCATTCTTTACGCATACATTGAAGAAGATTTAAGTCAGGCAGATATTATTGCCAAAGGTTTTGATAAAGAAGTAGTTGAAAAAGTTATCCGGTTAGTTGATCGTAATGAATATAAACGTCGTCAAGGCGCGATTGGGCCGAGAATTACTTCTCGTGCATTTAGTCGTGAACGACGTTATCCGATTGTCAACGGTTGGACAGCGAATGACTGAGCAGAAAAACTCATCAAAAACCACAGCACTTGCTCAAGCACTTTTGCTTGAGCAGGTGGAATTTTTCAAAAAACAATTATCTATAGAAAACTCACCTATTTATTTCCAGCAGTTCATTCAACTCTTTATGCAACATGCTGACGAAATCAAGCTTAATGAAGTGGTGGATTTAGAGCAACTACAAGCCGTTGTGAAACGCTATGCTTTTGAAATGCAGCTAGGTGCTGGTTTACTTGAGTTTATTGGGGAAATTGCTCAGCGTATTTATCTGTCTGCTATGAAGTCTCCAATTCAGCTACAAGATTTGGTATCTGACCACCAATTTGAAATGTGGCTCTCCAAATTTTTAGAAATGGAACATATTCCTCATTATCTCAACCAGTTTTTAAGAACTAGCCCCGCCGTTCAACAACTTTGCCAATATATTGCGACCTCGACCTTAGAACAGAAAATACCAAAATTTCTAAATGCATCTAGAGTAGATGACTATCATTTTGAATGGCAACATAAACTCAAAAAATTCTCTTTTTTACAACAACAACGTCTTGAGCATAAACTTGAAACTTGGATTGCCAGCTTTATTCACGAGCAACTCACAGAATTAAGTCTTTTGTCGACTGAAGATTTAGAAAGTCTTATACGACATGTCTGGGAAGATCTTAGACATAAAAAAATGTATGAGTTTATGAAACAGTTAACTCCTCTTGATGTTGAAGAGTTCTTTGTTTTAATTTACGAATATTGGAAAGAATTACGCCAGTCACAATTTATGCAAGATCTTATTTTGTATGGCGTAGAAGTTTTTTATGAATTTTACAAAGACGAGAGTTTATTTGAAGTATTAAGTGAGATTGGTTTAACCGAAACCGATTTACAAACTGAAGCTTTACGTTTTTACCCTAAAGTCATGAATGTCTTTAATGAGCACGGTATTTTAGAGCCGTTACTTCAAGCGATTTTAGCTCCTTTTTATCAAAGCCCAAAAACACTCGATATGATTGAAAAACATTTTAATGAGTAAAAAAAGACAAAAAGAAACCATGCATGAGCATGGTTTTTAAAATGGTGGCTATGACGAGACTTGAACTTGTGACCCCCGCATTATGAGTGCGGTGCTCTAACCAACTGAGCTACATAGCCGTAAACTGTGTGCGCATTATCTATAGTTCTACAGAACAGGTCAAGAGTTCAAAATCATTAAATTCCATCAAATGAACAAATAAGATTCAGATCACCTTTGTTTGTTCATTTTTTAGCAAATTTATATTTTAAATAATTGATCGACCAAAGAAATGTATTAAAAATCTAATACCAGTTTTTTATCTTTAGCTCTAGATACACAAATCATCATGCTCTTCTGTGAAGCCTTTTCTGCATCACTTAAGTATTGATCGAAATGCTCTACTTCACCATCCAAAATAACAGTTTCACATGTACCACATACGCCTTCACGACATAAGCATTCCACATCAATATTTAATGTTTTGATCACTTGTAAAATTGACTAGTTACTTTTGACTTCATTTCTTGATTAGACTTGCCAAGTACGTCTGTAAAAGCCTCTCCATCTTCAGGAACTGTTGAAGCAAGTCGTTCCCAATGAATGTATTCATCAAGGTAACAATGCTTATTACAACAATTAATCACAGCATCAATTATTGGTTTCAGTCCACATACATAGACATGTATTTCTTTAGATTGTAATGAAATTAATTCGCCTAAGTTAAGCACACAACTTTCTGCTTCAACATAGCTGAACACATGCTCTGTATGCTCTATTTTAGCTCATCTAACAAAGCTGCATGTTCAAGCTCACCGTAAGCCTCTGCCCCACGTGCTACGAGCTCATCTATTTGAGATAAGAATGGTAATACCCAATACCACCTGCAATTAAGATGCTTATTGCCTTAAGCTAACGGGAATAATTTTTTTAAATATAAATAAGCCAATGAAAAATCAAAAAACATCTCATCATTATAAAGTTGGTCTTCACAAACTGTGTTTAATCAGAAAATAAGCATAAAAAAAGACCACGCAGGAGCGTGGTCTATAAAATGGTGGCTATGACGAGACTTGAACTTGTGACCCCCGCATTATGAGTGCGGTGCTCTAACCAACTGAGCTACATAGCCTTAAACTGTGCGCGCATTATCTTAGTTTCTTTAATGCACGTCAAGAAAAATTTTAAATAAATTAGGTGAAGTGAGCCTATAAGCCGGGTTCTGTCGAGGATGGTCATTCCTCTAGGCGTACAATCACTCATACGCTCAAGCGACCTACCCGAATCCAGTACGGGCCGTACCTCAGGATTCCTATTTGGTCTTGCTTCTGGTGGGGTTTACCATGCCGTGAACTGTTGCCAGACACGCGGTGCGCTCTTACCGCACCCTTTCACCCTTACCTCACGAATGAGGCGGTCTACTCTCTGCTGCACTTTCCGTCGGCTTTCACCGCCCAGGCGTTACCTGGCACCCTGCCCTATGAAGCCCGGACTTTCCTCCCCTGCTTCAGTCACGAAGACCTCCACAGCAGCGACCATCCAGCTCACTTCAGGGGCGCATATTAACAAATTTATTTACTAATTGCTCGTGCTTTTTTGAGCAATTAATTTTTTATATTTGTCGAATAGCTGTTCTTCCGTTTCCTCATGCTCTGGATCTTTAGGAATACAATCTACAGGACAAAACAATTGGCATTGTGGTTGGTCATGATGACCAACGCATTCAGTGCACAAATCTGGATGAATTTCATAAATCACTTCACCCATGAAAATTGCTTCATTCGGGCAAACTGGTTCACAAACATCACAGTTTATGCATTCATCGGTGATATATAACGACACGTTACCAACCTTGTTGATGTTTACGTTCAAAGGCCTCAACCACAGCTTGCGGAACAAACTTGGTTACATCCCCTTTTAAACGAGCAATTTCCCGAATCAATGTCGAAGAAATAAAAGAGTACTGCTCAGATGGTGTTAAAAACACCGCTTCAAAATGTGGGTCAAGTTGACGGTTCATATTGGCAAGTTGAAATTCATATTCAAAATCAGAAACCGCTCTTAAACCACGAAGTACTGCGGTTGCCTTTTGTTCTTTGAAAAAATTAACCAGTAAACCATCGAAGCCTACAAATTCAACATTTGATAGATGGCTTAAAGATGATTGTGCCAGTTCAACTCTTTCTTCTAGACTGAACAAGGGGTTCTTATGATGTCCAATTGCAATTGCTACTACAACCTCATCAAACATTCTTGATGCTCTAGTAACTAAATCAACGTGTCCATTCGTGATGGGGTCAAATGTTCCAGGATAAATTACACGCGTTTTAGACATCCGCTAGTACTCTAATTGTATTGTGAACCTATTTTAGCAAAAGTTATACATGAGGCGAAATATTCATGTGCAGGAAAAACTTCACCTTAGCATCAGTTTACGGCACAATAGGCATAATTGTGGAAGTTTGAATTATGGCGAAAGCAACAGTAGTGAAAAAACACAATGGCGGAACAATCGCACAAAATAAACGTGCCCGTCATGATTATTTTATCGAAGAAAAATTTGAAGCGGGTATGTCACTTCAAGGTTGGGAAGTAAAATCCTTACGTGCTGGGCGTATGACTTTGACGGAAAGTTATGTCATTTTCAAGAATGGCGAAGCATTTTTACTTGGCTCACAAATTCAGCCTTTATTATCGGCTTCGACCCATGTGGTACCTGAAGCAACACGCACCCGTAAGTTATTGCTCTCCCGACGTCAGCTTGAACACCTAATGGGCGCAGTTAACCAAAAAGGTTACTCATGTGTTCCTTTGGCGTGTTACTGGAAAGGTCACTTGGTTAAACTTGAAATTGCGCTTGTGAAAGGTAAACAGCTTCACGACAAACGTGCAACTGAAAAAGACCGTGACTGGCAACGTGATAAAGCTCGTATATTTCATAAGTAATAAAAAAACCTTTAAAGTTAACTTTAAAGGTTTTTTTATGTCACTTTGAATTTAGCAGAATTTTAAATTGCCATAACAGTTTGGCGCAAAAGATTGATTTTTAAGTTGTAAATCTTTCAATGGAAAATTCACAATCGTATTGGGTAATTTAACCTCACCAACTGCTAAGTCTTCACCAAACAAACAATTTAAAAGATTACATCTCACTGGGTTTGCAGTTAAATAACCACTAATTGGACCTACCACCTGCTTTAAAACATCATTAGTTATTTCAATTTGTTTACTTGGCGTAACATTGCCAATATCAATTTCATCATCAAAAGCCATCCACCACCCCCGTTCTGCTGCTGCATCTGCACCTGGCCAAAATATTTGTTGGCCTTGCAAAGAAAGTGAGAAAGGATTGTTTAATTCAATTTTATGAATAAATCCTAAATTTTGATCAACTGTGAGTGCTGCTCTTAATCCGGTAATGCTGCCCGTTACATTTTTTTGTAAATTTAATAGACCAAGTGCTGCATTAATAGAAGCTTTCAGATCTCCAGAGAAATTAAGCTGATCGATATTTGCTACCCCGTTCAGCATGACATTATTCATTCGTGAACCAGAAATCACTTGCCCGTTGATCACAATAGGTGCAGTGGTCTGTTGTAATTGCAAATTATAATCAGACGAGTTAAACCCTAAAGGAATACAAATCCCGATACATGCATTAACAGTCCCATCAATGGTCTTGCCTGTATCTTGATAAGACATATTACGAGCAGCGGTATAAGCTAAACCAGTGGTATCTTTAATTTTCATGTAACCACTTAAGCTATTAATTCCATTTGGTGTTTCTGAATTTTCAAGCCCCATAGTCAGCAGTCCCATAACCTTTTCAGCACTTAAACGAAAACCTTTAATTTCTCTTAAAGCTGCGCTGTCTGGATTTTTAATTGCAAATTCAATAAAGGGATTACTAAAAACAGCAGAAGAAGAAGCTCGCCCATCACTGGTATCACTTAAGCCACTTAAACTTAAGTTATCAATATCAATATCACACCCACCTAAACCGTTTACTCCCCCACATCCTAATTGCAACTTATTAACATTGGCATTTAATTCAAGATTTGCCTCTAAACCCAATTTATAAAAGCCAATATTTTGCTGGTTCATTGAAGCATCAGCTTGTTTTGGATCTGTATAGGTAAATGAAAATAATGCCTGAGCTTCAACTTTAGAAAGTTCCGAATCACTGAGAGGAACAAGATTTGCAGATTCTAAATTGGCGTAGCTTAAAGTAGCCCAACTTAGACAAAGAGCTGTTAGAAAAATTTTCATGATTATTCCATTTTTTTATTTATTAAGTTTTGGACATCATTATCCAAATAAACCATTTGGTAAAAAATAATCAAAAAGGAATAAAAAAAATACAACTTTTTTGTAATTAAAATAACAATTTAAAATTTATTTATATAAAATCAAATACTTATTTTAACTTATGCGATAAAGTAATCCAGCAATATATTCACCAAACCATTTAGCTGTATCTAAGTCACCTTGTGGGGGAGTAACTTCAACAGGGGCGTTATCTGACTGTGTCATTAAACCTAAACAACTCGATAGTCTATTTAAATCTTTTTCACTATGCCCTGTGGTCATTAAAGGTAAACCTGACCACAACATGCCATGTTGCATGGCAAAAATATTTAATTGTTGTAAGACCGCTAGTTTATCGCCACTCAATCCGCCCGAATTTGCAAAACCAGCCGCAAGCTTGCCTTGCCATAAGCGCTCTTTCCAACGCTTAGAAGTACTGTCCATAAACTTTTTAAAGTCGGCAGTCATACTTCCCATATAGGTAGGAGATCCGAAAATAATGCCTTGTGATGCATCAAGCGCATCCCAATCAATATGCTCAATATTCATTAGATGTACTTTTACCCCCATCACCTCTGCACCAGCAGCAATAGCGAAAGCTACCTTGGCGGTATGACCATATGGACTGTGGTAAACAATAGAGAGATGTTTTTCAGGCAAAGACATAAGATTAAAATTTTGAGCGATTTTTTCTATTTTATCATTTTATTAGCGCTTGCTAAACCTACATCTATAAATATGAAATACAAGTGTTTCAATACGGTTCACAATCGTAATATTTTCAAACTCAATAAAAACTCTCTTATTCTGTTTAATTACGACAAAATAAGAGAGTGAATTTACTTATGTTTATAAAGCTTATATAAAAACAAAGGTAGCCATACGTCCAGTCTTCGCATCACGGCGATAAGAAAAATAATCATCGCTCTGTTGATAAGAGCATTGATCTCCACCTAAAACCTGTTTCACACCTAGACTCTGCAAAATAAAACGTGCAATTGCATATAAATCTGCATGAAATTTATTTGGAGATGCCCCCTCAACAAAAGCTGTTTCTAACTCTGGATATTTATCACAAAAAGCAGCTTTTACTTCAGCCCCGATTTCAAAACAAGGTTGGCTAATCGCAGCTCCTAACCATGCCCAAGCTGGAGGGTTCTGCATAGCAGCAATCGTGTTTTCAACAATCCCACCCGCTAAACCACGCCAACCCGCATGCAAGTTTGCGACTTCCGTACCTTCGGCATTTCCTAACACGAGAGGTAAACAATCAGCGGTCATCATCATTAAAGCATGACCTTTGGTTTGAGTGACCAGACCATCACCGATTAATGCCTTAAAAGGAATTTGTTCATTTACTGTATGGCAAATCGTACTATGTGTTTGAGTCATCCATGTCATTTTTTTAACACCGAACTGGGCAAACTCATCTAACAATATCATGCGATGTTGCTGAACACGTTGTGCCTCATCGTTGACATGTAAAGCCAGATTAAAGCCAGACAACTCAAGTTGATCCGTTGGTAATGCCAAAGGATGTTGAACACGTGTCTGCCCTACAAATACACCTTGAGGTAATCCTTGAACAAATTCCATATACGCGTCCTTAATATGCAGCGTTTTCTGAACGTAACACATTCACTAAATGTGTAAAATCTTCAGGCCACGGCGCTTCAAATAGCATTTCTTCACCAGTACGAGGATGTTTTAAGCCCAATTTAGCTGCATGCAATGCTTGGCGTTTAAAACCACGTAAAGTGTCAATGAGTAATTCAGATGCCCCAGCAGGTACACGTACGCGGTTCATATAAATCTGATCGCCGATCAGTCCATAACCAATATAACTAAAGTGCACACGAATTTGATGAGTTCGGCCTGTTTCAAGACGAGCTTGTACACGAGTAAAATCTCTAAAGCGTTCTTTTACATTGTAATGGGTCACTGCATCGCGCCCACCCGGTAAAATCGCCATTTTCACACGGTCAACTGGATGACGTTTGATAGGTTCATCAATAGTACCGCCAGCAATAATATTTCCATAAACAACTAAGTCGTATACGCGGTAAACCGATTTATTTGCCAACTGTTTACTTAAAGAAAATTGTGCCTCAAGGCTCTTAGCAACGACTAACAAACCGCTGGTATCTTTATCAATACGATGTACTAGACCAGCGCGAGAAAGTTCCGACAATTTTGGGAAGTGGTAAAGCAAGGCATTCACTAAAGTTCCAGAACTATTGCCAGCCCCTGGATGCACCACCATACCGACTGGTTTATTGATGACTAAAATGTCGTCATCTTCATAGACAATATTAAGTGGAATGTTTTCAGGTTGGCTCGTGGTCTGAGCTTCGAGCTCAACTTCGAGTGTAAGCAGTTCGGTCCCTTCACAACGGTGCTTTGGCTTGACAATGTTACCATTCACCAACAGATGGCCATCCTTCAACCATTGTTTAAGCTTTTCACGTGAAAACTCATTCCACACCAAGGCTGCTACCTGATCGATACGTTGTCCCAGATAGCTTTCATCTAGCTGAACTTGCAACGATAAACGTGTTGCAGTTGTATCAGAAGTATGGTTATCTGCATCCTCAGAATCTTCAAGTAAATTGAAGTCGGTTTCAGATAAGTTTGTGTTTGAAGATTGTGCTGAAGTCATTTGATCATTGAGATAAAAGTGGTTTAATAGCGCAATTGTAGCTCATTGCCCAACATAACAGAGGAGTTTTTATGTCGCTACCACGTTATAAAATTACGATGCTTGCCTTATCTTTAGGTTTAGCGTCTGCATTTGTGGGCTGTAGCAGCAATCCAAGTAAAAAAGAAGTGGTCGATAGTGGCCCACAATCTAGTGAACAAGCTTACTTCGAAAAGGCCCAAAAGTCGCTTGACCGTGGTCAATATCTTGATGCGACCAAGTCTTTAGAAGCAATCGATACTTATTATCCGACCGGACAATACGCACAACAAGCACAACTTGAACTTCTCTATTCGAAATTTAAGCAAAAAGATTATGAAGGCGCGATTGCCTTAGCGGAACGTTTTATTCGTTTAAATCCTCAGCATCCAAATGTGGATTATGCTTATTATGTTCGTGCTGTAGCGAATATGGAGCAAAACTACGACAGTTTGATGCGCTATACATCTTTGCAACAATCTCATCGTGATGTGAGCTATTTAAAAGTTGCTTATCAAAATTTTGTTGATTTAATTCGTCGTTTCCCAAGTAGCCAATATTCTGTTGACGCCGCTCAGCGCATGAAATTTATTGGACAAGAACTTGCTGAAAATGAAATGACTGCTGCACGTTTTAATGTTAAACGTAAAGCTTGGATTGCAGCTGCCGAACGTTCGCAATGGGTAATTGAACACTATCCACAAACTCCTCAAGTTCCAGAAGCATTAGCGACTTTGGCATATAGCTATAACCAATTAGGTGATAAAGCGACTTCACAACAATATATTGAAGTTTTAAAACTTAATTACCCTAACTTGGTGAAAAAAGACGGCACAGTTAACATGCGTGCTGCTCGTAAAGAAGGTAACTGGATTAACCGTGCGACCCTAGGTATTTTTGGCCGTGAATCTACTGCCGCAACACCAGAAAGCACAAGTGAATCAGAAGCTCAAAAACGTGGCTTCCTTAATCGTGTTAGCTTCGGTTTAATTGGCAATTCAGATAAAGAAGAAACTGCTGAGCCAGAGCAAACACAAGTTGAAGCACCAAAATCAGAACGTAGTTGGACAAACCGTTTAAGCTTTGGCTTATTAGACAAACCTGAGCCACAAGCAGCAGAAAATACAACTGTTGCTCCTGCTGTTACCTCTACAGATACATCAACTGATTCTCAATCAGATGATGCGAAACAAGGTGCAGATGACGCTGCTCAATAAGTTTAAGCTTTAAAAAACATCAACAAACAGGCAAGTGATATCACTTGCCTGTTTGTTTTTATAAAATATTAAAATATTTATTGGATAGATCTTGCCTCATCATGTCAGAATATTCTGACTCACTCTCTCATCAGTTTTAATACGGTTATCTGAATTATGGCAATTCCACAACATACGATTGATCAAATTTTAGATCGCACAGATATTGTCGATCTGATTGGTCAGCGTGTGAAACTGAAAAAGACGGGACGTACATATTCCGGCTGTTGCCCTTTTCATCAAGAAAAATCTCCATCGTTCCATGTCTATCGAGACAAGCAGTATTATCACTGCTTTGGGTGTCAGGCCAACGGTAACGCGATCCGTTTTCTGATGGACATTGATAACCGAAACTTTATAGATGTAATGAAAGAGTTATCGAGTAGCGCTGGAGTCGAACTACCCAAAGATAATACCGAGAACAAAAAACTATCTTATACCCGTCAGGTTACAAAGCCGCCAGTTGCTAAAGCAAATACGGCGGAGCCCGTGGTTCCTCAGCAACCAATAGATGAAAGCTACAACACGCTTGAACCGGTATTTTTTGACGACCCTTTTGCCCAATTTGAACAGCCTTTCAACTTTGAGGAACCAGTTCAAGAAGGTAATTTATATGACTTACTGGAAAATATTGCACAGTTCTATGAACACCAATTACCTAACAGTCAAAAAGCAAAAAACTACTTTAAACAACGTGGCTTAACTAATCAGACGATTCAATTTTGGCGCTTAGGCTATGCACCAGAAGATTGGCAACACCTAGAGAAAGCTTTTCCTTATGACATTGATGGTTTAAAGCAACTAGGACTTATTCGTTCGAGTGATAATGGCCGTGATTTTGACTTATTACGTGACCGTATGATTTTCCCGATTCGAGACCCGAAAGGCCGCGTCGTTGGTTTTGGTGGGCGTGCCTTAAATGATGAGATCAAGCCCAAATACATTAACTCGCCTGACTCAGAGGTCTTTCACAAGAATCAGCTACTTTACGGGCTTTATGAAGGTAGAAAACTCAAATCTAACGACTGGTTAATGGTTGAAGGCTATATGGATGTCATTGCACTTCAGCAATATGGCATTACAGGGGCTGTAGCGACTTTAGGAACAGCAAGTAACACAGAACATCTTAATATTTTATTTAAACAAAATAGCCGTATTACCATTGCTTTTGACGGTGATGCTGCTGGGCAAAAAGCAGCACGCAGAACCTTAGAAATTGCTTTACCACTTCTCAATGATGGACGCGAACTCAAATTTTTCGTACTACCGAATGACCATGACCCCGATTCTCTGATCCGTCGTGAAGGGCTTGAAAATTTCCAAAAACTACTACAACAGTCCCCTCTTTTGTCTGATTTTGTCTTTGCCCATTTAACAGGTCAACATGACATTAGTACCCCTGAAGGCAAAAGCTTGGTCATGGGAGAACTTCGAGAACTGACTGAACTATTACCCAAACAGGGTTCGTTCCGTTATTTACTCAATCAATCTTTCCGTGAAAAACTCGGACTGGGTAAACGTTTTACACCACAAATCAGCCATGATGCCTCGCTCTCATTTAACATTCATACTAAAGATGAAGACTTTGCAATTGCAATTTTGATGCACCACCCTTTTCTTTATATTCATTTTGAAGGGTTACGTGCTTATATTCATCAAGATGAATTATTAGCAAAAGTACTGGCAATTTTAAACCGTATTTTTGATGACTTACCGGATGACCAAGAGCTGGCAACATATTATGTTCTAGGTGCTTGTAGCAGTTATTGCCATGAAATTGCCGATATTATGCAAAGAACCAATATTCAGGCATTAACGCAGGCACCAGAAGTGGCCGACAAGTTAGCCCAAGAATATGCTTTAGGCCTAAAAGAAAGATATTTACGTCAGAAACTTAAATCGCCAATTTCTCTAATTGAATCACGAAATTTAAGACAACAGCTTAATGAATTAACCAAACAAATTAGTTTAAGACTGTTGTCTTAATGTTTTGACTTACGCTCATGATCAAACACATCCTGTAAATGCTGTTGTAACCATTCAAAATAATCAGGATTTTCGGCCTTGGCAGCTTCGCGTAGCAAAATAGATGTCGGATGCATAAGCTTTTGCGTCAAACGATGCGCGAATTGCTGTAATACTTGCTCAGCATTCTCACCGTGATTCAAAGCCTCTAAAGCATGCGTCAGCTCTTGTTGGCTAACTTCTTCACTATGTTGGCGATAGGCATGAATTGTGCTGCCCGCCTCTTTAACTTTTTGATGAGTAATAAGCTGAGTAGCTAATTGATTCACCATCACTTCCGCTTCAACAGCCGCCTGACGACGTTGAGCGAGGTTTTCCTCAATCACACTTTGTAAATCATCAACACCATACAAATAGACGCCATCAAGCGCTTCAACTTTAGGATCTATATCACGGGGTACAGCTAAATCAACCATTAACATTTGTTGATAGCGACGTTTCTTTAATGCGGTCTTAACATCAGGATAAGCAATCACTTGATATAAACTACCAGTACAGCTCGACACAACATCAGCACGATACAAATTTTCAGCCAATGCTGAAAAATCAATAATTTCAACTTCAACCTGATGTGAAATCTCTTGAGCCAATTGGTCAGCACGCTCACGGCTACGATTACAAATAATAATTTTAGCGACGCCCATTTCAGCCAAATGTTTAGCAACCAAGCTATTCATTTCACCCGCAGCAACAATCATCACAGTAAGTTTTTCAGGCTTACTAAAAACCTGTAAAGCCAATTGTGCAACAGCATACCCCATCGAAACGGCATGGCTGCCCACCGCAGTTTCGGAACGTACACGTTTAGCTGCATAAAAAGCATATTCAAAAACACTGTTTAATTCAGGAGAGACTGTTTGAGCTTCTTTAGACAATGCCAAAGCACTTTTAACTTGCCCTAAAATTTGCGGCTCACCGAGCATGAGAGAGTCTAAGCCACTTGCTACTCGCATTAAATGTGTAATTGCCTGCGTGTTCTCGTAACGATAAACATGATGAATTAAGTGCTTTACATCAATATTATTGGCATCGGCTAACCATTTCAGAAGGCTTTCGGCATTTTCAGCCATGGCATAAACTTCTGTACGGTTACACGTCGAGACGACCACCAAATCCTTTAAGCTTTGGTGATGGCTTTGTTCGGCAAGCAAACGACTTAATCGCTCTGCATTGAAAGCAATTTGTTCGCGGAGTTCGACAGAAGCTGTTTGATGGTTGACACCCAATGCAAAGAAAGACATATCAGATCATCATTTCGCTAAATTTATGCTATTGTGCAACATCGGTGTCATAAAAAGCATTACTTTGGATCAATAAAAATTGCGTCAAATGAATAGCCGTATTAATTTTAACGGTGCTTCGATAAGACAGTATTCTACCACATTCTTATTGTTAGGTAGCATGTCCTCGCATGTCTATGCACGCCCTGTGCAAGAGACCTATGCCGTGCATTCATTTGATCAGGCATTAGAGCAAACTATGGTCGCTGAATTTGCTCTAGCTTATGATGACATTCCTAACGCTTTGCATAATTACACAGTACTCGCAATTAAAAGTAACTCTACGTCAATTAAACAGCGAGCTTTAGATGTTGCGCTTGAATATAATGATTTTCAAGCCGCTTTAAACATTGCTACACATTGGGTAGCCCAAGAACCCAAAGATGTACCTGCTTTATTCTATTTGTCCCATATTGCCTTAAAAACACATGAATACCAGCTTGCCGCTGAAACATTAGATAAAATTTTAAAAATAGATCCGACTGCCGATTTAGAACAAATTTTAGCGAGTATTGCCCCAGAAAATGCTCAAGATCGAGATGTATTATTAACAGCTTTACGTTCTAGTGCAGAAAAAAACAACCCTTCTATTTTAGCACTCATCGCTAACCTAGAAGCCCAAAATGGTCAATTAGAATCTGCTCTAACCAACATTAACAAGGCACTACGTCGACGTCCTAAAGTGACGAGCTTTATTTTAATGAAAGCAAACCTACTCATTGCTCTTAGCGATCAAGAAGGTGCGCTT
The DNA here is from genome assembly GCF_016124155.1 of Acinetobacter sp. AC1-2. NCBI lineage: Bacteria > Pseudomonadati > Pseudomonadota > Gammaproteobacteria > Moraxellales > Moraxellaceae > Acinetobacter > Acinetobacter sp. AC1-2. The sequence continues at coordinate 23,123 of NZ_JABFFO010000007.1, forward strand.
AAATGGTATGCAAAGTCCAGCCGTAAATATAAGAAAAATTTAGACATTCGTTTAGCTGAAATCCGTTATCTTATACAACTTAATCAATCTCAACTGGCTTTAGAAAAGCTTGAAAACGTTATAGAGGCTAATCCTAAAGCTGAAGAAGCATTGTTTATTGCAGGCTTAACCAGCATTGATTTAAAACAATATGACAAAGCAGAACAATATCTTGTTGACCTACGAAACTCTGCAAAATACCAAAATGAAGCTTATTATTACTTAGCGATTAATGCAGAACGCAAACAGCATTATGAATCAGCAAAAGCTTACTATCGCTTAGTTGATGGCAGTTTATACGTTGTTTCAAGACGTAATCTGATTGCGATTTATGATAAGCAAGATAATTTACACGATGCTTTACGGTTCCTCACTCAAGAACGCGTAAATTACCCTCAACATGCAAGTTTCTTATATCAAGCTCAAGCTGAAATTTTAAAGAAAATGGGCAATAAAAAAGCTGCCTTAAATTTATTAGATGAAGCGATAAAGAATTTACCGGATGATCCGGAACTCATTTACGCAGAAGTTTTATTACTTGATCCATATACTGACCGCGATAAACTCGATAAAACATTAAAGCAATTATTACAACTTGAGCCCAACAGCCCAACTTATCTAAATGCATATGCCTATACACTAGCCCTGCAAAACCGTAGGTTAAAAGAAGCACGTCAATATGCGGAACAAGCCTTAGAATATGCGCCGGAACAGGCCTCTATTCTAGATACGCTTGGCTATATTGCATTTTTACAGAATGATTATGAAGGTGCAGCAGAAGCTTTAGGCAAAGCTTATGAACTCAGCCATAATGTAAATATTGGCGTTCGTTATGCTAAAGCATTGTATATGCAAGGATCATTAACTCAATTTAGCGCTGTGTTACAACAACTGAAACAAAAACATGCCAATGATCCACAATTACAACAGCTTGATGCGTTAATTTTACCTACATCTGCAAAAAAGAGTTAAACATATGAGCAAATTTGCCCAACTGTGCACAGCGATCTGTGGATCAAGTGTATTATTTCTAACCGGTTGTCAGCATTTTACTCAACCTAAACCCGCGGTTACCCAGCAAGTTCAAGACGAAAAACACTTTAATTTACAAGGTAAGATTGGGGTTCGCACACCACAGCAAACTGGTAGTGCCTTTTTCACGTGGGTTCAACAACAAGATAATTTTGATATTGAATTAAGCGGCATTTTAGGTGTAGGAAAAACCCAAATTCAGGGTAAACCCGGTGAAGTGAAATTAAATAGTGCTAAAACAGGGTTAATTACTGCCGCCTCTCCAGAAGAACTTTTAGAGCGTGCAACTGGTTGGCAAGCACCAATTACTCATTTAACAAGTTGGATATTGGCTAAACCTGCAACTTTAAGTGCTCAAATCAGTAAAGATAATGAAAATCGTGTAAACCAACTCATTGAAGACGGCTGGACAGTTAATTTCAGTTACGATGGTGAACAAACTTTGCCAAACAAACTGGTTTTAAAGCAAGCTCTTGCTGAAGATAAAGAAAACCGTATTACAATGGTCATCCAAAACCGCTAAGTCTAATTATATAAATCTATGATTCGAGTCCCTTCTCCAGCTAAGCTCAACCTGTTTTTACATATTACAGGACGTCGTGAAAATGGTTATCATGAATTACAAACCATTTTCCAACTCATTGATTTATATGATTGGATGATATTTATACCGACTTTAGATGAACAAATCAAAATTGATGGATTGAGTGAAGTTCAACCTGAGGAAAACCTGATTTATCGGGCTGCTCAAATATTAAGACCGCACGCAAAAAAATTCTGCGGTCTAAACATCAAAATTGAAAAAAATATTCCAATGGGTGCAGGTCTAGGCGGAGGTTCATCCAATGCTGCCACAACCCTGATTGTGTTAAATCAATTATGGGAATGTTGTCTAAATAAAGAACAACTTGCAGACTATGGCGTAAAGCTTGGTGCCGATGTTCCTATTTTTATTTATGGTAAAAATGCATGGGCTGAAGGTATTGGTGAACATTTATCATTCATAGACTTAGATCAAAAACAGTTCATTATTTTAAAACCTGATTGTTTTATCAGCACTCAATTGCTTTTTTCACAAAAAACATTGACAAGAGACTCTAAGACCACTAAATTTTGCGCCTATCAGTTAGAACCTTCTAATTTTGGAAATAACTTTGAGCCATTGGCCCGACAGTTATACCCTGAAGTGGAAGAAGCAATGCAATATTTAGATCAGTTTGGTCAAGCAAAGCTTACAGGTACAGGTGCTTGTGTTTTTATTGAAGTAACGAATGAAATGAATATTGATGAAATTCTTAAGCATTCACCATGTAAATCTTACTTGGTAAATAGTTTAAAAGAATCTCCTCTTAATCATTTTAAGGTTACACGTTAGGGGCGTCGCCAAGTGGTAAGGCACCGGGTTTTGATCTCGGCATCCGTTGGTTCGAATCCAGCCGCCCCTGCCATTCTCTTATTTTAAAGACAGACTTAATTGCTATGCTTTTTGTTGATTCATCTTGACATTGCATTGCAAAAATATTAAAGTTCTGCCGCATTAGGGGCGTCGCCAAGTGGTAAGGCACCGGGTTTTGATCTCGGCATCCGTTGGTTCGAATCCAGCCGCCCCTGCCATCTATTTAATTACATACCAACCGCCAAGGGTGCTTCATGCCCAATCTTGTCGTTTTTAGTGGAAATGCTCATCCACAGTTCGCTCAAAAAGTCGTAAGTCACTTACATATCCCTCTAGGTGCTGCATCAGTCGGTCACTTTTCTGATGGAGAAATTTCAGTAGAAATTACTGAAAATGTTCGTGGTAAAGACGTATTTATCGTTCAGCCTACTTGTGCCCCTACCAATGATAACCTTATGGAAATCTTGGTTATGGCAGATGCTTTGCGTCGTGCAAGTGCTGGTCGTATTACAGCCGTTATCCCTTATTTTGGTTATGCTCGCCAAGACCGTCGCCCACGTTCTGCACGTGTGCCGATTACAGCTAAAGTTGTTGCAGACATGCTTACCACTGTTGGTATTGATCGTGTCGTAATGATTGACTTACATGCTGACCAAATTCAGGGTTTCTTCGATATTCCAGTCGACAACATCTATGGTACTCCTGCTTTGCTTGCTGACTTACGTCAACAATCGCATGATAACCTTATGGTGGTTTCTCCTGACGTTGGTGGCGTAGTACGTGCTCGTGCCGTTGCCAAACAGATGGGTGACATCGATTTAGCAATTATTGATAAACGTCGTCAAAAAGCCAATGAATCGCAAGTTATGCATTTAATTGGTGACGTAAAAGATCGTGATTGCGTTATCGTAGATGACATGGTTGATACTGCCGGTACATTGTGTAAAGCAGCTGATGCGCTTAAGCAATTTGGTGCACGCCGTGTAGTTGCATACGCAACTCACCCTGTACTTTCTGGCAAGGCTATTGAAAACTTACGTAATTCAGTTATTGATGAATTAGTTGTCACTGACACTATTCCTCTTTCTGAAGAAGCATTAACCTTGGGCAAAATCCGTCAGGTTTCTGTTGCTAGCATGGTTGCTGAAACGATTCGTCGTATTAATAACGAAGAATCTATCAGTGCGATGTTCGATAGTTTATAATACCGCAGCTTTTATGAACCCTGGCCTTGGCTGGGGTTTTCTATCACTAAACTGGTCGCAAGTTTAGTCTATTTAACTTTAATGAGGATTTACTCATGTCAAACTTCGTATTAAACGCTCAAGCGCGTGCTGAAGACAAACAAGGGAAAGGTGCGAGCCGCCGCCTTCGTCACGAAGCATTAATTCCAGCTATCATTTATGGTGGCAATGCTGAGCCTGTAGCTATTACTTTAGAACTTCGTCAGCTTGTAAAAGCTTTAGAAAACAATGCTTTCTTTGAAGAAGTTATAGAAATCCAAGTTGGCGACAAAGTTGAAAACGTTAAAATCCAAGCGTTACAACGTCACCCAGCTAAAAACACTCCTATGCACGCTGACTTCAAACGCGCATAAGTGTTGAAAGGCGTAGATTAGTGTCAAATATTTCGCTAATTGTTGGTTTGGGCAATCCTGGTTCAGAATATGCCCAAACCCGCCATAATGCAGGCTTTTGGTTCATTGAACAGCTTGCTAATAAATATGGCATTACATTAAAAAATGATCCGAAATTTCACGGAATCAGCGGACGTGGTAATATAGAAGGACACGATGTCCGTCTACTTCTACCCACTACATTTATGAACCGTTCTGGACAAAGTGTAGTTCCATTTGCAAAATTTTATCAAATTGCTCCCGAAGCAATTTTGATTGCTCATGATGAACTTGATATGAACCCTGGTGTAATTCGTCTAAAAACAGGCGGAGGACATGGTGGTCATAACGGTTTACGTGACATTGTCCCTCATATTGGTCCAAATTTTCATCGTTTACGTATTGGTATCGGACATCCTGGCTCAAAAGAGCGAGTTTCAGGTCATGTACTTGGGAAAGCACCAAGTAGTGAACAAAGTCTGATGGATGCAGCAATTGATCATGCCCTTTCTAAAGTGAAATTACTTGTTCAAGGACAAGTTCCACAGGCCATGAATCAAATTAATGCGTATAAACCAACTTAAATTGTTGAACAATCAAGCTTGCTATCTTGCTTTTTTAGGAGCAAAATGCGCATCAGCCACTTTGCCAACAGCAAAAGCTAAAGATTTCACCATAAGATCTTACTCTTAGGTCTACTCAGGAGACGCTAGCCATGCTATCTCGTTTATTAAAATGCAAAATTCACCGCGCAGTTGTAACCCATGCTGAACTTCACTATGAAGGTTCTTGTGCAATTGATGGCGTATTGATGGACTTAGCTGGTATTCGTGAATATGAAGAAATTCATGTTTGGAATGTAACCAATGGCAAACGCTTCACGACCTATGCTATTCGTGGTGAAGATAACTCTGGAATTATTTCAGTAAATGGTGGCGCTGCACATCAAGCAGATGTCGGTGATTTAGTGATTATTGCTACATTTGGTGATTTTACTGAAGCTGAAGCAAATATTCATAAACCACGTTTGGTCTATGCTAACCCAAATAATACAGTCAACCACACAGCGAATTGTATTCCTGTTCAAGTTGCCTAATTTATTCTAAGAATAAAAAAAGCCCGCATTGACGGGCTTTTATCATTTTATAAATCCTAAATGGTTCCTTCCCACCAGTTCTTTTGCTGTTTGCAATTTAATGGTTGAAGCCCCTCTCCTCGCAAATCAAACAGAATCGCCTCTCCTTTTGTATTTACCTTAAATTCAGCATACTTTGCTTTCTGATAGCATTGAGCTAGACCTTCGGCAAATAAGAAACTCCGAGATGCAGGATATAAAGCTTGATATCGGTTTTCAGGATTTTTTAAAATTAAGCTCTGCTCAGCAGATAAATTGTTAGGTTCTAAAATAGTACGGATTACTTTATTGTGTGAATCCAAACTAACTTTTGCGTGAATAGATGCATAATTAAAGATTCTCTGATTTAGAGTTTCATTTTCTTTTTCAGCAAGAGGTTTAGGAGTTTGCAAATTTAACTCATAAGCCAATGCCATATAGTCACCTTGTAAAATTGAACGCGGATCAACTGGCTTAAGCTCAATGAAAATACTTTTACTATGATGCAGATGCCATTCATTTTTCGCTATCAATCCCACAAAAAATAATGTGGTAGCTATAGCCAGAATAAGAGAAAAATATTTCTTCATTATTTTTCTCCTTCAATAAGATGGCGTTGATTTTCTTGGTGGAGCAACCAATATAAAGCCCATAGAACAAGACCAGAAATCAAAATCGATGCACTCTTTGCCAAAAAAGTTATTTGTAAGTTGTAATAAAGCTGCCAAAGTACTAAAACAAATACTGCTAGAGTGACACCATAAACAATATAATCTTTCTTTTTTATCGCCCATGTTAGAATGATAAATAAAATGAAAACTTCAAAATAGCCAAGTGCAATGAGCAATACACCAAAAAGTAAGAATGCGAAAAACACTACTCCATGCAACTGCTTATACAAATAAAAAATACTAAAGCAAAGCAACCAAAGACTAGGTAATAAATAGAAAATCCATATCTGCCGATCTTCCGAACTATCTAGAACCAGTCCCATAAAAGTATCAAAGAAAGTAGCTACTACAACTACCGTAAGCACACATAAATAGATACTACGCTCATATTGAACTATCGATTTAGCCTTCGGCAAGAACACCAAACTAAAAACAAAATAGCTGAGCAGTGTTAAATTTAAATAAGTCTGAGTGGAGTTTACTGACCACAATGAATGGTCCATTTGTAGTAAGTAAATAAATGCTATGCCATAAGTAGCGAGCATTTGAATTAAAATAAAGAACCAATGGGGTTTAAAAAAATAACTTATACAGAGAATAAAAATCTGTGCAATTAGCACCCACAACATCTGATCTGTTTCAGACTCTAGATGAAACAAAAAAGCAGTCTGACCACTTATGAATAAACAATAGGCAAATTGCCGAAAAAAGTAGTGTTGAGATTTTTTCAATAAAATAGAAGCTATACAAACAAAAATAACTCCAATAATTAAAGAAACAGCTTCCCAAAATACTAATGTAAAAGCCGCAAGTGCTAGACCAGCAAGCCAAGCTCCAATAGCTAAAGGAATTATATAAAAGCGGCTTTGACGAAAAATTTTTATTAAAAAATAACTAATCAGCGCAAACCAGATAAAAATAATGCCTGCAATGAATAAAAAAATGAACTCATTTGAATCTTTAAACAAGTCATTGATCCTATCTACAAGCCATATTGTTGCAGTTACGCCAAGAACAGCGGCCATCAAGCTGGCACATAATTGATCATCTTTTTTGAAGAAATAATAAAAAACGATTATCCCTGAAAAGAAAGCCGAGATCAGATAAGGAATATTTTCACCAGATAAATATTGGATCATTCCAATGATTGAAATGACTGCAAACCAAGCGATAAAGACGAAACGTAAAGCACGATACTTCTTTATACATACCCAAAATTCTATAAGGCTTAATAAATTTAAAGCAAACAGATATAAATAAGGAAACTTTTCTAACCAAAAAGTCTGCTTAAAAAATAAAAAAAGTGTAAGTTGGCTAGTAATACAAATTAAAGCAAAGATTCCAATATTTGGTCGATATAGCCAAGGTAATAAAAGCAATGTCCAAATCAGGAAAAGTAAATAACTGTCTGCTCCAGTTTGATAGACCTGCCCGATTACAGCCAAACTTAAGCCTACCATCAAGCCGCAAATACCATGTAAAGTATGCCTAACTCCTTCACTTAAAATATCTTTTACGCTGATCCATGCTGTCACAAGTAATATAAGTGGTGGGATTGCTAGCTGAATGCTGTCTGGAAGCATTAACCAATTAGCAGCAATTAAATAAAGAATACTGACCGCCATAAATACATAACTAAAAATATGGAGATGCTGAATAAATAAAGTATTCCTAAGGGGATAATCGTCTCTTATCTGCATGAAACACCTATTTTATTTATAATTTTCTATAAAAAACATAGCATTCCATTTTCATATCAACAAGTAAGCTCTTGTTAATAAGCCTATTTCCATTTGTGAAAATACTTATTCATAAAGAAACTTAGCATTCTACAAAAGCATCTAGTCAATTTTATCCAGCGCGCTATAATAAAACCCATCGCTTCAGGGCGGGGTGTAATTCCCCACCGGTGGTAAAGTTAATTTTTATTGATAAATTAACAAGCCCACGAGCTTAAATTTTATGATTTGAGCAGATTTGGTGAGACTCCAAAGCCGACGGTATAGTCCGGATGAAAGAAGACGACGAACTGGGATAAATCCGTTTTATTTCAGTGCCAGCCTGTTTTTACATCAGTCCTGAAATGTTCAACCGTATTTTTACGAGAGCGTTTCATTATGTCTAGCTTAATTCAACCAGAACTTTTTTTCTCAGCCCTCTCTCCTGCTGAACAACGCATTCAACAAGCATTAGAAGATATCCGTCAAGGCAAACCTGTCTTGGTCATGGATGATTTCGATCGTGAAAATGAAGCAGATTTAATTGTCGCAGCCGAAACTCTAACTGTTGAAACCATGGCACGTATGATTCGTGATGGCTCAGGTATTGTATGTTTATGCCTGACAGAAGAATTAGCAGATCATTTAGAACTTCCCCCAATGGTTTCTCAAAACTCAAGCCAGTTTCATACCGCTTTTACAGTGACCATTGAAGCAGCCCAAGGTGTTACCACTGGTGTTTCGGCTAAAGACCGCGTTACTACCATTCAAACTGCAATTAAAGATGGTGCCGTTCCAAGTGATCTTAACCGTCCGGGCCATGTTTTTCCTTTACGTGCACGTACTGGAGGAGTACTGACTCGCCGAGGTCATACTGAGGGAACAATTGATCTAGCAAGACTAGCTGGGCTTAAACCTGCTGGCGTATTATGCGAATTAACCAACCCAGATGGCACGATGGCATCAGGTATTCAAGTTTTGGCATATGCCCAAACTCATCACTTAACCGTGATTACAATTGAAGAACTTGTTCAATACCGCCAACAACACAGTATTTAAATAAAAAAAGGTTTGGCTTTAGATAAAAGCCAAACCTTCAAATTAAAATTTACTAATATTTAAGATACTTTCTTTTGTGTTGCCTGATCTTCGACGTATTCCAAAAGTTCAGAAAATTGCGTAATCATTGCTTTAGGTTGTGCTTGCTTAAGTTCCTCTGGTGTTCCGTAACCATAAGTCACAGCGACCGCCTCAATACCATTGTGGCGAGCACCTAAAACATCATATTGACGGTCACCTACCATTAAGCATTCTTCTGAGTTTAATTGCTCACGTTCAAGAATATAATGAATAAGTTCAGCTTTATTGGTACGTTCTCCAGTTAACTCACTACCATAAATATTTACAAAATATTGGCTTAAGTCAAAATGATCTAAGATACGTTTTGCATAAATAGTTGGTTTAGCTGTTGCGACGAATAAACGATACCCATCTTCTTTCAATGCATTAAGTGTTTGCGCAACAGATGGATATACTTCATTTTCAAATAAACCTGTAACTGAAAAGCGCTCACGATAAGCAAGTAAAGCTTGTTCAGCCAAAGCATCATCTTGAGTGGCTAATAGTTTTGCTAATGAGGCTTTTAAAGGAGGCCCAATTGTCCAGTCAATATTTAAATCGGCAGCCAATGGAAAGCCCAACTTATCCATTGCATAACGAATTGAAGTATGAATACCAACTTTTGGGTCTGTTAGTGTTCCATCCAAATCAATCAAAATATGTTTTATAGCCATTCAATCATTAACCCAGTAAAGTATTTAATTCAATTGGTCGAGAGTTTAATCAAACTCTCTTATACTAACGTAAATTTAAATTGAAAAGGAAATAACCGTGCGTCCAACCGTACTTTGTTTCTCGGGTTTAGACCCTTCAGGTGGTGCAGGTTTACAAGCTGATATTGAAGCGATTGGACAAAGTGGTGCTCATGCAGCCATTGCATGTACAGCCCTCACCATACAAAACTCACAACAAGTATTTGGCTTCGAAGCAACCTCAAAAGAACTATTATTAGCTCAAGCAAATGCAGTTGTAGGTGATTTGCCCATTAAATGCGTTAAGTCAGGCATGCTTGGCACCACAGATAACATTGCTGCTCTCGCTGAATTTCTTCGCGCCCATCCAGAATATCAATATGTACTCGATCCTGTTTTGGTGGCAAACAGCGGGGGTTCTTTAGGTGATCAAGCCACTCTTGTAAAAGCTTTCGTTGAGCTTATTCCCCTAGCCACTATTATTACTCCAAATACAGTCGAATTACGTGCTCTCACGGGTGTCGATGACTTAGAACAAGCAACGCAAAAGCTATTTGAAATGGGTGCAAAAGCTGTTTTAGTCAAAGGTGGACACGAAGATACACCAGATTATATTAAAAATAGTTTATATATTAATGGTGAACTTGCAGCGAGTAGTAGTTGCCCCCGCTTAGACGGTGAGTATCACGGTTCAGGTTGTTCTTTAGCTAGTTTTATTGCTGGTCGTTTGGCTTTAGGTGATTCTTTAAAAATTGCGGTACAGCATGCCGAAACATGGTTATTTGGTGTTTTAAAGAACGCCGAGACTCCTATAGCAAATGGGCAAAAAATACCAAAAAGATTCTAGAAAAAGAAAAAGGCGCTAAAAGCGCCTTTTTTATTACCCTCAATTATTGAGGAATACGTAAAACCTGTCCTGGGAAGATTTCATCTGGATCTTTAAGCATTGGTTTGTTTGCTTCAAAGATTTTTTGGTATTGATTCGCATCACCATAAAATTCTTTCGCAATTTTTGACAGGTTATCACCAGATTTTACTGTGTAGAATTTACTTTCTGGTTCAGGAGTTGCAACGGTCATTTGATCATCTACTTGTGCAACATGATCAATATTCCCAACAATAAGAATAATTTTCTCTTTATCCGCTTGGCTTTTTACCTGTCCTTTAATGATTGCGGTATCAGTTGCACCGTTATACGTTACAGATAAACCCTCTACCCCTAGGCCTAAACTTTTAATTAATCCTAATAATTTATTTGCGATTTCTTGTGCAGAAGGTTCTGCTGGTGTTGCCGGAGCTGGTTGTGGTTCTGCTGGTGCGGTATTTTTCTTACCAATACCTTTTACAAAATCAAAAAGACCCATCTTTTAGTCCTCATATTATTGTTTATAGTAAAGTCATTAAACTGACCTTTATTGTTATACTTCAAAAAAGACAAGCCTCTGCTATCAATTGAGGTTGATCTTGTAAAAATATGTATCTCTTTTATTTTACTCAAATAAAAAAAGCCACCTTACGGTGGCCTTCTTTTTATTCAGCAATATGCGAATTAACCAAGTTTTTTAGTTACATAGTCAATTGCAGATTGAACTGTAGTGATTTCGTTTGAATCTTCATCAGGGATAGTGATGTCGAAGTCGTTTTCGAAAGACATTACAAGTTCAACTAAATCTAAAGAGTCAGCACCTAAGTCATCCATAAAAGATGCTTCGTTTTTAATCTCTTCAGCTTTAAGACCAAGTTGTTCTGCAACTGCTTGCTTAACGCGTAGTTCGATATCGCTCACAGGAATTCTCCTCATTGCTCGTGGCGTTTGATTTGCCACTAGTTTAATTGAATATAAAAATTTTTAAAAGTTATACATCAGCCCTAGGCCATGTATAAACCACCATTTACATGTAATACCGTACCGGTAATGTAACCTGCTTTATCACTTGCAAGGAAACTCACCGCATTTGCGATATCTTGTGGCTCGCCTAAGCGATTTAAAGCCACTTGATCACTCATTTTTTTGCGAATTTCTTCACTAAGTGCATCTGTCATTTCTGTTGCAATGAAGCCTGGTGCCACACTGTTCACAGTGATTTGGCGGCTACCCATCTCTTTTGCAAGACTACGGCTAAACGCTTCAATACCTGCTTTTGCAGCAGAGTAGTTCGCCTGACCTGGATTTGCAAAATGTGCAACAACAGAACTAATATTAATAATGCGGCCAAAGCGCGCTTTTGTCATACCTTTAAGCACACGTTTAGATAAACGATATACAGCTTTAAGGTGAATGTTGAGAATGTCATCCCAATCATCTTCTGACATACGTAGCAATAAATTGTCTTTCGTGATACCCGCATTATTAACCAAAACAAGCACAGGGCCATAGTTCTGTTCAATATGAGAAACGACTGCTTCAATCTCATCGAGATTACGCACATCGAGAGCTAAACCTGCACCTTGCTCACCAAAGCTTTCACTTAACTTTTGTGCACCAGATTCAGATGTCGCAGTACCTACAACAAAATAACCGTCTTGAATAAGTTGCTGGGCAATTGCAGCGCCAATGCCCCGACTCGCGCCCGTTACTAATGCAACTTTGCGTTCTTGTGTCATGCAATTTTTCCTTCTGCCACTAAAACAGCATTTAGGGCATCTTCCATTTTACTCTTGCTATCAATAGCAAAAGCTTTTTCTATATTTGGTAAACGCTTCGCGAGATTACTCAATACTGTACCAGGTCCACACTCAACAACGTAGTGAATACCTTGGTCTTGTAAAAACTGCATCGTGTCTGTCCATTGTACAGATTGGTACAATTGAGCAGTTAACGCCTGACGCAATTGAGCAACATCGGTAGCTATTCCCGCGTTGACATTTTGTATTACAGGAATGGTAGGCAGCTCAATGGCAGTTTGTTCCAAAGCTTCTGCAAATTTTTCAGCAGCAGGTTTCATCAATGAACAATGCGAAGGAACCGACACAGGTAAAGCAATTGCCTTAGCAGACTGCTCTTTTGCCAAAGCCATCACTTGTTGTACAGATGCTGTACTTCCAGCAATCACGACTTGGCCTTGTGAATTATAGTTTGCAGCTTCTACTGAACCTTGACCTTCTGCATTCACGATTTGGCAAAGTTCAACCACTTTTTCATCAGCCAAACCAAGGATTGCAGCCATAGCCCCTTCCCCTTGAGGAACAGCACTTTGCATGAGTTTGCCACGCAAATTCACTAGTTTCACTGCATCTGCCAAACTCATAGATTCTGCAGCAACCAAAGCACTGTATTCACCTAGAGAATGTCCTGCAAGATACTTAGGTGCCAGACCGCCTAAATCAAGCCATACACGCCATAGAGCGATACTGGCAGTTAATAACACAGGTTGGGTATTTTCTGTTTGGTTGAGGCCTTCACCACTTTGCGCGATATGCCACAGATCGAATCCAAGCGCATCTGAAGCTTCAGCAAAGGTTTGCCCAACCCCACTAAACTGTTCTGCTAGTTCAGCAAGCATACCGACTTTTTGTGAACCTTGACCTGGAAACACAAACGCAGTTTTTGTGGCTAAAGCTACTTGTTCAAGACGTTTAGCAGACATAAGAAATCCTTTTTTGGGTTTTCACTCATTTCTGGAGCGGAAATTTAACATGTTATTTATATTTTTATAATTGCGAAAAACAACAAAAAAAGGGAGCTTTCGCTCCCATTTTTTCTATACTTAAGCATCACGCTTAATGCATATCATACAATTATTCAGCATCAGCTGCTTTAGCGAATAATTGACGACCACGGTAGAAACCGTCTTTAGTAACGTGGTGACGACGATGAGTCTCACCAGTTGCTTGGTCTACTGTTAATGCATTCTCGGTTAAAGCGTCATGTGAACGGCGCATGTCACGGCGAGAGCGACTTTTACGGTTTTGCTGAACGGCCATGATGGCTCCTTACAAAGATCGAAAAAATGGATCAGAACAAATTCAGTTGTCTTATCTCACAATTATATCACAAATTATGAGTTAAGTTTACCCTTCAAACCTGCCAAAACATCAAACGGATTATCCCGTTTTTCTTCAACAACATTTTGAATGGTAGGTTGATGTTTATTTTCACAAGCATCATGCTTGGGAGATAAAGGCACCAACAATAACAGTTCATCTTCTAGTAGTGCGAGTAAGTTAATCGAGGCTGGCGTATCATAATCACCTTTCGTCGTAAACTCACTTTCACCTAAAACGATGAAATCAGCATCCTCATCCAAGCGCTCTATCAGTGACTCATCATCCATTAATGCAATATGAAAGTCTAAGACAAGAGGCATTTCAACAGGTTCCAAACAACGTTGGCACTCCATTGGAACTTTCGTGTCCATATGACCATCCATCCACACAATGCGATGATATGCATCCATTGATAGCTTACAGTCTATGTTGATCAATTGATTATCAATTGATCCAACAGCTTCACGAGCGATACGAGCAAAGCGAGACAGGGGCAGTTGACCTGACCATGTAAAGCCTTGTTCAGCCCATTTAAACGGCTCAATCTGTGCCGGAAAGGTATTTGCTGACATAATTAAGGCGGCAATTCTACAAATTCATCGGTACTCTGTCAAAGATTAAGATACAATTTTGCACTTCTTTAGACAGAACTCGGGGTAAATTAAGCAATGCACCTGTTGCAGCCGCAACCTGAAGTTAACTCTTCATTACTCGTTTGCACCCATTCAACTCATCAGAACACTCTTGTACCTAACATAGTGCAACTCTCACCATGGTCAAGCTCAAAATCAGAGTCTGAGCAAGTCGATTGGCTTATTTTACACTTTAATCACTGGTTTTCCCACCATAATGTGACATTAGTTCGTGGAGATTTTGAACCAGAATATTTCCCGGCAACAAATCAGGGTCCTGCTAAAATCCAATTCGCCCATGGTTTTTTTAACAGCGCCCTTCACGAAATCAGTCATTGGTCGATTGCTGGTGAAAAACGCCGCCTATTACCTGATTTAGGATATTGGTATGCACCTGATGGCCGCACTCAAGAGCAACAAAGTTTATTTGAACAAGTAGAAATTAAGCCGCAGGCAATTGAATGGTTGTTCTCTCAGTCTTTTGGTAGAAAGTTTAGAGTTTCGCTTGATAACCTGACAGGTGATGTCGGAGATGGCAAAATATTTAAAGATAATGTTTATGCTCAAATACAACGTTACTTTTCAGGTGAAGCTAAGTTGCCACGTGATGCAACAGCATTTATTGGCTTTATTTGCCAATGTACACGTTCGGGTACACCATTACAATTAAATGAATTCAAACGTGAACTCCTTGATTAATTGACAAAAAAACTACGTTCACTACTTGTCTAGTTCATTTAAAAAGCCTAATAATTATTTTTAACACAGGCGTGATGGAGTCTCCAAAATATGATGCATTTACATGTACATCCTGAAAATCCACAGCAACGCCTCATTAGCCAAGCGGTTGAACGCATTCGTGCCGGAGATGTTGTGGTTTACCCTACCGATGCTGCCTACGCAATTGGCTGTCAGATCGGTAATAAAAATGCTATGGAACGTATTGCGCAGATTCGCGGTTTAGGGCCGAAGCATCAATATGCAATTATGTGCTGTGATTTATCTGATATTGCAACTTATGCAAAAGTTGATAATGCAACTTATCGTTTATTGAAAGCAAATACCCCAGCCATTACGACTTTCATTTTACCTGCAACCAGTGAAGTTCCTCGTAGATTGATGCACCCTAAAAAGAAAACCATTGGCTTACGTATTCCAAGTAACCCAATTTGTCAGGCTCTATTAAAAGAACTTGGTGAACCCCTACTCACCAGTACATTAATTTTACCAGGACAAGAAGATCCTCTAGACGATCCATACGATATTGAAAATCAGTTAGATAAGCGAATTGATGTATTTATTGATGGAGGTTTCGGTACTTTAACAAGCACAAGTATTGTTGATTTATCGGGTGAACATCCTGAAATTATTCGCCGTGGTATTGGCGATGTAAGTGCTTTTGAATAAGCACTTACAATTTTTACCAATAGTTTTAAAAAAAGTATTATCACTCAAAAAAATACTCTTTATTTATTTTGGATTTTTTTTACACTTTAGTCGTTAAGTAATTTATTAAAAGGCACAATTCATTTAGAATGATTTCCACTATCTGCTGTTCTTCTATTTACAGCTCTCTTTGACTTGAATAACAAGTCTCATGCTTTTGAAAATTCGCGTGGCTTATAATCGTAATGAATCAATCACTTCATCAATCCATGGAAGACGCTCCACACATCCGTGTTTTAGATGAGTGGCATGACAAGATTCCTGAAGATCTCTATATACCTCCTGCTGCATTTGAGATTTTGCTCGAACAGTTTGAAGGTCCACTAGATTTTTTAATTTATCTGATTCAAAAAAACGGTTTTGATTTAATTCAAGTCGATATTGCTCCCATAGCAACTCAATATTTAACTTATATGGATAGTATGAAGTCGTTAAATATTGAGCTAACCGCTGATTATATGGTGATGGCAGCTTTATTGGCTGACCTGAAATCTCGTCTACTTTTGCCAAAACCTACGGTTATAAGTATTGAAAAAGATCCTAAACAGGAACTTATTGATCGACTTGAAACCTATCTACGCATTAAGCAAGCGGCTGAGCGTTTAGGTCAAATGCCAATTCTTGAGCGTGATACATTCAGTGCAAATGTAAGCTTAGGTCATATCGCTCCTGTTTATGAAGGCTATGATATTTCAGTATTACATGATGCGTTGTTCTGTGTGTTTAATCGCCCAGAACCCGTTATTCATGTCGTGGCTCAAGAGCCTGTATTACTCGAAGAACGCATTGCATATATTGAAGAGAAATTAGAGTCTGGTGACGTGTTAAGTTTTAAAGAATTACTCAATCCTTTGCAAGGTCGCATGGGAATGGTTGTGACTTTTATGGCTGTTTTAGAGTTAACCCGACAACAGCGAGTTAAAATTATTGCGTCTGGTATTGAAGCTCCTTTAGCAATTCAAGGATCTTCAATATGAGCTTTGAACAAAATAATAGTGATTTGTCATTAGCTGACATTCATCACGAAGTCTTATTACAACTTGAAGCAATTATTTTTGCCAGTGAAGCGCCCGTTTCAATTGCCCGTTTAAAAGAAGCATTTAATAATCAGTATAATAAACAACAGCTTCGTCAACTTTTACAACAGCTCGCGCTATTACAACATGGCCGATCTATTGAGTTGATTGAAACAGCGCAAGGGTTTCGCTTTCAGGTAAGATCTAAATATCGTAGTATTATTGCGCAAATATGGCCAGAGCGACCAACAAAACTGTCGCCTTCATTACTAGAAACACTGGCCGTCATTGCTTATCATCAACCGGTTACCCGTGCTGATATTGAACAAATTCGTGGTGTGTCTAATAATAGTCAGATTCTTAGAACACTATTTGACTGGAACTGGATTAAAGAAGCCGGTTTTAGAGATTTACCCGGAAGACCTGCGTTGCTAATTACAACGCCTCAGTTTCTGAATGCTTTTGGTCTAGCTTCGCTAGGCCAATTGCCTCCCCTACAGAACGCCAAGGAAGCCTTTATGGCCCTCGATGCAAATGCACCGAAATCATAAAGAGGTGGACTGTTGATCATTATGTCTAAGGTTGTGCTGTCATGAGTGAAAAATTGCAAAAAGTATTAGCGCGGATCGGATTAGGTTCCCGCCGATATATGGAAGAGGTTATTGCCGCAGGACGCGTGAGTGTGAACGGCCGTGTTGCCCAAGTGGGTGAGCGCATTGAACCAGGCGATGAATTACGCATTGATGGCCGTAAAGTTCAGTTTCAAATTGAAGACGAAATTCGTCGTCGTGTATTGATTTACTATAAGCCAGAGGGCGAAATCTGTTCACGTAATGACCCTGAAAAACGCCCAACCGTATTTGATCATTTACCACAAATTGCAAATGACCGCTGGGTAATGGTAGGTCGTCTAGATATTAACAGTACTGGTTTATTGTTGTTCACAAATGATGGTGAGCTTGCTAACCGCTTAATGCACCCATCAAATGAAATTGAACGTGAATATGCTGTTCGAGTTATGGGTGAAGTAACGCCTAAAATACGCCAAAAAATGGTAACTGGTGTAGAGCTTGAAGATGGTCCAGCTAAATTCGAATCTTTCTCGGAAATTGGTGGTGAAGGTATTAACCGCTGGTACCAAGTAGTAGTGAAAGAAGGTCGTAACCGTGAGGTTCGTCGTATTTTTGAATCACAAGAACTTAAAGTAAGCCGCTTATTGCGTACACGCTACGGTACAGTTATTTTACCACGCGAATTACGTACTGGCCGCTGGATGGAACTCGATAAAACTGATATCGATAATCTAGCAAAATCAGTTGAATTAAAACCACGTCAAGGCACAGGTTTATTTGGTATGGCAAAACGTCGTACTGACCGTATGACCGAAAAGCCAATGGCAGCTCGTCGTGGCGGTTTCTTGCGTCAACAACGTCGCGATGACGAAAAAGAAGCTCCTGTGAATACTGGTAACCAACGCAAATCGACTGGTTTTAACCGTGGTTCTAAGAAATTCTAAAATATTAAATAATGCATAAAAAAACCGCTCTTATAAGAGCGGTTTTTTATAGCCTATTTTAAATTAATTCATTTTTTCCAGCTCAATCCATTGAGCTTCAGGGAAATGAATTGCTAAATAGTCTTTCAAGTAATTTGACGTATCTTGAGAAATTAATGGATCTTTTGATTCATCTTTTAGGTTATATACCAAGGCTTGTAATTTCAACCCACGAGACTTAAGTGCTTCAAGACTAAGTAAAGTATGGTTAATACTTCCTAAACGACCAGATGTTACTAAAATAACGGGGAACTGGTGCTGAGCAACATAATCAATGGTGAGTAAACTTGTAGTTAATGGCACCATTAATCCACCAGCTCCTTCGAGTAAAACAATATCAAAGCGCTCAGCTAGTGTTTGTGTTGCATTTTCAATTTTTTGAAAGTCAATTTCTCGGTTATCTAGGCGTGTTGCCAGATGAGGCGAAGCAGGATAACTAAAAATTTCCGGCATGGTGAGCTTTTCATGATCTTCTTGAAACCAACCCTGCCCCATAATTTCACGATGCTTTTCAATATCTTCAGAAATATCAGCATTACCCGTCTGAATGAGTTTTTGGGTAATCACTTTTTTACCCTGTTCAGTCCATAATTTTGCTAAAAAGCCTGTCGCGTAGGTCTTACCAATTTCGGTATCAATCCCGCTAACAAAATAGATCTGACCACTCATTTATTTAATTCTCCGCGCAATACAATAGATCGGATGATATGTTAAGGAATATCCCTCAGCATGCTTAAACCGATCATAATCTTGATAAAACTGTTGTAAAGTTTGCTTAGTCCAACGATGCTGAGCAGTTGCAGTCACACCTGTTGCTTTTAAATGCTGCAATACAGCTTTAGGCGAATCGAAATAGAGTTGGGCTTCTGACTCAGACAAATGCAGAACTTCAAAACCCGCCTGAGTTAAGGCATTGTTCCAATTTTCAATAGACCAATAACTTAAACCTTGCCCTGTTAATTCTTTAATCTCGATTAAGTTTCTTGGGCCAAAAGTTGAAAAACATAACCAGCCTTTTTCATTTAAAGCAGTATGACAATGTTGAAGTACACGGGGTAAATCTTGCATCCATTGCAAAGCCGAACCAGAAACGATCATGTCGAGCTGCTGCGGAAACACTAAAGTTTCAACATCCCCAATCAACCATTTCAAATTTTCTTGATGGTTAAAGTGCTGCTGCACATCTGCATACAAGTCATTCAAAATTAACTCTTCAATCTGAAAAGATGCAGCAATAAGACGAGTTAAATTCCCAGAACCACAACCAATTTCAAAGACACGTGACATCGTTGTAGGGCAAAACTGTTGGAGTAAAACCGTTAAATTTTGGCAAATTTGTTTTTGAACAATTGCATGCTCTGAATAGCTTTGCCCTGCTTTGGCAAAACGCTGGGCAACCAAGTTTTTATTCAGACTCACAGAAAACTCACCAATTCTTCAAGCTCATGTTGCTGTACCATTGACGTTAAAGAAATACGCAAACGCGAACTATTTTTAGGGACTGTTGGTGGGCGTACAGGCATGGCATAAAAACCACTTTGCTGAACCTGCTTTGCCTTATCGATAGCAGCCTGACTTTCTCCCACAATAACTGGAATAATATGACTGGTCGACGGACTTACATAACCTTTTTCCACAACAGCTTGTTGAAGATATTGGCTAATATTCTTTAAGTGTTCACGCTGAGGTTGAGCAACTAATACTTTTTGAAAAATAAAGTCTGCCCAAGCCATCACAATTGGCGGTTGAGCAGTACTGAAAATAAGCGGACGCATTTTATTAATTAAATAATCTTTAATAATGGGATGACAAATAATGTATCCCCCGACTGCTGCTAGTGCTTTACCTAATGTCCCCACTAAAAAATCAATATCGTGAATGACATTGTATTGTTCAGCACACCCTAAACCTTGTTCGCCACGCACACCAATTGAATGCGCTTCATCAACATACAGCATAGTTTTAGCAAAGCGTTTTTTTAGCTGCACTAAAGCGGCTAAATCAGTTTCATCACCGTCCATACTAAATATACTTTCAGTCACCACAACAATGCGTTCAATCTTGTCATCATCATGATATTTTTGCAAAAGTTGCTCCAGGTGCTGCAAATCATTATGGCGATAACGTACATATTGCGCACCCGATAAACGTATACCGTCGATCATGCTCGCATGAACCAGCTTATCAGCCAAAATTAAACTTTTTCCATCGGCAACAGCTGGCAAAATACCGATATTCATGTGGTAGCCACTATTAAATAATAGTGCTGCCCGACCACCAAATGCTTGGCTTAGGCTATTTTCTAATTTTTCATATTCTTCAAAATTACCCGTTAATAAACGGGATGACGAAGAACTAAAATAGCTACGTTCGACTGGAAAATTTTCTAAAAACTCTTCACGAAGTTTTACATCCGCAGCTAGGCCAAGATAATCATTAGATGCCAAGTTCAGCATCGTTTTATTTTGAATCGTAATAAAACGCTCATGCTGTACATTTTGAGTGAACTGTCTGAAATTGCCGTGTTGTTTTAACTCATCTAACTCGGCAGAAAAATGATCAAGCAATGACATTTCAATGCACTCCCTGCATGGTTTTAACAACCTCAACCAACTGCTCAAGCAAATAGCTTAATTCCTGACTGGTAATCACATAAGGTGGCATTACATAGACCAATTTGCCAAAAGGACGAATCCAAATTCCACGATCAACAAACTGTTGCTGTAACGTTTTCATATCAACATTAACAGTGAGTTCAACTACCCCTATTGCCCCCAATACTCTTACATCAGCAACATAATCAAGCTGATTGAGTGGTGTTAAGTATTGAGTAAGTTGTTGTTCAATTCGCTCAATATTGGCTTGCCAATCTTGCTCAATTAATAATTGCGTACTTTTTAAGGCAACAGCACAAGCAAGGGGGTTCGCCATAAAGGTTGGACCATGCATAAATACGCCAGCCTCACCCCGACTAATGGTCTCGGCAACATGCTTCGTTGTTAAAGTAGCCGACAATGTCATATAACCGCCTGTTAGCCCTTTACCAATGCACATAATATCCGGCTCGACTTGTGCATGTTCCCACGCAAAGAGTTTACCGGTACGCCCAAAGCCTGTCGCAATTTCGTCAAAAATTAATAACAGATTATATTGTTCACAAAGTGCTTTGGCTTGACGTAGATATTCAGGATGATAAAAACGCATGCCACCTGCACCCTGTACAATCGGCTCAATAATTAAGGCTGCAAGATGCTCATGATTTTGCTGAATCGCTTGTTCTAATTCTGCAATATCTTGTGGATTCCATTCTTCATGAAATTTGGTTTGTGGTGCTGCAACAAAAAGACGATTTGGTAAGCTTGTACCAAAAATCTGATGCATGCCTGTAACTGGATCACACACCGACATCGCATTCCATGTATCCCCATGGTAGCCAGAACGCGTTGTAATAAAATTTGTTTTTTGCGGTTTATCTTGAGCGGTCCAAAACTGCACTGCCATTTTCAAAGCAACTTCAACGGCAACAGAACCTGAATCTGCATAGAAAATTTTATCGAGACTTGGCGGGGTAATTTTTAAAAGAATTTTTCCAAGTTCAATTGCAGGGTCATGCGTTAAACCCCCAAACATGATGTGAGACATATTTTGTAATTGATCGGTCACTGCCTGATTCAATTCAGGATGGTTATAGCCGTGAATTGCACACCACCAAGATGACATACCATCAATTAAAGTTCTACCATCATCTAACTCAATCGTCGCGCCAAAAGCACGTTTAACTTTAAATGTTGGTAAAGGTTGGGTCATTGAAGTATAAGGATGCCAAATATGTTCCAAATCAAAATTATCGGTCATCCTATTTACCCTTTTACAGCGTTCAAATCTTTCATTGAACACATGTTAAACCTGTTAAGAATGAAAGAAAATTGCGATATCAATCAAAGCTGATTAACTTTGCTGATGAATTGTTAAAAATTGGCAGATTTCTTCAATTGTTCGTTCTACTTGTAGATATGGAAAAGCATGAGTAGCTTCACTTAATACTTTGTATTTCATCTTTTCTGTCGCGATATGTGCAAAATTTTCCTCAATTTTGCAAGGAATGACACCATCATGTTCTGCAAATAAATGAAGCTGTGGACCTGAGTAATTTTTTAAGTTATCTACCAAGTTTAGATGCTCTAACATTTCTAACCCTTGTAATAACAACTCATAAGAGGGTGGATTTGCTATATTTTGCATGTTTAGCCAATCTTTTTTAGCTTGTGCTGATCCTTGAGTAATTAAATAATAAAAGCGCTTTAAAGTGGCTTGTTGGTTTTGCAAAAAAGAAGTTTTAAATTGACTGAACACATCAGCAGGCATTGCAGTCTGCCAATTAGTGTTGGCAACAAAACATGGATTAGAAGCAAGCGTAATTAAAGTTTTAGTTTTCCCTATTTGCTTGTAAAAAATATCAACAAGTTGAGTTGCTAACTGCCCACCTAAAGACCAGCCTATTACCACATCACCCTCAGCCACTAAATCAAGCTGTTTCTGAAAACTACTAGTTAAAACATCAAATATATTAATAAGTTGTACATCAAAACCCTTCTGTTGCAAATGCAATTTTAATGATTCTAAAGGTTCAATTCCTACTCCCCAGCCTGTAATCAATAAAATTTTATTGTGTAACTTCATATTCTTACCCAAAGCTCATTTAATGCAAATTATATATTAATATTTCAAGAAAATATCTTTTAAAATCAGCCTTAAAATTTAAAATATTGATTTTAAATCACACATTAAAACCCATTAATATTCTGAAATATATTGATAAACAAGACCTTCATTATTAATAGGAAACATACAAAAATTTAATTATCTAAACATTGAAGCCAATCAAAAAACAACATACTCCACACTTCGCCTATAAATCCATTATGCAATGTAATTAATGTTAATACTTATGTTTTTTTATTAAAAAAAATGACTCATCAATTCATTTTAATGTTAGAAGATTAATTATTGATCAAAAAATATTAGGAAGGCTAATATGAACAGTCAAAGCACAATATCTAATAGGAGAGAAGAAAACACATATTTTGTTACATCCAACGATATTATAAATACTTTATCCTTAGATAAAAATTACTGCTTATTTTTAGATATTGATGGAACATTAGCACCATTTCAAATTAACCCCGAGCAGAGTTTTATTCCAAAAACCACATTAGAAATTATAAAAAAAATTATTGAATTAAATATTCCCGTTATTGCTGTAACAGGTCGTAATATAGATACAGCAGTCAAGCTGCTACACCCTATTGAAGTTCCTATCGCGGGCTTACATGGTTTAGATATTTATTTTGGTTCAGATAATTATATTCGACCAGATTTAAGTAGTATTAATTTTAAAAAATTAAAACACGATATTATAAAATCTTGCGAAAAATATCCTGAGTTATTAATTGAAGATAAAGGATATTCTATTGCTTTACATTATCGCAAAAATCCCAACTTAGAAAATTATGCATTTAATATAATGCAACAGATTAAATCCTTTTACCCTCAGTTAAAAATAAATAGAGGAAAATTTGTTGTTGAATTAATTCCTCACCAAGCTGATAAAGGCAAAGCAATTCAAACTATATTAAATCATCTTAATTTAACCTCAGTATTACCTATTTTTATAGGAGATGATTTAACAGATGAATCTGGTTTTATTTGTATTAATCAGCAATCTGGCCTCACCATTAAAGTAGGTTCTGGTGAAACACATGCCAAATATAGATTAAAAGATATCGATGACGTCGCTAATTTTCTTTTTTTATTTCAAAACAGAATAAAAAACTTATATGTCAAAAATAGCCGAAATCAGAATGGAGAAAAAATATGTCTAAATTAATCGTATTATCGAACCGAATAAGTATGCCATCTGGTAAGGCTTCAGCAGGTGGCCTTGCTGTAGCTGTACAAGATGCATTGAATGATAGCAATGGTATTTGGTTAGGCTGGAATGGTCAGCAAATTACCGATAGCGAAGCGCCAGAATTTGAGCAGGCCTATTCTCAGGGAATTGATTACATTACCTGCCCTCTCACCCATCAACAATACGCGCAATATTACTGTGGTTTTGCAAATAAGGTTCTGTGGCCAGCGATGCATGACCGAGAGGATCTTATTGAATATGATTCGCAAGAATATAATACCTATCAAAAGGTCAATCGATTATTCGCTGAAAAGTTAAAACAGCTGGCTCAGCCTGAAGATATCATCTGGATACACGATTATCATTTTTTTAGTGTAGCCCGTTACTGCCGTGAATTAGGCATGCAAAATAAAATTGGTTTCTTTCTACATATCCCTTTTGCTAGTCTGAACATCTGGCTCAAAATTCCCGTAGCCCGAGAATTAATTCAAGACTTGAGCCAATATGATGTAATTGGTTTACAAACCCAGATTGATCAAAATGCATGTATGCAAACATGTTTAAGTTTACTTGAAGCTCAGAAAATTCACCGCGACAGTATCAGCTACAAAAAACGTCAAATACTAATTAAATCATACCCAATTGGCGTTCAGCCAGAACTTATTCAAAAACAAGCGCAACAAGATTTGCCAAGCCCTTGTGTGTTTAATTTTGAAGAAATACCTCGTCAAAAAACAATCATTGGGGTTGACCGAATTGATTATTCAAAAGGTTTACTTGAGCGTTTTAATGCATTTGCAACCTTCTTGGAAACTAATCCTGAATATCATGGCTTAGTCCGACATCTGCAAGTTGCAACACCATCACGTACTGATATTGCAGTTTATCAACGTTTATACGAACGTTTTAAGACCAAGTTGGAATTGATTAATGAAGAGTTTGCACATGAAGACTGGAGACCTGTAGATTGTTGCTATGATCCAGTTCAACACCATAATCTCATGCATATTTATCGTCACTCTGATATTTGCTGGATTAGTTCACTACGCGATGGTATGAACCTAGTCGCTAAAGAATATATTGCAGCTCAAGATCCAGAGAATCCTGGCGTACTAATTTTATCTAAATATGCTGGTGCTGCTGAGCAAATGTCTCAAGCCTTGATTGTTGACCCGCAAGATAGAGCGGCAATGATGGATGCTTTAAAAATGGCTTTAGAAATGTCTAAAGCTGAGCGTATCAATCGTTATCAGCAATTGATAGAGGGATTATCAGCATCTGATCTTACTCATTGGAGAAACGATTTCTTAGATGATTTGGAAAAAACACCAACTTTACTGATGAAACCCCAGCGCTTATTACAAGACAATTATCAATCTATCTATCAGGTTTTATAAATCTAAATAAAAGAACATCGAGAAATTAAATTTCTCGATGTTCTTTAGATTGTTTCTATTATTTATAAATTAATTCGCCTTTGCGAGTGTAAAGCGGTTAAGTAAAGCAATAATAAATAGCAATACAGCTACACCTGTTAAAACTGTACTTAAACCAGTCGATTCACCAATTAAACCAATTAAAGCTGGTCCACTTAAGGAACCTGTATAAGCAATCGTTGATACTAAAGAAAGTGCCGCTGCTTTAGGCATATCGTTTTGTCGACCTACGCGAGAAAACATCACTGGCACAATATTGGAACAGCCTAACCCTAAAAGTGCATAGCCTAATACAACCACTTGCCATACGGGTGCAGTCACAATAACAGCCATACCAATTGCTGCACCAATTGCACTATACGTTACGACATTTTTTTCACCCCATTGCTTTAGCAAGATATGGCCCGTAAAACGTCCAGTCGTCATGCTCAGAGCAAAAAAGGTATAAGCAAGACCAGCAAAGGCTGGATTAAGTTCATACTTACTTGTTAAATAAATACCACCCCAATCCATTGCAGCACCTTCTGATAAAAAGGCAATAAAACACATCACGCCAATAAGCAAAATAATGCCGTTAGGCCGATAGAGTCTTTTAGGTTTATCGGCTGTAACTTGATGTGGCTTTTCATCCTGTTCAAAAGACGTTAAACAAGGAGGAATAGCAACTACACCAATGACGAGCAAAATCATTACAACAGACAAAGTACTCATTAATGGAGAAAGACCTACTGCCAATAATGCAGTCACCAGCATAGCCCCAGTTAAACCACCAAGACTACACATTCCATGGAAGCTAGACATCAGAGCTCGCAGGCTATGTTTTTCAAC
This sequence comes from Acinetobacter sp. AC1-2, assembly GCF_016124155.1. NCBI lineage: Bacteria > Pseudomonadati > Pseudomonadota > Gammaproteobacteria > Moraxellales > Moraxellaceae > Acinetobacter > Acinetobacter sp. AC1-2. The sequence goes on from NZ_JABFFO010000007.1 coordinate 49,330, forward strand.
AACCACTGCCTGTAAATTTATAGCTACCCCAAGACAGCCTGCTGCCGACCCAAACACAAATAATGCTACAGCCATCATTACAATGCTGTTCCACATCGTTAGGCTAGGTAATAACACCATTAACAGCATCAATGCCAACGCAATTAATGGACGACATCCCCAACGCTTCACTAAAGCGCCAGTCGCAGGCATTGCAATCATTGAGCCAATACCCATACACAAGAGCAGCAAACCAAAATCGGCATGATTGAGGTTTAAACGCTGCTGGGCAAAAGGAATCAGTGGTGCCCAAGCTGCGGTCGCAAAACCTAAGCTAAAAAAGCTTAGTCGTGTTGCAAGACGCTGCGTGCTTAAGAGAGTAGCTGTATCTAAAACAGCAGATTTGGTAAATAACATATTTCGCGAACTCACCATAAAATCATTGGCGATCCATACCAACCGATTTTCCATAGAAAAACCCTTGCCTCATGAAGTTTCTAGGCAAGGGTTTTGTTGGCGAAATTATATCCAATTTCATAAAAAAAACAGGAGGTGTGATACAATTTTTCTGACTTTTTTGTAACTACCAAAGCCTTATGTAGTAAGGCTTTGAATATATTAAAATTGAGAAAAACACTTTTTTATTTCTATTTTATTAAAGCTAAAAATCAGGCGATAAAAAAACCCAGCATCAGCTGGGTTTTTTTATTAAATTTGAGATTGAATATAGTTTTGTAAGCCAATCAACTCAATTAAACGTAATTGCTTTTCTAACCAGTAGGTATGGTCTTCTTCAGTATCAGATAATTGTTGACGTAACATATCACGGCTAATGTAATCGCCTTTCTCTTCACAGAGTTTGATACCTGTCGCTAACTTTTCACGAACATGATATTCAAGCGCCAAATCAGCTTTTAAACAAGAAACAACGTCTGTACCGACATTAATATCTTCACGGTGCATGTTTGGTTTAGCACCTAAAAACAATACACGGCGAATGATCGCATCAGCATGAGAAGCTTCTTCTTGCATCTCATGATCAATACGTTCATAAATTTTATTTAAACCCCAATCTTCGTACATACGAGAATGGATTAGATATTGATCACGGGCAGCCAATTCTCCGCCAATGAGCATATTTAAATAGTCTATGACTTCTGGATTGCCACGCATAATAAATCTCCTATCGTATGAGAACTATTATGGGCAATCTTAAAAATGATTGCAAAGTAAAAAATAGTTAAGTTTATGATTTTTATAAAATTAAAATGAGAAACATACGCATTTGCAGTTTAAGTTAATTAAATTTTCTCTGTAAAAAGAAACGCTTGTCCGATTTGTAAGCTCAGACAAGCATTAAAATATGACATAAACCATCAATTTATAAATTTGTAACTAAAATCAATGGTTCTTATTTCGGTAGGCTTATTCGCTTAAGGTCTGCCCATAGCTCGCCATAAGAGATAAGAAATCAGTCTCATTCATAACGACTATACCAAGTTTTGCTGCTTTTTCTAACTTAGAACCAGCCTTCTCACCCGCAACAACACATTTCGTTTTGCTCGATACACTACCGCTCACACGCGCACCTAAGGCTTGTAGCATTTGAGTCGCTTGATCACGGGTCATTTGCTCTAATGTACCTGTTAAAACCCAACTCTCGCCATTTAATGGCTGGCGTGTTGGTGCAGTCGGTGCATCCCAATGAATTCCTGCTGCAATTAAGCGGTCAAGCACTTCAATGTTATGAGGTGCCAAGAAAAAGTCAGCAATCCATTCTGCTGTAATATCGCCGACATCCGGTGTTTTCTTTAAAGCTTCAACATCGGCAGCTTTTAGGGCTTCTAAAGTTTGGAAAGTATTGGCTAACATTCTGGCAGTAGTTTCACCTACCCCACGAATTCCTAAAGCATAAATAAAACGCGCAAGGGTTGTCTTTTTACTGGCTTCGATGGCATCAATCAGATTTTGTACCGACTTCTCGCCCATTTTCTCAATACCGAGTAAAGTTTCTCGGTGCTCATGTAAATGATAGATATCGGCAACATCTTTAAGCAAATCGAGATGTAATAAAGACTCTACCCAACGATCGCCCAAACCTTCAATATCGAGAGCCTTACGTGACACGAAATGACGAATGGCTTCAATTCGCTGAGCAGCACAATAAAGACCACCAGAACAACGCGCTAAGGCTTCCCCTTCAGGCATTACAACGGGTGAGGCACAAACAGGACAGCTTTCAGGAAGCTGCACCACATGATATTCTTGATCAACTAATCTCAAATCTGTCCAAACTTTTTCGACTTTAGGAATCACATCTCCACTACGGTAGACACCAACAGTATCCCCAACACGAACATCGAGGCGATGGATTTCGCCAATATTGTGTAGAGTTACATTAGAAACAGTCACTCCCCCAACATTAACAGGAACTAAGCGTGCTACCGGAGTTAAAGTGCCTGTACGCCCTACTTGCCAATCAATCTGCTCAACAGTTGTCAGTGCTATCTCAGCAGGAAATTTATAAGCCACCGCCCATCTTGGAGCTCGACTTACGAAGCCTAGTTGTTTTTGTTGTTCTAGACTATTCACTTTAATGACCATTCCATCTATCTCTACTGTTAGATTTGGTCTTTCATTTATTAGTTTTTCATATTTTAATTGAGCTTGTTCAATACTATCCACAACCCAATGATCATAATTTTCAAAGCCAAAAGATAATAACCAGTCTAAATTTTCTCCTATTGTTTCTACATTATTGTCTGGAATACATTGAGCAATACCATACGCATAAAAAGCTAAAGGTCTGGTCTTTGTTATTTGAGAATCCAATTGACGTAAACTACCAGCTGCGGCATTACGTGGATTAGCAAATTCTTTTTCTCCACGTTTTTTCAAATGTTTATTTAATTTTTTGAATCCAGCCTTTGGTATCAGTACTTCACCGCGTACTTCTAGCAGACGTGGAATTTCAAAATGATCCGAATGCAACACTTTAGGCAAATTGCGAATAGTTTTAACGTTCTGGGTAATGTCTTCTCCGGTTTCTCCGTCACCACGTGTAACACCTCGTACTAACACGCCATTTTCATACCAAAGCGAAATCGCGAGACCGTCAAATTTTAATTCGACATCATATTGTACTTTTTGATTGGGTAACCGCTCTTCTACACGATTGGCAAAAGCAAATACCTCATCCTTATCAAAAACATTATTTAATGAAAGCATAGGAACCACATGGGTCACACTTTCAAATTTAGAGAGTGCTTGTCCGCCTACCTTTGTAGTTGGGGAGTCTGATTGAACCTGTTCTGGATATTGCTCTTCTAAAGCTTTTAACTGGTGAAATAAATGATCATATTCACTATCCGAGATTGTCGGCTGATCCATCACATAATATGCATGGTTATGCTTTGCAATCAGTTGAATAAGCTGACGCATCTGTTCGATCACGGAAGTTGTTGCCATTATGTTATTCACCATAAAAAAGGGTGGAAATTTCTCCACCCTGAACTGCGACTAGATATGTTGCAATTATCGCAACGAATGTAAAAAATTAAAACTAGGCGGTCGCCTGTGCCGGACGATAATCAATCACATGATGACGCCAGTGCTCTTTTAACTGTGGTGTAAATTCAAGATTATTCTCATCATAAACTTTGCCGTCAATTTCACGAGCAATTAAACCTGCAATACTCGCCATCATGTCAAAACCAGTTACAGCTTTACTGTTTGGAAGCGCAAGGAAAAATGCCAACCCTTGGACTTGTTCAGTAGATAAGGTTTCAAGATCAAACCCAGCTGGTCCATTGTCCGTCATACGCAATACTGAAAACATAAGTACGCTTGGCTCATCAGTATTTTCATAGCGATGGAAACATGACATTTCGCCATAACGTAAACCGTATTTCAGCAGCACTTTAAGTGCTTTATCGCCAGACAACGCGCGACGAGGGTTTGGATAGACATTTAATGCAATAATCTGTTCAGCCATCGCTAATGCACTTTCATCATCATAGCGTTGCTGTTCATGCAAGTGCACATCCAGAATATTACTCTCGCCTTCAAATTCAGCAATTTCGGCAGTTTCAATATTTGGGTTCAAACTCAACTCAGGCTCAGCCTTTTCGCTTTCAGGTTCCAAGCTTTCTTCCGATTTGACAGAAACCGTATCAACCAACTCAACTGAACTATCTGTCTTAATGGTAGAGTTTTTTACAGTGTCTTCAGATTTAATTTCATCTGGAGACGTTTCAACAACTGGTTGAATTTGTTCGGCCGAAATTGATTTAGTAGATTCTACAGCCAAAGTTTCTGTTTGTTTTGTTTCACTGACTTGTGACGCCGCATTTAAAGTCGGTTCTACTCGCTCTGCGCTAGTCGCCGATACACCCTCGGCTTCAGCTTGCTCAAGCTGATCTCTCACATGCCTAGGTATAACCGGCTGATTACTATCAGGATTAATATGCAAATCACTGTCTAATGAGGGTTCAGCATGGTTTGACTTTTTTAAAATCATTTTTAAGCCAATTAGCATAATAATAATGGCGACAACGATGCCAATAATCGTATTGATTTCCATTCTATGACTCCGAAACTAACCCGTATTCTTTTGCCTGTTCTAAATCGACAGTGACTAATTTTGATGTACCCGGTTCAGGCATGGTCACACCCAACAAATCAGTTGCCATGGTCATCGCCAGCTTATTATGTGTAATGTAAATGAATTGTACATGTTCAGAAAGCTCTTTTACCAAATTACAATATCTCTGAACATTCGCATCATCAAGTGGTGCGTCCACTTCATCTAACACACAAAACGGTGCCGGATTCAATCTAAAAATCGCAAATACTAATGCTAAAGCTGTTAAAGCCTTTTCTCCACCGGAAAGTAATGCTAGAGAACTATTTTTCTTACCCGGTGGTCTAGCCATCAGTTTAACACCAGATTGCCAGTCATCTTCAAGACTTAAACTTGCTTCACCACCATTAAAGACCTTTGGAAACAAATTTTGCAACTCTTGATTAATCTGATCAAAGGTTGTCATAAACAACTTACGTGTTTCCTGATCAATGCTTTTCATCGCATCTTTTAGTTGAGTTACCGTATTTTCCAAATCTTGGATCTGGTGGCTCAACTCATCAAAACGTTGGGAAACTTCTTCAAACTCTTGTGAAGCGGCAAGGTTAACCGCACCGATTTTTTCAAACTGTTTCTGTACTTTTTCCAGTTTTTGCTGGTGCTCGGTTAAATCGATTTGTAAGCCCTTTTGGAGCTCGGCATTTAGCTCTTTAAGCTGTTCTTGGTAATGTTCACGATCTGACTTAGCTGCTTGCCATGCCAAACGTTTTGCTTCAAGTTGTTCTCTGAGCTGCTCATCTTTTTGTTGATATTGATGACGCTGATCTGTCAGGGTTTGTTGTTTTTCCTGCACACTATTTAATTCAAGCTGCCATTCATTCCAGTTCTTTTGCAACTTTTCAGTTTGAGCAAATTGTTGCTGAAATTCGGACTCAAGATTTGGCAACTCTAACTGAATAGGATCAACAAATTTTTTCGCCTGTTCCATTTGAGCATTAATTTGCTGATATTGGCTCTGCAAGAACGAAATATCTTTTTCAAGCAACTCTATCTGTTGAGTCGTTTGCGTGCTGTTACGACGCAAAATTTCACGTTCTTGTTGTTGCTGATGCAGAGCTTGTTGTTGTTCCTCTAGTTGCTCTGTTAACTCTTCTACCCGAAATTGCAATGTTTTATAGTCAGGTAAAATGGTTTCAAGCTTGATTGCTAGCGCATGTAAATCAATCTCCAGATCATCTTTTTGCATTGCATCTTCTTCAAGTTGCATGTCTAACTGAGCTAACTGATCTTTCAATTGCTGTTTTTGCAGTAAAAATGCCTGTGCCGCAGTTTGCTGTTTAGCAATTTGCACATCAAGCTGTTGTAAGTCTTTTTGTTTTTGTTTAACAACTTGCTGTTTCTGTTGCACATCAGACTGCAACTGCCCTAGTTCATCTTTTTGCTGAACTACAATTTGATCTAATGCTTGTAATTCGGGTTGTTGCTTTTCAAGAACTTGTTCAATTTCATCTAGACGAATGCGATGACTGAGCATACCTTGTGCACTTTGACTCTCGTCATCATACATAAGAGCAATGACCCAATCCTGCCCAACATGATAACCATCTAAAGTCAAAATAGACTGCCCATGTTGCAGTTGCTTTTGCTCATTTAACGCATGAGCCAAATCTTGTGCAATCGCTACATTCGAAAAGATTGATAGCTGGGGAGATTCAATCCAGTCATTTAAACAAGCTAAGTTTTGCTTAAATTGATTTGTTTGCTCTGAAGGTTTTAACTGACGGGAAACTCCTTCTTGAAAAGCTTGTTCAGCTTCCAGAATATGAGCTTGTAACCATTTCGCTAAAAACTTTTCAATAATCTGCGCATGTGGTTTGCCTTGCTCTGTTAATTGCAAAGCTTGCATTAAACGTAGTGCATCTTGATGTTGCTTCGGGCTTTGCTTAGCAACAAGCTGGCTTAAGTTTTTCTGCTCTGATAATAAAACTTGTATTTCTGTTTTCAGCGTTTGCTGTTGATTTTTACTTGCCTGATGTTGCTGTTGAGACTGCTCTAAACGCTGTGAGAGCTGCTCAATTTCAGTCTCAAGTGTCGCAATTTCACGACGAAGCTGCTGTTGCCGTTGCTCAAGATCACCCTGCTCATCTTCATCAACGTGCGATTGAATCTGACTTGCTTGATGTTGCAACGTTTCTTTTTGCTGCTCAATTCTTAGAACATTTTTGCCTAACTGCTCAATTTGGGCAGACATTTGCATTTTTTGCTGCTGTTGTTTTTCAACCTGAGCTTTTACTTGTTCAAACTGTTGTTGTGCCTGTTTTTGTTGGGATTGTAAATCAGCAAAGTTTTGTTCAGCTTCCGTTGCGGTATGCTCAATTGCAGTTAAGGCTTCAGTTTGTTCATCTAACTGATTATTCAACGTTTCAAGTTGCAATTCAGAAAGCTGTAAACGTTCTTTAGTTTGGAATCTTTGCTGTTCTAATTGAACGAGAGTTGTACTGTTTTGATGGTATAAACTCTGTTTTTGTTCCAGAGTCATTTTCAGTTCAGATAGTTTTTTTTCAGCTTGCTGCCATTCGTGTTGTAGTGGTGAAGATTGCTGAATGAGTCGCTGAAATAAAGCACTGGTTGCTTCTAAATCATGTTCAATTGTACTTAACTCTGAGCGAACCAATTTAAAAGTTTCGCCCAGTTCATTCATTTGAACCGTATATTCCTCTTGAAGGCGTACACTTTTATCTGCCTGAAAAGATAAGATTTCAATCTTAAGCGTACGAATCTGACCTTCTAACGTTTTATATTGAACCGCTGCTTCAGATTGACGTTTAAGCGTCTTAAGCTGCGATTTTAACTCTAGGGCAATATCTTCTAAACGTGAAAGGTTTTGCTCAGTATGTTCAAGATGTTGCAAGGTTTCACGTCGACGAGCTTGATAGCGTGAAACACCTGCTGCCTCTTCAATAAAGATACGCATTTCTTCAGGTTTGGCATCAACCAAACGGTTAATCATTCCTTGCTCAATCACCGCATAAGAACGTGGCCCTAATCCTGTTCCCAAGAAAATATCGGTAATATCACGACGGCGACAACGTGTGCCATTTAAGAAATATTCGGACTTGCCTTCACGGGTGACCTGACGACGAACAGCTAGCTCATTATAAGCATTATAGGATCCACCTAACTTGCCATATGTATTATCAAAACGTAGCTCAACACTCGCCACACCAACTGGCTTACGTTTGGAGGTTCCTGTGAAAATAACATCTTGCATGCTACCACCACGCAGTTGACGAGCATTTGATTCACCCATCACCCAACGAATGGCATCAATTACATTTGATTTGCCACAACCATTTGGACCAACCACTGCTGTGCGGTTAGCCTTAAAATTTAAAGTTGTACTATCTGCAAAAGATTTAAAGCCGGAAAGTTTTAAACTGCTTAAACGCATAATGCCCTAACTAGCGGCGTGAGCGTCTTGCCCAGGCCAATTCAATCTGTTTCATTCGTGTCAGCGATTCCAACACAAGGTTACGTAAGTGTCGACAAAAATCTTCCATAAATAAAGCGGCTTGTTGTGATTTTCGGATCAAAATTGCATCAATCACGAGTTTAAATAATGCAAATGCTTCTTGTAGTTCTCGTTTAGAAGTATTTAAGGTCAAAAAATAACTACGACGTAATGAAGGCAATAACTCTTTATAGAATTTCATTAGATAAGGATTTCCGACCATATCTTGCTGTTCAGCCAGATATTGGAAAACACCATCATAAAATTTCTCGATATCCCCTGCTTTTACATGCTCAAGAAGTTGTTCTAACAATAACTGCAATTGATCTGCTTCATGTGCCCGCCATGTTTCACTTATTCGCTGAACAATATGCCCCAATAACATCATGTTTGTGTCAAACAGTGCTTTAACCTGCTGTGCAGACATTTCTGAAACAATTGCCCCACGGCGTGGAAATATCTCAATTAAATGAGTACGCTCTAATAATAACAATGCTTCACGAACTGACCCTCGGCTCACGTCAAGCTCTTTAGCAATACGTAGTTCTTGAATACGTTCGCCTTCAACCAGCTCGCCACTAATGATCTGTTCGCTAATATATTTGACAATTTGCTCAGAAAGACTTTCTGTCTCTTCGAGATTCATAAATCACCCGCTACTTTTTATATGCATTAATCCATGCTTTTCTTTCGCATCCTTGTTTTTAACTGATCCCATCGATTAAAAACTATGTCATTGTCTGACAATTTCATTGCATTTTAAGCCAACCCATTTAAAAACAACACCAAAATCGGATGAATAAAAGCCCCGAATGTTATTATATTATTTAATAAAAAAAGCTCGAATTTCTAAAAATTCAAGCTCTTACATTGTAGTCTTGTTAAGGTTAATATTTTATTCTCTAGTTCATAATGCCTTTATAAATAAAATAACTACCTACCACGACTAACAAACAGGCAAAGCATTTTTTTAGCATTTGTGGTGACAATGCATGAGCGACTTTTGCTCCAAATTTGGCTGTAATAAAACTCATAACACTAATGCCGATAAAAGCATAGACATGTACATAGCCAATCGTGTTAGGTACAGAGATGTGTTCTTTAGCACCAAACCACATGAAGCCAATTGCGCCCGCAATTGCAATGGGTAAACCACAAGCAGCAGAAGTTGCGACTGCTTTTTGCATAACAACGCCGTGACGGTTTAAATACGGTACGGTTAGGCTTCCTCCCCCAATTCCAAAAATTGCAGAGGCAACACCAATTCCCCCACCAGCCATCACTTGCATAGATGCTGAAGGAAGTTGACGTGTTGGATCAACGACAACATGGGCGCCTTTAAACATGCGATAAGCCATGGAAACAGCAAAAATCCCAATAAGAAGTTGCAAATGTTGACCAGACATCAGGTCAGCAATACCAGCACCCAAAAATGAACCAATAATGAGCCCGGGCGCTAAATTACGAAAAACTGGCCAAAGTACAGCTCCTTTTTTATGGTGAGCCGACACCGAACTAAAAGACGTTACGATAATCGTTGCTAGTGATGTTCCTACTGCAATATGCATGATTACCGCAGGGTCATAGTGTAACTGGGTAAAAACGACATAGAGGATTGGTACAATAATTAATCCACCACCAACCCCAAACAATCCGGCAGTAAAACCAGCAATTGCGCCAATGAGTAAATATATGATTAACTCCATAAATGTTTTACCACTCTGCTCATATTCAACATGGATTTAGAGACTCGCCAACTACAACAACTTTTAAGCGCAAAAAACCAGCTTCCAGAAGTGGTTTTATTAAAAGCAACCACAACTTCGACCAATGATGATATTCGTGAAATTGCCCAAAAAGGCATTACAACAGGCTTGGTTTGCAGTGCTCAACAAACTCAAGGGCGAGGTCAACATCAACGGCAATGGATTTCACCTGAAGGAAACATTTATTTAAGCACATTGGTGCAAACTCGAACACCCTTAGATGGTCGCTTAGCACTTGAAGTTGCTCTAAATATTTTGCAAATCCCGCAATTACAGCCTCTAAGCTTACAAGTAAAATGGCCAAATGATTTATATAGTGCGCAAGGTAAATGGGGTGGAATTTTAGTTGAACCCCTTTCGCAACATCAGGCTATAGTAGGTGTGGGCATTAATTTAAAAACGCCACCCGTAACCGACAGTGATCAGCCGATTACCTCTTTAGAAGATTTAGGTCTAGAGCAAAACAACCGTCTTGAGTTAGTTTCAGAGCTGTATATAGCTATTCAAAATGCAGCTCGCTGGTTCGATCATGGCTGCTACAACTTAGCTGGCCGTTTTAATCATCATGCCGCATGGATTAATCAATTCGTGCAGTTTGAGCATAGCCAAGGATTAGTAGAAGGCCGTTTTGTTGGAATTTCCAATGATGGAGCTGTCATACTTGAAACTCCTGAACCTAAGCAGTTTTATCAAGGTCGCTTAAGACCACAGATCAATCAATAAACAGGTGTTTCTCCATGAAAAGTTTATGGCTCGATATCGGGAACACTCGTTTAAAATACTGGATTACTGAAAATCACCAAACTATTGAGCATGCCGCAGAACTGCATTTGCAATCCCCTGCCGATTTATTACTTGGGTTAATTCAACATTTTAAGCATCAAGGTCTACATCGGATTGGTGTGTCATCCGTCTTAGATGCCGAGAATAATCAACGCATTCAACAAATTCTAAAATGGCTTGAAATTCCTGTTGTTTTTGCAAAGGTTCATGCTGAATATGCTGAGTTAAAGTGTGGCTATGAGGTACCAAGCCAGCTCGGTATTGACCGCTGGTTACAAGTACTCGCTGTTGCTCAAGCAGATGAAAACTATTGTATTATTGGATGTGGAACAGCCTTAACGATTGATTTAACGCAAGGCAAACAACATTTAGGCGGGTACATTTTACCCAACCTTTATTTGCAACGCGATGCACTTATTCAAAATACAAAAGGCATTAAAATTCCTGACTCAGCTTTTGATAATCTAAACCCTGGTAATAACACCGTAGATGCAGTCCATCACGGTATTTTGTTAGGCCTTATTAGTACTATCGAAAATATTATGCAGCAATCTCCGAAAAAACTGCTCCTTACTGGTGGAGATGCACAACTATTTGCCAAGTTCTTGAAAAAATATGATCCAGTCGTAGAAACTGATCTTTTGCTCAAAGGATTACAACAATATATTGCTCATTATCCTAAAGACTAAAATATAGAGCAAAATAAAAGGCGCTATATGCGCCTTTTATTTTACGAACTTATTTCTTTTGGTCGTTGTTACCAAAGAGTGGTCCCATTCCGCCGCCACCGCCGCCGCCAAATTGTTTTTGCATATTGCCTAATGAACGCATCATTTTGCTCATACCAGATGGATTCGCAAACTTCTTCATCATTTTAGCCATTTGTGCTTGTTGCTTAATGAGTTTATTCACTTCAGCAACATCCATACCACAACCAGCTGCAATACGTTTTTTACGGCTTGGGTTCATTAAGTCTGGATTACGGCGTTCTTTAACGGTCATCGACTGGATAATAGCTTCCATTTTCTTGACCTGTTTTTCAGGATTCGCTTGCTCAATCGCTTGCTGAATTCCTGCACCGCTCATGCCAGGCAACTTATCTAAGAAGCCCATCATGCCGCCCATACTTTTCATTTGCTCAAATTGCATCAGCATATCTTCAAAGTTGAAGCTGCCTCCTTTTTGCAATTTTTTAGCCATTTTTTCGGCTTTTTCTTTGTCGATTTTACGTTCAACTTCCTCGACTAAAGAAAGTACGTCACCCATGCCTAAAATACGTTGAGCAACACGATCTGGATGGAATGGTTCTAAAGCATCAAGCTTCTCACCCATACCCAAGAACTTGATTGGCTTACCCGTAATTGCACGCACAGAAAGCGCTGCACCACCACGTGCATCACCATCAGTTTTAGTGAGAATCACACCTGTAAGTGCCAATGCATCATTAAAGGCTTTAGCTGTATTTGCAGCATCCTGACCTGTCATGGCATCAACCACAAACAAGGTTTCAGTTGGCTTAACAGCGGCATGTAATTCTTTAATTTCGTCCATCATGTCTGCATCGACATGTAAACGACCTGCGGTATCAACAATTAATACATCAGCAAATTGGATTTTTGCCTGTTCAATTGCACGATTAACGATATCAATTGGCTTTTCAGAAGCATCTGAAGGAATAAAACCAGCACCAACTTCGCTAGAGACAGTTTCTAACTGCTTAATCGCTGCTGGACGATAAACGTCGGCAGAAACCGTCATTACTTTTTTCTTTTGACGCTCTTTTAAGAAACGTGCCAACTTAGCGGCAGTTGTCGTTTTACCCGCACCTTGTAAACCAGCAAGTAATACAACAACGGGAGGCTTAGCACTTAAATCAAGTGTTTCATTCGCCTCACCCATCATCTTGGTGAGTTCGTCATAGACAATTTTTACAAATGCCTGGCCTGGCGATAACTGAGTCATCACTTCCTGGCCCAATGCCTCTTCCTTAACTTTCGCGATAAATTCACGAGTTACAGGTAACGCGACATCGGCTTCAAGAAGTGCCATACGTACTTCACGTAAGGTATCTTTAATATTGTCTTCGGTCAGCTGCCCTGAGCCAGTAACATTTCTTAAACTCTGTGTGAGTCGTTCTGTTAAGGTATCAAACATTGCAAAATCCGCTTAAAATGGCTAGTTGCAAAAAAATCTTTCTCGAAATAGAAAATTTATGCATAGAATGCTATAGGATACTTTAGTTCGCAGCGAATTTATATCTTATATAGATGAATTAATCCTGAAAAAGGTTTGACATGATTAGCCTCCCCTTGGTTTACACAATTTTGGCACTCATTGCATATACCACTTCTTTCTGGTATCTGTTTATTCGTTTAATGTCAAAACGTGAACCAAACCCATGGTTATTTGCTGTTGTTGCAACTTTGGCACTCCTGTTGCACGGTACAGTTTTATGCCACGCCATGCTGACACCAGCCGGAATTAACTACGATGTTTTTAATTTAGTATCTTTTACATCGTGGCTTATGCTGTTGTTAAGTTTAATTTTTAGTATTTTTCGCCCCATTGTACCGTTAAACTTGTTAGGCATTCCTGTAGCGGCTATTGGCCTGATTTTAGGTTTTGCATTCAGCCGACCCGATCAATTTATTGAACAGCATTCCCTAGGCCTTGATGTCCATATCATTCTGTCTTTATCTGCCTATGCAGTTTTACTGATGGCAACCATTCACGCTATTTTGCTGTGGTTCCAAAATCGTGAACTCAAAAAGAAACAAAAAAAACGCTTTTGGGTCAATTTACTCCCATCAATTCAGGCGATGGAGTCTTTGTTATTTGACCTAATCATTACTGGTTTTATTCTATTAACAATTGCACTCGCTTTTGGTTTCTTGACTATCGATAGCTTCTTTGCCCAACATCTCGCTCATAAAACCGTATTTAGTATTATTTCCTGGTTTATCTATGGATCATTATTGATTGGCCATTACAAACTAGGATGGCGAGGACAAAAGGCCATTCGTTTTACGTTAATCGGTTTTGTGCTTTTAGCCATTGGTTTTATTGGTAGTAAATTTGTGCTTGAAATGATTTTGGGTCTCTAAATTAATTAAAATTTCATCGATACTAGACAGCGTTATACATATCCCGTATAACGCTGTTTTCTTTTTGCTCAGGTGACACAGACTGTGAAACTCATACTCGCTCCAATGGAAGGTTTAACTGACCCGATCATGCGGGATACACTCACATCTGTTGGTCATTTCGACTGGTGTGTGACCGAGTTTATTCGAGTTACAGACAGCATTTTGCCAGACCATATCTACTATAGTTTTTGTCCAGAATTAAAAAATGACGGTAAAACGGCGGCTGGGACACCTGTCCATGTCCAGTTCTTAGGGAATAATCCAGATATGCTGGCAGCAAATGCAGCGAAAGTTGTTGAGCTTGGTGCGCCAGCAATTGATCTAAATTTCGGTTGTCCCGCAAAAACTGTAAACCGACACCGAGGCGGCTCAGTTCTTCTTGATGAACCTGATGTCGTACATATGCTAATTAAAGCTGTAAGGGATGCGGTACCTCCGCATATTCCTGTTTCAGCAAAAATGCGTTTAGGCTATCTAGATGAAAATCACACCATGGAAAATGCCCATGCTGTTGAAGATGCTGGTGCAAGTTGGTTGACAGTTCACGCTCGTACTAAAGCAGATGGTTACACGCCACCTGCTTATTGGGAAAAAATTCTGCCCATTAAAGAAGCTTTAAAAATTAATGTAATTGCCAACGGTGAAATCTGGAGTAATTCAGATGCTAGAGCTTGTCAGCAACAATCTGGCTGCGAAGATTTAATGATTGGGCGTGGTGCTGTGACTACCCCAGATTTAACACAATGTATTCGTGAAAATATGAATGAGGCATTATTCAGTTGGGAACAACTGGTTGACTTACAAATTCGCTTTTTAAACGGTCAAGCAAAAACAGAAATTGGTATGGTTGGTCGTTATAAACAATGGTTAGGCATGATGACTAAAGCCTACCCACAAGCTAAAAACTTATGGGATCAAGTTAAGCGTATTAAAGCTTTGGATGAAATTGTTCAACAGTTAGAACACACCAGATCAGAAAACATTTAACTCAATATAGTTATAAAAAGAGGGCGATTGTTTTCACAACCGCCCTCTTTCATATTTCAGGTTAAGTTATTATTTTTTCTAAAAGCCACTTACTTTCATTTTTAAGTCAGTCACTGACGCCCCTGTAATACCAAAACTCCCCATAGAACCATTAGGCAAGTTATTAAATGTCGTTGTACTTTGGGTTCCCATATTTCCTAAAGTGACATTGTTAAGGGAAGCATCAAACTTACTCGACACGCCGTTATTCCCAAAAGTTAATCCCGTTGGATCAACTCCTGCATAAAAACCATCAAGCACAAAACCTGTCGAGGTATTTGTTCCAGCAAATTTAAATCCGAATGTAGCTCCCGTATTATCCGAGACTAAAGTAATTGGACAACCCGCAGCAGCAGAACAAATAGATTGAATTGCCCCTCCAAATTTAACCATAACGGATTGAGCAGCATGGCCAAGCTGAATATTTAAACGAGGTTTATTGGTTTCTACAAAGTTAATATCTAGATTTCCAGTTGAACGAATGATTTCTTTTACACCCGTATTCACTGTCGTTCCCGAACTAAAAATTGATTTTGGTGCATAACTCGTTAATGCATAATCGGATGGACTAGATAAAGATGTGCTAGGAGCCATATAAACTGAAAATGGTAAAAGTCGAATACCGTTTACATCGCTCCCCATGGATACCGCTAAATTTAGAAAAGGATTTCCACCACCTGCATCAGTATCCATTACAATATTAAAAGAAGGATTACTAGATACCGCAGCTTTAATAAACTCTATGCCAGGAACTGGATTAGTAGAATTCCCTGCAATAACAAAGCCAGCCTTACTATTATAAGAAGTTGAAGCAATACCGTTTGTATCAATCAGAGCGACTTGATTAAATTTAACTTTATCAGCCTGAATACCTAGGGTTAAACCATTTTGGCCCGTCGTGGCCGCAAGACTTTGATCATCTAAAGGCTGCATTGCAAAAACACTTGAACTACTGGCAAGTAGCAACCAGCACCCTATATTTTTATTCTTCATGTCGCTCTAATCCTTAAGAGACAAACGCTTATTATTTGTTCAGACTATCAGAATAATATTCAAGTACAAAGCAATTATCCCTATAACCCGACGAATGCAAATCTAATCACATTCAAAATAAATTTTTTATAAAAAGTGGCAATGACTGCCACTTTTTTGGTTAGTTAAAAGCACCATTTCTAGGCACAATACTAAAGCTACTATTTAAACGTCCACCAGTAATGGCAAGCTCGCCTAAACGTGCACCCGCACCAGTTGAAGGCGGATAGAAGTTAATATCTTTAACACGTAATGCACCGTCAATACTCTTATCAGGATTAAAATAAACCGCCGTATTTACGCCAACTTTACCTAAACCACTTGCGGTGTCTTTGCCCACAACTAAAGCAGTATTAAACGCTAGCTTTCCAGTAATATTATCAAAGCCAATTGCAGAACCATCAATCGGATCACTAATCTGAACTGTATTTCCAGTTGCTGTGGCAGGCATTGTGAAATCGCCGAGTACAGTTAGAGCACTACCATCAGCAATTGAACTATTTGGCACGATCGATAAGTTAAGATCGCCACCTAAACGTAGTTTTAAACCAAATAAGACATCATTATTTTTGGCAAAGTTATCAATTGGTGAGGTACATGAACCGGTAGTTGGACAAGTTTTATATTTTGCCCCTGGTAAATACCCTGCTGCAATTTCAGTTGATAAAGCAAGTAGCATCTCTTTTAAACTAATATTAAGACTGCCATTTTCTAAGCCAATGCTTCCATTGCCTTTGAGGAACATATCAATGTTACGTAACCCCATATAATAATCAGTCGGGTTACCCGCATTATTGGCATTTGGAGAACCATCGATCAACAACACAGAGGTCGTTTTGGTTCCAGTCGCATCACGTCCTGTAGTTCCAGCTGCAACACCAAAACCTAAACGCGAAGTCGTTCCAGATGTAGCAACAACATTCTGAACAGGTTTACCATTGGCATCTTTTGTATAGTAATAAGCGCTATTTGCAGGGGCATCTAAACCATATACAGCAGCATTAGCATTTAAGTTATAAAAAGGTAATGCCAAGCCCCACTGATTGTTTGCACCATTGTCTGCAAACTGATTTGCAGGAGCGACATTCGCACTTGTTGTAAAGCGACCACGTCTTGAAAATGCTTGAAACTCTGCTCCACGCATCGCAAGAATTAAACTGAATGGATTAGTAACTGTATCGCGGTGAATATTATGCTGATAATCAGCAGCTGTTGTTAAAGTACCACTACCTAAACGAATTCCGTTTAAGGTTGCGTTGGCTGGCATTAATAAGGTTTTTGTATCTGCAAGATTTAGATAAATATTTCCGCTGTCGAAATAACCGCGTGTCGCTGAGTTAAGACCTGTTAAATTACCAAATTCGAAACCATAAGCATTTAAACCTGCTCCACCAATTTCTAAAGTGGTTGCTTTACCATCTGTGCCTAGCATTGAGTCATTATCTTTAGTGAACTCACCTTTCATACGAAAGGCAATGCCAGAATTACCTAAAATACTATTACTTGAGCCCGTACCCGAAGCGGTATTTGCTGTACCTAATATTGTTGTATCTGAAGAACCATCCATGCCACGGACTTGTAAATAACTATTTACCATACGTCCGCTAGCACCTAAACGAATCAAACCTTTCGCATTTTGTGGACTATTGGTTGCATCTAGAGCATAAGGATTAGTTTTATCAACATTAGAACTGAGCATGACCTCAATATTCAGGCCTGAATTCGTTACTTTTCCACTGCTGTCTACATATGTACCCGCAGTTAAACCAGAAGCTGAATCTGCTACACGGTTAAAATCAACATAGCCATAGGTAGTATTTGGAGTTTGCCCTACACCAGCAACATTAGTTCCAGTATTTGTCTGTAAAACTAAGCCACGAGTTGGGTCAATTAACATAGCCCCTTTACCAACAAAGTTAAAGTTAAAGTTTCTTAAAATTAGCTGGTTTAACTGATTCCGAGCATCCAATTGCCCTAGATAAATATTGGCATTATTAATACCAAGTGTCATGCTTGACTGGCTATTTGCATTAAATAAACCATCTTGAGTAGTAATTGCCAAATTTAAAGGAGAAGTCGTTTGAATTGCTAGTTGCCCTAAAGTTGGCGAACATGCAGCTGAACTATTACAAACTTTAACGCTATTTACGGTAATAAGTGATGGACTACTTTGCATAGAAAAGTCGAGTCCAGTTTTACCCGTAGTCGGATTACTACCTACATCTAAACGGTAATTAGTGCTTAAAGGTTGGCTAGATGCATTACTTTTTTGAACTTTTACGCCACTCGCTTGAGCTCTTAATACCTGATCAGCACTGCTAGGCGTACCTGCATGGTCATCCCAATATGCATTATCAATATTAATTTCGTTAAATGTAGTTTGAATCGAGATCCCATCTTGTCCATTGACGGCACTCAAATCAGCATCTGTTAAAGCTTCTAAAGCATAAATTTGTCCACTCACTAACAACATGCTGGTTGTTAATGTATTTAAAATAAACTTTGAGCTGTGATTTTCTTTATTTTTTTTCATCACTTCAGTTCCTTTGAAATCTACATTAACGCTTAACAACGAGGATGGCTGCCATCACAGCTAAAGACCATGACTTTTCCTTGAATAGCCAAGTTTCCGTTCATCATTAAGCCCATAAAACCAGTTTCACGCCCATAGTCATAAGCAGACGGAGTTGCTGTAGCAACTTGCTGTGCTGCACTATTGGCAGTTGCAGCATATGTCGGTTTTTTGAAATATGCATAATCATACATATTTGCACTCGACCCTTGCGTTGTTGTTGAGCTAGTAAAGTTATCTTGCTCAATTGATAAAGCATTGAAACCAAAATTACGAATTAAAATTGGCTGTGCTGCACTAAAACTAAGCTGTATAGCTGGCTTAATAATTTCAGTATTATTTTTATCAAGATACTTTAAATCAGCGCCATCCAAACCCATTTTTTGAATATTTAAAGTTCCTTGTACACCTTTAAACACTAGCCAAAGTTTATTACCACTATCGCTATTTTCAGCCCAACCACTTGGCTTAGTCGCATCTGCTTGCACAAAACGTTTATTAATTGCTAAACCTATATGACAGAACTCCACGTTCTCACAGACACCACCACTACCATTGTCAAATATACCGTTACTCGTTTGGTTTAAATTAAGCATTAAAGATAAATCAGCACCAGCTTGGCCATTAATCGCCTGCAATGCTTCATTATCTAAAGTTTGCAGCTCCGCATGAGTAACCGTTGCACAAAGAGCGAGGATTAAGGTACTTAATTTTTTCATATCATTATCCTCCTCTTATAAGCCTTTAGTTGTCAGTTTCAAATGTTGGATTAATACACCATCAATGACAGCTGAACCCATGTTATTAGTAATGGCTGAGCTAATTTGTGCCCCAGATAATTTATAGGTGTTCAAATCTGCATTTGGCGTAGTCGTGTACCAACGTCCCCCCTCATAACGAGCATCGGGTAAAGGCGTACCATTAGGCACAGTGTACTGAGCTCCATTCCCCGCATCGGCTAAGGTATAACCTGTATTATTTACTGTCGGGTTATAATAAGCAGTACTATCTACATTAGCCCAATTAGCACCTTGTGAGTCAAATTTTAAACCTGAGCCAGCATTTCCCGTCCAGCCTGTTGCTGTCCGGTATTGCCATGTATCGTAACAAGTAAAAATTAAGCCACATGTATAACTACCCGCACGGCGTTCCTGATTTTGCAATTGGTAGAAGTTTCTAGTTTGCGTTATCGCCGCCACAGTGCCCGTAGGTAATTTACCAAATGAAATACCGACCGCATCTTGTGTACTGTTCCCTTTAAATGCCTCTAAAGTATTGTTCGTTGCATTATAAACTGTGGAACCAATTGAGATACTGCTGTGTGTTGCACTAGAACCTTGGTAAGTTTTACCACCTAATGTTACATTCGTACCACATTGGTAAATATTACAAGTAGAACCTAAATAGCTAGTATCTGCACCACTATAATCTGTATAAATTTTCTTATAAATTTCTGGTTTATTCGGAATACGAGCAAGTTCTAAACTAAAGTTTTTACCATCTGAGCTTAAAACTAGCGGTTGATATAGAGATCCTAACACAAGGTTAATGTTTGGGTTATAGAGATATAAACCTTCATTCGCATCAAAAGTTGGAGCAAGCCCACCATTAATTGCAGGTGTTACCAAATTACCTTGGGTAGTTCCAGATTCACGTGTACTCAAACGTAATACGTTATTCATAGCGCTATCCGTTGGCGCGGTCCATGAACCCGTTGAAGTAACAGTCGTAGTCTGACTACGAACCCGATATAACCAGTCCGAGCTTGGAGAGTTATTACTTGGTGCACCAGTATATTGAGTGCTATAGCGATTTACCCATGGCCCTACCGAAGACGTTGGAGTATTTGAAGTAATTGTTGCTCTTAAATTAGATGCATCACCACTGTTTAAACGAATAACCCCAGCAAATCCTAAAGTATCATTATAAAAAGGACTCATTCCACCAGCAGATGTTGCGCCACCTAATGTTTGGAAAAGCTGTAAACGACTGCCATTTAAGCTAAAGTTATTCCAAACACCTTGTAAACGAAGACGGTTTGCACGGCTTGCATCAATACTTGTACCAATCAAGCCATTCGAGTCGCCATAATTAAATTGGTCTGCTGCACCATTTATTTTATTTGGATTTCGGACAAAAATATCTGACCATAAACCTAATTTCAGCTTATAAGCGTCTATACCAGCAGAGTCCTTCGTTCCAACCTCATATAAAGGGGCTTCCAAAGCTAAATAAGTTACTTGGCAAGAAGGGTCACTCGCACCACTACAAGTAGCCGCACTAAAATTAGGTACTGAATTTGCTGTCGCAACTTTAAAAATCCATGGGTTGACGGCAGTACCCCAACTCGAAATTGCAGCGGCTGTATCAGTAGACGCGATACGAGTATTTGTATCATTATCAGATTTGGAAAGCGCTAAACCATAAAGAAAAATATCTGCTTTACCAACAGCGCGATCACCCGAATCAATCGAGCCATTTTTATTGGTATCTGCTGCTGTCATACTCAAAGGACCTACAGGTACATAATTGATATAACCAGTATCTTTAGTACGATCGGTTAATATCTGACTTGAGGTTTCATTAGCGCCTGCGCCACGAAATACCATATAAGTATTCTGTGGCAAGATAGCAATACCCTCACCTGTAGTTTCACTTAAGCCCGCATCAGAAAGTTCTTCGAGTGCGAAACTAGCTTGGCTTATACAAAGCCCGATTAAACTTGCCAAAACGGTTTTTTGAAACCTTACCGTATAATTAAGTGTAGTCATCTTGACCTTCCTGTTTTATACGATGCCGCGCACCATATTTATTTTTCTTTAACAATCCTTGATGCCAGGTGAATCTATCCTTTTCACCTTAGACAAAGAGGCAAATCTAAAAGATATTGCCAACCTTTCCACATTTCTATTATGCGGAATATTTGCACAAATGCAAAAAAAAGCATGTAAAAAATTACTTTTCCGATGAATGTAAAAACAACCTAAGCTGCCTTTTCGCCATTTAACAAAAAGTTAAACCTGAACCATGGCAGTTTGGCTTAAAGTTTTGATTCGTTAACTGCAAGTTGCTTAAATTTAATGTAAGCGGACTATTTTTTAAATCAATAGTACCAATATTTACATCTAAATCAGCTCCTAATAGCAATCCATCAAGATCAGAGGTTTGTGCTGGGTTAGCTTGTAAATAGGCAGAAACCGCCGTTGAAATTTGTGGAAATAGTGGTGAAATATCAATTGCATCTTGTGGAATGATGTTACCAACGTTAACCGGATTTGCAAAAGACATCCACCAACCTTTTTGAGCCACGTCATCTGCTTTCGCGCCTGGCCATTGGAGCATTTGATTTTGCAGAGCTAGATACATTGGTGAGTTAATAGGTAAATTATGAATTAGACCTAATGACTGAGTTAAATTTAAATTCGCAGTAATATTTGAAATCGTACCATTCATGTATACATTTGAAAACTTTTTACCTGGACCAGCAATTAAACAAGCAAATAAAGTACAGTCTGTTACAGTAGCTTCAACTTTACCACCTTGAGTATAAATGCCAGTCGGTTCAGGATATGTAGGATCATGGGGTCCTGCTGCATTATACTGCACGGTACCATCTACAGGATAAGAACTACTATGCCCTACATAAATATTAGGGACTTTGACAGGCGCAGAAAGTACTTTAGAACTGATACGATTACCATTGACCTGAATCGGAGCAATCTCAAAATAGTTATTTTGAATGCCAGGGATATTAAATCCCCCATTAGATGTAATAAATTGAACTTCAGCAAGGCTACCTGCACTTAAAGCTTGCAAACGACCTGTAACTGCGTTCGCCCCATATAAGTTATCTCGAGTGGCCGAAGTTGTGGCATAACCTTTAATTAAACCACTACTATCTGATTGAACCTTCATATAACCAGAAATCGAGTTGATCCCATTTGGTCTAGATGTATTTTCAGTACCTGCTGTAAGCAAGCCGATAAATTTCTCAGCACTTAATCTTAAACCTGCGACTTCACGGGTTGATGCAGAATTAGGATTTTTAATTGCAAACTCTATGAACGGATTTGTTAAAACCGCAGAAGACGAAGCCCGCTCTTCGCTAGTCATGGCCAAAGGATTACCATTCGCATCGAACTTTTGACCACTCAAACTTAAGTTATCAATATCAATATCACAGCCACCCGCACCATTAACACCGCCACAACCTAACTGTAATTTACGAATATTGGTATTAATTTCTAGTTCAGCTTCCAAACCTAATTTATAGAAACCGATATTACTACTGTTGTCGCGTAGTTTTTCTAAATTTGCAGAGTCCGTAGGCGCAATATAAGACATACTCATTAAAGCTTGGCCACGAGTTGCGGATAGTTCCGAATCTGACATAGGGACTAATGTAGACGCAGCATACGCTGAAGAAAAGCATAAGCTTCCAAGCGCTATCGCTACATGAAGAGACGTAAACTGTCGCATGGCCGACCTCCGTATCCTTGGGGGCATAATCCTGTTTAATTTCTTTTTATTTGGCCTGTCTGAATTTAGTAGATATCTAAGTAATCACTACTAAAAAGACAACCTATATCCGATACATTTACTTTTAAACTCTGTGATGCAGAACAAAAAAACAAATCAATTATTGATCATATTATATTATTTTTTACAAAAGGAAACTGTCATTTATCACTATTCCGATAAACGCACCTCATGTAAATTTTATTCATAAAATTGGGCCACCTAAGCGACCCATTATTTTAAAACTCTTCTTTATCTAAGAAAAATTATGTTTTCGGAAGTGTAACGCCTGTTTGACCTTGGTATTTACCACCACGGTCTTTATAAGATGTTTCACATACTTCATCACTTTCAAAGAATAGCATCTGTGCTACACCTTCCCCTGCATAAATACGGGCAGGTAAATTAGTGGTATTTGAAAATTCTAAAGTTACGTGACCTTCCCATTCAGGTTCTAATGGAGTCACATTCACAATAATACCGCAGCGAGCATAAGTCGACTTGCCTAGACATACGGTCAACACATTACGAGGAATACGGAAATATTCAATCGTACGCGCTAGAGCAAATGAGTTTGGCGGAATAATACAAACATCAGACTCAATATCGATAAAACTTTTGTCATCAAAATTCTTTGGATCGACAATTGCAGAATGTACGTTAGTAAAAACCTTGAATTCACGGGCACAGCGTACATCATAACCATAGCTAGAGACCCCGTATGAGATCAACTTTTCACCATTTTCATCAAAACGGACTTGATTCTCTGCATAAGGTTCAATCATGCCGTGTTTTTCGCTCATTTCGCGAATCCAACGATCAGACTTAATAGCCATGTATTTTCTATCCAAAAGGTAATTTCATTGATTGCGACGTACTTTAACGTAAAAAAGCAATTATGAAAACAACGCTTGAGCTACTCTTCTCGATAAGAATAGCTCAGCTGTACATTTAAAGGCTCAGTAAAGCAGAATAGCTAATAGGAATTGAAAAGCTGACTAAAACGAGTGAAGCTGTTTTTTGCAAATTAGTCTGATTTAGCCATGCAACTTTCTTAGAAGCTAAAAGTGATCCCAAGAAAATCCAGAATAAGGCAATTGGCGTAATAAGCGCTAAGTAAGCCATCATATGAATTAAATAAATGTGAAAATCACTCCACGCAGCTACTGGAAAAATTGCTGAAGCAAAGAGCAAGGCTTTAGGATTCAATAAGGTTGCACAAAATAATTCACGAGTACGGATCGTAGGCTGATTTAATTCAATTTCTTGATTTGCCGTATGCCATAACTTAATGGCTAAGAAAATAATATAGCAAGCACTCAACAGCTTAAGAATAGGCGGTAGCAATGGCAATGTGGTTGACACTTTCCCAATCAGCATTCCCCATGCAGAAATAGAGATCACATAACCCAAAACTTCTGCCGGAATAAGTTTTACTGACTTCCGCAGTCCTACTTGCACGCCTGAAGAAGCGAGTAAAGTATTAGTTGGACCAGGTGTAAGTAAAATTGTGGCTACTAAGCCAATAAAAAGCCATGAAATCATTGAATGACCTCATAATATAGTCATCTCAGATTAATAGATATCCTGTCACATGGCAAAAGGTAATTGTAAGACAAAATTTTTTGGATCACTTCTAATTTTTAAATAAAAACATTAAAAACATATACTTATAAAATTACCACAAAAAGTGATAAAGAAAACTTTACGGTCAGTTGTTATGCTTTTCAAATAATTTCGTACTTAAATAACATAAGTATTTTTATTTTAAGTCTATTTTTCCATCAAAAGCCTTTATAATAAAAAATATATAGTGATGGTAAGTTTAAATTTTAAGCTTTTAATAAGTTTCAATTCATATATTGTTTCTGATTTTTTTATTTAGAGCACCGCGCTCTACTACCTTAATGATTATGGCAAAGCACTTTTTTCAATCTTGGCTTCCCTCACCCGAGAAAGTTTCAAATATGAAATTTCTAAGGATTTTTGGTAAAAAGACCCTTAATCCTGTGCTTTGGTATGTCAATCGAAAATCAATTACCCGAGCTGTTTTTGTCGGAACCTTTTTTGGTTTACTGCCTATCCCTTTTCACAGTGTATTTATTGTGATGGCAGTCTTACTATTTGAAGTAAATCTACCAATTAGCTTAATGCTGGCTTGGCTAAGTAATCCTCTTACTTTAGTTCCTATTCTATATATTGGGTTTTGGTTTGGTGCACATATTTTTCATGTGCATATGATCAACAAAGAAATGCTGCTGGGTGTATTGCACCAGATTTCCCGCTGGATTACTCATTTCGGCCATGGGCACATTGATTTTAGTCTTGCGAAAATTTTGATGACAGGTCTTGTTGTAGAAGCTTTCGTATTTGCTGTCATTTTATATTTATCTACAGAAATTTTCTGGCGTTGGATGGTCATTAAAAACTGGAAAAGTAGACATCGCCATAAAAAGCAAGAAGAAGAGGTTTTATAAAGACTCCGATCTTCTTGCTTAGTTTTAAATTATTATTTTGGTAGTTTTGATTTCATATACTCTTCAGCCACATTGAGTACATACTCTTGGCAAGCCTCTCCTGTACCTGGGTCATAAGCTCCATTATTCGTAATATTATTAGATAAGATTCGAATCCCTAAAAAAGGAACATTAAACTGGCTAGCAATTTGTGCAACAGATGCTGCTTCCATTTCCTCGACTGAAGTGCCATAGCGTTGATGGAAAAATTGAATACGATCAAGCTCATTATTCCAGACATCTGCTGAACCAATTGTTCCCTCCACCACTTCGCCTTTGTCATAACGGACTTTATGTGCCGCCATTAATAACTCTTGGTCACCTTCAAATTTACGAATTGCAATAGGTTCTGGGTCAGACTCATCTGTTGGTAAAACATCAAAAGCCTCAACCCATGTGAGTGAGTTTGAACCACCACCTACTGGCTGCTTTGGTGTTCTAAATGCACCAATATTGGTTGCGTATTTTCCTAAGACAATATCGTAAACGTGTAGATCTGGGTCATGCCCGCCTGATGTTCCCTGATTAATAATTGCAATCGGTTTATAACGTTCAATGGCTAAAGCAGTTGCTGCTGCAGAGTTACTCATACCCATGCGTGTTTTAGAAATAATCATTGGATAACCATTATAGGTACCCTTCCAGAATGTCCACCCACCAATGGTTTCAACAGTCTTATTCTCTAATTTTGAAGCCATTCTTTCCGACTCTACAGGCAAAGCACCCTGAATAATAATTGGCTGCAATTTCTGTTTTTGCTCCTGAACTGTTGGTGTTTGTGAAACAGAAGAGTCGTCATTATTGCATCCGACTAAAAATAAGGCGCTACATAAACTGATTACGCCAAAAGCACATTTAAATTGCATTTTTTACCCTTTCTTTTTAAAAAGTGTAAAGTAGCAATCTATATGCCAATTTCAAGTTTAGCTTTGTTATTAAGATTCAGTGGTTTAATTTTTTATTTTAACCAGATAATAAAAAACCCGACTTGAAGTCGGGTTTAAATAAATCAGAAGATACGTTTGTCATCACGTGTACGTTGAGGAATTTTTTCAATCTGTTCCCACATCGCCTTAGCAATATCAATATAACTATCAGCGGCATCATCCATTGCTACAACACTAGGTTTACCCTGATCAGCATGCTCACGGATCTGAGCATTTAGGGGTAAGCGACCTAACAGTGGAATGTGGTACTGTTCAGAGAGCTTGTCACCACCGCCAATACCAAAAATTTGCTCCTCATAACCACAGTTAGAGCAAATATGGGTCGACATATTTTCAACGACGCCTAATACAGGAATTCCAACTTTATTAAATAATTCGATACCTTTAGTAGCATCTAATAAGGCAACATTTTGTGGCGTAGTCACAATGATTGAACCAGTAACTGGGATACGCTGCGCAAGCGTGAGTTGAATATCACCAGTACCAGGTGGCATATCAATCATCAATACATCTAAATCAGGCCAAAGGGTCTGATTAAATAATTGCATTAAAGCACCCGTTGCCTTCGGTCCACGCCACGCGACAGGTGTGTTGTTATCACCAGTTAAATGTCCAATCGATAACACTGCCATGCCATAAGCATCTAAAGGCACAAAATTTTCACTTTCAATAAGAGGAGTTTTGCCAGCATTTCCCAGCATAGTCGGAATACTTGGGCCATAGATATCGGCATCCAACACTCCAACTTTAAGCCCCATTTTTTGCAAGGCAAGCGCTAAATTGACAGTAGTTGTCGATTTACCAACGCCACCCTTACCTGACGAAACTAAAATAACATGCTTAATGCGAGGATGAAGTGGAACATCTCTTTGTTGCGGAGCTGCTTTTTGGATAGGCGGATTATTCGGATCTGGTTCTGATTTAGGTGAAGCATCAAGCACAGGAGGTAAGTTCGAACTTTCTTGTGCAGGGCGCTTTTGTTGAACCACATGTAGATTTAGTTCTTCAATACCACACTTTTCTAAAGCCCCAGCCAAATCATCATGAATTTGTTGCAAGTGTTCTTTTTCATCAGGAAATGTATTAATGGTGAGTTGTAATACTCGACCTTGAACTTGAAGCTGACTAATGCGCTCTTTTAAAGCATCTTTTGAATGCGGTAGTAAATAATTTTGGAGTACCGTTTGGATTTCATCTTCTTTCACTTCTTGTGCGGGTGAAAAAACAGACTTTAATGAAGAAAGCCAAGACATATTGTTTACTCCAAAAACAGATCATTACAGCTTAATGGAGATAGTGTAACAGTATTGATCCGCACTCGCTCACCTTAGGATGAAGAATAGCTAATTTTCAAGCTTCCATCTTTTAGGTAAGGAGTGCAGATTTTAGTTTAAATAAACTTATTCATCAGAATCATGGTGCTTCAATTTATTTAACTTATCTGTTGCTGTTTTCTTCAACTCATCAAATTTCGCCGTTGCTTGCGTTTTTAACTCATCAAATTTTGTTGCAGCCTCATCTTTTAACTCTACTGCTTTGGCTTTGGCGTCATCAAGTTTATGACCCGCTTCTGTACGTAAATGATCGAACTTATCTTGCAAGGTATGCTGAGCATCCTCAAGTTTGCCTTTCAAATCATTTGCTTTATCTTCAACTGCCTCTTTGCCAGCAGCTTGTTTATCTTTTACATTTTCCTTTAAATCATCCAAAGCTTTTTCACCTTGAACTTTTGCATCTGCCACTTTGGCCTTTAACTCATCTACTTTATCTTCAACAGCTTCTTTACCAGCAACTTCTTTAGCTTTTACGTTTTCCTTTAAATCTTCCAAAGCTTTTTCACCTTGTACTTTTGCATCTGCCGCTTTTGCTTTTAACTCATCTAATTTATTTTCAGTAGTCATCGTTGTTATCCTCGTAGTTAATTAAAAAATTACCTGAATAAGTTATTAGTTATACATCGTTATGGCTTATTTTCTGACCGTAACTGCAATTTGAAACAAAGACAATACAGGAAGATTCAAATATTTTTTGATTTGTTTATCTGTTCTAAAGAGAAACGCTCTCTGACCAAAACCCATTTTTATAGAAACCTCTTGCACCAAGCCAAAGATTATTAATCTTTGCTTATCTCCCTGCATCAGTTAAAATCTTCTACCTTATAAATACGAATGAGAGAATGAAATCCGTGCGTAAAATTTTAGTCACTAATGCCCTCCCTTATGCTAATGGTCCAATTCATATGGGTCATTTACTCGGTTACATCCAGGCAGATATCTGGGTTCGTGCCATGCGAGCAATGGGTCATGATGTGACTTATGTATGTGCGGATGATGCTCACGGTACAGCAATTATGCTACGTGCCGAAGCAAATAGTATTAGCCCAGAAGAGCAAATTGCGAATGTTCAAAAAGAACACATCCGTGATTTTGACGGTTTTGGCGTACATTTCGATCATTACGATTCAACTCATAGCGATGCGAACAAAGCCCGCTCAACAGATATCTATATTAAAAACCGTGAAGCTGGAAATATTGCAGTTCGCCCTGTAACTCAATTATTTGACCCAGAAAAAGGCATGTTCTTGTCTGACCGTTTCATTAAAGGTACATGCCCAAAATGTAAATCAGAAGACCAATACGGCGACTCATGTGAAGTTTGCGGTACAACCTATAATGCAACTGAATTACTTAACCCACGTTCAACCTTAAGTGGTGCAACACCAGTTGAAAAATCTTCAGATCACTATTTCTTTAAACTACCGAACTTTGCTGAGTATTTACAGAAATGGACCCGTGATGAAGGTCGATTACCTGTTTCTATTGCAAACAAGCTAGATGAATGGTTTGAGTCGGGTTTAACCGATTGGGATATTTCCCGTGATGCACCTTATTTCGGTTTTGAAATTCCAGATGCACCAAATAAATACTTCTATGTTTGGGTAGATGCGCCAATTGGTTATATGTCGAGTTTTGAAAATTACATCAAAACTAAGCGCCCAGATTTAAGTTTTGATGATTTCTGGAAAAAAGACAGTCAAAACGATGTTTACCATTTCATTGGTAAAGACATTGTTTATTTCCATGCATTGTTCTGGCCTGCAATGTTGGATGGTGCAAACTATCGCACCCCAACTGGTCTTTTTGTGAACGGTTTCTTGACTGTGAACGGACAAAAAATGTCTAAGTCTCGTGGTACTTTTATTAAAGCAGAGACTTATTTACAGCATTTAAATCCAGAATATTTACGTTACTACTTTGCATCTAAACTTTCAGATAAAGTTGAAGACTCTGATTTAAATCTTGATGATTTTATTCAAAAAGTAAATTCTGACTTAGTCGGTAAAGTCGTCAATATTGCTAGTCGTTGCGCTAAATTTATCAACAGTAACTTTAACAATACTTTATCTGCTGCATGTGCAGAATCTGAATTGGTACAAAGTTTTATTGATGCAGGTGATTCAATCGCTAGCGCATATGAAGCACGTGAATTCTCAATGGCTATTCGTGAAATTATGGCGCTTGCTGATCGTGCAAACCAATATATTGACGAGAAAAAGCCATGGGCACTTGCTAAACAAGAAGGTCAAGAACAACAAGTTCTTGATGTGTGCTCGGTTGGTATCAACTTGTTCCGTCAATTAGCTGTGTACTTGGCTCCAGTTCTTCCAACTTTAGCTGAGCAAGTTCAAAGTTTCTTAAAACTTGAGAGCTTCAATTTCGAGTCACGTAAACAAATTCTTGTAAGCCATGAGATTGCACAGTTCCAACCGCTTATGCAACGTGTTGATCCAAAAGCTGTTGCAGCAATGGTGGATGCATCTAAAGAGTCTTTAGGTACTCCTGCTCCAGAAGCAACTAAAGCAGCTGCGAAAAAGGACAAAGCTGCCGAGAAAAAAGCGGCTCCTGTTCCAGCAGTTGGTGAAGCAGAAATCATTGGTATTGAAGATTTCTTAAAGGTTGACTTACGTGTTGCTCAGGTCGTTGAAGCAGGCACTGTTGAAGGTTCAGATAAATTACTTCAACTTACTTTAGACGTTGGTGAAGCTGAAACACGTAACGTATTCAGTGGTATTCGTAGCCAATACGCACCAGAAGATTTAAAAGGTAAACTAGTCGTTATGGTTGCTAACCTTGCACCACGTAAAATGCGTTTTGGTATTTCAAACGGAATGGTACTTGCTGCTGGAAATGGTGAAGGTATTTTCATTATTTCACCAGATAGCGGTGCAAAACCAGGCGATAAAGTTTCTTAATCTGCCTTCATAAAAAAAGCTTCCTAAATTGGAAGCTTTTTTTATTTTTAAAATTCGAGTTCTGAAAAAACATAAATAAGTGAATTTAAATTACGACCACGGCCACCCTTCACAAGGGTTATTAAATAAAACATGTATGTTTCCTAACTCCTCATTTGTTAAATAGCCATTCTTATTTTCATCTAAATAATGAAATAACTCTATATGCTTGTTTTCGCCTTGAAAACGTTTATCGCTGGGCCAGTTATAAGGATAAAAATCCTCAACGCGTTGAAATTCTTTTAGGCTGTACATTCCATCATGATTTAAATCATATTTTCCCTAAAAAAGCTTCCAATCTAAAGAAGCAGGTTCGCATGCATTTACCATATTCAAAATACAGTAAGTCGCACATCCTGCAAGTAACTTAATAGTTGGATGGCTCATGATTATTCGCTTGGATATCGGAAATTTTATAATCCTTTTCATGAACTGGAGTACCAACAATACTCATGGTCCGCTCATTTGCTGGTGATTGCTTACTCATCGTTCTCATCTCACATCCTGTAGTTAAGATGAGAAAAACTACAGAAATGCTCACCATTAGTTTTTTCATAACGTGATCCTCATTTCTTTTTGTTTTATTTATTAAGTTACCACTTTTTAAATGTTTAAGTGCTAAAAAAGATATTTCAATTTGTATATATTTTACGCAAAAAATAAAGCCAGACTATAAACAGCTGGCTTTGGATTTTTTAGATATTTTAATTAAAGACTAATCATTTGAAGAAAATTAGCTTTAAGCCCAATAGGCTAACAATGCTTCCAGCAACTCGGTCAACACCAGTTTTTGCCTTTAAGTACATTGTTCTAGGCTTCTCTGAAGATAGCAGCATTGCAACACATGAATACCAACCAGCATCAATCATAAAACAAATAACTGGCAATGCGACGTAGTAATAATTGGGGATTTCTTTTGGCAACAAAGCAGTAAATACACTCGCTAGCACGACTGCAATTTTCGGATTACTTAACTGCGTAATCAAACCATAACGATATGCCTGTTTATAGGTCATTTTTGATTTTGCATCGTTTTCCATTGCAATTGGTTCTTTAGCATGCTTAATAATTTTAAAAGCTAGCCAAAGTAAATAAAGCCCACCACCAATTTTTAAAATTAAATAAGCAGAAGGTACAGCCAATAAAACTGCTTGTAACCCCATAACAGCTAATAGGCCAAACAGAGCCGCGCCTGTACCCGTTCCTAAAGCCGTGAACAAACCATGTTTACGTGATTTAGAAATTGAATTTTGTGCCACATAAATAAAGCTTGGCCCTGGGCTTATTGCTCCAAGCATCAATGCCATCGCAATTGAAAAAAGAGGAATAAGGGACTCAAACATTGTATTGACCTAGCATTACGCAATTGCGCGGTATTCTACCAGCTTTTTATGACGCATATAAAAATGCAGAAAATATAAATGATGAAAATTGAATTTTCATGTTTTTACAATTTATATCTTCACAACGGACAAAAATGTCCGTTAAATATATAACCTTTAAAACTCCCCCAATCGATGACATGAGTAAACGTCAAAAAATTGCTGCCCATAATCGGGATGAATTACTCAATGCAGCCGAAGAATGTTTTCGTATTCATGGCATTAATGTCCCCTTACAAGTTGTGATTGACCATGCTGGTGTAGGACGAGCAACGTTCTATCGTAATTTTTGTGATCGCAAGGCTTTAATTAGTGCGCTTTTAGAGCGTGCGATTACACAGCTAGAGCAAAAAGCAGCTCATTTTCAACAATTCAAAGATGGTTTATTTCGTTTAATTGAAGGACATATTGGGCAGCTTCCCAAACTCGCAATTTTGCAAGATTTTTGGAGAGTAATTGATCGACAAGACCCAATTATGTTAAAAATCTATGAACGGCGAAATAATGCACTTAATCCACTGATTGAAAAAGCAATAGAACAAAAACTGTGCCGAGCTGATCTAACTGCCGATGACTATGCAATGGTTACTGCAATGTTAGGTTCTTCATTTCAAGGACATGAGCCCGAAGAACAGACTCGCTTAGCAAAACGAGCAATTGAATTACTATTTCATGGTATTCAAATACAAAAATTCGAGGGATAGAATGAGTAAAACGCCTCGTTATTTAGAAACACCACCCGACTGGACACCAGAAGAGCAACCGACTCTACCTGGTTCACCAGCAGCAATTGCACACTCTGTACCTAAGCGGTTTATTTACTTTTTTATCGGTTTATTTATCGCTCTTTCGGCAAGCTTAAGTAATGGTTTTATTACGGCCAACTTACCTTTAATCCAAGGTGAATACGGTCTTACCCCTTCCGAAGCTGCTTGGCTGCCTGCAGCCTATGTCATGGCAAATGTCAGCTCAAATCTGATTTTGTTTAAAGCCAGACAACAATATGGCCTGAGAGTATTTTCAGAAATAGGGCTGGTTATTTTTATTGCGGTTCTTGTTTTGCATATTTTTGTGCACACCTATGAAATGGCACTATTCGCTCGGGTTGTGGCTGGTTTAGCTGGTGCACCACTAAGCTCTTTAGGTATGTATTACACCATGCAGGCCTTTAAAAAAGCAGACATGGCAAAAGGAATATATATCGCCTTCGGCTTTCAGCAACTTGGCGTACCCTTGGCTTGGATTATCTCTCCTTTCCTTGTAAGTACAGACAGTTGGTCTGTTCTTTACACCTTTGAGCTCGGTTTAGCACTTTGTTGTTTAGCCATGGTCGTTTCATTGAAATTACCACGTAGCTTAAGAATTTATGTTTTTGAGAAGCAAGATTTCTTCACCTTTGCCTTATTGGCTCCAGGTTTTGCATGTTTATGTATCGTGCTGACGCAAGGTCCAATTTTATGGTGGTTTAATAGCGAATGGCTTGCCTATATATTAATCGCAGGTTTTAGCTTAGTTGTGCTCGGTTTACTCTACGAACACTATCGCGCCAATCCATTAATTATGACGCGTTGGCTAGGCGCCTCTTCAACCCTACGTTTCATTTTTGGTGCTTTTGCAATACGTCTTTTAATGTCAGAGCAAAGCTATGCTGCTGTTAACTTCTTAAAAACAATGGGAATGGGACCTGACCAATTTGTGCCACTCTATGTTGTGATATTCATAGGAATTTTAAGCGGAACGCTTTTTAGTGCACTTACTTTTTCACGCGAACGAATTATCTTCCACTTACTTTTTGCAGAATTTTTGATTCTGGTCGCCTGTGGACTAGATTATCACTTAACCAGTGATGTCCGACCTGTGAACTTCTTTGCAAGTCAATTCTTAGTGGGTTTTGCTGGTGGTTTATTTATTGGTCCATTACTTCTTATCGGGTTTGCACAAACTCTTGCTAAAGGCCCCTCTTATGTAGTGACTTTTATTGTGTTGTTCTCTGCCACCCAAACTTTCGGTGGTCTTGTAGGGTCTTCTTTCTTCTCGACCTATCAACAACATCGTACGCAGAACTATCAGGCAGAGATCATTAAAGATTTAGAACAAGCAGACCCTCTAGTCGCTCAAAGGCTATCTACCTATCAACGCAGTGCATCAATCACCACTACTGACCCAGCATTACAAACAGCTCAATCCATGCGCTCACTTAATCAAGTGGTCACTCGTGAAGCCCAAGTGCGAGCCTACAATGACGTTATTGCATTAAACGGTATTTTTGCCGTCGCCCTACTCTTATGGGGTGGATTTAATATTGCACGTAGTAAATATCTACAACGCAGAGGAATTAGCCGTCCTTAACGGCTTTCGTATTTGATGAAATTGAGATTGATATATGTCAGATGATCAAAATAAACCGGAACAAACGCCTGCTCAGGCACCTGTCAACGAGCCAACACCTGCACCTGCACCTGCACCTGCAAGTAAACTGATTCCGACAAAACGCTCAACACTGTTATGGATGTTAGGTGTTCTTATTGTCGGTATTTTAGTGATTTTATGGGCATGGAGAATCGGGCCGTTTGCAACCAGTGTTCAGCAAACTGACAATAGTTATGTCAAAGGTAAAACCACAATTTTATCTTCACAAATTAATGGCTACGTTAAAGACGTATTAGTTAAAGACTTTGACCATGTTAAAAAAGGTCAAGTGCTCATGCATATTGATGCAACCACTTACGATCAAAAAGTAACGCAAGCAGCTTCTGGGGTTGAGCAAGCTAAAAATACTTTAGCTAATCAAACTCAATCCATTGCTCAGAAACAAGCTGATATTGTGGCTGCACAAGCCAAAGTGGATCAAGCAAAAGCTCAATACGAACTCTCTTTAGCACAGCTTAGACGCTATCAACAGTTAGGAAATAGTGGAGCAGCTTCTAAATCCGAACAAGATAAAGCTGCAGCAGATGCCGAAAACAACCTTGCAGCGCTGAAACAGGCAGAAGCCAATGTATTAGTTGCAAATGAAGCGCTTAAAACAGCACAAGTCGCAGAAGCTGGCTTAGAAGCACAAGTTTCAAGCGCTAAAGCACAGTTAGACCAAGCACAAACCACCAAAGACTATAGCGTTATTGTTGCCCCGATGGATGGTCAACTGGGTGAGGTGAACCCTCGTGTGGGGCAATATGTCGCAGCAGGTTCACAGTTGCTCTACCTCATTCCGCAGCAAACTTGGGTGATTGCCAATTTCAAAGAAACCCAAATTGCCAATATGCGAATTGGTCAAAAAGCATGGTTTACAGTCGATGCCATGAAACACAAAAAATTTACAGGGCATGTTGAACAAATTTCACCAGCTGCGGGTTCCGAGTTCAGTGTATTAAAGCCAGACAATGCGACAGGAAACTTTACTAAAGTTGTTCAACGGATTGCTGTACGTATAACCATTGATCCAAATCAGGAAGGAATGGAACATTTACGTCCAGGTATGTCAGTAGTTACTTCTGTCGATACAAATTCGTAAACAGCTTTTTAAAGTTCTATTTAAAAAGTTACAATGTGATCAATCATTATTTTCTCAATTTCTAATGTTTGATCACATTACTCAATCGGTTCCTTATCAACATATTCAACTTCCCTATCCCCTGCATCTCGACATTAAGCGGTTAGACTTAATTCATCCTCAAATCTCGGGGAATAAGTTTTTCAAACTAAAATACAATCTACTTGAGGCACAGCAACAAGAATTATCACGCGTTTTGACTTTTGGTGGGGCTTATTCAAATCACATTGCTGCAACTGCGTATGCAGCTCATCTTTTTGGCTTTAAAAGTGTAGGCATTATTCGTGGGGAAGAATTAGCTGATAAACCTCTTAATCCAACCTTAGCAAAAGCTCAAAGTTTAGGAATGCATCTACATTTTGTCTCGCGCACTGAATATCGTTTGAGAGATGATGCAAACTATCTTCAACAATTACACAATCAATTTCCTGAAACTTTCATTATTCCTGAAGGCGGTTCTAATCAGCTAGCCGTGCAAGGTTGTCAGGAAATTCTTAGTCAAAGTGATTTGCAAAACTATGATGTTATTTGCTGTGCAGTCGGAACTGGTGGGACTATTTCAGGGCTGATTGAACGAAGTGCACTACATCAAAAGGTTCTAGGGTTTTCAGCATTAAAAGGCGACTTTCTACAACAAGATATTATGCAGTGGACTAAAAAACAGAATTGGTCACTGACAGATGCCTACTGCTGTGGTGGTTACGCTAAAACTTCACCTGAGTTATTCGCATTTATCCAAAATTTTGAAGAGCAATATGCTATACCCCTTGAACCGATCTATACGGGAAAAATGATGTTCGGCCAGTTTGACCTTATAAAAAATAATTACTTCCCTGAAGGAACTCGTATTCTGGCAATTCATTCTGGTGGTTTACAGGCTGATATAAGAAACAAGCTAAGCTACTGATTCATTAATTTTTAGGAGATATTGCTCCTCATACCAATAAATGTCTTTAGCATGAGTAAGTGTCGGCATGATAGTATATGCCCCTTTTTAATTTTCAAGATTAATCGAGAATCTCTTATGTCTAACAGTCATGTCGATGTCATTGTCTTAGGTGCAGGTGCTTCTGGACTCATGTTGGCTGCACATGCTGCTAAACGCGGGCGCTCGGTTTTAATTTTAGAAAAAGCCAATAAAATTGGTAAAAAGATTTTAATGTCGGGTGGTGGTAAGTGTAACTTTACTAACCTATATGTAGAACCTGATAACTATATTTCTCATAATCCGCACTTCGTTATTTCTGCCCTGTCACGTTATAGCAACTGGGACTTTATCGGTTTAGTGTGTGATTATAAAATTGCCTATGAAGAGCGTAAACACGGGCAATTATTTACGCTAAACGGCGCTAAAGAAATTTTAGAAATGCTTGTGAGTGAGTGTAATAAAACCAAAAATGTGGATATTCAAACCCATTGCGAAGTTGGCCAAATTACGCCCTTAGAAAAAGGTGGGTTTTCACTAAACACCAATCAAGGACATTACACTTGTGATTCTTTAGTGATTGCGACTGGGGGCTTATCGATTCCAACATTAGGCGGTTCTGGTTTTGGCTATGAACTGGCACAAAAATTTGGACATCAGGTTTTCCCAACTCGTGCAGGTTTAGTTCCATTTACTTTTTCAGATCATATTAAAGAAGTCACTACACGCTTAAGTGGTAATGCTTTGGATGTGACGTTAAGCAACTCAAAGAATAGCTTTACTGAAGCATTATTATTTACCCATCGTGGTTTGAGTGGACCAAGTTCTTTACAGCTTTCGAACTATTGGAATTCAGGAGAAAGTTTTAAAATTGACTTTTTCCCAAGCCAAGATTTAGCGACTTATTTAAAAGATAAAAAGAAAACACAGCCTAAAGTTTTATTACGTACTCTTCTTAATGAATTCACTGCCAAAAGTATCATCCAAGAGTTACAACAACTCATATGGTCAGAGCAGAGCGAAACAGCGATTGGTAATATCAGTGATGCACAGCTAGATCATATTGCCGAGCAGTTACATGGCTTCGCAGTTAAACCGTCTGGAACAGAAGGATATCGTACCGCTGAAGTTACTTTAGGCGGAATAGATACAACAGAAGTATCTTCCAAGACTATGGAAAGTAAAAAGCAGAAAGGATTGTTTTTTGTTGGCGAAGTACTCGATGTAACTGGCCATTTAGGAGGTTATAACTTCCAGTGGGCGTGGTCTTCTGCCTATGCTGCTGCCCAATACGTATAAGCTAATTTGAGTTTTTCGAATTACTTGATGCGTTCTGTGAATCTTGCGGCTGAGAAGTAGTTTGTTTCGAGTTTTCTGACTTACTAAATACAAATTTATAAGCACTTGCTAAAAAACCTACCGTAATTCCGGCAATGACAATTGGTGCTAAAAAACGACCTGGTTTCTTCATCGTATTTTCCTCACTTATTTGTTTTTATAACGGCCAAAAAAGAACGACCACTCAATATAGAGTGGTCGAACTTATCACAAAAATCAAAGATTTTTTGTACTGTTTATCTGAAATTCAGTTTAATTCCCTTAAATTTCATCATTTTCACCTGTAGAGCCAAACGGTTTATTCACTGGGGGTTGTGCTGGATTCACTTGTACAGAATCTGCTGGTTTTGCATCAGATGAAACTGGTGACGGTGAAGTCGTTGGCGCTGATGTAGTTGTGGCTGGAGCCGTACTACCCGTACTAGACGGTGGTTGATAAAGAGGATTTGGTTGATTCGCTTCTTTTTTAGCTTTATCAAGCAAATCAGTTAAAAGTCGTTCTGCTGGTTGGCGACCACCTAAGCCAAATGCAAGAGCGAAAGCAACTGCAACTGCGCCTAGAGTCAAACCAAATGCAAGATTAACAATTGAATCTGCAATACCCATCGCTCTTAAACCAAGCGCAAGTACTAGACCAATAATTAAGACACGAACTAAACTAGCTAACCAACGCGAGCTATTATATTCACCACGTTGCACCACGTTCGCCACAACATTTGCGAGCCAAAAGCCAATAACCAAAATAACAGCACCTAACAGAATGTTTGCACCGAAATGGATAAACATTGCGATTAGACCACTGATTTGGTCGAAACCAAGACGATCCGCAGCTTCAGAAACCGCAAATAGCATGGTAAAGAATACAATTAACCAGCCAACTGCATTAGAAACTTTGGTTTCACCTAAAAAGCGTTGTACATCTAATTTGGCAGGAATTTCATCAACACCAGTACCTGCAATTAACTCTGCAACCAAACGCCCAACAAAACGAGAAACAATATAAGCAACCAGTAAAATTAAACCAGCCGCAATAATGTTTGGAATCGCTTGTAAGATTTCATTCAGCATTGCTGTCGCTGGCTGAGAAATTGTCTCAATCCCTAAAGCTTCGAACGCAACAATCAATGTCGTAATAATAATGATGGCAAAAACAAACGAACCTAAGAATTTGCCTACATTAGAGCTTTTGAAAAGACCAATTTTTTCAGCTTGAGCCTGAACACCTAAGCTATTTACTAAACCTTCAACAATACCGCGTACAATTTTTGCCAAGATATACCCAACAAAAACGATAACGCCAGCAATAAAGATATTTGGTAAGAACGCTACGGCGTCATTTACCATATTTTGAACTGGAATCAGTAAGCCTGTTAATCCTAATATTGAAAGAACAATCGGAAGGAAAAGTAACAATACAAGCCAGTAAAGAATTTCACCGATATTTTGGCTAATTCCACCTACACCCACTTCACTGCTTAACTTATCATCGAGTTGGGTTCTGGATAAAACATTGGTCACCCCTGCTCGCACCAGTCGAGCAACGATCCAACCAATAAAACCCACCACCACAGCAGCAATAATATTTGGAATATAGACGAGTACCTGATTCACCATATTGCTGAACGGGCCACTTACTCCACTAATATTAAGTACATTGAGAGCTGCGACAACCGCTAAGATTAAAATAAACCAGAATACGACTTTTGAAATAAGGCCTTCTATATTTGGGGCTCGACCAGTAGCTGAAGATAGTTTGGCATTGGTATTTACTTTTTGTAGAAGCTTTTTCACACCTGCCGCTACCAATAAAGCAATTATCCAACCAACTAATAAAATCACTATTGCAGCCAGAATTGGATGAAACTGATCCCAGTAATACATCGCATCAAATTGAGCGCCGCGAGGCCCATCAAAAAATTCATTCATATTGTTATGTCCTCAATTGTTATGTTCTTTTCAGTGTTATCTCTAGGAAACACCATTCGTTGTAAAAAATGACGATGAATGCGGTCTATCTCACATTATGTTTTGAATATTTTCTAATCAACACACTTCTGCATAAATACAACAAATTGATGCAAAAGGTTGCAAAAAAGCCTTCAGGTTTACACCTAAAGGCTTGATATCAAGATAAACTGATTTGCTTATTACCCTATATAGGTCTTTAAATTCAAATCAGAACTACCCTTAATTACATGTGGTGTGGTCTCATTTTGAAAAGTTCCCTCTTGTTTAGGAGTCTGGTTGTGGTCAGCAACCATATAGACAATAAGCGCAAGAAGAAAAAGCCCAACAATAATTAAAATATAAACTGGCAATCTTCTTTTTTTCGCAGTTTCTTCAGGACTCGTCACATGAGGTGGTTTTGAAAAATCATGCATCTTCTTTCCCCTCTTCTATTATCATTAACTTTATATTCATCATAGCAATTTGCTTTGTTGCATTGTGTGAAAAAGCATTATGCGAAGGTGTCTGTGATTGCAAAACTCTACTTTTAAAATAATAAAAATAGTATAAAATTTGCACACATTAATTTAAGCAATTAAAAATAATTTCCAACTATTCACGAACTTCGTCTATGTCCCATTTGTAATACAATATGTTTTAGCGCTTACTTTTTAGAAAATAGGCTATAATAAGCCCCCATGTTTTAAAGCTACTCTATTTTATGATGTATCGTCAGCAAAACGTAACTCTTGATCTCGACACTGACGTCACACATCAATGTTATATCCACCAGACAAGAGACGAACATCTCATTGGTATTATTGAATTTAATAAACCAAGTTATGAACTCAAATGGGGTGATCTGGAGTATTTTCGTCGTCGTACTGAAGAATTTTCAGTTATGCCATTTCCTGACTGCATTAACGCCATGATTGTTGATATTCGTAATATCAATATTTTTCTGGACAATGAAGTTCCGATTTTACCTTGGCGTTTACTTGAAGAAGACTGTCCTGTTCGCTTAGTTGTTCCCCAAGATCGTTTAGAACATTATGCAGGCCTTTTTGAACCTACTTGGCTTTCAAGCGATGTAGACAGTGCGATTTCCGAAATTCGTGAATTTATGGATATGTTTGTCCATTAATAAACATATCCATAAAAATAATTTTAAAGTTCTTTTAATTGTCGCTTGTTACCAGTAATTTTCTACTGCAATATTTCCCTCACCTCGACGATTCATCGTCAAACCACGGCGCTTTAAAGCCTCTTTCGTGTCATCTACCATTTCTGGGTTTCCACAAAGCATGACATGGCTTGTTGCAGGGCTCAGTTCTATACCAGCAACTTTTTCTAATTCACCGTTTTCAATCAAAACCGGTAAACGATCATGTAACTGTGCTGATGGATCACGAGTGATAATTGAAATAAATTTAAAACCGACGTGCCCTTCCCCAAAAGTTTCAGCAATCTCTTGAATACGATCGACATAAGCTAATTCAGCTGCGGTACGGACACTGTAGACCAAATTGATCTTTTGATATTTCGACCATGTATCGAAGTCTTGTAGCATCGATAAAAATGGAGCCAAGCCAGTACCTGTTGCCAATAACCATAAATCATGCGGTAAAGGCTGTTGATAGCGAGCTAAAGTAAGATAACCATAAGGTATTTTTTCTAAGTAAAGCTCATCACCTACCTTCAAATGTTGAAGATTTGAAGTAAATGCACCGTCAGGCACTACAATCGAGAAAAATTCTAGCGTTTCATCAAATGGGGACGACACCACCGAATAGGCACGAACAACAAGTTCTTCTCCAACTTTCAGTCCAATACGCGCAAATTGCCCAGCCGTAAATTTAAAATGTGCAGGGCGAGTCATGGTGAAACTAAAAAGAGTTGGAGTCCAGCGGTGTACAGATAAAACTTTTTCTACGCTAAATTTTTCAATTGACATGATTTCAACGTGGCATGAAATAGTGCGCTCATGTTAGCATGACAGTCGAAATAATGAATACTTTTAAACGTTAAGGCTTTTTAAACATGCGCATGACATTACGCCAGTTGGCTGTTTTTGTAGCCGTCGCTCAAGAAGGAACTGTCACCAAAGCCAGTGATGCGGTCAGACTGACGCAAAGTGCAGCAAGTATGGCTTTAGCCGATTTAGAGGATGGCCTTGGTGCTCCTCTATTTGATCGTTTAGGTAAACGACTACAACTCAATGATCTTGGTCGCTTTCTATTGCCACAAGCACTAGAAATATTAGGTCGCTGTGAAGCTTTTGAGCAAGCTGCAAAAGGTGAGTTACAAAGTATTGACTTACGTATTGGGGCAACTCTAACGATCAGTGATTACCTTATGCCAGATTTAATGGCTAACTTTTTACAGTATCACCCTAAAGCACACTTGCAATTACAGGTGGGCAATACACGCCAAATGATTGAAGCTGTCAATCAGTTTCAGCTTGATTTAGCATTAATTGAAGGCTCGTGTCATCTACCTCAACTTCAATGCATTCACTGGCGTGATGATGAGCTTGCAGTATGCTGCTCACCTACCCATCCTCTAGCACGCTTAAATCGACCTTTAACAGCACATGATTTTCATCAAGTTGAATGGATTTTACGTGAAGAAGGTTCGGGAACTCGTGAAGTGTTTGATAATGCTATTTTGCAAGATCTACCAGACGCTAATATTCGCCTCACCCTAGGCCACAATGAAGCAATCTTGAAAATCGTTGCTGGTGGTTTAGGAATGTCTTGTATCTCTAAACTCGCTATTGAACCTTTAATTGAAAAAGAACAATTAGTTATTTTAGAAACGCCATTCTGGCAACTTACTCGCCCACTTTACATGTTGGTACACCGTCAAAAATACCAAGGTCCTGGCCTCAAAGCATTCTTACAATTCTGTGAAGAGCAGGTTTAAGACCTGATCTTCTAGTGCCATCTTGAGTCATTTTCACATGGCTCACCACTTTATTATTTAAGAAAATTAAGGGAAGCTTACACCTCCCTTAATTTATATTACTTACTCATTCCACACACCATCAAAAATCTTCTTTGCTGGTCTTAGCTAAACTCTGCAACAAGATAGCTTTGAGCATTGAGAACACTATTAGCGTCGAAAATGTGATAACAACTCTGTTGTAATCGCTTTATTATGATCAGTAATTTGAGTTTTTTTGGTTTTAGACGGATTAGGATCGATACGTTCAATCTTTATAGCCTTAAATTTCCCCTGATTATCTACAGCGAGAAATTTCACTTTTTCATTTCTTTTCGGCTCCCCTTCTGATGCAGGAAAATCCGAAATATGAAAGAAAATATCTCCTTCAGCCGTTCCAATAAAACCAAATCCTTTGTCAGGATCATATTGTTTAACTTTTCCGGTATAAAACTCTTGCTTCATGATCTTTACCTTACTTTTTCAATACTGTTATTACAGCAGAAAATTAAAAAGAGACTTTCAATCCGCCCTCAAAACTTTACGGTTTGATTAAGTCTCTTTTTATCATTATTTCAAAAATTAGTCTTTTTGGACACTACCAAAAATTTTATCGCCCGCATCACCTAAACCAGGAACAATATAGCCTTGTTCATTTAAGCCATTATCAATAGATGCTGTATAAATCTGTACATCTGGATGAGCAGCTTCAACTTTAGCAACACCTTCTGGGGCAGCAACTAATACCATAACACGTATATCTTTACAGCCACTCGCCTTTAACACATCAATTGCAGCAACTAATGAGTTACCTGTTGCCAACATTGGATCAATAATCATTGCAAGACGATTAGCGACATCTGGAACTAGTTTTTTATAATAAGTACGAACTTCCAATGTTTCTTCATTACGTTCAAGACCTAAAACACTAACCTTTGCACTTGGAATCAGATTAAGTACACCATCTAGCATACCAATTCCTGCACGTAAAATCGGTACAATCGTTATTTTTTTACCAGCAATACGCTGAGTAGTAACAGTTCCAGCCCATCCATTAATTTCACAATCCACAA
Organism: Acinetobacter sp. AC1-2; assembly: GCF_016124155.1. Classification (NCBI taxonomy): domain Bacteria; kingdom Pseudomonadati; phylum Pseudomonadota; class Gammaproteobacteria; order Moraxellales; family Moraxellaceae; genus Acinetobacter; species Acinetobacter sp. AC1-2. Next base: position 93,157 of record NZ_JABFFO010000007.1, read on the forward strand.
CTGGTAAATCTTTTGTTGCTTCATACGTCAATAACATAGTCACTTCCTGAGCAAGCTCACGGAAATTCTTAGTACTGATGTCAGAACGACGTAACAAACCTAATTTATGACGAATAAGTGGGTGACGAATTTCTTGAATGGCCACAGATGTTACCTAAAAATATAAAAACGTATTTATTATAATCTTTTTTTAATGCCCAATAAAAAAAAGCCTCCAGATTTGGAGGCTTTTTTGTACACTAGGATTATTGTTGTTGTGAAAGCATGAAATGTAATGGAGATAAAATTTCTGCTTTTAATGCCAAATTAATCATTGGATCTGGGTAAACACCCAAAATAATAACTAATGCAGCAGCAGCCAATACCATTAAACCACCTACTTTTTGACCCCAATGAGCATCTGCATCAATACGAGGAGTTTCTGGTGGTGTCATATACATTACAACCATCACACGTAAGTAATAGTACAAACCAATACCACTACCCACAATAATCATTGCAGCCAAGAACCAGTGTTGAGTTGTTACAGCAGCCATTACCACTAAGAACTTACCAATGAAGCCCGCTGTTAATGGAATACCAGCCAAAGATAACATCATGACTGTTAACGTTGCTGTAAGTACTGGACGACGCCAGAACAAACCACGGTAGTCGGCAAGACTTTGTGCTTCATCTACGTTGTTATATGGGCTAGACATTAACGCTACTGCACCAAAAGCACCGATAGTTGTTAATACGTAAGACACCACATATACAGTTACGCTACCCAAGCTCGCATAAGTCATGCTAATTAAAGCAATTAACAAATAACCAAAATGAGCAATAGATGAATAACCAAGAATACGTTTTAAGTTAACTTGACGAACAGCGAGCAAGTTACCAACTAAAATCGACAATACTGCAATGATTGTCAAAATAGTTACTAACGAATCCACCATAATTGCGCCTGAAGCAAGCATATAGCGCACGAACAAACCAATGGTTGCAACTTTAGCAGCGGTCGCCAAGAAAGTTGCCATTGGCGCTGGTGCACCTGCATATACATCTGGTGTCCATTTATGGAATGGCGCAAGCGATAATTTAAATGCAACAGCAAAGATAATAAGTGCTAAACCTAATAACACCATTGGCTGTTTGATTGCACCAAATAACGCCTGTACAGAATCATAGAATGAAAGCGAACCAGTATATGCATAGATGTATGCCATACCCATCAACAGCATTGCAGAAGCTGTCGCTGAAAGTACAAGATATTTAATACCAGCTTCAAGTGAACTACTACGTTGATAGGTATAAGCAAGTAAGCCATATACAGGAATCGACATTAACTCAAGGCTAATGAAGAACGATGCATAGTGAGAACTTGCAACCATCAACATTGCACCTGCTACTGAAGCAAGTAACAAAAGATATAGTTCTTCGCGGTTATCTTTATAAGTTTCGATGTAAGCATGAGACAAAGTACAACAAGCCAATGCCGCAATCAAAATCATAAATTGATAGAACATGGTAAATGGATCAACCATAAACATGCCCATCACATTTGCCGGTACAAACTTACCGCCAAATACTGCAAATAAAATATAAAGTGCAGCGAGGTTTAGACCAACAACAGAAGTTGTTGCGATTAAATTATGATTACGCTTAATAGAAATTAACAGCATGACGACGATTGTTGTCAAAGCAACAATCATCACCGGAGCTAAAGGCATAAGCGTAGAGAGTGATACTGTGAAGTTCATGATTATTGGATCTCCACATGGTCAAGTTGAGTAGCTGTTTGCTGAACAGTTTCAACGACTTCTTGAACTGGCATATAACTATTGACCAACCACTGCATGCTTGAATGAGACATATCCAAGAATGTTTGTGGGTAGATACCAAGCCAAACGAGACCAATCGCACAAATCATCAAAATACCAACTTCACGAGCAGATAAGTCTTTTAGTGGACTAGTGTAGTGTTGCTTTTGTTCAGGGTTTGGTTCACCAAATAAAGCACGGTGAATCAAGATCAAGCCATATAAGCCTGCAAATACAAGGCTGATAGAAGCAAGAATCGTGAAGACAGGATATTTATTAAATGAACCCATCAAAATCAGGAATTCACCGATAAAGTTACCCAAACCTGGCACGCCTACAAGAGCAGCTACGAAGAACATCAAGAAAAATGGCAAGTACTGAAGCTGGCCACGAAGACCACCCATTAAACGTAAATCACGTGTATGTAAACGTTCGTAGATCTGACCAGACATAATGAACAATGCAGCTGATGACAAACCATGTGCCAACATCATGATCATTAGACCTTGGAAGGTCAAAATATTACCTGCGTAGATTGCAAGTAAAATAAAGCCCATGTGTGAAATCGACGTATACGCAAGTAAACGTTTCATGTCAGTTTGCTGGTAAGCACACCATGCGCCGTAGAAAATACCAATCAAACCGAAAATAATCGCAATATCTGCAAACTGAGCAGAAGCTGTCGGGAAGAATGGAATTACAAAACGAAGCAAGCCATAGGCAGCTGTCTTAATCAAGATACCCGCCAAGTCTACAGAACCTGCTGTAGGAGCTTGAGCATGCGCATCCGGCAACCAACCATGTAATGGAAACACTGGTAACTTCACGGCAAAACCAATGAAGAAACAGATCATGAAACCATAAGCTAGGTTCGCAGGTAAGTGGTTGGCTACAGCTAATAAATAGTTGTAATCGAAACCGATCATGCCTGTCATCATGTAGCCATAAACTACAAGACCAAGGATACCGATTAACATCACTAAACCAGCGATCTGCGTGTAAAGGAAGAACTTGGTAGCTGCGTAAACACGTGAACGACCGTTTGAACCTTTATGACCCCATAACGCAATCAAGAAGTAGATTGGTACAAGCATCATCTCCCAGAAGAAGAAGAACAAGAACAGGTCAATCGCTAAGAATACACCGATAACGCCACCTAAGCTCCATAAGAGGTTTAAGTGGAAGAAACCAACGTTCTTTTGAATTTCGCCCCATGAACAACCAACAGCAAGTACACCAAGTAACGCTGTTAATAACACCATGAGTAAAGATAAGCCATCCACAGCAAGGTGAATGCCGATACCGAGTGATTGAATCCACGGTAAATAGAACTCAGCAGTCCAAGTTGGGATTTTTGAACCCAACTCATAGCTATAAGTTCCACTTTGCCAAAGTGCAAGACCTAAGCCCAAAGTAATGAGCATACCAATTAAGGCAATCCAGCGTGGCAAAGTTTTGTCGAGCTTATCGACTAACCAACAAATAAAACCAGCAATGAACGGAACAAGAATCAGCGCGGGTAAAATTAAATTGTTTTCCATTTTATTTCCCCACTACCTGAATAACGATCAAGATCATCAATAACACCACTACACCGAGTGACATACTTGATGCGTATTCACGCAATGAACCGGTTTGACGTGAGCTTGTAAAACTATTTCCGCCTTTCACAAGTGCAGGAAGAACTAACCACAAACTGTCAATCGGATCACGGCCAAAGATTTTGGCGAAGAATAAATAAGGTTTAACAAAAACGATGTCATACAATGCATCAAAACCAAAAGCAGTACGGCAAATATGTGCCAGACCTGCACCCAAACTTGTTTGAGCGAATGATTTCACTGCACCATAAGCAAATGTAAATAATGCTATACCAACAACTAGACCAACTAGCGCAATTCCTACTGCTAAATGCTCTGCCCCATGCATGCCTTCTACAAATTGTTCAGCCACATGGAATTCAGGAATTTTTGCAGTATTAAGAATACCAGCTACAGGTGCTTTTAATACGGCACCAACAAAAGTAGACAGTACAGCTAAAATGCCCAATGGAGCCCAGTACGTTGCACCTTTAATTTCATGGTAAGGCGTGTTTTCTTGACCAAAGAATACAACCCAGATTAAACGGAATGTATAAATCGAAGTCAGGAATGCACCTGCTACACCCACCCAATATAAGGTGTGGTATAAAGCAACTGATTGGCCTTGTACCCAAACTTCACCAAGAATCGCATCTTTAGAGAAGAAGCCAATCGTCAAGAATGGAATAGCTGCTAATGCACCGCCACCGATCGCGAAACAAGCAAACAGGAATTTGTTACGTTTGAACAAGCCACCCATTTTGAAAATGTTTTGCTCGTGGTGGTAAGCCAGAATCACCGCACCAGAAGACAAGAATAATAATGCCTTAAAGAATGCGTGAGCCAACATGTGGAACAAGCCAGCTTGATAAGCTTCAGCACCTACAGCCATAAACATATAGCCAAGCTGACTCATTGTTGAGTAAGCCAAGATACGTTTGATGTCTGTTTGAACGAGTGCGGCAAAACCTGCAACTAGCAAAGTCACGGCACCTGTTACCGAAATGAATTGCATCACTTCAGGCGCAAGTTCAAATACGCTGAATAGACGGCAGCATAAATACACACCAGCCGTTACCATTGTTGCAGCGTGGATTAATGCAGAAACAGGTGTTGGACCTGCCATTGCATCTGCCAACCATGTTTGCAATGGAATTTGAGCAGATTTACCAGCCGCACCCAAGAACAACATTAATGCAGTCCAGATGGTAAGTGACGAACTCTTCGTCATTACTTCTGCTGCATGTTCAACGATGTACTGAGTATTCAACGTACCAAATTGTTGGTAAAGCAAGAATAAAGCAATAAGTAAGAATACGTCACCTACGCGGGTAACTGTAAATGCTTTGATCGCAGCCCAACCATTTGCAGGGTTTGCATAATAGAAACCGATAAGCAAATAAGAGCAAAGACCTACGCCTTCCCACCCTAAGAATAACAACGCCAAGTTGTCGCCTAATACAAGCACAAGCATGCTGGCAACAAACAGGTTGAAATAAGAGAAGAAGCGCGCATAACCTTCTTCACCACGCATGTACCATGATGCAAAGATGTGGATTAAGAAACCAACACCCGTAACCATGCCCATCATGAGTAAAGATAAGCCATCTAAATGTAAGCTAATGCCCGGCGCAAAACCGCCAACATTGAACCATGTCCACAGATTTTGAACAAAAACTTGCTGACCACTTGTGGTAAATGCCATTCCAGCAATCAATGCAAATAATGCAGATAAACCTACAGAACCCACACCAATAATTGCTGCAACATTTTCAGAGAGTTTGTCTCGTCCTGCCGCCAATAAAATAAAACCGATTAGCGGAAATAATACTGTTAGATATAAATAACTCATCCGCGCATCTCACTAGCAGCATCCACATCCAAATGATGGAAGCGATGATAGAACTGAAGGACAATCGCAAGACCGATACATGCCTCTGCTGCTGCAAGGGTCAAAATCAGAATGAACATAACTTGTCCATCTGGTTGTGCCCATACGCTACCCGCAAGAACAAATGCCAATGCAGCAGCATTCATCATGACCTCAAGGCTCATTAACATAAATAATAGGTTGCGTCGCACCATTACACCGTAAAAACCGAGTGCAAAAAGGATGGTTGCAACAATCAAACCATGTTCTAAAGGAATCTGGCCCATTATTCTTTTTCCTCTTCTGCACCTGGTTCACGTTTACCTAAGTGGTATGCTGCAACAAGGGCTGCTAGCAATAACATCGCGGCAACTTCAACCAATAGTAAATAGTGAGTAAAGAGTGCTTGACCAACTACTTTTGGTCCAATCACTTGTGCCCCAAGTGGTGCTGAAATTGTGGTGTATTCACCACCAAGCATCCAAACCAAAAGCAAGCCGAGTAAGAAACTCATGAGTGCTGGGTATGCCCAAGCATCTGAAGAAAGCCATTTACGTTCTTGTTCTACAGTGTGTTGACCTAAATTCAACATCATCACCACGAAGACAAACAGAACCATAATTGCTCCGGCATAAACAATGATTTCAAGAGCACCTGCAAAAGGCGCCCCCACGATCATGAAAATACCAGCAACAGCAAGCAATGAAACAATTAGACTAAGTAAAGCGTGTACAGGGTTCGTGTTAGTCACTACACGAACCGTAGAAACGATGGCCACGAGTGCCATCAAATAAAACGGCCACATCATGGTAATAGACTCCGTACATCGATTGGTGCACTTTCTTTCTGCGCCTGACCTTTCTCTTTACCGTTAATTGCCATACCAGCTACACGGTAGAAGTTGTAGTCTGGGTATTTACCCGGACCTGAAATGAGTAAGTTTTCTTTCTCATAAACCAAGTCTTGACGTACATATTCACCAAGTTCGAAATCTGGTGTCATCTGAATCGCAGTTGTTGGACAAGCCTCTTCACACATACCGCAGAAAATACAGCGTGAAAAGTTGATACGGAAAAATTCCGGATACCAACGTCCATCTTCTGTTTCTGCTTTTTGTAATGAGATACAGCCAACTGGACACGCAACCGCACATAGGTTACATGCCACACAACGCTCTTCCCCATCTGGGTCGCGCGTCAACACAATACGACCACGAAAGCGTGGCGGCACAATCTGTTCAGCCGGTACTTCTGGATATAAAATCGTGTCACGTTTACGCGTTACATGGCTAAATACCATAAATAACGAACGTACAATCGATCCGAATCCAGCTAGAAATTTATACATTTTGTACTCCCTGCTGTCCTAGGCCTGATTCATCAGAATCACAGCACCAGTCACTAACAAGTTGACCAACGCCAATGGCAAACAAATTTTCCAACCAAAGTTCATGACTTGGTCATAACGTGGACGCATTAAAGAACCACGAGCCAAAACAAACATCATTACAAAGAATGCTGTTTTAATCACAAACCAGAATACTGGCGGAACAAATGGAATTTCTAAATTGAATGGCGCTAACCAGCCACCGAAGAATAAAGTTACGATCAATGCAGAAATAAGTACCACGTTGACATATTCAGCAACGAAGAACATACCCCATTTCATACCACCATATTCAACATGGTAACCTTCAGCCAATTCTTGTTCTGCTTCTGGTTGGTCAAATGGATGACGGTGAGTTACCGCAACACCAGCAACCACAAAAATCAAGAAACCTAAGAATTGTGGAATGACGAACCAAACATCGCGTTGTGCTTCAACAATTTCACGAAGGTTAAATGAGCCTGCAATTGCAACCACACCCATCAATGAGATACCCAAGAACACTTCATAAGAAATGGTTTGAGCAGCTGAACGTAAACCACCAAGCAATGAGTATTTGTTATTTGAAGCCCAGCCACCAAACAATACTGCATAGACTGCAATACCAGCCATTGCCATGAAGAACAACAAACCGATACTCATGTCGGCAACACCCAGTGAAGGACTCACCGGGATAACCATGAATGAAAGAACCGCTGTTGCCATTGCAACAGCTGGTGCTAAACGGAATGTAAGCTTGTCAGCAAATTTTGGTGTCCAGTCTTCTTTGAACATGATCTTGAGCATGTCGGCAACGATCTGGAACATACCACCAGGACCAACACGGTTTGGACCATAACGGTCTTGCCACAAAGCAAGCAAACGACGTTCAATAAAAGACATCAACGCTGCAACTAAAACAACCACAAGCAAAATCACAACTGCTTGAACTACAGCATAGGCAATTGGCCAGTTCTCAGCCCAAAGTGGCGTTTGACGTATAATTTCTTGATTCATGAATTACACTCCTAAAGCCACTGAAACAGGCTCAGCTAGTGACACCATTGGTGCTAAACCAACTGGGTAACCAATATAACCTGTAGGTAAATATTCAATTACTTGTACAGGCAAGCTCACACTGGTTTCGCCTGCTTTTACTGTAATGCGTTGACCTTCTTGAAGATTCAAACGACTTGCATCTTGTTCGCCCACTGCAAACATAGCTTCTGGAATACGAGTTTCCATTGCAGGTGTTTTAGTAGTGAATTCACCAGAACCAAAAATATGATGCATTGGTACTAAGCGGAAACTTTCAGGGTTTGCAACTACCGCTACTGGAGCAACATAGCTACGTGCAGGGCGTTTTGCCAAGCGATCGAATAAACGAATACCTGAATCACCACCTTTTAAGTGACCACCCACTTCATCTTGGTATTTGTTCCAAGATTGTGGAGAGTTCCAGCCCGGAGCCCATGCAAATGGTACTAATGATGATGCTTTTTGCGGACCAACATAACCTTCCATTGAGAATGTTAATGCTGAATCTAGATCTGTAGGCTGTTTAGGCTCATGAACCGATAACGGCGCACGCATTGCTGTACGACCTGAATAACGACGTGGTTCACGTGCAATTTTCAAACCATGTACACGGTAACCTGCATCAGGCGCCACATCTTGAATAGCTTCAAGTACTGGTACATTTTTTACGATGCTTTCAATCACATCATCAAGCAATGTCCAGTCTACGGCTTTACCTTTAATGCCAGTTTCAATGGCATGTAACCAACGCCATGATTCTTTAATTGCATATTCAGGTTTGTAGTAACTTGGATCGTAAACTTGATAGAAACGCTGTGCACGACCTTCTTGGCTTACAACAGTACCGTCACCTTCGGCAAAGCTTGCTGCTGAAAGTACAATATCAGCCTGTTTCACAGTTTCAGTTTCACTGTGATCAAGCACAATTACTGTTTCAGCTTTATCAAGTGCAGCCTGCACTTGTACAGCAGGTAAGCGACGGAACAAGTCATTTTCAACAATAACAAGTGTGTCGTAGTCTTGAGCAAATGCTTGTTCGAGGCTTAAGCCACCAAACAATGCTAAGCCCATCGAGTTCACTTCAGGAACCACAAGACTTAAACCAGCTTTAGAACCTAAGTTCTGAGTCAACTCAGCCGCAGCTTCCATAATAGAAGCATCTTGCAAGCTAGTACCCGCAATGATTAATGGCTTGTTTGCTGCTTTTAACGTATCAGCAATGGTTTGAGCAAATGCTTTTGCATCGTCATCTAAACCATTCACTGTTTCGCCTTTCACTGCCGCAGCTACTGCAAAACCTAAACGAGCAATGTCATTTGGAGAAGCAACAACTTCACCAGTTGCAACATCGGCAAGACGAGTTTGAGTTGCAGCCAAGATATAGATCGGAGATTTTGCTTCTTGACCAATACGTTGTACAGGCTCAGCCAACCAGTCTGGGGTACGTGTTTTTGCAGCCATTTCACGAGCTTTGTTTTTCGCAGCTTGACGAACTGACAAGGCCATACGTGGTGCAGTTTGAGTCAGGTCTTCACCTAAAATCAAGACGGCATCATAGCTTTCGATTTCACGCATGTTCGGGTTGTAAATGCCCTCTGTTTGCATGATAGATGCAGCAAGTTCAACAAGTTTTTGCTCTTTTTGTGCAACACCAGTTGAGTAATTTGCCTGACCTACAAGCTCACGTAATGCATAGTTCGATTCCAAGCTTGCGCGCGGAGAACCGATACCCAAAACTTTTTTGCCTTGAAGCTTCTCAATCGTTTGATCTAAAGCTTGATCGACAGAAACAGTTGCAACAGTTTCACTGTTACGGAACTGAGGCTGACGTGGACGGTCTGCACGGTTTACATAACCTGTGCCAAAGCGACCTTTGTCACAAAGGAAGTATTGGTTAACCGAACCATTGAAACGGTTTTCTACACGACGGATTTCACCATAGCGTTCACCCGGAGAAATGTTACAGCCAGAAGAACAGCCTTGACACACGCTTGGTGCATACTGCATGTCCCATTTACGGTTATAACGCTCTGAATGTGTCTTATCAGTGAATACACCTGTTGGACATACTTCAGTCAAGTTACCTGAGAATTCAGACTCTAAAGTACCTGATTCAGGACGACCGAAATACACACGAGATGCATTAGCATACACACCAAAGTCCGTACCGCCCGCATAGTCGTTGTAGTAACGAACACAACGGTAACAAGCAATACAGCGGTTCATTTCATGTGCAATGAATGAGCCGAGTTCTTGGTTGTAATGCGTACGCTTTGTAAAACGGTAGCGACGACGGTCATGACCAGTCATCACAGTCATATCTTGTAAATGACAGTGACCACCCTCTTCACAGACTGGACAGTCGTGTGGGTGATTCGTCATCAAAAATTCAACAATAGATGCACGGAAATCTGTTGCTTCTTTGTCTTCAATCGAGATATAGGTATTGTCAGATGCTGGTGTCATGCATGACATGACCAAACGACCACGCGTATCTTCTGGATTCGCATATTGCGTAACAGCACATTGACGGCAAGAACCAACCGAACCTAAGGATGGATGCCAACAAAAATATGGGATGTCGATGCCCAGACTCAAACATGCTTGTAGCAAGTTTTCCGAGCCGTTGACTTCATACGATTTTCCATCGACATGAATTGTAGCCATAAGTCGAATTCCTTAAGCTTGTTCTACGTTGCTGGTTTGCACGACAGGACGAGTCGTCACTTTCGCTTCAAACTCACCACGGAAATGTTTGAGTGCGCCCATAAGCGGCTCCATCGCACCTGGTGCGTGGGCACAGAAAGTTTTACCAATCCATAATTTACGAGTCAATTCTTGTAAATGATCGATATCTTCTTTCTTACCTTCGCCTACTTCAAGTGCTTTAAGCGCTTTAACAGCCCATGGCAAACCATCACGACATGGTGTACAGAAACCACATGATTCGCGCGCAAAGAACTCTTCTAAGTTACGAGTGAGCGATACCATACATTGAGTTTCGTCAACCACCATCAATAAACATGTTCCCAAACGAGAACCTGCTTTCATAATCGTGTCTGCATCCATTGGTAAATCAATGGTATCAGCCGGTAAAAAGTCAGTTGAAGCACCACCCGGTAACCATGCTTTGAGCTTTAAGCCCTCACGCATACCACCAGCATGATCTTCAATCACTTCACGTGCAGTTGTACCAAATGGCAACTCCCAAAGACCTGGGAATTTTACTTTACCTGATGCACCATAAATTTTAGTGCCTGGGTCTTTTGATTTACCTGCTGATAAACCGATATACCACTCTGGACCACGAAGCATAATTGCTGGCAAGTTGTTATAAGTTTCAACGTTGTTCACAATTGTTGGACGACCCCATGCCCCTGCAACTTGCGGGAATGGCGGCTTAGTACGTGGGTTTGCACGACGGCCTTCGAGTGAGTTAATCAATGCAGTTTCTTCACCACAGATATAACGCCCTGCACCCGTATGTACATGCAAATCAAAATTCCAGCCAGAACCTAAAATGTTTTCGCCTAAATAACCTTTAGCACGAATCTGTTCTAATGCTTCATTTAAGTATTGAGCTGCCTCAATATATTCACCACGGATAAAGATATAACCTTGAGTTGCCTCTAAGGTATAACCCGCGATCAACATACCTTCGATCAATTGATGTGGAAGTTTTTCCATCAACAAACGGTCTTTAAAAGTACCCGGCTCCATTTCATCGGCATTACAGATCAAATAACGTGGACCACCATCATTTGGTGCCATTAATGACCATTTAATACCTGCTGGGAAACCCGCACCACCACGACCTTTTACAGTTGCAGCTTTAATGACGTCTAACACTTCAGCAGGTTTCATGCCTAATGCTTTTTTAAAGCCAGCATAACCTTCAAGTGCTTCGTAATCATCAGCACCACGAACTTCTTCACGTTTACTTAAACGCCAAGTGAGCGGATGAGTTTCTGGATTACCGTCGCCATAAATTGGTTTTGGTTCAGTATTCATACATACTTCTCCAATAACTGTTTAATTGATGTCACTTCGACTAAACCGTGAGTATCTTCATCAATCATTAAAGTTGGGCCTTTGTCGCAGTTGCCTAGGCAGCAAATTGGAAGCAGTGTAAAACGACCATCTGGTGTCGTTTGACCATACTGAATTCCTAATTCGCGCTGGAATGCTTCAGCAAGTGTTTCTGCACCCATTAAGAAGCAAGCAATTGAGTCACAAAGCAAAATCACGTGACGACCTACCGGGTGGCGATAGATACGGTTGTAAAATGTTGCAACACCTTCCAAATCAGCAACACTCATCGACAATAACTGTGCGATGGCATTCATTTGAGCGTCATCTACCCAACCATTACGGCGTTGTACACACTTCAATGCATCCAAAGAGGCTGCACGAGGGTATGGATAGTGACCAATGTGATGTTCGATGTCGTGAATTTCTTCCGCAGTCAAAATCCCTTCAACATTCACACGTGGCTTTTTATCAGTCAAAATCATCATTATGTGTTACCTCTTAGCGATCCACGTCAGCCATAACCACGTCAATGGTCGCCAGATAAATGATTAAGTCAGATACCAAACTGCCGTTAATCACTGCAGGCATTTGCTGTAAGTGAGTAAACGTCGGTGTACGAATACGAGTACGATAACTCATCGTCGATTTATCTGAAGTCAAGTAATACGTACTTGCACCTTTAACCACTTCAGTCATAAATGATGACTCGCCCGCTGGCATGACAGGACCCCATGAAACGCTCAAGAAGTGCGTAATCAAGGTTTCAATATCTTGTAATGTCTTATCTTTCGGTGGTGGAACAGCCAATGGATGATCCGCTTTATATGGACCAGAAGGCATGTTATCCAAACACTGTTGAATAATTTTTAACGACTCAGTAATTTCACGGAAGTGAACGAGTACACGTGCATATGCATCGCCTTCATACTCAACTGGCACATCAAAATCGAAGTTTTCATAGCCACTGTATGGACGATATTTACGAACGTCAAAATCGATACCTGTCGCACGTAAACCAGTACCAGTTACACCCCATGCGAGTGCAGACTTGGCATCGTATTGTGCAACGTTACGCGTACGACCAATAAACACAGAGTTTTTCAATGCTGCTGTGTAGTATTCGTTTAAGCGCTTAGGCATCCACTCTAGCAATTCTTTAACAAGTTTTTGCCAGTTATTTGGAAGATCGTGTGCTGTACCACCAATACGGAACCATGCTGGATGCATACGGTAACCCGTGATTGCTTCAACAATGTCGTAAACTTTTTGACGGTCTGCGAACATATAGAATACTGGTGTCATACCACCGGCATCCTGAATTGCCGTACCACAGAACAACAAGTGGTTATTAATACGGAATAATTCGTTCAACATGACACGAATGACTTGAGCACGTTCAGGAACTTTGATTCCTGCCATTTGCTCTACAGCCATCACATACGGCATGTTCTGAGCACAACCACCTAAGTAGTCAACACGGTCAGTATAAGGAATGAAAGAATGCCATGTTTGACGTTCAGCCATCTTTTCCACACCACGGTGGTGATAACCGATATCAGGAACACAGTCCTTCACTTCTTCGCCATCTAACTGCAATACAACACGGAACGCACCATGTGCAGATGGATGGTTAGGACCCAAGTTCAGGAACATAAAGTCTTCGTCAGCATTACCGCGTTTAAGACCCCAGTCTTCTGGCACAAAACGTAAGTGCTCTTGTTCAAAGTCTTGTTTCGCTTTGTCTTGCATGTACGGCGTATATTCTGTCGCACGTGCTGAATATTCTTTACGTAACGGATGACCTTCCCAGTACGTTGGCAACAAGATACGACGGAGCATTGGATGCCCTTCGAAATTGATACCGAACATATCGTAAGCTTCACGTTCATACCAGTTGGCATTTGGCCAGATATTGGTCGCTGTCGGAAGGTTAAGATCATTTTCGTTCAAGGCAACCTTGATACGAATGTCACTATTACGCTCAAGCGATAATAAATGATAGAACACAGTGAAGTCAGATGCTGGTAAACCATCACGATGAACACGTAAACGCTCATCCATCGCAGATAAGTCAAACAGCATTACATATGGACGTTCCACTTTACGTAGGAACATAAGGACTTCTTGCACGCGTGCGCGCTCAACCCAGACTGTTGGAAACTCTTCAAAAGTCGCCTGCACGTAAAAGTTCTCACCAAATTTGGTTTTGAGTTCTTCTACGATTGCAAATGCTGGGCGTGAATCAACTGGTGTTGACTCTGGCATAGCAATGTCAGTTTCAGCCATTGGCTTGGCTTCCTATTTAATACAAATTCTGTCAATTTTCTCGATGAACATATCGGTTAGATATGTCAAAGCACCGTCAAAAAATTATTTAATCTCATCCATAGAGCGTAAGTTTTTAACGGCAATACGCTGCGCATTCTTACGGTCACGTTCTGGCATCATCTTTGGCTTATACACTGGCTGAAGATCATCACCAATCACGGCAGAAAGCGGGCGTCGCTCTAATTGAATCTGGTCTTGTAAAAGCATTAAAGCTTGAATTAACGCTTCAGGACGAGGTGGACAACCTGGGACGTACACGTCAACAGGAATAATTTTGTCTACACCTTGTACTACTGAATAGATGTCGTACATACCTCCAGAGTTTGCACAAGCACCCATCGAGATGACCCATTTAGGCTCTAACATCTGTTCATATAGACGCTGAATAACTGGTGCCATTTTTACGAAACAGGTTCCGGCAACAATCATCAAGTCAGCTTGACGAGGTGAAGCACGGATAACCTCTGCGCCGAAACGTGACAAGTCATGCACACCTGTTAAGGTTGTTGCATATTCAACGTAACAACATGAGGTACCAAAGTTAAATGGCCACAAGGAGTTTTTACGCCCCCAGTTTACTGCTGTATGCAAGACATCCTCTAAACGAGTCATGAATACGTTTTTATTCACTTCCTCTTCTAGTGGATCTGTCACGATTTGACGTTCTTGCAATGGGTATTGATCAGCATCCGGATTCGCGCGGGTCAGAGTATATTTCATCCCGACTTACTCCTTTTCAGATGACAATGCAGGTGTAGTTTTTGACTTAACACGACCTGATGATTGAGCTGGAATCTGGCCTGTAGGGTCAGTTACGAGCTCTTCAATAGAGTTAAAGCGTGTAATTTCAGCAATGTTCATTGTTGGCGAACCGATTTTAATCGCCTCACCTGCTGATTTACGGCGATCTGCTGGTGACCAACTTAAAGCACCTACAGAGAAGGCATAAACAAGCGCAATCAATAAATCAACGACAAAGATTACTACAGTGGTATATCCCAACCACCCTACTTCACGCACAGAAGTAGACCATGCATAGAGGTAAAGTGCCTCTAAGTCGAAGACAACAAAGAAAATTGCAACTAAATAGAACTTTGCAGACAGGCGAATGCGAGCGCCACCAGCACTCACGACACCCGATTCAAACTGCTCTTGCTTAGCACGCCCCCACGATTTCCCCCCGAGGAGTAAGGGAACTGTGAGCATAAAGACGCAAAGAAATGTAACGCCGATCACGAAGGCGATAATCGCCCAGTCGTATGGAGTAATGGCACTCATGCGGGGATAACTCCTGGCAGGCCTATTATTTAACAAAGAATGTATGTATTGGCCTTCAAATACACCAAACACAAAATTAATCCCGCCAATTGTACCTGATTTCTAATTTCGCATGCTAGTTGAAGCGTCTTAGTCTTTCGGATGATTTTCTAAACAAAACTATTCTTCTATGGGTTGTAAGGGGGGTTTCACCACGCATAATCGGTTTATTTAATAGTTTTTTTGTTTATGATGATTTTTTTCATTTTTTAATTTTAGAATAATTACACAGTTCATCGACCATTAAGTTTTTATAACTTACTTTTTTATAATATTAGTTTGTTTTTTATTGTATTCAACTTCCCCTCTGAATTATGATGAATGTTTAGTCATACATAATATTTTATTACTCTTGGATAAGAGTGTTTATCATTAAGGGCAGCTGATGCCAGACTCACTTCGTGAATTTTCATTTCCCTCTTCTTTAAAATTTTTTCTCCTGTTTGGCTTCATTATTACGGTATGTTGTTTTATTGGCATCGCATCTCGTCCTTTAAGTTTTCTGGCGTTCTTTTGGCCAGCCAATTCTGTTTTGCTCGGTCTACTCATTCGCTTTCCGAGCACACGTCGACCCAGCACGTTTTTAGGTGCCTACATAGGTTATGTTATTGCTGACCTATTTCAGGGTACTCCATTTGCTCTCACACTCGTTTTAACAACGTCAAATTTTATTTATGTTGTTACTACCCTCGCATTCTATACATTTTTTAATCAGCATATTAAAGCAGCCTATCGAGGCTATTCTTATCTCTTTTTGTTTGGTCTATGTGGTATAGGCAGCGTAGCAGGCGCATTGTTTGCAGCAACTTTTGTGCCTATGTTTAATACTAAATTTATGCTTGGTAATTTGTGGGATGAATTCGGTTACTGGTTCACTTCAGAACTACAAAACGCCCTACTCCTTTTACCCATCATATTGAACCTACCTCAATATAGTCAGGTAAAACACTACTTTTCTAGAAATCGTGGTTTAGAAGCAATTGACCTTTTACCTTTTTTGGCTGTGATTATTTCTATTGCCGCCAGCTATTATGATTCCGGCCCTGGTTCGCTCCTCTACCCGATTGCAGCACTCATCTGGTGCGCTATTCGCTACAAACCTATTATTGTTGCACTCATTACGACCTTTACCAGTGCCTATATTATCTATCATGTCTCTGGACATTACCTTCTGCTTTATCCAAACGAATATTTAAGCAATACCATCTCAATTCGTATTGGTTTAATCATGATGACGATTGCACCTCTTACCGTCTCTAGTATTAGTGTTTTGCATTCAGAGTTAATTCAAAAGCTTCAACATGCGATTGCACATGACGAGCTAACCTCTAGTCTCACCCGACGCCAGTTTTTGCAGTCGGTCAGATTACTTCAAGAAAAGGTATACAAGGAAAATAAAACCTCAGCATTTTTCATGCTTGATGTAGACCACTTCAAACAAGTTAATGACAACTACGGCCATCAAATAGGCGACCGCGCCCTACAGACTTGTGTCACCACTATTCAAAATATTTTGCATCCTCATGACTTATTGGGCCGCTTTGGCGGTGAAGAATTTGCAATTTTTATTGCAGATACAACCAAAGAGAGCGCCTTTGACCTTGCAGAGCAAATACGAATTAAAATTAGCCAGCAACCGATTTATATTTATGGGAAATTACCAATTTTCATTCAAGTCAGTATTGGCATAAGTTTATATTCCCCATCTTCTCATAGAGCGATTGAAAATTTATTTAAAGAAGCAGATGACGCTTTATATCAAGCAAAACGCCAAGGGCGTAATCGGGTCTTTATATCTTTATAGGTTTTCATTTAATCATCTAGTGTAATGAATTTTATACAATATCCTATATTTTGCCATGTATGCTAATAACAGATAATAAGGAGAAAAATGCATGACTCTAGAATATACGCATAAACCAAACTACTACTTGTTTGCGCAGTTACTTGTGCGACATATAGAAAGCTATATTCACAAACATCCAGATGCTAACAATGCAATTTTTGACTTGCGAGATGTCTATGAAATATTTAGGCAAGATTTTGCGTCAACCACAACAAATCTAGAAGGTATTTTGCATATTGCGGATGAATATAAAATAGAAACGCTTAATGGAGATCAACCTCTTATTCAAAAGTACCAGATCGATGCAAAAAATAATTCGTTACTGATCGACTTTAATTCTGATGCGTTGACCAGCTTAAGAAGCGGAAAACCTATTTTGGAACCGGATGCAACTCGATTATAAGTAATGCAATAAAAAAGCACCTTTATGAAGGTGCTTTTTTATTGGCTTTCAAAGGAGGTTGTTTAAAACGTTTTGCAGGCCATGTCATGATAAAGCGAGCTCCACCTAAGGTAGGACTTTCATCTACTTTAATTTCACCACCGAACCAATAAGCAATACGGCTGACAATAGACAATCCTAAACCATAGCCACCCGACGCACGAGTACGGCTATCATCTAAACGAGCAAAGGCTTCAAATACTCTTTGACGATCTTGTTCCGGAATTCCGGCGCCATCATCTTCAACACAAACAAAGGCCATGCCGTCGCTGTGAACACCACCTGTGATACGAACTTTGTTATCACAATAACGAACAGCGTTACCTACCAAGTTTTGAACAACCCGATGTAAATAACGACGCTCTGCATCTACTTTCAAATAAACAGGGGGAGCAACAAGTTCAATTTCTTTTTGCGTTTTTAAAGCTTCGGTTTCTACCGCAACCTGATCTAATACATCAAATAGAGCAATTTCAGCAAAATCTAATGAAGGTGTACCCTGCTCTAGTTTTGCATAAGTCATGATTTCATCAATTAAGGTATTGAGCGCCTCAATATCTTTATCAATCATATCGACCTGATGCATACGATGGTTGTAATCGTCTTCTTCTGCCAACATCTCTGTACCAAAGCGTATACGGGCAACCGGCGTTCTAAGTTCATGAGATACCGCTCTCATCAACTCGCGCTGAGCCTCGATTAAACGCTGAATATGATCAGACATGTTGTTATAACTTGATGCCAAGTTTGCCATTTCGTCACTTCCTTCAATAGGAACACGCAATGACAAATCACCAGACTTCATACGGTTTAATGCATAACGTACTTGGCGAATTTTACGTTCTAACGGCAAGATAAGACCATAAACACCTAAACTCAGTAAGAATAGGCTAAATAAGGTAATTCCTGCTGAAAGCTGTAAAGGCATCCAGTTAAACATCGGAACCGGCCCAAGAACCAGAACTTGTGCAGGATGATTTGGTATTGGAGATACGATTGAAATGGTCGTGCCACGCATTGTTGCACTATCTTTGTACAACATGACACTTTGGTCTTGGCGTAAACGGCCAATTTGCTCAGAATCCAGATTAACGTCTTGAATATTGTAGATATTAATTGGATATGAAAAATGTTTTTGAATCTTGGCAAGGTATTCTTGTTCTTGCCCCGGATAAAACATTAGATAATCAAGTACAAAAATAGGGAGAGCCTTCATTTGGCGCTCACTAATTTTGTCAACTTTTATGGATAAATAGTGCTGAGGATCATCACGTAAACCAATAATAATATACGCAATACTATTACTGGCATCATAACGGACAACAGATTTTTGAGCTTCGATCCGTTTTTTCTCGGTACGAGATAACTCAACCTTGCTCGCATCAGTGTAGTAAATTGGAAGTTCCAATAAATCCGATGCATCTGAAACCCAGTCTATTTTCTGTTGCTTCCCCGGTTGTCGAGCGACTCCCTCACTAATGACATAAGAAATACCATCAGTTAAAGACTCTCGGTATTCTTGTGCCCGTTGATAATTGATGATTTGTACAAGCAAATAACCAAAAACGGCAACCAAAACAACAAGAATTACCAGTCCCGCATATATTCGCAGGAATATGCTGTGTTTAAACACTCGACCAACCTTATAGGAAGTTTATGCAGATCTTATAACCCATTGGTTTCTTTAACGAACAAGTAACCTTTACTACGTACTGTTTTAATACGCTTTGGATTTTCAGGATCATCGCCAATTTTTGGACGAATACGTGAGATACGGACATCGATTGAACGGTCCTGACCATCGTATTCAATACCGCGTAAACGTTCGAAGATATCTTCACGCGATAAGATACGGCCAGCATTTGATGCAAGCAACCATAATAGGTCATATTCTGCGCTAGTGAAATCAACAAGCTCACCATGCAACGTTACTGAACGGCCGCCATTATCAATCACAAGGTCATCAAACTCGATACGTTGTGCAACTTCGTCTTCTACAGTTTTATCTGTACGACGTAATAACGCACGGATACGGGCTAAAAGTACACGTGGCTGAACTGGTTTAGCGACATAGTCATCCGCTCCCATTTCAAGGCCAAGTACCTGATCCATATCTTCTGTACGTGCAGTCAACATAAGAATCGGTTGATGATAATGTGGACGAACTTCACGGCAAACGGTTAAGCCATCGGCACCCGGCAACATGACATCCAAGACCACTAGGTCTGGTTGTTCACTAATAATACGACGAATTGCACGGTTACCATCAGTTTCTACACCAACTTCCAAGCCGTTGCGGATTAAATACTCTTGAGTTAATCGTGCTAAACGCTCGTCGTCTTCAACGATCAGAATCTTTGGTAACTTTTCTTCTTGGCTCATATCATTGCCCCTATAAATCTCATTACATGCATCTTAAAAATCTTGCAGATACATTCGTTTATCATTTGCAATATACACACGTTTACATTGTAAACAAGTAGGCGTTCACCAAACTGATACATGACAACCATGTTTTGTTGCATTTTATTAACCTTTGAATTTTCTCGTGTTTTTAACATTTAGTTATTGTTATTAAATTTCATATTCTATTCATATTTCCAATGTATGAATATTAAACAAATTATTTCTTTAACTACTTTAATTGTATTTAAGTGCTTGTTTTTTGAGTTATCCACAAAGTTATCTATAAGTGTTTTTTGATAGCTTTGCTATGCTATCTCCCATCAAATCATACAGATAAAAAATTACTAAAAAGTCAAGATTGATCTGCTATGAAAAATCCCGTATCTTGTGTTCAAAATAAACTTTAACTACTAAGTCTTGTGTTTATCCCTCAAACATCGTGGCATACTTTTTGCTCGGTTCAAACGGTCTATAAACATAACAAAAGTGACAATGGAGCTATGCTGGCATGAGCGTAATTACTTCGACTCCCGGTCAAATTCAGGTGATCAAACGCACTGGAGATGTTGCTGCATTTGATGCAGAGAAAATTTCTGTTGCGATTGGTAAAGCTTTTCTTGCTGTGGAAGGTCAACAGAGTTCGGATTCAAGCCGTATTCACGACCGTATTACCCAACTGACGGAAATGGTATTAAATACTTTCACTCGCCGTTTACCATCGGGCGGTACGATCCATATTGAAGAAATTCAAGATCAGGTTGAGCTTGCTTTAATGCGTACCGGAGAACAGAAAGTTGCCCGCGCTTACGTAATTTACCGCGAACAACGTACGACTGCTCGTCAGCAAACGAACTCAAACCACCATCCTACGTTACAAGTGACCGATGCAAATGGTCAGCTTCAGCCACTTGATTTAAGTGCATTGCAAGCAACTGTAGCTAAAGCAGCCGAAGGTTTGGAAGGTATTGACGTTCAGGCTATTGTCGATGAAACCGTTAAAAACCTATATAACGGCGTAAAAGAGACTGATATTGCCACTACGATGATGATGGCAACACGTACTCGTATTGAACAAGAACCAAACTATACTTACGTGACTGCACGTTTGCTCTCTAGTGAATTAGTGAGCACAGGTTTAGCGTTCTTAGGCTTGCCTACAGATACTCCTGAAAACACTGCACTCGAAGCCTTTTTGAAAAAAGGTGTAGAGCTTGATTTGCTTTCACCAGACTTGCTTGATTTCGATTTAGAGAAACTTGCAGCAGCAATTCAACCAGAACGCTCTAATCAGTTTACCTATTTAGGTTTACAAACTTTATTTGACCGTTACTTCATTCACTCAAACGGCGTTCGCTTCGAATTACCGCAATTATTCTTTATGCGTGTGTCGATGGGTCTTACGTTAAATGAGCAAAATAAAGAAGAACGTGCAATCGAGTTCTATAACTTATTGTCTAGCTTCGACTACATGGCTTCTACGCCTACCTTGTTTAACTCAGGTACGTTACGTCCACAGCTTTCTAGTTGTTACTTAACAACGATTGGCGATGACCTTTATGACATTTATGGCGCAATGCGTGACAACGCAATGCTTTCTAAATGGGCTGGCGGTTTAGGTAATGACTGGACACCTGTACGCGCATTGAACTCTTACATTAAGGGTACAAACGGTAAGTCTCAGGGTGTAGTTCCATTCTTGAAAGTTGCGAACGATACAGCCGTTGCGGTAAACCAAGGTGGTAAGCGTAAAGGTGCAGTATGTGCATACTTAGAAACTTGGCACTTAGACATCGAAGAGTTTTTAGAACTTCGTAAAAACACTGGTGATGACCGTCGCCGTACACATGACATGAACACTGCGAACTGGGTTCCAGACTTGTTTATGCAACGTGTATTTGAAGATGGTGAATGGACATTATTTACGCCTTCTGAAACTCCAGACTTGCACGACTTAACTGGTGCTGAATTTGCTGAGCGTTATGCTTACTATGAGTCTGTAGCGAAAGAAACAAACATGCTACACAAGAAAGTACGTGCTAAAGACTTATGGCGCAAAATGCTTTCTATGTTGTTTGAAACTGGTCACCCGTGGATTACATTCAAAGACGTATGTAACTTACGTTCACCACAACAACATGTTGGTGTAGTTCACTCATCTAACTTATGTACTGAAATTACCTTGAACACAAATCAAGACGAAATTGCAGTATGTAACTTGGGCTCGATCAACCTTGTACAACACGTTCAAGGTGGTGTGTTAGACCGTGAGAAGTTAGCTCGCACAATTAAAACAGCAGTACGCATGCTCGATAACGTTATCGACATTAACTACTACGCTGTACCACAAGCGAAAAACTCGAACATGAAACACCGCCCTGTGGGTATGGGTATCATGGGCTTCCAAGATGCTCTATATGAAATGAACATCGCTTACGGTTCAGACGCTGCTATTGATTTTGCTGATGAATCAATGGAAGTGATTAGCTACTACGCAATTGAAACTTCAAGCAACTTGGCTGTTGAACGTGGTGCTTACTCAACATTCAAAGGTTCATTGTGGGATCAAGGTATCCTTCCAATCGACTCTTTAGAAATTGTTGCGAAATCTCGTCCAGAGCGTATGTTCGAAGTTGACCGTACTCAACGTTTAGACTGGGACACTTTACGTGCCAAAGTTCAAAAAGACGGTATGCGTAACTCAAATGTGATGGCGATTGCTCCTACCGCAACCATCTCTAACATTTGTGGTGTTTCTCAATCAATTGAGCCAACATTCCAGAACTTATATGTGAAATCTAACTTGTCTGGTGAATTCACTGTAATTAACCCATACCTCGTTCGCGCATTAAAAGAACGTGGTCTTTGGGACACAGTGATGGTTAATGACTTGAAACACTTCGAAGGTTCAGTTCAAAAAATTGCTCGTATTCCTGAAGAATTAAAAGCAATCTTTGCTACTGCGTTTGAAGTAGACACACGCTGGATCGTTGATGCTGCATCACGCCGTCAAAAATGGATCGATCAAGCTCAGTCGCTTAACCTTTACATTGCTGGTGCAAACGGTAAGAAACTTGACATCACTTATAAAATGGCATGGTTACGTGGTCTTAAGACGACTTACTACCTCCGAGCTTTAGGTGCAACTTCTGCTGAAAAATCCACAATCAACACAGGTGCTTTAAATGCAGTTAAACCTGCGACTGTTGAAGCGGCTCCGGTTGCTGCCCCTGTTGTAGAAGCGAAAAAGCCTGAAGCAGTTGAAGAAGACGGTTTTACCCAAGCAGCTCCAGTTCCAATGGCTTGTTCAATCGACAATCCTGATTGTGAAGCTTGCCAATAACATTCAATAAAATTGCTCTTTTTCACTAAAGAGCAATTTTACAAGAGGTAAAGATTATGCTTTCTCATCTCAGCCATAACTATATGCTTGGTGTTGGAGTTTTAATCTTTGCCTTTCTTTTCTTTTATATGCCACTGGTTTACGCATTTTTCACAATACGTAAGCAACAGCGTAAGCAAAATAAGTAGTAGGGAGTAGAGACCAAAGGCCCAAAATTTGGTCATACCTCAATAAAACTTAATTTTGTTTACACATTAAAAGCGTATAGTAGGGACATCTTCGTTTAAGAGATGTCAAATATAGATATACACAACGAAGAGAGAACAAAAATGTCTATCCTTAGTTGGGACGATTTTGAAGATGATTCGCAAAAACCGGCTGCACCTGAACTCAAGTCTGCGCCCGTCAAATCGGAAAAAACGACTAATTCGCAGAATGTATCTTCTGCGGAGTCATCATCGCAGAGCTTGGCAACTTCACAATCCGCTGGAACCCATTCCGTGCGACCAACAGTTGCCTCCGATACGGTGGCTAGAGCCTCTGCAGCCTTAGAACATTTAGATGTTGCTCCTGGCCTTGAAGAGCTAGAAATGGGCGCACAACGTGTTCAAGTTGATGACAAAGCCATGATTAACTGTCGTGCGGACTTGAACCAGCTTGTTCCATTTAAATATGAATGGGCTTGGCAGAAGTATCTTGACGGGTGTGCAAACCACTGGATGCCGCAAGAAGTAAACATGAACCTAGACATCGCGCTTTGGAAGTCTGAAAATGGCTTAACTGAAGATGAGCGTACGATTGTTATGCGTTCTTTAGGTTTCTTCTCGACTGCTGACTCTTTGGTTGCAAACAACTTGGTATTGGCAATTTACCGCCACATTACCAACCCTGAATGCCGTCAGTACATTTTGCGTCAAGCATTTGAAGAAGCAATTCACACTCATGCTTACCAATACTGTATCGAATCTTTAGGTATGGACGAAGGCGAAGTCTTCAACATGTACCGTGAAGTTCCATCTGTTGCGCGTAAAGCAGCGTGGGGATTGAAATATACTCAATCTTTAACAGATCCTAATTTCCACACAGGCACACCTGAAAACGACCAACGTTTACTTCGTAACTTGATCGCGTTCTACTGTGTTCTTGAAGGGATCTTCTTCTACTGTGGCTTTACTCAAATTTTGAGTATGGGGCGTCGTAACAAGATGAACGGTGTTGCTGAGCAATTCCAATACATCTTGCGTGATGAATCTATGCACTTGAACTTTGGTATCGACATGATTAACCAAATCAAGATTGAGAACCCTCACCTTTGGAGCGCAGAGTTCCAACAAGAAGTGGTTCAAATGATTGTTGAAGGTACAATGCTTGAAATCGAATATGCACGTGACACGATGCCACGTGGTGTATTGGGTATGAACGCAAGCATGATGGAAGAATATTTGAAATTCATCTGTAACCGCCGTTTATCTCAGTTAGGTTTACCAGAGCAATTTGCTGGTGTAACTAACCCATTTGCGTGGATGTCTGAGATGATGGACTTACGTAAAGAGAAGAACTTCTTTGAAACGCGCGTAACTGACTACCAAACTGGTGGCGCGTTAAGCTGGTAAGTTTAAGCATCTGCTAAACAATAAAAAAACCGCTAGTGATAGCGGTTTTTTTATTTAAAGTATAATTCACTAGCTCAAACAGAACCCACATACAAGAAATCTAAAATAAACTTTAAAAATCAACAATATAAATTACAACAATAAAAACCCAGAGTAGTTTTAACTAAACAAAAAATAAGCGTCTTTTTAATATTCAAAAACTAACAACCACAAATCCAAAACATATTATAGACAATAAGAGCTGGAGCATTTACAGGATAAGTATCACTATCGAGAGATTTATATAGCCTATCCTTATACTTAATAGTTAGTAACTTTTCTTTTCGATCAACGACTAAACCAACTCTATAAATAAAGTAGAAGGAATCATTATTACTTATTCGTCTGAATACAAATTGTACTGCATCTTCTTTTTGAATTTTTGAATGATCAACCGCTATAAAACCATTACATACAGGACACTTCCATTTATCTGAATCAATACTCACATCCATACTTCAAGTTACCGCATCGTATAAATTAATCGCATAGTCAAGTAATATAACTTTCAATGAATTAAAGTTGGGCTACAAAATACACATAACAATATCAATAGAAAAATAAAAACATCAATATGAATTTAATTTTAAAATGAAAATATTATTTAATAACTATTAAATTAAAAATTAAAACACAATTTAATACATAAAAAATCACTAAAATAATCAAAAAATATTTCAATCAATTATTAATCACAATATAAAAATCCCATATTAATCTTTATCGTTATTCACTGGATTTTTCAAGTATTCTTTGTATTACAGTCCTTGATACAGCAAGATCTTTAGCTAAAGAATATACACTAAATCCTTTTTTAAATTTATTAATAACTTCCTGTTTTTGTTCATTTGTTAATTTTTCGGGTCTACCTACTTTTTTAGATAATCTATGATTCTTTTGTGTAGATTCGTCGAGCAAAAAAAGTTTTTCAAAACTAATGCAAATTTCTATAAAATGAATAAAATTATTTCTAATACTTTCTTTCAACTCACAATTAAAATATTCCAATATAATCAATTTAATTTGTTTTTTTTCAATCAACATAATTGTAGATAATATTTCTTTAAAACTATTCCCTAAACAGTCAATTCCTTTAACAATTAAAAAATCATCCTCTTCTAAAGAATAATTAATCAAATTAAAAAAAATAGTCCGTAAAGTAATAGACTTATCAACTGCAGCCAATTCCAGTACTACTCTACTATATGGAACTTTATGATTAAAAGTATTTAACAATGAAATAAAAGATTCTTTTTCTTTGTCTAATTCATCAATATTAGAATTGACCCGCATATAAGCATAAATACGCATGCTCCCCCCCATCCCTTAGAGTCATGTGAAGTGCATTTCCAAAGTATGTTCAAATCAAAGCATTCCTTTTAGATACTTTTAGAGCTTCACTTATTGTTTGTTATATAATTAATGTCTTAAATTTATACTTTTATACTAGTATAATTTTTCTTATATTTCCACCATCTAAAACAATTGAAAAATATAATATAAAAAAACATTATATCAATAAAAAAATTGAGAGGTAAATCAATTATCTGTTTCAGTCTTAAATATCAGCATTATAATAATCAACAAGACCTCAAATATCACAAGACATTAAATCAAATATTATTTTTAAAGAAAAAAGTATTTAAAAAACACAAACACATTGATTATAATAAACCAATTAATTTGTATAATATATCATCTAAAATTGTTTTAAACCTATGTATTAAATTTCCAATAAATTTAAACACACAATCAAAAACAAAATAAGATTAGAATACAAATCATTAAAAATCAAATACCTACTAAAAAAACAAATAATCTTACAACTAACAACTTATTACTTTGTTATATTTTATGTACTCAAATTAATTCAAATAAAAAATAAAACTAGATTTTAATATCAAATTTATATTAAATTCAGGAATAGTTTAAGTAGTAAGTTAATTTAATATACAATACACTAAACCAAAAAACCAATAAAATTATTAGGTAACATGATTATGGAAGTTAATAAAAATTTGAAAAAAGTAATGATTTAACTATGTACTTAATTATTATGTTTTAAACACTGTATAGTACAATTTTGTGATTTAGTTCATGTTTTTTTTAAAAAAATAAGATGCTAATATTTGTTTTGTTTTTGTTTAATTTTGGTGTTTTAATATGCGTACATATGCCTATGTTAGAATAGAGCCTAATTTGCAATTTGAATTTTCTAGGTATATCACTTTTTTTAGTGAGTATGGCTATAAAATCCAAAAGAATAGATTAGTAGTAGAAGAAGTATCTGTTGATAAATCTATTGCTTATAGAGATAAATTTCTTAATTTAATAAGTTACTCTTTAGAAGAAGGTGATATTTTAGTGATAAAAAGCATGGATTGCTTAGGGAATAGCTTTGAAGAAATTTTAGGAATAGTTGACAAAATTGATCAAAAAAAAATCAGGCTAATATGCTTGGATTACTCTAAAAATGAAATTAATGGTGACTTAAAAATTTTCTTTCTCCATTTTTTAAAGTTATCAGCTGAATTTGAGAAATTATTTAAGTCTGACAATAAAAAATTCAAGGATCACAAACCAACAAGAAAAGTTGGTCGCCCAGAAATATTAAATAATGAACAAAAAAATAGAGTAATTGAATTGTTTAAGAAAGGCTACAGCGTATATTCACTCGCTAAAGAATTTGCAGTTACAAGAACAGTAATTCAAAGAATTTTAAACAATGCATCGAAAAGTAATGCATTGTAATTATTAAATATTTTTGATTAAATGATCTATGACATACATATGGAAAAATATAAAAAGGAAGAGTTATGAATCATATAGTATTAGTCCTCTAAATGAGCTCAATTAAATTTCAAGCAAAAAATTAGATAAGTTATTGAAATATAATTGTATATTAATTATTTATTTTTATGCTTGAAATTTAGATACTATTATCAAGAATGGATATAATTAATTCTATATTAAGTTAGTTTTTCTTATAATTCTTTAAAAATAGTTTTATGTCTTTCATCATGATTATGCTACCTATAAAAACATAATCAGTTACCCCTCAAATAAGTCTATAAAAATAATATTTATTTTCAATAATTTAAAAAACACTTTATGTAAAAATATAATTTATATAGATTTACTATTGATTATATTATATTTACATCGTAGAGTTGTTTTCCATGAAATAAAGCGATTTAACTTTTAAGAAAATATTAATAGTTTGAATTTATTTCAAACAATTTCTTAACAAATTAACCATTTGAAATTTATAAATTTCAGCTTTTAACAAAAGTAACTTTATGCTTTTAAAGCATTTATTATGAAAATTTATTTATTTTAAAATATGATAATATTTAATATGAATGATATTTTTTGGAAGTCCTCAATAGGCTCAGCAACAGGTGATATTTATATTCCGAAAGGAATTGGACCCTTCCCAACTATTATTATTTTTGATACGGGGTTAATAAAAAGTACCAGAACTTATGCCACCTTCTATGCAGAG
The DNA here is from genome assembly GCF_016124155.1 of Acinetobacter sp. AC1-2. Lineage (NCBI taxonomy): Bacteria > Pseudomonadati > Pseudomonadota > Gammaproteobacteria > Moraxellales > Moraxellaceae > Acinetobacter > Acinetobacter sp. AC1-2. Next base: position 121,680 of record NZ_JABFFO010000007.1, read on the forward strand.
AAAATGAAAGAAATAGGTTTTTTTACCTTTCTAGTGACATTAAACTTAAATAAAACAAACAAGTATGAAAAAAATGAAATTGGCTCAGCTATAGAATATATTTCAAAACGAGAAGAAGTAAATAGCAATAAAATTTACTTAATAAAAATTGAAAAAAACAAAATAATAGATTCCAATATAAAATTATACAAAAATTATTTTCAGGCTATCGCTTCAATTAATTATTTTACTTTAAACAGCTAAATCTTTAAATAAAAATTATTTGAATGAATTATAATGAGACCAAGCTAGTAAGGCTTAGTCTCCTTTTATCTGTTTAATTATCAAAAACCATGACTAACAGATGATTTAGAAACATAAATTGAATTTTTTGGGTTTGCATCTTCTACCCAGCATGACTTAGAAACATTAATCTCTTCACCACTTACTAAAATAATTTTTGTCTGTTTCAGATCACTAGTAACATTACTGGCAGCATAATAATGATGTTTATCACAAATCACTGTCTTTTTATGATTAGTTGCATATTGAGAGGCTTTATCTTCTGTAACCGCTCCTGTACCAAAGCTAGGATAGTTTGATTTTTCTGATATTAAATACAATTTATGACTAGCAATGGTATTAATCGAAGGTGGTGAATAAACTGATTGATGACCATATGGTTGATTCACACAACCCGTCAAGATTAGTGTTAATGAAAATACGATTTGAAATAGAAGTAAATTCTTCATTAATTTTAATCCTCATGTTAAATATATAATCATCCATTTTTATAAAATCCATCTTAAATTAAAATTTATAGAATTAGGATTATTAATAATAGAGATATTACTACAATAGGTTTAGGTTAAATTCAACTATATGCTCATAAATTATAATAAAAGAAACCAATATAATTTCAAATTCTTTATTAATTAAGAAGAGTCCACATCCTAAAAGGCTGTGGACTTAGTGAATTTCACTCAAACCTGAAATACAAGGATAGTTGTATAATAAACATCCTCAAAATTATATTCACATGAGAACCTATCAGTATCAATTAAGAATTAATTAAGTTCAAAATAAATTTCCATGGCACAAAAATTATCCTTATTTTACATACAATAAGCTTACTCATAACTTAAAAAATGTTTTAAAATTATGTTTTAAATACTTAAATTTCAAACATTATAAAAAATTTGAAAGATAGAATGCTCTCACAATTTATTGTCAATAATTTATAGTTTTTATAACTATACTCCTGCTCATCCCAACTCTCATTTCGTTTATAAAACTTATATTTAGCTAATAAACAATTAAATAGATGATTTTATAGATTTAAAGTAAGCTAATATTTTAGTATTCGTGTAAAAGTGATTCCTATTAGTGATGGCCATAGTACTTTTTTATTGTTCTATGCAAATAAAAAGTACGCTTATAAATTTCCTGCTTGGTCAAGAATATTTAAGGTTGGCAATCCCCTTGCACACATCCCCGCGATCTTGGTAGCTTTCTCAGCCACATCATGATGAGATCCGTCAATTGCTTGTAAATTTATGATATTTGACGCCCAAGATAATTGAATCAACTTGTCATGAAGTACTTTTTGAGAAACCCAAGGGACAATACTGTCATTTAAATCCCCTACTACAAATACTCTATTCGCTGGGTGCTTGGGTGTAAGTGCTGTTATTGCATCTACAGTTTCAAATAGTCTTGGATCAGGCGTCTTCCCCAATGCTTCAGCCAATATTTTTGGTGATGAAGGGGCTGAACTTGGGATAGCACATAATATATCAGTCCTTTTTGACAATAAGGCAGATACAATATGACCACCACCACTATGCCCAACTAACACATAATTAAGGATTTGATGTCTTTGTTTAATTTTATTTAATGCTTCAGACATTAATAAAGATTCTAATGGCTTTCTAGCACCATTATGTACACCAGACGATCCATAAATCCCTGGACGAGCTACAAAAATATATGGGAAATTATACAACTCTGTTGACTTAACGACTGCTTCATTAACTTTGTCCTGTGGTTTGCTGTTAGTATACTCTGGAAACGCCGTCGCTCCCACAATTGCTACATCTCCAGAAAAATATGCAATTGCTCTATTATTGGTTTGATTTTCGAGTAATCCGGCAGAATAATATCGTATGCATTCTTTATATGAGTAACCATTTAAATTTACTTCAACCCAAACCGTTCTTCCGATTCCCGAATTGTCCAATTGTGTACATTGTGCTTGAGTCGAAGTAACAACGTTATACGCATCTTTTCCGATAAAATTTCCATTTGTTAAATCAATACTAACTGTTTCAGCGAAAGTATGATTAGCAGCTAATAATATCAATAAAGAAATTATTTTTTTCATAATTAACCTTTTTAATTGAGATAAACTTTAGATAATTAAATTAACAACCAAGATTAGTTAACACAACAACAAAAAAATAGAAATATTAAAAACTATATAATTCATTTATTTTTATCAAAAAAATTAAGCTAGATTACATTAAAACTAAAAATATAAATTATGTTTTAAATTATACGCAAATTAAAACATATGAATTAAATTTCGAATAATTTTAAACACAACTCAAGCCTTAAAATCACTTCTAGTACCACAAAAAAACAAATACAATAACAAACAGAATTAAATATCACTCTATTATTTTTTAAAAAAGGGATTAAAACAATTTAATTGTTTTCTAGCCAAGATTAACTTAATTAGGTCGTAATATGCTACATCAATTGAAATATTTAGATTTAAGTAATTTAAAGAATCAGATCAGTGAATGGATATCACTATATGATCAGACTGACTCTGATAAAAAAATAGTCTTTATCTCATATGGTTGCCTAGATCAACGTTGTAAAGTTTTTTCAATTTCTAGTTCTGACATACAAAAATTGCAGAAAAAAATAAATAACTTTTTAGAAAAAATTTTTCTTAAAGATAAACGTTATCTAGCCTATATAAAACTTGATATTGCAACTCAAATAGAAAAAAAAAGTTGGACCGATGTTACCAATGATATATCTAATCAAAAGCATAATAATCATTTTAGGAAAGGTATTAGTTTTGATAAAGATTTAAATATATGTTTTTTAGAGCAAGAAATTTATGGGAATGCAATCATACGAGGAATTTCATATGATCAAAAAAATTTCATTGACCAGAATAATTTAAATAATGCAATCAAGAAAAAATATCCTTCTATTCAAAAAGAATTAGAAATTAGTAAAATTAATGATGTATGGCTTTTTGAAACTGAAAGTGTATTTTACGAAAATGGTAAATTCATTAAACTTCAAAGTGGTGGTTGTGAAAATGGGGTTAGATTCATTGATAAAAATGATAAATCTCATATTAAAGAAATAATTAATAAAAATGCTAATTTTCTATCCAATCAACTTTTAGAAGATGGGAAATTTATCTACGGCTATTTTCCAGCATTTGATAATGAAATTAAAAGCTACAATACAATAAGGCATTGCACTTCAATTTATTCTCTTTTAGAAACTTTTGAGATTGAAGAGAATAATCAATATTGGCCTAAAATTCACTTGGCTATTGAGTATAGCATCAAAAATTTTTATAAGTTAATCGATGAAGATACTGCTCATATGATTGATGGAAATGATAATAATTATGAGATCAAGCTTGGTGCGAATGCAGCTGCTATTTTAATGTTAACAAAATATCAGGAAATTACTAAAAATAAAAAACATCTAGAATATGCAGAAAAAATAGCAAATGGAATCATTCAAATGATTGATAAATCAGGACAAACAGTGCATATCTTAGAGTACCCATCTTTATCTATTAAAGAAAAATTTAGAATTGTTTATTATGATGGCGAAGCTGCACTAGCGCTACTAAGGCTATATCAATTAAATAATAATAAGCTTCTTTTAGATACTGTTAAATTAATGTTTGATAACTTTATATCTAATTCATATGAAAAATATCATGATCATTGGCTAAGTTATTGTACCAATGAATTAACAATGTTATGCCCAGAATTTAAATACTATCAATTTGGTATAAATAACTACTTAAAGCATATGGATTTTATTAAAAATCGAAAAACAGCATACGCAACTTTTCTTGAAATGATGATGTCTGCTTATAAAATGGTGAGTCGCCTAAGTGAGCAAGGTCATGAAAAATTATTTAACTCTTCTAGATTTGAAGATTTAAAATCTCTTATAAAATTACGTGCCGAATTTCAACGTACAGGTTTTTTCTATCCAGAAGTAGCTATGTATATGAAAAACCCCAAGTCTATATTAAATTCTTTCTATGTAAGGCATGACCGTTTTCGTACTCGTATTGACGATCAAGAACATAACTTATCAGGCTATATTGCGTACTATTTGTATTTCAAAGATTAGCTTGGAATTTCTAATTCTAGAATCAAAAATATCAAAAACTTTTTAATAGAGTAATTAAAGGTATCTTTATGAATGAAGAAATATTTACTTTATCAAATGAAACAATAAGTGTTGAATTTTTTAAAATTGAAGAAAATCTTAAAAAGCTCAATATAAATATGTTTTTCCTAAAAAAAAATCCACATCGGCTTATTACATTAAATAATGATTTGAAACTTGAAGGACATAATAATTTTTATAATAGTGTTTTAAGCCTTTGTACAATTGGTGCTTTTTCATACTCATCCTCAAATCTTGGTTATGGTGTTTCTATTGGCCGCTATTGTAGCTTAGCTAGTAATATTAAAATTATGGGTGCTCATCACTTCACCGATTGGGTTTCTACTTCTCCTCACTTTTATACTGAAGATTATCATGATACTGACCCAGCATCAGTTACACATACTTTTAGAAGCCGACGTAATATCACCATTGGAAATGATGTGTGGATTGGATCAGATGTTATTTTAAAAAATAATATTACTATTGGTGATGGTGCAATAATCGCTTCTAACAGTGTGATTACAAAGAATGTTGAACCATATACTATCGTTGGTGGTAACCCTGCTAGACTCATTCGTAAAAGATTTGATAATACAGTTATTAATGAATTAATAAACTTAAAATGGTGGAAATTTCACAAAAATGATTTAAAAGGCTTAAATTTTATGGAACCATTTGATTTTATTGATCAATTTAAAAATAAAATTTATGCAGGAGGTTTAAATGAATACCATCCACCAATCCTTACTAAAAGTGATTTGCTTAAATCATCTTCAAGCAAATAAATCTTTTATATTATATAGCTTATAAATAGTTGTTTATTATGAAAACTCAATATTTTTTTCTATTTCCAAAAATTGACCAAAAGAAAAATGGATTGGTTTTTGCTCTTTTAAAACGTGCAAAAATACTAAATGAACAATTAGGTATTAGTCCCACCATTATTACTACTGATTATGATCGCTCCCTTGCAGAAAATTATTGGAGTCTTATTACTACAAATTTAGCTCCTACTTCTATTGGTTATCTCAATCTATATGGTGATTTTCAAGGAACTCATCTAAAACTGGCTAATAAAAAAATTCATAATCCTACGGTAGAAATGTTTAACAGTAACATTTTAAAAACTATAATTCCTTTCACCTACAATCAGCGGTTTCATGATAAAAATAATAAAAACTATTTGTACGAAATACGGCAAAATGACTCTCCTACTTTAAGTTATGTAAATACTTTCAAAAAAGGAGTAAAAACAGGACGGATTATTTATGACTCTTATGGTTATCTTAGTTGTATTCAAGTCATCAACCCAGAAAATCAAATGATAATAACTGAAACTTATTATCATACAGAAGGTTATCCAGTTATTATAAAAAACTATCAACTCAATGAAAAGAATAAAAACATTGTTTCAAATATTTTTTTATTTAATAAACAAGGTGTTATTGACGAGGTTTTTGATACTGAGTCTCAACTCATTCAATACTGGTTCCTAAAAATCTCTCAACTTTATAAAAATGATCTAATGTATATTCTTATCGATCGTGCAATTCATTTCTATGAACCACTTAGAGAGATTAAGCAAGAAAATATGCGTTTTATTGGTACAATTCATGCCACCCATTTAAATGGTCCTGATATTCAAAACTCTACAATTAATCGTCATTATCGTAGTTATTTTAAATATAGTAATGAATTAGATGCATTAGTAATCTTAACTGAACGCCAAAAACAACATATTCAACAGCGCTTTGGAATGGAAGGGAAATTATTTGTTATTCCTCATATATATGAAAAAACTATTGACCATGTCAATTTTTCAAACAGAGACCCAATGTTTTGCTTAACTGTTGCTAGATATGATAAAGCGAAAAATTTAGATAGCTTAATTAGGGTTTTCAAAAAAGTTATAGAAGTAATCCCCAATGCTTATTTAAACATTTATGGGTTTGGCAGTGAGCATAACTTCTTACAAAGTCAAATTGATGAACTTCAGTTAAATAACCATATTAAATTGATGGGCTATAATGAGAATACTGACGCTTTATATAATAAAGCAAGCTTATTCCTTTTTTCTAGCCGATCTGAAGGTTTCGGTATGGCAGTTTTAGAAGCCCTATGTCATGGCTGCCCTGTAGTGAGTTATGACATCGATTACGGACCATCAGACATGATTAATCATGATGAAAATGGTTATTTAATTACTTTTCAAGATGAAGAGTTATTTGCACAGAAAGTAATTTCTTTATTAAAAGATGAACACAAACGGCTTAAACTTAGTGAAAATGCATATGCATGTACTCAGCTCACTGATCAAAAACAATTTGCTCAAAAATGGCAATCACTTTTTCAGGCCATTCTGTAATGTTTTTTATGCATAAGAAGGGTTTGGTTTTATTATTTTCTACATTTTGCTTATCTACTTATATTCATGCAAAAACTGATTGTTATTCAAGTAGCCCTCCTGTTGTTACACAACTTGATAAAGTCTATTATGGCATAGATAATCTGCGTATTTTTTATACTACATCTGGTGATAATGCTTTAAAATTTCAATTGGATAAAAATCTAAATCATGTTCCAGACTATGTAGAAAATATTGCTATTCAAGCAAATACCATACGCAAAGCTTGGTCCGTTTTAGGCTACCAAGATCCTTTGAATAGTCCACGCTATAAAAATAACGTCCAATATATTGATATACAAATACAGAAGCTTAATGGACTCGGACTAGCTTATGATGAACCCCATCGACATACCAATAATCCATTAAAAAAAAATGCGTGTGCTCTAATTATTCTTATCAGCAATAATATTCCAAATTTAACTACTGACTCTTCATTAGTTGAACATGAATTATTTCATCTTTACACCTATGGTTATACGATGTTTAAACAACCTTGGCTCACGGAAAGCTTGGCAGCCTGGTCAGAAGGGATCACCAGAAAAGATAAGCTTGGCACATATGGACAGAGAAATTTGCCGAAAAATGAAGAAGATTTTGACAAATATATCTTGCAAAGAACTTATAGGACATCTCAATTATGGAACCGTCTCACCACACTTATAGATACATCTAATGGAAAACTATTTTTACCCTCTTCTCTCATGCAACAGAGATACACTGATGGACAACCGGTTTTTCAAGATCAATATTTAAAAGGAACCGTCTTTATGAAAAAGTTTCTTGAAAATCTTGGAAAACAAGATCAACAAATTTCTATTTTAAATAATTGGAATTTATATCATTGGAGAGAAATTGATCAAAACTCAGCTCATTTCAACCAACAAATTTTAGATACTTTATTGATAACTCTAGAAAAAACGAACGAAAGCAATATAGAGAAAAATAAATTTCAAAGTCTCTTAAAAAAAGTTATTAAAAATAAAAAATCTAGTTAATTTTACTTTCAAAAATATTAAATAAGCCATTTACTGTAACTAATGCTTTTAAAAACTATTTTTAAATAAAAAAAGAGAAGGCACTTATGCCTTCTCTCCTATTTACAGATTTCTATCAGCAATAATCAATTAAAATAACAACTGATTATTATTCAATAACTCATCCAGTGTTGTATCTGTATTTTTCAATACAATGAGATCGGTTGAGTTATAGGTATTACCAGTACCATCACGGTCAATACTAATTAAAGTATTACCCGCACCATCAGAAGTAACAGACACATAATTAGAGATATTGCCTGCATTAGCACCATTTAACAATGAACTAATATCAACTTTATCACCTTGAGCCAAATTGAAGTCAGTCCATTCATCTGTACCATTACCACCCGTTGCATCAGCAGCGTTCAGCAAGTTATAGACAACTGTATCTGCACCAGCTCCTGTACTAATAATGTCATGGCTAGCAGTACTGATGGTCTCACTACCAATATTCACGGTCAATGTTGCAGGTGTACTTTCATCGCCTGTTGCAGCAACCAGTTTATAGTTCAATGTAGCGGCATCACCAGAAGTCGCAGAACTATTTGCTGTGAACGTATATGTTCCATTTGCCGAAACAACGAAGGTACCATCTTCAACCGTGATTGTTTGACCATTCGCTTGTACATAAGTACCAGGTGAAGTTTCTACAAATACTTTTGTACTTGCACCACCTGTTACATCTACACCATTACCAGAATCATCTGTTAACAAGTTACCTGTAGCCGTTACTGTCGCACCATTACCAACGAATTGATCATAATGTGTGAAAGTAGCATTTACTGTAGTGTTGACAGTGGTTGTATTGGTTCCAGCAATCAGAGGAATATTAGATTCTGTGCTACCAAACACGACACGCCATTGGCTAGTAGTGTCTGATGCAGAAACTTGGTAAGAGCCGCTGATCAACACAGTACCGCCAGCATCACCTAAGATTGGTGATGAATGTACAACAGAAGCTGATGCTCCAGGTTGAGTTGTCCAAACACCATTCACAAGTTTTTGTACTTGATAACTGAAAGTATCACCATTAGCAGAGCTATTTAAGAGACCACCTTGTGTAGTTACAGAGAAATTAATCGATGCAGCAGTATGTGCAGCGACATTAATCACATCACTCGTATCACTACCAGCAACCGAAGTAGCAGCACCAAATAACGGTTTCGTACTACTTGCAGCCATGCTACCCGTATCAACAGTTGTATTGGTTGATGGAACTAAAGTAATCGCAGCTGCTGCTGAATTATCAGTTGCCGTCAACTCTACTACACCATCTTGAGTTGGATCTTCTGGCCATGTGATATCAAGATCGTTTGTATCAATGCGAACATTTAAAGTCGCTGTATCTTGATGCCCATCGCTATCCTGAATCGTATAAGTGAAGCTATCTACTTTACCTAGACTATTTGGAACAGTGAAATCACGGATGTATTCATAATTACCATTTTTATCAATGAACAACTCACCATATTCACCTTGAATACGAGTAAATGCTTCATTGTCTTGTGGTAACGCAGTTGTTACACCATCTTCATTAGCAACACTAATAACTGTTGCTGTTTCACCAGCATGAATAACGTCTGCTACATCTGTAGGATTTTCAGGATTGTTTGCAGTAATCACATTACCTTTGGCTACAACATCACCATAATCACTCAATACCTCGTTGGTAACAGAAATTGAAGCAATACCAATTCCTGTCACTTGTACGCCCTCACCAGGAGTTAATACAAGCGCATATTGTCCTTCAGGTAGATTAGTGATAGATGCTCCACCACCCATGACTCCTAAACCAATTCCAAGCATGGATCCAGCATTATCTATTTTGCTGTACGGTTCATATCCACCCGTATTCTCGTTATAACGAAGAATATTAAGGTCATAAGAACCAATACCACCACCTATTAACACTCCACCAAAAGATACATCAAACGATGCAATTCCACCTTCAGGTACGGTAACTGTAATTGGTGTTTGACCTTTCAAGTCAATAATTGGACCAATCAATGATAATGATGGGAAGGTTACTAATGCACCGCCCGGAATATCAGGATGAGTTACTACAGGAGTAATCTCACTTAATACCGTAGCAATATCATCGATAGCATCAATGAAAACTGGAACTATAGATGTGACTGGTAATGAAGTATTACCTGCTGCATCTGTCGCTGTTGCTGTTACAACATCTCCAGTTACTAATGTACCAGGATTAGCTACAGACCAAGTACCATCACCTTCTGTAGTAGTAGTAATGGTACTACCATCTGGGAAGGTTACAGTTACTGTTGAACCTGGTTCTGCCGTACCTGTAATCGGATCAACATCATCCAATTCATCAATAGCAATTACTGGAGGTACAGTATCTACAACTTCTGTTGCCGGTGTCGATTCGTTACCTGCAACATCTGTCGCTGTTGCTGTTACAACATCACCATTATTCAAGCCTGGGTTCGGTACTGTCCAGCTTCCATCTGTACCCGCAACTACTGTTGCTGTGGTGCCATCAGGATAAGTCACTGTCACTGTTGAACCTGGTTCTGCCGTACCTGTGATCGGATCCGTACCATTGATTGGATCAATCTCTGGTGCAGCCGGAGCCACTGCATCTACAACTTCTGTTGCCGGTAACGATTCGTTACCTGCAGCATCTGTCGCTGTTGCTGTTACAACATCGCCATCATTCAAGCCTGGGTTCGGTACTGTCCAGCTTCCATCTGTACCCGCAACTACTGTTGCTGTGGTGCCATCAGGATAAGTCACTGTCACTGTTGAACCTGGTTCTGCTGTACCTGTGATCGGATCCGTACCATTGATTGGATCAATCTCTGGTGCAGCCGGAGCCACTGCATCTACAACTTCTGTTGCCGGTAACGATTCGTTACCTGCAGCATCTGTCGCTGTTGCTGTTACAACATCGCCATCATTCAAGCCTGGGTTCGGTACTGTCCAGCTTCCATCTGTACCCGCAACTACTGTTGCTGTGGTGCCATCAGGATAAGTCACTGTCACTGTTGAACCTGGTTCTGCTGTACCTGTGATCGGATCCGTACCATTGATTGGATCAATCTCTGGTGCATCTGGTGCTGTTGTATCTGAATCGCTGTCGCTATCAGAGTCACTGTCGGAATCCGAATCGCTGTCAGAGTCTGCATCACCGTCAGAATCCGAGTCACTGTCAGAGTCCGAGTCACTGTCAGAGTCAGAATCGCTGTCAGAGTCAGAGTCGCTGTCAGAGTCCGAATCACTGTCAGAATCCGAGTCAGAGTCAGAATCCGAGTCGCTGTCAGAGTCCGAATCGCTGTCAGAGTCAGAGTCAGAATCGCTGTCAGAATCCGAGTCGCTGTCAGAGTCAGAGTCGCTGTCCGAATCAGAGTCGCTGTCAGAATCCGAGTCGCTGTCAGAGTCCGAATCGCTGTCAGAATCTGAGTCGTGTCAGAGTCGCTGTCAGAGTCCGAGTCGCTGTCTGAATCAGAGTCGCTGTCAGAGTCAGAGTCACTGTCGCTGTCAGAGTCCGAATCGCTGTCAGAGTCAGAATCGCTGTCGCTATCCGAATCCGAGTCGCTGTCAGAGTCAGAGTCGCTGTCAGAGTCCGAGTCACTGTCAGAGTCAGAATCGCTGTCGCAATCCGAGTCACTGTCAGAGTCCGAGTCGCTGTCAGAATCCGAGTCGCTGTCAGAATCCGAGTCGCTGTCAGAGTCCGAGTCACTGTCAGAGTCCGAGTCGCTGTCAGAATCAGAGTCGCTGTCAGAATCAGAGTCGCTGTCCGAATCAGAGTCGCTGTCAGAATCCGAGTCTCTGTCAGAGTCCGACTCGCTGTCAGAATCAGAATCGGTGTCAGAGTCACTGTCAGAATCAGAGTCGCTGTCAGAATCAGAGTCACTGTCAGAGTCGATCGCTGTCATCCGAGTCGCTGTCAGAATCCGAGTCGCTGTCCGAATCCGAGTCGCTGTCAGAATCAGAGTCGCTGTCAGAATCAGAGTCGCTGTCGCTATCCGAATCAGAGTCCGAATCAGAGTCGCTGTCAGAATCAGAGTCGCTGTCAGAATCAGAGTCACTGTCAGAATCAGAATCACTGTCCGAGTCAGAGT
>NZ_JABFFO010000008.1:0-90914 GCF_016124155.1 Acinetobacter sp. AC1-2
AATCTTTCGCTTCACCGCCGTAAGTTTTTGCACAAATAGTTGCAATCGCAGCAGTTAAAGTTGTTTTACCATGGTCAACGTGACCGATTGTGCCCACGTTTACGTGTGGCTTATTACGTTCAAACTTAGCCTTAGCCATGTTTATAGTCCTCGTTTACGTCGAACACAATTCTGAGTAAGACCCAGCATCGACATATCGCCTAAAAAATCAAACACCCAATACTTGAAAAGCAGACTAATAAGCCTGCTTTTTAAATCTTTGTAGAAAATCTACTAAACTGTATCTGGAGCTCTTATCGAGATTTGAACTCGAGACCTCTCCCTTACCAAGGGAGTGCTCTACCACTGAGCTATAAGAGCGATTATCCTTCGATGGAGCGGGAGACGAGGGTCGAACTCGCGACATGCAGCTTGGAAGGCTGCCGCTCTACCAACTGAGCTACTCCCGCACGATGCTGGTATACTTAGCACTTCAATCGAAGTTAATGGTGGTGAGAGAAGGATTCGAACCTTCGAAACTTTCGTAGCGGAGTTACAGTCCGCCCCCTTTGACCGCTCGGGAATCTCACCACTTCACACTTATTTCAGTGTTATTCTTCACTTAACAACTTCACACTTTTAGATGGTGCCGGCACACGGATTCGAACTGTGGACCTACTGATTACAAGTCAGTTGCTCTACCAACTGAGCTATGCCGGCGCTTCTTAGTGTTTCGTACGTTTCGTATCGGAACGGTGTGCAGTTTAGCAAAACTTCCAAACGATGCAAGTGGTTTTTTAAAAAAAATCGCTAAAAACTCATAAAATCAATCCGTTTGACGATAATTCAACCGCTTTGATCACTGCGCGAGCTTTTATTTGTGTTTCATTCCATTCTGATTCAGGATTTGAGTCTGCAACCAGCCCTGCTCCAGCCTGCACATACACCTTTTTATCACGGATAACACACGTACGGATTGCAATCGACATGTCCATTTCACCATGCCATCCTAAATACCCCACTGCCCCGCCGAAAACGCCTCGCTTAACAGGCTCAACTTCATCAATGATTTCCATTGCACGAATTTTCGGTGCGCCAGATAAAGTACCTGCTGGAAAGGTTGCCTTAAATACATCTAAGGCATCGATATCATCACGAACTTCACCTTGCACATTTGAAACAATGTGCATGACATGCGAATAGCGCTCAATCACCATTTGATCAGTAACTTTGACCTTACCAATTTTAGAAACTCGACCAACATCATTTCGACCAAGGTCAATCAACATTAAATGCTCTGCTATTTCTTTTTCATCAGAAAGTAAATCTTTTTCTAAAGCGATGTCTTCTTCTTTAGTTTTTCCACGCGGTCTTGTACCTGCAAGTGGGCGGACTGTCGCAATACCATTTTCTAGTCGAGAAAGAATTTCTGGTGATGATCCTACAATATGGAATGGTTTGTTATCTGTAATTGTTTGACCCTGCACCAAAAACAAATATGGCGAAGGATTTAAATGACGTAAAGCACGGTAAACTTGCAAAGCCTCACCATCAAAGTCCGAAACCATACGCTGGCCCGGAACAACCTGCATAACATCGCCCGCTCTAATGTATTCTTTTACCTTCTCGATTGTTTCAAGGAACTTAGCCTTACCCGTAATTGATTCAAAATGAGGTGGTGTATGCGGCTTAGCTTGCAAACTCACTGGTGTAGCTAATAACTGCTCTAATCGATCTAACTTTTGCTGAGCATCTTCATAAGCATCTGGCTGCGTTGTATCAGCATGGACAATTAGAAATAAAGTATCTTTAAGGTTATCGAAAACAATGACTGTCTTTGATAGCATCAACCACAAGTCTGGTAAAGCAATTGGATCAGCAGCAGGTACATTCTTTAAGCGCGGCTCAATATAACGAACTGCATCATAGCCCAAATAACCAACTAGCCCGCCAGTAAAACTTGGTAATGCTGGCAAAAGCTCAGCTGGTGGCACAGTAAATTGCTTCTGAAATTCACGAATATATTGAAATGGATCTAGGCAATCTTCTTGTGTGATCGAACCATCAGCATGCTGTATAGACAAGACCCCTGCATTGCATGAAAAAACTGTCGATTCGCCTAAACCGATCATGGAATAGCGCGCCCAGTTTTCACCACCTTCAACCGACTCAAATAAATAAGCTTGTTTTTGGTCCTTAAAACGAGCAAAAACTGATAAAGGTGTTTCCGTGTCTGCTAAACGCTGGCGATAAACAGGAATCGTGTTGTAACCTGATGCCTTAAGTTGTTCAAATTGCGCTAATGTAGTCATGAATTTTTCTCTAATATGGTTTCGATTTAAAACGGTGTTTTTCTAGTTTCGATTTAGACACGCCATCGAAAAACCATACGCTTATTCATGCTGATCTCCATTTCACTCATTAGATAATTAACTCAGCCAAACTATCAACCACTTGCTGAGGTTGGCAATCATAGATATTTTCTCCATGATTATAGCCATAGCTAACCACAATACAATCAATTCCCGCGCGCCGTGCAGCCTCAATATCATTACTTGAATCGCCAATCATTAGCGCGTGCGAAGCAGATATCTTTAAACTTTGCATACAATGCAGCAAAGGCAATGGATGTGGTTTTCTCTCTGGCAAACTATCTCCTCCAAGTACAACTTGAAAATAAGAAGAAAGTTCCAATGAATCAAGTAACCCTTGAGCAAGTTGCACAGGCTTATTGGTAACACATGCCATATGTATATTCAAAGTTTTACAATGCTTTAAAAACTCAGTTACTCCAGGATAAATTTGAGTATTTACACAAAGCTCTGCACCATATACATCCACAAATTTTTGTAATAAAACTTTATGTTGTTCGGTATCTAATTTTCCAAATATATGAAGCAAAACACTTTCACAAAGTTTTGAAGCTCCTTTACCCACCCATTCTCGTATTTGTGCTTCAGTTACCAATGGCCAACTTAGCGCTTGTAAACTTAAATTCATGGATCGATATAAATCAGCTGCAGAGTCAACTAACGTTCCATCTAGGTCAAATAAAATTAAATCGCGCTTATTTAGTTGTGCAACAGACATCTTCTTATACTCAAAATTAAAAAGGCATGCGTTTAGCATGCCTTGATTGTAAAAGCACCAACAAATTATTTAAAGAACAACCATGCCAATAAAGCTAAGATTACTAAAATAATAATAGTGATCAAACCAACTGAGGCATTCTTCTGTTGCTCTTTTTCTTCAGCAACACGAGAAACAGGCTCATCAAAGGCAACAGGTGTCTGTTGTGGTTGTACATTAACATCTATCCCTTCTGGGATCGGGGCAGGTTTTGGAATAGAGATATTCTGCGGCATACCATCGCGACTAACTTCTATTTCAGCAGCACGCTCTGTAAGACTTGGCATCCCTTGATCGCTTAAATCTTGAGATGGGACCGTATTTACAGGTTCTGCTTCAATTTCAGGCAAATCCTCTATTTCATGCACAGGCGCTAATACAGAAAATTTAAAGCTCGCAAATTGAACAATATCACCATCATGCAGCTGTTTTTCTTGCTCAATACGAATATCGTTTATGAATGTGCCATTCGATGAATTAAGGTCTTGCACCCATAGCAATTGATCTTTTAAAAGCAATGCAGCATGGCGGCGTGAAATTTCAGCAGCTTGTAACAACACATCAGCATCTTGATGGCGCCCTACCAACATATCACGATCAATACTAATTTCTTGGCCAGTAATTTCGCCAGTAATTGCTTGTAATTTCCAAGTCATGCGTATGTCCTATTTCACTTTTTATCAATCATAACATGCTACTACGGCGCTGTGCTTGGACGCAGTGTCGTTGTTGTTACTGTATTTTTAGTACGATTAATTTCAGGCTCAGGTAACTGTAAAGTTTGCTTTCGAACCGCAGGTTCTACCGCTACGGGTGTGGTTACTGTCGAGCTTTTTCCACCCGAAGGAACCTGTTGATAATTTTGTGGCTGAGAGGTAACACTTGGCAGTGTCATCTTTTGATTATAGACATCATCGACCTGCTCAGGCAGTTTGGCAAAATTACCATTTTGATCCATCGCCAATTGTAAGCTGTAAAGCTGATTATAGCGCTGCTGAGACAAACGACGCACATCATTCGCATCACCCACAATTGTTGGATGAATAAAGACAAGAAGATTACGCTTCGTATTACTTCTGCTATCTGATCGGAATAACCTACCTAGGTATGGAATACTGCTTAACCCAGGAATACCTTGACGACTAAGTTCAACATCATCAGACACCAAACCACCTAAAACAACTGTTTGTCCATGCTCGGCCAATACAGCAGTTTTAATAGCGCGTTTATTAGTAATTAAATCGGCTGCCTGACCTTTACTGGTCTGAACATTCGAAACTTCTTGCTCAACTTCAAGACGAACCGTACCACCTTCACCGATATGTGGAACAACTTTTAATGTCACCCCGACATCTTTTCGTTCAACAGTTGTGTATGGATTGATACCTGTACTATTCGTAGTGACCGACCCTGTTACAAATGGAACGTTCTGACCTACAACAATATAAGCCTCTTCATTATCCATAGTCACAATGGATGGCGTCGAAAGTAAATTTGATTTGGTGTTAGCTTTGAGGGCTTGAATTAATGCACCATAAGCCTTACGGGAATTCTCAAAATTACCTACAGCAAAAGTTGCACCATTACCTTTATTGGCACCACCAGCAATAGCGGATGCCGCTCCAGCCGAACCACCAGATAAATAACCAGCAGCAATAGAAGATAAACTTGCACCCACATTACTGAAGCTAAGCAAGCCTATTCCACTAGATAGATCACCTAGCGCCCATTGAATTCCGAGTTGATCTGCATCATCTCCTGAAACTTCAATAATGGCAGCTTCAATTAACACTTGCTGACGGCGAACATCGAGTTGCTGGATAGCAGATTCAATTTCACGCATTAATTGTGGATCAGCCTTAACCACTAACGAGTTTTGAGCATTATCCGCGATAATGCTCACACCATTTTGGCTAAAGCTAGAGATACTGTTCTGATTGTTGTTATTTGAATTACCATTTAGGTTAATAGATGGAGTAGAAATTGAGTTACCGTTTGAACCAGATGTATTTGAGCTGGAATTCTGGTTATTACCCATCAAATTATTAATCGGATTCGATGAGTTAGAAGAATTATTATTACTATTTGACGAAGAAACCGCCTGCCCTGTTACGAGACCTTGTAAAATCTCTGATAAATTTTTTGCACTTGCATATTTCAGTCGGAAAACTTTTAAGCCGCCTAAACGGTCTGCCGAAGGCACATCCAGCATCTCAATCATGTGGCGAATGCGCTTACGTGTTTCAGGATCACCCTTTACCAAAATACGATTCGTTCGGTTGTCTGCAATAATACGAATACGTGCACCACTAAAATCTTTCGATGCGCCCGTTGCACTCATTGCCTCAAGTTGAGTAATGATTTCTTCTGCCTGACTCGATTGCAAGCTAATAGCTTCAATATCATTTTGCCCCGTACCATCTAGATTACGAATGATATTTTCAAGTTGGTAGATATTCACAGCTCGGTCCGAAACAATCAGCGCATTAGTGCCTGCTATCGCAGCCATATGTGCAAATTGAGGCATTAAAGGGCGAAGTGCTGGAATTAAGTCATTTGGATTCGTATTTTCAAGCCAAATCACTCGAGTGACGATTTGATCACCACGCAGCCTATTTCTAGAATCGTAAGGAATTCCCGAATTTTTAACATTGCTATCTGGCACAAGTTTGATGGTGTTCCCAGAAGGAATTGCTACCACCCCATTTACATTTAAGACCCCAAGAAACAGATCATAAACTTCATCTTTATTGAGGGGTTTATTCGATATTACTGTGACATTGCCACGCACTCGCGGATCTACTGCAAAGTTTTTTCCCGTGATATCTGCAACTTCATTAATAAATGCAGTTAAGTCAGCATCACGTAAATTGATCTTCCATGTCTGGGCATAGACGCTGCTGCTCACTGTCGCAATCAATGGGGCTGCTGCAAGTAATGCCCAAAGTGGACGTTGATGATTCAATAAAGCCATAACTTGCGATAATTCCTAACTCTTATGGTGACGTGTTATCACTAAAAATTTTGTTGTATGGTCATCACTTGATCACCACGTTTTATTTCTATTTTCACTTGCCCAGCTCGACGAGCTTGTTCAAGTAACTGCACATCCGTTTGTCCTTGCCCAACCGTTTGACCATTTAAAGAAACAATCCGGTCACCCGGCCTTAAACCTAACTTATTTCGAAGTGCAGTGGGTGTACGTTCTGTAACTTCAAAACCTTCACTTGAGTTACCGCTTACACCCATATCACGTAGATATTGTTCACGGTTCCCTTGCATTTGCTGAATAGCCTGTCCCAGCGCTTCTTGAGTCGTATTAACAGGTGCCGATGGTTGAGACGCTGTAGCAGTTGGTTGTGAGGCATCTGGCGTCATGGGCTGATATAAACCGTTTGGCAAACCTTTGAACTGAAGTTCACGAGTACTGCCATTACCTTGACGCAATATAACGTGATCCCAATAAACTTCTGCCAACTGATAAGATGTAGAGCCTATTGTTTCCCCCACCCGATATCGGTCAGCAGTATTATCAAGCTTAATCACCGCTGAGGAAAAACGGTTCGGATAGCCCACCATCACACCCTGCAATTCTAGGTTGACATTTTCCTGAGCTGCATTGGCTGAAGGTTCATTAAAAATCGAAAAAGTACTAATGTTAGGAATTTGCGGCTGCTGTGATCCCAACTCTACCCGATCGAATTGCATCATTTGAGGAGGGGCAATGACCCACCAAAATAATGAAGCTAATTTCCAACACAGCCATAAAATTAAAAAGGCAAATACGACAACACTTAACCGATCTAATTTTTGCCATTGTAGTTGCTGTAATTTTTCAATCCATACTTTCATTATTAGTTACCCCCTTGTATTAAGGGTTGACGAGAACTAATGACAAAAGTATCTAAACCAGCTTTTCCATCATATGACGGAATATTCAGTAATAATCTTTGTGTAAGCTGCACATCAAGCATCATATTGGCATCTAATAGAAGATTTGCCATTTTTTGACTGCGTTGATCACGTATATCAATCTGTAATTGGCCATTTTGATCCGTTAATTGCCCATTTAAAGAAGGCATATTCATCCGGTCTTGACGGTCACCAATATTATAAATTAAAGCACCACCACCCCAATGCAATTGACCATCAACTGCAGCGAAACCTTGCTCTTTTTTATAATTAAAATCAATATCTTTTAACTGGATACTGTTCACAGGCCATTGCCAGTTCACAATTTGTTTTAATGTTTCAGGCGCAATTTGACCATTCATTGCTCTAACAAGTACTTTTTTACCAACACCATAGGCCATTACCCCAGATAATTGGGTATTTCCACTATGGATATCCACATCAGCCGCGAACCTTAATAAAAACAGGTCAAGAGGTCTAGTTTTCCAATGAATCGAGCCTCTCAAAGTACCGCGCCGCCAATCTGCTTGGCCCTGCCAGATATTTCCACTTACATTGTGTAGAGTTTGATTATTCTTTGAAAATTTAGAAATAAGCCACGTCGCTGGGATCTGTAAAATAATAAAAATTAAAAATGCAATGAGGGCAAATAACCACCACTTCCACTGCTTAGACTTTTTCTTCATTCAGCCTTACCAACATGCAAATTATCGTCCTTATTTTGAGAGTAGCTCCCTAGTCTGACATTATGCATACTTTTTCAACATCGCCAATTCACTTCATATAAAAAAACCAAGCAATCAGGCTTGGCTTCTGTATTAAGACTATAAGTTGAACGTATGACAAAATCATGAAAACTGGCTAATCAACTTACTAAATGTACATTTGATCTCAACAATCTATTTAAAGATGAATTTAAACACTCAAATTCTTAAATAATATTTATAGCAAAATTTTAAATATTTTCACGCATAAAAAAGCCAGGCAAATTTGCCTGGCTTTTTAGATCAGCAATACGATTAGATTAAGAAATCTTCAAGTTTTGCGCCTTTTTCAATTTCAGCAACTAACCAGCGTGGTTGTTTACCACGGCCAGTCCAAGTCTCTTCAGAATTGTTTTTGTTACGGTAACGCGGTTCAACAGATTTACGTGTTGTTTTCTTACGTTTTTGAGCACCAAACTCAAGAAGTTGTTCAACACTAAAACCTACATTTTCAGCGATCTCGATAATTTGATTATAAGCATCTTCGATTGCTTGATCTTTTTTACTTACAATTAAAGCTTCAGCTTCTTCTTGTAAACGTTTTAACTCTTCAACAGATAATTCACTGATATCCGGTTTCATTAATAAACACTCCAGTCTTACAGACAATTCAAAATAATACAGACAAAATTTAAAAACATAAAATCAAGACCAATATTATTTATAATCTATTCAATAAGCAATAGTTTGAAAGCCGTGTTCATCAGAATAATCAAAAAAATTACCTTTTAATTACATTATCAATTATAAATGACATATATTTTATTAATATTTATTTAAGATAAATGTATTAAGTCATGTCCAACAGTTTTTTCTAGCTCAATAATTTTTTGTTTTATATCTTGAGGTATTTCACATTTTCGTTCTGTTAATTTATCTACGCATACCATAACAGCTTCACCCGTAGCTACGATTTGTTGTTGTGTTTCGCTCCATAATATATAAGCCATACGGAATGCACTATTACGGAGCTCCTCCACGCGAACACCAACTTTCAATACATCGGGATAAAAAACGGGCTTTAAGTATTTGCATTGGCTTGAAGCGACAACGGTATATAATTGTGGGGTTAATATATTTATCGCTTCCATATATAAAATACGTGAGCTTTCAATATATCGATAATATTGTACATTATTGACATGACCAAAAGCGTCCATATCTCCCCACGCTACTTTCTGTTCATATATTATCGGGTAGACAGACAGTTCTTTCATTTTTACCTCATATTTTAAATTTTAAAAAATTCGCATCATTTTCAAAGATTAGGTTTAACTGATTGATTAACACTTCATCTTCTTTAAGGGTAGACTTAATACGCAAATAGCTCATTAAAATATTATCTGGATATAATGTTAATAATGTTTCAGCCTCTGCTTGACGTCCAGTTGCCATATAGACATGCCATTTTGCAAAAGTTAAAACTGGCAAATTCATATATTGATTTTCAAGCTCAATAATTTTTTCTTCGACATCAGCATAGTCTGGAACCTGTTTAAGCAATTGTTGCTGAAACCACAGGTAAAACACTTCTGGATCAAACTGCTCTTTTAATAAGTGTAGTGTTAAGGCTGCATGCTGCATGCTCATATCAGGCATACGTGCTAATAGTTTGAGCCATAACAACTTACTGCTATAAGGTCGAGTTTGGATCTCAGACTCCAAATCCAGATAACGTTGTTGCAAGGCATGCAGGTCATCAATAGAAGCCTGATCAAATTGCTGAAGAAGTTGCTGCAACCATAAATCACGGTGTTCAGCATCTAATAATCCATACTTCATTGACCGTAAATATACCCATGGATGTTGCAGCGCTAATTGCCCCCATAACGCAGTTAATCTTTGCTGGTAGGCTGTTTCTATTTCCTCAAGCCAAGGCGATAACTGATGCTGGTATAAAAACTCAAGATGGGTTAATGCCCGGTCAGCTTCGTTTTCAGCTAAGAAGATTTCGATTCGCTCTAACTCAGCCAATTCAAATGCCATGGGTGGTGATTGATCTAAAGCAGCCAATGCTTTTGGATAGTCTCCGCTTAAAACCAGAAACTTGGCATCAATAATATTTTTTAAAAGTCCTGATTGAGTAAAAACACGTTCAATAAATACACGTTGGTCTTCGGCAGCCTCTAATAACCAGACAATACCTAATTGTTCATAGGGATGAAGGTTTTTAAACTGGAAAATGTTTTCACTTTTTCTTTGCTCACGAGAGGAATAACGCTTAATCCAAAGCCATACGAGTTGTGCAATAAAACTCACTACCACAAAAGCAAGGGTTAATCCCCAGACATTTGTTTGCAACTGCAATTGTCGCCAGTAGATATAGACATACCCCATTCCATAGCCATAACTAAGTAAAGCTAAAGCTGCAAAGAGTATTAAGCTAATTACGAAATAAACCGACAGGAGGTGTTTCATATCTCCTCCTTATGAGCCAATTAGACCAAGTGTAGATAATTTAGGAACAGGCACTACCGATAAATGTGCCACTTTAGCAATACGTTTTTTTAACTGCTGACTCGTTGCATCAGGCATTTCATCTAGCTTTTGCATCACAGACTGCAACTCGTTTTGGTACTCTGTCATTTTCCCTTCATTGAGTGCCTGTTCAGCAATCAATAATCTTAATTGCACTTCTTTGAGCACTACACTTCGATTCATTAAATTAATAGACGGCGTTTCTACTTTTTCTATACGGAACCATTTCTTCCACCAAGACACAGACTCGGATTGATCCATCTCAAGTTTAGGCTGAGCTAAGGCTTGCTGAATATTTTTATCAATCGTCTGTAATAAATCGTCAATCAATTGATGGCGTTGATTTTGGGCCAAACTGAATTGTTGAACTGCCTGTTTATCCT
This sequence comes from Acinetobacter sp. AC1-2, assembly GCF_016124155.1. Lineage (NCBI taxonomy): Bacteria > Pseudomonadati > Pseudomonadota > Gammaproteobacteria > Moraxellales > Moraxellaceae > Acinetobacter > Acinetobacter sp. AC1-2. The sequence goes on from NZ_JABFFO010000008.1 coordinate 10,646, forward strand.
GCTCCAGCGATTGGTTCAAGCTATGTTGCAATGCAGGGGCAATTTCATAGTGTAGAAGAGATTGCTGTAACTGGTTTAATTGATCAACTGCGTAAATCAATTGTTGCTGATCAATTGCAAATTGAATTAAATCTAACTTTTGTTTAATTAAAACTGTAGGGGCAATACCCATCGGCGGGACTTCTAAATGGCCGGCCGGACTCAGTTTATTCCCTGTATTTACAGGTTGATTCTGTAATTGTCGTTGTAAAGCAACCAATTGATCATTTAGATTGGCATAGTGCTGTTCTGATTGAAGCAAACTTTGCTTAAGCTCGGGAACAGTACGAGAAATTTGCCACATATCGTAACTGAGCTTAGCCAACCAAGCCATGCCCAGTAAAATGATGATAGAAACAAGTTTTCTCATACGAATCCTTATAATGCCTGAATGTGATGAATCATCCCCGAAGGCGATAAATTTTCAAGTTGAATAATGTGAAAATGAGCCTGTTGCTGATCGCGATATTCTTTAACAATTTGAAAAAGACGTGGCCCTAAAACCAAATATACACAATCAGGTTGTACATTATTTTTTGAACAGAGCTCTAACCAATACTTCCAGCTCGCCTCACTCGTAATTAAGACCAGCCATTTGTTTAAATTATAATTTGAATTCTGTGTCAGATGTTTGAATGTGGAATATGAGGCTTCTGGACACTGCCGATGATATAAAACGAAATTTAAAATCTGAATTCCTTGTTGTTGCAAGGTCTCCATCATAAATTGACGGCCACCTTCTCCTCGCCAAAAAGCGACGCTACCAGCTTGCTTCATATTATGGAGAATAGGTAGATTTAACATCCCCTCAGAGGTTTCAACATCTGGAATATGTGCTTCTATTCCATATCCATTTAGACAATTGGCCGTTGACTGCCCAACAGCAATCCACTGAATATGTTTTAAATCACTGAGCTTTAAACCGCTTTGCAGTAAATACTTCATCCCCACATCAACAGCGGTTGGACTCACTACAACTATAGCTTGTGCTTTAACTAATTGTTGGTAAAGCTGAAGTAAATGTTCGGAAAAGGGTTTAGCAACGAGTTCTAAAAGAGGTAAAGACTCAACCTGATAACCTTCATTTTGCAAAACTTCTGTTAATTCTGCAGCCCGAGAATCAGGTCGAGTATTAATAAACAACATAGCTTAGTAGAGAGCCTTTAATAGCTCACCAGCACCTTGATCAAGTAAGTTTCGAGCAAGGTTTTCACCCAATTGCTGAGCATTGCTGGCTTCATCTGTCAGTTCAGCACGTAATAATGTTTGACCATCGGCACTTCCGACACGACCTTCAATATGGATTTGTCCATTTTGTAGTGTGGCATAACCTGCAATTGGGACCTGACAACCGCCTTCAAGATAAGCATTAAAGGCACGCTCAGCACGCACACAAACATCTGTTTCTTGGTGTAATAAAGGTTGAATTAAAGCTAATACTTCGCTGTCAGCTGCACGGCATTCCAAACCCAATGCACCTTGGCCCACAGCAGGCAAACTAATGTCTGGTGTTAAACAATGACGAATACGTTCTGACAATCCTAAACGCTTCAAACCAGCACTGGCCAAAATAATCGCGTCGTATTGACCATCATCTAGCTTCCCTAAACGTGTTCCAACATTTCCACGCAAATCAATAATTTGCAAATCAGGGCGTTGTTTTAAAATCTGAGATTTACGACGTAAACTTGATGTACCAACTTTTGCACCTTGAGGTAGATCAGCAAATTTTTCAAATTGATTTGAAACGAAAGCATCTAATGGATCTTCACGTTCACAAATTACCGCCAAGGTTAAACCTTCTGGCAAAGCCATCGGGACATCTTTCATTGAATGTACGGCTAAATCTGCACGCCCATCTAAAAGTGCTGCTTCTAACTCTTTAACAAACAGCCCTTTCCCACCAATTTTTGCTAAAGGCGTATCTAAGATTTTATCGCCCTGCGTGACAAATTTGACCAACTCCACCGTTAAATCCGGGTGAAGCTCCTGTAATCGGGCACGAATATATTCTGCCTGCCAAAGAGCAAGTGGGCTTTGTCGTGTAGCAATTTTCAAGGTTTTCATAAATTCAAGCATGGGCTGGTCAAACAATACACCCTAAACTTAACTTGATCCCTTAAAATTGCAAGTAAAATCTCGCACGTCCAAGATAACTCTTTTTAAGTTTAGAGCTGATGAATTCGATCTCTAAGCATGGATAAATGTCGACGGCTCACCGAAAGTCGTTCATCTAAACCACGTAATCGAACCTGATATTGCCCCGAACTGACCAACTCCAATCCATCTAAATATGCAACTGCAACCAACGCATTGCGATGAATGCGAATGAATTGATCTGCAAATTCGGTTTCAAGCTCTTTTAATGTTTCATCAATTAATACACTGCCATTTTGATGACGCACCGTGACATATTTCTGATCTGCTAAAAAATAATAAATATTCTCCACAGGAATCAGCTCAACCCCCCGATAGGTTTTAGCGGCAATTTGATGTCGCTGTGTTTTTAGATCATGTAAAAAATCATGTTGTGGCAAAGCATTGAGCTGTGCTCGAGTCAGCTGCGTCAGTTGACTAAAAACTTGTTCAAGTTCTTGAGGATCGATCGGTTTAAGAAGATAAGCTTGAGCCTGAGATTTAAACGCTTCCAATGCATGTTGATCATAGGCTGTACAAAATACAATCGCAGGTCTAGGGCTCAGCTGACTTAACTGTTCTGCACAGACAAGACCATTCATACCTGGCATTTGAATATCAAGTAAAATTACATCCGGTTGATGAAGCCGCGCCTGTTCCAAGGCTTCCTGTCCATGATGAGCCGTTGATACAACTTCATGTCCCATCTTTGAAACTAAACGTGATAATCGCTCCACTGCAAGTGGTTCGTCATCACAAATCAGCACCTTCATTCATCCTCCTTGTCACCGTTAACTTGATCCATTTTTTTATGGTTAACTCTGACTAACTTATTATTTTGTTTGATATTGATAGCTCATAATGGTGGTATATAAGGTTTCACCTTTATAAACCTGAAATCTAACGGAGTTCCCATAATATGCTTTCAGGCGTTGTTTTACATTTTCAAGCGCGATTCCATGCCCTTTCCGTGAATTTATTGTATCGTCTGTATATGGGTTGGTAATGACTATACTGACCTGATTTTGCAATATTTCAACCAATACCCCGATGGTTGCCTTACCTATCATTGGTTCTACCCCATGAAAAATACTATTCTCTAACAAAGGTTGTAATGTCAATAAAGGAATGGTGATCTGTTTCAGTTGCACAGGTGAAAGTTCAATTTTCCAATCTACTTTTAAACGCTCTCCCAAACGTACCTGCTCAATCATTAAATATTGTTTACTCAGCTCGATTTCTTCATGCAGACTCACCAATTTCAATTCTTGGAAGCTTGCGCGAAATAAACGTGACAGGCTAATCAACATACCTTCTGCTTTATCTGGGTCTATCGCAATTAAGCTCACCACATTATTTAAACTATTAAATAAAAAATGGGGATGAATACGCGCCTGCATGGCCTGAATACGCGCATTTAACTCTGCAGATTGTTGATGTAGCCATTGCTCTCTCACATAGAGATAGCGCAAGCAGAAAGCCCCCAGTAATATCCCGTAGCTTAGATATAAAGGCACATTGGTAAAATAAATGCTCCAGTCCTGTGTTAAAGAAGCATGTTTATTTAAAAGACCAAACTGAAAAAAATTACTTATTAAGGTCGTCAAAACAACGATAGCTTGCAGCATGACAAAACCGATAGCTAAGGCAAATTCTTGACGTAAGCTGCTAAAAAAACCTTGAAAGCGTTCAACCAAGGCAAAAAACGACAATATTACCCAGTTAATGAAAACGATGTATTGTAAAAGGCGTCCACCGCTTAATGCTTGCCATGACTGAGCTTCAGCCAGTGCCAAAACCAGTGCCAAAATGTTACTTGCGATAATTAATTCGAATAAGTGTTGCCAACGACCGTTTTTCGTAAAAAAATAGGAGGAATTTTGATTTCGGTATGCTGTAGGAAACAACTTTGTTTGTTGAGCTTCGGCAAGTGATATACTCTTTTTTATTTTACTGAGCCACCATGACCACATCTTCAAATCCCCCTAATTCAGTAACCCCAGACCAAACCTCAGGTATGTGGGGTGGTCGTTTTTCTGAAGCGACGGATGCTTTTGTAGCCGAATTTACCGCCTCTGTTCAGTTTGACCAGCGTTTTTATAAACAAGACATCGCCGGTTCGATTGCGCATGCTACCATGCTTGCGAAAGTTGGCGTACTCACAGAAGCAGAACGCGATGACATTATTGAAGGTTTAAGCACCATTCGCTCAGAAATTGAGGCTGGAACCTTTGAATGGCGCATCGATCTTGAAGATGTTCACATGAACATTGAATCACGTTTGACTCAACGTATTGGTATTACAGGTAAAAAATTACACACTGGTCGTAGCCGTAACGACCAGGTTGCAACCGATATTCGTCTTTACCTACGTGACGAAATTGATGACATTTTAAAATTATTAGAGCGTTTACAAAAAGGCTTATTAGGCTTGGCTGCCAAAAATGTAAATACGATTATGCCTGGCTTCACCCACCTACAAACTGCACAGCCAGTGACTTTTGGTCATCACCTGTTAGCATGGTTTGAAATGTTAGTGCGTGACTCTGAGCGTCTTCAAGATTGCCGTAAGCGTGTCAACCGTCTGCCACTTGGTTCTGCCGCTCTTGCTGGCACGACATATCCAATTGACCGCGCTTACACAGCAGAATTATTAGGTTTTGAAGCTGTATGTGAAAATTCTCTTGATGCTGTATCTGACCGTGACTTTGCCATTGAGTTTAATGCAGCTGCGTCTTTAATTATGATGCACTTATCACGTATGTCAGAGGAACTGATTCTTTGGACTTCTGCACAGTTTAAATTTGTGAATATTCCTGATCGTTTCTGTACTGGTTCTTCAATCATGCCACAGAAGAAAAACCCGGATGTTCCTGAACTGATCCGTGGTAAATCAGGTCGTGTATTTGGTGACTTAATTAGCTTACTTACGCTCATGAAAGGTCAACCATTGGCGTACAACAAAGACAACCAAGAAGATAAAGAACCTTTATTTGATGCAATCGATACGGTTCGTGGTTCACTTATGGCTTTCGCAGATATGATTCCTGCATTGGTTCCAAATATTGAAATTATGCGTGAAGCTGCACTTCGTGGATTCTCGACCGCAACCGATCTTGCTGACTATTTAGTGAAAAAAGGCGTTGCTTTCCGTGATGCTCATGAAATTGTAGGTAAAGCAGTAGCCTTAGGTGTTGCAGAAGAAAAAGATTTATCTGAATTAACACTTGAGCAGTTACAACAATTCTCTGACTTAATTACAGCAGATGTGTTTGATAAAGCTCTAACACTAGAAGCTTCTGTAAATGCACGTGATCATATTGGCGGAACTTCACCAAAACAAGTTGAAGCTGCGATTGCTCGTGCCCATACACGTTTAGAACAGTTATACGCTTAAGGATAAACCATGAGTCGACAAGTATTTTGCCGCAAATATCAAAAGGAAATGGAAGGTCTAGACTTCGCTCCATTTCCTGGTGCTAAAGGCCAAGATTTTTTTGAAAATGTTTCTAAACAAGCATGGCAAGAATGGTTACAACACCAAACAACGCTAATTAATGAAAAACGCCTAAATGTGTTTGAACCAGAAGCGAAGAAGTTTCTTGAGGAACAACGTGAGAAGTTTTTCAATAATGATGAAAGCGTAGAAAAAGCTGAAGGCTGGAAACCAGAATAAGCGGTTTGTTTGAACCTAATCATCATTTAAAAGGCGGGTCTATATACATAGATCCGCCTTTTTTTACGTGAAACTTACACAAGCATAAAAAGCCTTACATAGAGCGAACAGGACTCTACATGACATCAAAAAGCGAAGAACTTAATATCAATTCATAGCAAGAAGAACACGATCCCTGTCGTGTTTATGCACTTGATTTTCTGTCCTGAACTTCCCCCCAAAGTTCGGGACATTTTTTTATCTATTATTTTAAAAAATAAAAAAAGCCTTGTTTCAAACAAGGCCTTTAAATATTTCAGCTTAAGATTACTTTTCGTGAACTTTAGCTTCAATTTCTTCAATTTTGGTATGGCGGGCATCAAAGCCTTTTGCCATGTAAATCACTTGCTCAGCAATATTACGGGCATGGTCGCCAATACGCTCTAAAGAACGTAACACCCACATCACATTAATTACACGAGCAATATGACGTGGATCTTCAATCATATAAGTCATTAAAGTACGTGTTGCTGACTGGTATTCACGGTCAATATCTGCATCGGCTAAAAGCACACGCAAAGCTTGATCTGCATCTAAACGCGCAAAAGCATCAAGTGCATCATGAATCATGACACGAACTTGGTTACCAATATGACGAGTTTCCATGTAGCCACGCGGAGAACCACCTTCTTCACAGAGGTTTTGCGCAATACGGGCAATTTTTGCCGCTTCATCACCAATACGCTCAAGGTCAGTGTTGGCTTTGCTCATCGCAATAACCATACGCAAGTCAATCGCTGCTGGATGACGACGTGCCAAAATTAGCGTAAGACCTTCATCAATATCACGTTCATATTGATTCACGGCGTTATCTTTAAATTGAACATCAATCGCTAAATTTGCATCTGTATCAAGCAAGGCATGAATTGCGTTCGCCACCTGTTGTTCGACCAAGCCACCCATGGTCATGAACTTTGTGTTTACATCTTGCAAATCTTCATTAAATTGAGAAGAAATATGATGGCTTAACACCGGATTACTTGGACTCAAGGGAAGCCTCCAACATGATGGCGCAGGAATAAAATGATTGAGCATTAGAACACAGCAATCATTAAGTTTTTATGACAAAATTAAAATTCAGATAAAAGCTTTTTTTGCTCACTGATAGGTTAGCCAGCTGTTTAATTCGACCAGATCTTTTTCGCCTAACTGGCCCACCGCAGCTTTTAACCGAAGTACATTCAATAAGTAGTCATATTGACTATTAAGATAATCCTGTTTTGCCGAAAAAGCATTACGCTGCGCTAATAAAACATCAACCATACTTTTTAAGCCTTCGTTATAACTCGCTTTTGAAGCTTGAGAAACAAGCGAAGACGAATCCATTGCAGCTTTTCGTGCTTCGAGTTTGGCTTGATCTGTATCTACCTGCATATATGCACTTTTCACATCAACATTAGCACGGCGAATAGCTGCATCAAGTTGTGCCTGAGCTTTACTGGCTTCTACAGTCGCTTTTTTAATTGATGTTTTAGTACGCCCACCATTAAATAAATTCCAGTTCATTTCCACCCCAACCTGATCAAATTTTCCGTCAGTCGAGATGAGTGTCTCTGGTGTCTGCTTTGTATATCCATAACTTGCAACAGCATCAATTTGAGGATAAAGCGCGGCTTTTTCCACACGGCGCTGATCCTCACTATATCGTTGCTGTAAGCGCGCTTGTTGAATCTTTAGGTTTTTTTGCTGTGCTAAAGAAAGCCAATCATTAAGCTGGGCTGGATACGGCTTTTGAAAACTAAAATCACCACGCAATACTGCAAGCTTATCTTGATAAGCACCAATATATTCGGAAAGCTGTTCTTGGGCTAAAAGTAATTGAACATTGGTTGAAATACGATTGGCTCTGGCATTTTGATATTGAGCATTTGCTTCACTCACATCACTACGTGCCACCAAACCCTCTTTGAGCTTGGCATTCATCATATTGAGTTGCTCAAGCAAAGCTTTTTCTTCTTGTAAGTATGCAACGCTTAACGCCTGCTGACGCAGCACATTAAAATAGGCTTCTGCTACATTTAAAACATGGTCTTGTTTTTGCAATCTTAAAGTGATTTCACTTAATGCAACCGAGGTTTTAACTTGCTTATAACCTTCCCAAGCATCCATTCGAAAAAGTGGCTGACGTGCAGTTAAAGTCGCTTGACGAGTGGTTGAAGTATTACTCACCAAGGCATCTGAAAGCCCTTCTTGGTCAACCCCCGGAAAATTAGAACGCTTCACCGTTTGTCGATTACGAGTAATATTTCCTGACAATGTGACCGTTGGTAATAAGGCACCAGTTGCCAAGCCTAAATTAAGTTGATCTGCTTCAAATTGTTGTTGATTGGCTTGCCATGTTGGGTCATTTTGTTTTGCGCGCTCATAAGCTTCAACTAAATCTAGAGCAAAACTGGAAGATGCAAAACTCCAAAGGCCAACAGCGACCATTAATTTTATTTTCATTGTTCAAATCAACGATAAAACTTGCCTTTAAGACTAAGAAAAATTCCAAGCAAACTCAAGCCATTAAAAGTTTTAGTTTTTTAAGCGTTCTCATTTTTTGACAATATTAAAATACAAATAAAAATCAAAAACATGCCTATCCAACCCAACCATGAAATATGCTCACCAACCAACACGATGGCAAAAAGTGCGGCAACTAAAGGTTCAAATAAAGTTAAGGTCGTCGCTTTACTGGCATTTACTGTTTTTAGACCAAAACCGAAAAGTAAATAACCTAAAAACATAGGAATCAACATCATATAACCAGCAACAAGTAAATTGGTTGAACTTTGCAACAACCCTCCACCTGTAACCAGTAAAGTAGGAAGCAAAATAACTGCCCCACCCCCCATAATCATGCCCATTGCAGCTTTAGCAGCAACACCCCGATCTATTAATCTTTTAGCAGCCCATGAATAAAGTGAATAAGTTGTAGCCGCGACAAGCCCAAGAAAAATACCGAAGATTTTATTCCATTCATTTGTACCCTCTTGGACCGCATGGTTTTCACCCATGGATAACAAACTTACGCCCATAACACCAAAAATAAAACTTAAGAACCAGATCGCTGACAAAGACTTCCGATCAAAGAATCGTTCTAAAATTGCTGCGATCAGTGGCGCTGCACCAATAGAAACCACGGTGCCAATCGTAATTCCTGCATAATGCATTGAGGAATAAAAGGCCAGAGGATAAATACCAACTGCCGCAACCCCTAAAAGCAGTATTAGAAGGTTTTGCTTTATAAATTGACGGTTTTCTCGAATAGCCCGCGATGCAACCAAAGCTTGCAAAAGACCTCCTCCACCCATAGCCACAGCACCAATGGCGAGTGGTCCAAGTGTTGGTGCAAATGCGGCAGCAGTACCTGTTGTTCCCCATAAAACAGAGGCAACTAAAATTGCAATTGTGCCACCATAACTACTATTTTTAATGAGGCTAATCATATTGGCCTTCTCTCTTTAGAAGCTCTTCTGCCATTTGTTTTGCTAAGAGGAGTTGACGACTACTTCCTTCCAACCCTGCTCTTGCCATAGAACCTTCTAAAAGAAAGGAAAGCTGTGTAGCCACGTAGCTAACGCGCTGCAAGTCTGGTATTAATTTTTTTAAATGCTCAGCAACAATAGCCTCGACTTCTTCTTTATGCTGCCTTACTGCACTTCGTCCTGCACTATTCGCTGGAAACTCAGCCGCAGCATTAAGCAAACCACATCCTCTAAAGCCTTTTTCATAGGCAAATTCTGCATGGTCTTGATAGGCATCAAACACTGCCAAAATAGCTTCTGTAGCTGATTTCGTTTGTTCTAAACGTTTTTGATAAAGATCAAGCCACTCCTGATGCCGCGCAGCAATGTAGGCATCAACAAGCTCACCTTTTGAAGAAAAGTTATTGTAAAGCGACATCTTAGCAACATCTGCTTTTGTCGTAACCGAGTTAATTCCAGTTGCAGTAATGCCATCGTTATAAAACAAAGTTGCTGCTGCATCGAGAATTTTCTGTCTTGCTGTTTTATCATTCATAGTTTTATTTTTAAGTAGACCGATCTACCCAATAATAAAGATTTCTAACAATGATGCAATCTTTTTCCGAGTTATAATTTGAGCAATGTTCACTTCGATAAAAATACAATGATGAAAAAATTTCTAATGATGAGTGTGTGCAGCGCACTACTTTTATCTGGATGTAATAAAACATCGCAGCAAGATCAAGCTGTTTCTAAAGAGCAAAAATCAACTGAACAAAAGCCTGTAATCAAACAAAACAATAGCTGTATCGAAATCAATGCCGCAATACAGAAGATTAATCAGAACAGTAAAATAGAAGACTTAAATCAAATTAATGAGAAGCTGAAAACGTGTGTGCCATCTTTAAAGAATGATGAACAGCTTAAGCTGATTGATGCATCAACAGCCATGTATCAACGTTTTCTAAAGCAAGACTACACTGACAAAACAGCCAGAGCTTTTGAAGCTTTTGGCTATGCCGTTTTAGAACAAAAACAACGAGACCCTAAAAAAGTCATTCAAAGCCAGAAAAAATTATTCGACCAACTTAGTCCACGCGACCAATACTTACTTCAACATAATGGTGAAGCCTATATTGACCTCCTTTATCAAGGCGAAGGCATGTTTACCTATCGACGTCAGCCAAACTATCTAGTCGATGTTTTTTCTAAAGCCTTAACCGCGGACCAAAAAGAGTTCTTAACTCGTATGGCGAAAGACAATCAAAATATTTTCTATAACGATGGTGCTTTGGCTGTTTCATGGAAAGAACTTACTGAACGAGCGCTGTTTTGGGAAAAATTTATTCAAAAATATCCAAAGAGCCACTTTATTGGTGATGCAAAACTACTCTTTAACGAATATCGCTATTTTATTTTCTTTGGTCTAGATAACACCCCTGTGTCAGATGAATATGCTCCGAACACATGGTTTGATAAAGATGCTCTTGAGCAAATCCGTTTTCTATCTACACAGAGCCAGTCGAGTTTAGCGAAACCTGCCCAGCAATTTCTTAAATTTATTGCCACGCCTGTAGAAGAGCGCAATAAGCAATTTAAAATAGATTTAACTGAGAAAAATGGCGATAAAAAATCAAATTATCAGATTACTCATGAACAACTTGAGCAGCTATTAAAATTTGATTCGCCATGGAACACTGAAGTCTATCGTGACTGCCATATAGATGCGGTTTGTATAGATACAAATTGACAATGCCAGCCAACCTAAATCATGTTAGTCTGTAATTCGCTTGACGGAGCGCGAGTAATAGCTCGCTGAGATTGTGTAAATTTCGTGTTATCGCAACACAAGTTTGATCACAAGTACCGTTGAACCTGATCAGGTTAAGACCTGCGTAGGAATCAAGCCATCTAAAAACTAAAGCCTCAAATTTATCTAGTAAAGATAAATCCGCCATCGTTTTTGGTCGTGCTTGATTCGTTGATGTTATTCATAAGGATCATGTAATGAACCAGTTAACGAATCTCTCTTCTGTTGAAATTTCAGCGCAACATGAACAAGATGCAAAAGATTTAACTCGCATCTTACCCGCTTCAAAAAAAGTTTATATTGAAGGCTCTCGCCCTGACATTCAGGTTCCAATGCGGGAAATTTCTCTCACCGATACCCCTACTGGTCTTGGTGGCGAACATAATCCCCCTGTTATGGTCTATGACACTTCAGGTGTTTATACCGACCCAAATGTTCAAATTGATTTAGACAAAGGTTTACCTTCAGTTCGCCAAAACTGGATTGAAGAACGTAACGATACTGACGTACTTTCTGGTTTAACTTCAACGTTTGGTCAGGAACGTTTAAAAGATATCCGTACCGCAGATATTCGCTTTGCCCACATTCAAAATCCACGCCGTGCCAAAGCTGGCAAAAATGTCTCTCAAATGCACTATGCCAAGCAAGGTATTATCACACCTGAAATGGAATATATTGCAATTCGTGAAAATCAGCGCCAGCGTGAAGGTGTTGATACGCGCCAGCATCCGGGACAAAATTTTGGTGCAAAAAATTTAAAAGAAATTACACCTGAATTTGTTCGCCAAGAAGTTGCTGAAGGTCGCGCAATTATTCCTGCAAACATTAACCACCCAGAACTTGAGCCAATGATTATTGGTCGTAACTTCTTGGTTAAAATTAATGCCAACATTGGTAACTCAGCGCTTAGTTCTTCAATTGACGAAGAAGTTGCGAAAATGACATGGGCAACCCGTTGGGGTGCTGACACCATTATGGATTTGTCGACAGGTAAAAATATTCATGAGACACGTGAATGGATTATTCGTAACTCACCTGTTCCAATCGGCACTGTACCAATTTATCAAGCACTTGAAAAAGTGGATGGTGTTGCAGAGGACCTGACTTGGGAAATCTTTAAAGACACGCTCATCGAACAAGCTGAACAAGGCGTTGACTACTTCACGATTCACGCAGGTGTATTACTTCGTTACGTACCACTCACCGCAAACCGTTTGACTGGTATTGTGTCTCGTGGTGGTTCAATCATGGCGCAGTGGTGTCTAGCACATCATGAAGAAAACTTCTTATACACACATTTCGATGAAATCTGTGAAATCATGAAAGCCTACGATGTTTCGTTCAGTTTAGGTGATGGCTTACGTCCGGGCTGTATCCAAGACGCAAATGACGAAGCACAATTCAGCGAACTTAAAACACTCGGTGAACTCACTCATCGTGCATGGGAACATGATGTTCAAGTCATGATTGAAGGCCCTGGTCACGTACCAATGCACATGATTAAAGAAAACATGGACTTGCAGCTAGAAGTTTGTAAAGAAGCGCCATTCTATACGCTTGGGCCTTTGACAACTGATATCGCTCCGGGTTACGACCACATTACCTCTGCAATTGGCGCAGCCATGATTGGTTGGTACGGCACGGCGATGCTTTGCTATGTCACACCAAAAGAGCATTTGGGTCTACCAAACAAGAAAGATGTTAAAGACGGGATTATTACCTACAAGCTTGCGGCTCACGCGGCCGATCTTGCGAAAGGACATCCGGGTGCACAGGTTCGCGATAATGCCTTGTCAAAAGCACGTTTTGAATTCCGTTGGGATGATCAGTTCAACTTAAGTCTAGACCCTGACACAGCTCGTAGTATGCATGATGAAACCTTACCGAAAGAGGCTCACAAATCTGCACACTTTTGCTCAATGTGTGGACCAAAGTTCTGCTCGATGAAAATCACCCAGAATGTTCGTGACTATGCCAACAACCTCACCAATATTAATACAGAGGTTGAAGAAGGCCTCAAAACCATGAAAGAGGTTTATCAAGAACAAGGACAAAAACTGTATCACAAAGTGTAAATATTCAAAAAAAACACTTGCCTAGCCATGATTCTCAGTTAGGATGAAATAAATAGATTTTATCCTGACTGGCTCATGAGCATTGTTAAACATCCAAGCTATATATCTGAAGATGTCGAAATAACATCCCGTGAATATGTATTCCGCGGTTTTATTCAGGTTGAAAAAGTCAGCCTTCGACATCGTCTATTTAACCAGTCTGAATATACCCCTGTAATACAGCGCGAGCTTATTCATCGCTCTGAGGTTGCAGGCGTTTTACTCTACAACGATCAAAAACAACAGTTCGCACTTATTGAACAGTTTCGTGTTGGTGCTTTAGATGACCCTCACTCCCCATGGCAACTGGAAATAATCGCAGGCGTGTTAGACGGTGATGAAACACCCGAGAATTGTATTCGTCGAGAGAGCCTCGAAGAGTCAGGGTGTTCAGTTCAGGATTTACAACATCTATTTAGCTTTTATCCGTCAGCTGGTGCGTGTTCAGAGTTATTTCATCTCTATGTTAGCGAAACCGATTTACCTGCTGAAGGCGGTGTTTTTGGTGTAGATAATGAGGGTGAAAATATTCAACTGCACTTATTTAATTATAGTGAAATCCAGATGTTACTCGACAGCGGACGTTTAAGAAATGCTCCTGTCATTATGGCGTTACAATGGCTGTCTCAACACATCACAACGATAATAAAATCCGACGAGGTAGGACGGTGACTTTTCAAGTCTCAACACTTTCACAAAAAGACCATGTCATTATACAAATTACCGATACTCACTTATTGGAGTATCCGCACTTAGAATTTGTGGGGATGAATCCTGAAGAAAGTTTTCATGCAATTATTCAACAGATCCTGAAAAAACATCCTGAAACTGATGCCATTATCCATACTGGAGATCTGGCTCAAGCACCAACGCCTATTACGTACAAACGTTATATTCAATATATGCAAACGTTAGGTCTGCCATTTTTTCAGACACTGGGTAATCATGATAACGTTGACCATTTTCCATTGCATAAAGAAAACCATCAGGAACCTGTGGTGATTGGCTTAGGAAACTGGCGTGTTATTTTATTAAATAGTGCGGTACAAGGTCAGATTGATGGACACCTGTCACCAGAACAACTACAAAATTTAGCGACATTACTCGAAGAATTTTCAGATAACCCTGTTTTATTGGCTTGTCATCATCATCCTTTTGCAATGAAATCAAAATGGATTGATCATCACAAGTTACAAAATTCTAATGCGTTGCTTACAACATTAGCTCCATTTAAAAATGTAAAAGCTTTAGTCTGCGGGCATGTTCACCAAGACTCACTCAACACTTGGCAAGGAATCGAGTTTTTCTCGACCCCATCGACCAGTGTTCAGTTTAAACCGTTTAGTAATGACTTTGCCCTAGACCAAAATGCTCCCGGCTACCGTTACATTCGTCTAAAAAACGATGGTAGTTTTGAAACCGAAGTCTTCCGTCTTGAAAATTTTCAGGGCCTTATAAATACTGATATTTCAGGCTATTAGCTCTATTTTTTATATGCTTACATGCAATTATGACTAGGGTAAACATGTTTTGAAAATATTTACGAGTCGGAATGACTATCATCTTGCAGGAAAAATCTATATGATGACGACCCGATGGTAAAATCCATCGATGGTTTTCTATAAAAACACTTGCATATCACCATATTTTTTGCGTATAGATAATACGTGTATGATGAGGAATGCCCTATTATGGCGAATGACAACCACAACCAAGTTTTGGATGAACATACAGAAGTTGTAGTGGAAGGTGAAAAAGCTTCTGCAAAACGTGCACGTAAAGTGAAACCTAAAACTTCTGATATAGGCACAACTGCAAGTTTATTTGGTATTGCACCTTATCAACCTAAGAAAAATGAAGAGTACATGTCTGAAGGACAGCTCGAGCATTTCCGACAAATTCTGCAAGCATGGAAAGCTGAATTGATGTCTGAAGTTGATCGTACGTTGAATACGATGCAAGACGAATCAACTGCATTGCCAGATGTAAATGACCGTGCTACCCAAGAAGAAGAGTTTGCAATTGAATTGCGTACACGTGACCGTGAACGTAAGTTAATTCGTAAAATCGAACAATCTATGGAAGCCATTAAAAATGAAGACTATGGTTTCTGTGAAACGTGTGGTATCGAAATCGGCTTACGTCGTTTAGAAGCACGTCCAACGGCAACTTTATGTATTGATTGCAAAACTTTGGCAGAAATCAAAGAGAAGCAAAATAACGGTTAATATGACCGAGGTAACTCTTAAAGAGAAACCTAGCTTTGCATATTCAGGCCGGTTTGCGCCATCGCCAACCGGCCCTTTGCATTTTGGATCACTCATTACTGCCGTTGCCAGTTATTGTGATGCAAAGGCCCATCATGGCACATGGCTCGTTCGTGTCGAAGACACAGATATCCCTCGTATTTATCCGGGTAGTGAAGATCATATTCTCACGTCACTGGAAGCCTTCCAGTTCGAACCCGATGCAGAAATCATCTTTCAAAAAAACCGTTTAGACATTTATGAAAGCGTATTAGACCAACTTAAAAAAGAGGGTCTTATCTATGCTTGTCAATGTACACGCAAAATGTTGGGTTCAAATGCAATCTACGCCGGAACTTGCCGCAATCTAGGGCTTGATTTTCAAGGTCAAGCGATTCGGGTAAAAGTTCAAGATCAGCAAATCTGTTTTGATGACCGACTACAAGGAACTCATTGTTCTAATCTGCAACATGACCTTGGAGACTTTGTTCTTAAACGCCGTGACGGGATTATTAACTATCAACTTGCCGTAGTCGTTGATGATTATCTGCAAGGCATCACCCATGTCGTTCGAGGCGCAGACCTATTAGATAACACTGAACGGCAGATCTGGCTTGGTGAGCTCTTAGGTTACCCTAAACTAAGCTATATGCACCTACCCCTCGCCATGAACGATCAAGGGCAAAAGCTTTCTAAGCAAAACCTTGCTCAAGCACTCGATTTGTCAAAAGCTCCTCAATTGCTGCAACAAGCAATACAAGCACTAGGACAACCTAACGTTGATTTAGACCAGCCTAAAGTTATGCTTAAACAAGCAGTAGCGCAGTGGAATGTAGATTTAATTCCACATGTAGAGCAGCTGAATGGAACCTACCTATAAATAAAAAAACCCGATATCAAATCGGGTTTTCTAATACCTAAATACTCAACTAGAAGTTTGATTCTTCCCTTTCTGGGTTAACTTCTTGGGTTGAAGCATCAATCTTTAAAATCAAGCTAATCATCGCAGCACACATCATTAAAGATGTACCACCATAACTAATAAATGGCAGAGTCAAACCTTTAGTTGGCATCAACCCCATATTCATGCCCGCATTTACCAAGATCTGGAGCAAGAAAATAATACTAATGCCATACGCCAAATAACCTGCGCGAAGGTAATGATGTTTCAATGCACGATGACCAATTTTGATACAGCATGCCAACATCAAGAAAGACAAACCAATAACAATCGAAATACCAAAGAAACCGAACTCTTCGCCTAACACTGCCAACATAAAGTCAGTATGTGCTTCTGGCAAATAAGATAGCTTTTGTACACTGTGCCCTAAGCCTGTACCAAACCATTCACCACGACCAAAGGCCATTAACGCATTTGATAACTGGTAACCAACCCCTAATGGATCTGCCCACGGGTCAGTAAACGAAATCAAACGCTGGAAACGATACGGCTCAAACAAAATTAAAAAGACAATACCGGTTACAATCGCACCCAACATAATTAAGAACTGTGTTGGCGGCGCACCAGCTAAAAAGAACACCCCGACCATCATCAATACAATTACGATCGTAGCACCCAAGTCAGGCTCAGCAATAATCAAACCGACCGTGATTGCCATGACCCCACTTAAACGTAATAAGCCTTTCCAATGAGTACGAACCTCTTTGGCACGGCGCACAACGTAGTCTGCGGTAAAGATTGCCATCATGACTTTGGCAACCTCGGTTGGCTGTAAGGTAAAGCCACCAATCTTAATCCAGCGTGTAGAACCGTTGACTTCTGAACCCACTACTAAAGCAGCAAGCAAAAGAACCATGGTCAACAACCACAACGGGAAAGTATTTTTAAACCACGTATTAAGTGATATCCGATAGGTCAAATAAGCCACCACAGCCGCAGCGACAATCGAAATACCATGACGAATCACATAGTGAAACGGGTTTTCATGCATATATTCAGCATAGGGCATCGAAGCAGATGCGACCATCACTGAACCGATACACAATAATGCAACGACACAGAAAATCAGGACATTACGTGGCGTCACTTCCGCTGGCCATTTAGGCAATATCCGTTCATACCAATGATTGATTTTCTGGATTGTGGTCTGAGCTAAGCCTGCCATACTACATTCCTAATCATGTTTTCTTTAAACCAACGAATTGACGCAGGCAACAAACTGCTGACCACGGTCATTATAACTTTTAAACATATCAAAACTTGCACAGGCTGGTGATAACAGCACAACATCTTCAGCTTGTGTTTCACGTTGACACAGCTCTACAGCTTCTTTAAGCGTTGCTGCATGCAAAATTTTGGTTGCACCCTGAATTGATTGTTCAATGACTGGAGCATCCTCACCAATCAATACCACAACTTTGGCATATTTTTCGATAGAAGAACGTAATGGAGCAAAATCCTGACCTTTGCCCTGCCCACCCAAAATCAAGGCAACCTTACCCTTTTTAACCTCAATTGCAGCGCCTAAACCATCAATTGCTGCAAGTGTAGCACCAACGTTAGTCCCTTTAGAGTCATTGTAATAACGTACATCATGTACAGTTCTCACATACTCACAGCGGTGCTCTAATCCTTTAAACTGTTTTAACGTCTCAAGCATAGATTCCATAGGCAAACCAATTGCTTCACCTAGCGCCAAACAAGCTAAAGCATTGGCTACGTTGTGCATGCCTTGAATATATAAATCTGAGCTTTTAATTAAACGCTGCAAACCACGTGCAAGCCAAAGCGTGCCATCGCCATCTCTTAAAACACCATATTGATTTAAGTCTGGAGCATTTAGACCAAAGCTTTGCATTGGTGTTGTATCTGGAACAAGAGGACGACTTAAAGCATCATCACGGTTAAATATAACTTTTTTAACACCTTGGAAAATACGGTGTTTTGCTTGGTGGTAACCCCACATATCGCCATGACGATCTAGATGATCTTCACTCATGTTAAGAACCACAGCAACCTCAGCATTCAAATGAGATGTGGTTTCTAATTGAAAACTTGATAACTCAAGTACAAGCAACTCTGGTTGATCTTTTAATAAATCTAGAGCTGGGCGTCCAAGGTTTCCACCAACAGCAACTTTCTTACCTGCATCTTTAGCCATTAAGCCAATTAAAGTCGTTACTGTACTTTTCGCATTAGAACCCGTAATCGCCACAATAGGTACTTCGGTCGCACGGCGTAATAATTGAATATCGCCTACCACTGAAATCCCTTGAGCAATAGCTGCCTGAATTTCTGGTAATTGCGGTGCAAGGCCTGGGCTTAAAATAATTTCTTCTGCTTGTAATAATAATTCTTGGTCAAGTTGACCGAAACTGGTTTTAACGCCAGCTGGAATCTGATCATAACCTGGGGGCGTGGGACGAGAATCCGTTACTGCAACTTGGTAGCCTTGTTCATGCAGGAAATTAACAGCAGAAACGCCTGATATTCCCAAGCCTGCGACAACTTTTAATCCACCACGTTGTATTAACATTTTTGCCCCACAATTTATCAATCGACAGAATGGCAAAAATGTTAGCACTTTGCTGTTTTGAATGCTTTTTCAGTTTGAACTTTATTCATCTTTTTTTGTGTCAGTGCGTAAAAAAGCCATCAATATGATGGCTTTTTAGACGAAACAAGAAATACTAAATTTATTGCCATTTAATCGGCTTAATTTCTTGAACTGTATTGGTAGGTTTATCTTCACTTGAGCAACCACAGCCGCCAGCACAGCCAAAGGTCATTTTTGGCTTAAGCCATTTTGCCAAGGTTGTCCAACCCTGCTTTTCACAAAATGAAGAGAGTGTAGAAAAGACTGAATTTGCTGTTTTTGGAAATACTTTCTTAAAAACAACAACAGCACTCCAACTCACTAAAACCGCGATAATCAGATATTGAATCATGTACAACCTCCGTTCTTGCCTTAACCCCAATAGTGGGAAGCAATTTGATAGGTAACAAACGATGCCAAATAAGCCAAGCCGAACAGATATGCAGTCATGACAGCAACATGTTTCCATGAACCTGTTTCACGTCGTACCGTTGCCAATGTGGCCAAACAATGTGGAGCATAAATAAACCACACTAAAAGCGATAATCCTGTTGCCAAAGACCAACCCGAGCCATCTGCACTAATCAGATGTGACAAACCTTGAGCTACAGCATCGTCACTCGTTGCAGACAAGGCATAAACTGTACCTAATGCTGCCACTACAACTTCACGAGCTGCCATTGCTGGAATTAAAGCAATACAGATTTGCCAGTTAAAACCAATTGGAGCAAATACAGGTTGAATAAGATGTCCGAGCATACCGGCAAAACTATAATCTATCGCAGGTAATGTCGCCCCTTCTGGTGGCTGTGGGAAAGTACACAAAAACCAGAGCAAAATAGAAAGCGCAAAAATGATTCCACCGACACGTTTCAAGAAGATCTTCGCGCGATCCAACAAACCAATTCCCACACTTTTTAAATCGGGGAAACGATAACTCGGCAGCTCTAGCAGTAAAGCATGCTGTGACTTATCTTTTTGCAAAAACTTCATTAAAAATGAAACACAAAGAGCACTCACAATACCAGCCATATACAGACCAAATAGCACCAGACCTTGTAAGTTGAAAATACCCCAGATCATTTTCTCTGGAATAAAAGCTGCAATCAGCAAAGCATATACGGGCAAACGTGCCGAACAGGTCATTAAAGGCGCAACCATAATGGTCGTAAAACGATCACGAGGGTCACTAATACTACGCGTTGCCATAATTCCCGGTACTGCACAGGCAAAGCTTGAAAGTAAAGGAATGAAAGCACGCCCACTTAAACCGGCTTGAAACATTAATTTATCAAGCAAGAATGCTGCACGCGGTAAATAACCCGATTCTTCTAATACCAAAATGAAGAAGAACAAGATTAAAATTTGTGGCAAGAACACAACTACGCCACCTGCACCCGCAATAATTCCGTCAACAACCAAACTATGCAGTAGGGGCTGTGTAATCACAGTTCCCACCACTTCACCTAACCAGCCAAAGAAGCCTTCAATGCCATCCATAAACGGAGCTGCCCAAGCAAAAACTGCCTGAAATACAATAAACATCATGAGGGCAAGGCTAAATAGGCCTAAAACTGGGTGTAAGAAAATTCGATCTAGAAAATCAGTACGTTTATCTCCCTGATCGACATATTGAACAACATCTTTAAAAATCATATCGATTTTTTGATGATGAGTTCCAGTCAAACCACTCAGTTCGGTCTGTGGCACACTGTATTTTTCTTGATCAAGGGCATGTAATAAATTTTCAATACCCGCATTACGAACAGCAACTGTCTCAACGACTGCTACGCCCAAACGTTGAGACAACTTTTGAGTATTAATTTGGATGCCACGACGACGCGCTTCATCCATCATATTCAGTACAAGTAAAATCGGACGGCCAAGCTCGATCATTTCGAGCACTAGTCCTAAATGCAATTTTAAGTTAGTCGCATCGACTACGCATAAAAAAGCATCTTGCTGACCTTCTTCGGCAATCTTACCCAAGCAAACATCACGGGTAATAACCTCATCAGGACTGGTTGCATTTAGACTATATGTACCCGGTAAATCGAGTACACGCACTGCACGCCCTGAAGGTAACTGAAAATGACCTACTTTACGCTCGACCGTTACGCCCGCATAGTTTGCGACTTTTTGTCGAGTTCCAGTTAAATGGTTAAAAAGAGAGGTTTTACCACAGTTTGGATTTCCCACAAGGGCAATACGTAACGCATCACTCATGCGGGTACTCCTTCTTCTACTTGAATTTCGATTTTGTCCGCTTCTGCTTTACGCAAAGCGAAACGAGTAAAGCCAATTTGGATCAAGATCGGATCACCACCAAAAATACCCTTGGTAATCACTTCCACTCGTGTGCCTGGCACAAAGCCCAGACTTTCCAAACGAATTGCGACCAAATCTTGCTGCTCGGACTCTACTGATATCCGATTCACTTTGCTGATGGTCGCCGCTTGCTTCACTTTTAAAGCTGATAAACGCACCGCATCCGATCCTAAACCTTTTTTTCTAGTATACATATAAATGAGAATAATTACCAAATAAGGTTAAATTTCACTTCCTATTCAGTTTAATCGACAAACCTTAAAGTTTCTTTTACAGTACAGAGGTTTAGAGGATGTAGTGTATGTTAAATAAAAAACCGCGTATTCCAAGCCCTGTTCAAATTCCAGAACATTTAAGCTTTTTACAAGGTTTTCGCGACTATCTCGTTGCACAGACTGTTAGTCCACATACACGTAATGCTTATTTATCTGACCTCATTCAATGCAGCGAACTCCATAAAAAAAATGCTCTTCCACAATGGTCAAGTGATGATATTGCCGATGTTCTTATCGAACTGACAAAAGCAGGAAAAAGTCCCCGCTCAATTGCACGGTGTTTATCTGCCCTACGTCAGTTTTACAAATTTTTACGTGAACAGAAGTTACGGAATGACAATCCAGTTGCGACCCACCACTCTCCTAAAATTGGGCGAGCATTACCCAAAGACCTATCTGAAGAAGATGTCGAATCACTGATTCAAGCACCAGATATCAATACAGCACTTGGCTTACGTGATCGAGCAATGTTTGAAGTGCTTTATGCATGTGGTTTGCGTGTTTCAGAATTACTTAACTTGCGTCTGGAACTTATTAATTTAAAACAAGGCTATTTACGTGTTACAGGTAAAGGCAATAAAGAGCGTTTAGTGCCGTTAGGACAATTTGCCTGTGAGTGGGTAGAACGCTATTTGAATAATGCTCGGCCTCAACTCTATAAAAGCTCGACTGACTATCTCTTTTTAACCCAACATGGCGGGATTATGAGTCGACAAAACTTTTGGTATGCCATTAAACGCTATGCGCTACAAGCCAATATTCAAGCTGAACTCTCACCTCACACCTTACGTCACGCCTTTGCAACACATCTGCTCAATCACGGCGCAGACCTACGCGTCGTGCAAATGTTACTGGGTCATAGCGATTTATCTACGACTCAAATCTATACGCATGTTGCACAAGTCAGAATGCAACAATTACATGAAAAACATCACCCTAGAGGATGATAAAGCTTTCAAGCTCCACGCAAGTATTTCAGATCAATCGTTTGATTTCGTTCACAAAGGTTAAGAAAGTTTTAACAATACACGTTAGATTTTTTGGTATGCTTAGCAGCTTCTGACTATAAATACTGATGAAATAAGGGTTATCTATGTCTTTTACCCGCTCTCAAATTTTTCTTGCCTGTACTCTGGCATCTAGCCTTTTGTTCAGTGCTTGTTCTAAAGAAAACAAACCACAAAAAGAAGATGCGCTCACAGCGACTGCACCTGCTACAGGGGAAGCTTCAACCATTATCGAGCGTAATGCCAAGCAGCGTTTAATCGAAACTTTGCAAAAACAATTTAAGAATGCAAATATCAGCGCCAAAATTTTAGATATCAAGCCGACTGAAGTTCCTAATTTATATTGGGTAAATCTAGAAGGGATGACATCAGTTTATACAACAAGTGATGGTAAATATTTAATTCAGGGTGATGTAATCCGATTAGGAGGCAAAGAGCTTCATAATATTGGTGACTCACTTCAAGCATCAGAAAATAAAAAGCATCTTGCCGCTTTAAAAAATGAAGATCTTATTGTCTACCCTGCAAAAGGCAAGGCTAAGCACGTGATCTATGTGTTTACCGATGCAAGCTGTCCTTATTGCCATAAACTACATGAGCACATACCCGAAATTAATGAAAAGGGTATTGAGGTACGCTATATCGCTTGGCCACGCGGCGAACAATTTATGCCGACCATGGAAGCTGTATGGTGTAGTGCAGATCGTAAAGCTGCCTTTAATCAAGCAGTACAAGGTATCAACATTCCACCAGCTCAATGTAAAAACCCTGTTCGAGAGCAATATCAACTTGGCTTGAATATGGGTGTAAATGGTACACCTGCTATTTACAATGCTGATGGCGAGTACTTGGGTGGATATCTAACACCAGATGAATTAATTAAACGTCTGGATAAATAATCCACTTAAAGTTGATGAATGATTAATCATCTGTCTCTTAAGAAAAGCGCTGCTCTTATTGCAGCGCTTTGTTTTTTCAATAATTAATACTTTATCCACCTGTGTTTAAAGACTGATCTACTCTTCTTTTCCAAACATCGCACTCTAATTCATTGAACAGGCACTAAAAGCGCTAGAGTCTGGCGTTTTTTTTAGCTATGATCTAGCTTCAACTAAATGATTAAATGATGAATGGAGTGTGACGTGAAACCAGTTCGCCTGGCAATACTCGGTCTAGGAACCGTAGGTGGAGGAGCCCTTAAACTACTACAAGAAAATGCCGCTGAAATTAAACGTCGCACCGGTCGAGAAATTCAAATTACCCACGTTGGAACACGCCGCCCTCGTCCAGATCTCGAATTAGAAGGGATTAAACAAAGCGCAGATTTACTTGATATCGTTCGTCAACCAGATGTTGATATGGTTGTTGAAGTGATGGGTGGTATACACCCTGCTTACGAAGTCATCATGGAAGCGATCAAACACGGCAAACAAGTCGTTACTGCAAATAAAGCTTTACTCGCTGAACATGGCAACGAACTATTTAAAGCAGCTGAAGATAATGCTGTACAAATCGCTTATGAAGCAGCAGTTGCTGGCGGTATTCCAATTATTAAAGTCATCCGTGAAGGTCTTGCTGCAAACCATATTCAATGGTTGGCAGGTATCATTAACGGCACAGGCAACTTTATTCTGACCGAAATGCGTGAGAAAGGTCGTGCATTTGATGATGTATTAAAAGAAGCTCAAGAACTTGGCTATGCAGAAGCAGATCCAACTTTTGACGTTGAAGGTATCGATGCTGCGCACAAACTTACAATTTTAGCGTCTTGTGCGTTTGGTATTCCTCTTCAGTTCGATAAAGTCTATACCGAAGGTATTAGCAAAATTACTGCACAAGATGTGAAATATGCCGAAGATCTCGGTTTCCGCATTAAACACCTAGGAATTGCGCGTCGCGCTGAAAAGGGTATTGAACTACGTGTTCACCCAACACTCATTCCAGATGAGCAGCTTATTGCGAATGTAAATGGTGTTAAAAATGCTGTTTTAGTTCAAGCGCATGCTGTAGGCCCTACACTCTATTACGGCGCTGGTGCTGGTGCTGGTCCAACTGCTTCTGCTGTTGTTGCCGATGTAATTGATATTGTCCGTGATATTTCTTATACCGAAGATGGTGCTGGAACTATTCCTCAACTTGCTTTTGAAGCATTAACAAATGTGCCAATTTTAAGCCGTGAAGAAATGACCACAGGTTATTACATCCGCTTAAATGCAGAAGATCAAACTGGCGTACTTGCAGATGTCACTACCATCTTAAGCCGTGCTGGAATTAGTATTGATGCCATCATGCAACAATCCCGTTTAAAAGACCTTATTCCAATCGTGATTCTCACCGATCCAATCGTCGAATCTAAAATGGATGAGGCACTTGCACAAATTCAAGCCTTACCTGCAATTCGTGGCGAAATCGTAAGAATTCGTTTAGAATCGCTCGATAGTTAATCAGGTTGAGGGAAAGATTCCCTCTCCCGCTTCATCTCTAATTGGAACACCATCATGTCTAATGCCAATCGTTATACTGGTCTTGTAGATCGTTATCGTGACCGTTTGCCAGTTTCGGCAACTACTCGTGCTATCTCTTTGGGGGAAGGCAACACCCCACTCATTAAACTAGAGAATATTCCACGTATTATTGGCAAAGATGTTGAAATTTATGTGAAATATGAGGGTTTAAACCCAACTGGTTCATTTAAAGACCGTGGTATGACCATGGCTGTAACCAAAGCGGTTGAAGAAGGCTCTAAAGCGATTATCTGTGCATCTACTGGTAACACTTCTGCTGCTGCTGCTGCTTATGCTGCACGTGCAGGTATCAAAGCATTTGTTTTGATTCCAGAAGGCAAAATTGCAATGGGTAAAATGGCGCAAGCGATGATGTATGGTGCGATCACTATGCAAATCCGTGGTAACTTCGATGATGGTATGCGTCTTGTAAAAGAAGTCGCTGATCAAGCGCCTGTAACGATTGTAAACTCAATCAACCCTTACCGTTTGCAAGGTCAAAAAACCATTGCTTACGAAATCGTTGAAGCTTTAGGCCGTGCACCTGATTATCACTGCTTACCTGTAGGTAACGCAGGTAACATCACAGCTCACTGGATGGGCTATACTGAAGCAGTAGCAAATCAACCTGCTGATCAGTTTGAACAAGTTATTTATGACGCAGCAACAGATCAGTTTACTGGTCCAAAACCTGAAGGTTTACCAACAATGGTAGGTTATCAGGCTTCTGGCGCAGCTCCATTCTTACGTGGTGCTCCAGTTGAAAACCCAGAAACAGTTGCAACTGCAATTCGTATTGGTAACCCACAAAGCTGGAACCATGCTAAAGCGGTAGTACGTGACTCTAAAGGCTGGTTTGATGAACTTCAAGACAGCGAAATTTTAGAAGCTCAGCGCTTACTTTCTATGTATGAAGGCGTATTTGTTGAGCCAGCATCTGCTGCTTCTATCGGTGGTGCGATTCGTGACATTAAAGCAGGTAAAATTGCTGAAGGTTCTGTAATTGTATGTACAGTGACTGGTAATGGCTTGAAAGACCCAGATACTGCAATCAAACAATGTGCTGATGCAGTCATGTTGTCAATTGATGCAACAATGAGCCAAGTAAAAGATTCGATTTTATCTAACATGTAAAATCTGAGTTTTCATAAAAACGGCTGTTCAACACAGCCGTTTTTTATGTCTTTTTAATAGGTATAAAAAAACGCTTCTTGATAGAAGCGTTTTTAGAATAATTAAATTAAATACGTTTTGGTAAATTACTTAACCAACTCAATAGGTTAGTTGCATCATTATTACGTGCTTGCGAACTTGGCTCACCAAGCAATACAATCACTGCTGGACGTGAGTTTACAGTCGTATGCATGACAACACAGCGACCTGCTTCATTGATATAACCCGTTTTAGACAAGTTAATATTCCAACCACCATTACGCACTAGAGCATTGGTATTGTTAGATTTCAATACGCGATAACCCAAGTTGAAATCATAAGTTGGTGTCGTTGAAAATTGACGAATTAAGCCATACTGAGATGCTGTACTCGCCAAAATCCCTAAGTCACGCGCAGAAGATACATTACGCGGATCTAACCCTGTAGATTCATAATAATGAGTTGCGTTCATACCTAAAGCACGTGCTTTAGAGTTCATTGCAGCAACAAATGCAGGACGACCACCCGGATAAGTACGCGCTAAAGCCGCTGCTGCCGGATTTTCAGACTTCATTAAAGCAAACAATAACACTTCTGCACGGTTCATCTTGTCACCAACACGGAGTGTTGAACTTGAATTTTTACCGTTTGCCCCCGCAAAATCAATTTGCTCAAGCATAATTTCTTCTGACATGTTTAAACGGGCATCTGCCGTTACCACTGCTGTCATTAACTTAGTAATAGATGCAATTGGCACAGAAGCATTCGTATTTTTACTAAACAGTACTTCACCAGTTTGCGCATCCATCACTAACGCAGCGCGAGCACTTACACTCGGCTGAGCATTGTACCCACTCGTATCACGAATTGGAGCAAGCTTAGGAGCAGACGCTATAACTTTCGGTGCATTACCGCCACGCAATGTTGTAGTTACAGATGTTGAACCTTGCGGAGTGGGTTCATCATCTTCCTCATTCAAAAATTGGCTAGCGTCAGCTGAAGACCAATTTAAGCTTGCAGTACCACTACTCCCTGAGGACGGGTTATTGACGAGTTCTGCAAAGCTTGTTGAACTCAAACTAAGCAAAATAGACATGCTTAGCACATGTATTAAAGACTTTTTAGAATTTTTCACGGCACAATACTCGACTCAGGGTGATACACATTTGCGCTTACTATAATTATGCCTTACATTTGAGGTATAAGGTATAACGCTTTTACCGACACAATTGTGCACAACTATTCGCTCACTATATAAGAATAGGATTGCTAATTTTGTCATTCCATTGCAAGCTAATTTTGCTTTATGTAACAAAAAACTTGTTTTTTGAAAGAAAGGAGGTCTTCTTGATTACAGTTTTAGTTGTGGATGACCATGAACTTGTACGTACAGGCATTTGCCGTATGTTAGAAGATCATGCCGATGTAGAGGTCATTGGACAAGCCGAATCGGGTGAAGAAGCAATTGCTATTGTTCGTCAGAAACATCCTCAAGTTGTGCTACTTGATGTCAACATGCCAGGCATTGGGGGCGTAGAAACAACACGCCGTTTACTACAAACCGCACCAGATACAAAAGTTATTGCTGTAAGTGGCTTATCAGAAGAACCTTACCCTTCTCTTTTGCTTAAAGCAGGAGCTAAAGGCTACATCACGAAAGGTGCTCCAATTACAGAAATGGTTCGAGCAATCAACAAAGTCATGCAAGGCGGCAAATACTTCAGTGCAGATATTGCTGAGCAGTTAGCGAGTTCCTATCTGTCAGACACACAACAATCACCTTTTGACGCTTTATCCGAACGAGAAATGCAAGTTGCAATGATGGTTGTAAATTGTATTAGCGCTCAGGAAATTGCGGACAAACTTTTTGTAAGTGTCAAAACGGTGAATACTTACCGCTACCGTATTTTTGAAAAACTCGCCATCGATAGTGATGTTAAACTAACTCATCTTGCGATTCGGTATGGTCTGATCAAACCATAATCATACTATATGCAATTTCCCTTAAACTCATCGTTGTCCAATACGATTTTTCGTTTGGGCACGTGGTATGGTTTATATCGTCTTATTATTGCGGTTAGCCTCAATATTATTTTGGTTTTAACCGATGCTCAAATCGACAATAGTCTACAACAACCCACATTATATTTTTACACACTGCTTGGCTATTCCATATTAAGCCTTCTTCAGCTTTTGTGTTTTAAGTTTGTTGCAACTCAGGCAACAAAGCAGCTTATTTTATTTTTTGTAGTTGATGTTATCTGCCTGAGTTTACTTACATTTTCTGTAGGTGAACCAAATCTACAACTCAGCTTGCTGTATGTTATTGCTATATTTACCTCGGCAATTTTACTCAGCGCAAGAATGTCTTTACTCATTACATTACTTGCAGTCATTGCTGTTATTTACCAACGTTTTGTCGGTAGTTTATTTGACTACAATAATCTAAATACAATTGGTAATAGTGCCTTATTAGCCTTCTTATTTTTTGTGGTGCATGGCATCGGGCAAATTGCTGTTCAGCGCTTTAAATTACTTGAGGCGCTAACTTTCCACCAATCAATAGAACTCTATCAACTACAAAATATTAACCGCTATATTCTGGAACAAATTGAAGAAGGCTATCTTGTCCTAGATGAAAACTACGACATTGTTCTAAGTAATCCGGCTGCCTGCTCTCTGTTAGGCATTCCGCCACAATTTGCCAGTGAAAAATATCCTTTAGCTAAATGGCACCCCGATTTATTTGAAATTCTTAAGTTTGATAACCTACAAGAAGGTGATCGATTTATTTTTGAGTCTCGGCTGTCGGCTTACTCTATTAACATTAAAGTTCAGCATCTTGTGGTGCCACAACAAGCATTGACGCTACTCATCTTACAAGATGCACAACACATTAATCAGCAAGCTCAACAACTCAAACTTGCTGCTTTAGGGCAACTTTCAGCCAGTATTGCACATGAAATCCGTAATCCTCTGGCAGCAATTGTTCAAGCAAATGAATTACTTAAAGATAGTGATTTAGAGCAGCAAAATACTTTACGTCGTATGATTAGTAAGCAAACAAAACGCATCGATTGTATTGTTCAAGATACATTAGGACTTGCCAGCAGCGAAAGAACTTACCCAATCCAGATTGAATTAAACGACTTCATAAAGACGTTATTAGACGAAGATCTATTAGATGTTAAACATTCTATACAGCTTAAAATTTCTGATTCATCCTTAAAATTATTATTTGATGAGAAACAACTTAGGCAGGTACTCATTAACCTTGTCAGAAATGCTTTACGACATAATGCACCCGATTCACCCCATGTTCTGATCAACATTCACTCGCAAACAAATAAAATTTATATTGATGTGATCGATTACGGCGAAGGGGTTTCAAAACGTGATATATCTCAATTATTTAAACCATTTTTTAGTACCGAAATTAATGGAACTGGTTTAGGATTATATTTGTCTCATAGTTTTTGTGAGGCAAACCATGCAAAGCTCACGTATGTAGAGCAAAAACAAGGGGCATGCTTCCAAATGGAATGCCCAATAATATATTGATTTTTTTATTAGGTTTTTGGGGAAATGGCAGAACAGCAACCACTAGTTTTGCTTGTAGACGATGAAGAAGATTTGTGCCTTTTAATGCAAATGACTCTTGCGCGAATGGGGATTAAAACACATCTTGCTTATCGGGTTGAACAGGCCAAACAACTCTTTACTCAGTTTCATTACGATGCATGTTTAACCGATTTGAACCTACCCGACGGTAGCGGTTTAGAATTGGTTAAACACGTTTCTCAAACTTACCCACACACACCAATTGCAGTTTTAACTGCATACGGCAATATGGATATTGCAATTGCAGCATTAAAGGCGGGAGCTTTTGATTTTGTAAGTAAACCTATTAACCAAATTCATTTAGATCAGTTATTAAAAAAAGCGTTAAATCAGCCAAAACCAGAGCATGAGTTCGGTGAAATAACTTTGGAAAATGACCTATTAATTGGTCGTTCTCCTCCAATACAAAACTTACGAACAGCTATTAAAAAAATAGCCCGCTCTCAAGCTCCAGTGTTTGTTACAGGCGAGTCTGGTACAGGTAAAGAGGTTGTTGCTAATCTTATTCACCGCTTGAGTAATCGCAGTGAAGGTCCGTTTATTGCGATTAACTGTGGAGCAATTCCAACTGAGCTCATGGAAAGTGAACTTTTTGGACATAAAAAAGGCAGTTTTACTGGAGCTACCCAAGACAAACAAGGCCTGATTTTGTCTGCTCATGGCGGCAGCTTATTTTTAGATGAAATTGCTGAATTGCCTTTAAGTATGCAAGTCAAATTACTTCGGGCAGTACAAGAAAAAAAAATCCGTCCAGTAGGTTCAGATCAGGAAATCGATGTTGATTTTCGGGTGATCAGCGCCAGCCACCAAGATTTAGATTTATTAGTTCGACAAGGTAAATTCCGTCAGGATTTATTTTTCCGTATTCATGTTATGGATATCATGTTGCCGCCACTGCGTGAGCGCGGTGGAGATATTTTGTTATTAGCCAATCATTTTATTCAAAAGGTTTGTATGGAATGGGAAATTCCAAGCAAACAATTAACCACTACTGCTGAAACTTATTTATTGCAGCAAGATTTTCCAGGTAATGTTCGTGAATTAAGAAATATGATTGAACGAGCTATTACCTTAAGTGATGATGAATGTATTGATTTAACACACTTAGCACCTCCTCTCAGAGGCAGTAGCGTTAACTCGCAAATCGCAACTAAACCAGTGAATGACACATCAACTGCGATTACTCAGACTCGGCCAAAATTACCAATGGAAGGCTTAGAACGCTACTTAGAAAATATTGAAAAAGATATTCTACTGAACGCGTTAGACATGACACATTGGAACAGGACCTTAGCAGCTAAAAAGTTAGGAATGACCTTCCGTTCTTTACGCTATCGACTGAAAAAGTTTGGCTTAGATACCGAATTGGGAGAGGAAGTATAAAAGACTATTTTTTCTTTAGAAATAAGTCTGTAACACGGTCTAAATATACGTCTTCTTTCATTTCTGGGGGCAAAGGATAGGTCTGGTTAGGCTGAATACCTTGCCCTTCAATCATATTGCCATTTGGCGTGTAATAGTGTGAGACTGTCATTTGTAGTGCCGCACCACTTGGCAAAGGAAATAGTTTCTGCACTACGCCTTTCCCATAACTTTTTTCACCGATTACCCATGCACGCTGGTGTTCTTTCATGGCCGCGGTAAAAACTTCTGCTGCCGATGCAGAACGATGATTAATCAATATACCTAATTTTATATTCTGAAATTCATTGCCTGGCAGAGCCTGAAATTGCTGATTACCTTCCGAACGGCTTTTAGTTGAGACGATAATCCCACTATTTAGAAATAAATCTGCCGACTCGACTGCTGCCGATAACAACCCACCTGGATTGTTTCGTAAATCGATTAAAACGGCTTTTAAACGTGGTGAACTATTTTCTTCAATTAACCGTTTAATTTCATTTGCCGTGTCTTGCTGGAATACTCTAATTTTTAGCACCAAAACCTGATTATGCAGCATTACAGGTTCTATATCGGTTTCTATTTTTTTATTACGAACTAAGTTGAGGTTTCCATTTAAATCTTCTGCTTGTACTTGAAGCGTACTTCCGATAGAGCCATAAAGCAGCCCAAGCACCTGATCTTGGTTTAAATTTTTTAAGTCTTGATTATCAATCTTGAGAATCGCTTGACCATTTCTCAAACCTAATTTGTATGAGTCTGAGCCAGTTTTAAGATCACGAATCATCCATTTATGGACATGCAATTCAGGGCTTAAAGCAAAATCAACCGAGGCAAGGTCACCTTCGGTATATTGAATCAATTGACGATATTCTTCTGCCGACAAATAGCGTGAGTAACGATCTAGCCCACTCACTAGACCTTTAATGGCTTGTTGAAATAAGGCATCATCAGACTTCACATCGACATAGTTATCTCGAACGATTCCATAGATTTGTACAAACTGTTGAATCGATTCGATCGGCACCTCTGCATAGCTATGTTCCGGCTCTTCCGAATCAGAATGCAGAGGTGACAATTTCTCTTTTACAACTGGCGCCGCAAAAGCAAATTGGCTGCAACACAGCAACATACTTACAATAAGTTTTTTATATTTAATGTGTTGCAGCATCCAATCACCTTTAGTTTATGCAGATAATGTAATCAGGTTACGCCCTTGCATTTCAGCAGGAACAGGAATCTGCATTAAATTGAGAATCGTTGGTGCTACATCTGCAAGCACACCACCTTCTGCAATGGTTGCTTGTGTTGGGCCAACATAGATAAACGGTACAAGTTCCGTTGTATGTTGAGTGTGAACTTGACCGCTTTCGTAGTCTTGCATTTGTTCCACGTTACCATGGTCGGCAGTAATCAGCATATGGCCTTTCTTTGCCATTACCGCTTCATAGACACGTCCTAGGCAGAGGTCGACTGCTTCAACTGCTTTAACAGCAGCATCAAAAATACCTGTATGACCTACCATATCACCATTGGCATAGTTCACAACCAATAAATCGTATTCACCAGAATTAATGGCTTTAACCAATTCATCAGTTACTTCATAAGCACTCATTTCAGGCTTAAGGTCATATGTTGCAACGTTTGGAGATGGAATCAAAATACGCTTTTCGCCCGGATATTCATCTTCACGCCCGCCACTAAAGAAGAACGTTACATGAGCATATTTTTCAGTTTCGGCAATACGTAACTGAGTCTTTCCAAGAGAAGATAAATATTCACCCAATGAATTTTTTAATGCTTCTGGCATGTATGCAACTGGCGCATCAATGCTAGCTTGATAACGGGTTAGCATGACAAATTTAGAAAGGTTTGGTACAACTTTACGCTCAAAACCTGCAAAGTCTTTTTCTACAAATGCACGAGTAATTTCACGAGCTCGGTCAGCACGGAAATTCATAAATACAACGCTATCGCCGTCTTGTACTTTAGCAACATCACCAATACGAGTCGCTTTTACAAACTCATCGTTTTCATTGGCTGCATAAGCTAACTCTAAGCCTTCCACTGCTGTTTGCGCAGTACGAAGTGCCTCACCTTCAGTCAACAAGCGATAAGCTTGCTCAACACGATCCCAACGGTTATCGCGGTCCATTGCAAAGTAGCGGCCAATCATAGTCGCGATACGGCCTTGGTCTGGATACTGAGCGAATAATGCATCTAATTTTTCTAAAGACGGCTGAGCACTGCGTGGAGGTGTGTCACGGCCATCAAGGAAAGCATGTAAATAAACTTTTGCACCACGTTTTAATGCAAGCTCACACATCGCCACAATATGGTCTTCATGTGAATGCACGCCACCGTCTGAGAGCAACCCCATAATATGAACAGCACCATGAGCAGCTTTGGCTTTTTCAACGGCGTCAATTAACACTTCATGTTTAAAAAAGTCGCCAGTACGAATATCTTTAGTAATGCGGGTAAAGTCTTGATACAAAACACGACCAGCACCAAGGTTCATATGACCGACTTCAGAGTTACCCATTTGTCCATCAGGCAAACCAACATCTTCGCCAGAACCAGAAATTAGACTATTTGGATGCTTTGCTGTCATTGCCGCCAAATTCGGTGTTTTTGCTGCAAGAAAAGCATTATCTTCAATCGCTTCACGGTGACCAACACCATCCATAATGACCAGAACGTGAGGGATCTTGCCAGCAGTTGCATCCGTCATAATCTATTTCTCTTTTGTCTACAATTTCGTCACGATATCTTACCGAATTTTCGGTCAAGACTCTATTTTTTCCTATGGCTTTCACCAATATCTACGATTGATGAAAACCATAAATTTCAATTATTACTAGCGAGCGCGGTAAAGCAAATAACTTCCGACGCCAAACATTAACAAGATAGGTACGAGTACGAACCATGCAGGAGATGGGGCATAAACCAAGCTGGCATAGCCCAAGAAATCTTGCAAATAATAGAAACTCAAACCAATAAACAATGCAATTACCAAACGGAAACCCATCGATTGTTGGCGTAATGGTCCAAAAATAAATGAACACGCCACGAGAACCAAAGCGATCAACGAAAATGGCGAGGCAACTTTTTGCCAGAAAGCCAATTGGTAAGTCTTTGGTACCTGACTATATTCATCCATATAACGCATAAAGCTAATGAGCTGGCTTGGCGATAAATCTTCAGGATCTAAAGTCACCATATGCACATATTTAGGCTGTAATGCTAAAGAAAGCGATTGTTCGTCATGGTCAGTCTTGATGGCATTGCCTGTCGCCAAAATATCCATTTGTTCTGCTTTCTTCAAAGCCCATTGACCATCTTTTACGAACTGTCCTTGCTGAGCATTGATTAATGATTGCAAGTAATAGTTCTGGTCAAAATCGACCACTTGAATACCTTTTAAATTGCCTTGAGAGTTAGCATAGTCGATATAGATAAATCGCTGTCCTTCACGTGACCAATAACCTTTCACTTCACCTAAAGCAGCTACAGAGCGGTGGCTTTTAACACTTTGTGCTTTTTCATTCGTATAAGGGATAACCCATTCACTTAAAGCGAAAGACAAAATAATAAGCAGTAAAGCTGAGCGCATCACCCAACCAACAATACGCCATAAGCTAATACCAGCAGAGCGCATAACAATAAGTTCACTGCTAGTCGCTAGTGAACCTAAACCGATTACAGCACCAATCAAGGCAGAAATAGGCAAAATTTCATATAGATAACGAGGCGCTCCCCACAACACATAGATGAGAGCTTGCCATGCGTTATAGTCTGGTTTGAGTTCACCCAACTCGCCAAGGTACGTAAATAAGATCTGTAAAATCGACAAAACAACTGTGGTGCCAAACATTGCAAGCGCAGTGGTTTTCGTCACATATTTGGCGACTATTCGACGTGCTAACATTATAATTTCACTCGCTTGATCTGTTTCTTGATTTTAGGTGCCAACTTCTGTTTACGTGAAAATAAGGCAGCTGCAACGCCATAAACAACCAACACGGCAGGATAAGCCCAAATATCGAGTTCTTCTTTACTAATACGAGTCTTGATTGCAATCATTAATACGATCAGACTGGAAAAAATAAAAACCGCAGGAATAAGACGGTAATAACGACCTTGTCTTGGACTCACCTCAGACAATCCCACAGAAAGCATTAAAGCAATAAGAATGGTGAATGGTCCAAATAAACGCCATCCCAACTCGCTTCTTATGACTGGATCATTTGTTTTTGAAAAGAGTTTAGTCGTTGATAAGGCTTCTACATCGCCACTCTCAAACTTAACATCTTTATCATTTTCTAAACGTAGACGATAAGACTGAAACTCTGCTTGTGTATACTTTGGTTGTCCCGGAAATATTTCATAACGACGGCCTTGCACCAGATCAACGACATTGGCTGTGTCATTTGCAACTTCTACACGAGTCGCTTCTTTTGCCAAGATCATGACATCTGGCTTATCTTCTTTGGTCGCGCGTTGATAAAAGAAAATGTCTTTTAGATTTTTTCGATCTTCAGATAGTGAACCCGCATAAATTGTATAGGGTCCAGAAGAGATAAATTCTCTTGGGCGAACCAAATCGAAACCTGTCCGAACCGCTTGGGTGGTTGTCAGCTTTTCAAACTCACGTAGTCCCCACGGTGTCATCCAGAGCATAAGCACAGACTGACAAACCATATAAACAACTGTCATTGGAATGAGTAATCGTGCTAATTGATGACGGCTCACACCACTACCATTCAGTACTGCCATTTCATGGTCAACATATAAACGACCAAACACCAACATTAAACCAATGAAAAAACCAAGTGGTAAAATGAGTGTTAGAAATTCAGGTAAACGATATCCAATGATGCTAAACAAGATGCTGGCATCTAAACGCCCCTGCGCCGCCACACCAAAGTATTTGATCAGACGACCACCCATCATGATTAAGGTCAATAAAGAAATGACCACCAATGAGGTAGAGACAACTTGCTTGACGAGATAACGCCGAATAATCAAAGTAATACTTCCAAAAGGCTAATCGGGACGACTGCTAGTTTACCCGAATGTTAAAAATATAAAACCGCACATTGCAACGCTATGCTTGAAAGTGTTTCAATGTTTTAATTCATCATAACTTTCTATAGGCAATCACGACAGCCATGAAATTTACAACTTATACAACTTTTCCCGAACAAACATCTAATGAGTCTTTGTGGGTTTTAGTTGATTCAGAACAGCTACAAAGCAACGTCAACACATATCAAATCAATAACCTAGAAAGCGTTCTTAGCGCTACCCAATTTAAAGGCAACTTTAATGAAACTCTGCCTTTATTTGGTCAGATTTCAAATCAGCCTCACAGCCAATTACTTGGCTTGGGAAAAACAGCTGAACTTCAGACAGTTAAGTTAGCTAAACTTGCCCAAACGATTATCAAATCGACACAAAATAAATTTAAGCATATCGCAATTGATATTGCTGCGTTACCTGTCGAGCACCATTATTTATTTGCTTTAAGCTTAACTCAAGCAGCTTATGGTTATGATGAGTTTAAATCGAAAAAAAATGAATTTGTGTTACAACAGGTTGATTTAATTAGTTCAACGACTAGCCTAGATGAAAAACAACTGGCTTTAGTACATGCAGTACAGTCTGGTCAGTCTTATGCACGCGACCTTGGCAACCGTCCGGGTAATATTTGTTTCCCAGAATATTTGGCAGAACAGGCTCTAGCTTTAGCGGCAGAATTCCCTGACTTACTTAAAGTCACTGTTTTAAATGAGCAACAAATGGCTGATTTAGGCATGTATGCTTTTCTTGCAGTGAGTAAAGGATCTGAACGTCCGGGCCGTATTGTAACTCTCGAATATCAAGCGCAGATTGATCAAGCTCCGGTTGTTCTCGTTGGTAAAGGCGTAACTTTTGATACGGGTGGTATTTCTTTAAAACCAGGCCTTGGCATGGATGAAATGAAATTCGATATGTGTGGTGCAGCCTCTGTACTAGGTACCATTCGTGCATTATGCGAAGCAAAACTTTCTATTCATGTAGTAGGTGCAATTGCAGCAGCAGAAAATATGCCTTCTGGTAAAGCAACCCGTCCAGGTGACATTGTGACAACCATGAGCGGGCAAACTGTTGAAATCTTGAATACAGATGCTGAAGGCCGTCTTGTACTGTGTGACACATTGACCTATATCAAACGCTTCAATCCAGCAGTAGTGGTTGATATTGCAACTTTAACAGGTGCCTGTGTAGTCGCTTTAGGTAAAGTACTCAGCGGTTTGTTCTCACCAGATGATGCTTTAGCAGCCGAGCTCCAACAAGCGGGCGAACAATCATTTGACCGTGTATGGCGTATGCCAGTCATTGATGATTATCAAGAGTTACTTGATTCACCATTTGCAGATATTGCGAACATCGGCGGTCCATACGGTGGTGCGATTACGGCTGCATGTTTCCTTGAGCGATTTACACGTGAATATCGTTGGGCTCATTTAGATGTAGCAGGAACAGCATGGTTATCTGGTCCAGCTAAGGGTGCAACAGGTCGTCCAGTACCACTCCTCATGCAATTTCTAGCGAATCGTGTAAATACGAATGGCTAAAGTTAGTTTTTATCTGTTTGAAACCAGCGAAGAACGGCAAGTCGATAGTGCTTGCCGTTTATGTCGAAAAATATTACAGAAGCATCCTAAAATCTGGTGGTATTGCCCAGATGTGCAGCTACAACAGATTCTTGATGAAAGATTATGGGACTTCGACCCTGTCAGTTTCATTGCGCATGGTGTTGACCAGACTGATGCTGCTGTATGTATTTCGGCTAAACAACCACTTGAACAAGGCTTGTTAGTATTTAATTTTAACAATCATGCACTTGAACAAGTTGATCATTTTAGCCACATTATAGAAATTGTTGAAAATAATGAAACAGCCAAGCAAATTGGTCGAGAAAAATTTAAAATGTATCGCCGTTTGGGTATAGAACCGCGGACCTTTAAATTATAACGCGCTAAAATGTAAATACTGTTGATCAAGGAGAACCATGGTGGCATTAAATGTCGGGCAAGATTTTAAAAAAAGATGGTTAAATGCGCCTGAAGCTGTCCGTCATACCTATCAACAGGATTTGGCACGTATTTGCGATCTACTCGAACCCCAAACCCCTATTCAGCTTTGGGTTTTAAATGACGAAAAAGCGCAGTTAGAATCACAGCAAAAAATTGAACAAGCCTACGCAGACCTCAAAGCAGAGCTCATTGAGCAAGCACGTATTCGTCGTCAACTTGCTTTAGAAAAAGCACTTGCTGACAAACGTGCATCAGAAGTTGCTTATGCTGCGGAGTTGCAAGCAGATGAAATTCGTAAGTTTAATGAACAGACTGAAACATTACACATATTACGTAGTCATTTAGAACAAGAGGTTGCGGAGCAAACCGCGCGTTATCAGAAAAATCCTGAAACACCAGCAGTCAATTACTCTGCTGGTGTAAAACTTAGTATTACCGATGATCAAATCTTATCTGAGCTTGAAAGTTTACGTATTCGTTTAGAACTTGAAGCTGAGAGCTTAATTGAACAGTCTGTAACGGCTTTCCGAGCCAAGCTAAATTCGGCAGCTCAAGAAGAAATTGAATACATTTTAAAGAATTCTAAGTTTTCTGATGAAAAAATAGAAAAGTAAACCTTTAAATATTTCTTTTGTCATAAAAGTGACACGTATATGTCACAGAATAGACATATAGATTATTCTTATAGATCAATTAATTATAAGAATGAAAAGTAGCTATTCAAGATAATTAATGAGGATAAGAGATGGACATTCTGCATCAGATTTCAAAGCAAGTTGAACAGCTAAATCAGGGTGAGCAATGGACGTTTTCAGCACAAGAATTTTATATGAGTCATAACGACTTTAACTCTTTATCTATCTTACTTACACGTGAGTCTGAAACCCGTGATTTTACAATTACGCGCACTCAGCATAACAAGTCATGGGTCGGCACACACTCGGTTACTCTAACCAAGCATTAAGTTTTCAAAATAAAAAAACCGGAACATGTGTCCGGTTTTTTTATTTTAACGATCTAGCTTTTTATTTTAAAAAGCCATTCTCAGCTAAAAAAGCCATACTAATATTTGACTCTGTTTTTTGTTCAGCAGCCTTATCACCTAGTAATAAACGCTCGATATAACGCGCTAAAACATCGACTTCAAGGTTTACTTTACTACCTACTTGCCACGTTCCAATGTTAGTACGTTCTGCTGTGTGCGGAATTAAGTTCAAGCTTAAAATATTTCCACGTAAATGGTTAATCGTTAAACTAATCCCATCTACCGTCACAGAACCTTTTTCCGCTAAATATTTAGCAAGTTCTGCAGGTGCTGTAACTTCATAATAGATTGAGCGAGCATCTTCACGTACTACGGTAATTTCGCCCACG
Organism: Acinetobacter sp. AC1-2; assembly: GCF_016124155.1. Taxonomy (NCBI): domain Bacteria; kingdom Pseudomonadati; phylum Pseudomonadota; class Gammaproteobacteria; order Moraxellales; family Moraxellaceae; genus Acinetobacter; species Acinetobacter sp. AC1-2. Next base: position 50,459 of record NZ_JABFFO010000008.1, read on the forward strand.
CCATCAACGTGACCACTCACAATGTGTCCACCAAAGCGTGTTGTCGGCAACATTGCTTTTTCAACATTGACACGTTGCCCAACTTTCCAGTGACCCAAAGTCGTTCGGTTTAAACTCTCACGAGAAACATCAGCCGCATACCAATTATCACCCCATTCAATCACGGTGAGACAAATACCATTGGTCGCAATTGAGTCACCCAAATGTACATCTGACATATCCAGATCAGTCTGAATACGTAAACGCACATCACCACCTACGCTTTGCAGGCTTTCAACTTTTCCTAAACTTTCAATAATGCCTGTAAACATGGCTCAATCTCCAAATCTTTTTACACTGCTTAAATTGCAGCGCTTACCAAAGTGCGAGCTGTGTACTATTACCTGAAGTATCTACACCACCTAGCTCGGCAAAGTGGTAAAGCTGGCCTAATAACTGACGTAATGGTGGTCCTGACTTGGCATGAGTATCAGTAATCACAATAAACTCAAGCACGCGTGCACGTTCAGACTGTCGTTGTTTACTCACTCGATAGCGTGGAACATCTTGTGTTAGCAAGGTCACTTTGCCCCGCTCCAGATTAGCCATAAGCAAATCTTTCGGCTCGATATTACCATCAGTTGAATAACTGGTCAGAATATAGCGGGCATTGATGGTTGAAAGTAGTTTTTCATACGCATCTTTCGCATATTTAGAAGAGTTATATGGGCTTGGACGTTCTTTACGCCAAGCTCTATCAATTCCACTCTTATAACCTTTGGTATCTGGTGAAGGTAAATCGACCTGATCCCATAAAGTTAATGCATTCAAAACATGGTAATTACTACTATATGCATGCTGGTTATACGGTGGATCGAGATAGGCAACATCTACTTCAAAACCACTCATTTGATTTGCTAGATGCTGTGAATCTACACACCACATTTCAGCAGCAGGACGTTTACGATCACCAATCTCGCAAAAACGGCTTGGTGTTAACCAAAGTAATGATTCAATTCGTTCTAACGCAGTTTGAGTACGCCCGCCCCACCCTTGATGGAAGCTTTTAAATACACCACTGGTGTTACTGACAAAACTTGCTGAATAGAGCAAAGGCGCGAGCAAAGCACTCATCTCTACATCATTAATTGCGCCTTGAGATTGCCATGTTGCAATCTGCTGGCGAATCGCATCAATACGCATACCATTACGGCGTTTAAAGAACAATCGGTCACGAGCTGGATCATAAATATCATCATTACGTGGGCAAAGGTTATGTGTTACCCAACCTTTAACTTCAGGTAAGCGATTTAAATAATCGATTGCCTTCTGATACCCGCCTAGCTCTTTAAAAGCAGGTGCATCGATGCAAGCTAAAATCGCATGATTTAACGCATGGCTATAAGGTTCCCAGTCATTCGCAATCACTCGGTAACCATTTTGACGCGCCAAACGAGATACTACGCCACTGCCGGCAAAGAAATCGGCAAAAATCGGAGGATTCTTTTTCTTGCTATTCAGCGTCCCTGTAATTTCAAGGGCTTCTAAAATTAGATGGAGCAATCGGCGCTTATTACCCAAGTAAGGAACAAGCTGATGGAAAAGATATTCGTCTGTCGTACGGGCTGCATGACGACGTTTGTGATAAACCGAAGGCTCTGGATTCATACTTTCTCTTGCGTAGGGATTAACCTTAAGCGTATATCTTGATCAAGTTGTGTCACATCAAGAAGTGTAAAACGAAGTTGTTGTGCCATATATTCAAACTCTGCATTGAACATGGCTCTTGCACTTTTCCCCAATAATGTTGGGGCAATATAACTGATCAACTCATCTACCAAACCTTCTTGTAAAAAGGCAGTAGATAATGTTGCACCGGCTTCTACCAATACATCATAAATTTGATATTGCTTAGATAGGGTCTGTAACAGCACTTTTAAAGGCTGAATTTCTAATTGTATCACGCCTAAATCAGCAAGTTCTTCACGATATGGCCCCATCACCATCACAGTTTCAGGGTTTTCTAAAATTTTAGCAGCGAGCGGCAAACGACCTTGGCGGTCTAAAATAATCCGTTTTGGCTGTGCAATTGTATCAATATCAACACTGTCCAGACTTCGTACATTAAGCTGACAGTCATCTGCAATCACAGTATCAATCCCTGTAATCACTGCTCCTGAAATGGCACGCCAATGCTGTACATCCTGACGCGCAACTGCACCGGTAATCCATTTCGATTCACCCGATGCCATTGCAGTACGTCCATCTAGGCTTGAAGCTACTTTTAAGCGTACATAGGGCATGCCCGTAGACATCGCTTTTAAGAAACCTTGGTTTAATTTTTCTGCCAAATCTTCACAAATGCCAACTTCTACTTCAATTCCGGCATTTTTCAAAATCTGAACGCCCTTACCCGCAACGAGTGGGTTTGGATCAGAACATGCCACAACCACCTTTTTAACCTGTGCCTTAACCAGTGCTTCGGCACAAGGAGGAGTTCGCCCATAATGTGCACATGGCTCAAGCGTCACATACGCTGTTGCACCTTGAGCCTGCTCAGCTGCCTGACGTAAGGCAAAAACCTCTGCGTGTGGTTGACCTGCTTTAGGATGAAAGCCCTCACCTATTAACTGATCATCTTTGACAATGACACAACCAACATTTGGATTAGGCTTAGTCGAATATAGACCTCGTTTGGCAAGTTCAATAGCTTGTTGCATCCAATATTGATCTTTTTTCAACTCAGACATAAAAATCTCAAATAATTATTGTTCACGTTGCTGCATTTGCTCAATTTGTCGGCGAAAAGCTTCAACATCCTGAAAATCTTGATAAACAGAAGCAAATCGAACATAAGCGACATGGTCGAGTGCAAATAGAGATTGCATGACGACTTCACCAATTGTTCTAGACTTCACGTCACGCTCACCTAAACGGCGAATCTGTAATTGGATATCACTTAAAACAGTTTCTATCTGTTCTTGGGTGACCGGACGTTTTTGCAATGCATGCATTAACGAACGGCGTAGCTTGGCCTCATCGAAAGGTTCATTCTTTCCATTCGATTTGATCACACGGGGCATCACCACTTCATAGCTTTCAAAAGTGGTAAAACGTTCACCGCAACTTACACACTCACGACGTCGACGAATCTGACAGCCTTCGGCGGCTAAACGTGAATCGATGACTTTACTATCTGCGGCGTTGCAAAATGGACAATGCATAGCGGATTTATAGGGTCGATTACTTTGACCTAGTGTAGCAAAATTTCTACACTTACAGAACCAGCATTCTATGAGACAAAAAAACAGTCCTGAGCAAGATCAAAGCAACTCTTTGATCACAGCGCAAGACTGTTCTTTTAAGACAGCAGATATATTACGAATTATTCAATACGTTCGCCATGTTGGCTTAAATCCAGACCCATGCGTTCATCATCAGCGTTAACACGGATACCAATCACAAGATCAATCACTTTAAGAATTACAAAAGTCGCTACACCACTGTAAACCATGGTTGCCAATACGCCTTCAACTTGTACCCATAATTGACCAGCGAAGGTTGGAGCTAAGGTAACGTTGGCTGCTTTGATGATTTCATCACTGTAAAATACGCCAGTTAAAATCGCACCGACAATACCACCTACAGCATGTAAACCAAACGCATCCAAAGCATCATCAGCTTTAAGTAAGCGTTTAAGTGCAGTAATACCCCAGAAGCACACTACGCCACCGATAAGGCCCATGACTAAAGCACCGCCTACACCGACGAAACCTGCTGCTGGCGTAATCACAACCAAACCAGCAACAGCACCAGAAGCACCACCTAATACAGATGCTTTACCGCGAATCATACGTTCAACAACTAACCAAGAGAACGCAGCAGCAGCGGCAGCAACTTGAGTCACTAAAATTGCCATGCTTGCACGAGCGCCAGCGCCTAGAGCACTACCGCCGTTAAAGCCAAACCAACCTACCCAAAGTAAGCTTGCACCGACTACAGTTAAAGTCAGGTTATGCGGAGCCATAGATTCACGGCCCAAACCAATACGTTTTCCAAGCATGTAAGCCGCAACGAGACCTGCAACACCTGAGTTGATATGTACAACTGTACCACCAGCAAAATCTAATGCGCCTGCTTTAAATAACCAACCATCTGCCGCCCAAACCCAGTGAGTAATTGGTGCATAAACAACGAGTACCCAAACTGCAATAAAAACCATGAAAGCTGAATACTTCATGCGGTCTGCAATAGAACCGCTAAGGATCGCAACTGTAATAATGGCAAAGGTCATTTGGAAAATAACAAAGAGACTTTCAGGAATTGTCCCACTCAATGCATCAAACGCGACTCCGTTTAGCATTGCTTTAGACAAATCACCAAAAAATGCACCTGTGCCAGAGAACGCGATTGAATAACCAGCAATCACCCACAGCAAACTTACTAAGATTGCAGCTGAAAGGCTGAACATCATAGTACTGAGTACATTTTTCTTACGTACCATACCGCCGTAGAATAGTGCCAACCCCGGAATGGTCATTAATAGAACCAATGCGGTTGAAACTAAAATCCAAGAGGTATCACCCGTATCAAGAGTAGGTGTCGGTGCTGGAGCTGCTGGAGTTTCAGCAACTGGTGCTTCTGCAGTAGTTGCAGTAGCTTGAGATGTTGATGCAGCCGCAACTTCCGATGTAGGCGTTGTTACAGCTTCTTCTGCCCAAACGGCAGTACCACCCAAAAGAGCGCCTGATAGACTCAGCGCCATAAGCATTTTTTTCATTCGTGTCCCCCAACCTCATTTGCGAGTTATTTTCTACTCAGCAAGCTTTGTGCCAATTAGACAGCATCTGGTCCAGTTTCACCCGTACGGATACGGATTACTTGTTCCAGGTTAGTCACAAAAATCTTACCATCGCCAATTTTTCCTGTGCTTGCTACACGTGTAATTGATTCAATTACCGCGTCGACCATTTCATCACTAATCGCAATTTCGATTTTTACTTTAGGTAAGAAATCAACCACATACTCCGCGCCACGGTAGAGTTCTGTATGTCCTTTTTGACGACCAAAACCTTTAACTTCAGTTACGGTAATCCCTTGTACACCAATGTCAGAGAGCGCTTCACGCACATCATCCAATTTAAACGGTTTTACAATTGCAGTTACAAGCTTCATGTTTGTTTCCTTCGGCTTCTTTTCACCAGTAAGGTTTTATGTTCAATTTTCATGCCAATATTTCAAAGGTTGAGGGAAATGAATCTATTGCATGAACTTTCTTTATAACCTATTTAGTGATCAAGATGTAGATGAGCTATTAAAAATAAAATGAATTTTCAGTATGTTTACATGCTGATTTAATGTTCTATTTGTACTAAAAGAATTGAAACCTATATCCCACCTTCAAGCAGTGGTAAACTGTAAACCATAAGGTAATACAACACTTTGGATATTTCATGCTAGAAACTTTATTACAGGCCATTCTGGAACAAATTGATGAGCCTAAAAAAGATTTGGAAAAAAATTTACGTGCATTATTAAATGAAGCAGTCGAAAAGTTAGATCTTGTTTCCAGACAAGAAATTGACCGCCAAAAGACCGCACTGCAATCAGCTAACCAACGTTTAGCAGAGCTACAAAAACAAGTGGAACTATTAGAAGAAACTTTAAAGAATAAAAAATAAGCACCAATGTAGCGCACTTATACTTTACAACGATTAAAAATGAAGCACCATAATGGAACAATAAGATGTCTTTTTCTAAAATTTATACACGGGGACTTTTGGGTTTACATGCACCTCTCATTGAAGTAGAGGTACATGTGAGTCAAGGCTTACCTTCTCTTACCATTGTAGGCCTAGCCGAAGCGGCAGTAAGAGAAAGTAAAGACCGAGTTCGCTCAGCGATTATTAACAGTGGATTTCAATTTCCGACTAAACGACTGACCATTAATCTTGCACCAGCAGATTTGCCCAAAGATGGTTCACGTCTGGATTTACCAATTGCTTTAGGTATTTTAATTGCCTCTGGTCAGCTCCCAGAAAACTGTGCCGAAGATTTTGAATTTATTGGAGAGTTAGCACTTGATGGTCATGTAAGGCCAGTGTCAGGTACTTTAACTTTGGCAATGGCTTGTCAACAAGCCAAACATAAAATGCTTTTACCACTTGATAATAGTCAGGATATTAGTCACTTACCTGACTTTAAATGTTATCCAGTGAGTCACTTAAAAGAAGTCTGTGAACATTTTTTGGGCACGAAATCTCTATCTTCGATTGAGCCTACGACCACTTCAAACCAAATGCCTTATAAATTTGACCTTGCAGATGTAAAAGGTCAGTTACGCCCACGCCGTGCACTCGAAATTGCTGCTGCTGGAGGGCACTCCTTACTTTTTAAAGGACCACCCGGCACAGGTAAAACTTTACTCGCCTCAAGGCTTCCTTCAATTTTACCGCCTCTGACTAATCAAGAAACGCTTGAAGTTGCTAGCATTTATTCTATTTCAAATACATCACATACTTTTGGTCAGCGACCATTTCGAGCGCCCCATCATACAGCATCAGCGATTGCACTCGTTGGGGGCGGTTCTCACCCTAAACCGGGCGAAATTACATTATCGCATTTAGGAGTACTTTTTTTAGATGAGCTCCCCGAGTTTGATAGAAAAGTACTAGAAGTCTTACGCCAGCCGCTTGAGTCAAAAGAAATCATTATTTCACGAGCAGCTCGGCAAATTACTTATCCGGCTAACTTCCAATTGATTGCGGCGATGAACCCATGTCCATGTGGTTATGCATTTAATCAAGATAGCCGTTGTCAGTGTTCACCCGAGAGTATTAAGCGCTATCAAAACCGTATATCGGGGCCATTACTTGACCGTATCGATTTACATATTGATGTACCACCGTTAAAGGCCCAAGAGCTACAAGATCCAACGCCTGTTGAAGATTCGAGTAGTGTTCGACAACGTGTGATTTATGCCTATGAACAACAGATTCAAAGACAAAATTGTTTAAATCAGGCGCTTTCACCGAAACAGCTAGAACAACATGCTGTACTTGATAGTACTTCTCAACGAATGATTGAAATGGCTCAACAACGTTTAAATTTATCGGCCCGCGCTTATCATCGTGTTTTACGAGTAGCGCGGACCATTGCCGATTTAGCTCAAAGTGAAGTGATTCAAAGTTCTCACCTTACAGAAGCATTATCCTATCGAGGAAATAGTTAACAAATCAGTTAAACAGCGGATCGTGAGTCCGCTGTTTTTTAATATTTATATGAGTTGTTAATTAAAGAATTTATTACTGCCTATATAAAAAGGCAAAGAGGACGCTATGAAAATTTTGGCTATATCCGGCAGTGCAAGAGAGGCATCTACAAATACAGCGCTATTACGAGCAATGAAAGATATAGCACCGTCCAGTATTGAATTTTCAGTTTTCGATCAAATTAATACTTTGCCTATCTTTTCTTCGGATGATGAGGGAGAAAAAACGCCTGCTGTAGTAGAAGAATTTATCAAATCTGTTTCTGCCTCAGATGGCATTATCATCTCAAGTCCTGAATATATCCGTTGTATTCCAGGCGGTCTCAAAAATGCAATTGACTGGATGGTTTCACGCACTGAAATCATAGATAAACCTATTGTTCTAGTTCATGCATCTAGCCGCGGCGACGATATGCTAGTTTCTTTAAGAAGAGTACTTTCGACAGTCAGTAGCAATTTTTTTGAAGATTTATTTTTACGCTTCTCTCTTCTTAGCAAATCGCCTGAACAAATTGTTGAGATGCTACAAACTGAAGAATATAAGTCACAAATTACACCGTTCCTACTTAGCTTTGTCTCAGCGATTCAAAAGTATCAAGATCAATTAGAGTGAACTTTTCATCGTGTTTTACAAGTAGCACGGGCCATTGTCGATTTGGCTCAAAGTGATGTAATTCAAAGCTCTCATCTTACAACAGCGCTGTCTTATCAGAGATAATCAGCACTAAGATTAGAACAAAGAATTATAAGTCCGCTGTTCTTTTATTAAGAACCTCATTTAACTTCTCGATTAAAGAAGTAATTTCTTTCTCGGATAAAGCTGCAAAGCCAAAGCGAATACAACGATTAGAAGAATCATCTTGTCTAAACTTATGCTCTGTATCCATGTTGAGTTCGTCTAATTTTAAGGCTTGCTCTTTAGTAAAAGATTTCTGGAATTTAACCCATAAAGCCATTCCACCTGCTGGAGGTTGAATCTGGACATCACCTGAAAAAACTCTGCTAAATTCAGTTAAGGCATGGTCACGGCGTAACTGATATATTTTTTTCATTTTACGAATATGTCGTTTGATTTCACCGCGCTGCATTAAATCTGCTAAAGCAAGTTCCGTAATGTTATTACCTTGTCGATCGATCAATAAAATATCTTCGGTAATGGATTGAATGACTGATGCAGATGCCACGATGTATCCCAAGCGAATACCGGGTGCAAAAACCTTAGATAATGAGCCAACATGAATGACCAGCTCAGAATGAGGCAAACTCGCTAAGGGTGGCATAGGCCGACTGTCATAGTGGAATTCATGATCATAATCATCTTCAATAATATAAAACCCCCATTTTTTTGAAAGTTCTAAGAGCTGAAGACGGCGACTCATTGGCATCGTGACAGTTGTGGGATATTGATGATGCGGAGTTGTATAAATGGCAGCAACTGAATGTTCTTGTAAAATCCGTTCTAAATTCTCAATGACAATACCTTGTTCATCTAATTTGACAGAAACGACCTGAAACCCATTCGACTGAAACGCTTTAAAAGCAGAGGGATAATACAGCTGTTCAACTACAATCACTCCCTGTCGATTTGGTAGTGCACGGGATGCAAGAAAAATTCCCATCTGGCTGCCACGTACAATACAAATCTCATCTTCGGCAACACTCATAAAACGTTCCATCGACAACATTTTTTGTAAGGCTTGTCTTAACTCAATCATACCTTGGGGGTTTCCATAACCCATGTACTGGTTTTGGGTAATTTTAATCAATGCATGCCGATAGGCTCTTGAAAATAACTCATACGGAATAAGCCTTGGGTCAGGCACACCATCGTTGTGTGGATATAAAGCAGCTTCTTGAATAGTTGGCCTATCATTAACTTTTCGCTCATTTACAGAGTCTATTTGGAGCTGCTTTTCCGGCAAAATATCTGCCACAAATGTGCCTTTTCGAGGACGAGTCACAAGCCAGCCTTGAGCCTCTAATTCTTCATATACCGCTTGTACGGTTTTTCTATTAATTCCCAATTCTTTTGACAAGCTACGAGACCCCGGCAACATAGTCCCTTGCACCAAGCGACCACTTAAAATCTCCTGACTAATCAAGTTGGTCAATTTTAAAAAAACTGTTTTTTCTTCTCTTTCATCGATACGGAAATGTATTTGCCAAGGTCTTAGCATATTCGCCCCATCTGGACCATATAACTTGTAAAAACTGGATGTATTGATTCACCCAGTTGTTTTCTATTCTGCCTTCACCTACTTAATTTGGTCAACGGGACTGGAGAAGAGATGAAGACTGCTTCTGTAAACAAACAAGATCTGATGCAACATGCGCAGCAAGACATGCAAAAGTGGATTAGCGATTCAGATTTAACTGACCGCCAAAAGCTTGCACTCACTTGTCGTATTTTATTTGATCATGGCCATGATGTTGGTTTAGCGGGCCAAATTACATGTCGTAGTGAAAATAAAGATTCCTTTATTACTCAACGTTTTGGTTTTAGCTTTGATGAAATTACTGCCTCAAACTTGCTTGAGGTTAATCAAGATTTAGAACCAATCAATCAAGAAGGAATGGCAAACCCAGCCAATCGTTTTCATACGTGGATTTATAAAGAACATCCCGAAGTGAACTGCATTATCCACACGCATCCTACGCATGTAGCAGCACTCTCCATGCTACAGATTCCACTCATGATTTCCCAAATGGATGTTTGCGCACTCTACGAAGACTGCTCGTTTGTAGGTCATTGGCCTGGTGTCCCAGTAGGTAACGAAGAAGGCATTTTGATTTCCTCTGCTCTGGGTAAAAACCGTGCTGTTTTGTTGTCTCATCATGGTCAACTGGTCACAGGAAAAACCATTGAAGAAGCCTGCAACTTGGCTCTTTTAATTGAACGTGCAGCTCAATTGCAACTGCTAGCGATGTCGGCCGGACAAATTCAGCCTATCCCCCACGATTTAGCAACAGAAGCTCATGACTGGGTATCTACTGACAAACGTAACAAAGTGAACTTTGCTTATTACGCACGTAAAGCTTTGAAAAAACATTCTGACTGTATTTAAAAAGAGACTTCTACCATGAAACTAAACGGTATTATTGGCTACCCTGTTACTCCATTTTCTGATGACAACACCATTAACATTGCTGTTTTAAAGCAGATGCTCGATTTACTTATCGAAAATGGCTGTGATGCCATCGCACCTTTAGGCAGTACAGGTGAAAGCGCTTATCTTGAATGGGATGAGTGGTGCTTAGTGGCTAAAACTTCAATTGAAAGTATTAATAAACGCTTACCTGTCATTATTGGGATTTCAGAACTCACGACGGATCAAGCCATCAAAAAAGCGCAGATCGCGCAAAGCTATGGTGCAGATGCACTTATGGTGATTCCCGTATCTTATTGGAAACTAAAAGATCTAGAGATTTTTGAATATTATCAGTTAATTGCACAAGCAACGACTTTGCCGATTATGATTTATAACAACCCTGCAACTAGCGGTGTTGATATGTCTCCAGAGTTAATCGTACATATGTTTAATCACATTCCAAACATTACGATGGTAAAAGAAAGTAGCGGTGATATTCAGCGTATGCATCAAATTTATGAGCTATCAAAAGGAGAACTCCCGTTTTATAACGGCTGTAATCCTCTAGCTTTAGAAGCCTTATGTGCAGGAGCTAGTGGTTGGTGTACAGCAGCGCCTAATCTATTAGGTCAGCTCCCCCAACAACTTATTCAGCATGTGAAAAATGGTAATTTAAATCAGGCTCAAAAATCATTTTACCAGCAACTTCCTCTACTACGCTTTATCGTAAGCGGTGGTTTACCTAAAACGATTAAAGCAGGTTTGCAGCTAAAAGGTATTTCTGCGGGTACGCCACGTAAACCTCTGATCAAAGCAAATGATGTTGAGCTTAGTCACTTAAAACAGTTACTTGCTCAAATAGAGGACTAATTAAAAAAAGCGGGCAATAAACCCGCTTTTTTTACCGCATAAACTTAGAATGTTTTAGTTAAACTAAACACTAAGCCTGTGTCATAAGGTTTTTTACCAGCATCAGTCATACCAGAAGTGCTAATGTCTGTACCCACAACATCTAGCTCAGCGACAATACCCAAAATATTATAATTCACACCCACTTTATAATCGATATAGCTATCGTCTTCACCTGGCCCACCCGCAACTACAAGTAAAGAGTCTTTATTTTTGAGTTTGTTATATCCAACTGAAGCAAGTCCAGTGAAGCCTGTGTCTGCAATTGGTGCTGAATAACCTAGGTTAAAGTACCAGAACTCATCAGAGTGACCCCAATAATCATCTGAATAGCTTACGCCCACACTAAGTGCATCACCTTTAAATAAAGAATCAGCAAAAGTTAATTTTCCGTAAAATTCATTAAAGTCAAAACCAGTATCCCCATTGTATGGGTTAGTAAATTTTGAGTCAGAACCAATATAGCCGTAATGAATTACACCCACGTCATAGGTCGGTGCCAGCTTATCTGACAGTTTTAATGTATTTGTATAACCTAAAGAGATATCGGTTTCAGTTGAAACGCCAGGTGTATTAAAGTCAACGCTTGAACCCCACAGCGCGACATAGGCACCTGACTTATGAGAAAAAGTAAAACCACCTTGAATGGCTGGGTTATTTGACGATTGTGTAACACCGCGGAAGCGGTAGTCTGTAGTTGCCGCTACACTACCTGTTGCAGTGATACCATAAAAAGATGGTGCTTCTTCAGCCATAGCCATGGTTGAACCAGCTGCGAAAATACCAAGACCTAAGGTCTTAAGTGCAAATTTCATCATTTTGATCTCCCCCATAATGAATGCACGATTTATGTATATAAAACACATTGTGTTACTTAAGCTTTAGCAATTGCTGTGCCAAGTCCATATTCCCCTTCGCTGCATATCATTAATATTGAAATCAAAATATCTCTACAATAAAAATTCCATTTTATTTTTATAAAAATATATTCATAAAAAACAATATTATAAAATAATACATCTATCCGATTAGAAAAGAGCAACATGAGAAAACACCTTGTCGGAAATAAATTAGCGACGTCAGCAGTATCCATTTACTCAATGTAAAATTTCTATTTAAACTTGAATAAGAGATATAAAAATTACGTAAATTTCTTAAAGCCGAGCTTGTAATGGTCTGTGAATGGGCATTTCTTTTAATTAGATTTCTTCATTTTTTTCTGTTTTAAAACTTATGAACTATTTTGGGTCTTTTTTAAGCAACAATATGAGCAAAAAGAGTAATGCACAAAATTTACGCAAAATATCGCACTAAATTTGATCAAATCAATTAAATTCGATTGGCTTATTATAGTGATCTCTTTTTGCACATCATGCATTAAAAATAATGTTATATAGTAACAATTTAGAGGGTGTTGAAAATAAACTGTTAAAAAAATCAACTTAAGACAAGATTAAAAAGTAAACATATCCAATAAAAAAGAGCAAAAAATGAACACAAGAATCAACTATTTTTTGAGCTTAGAATATAAAATAAATGGTAGAAATCCACTAAAAAATAAATTACTTTTTTTATTTTAAACAATATATTAAGTATAAAAGCTTAATAATAAATTTACTAAACAATCAGTAACACATTAATCAATTTCTGCATAGCATATATAAAATAAAATCAACAAAAATATATCTTTTTTATAGATTACTTATACAATTGATTCAAATCCTAGGCCCTGAACAATAACAAGGCACAGGATTTATCGTTTTTATGAGGTTCTTTAAATATGCTAAATGCACAAAAACTTACATTAGCAGTTCTCATTTCTGCGGCAATAATTTCCTCAGCTCAGGCAAGTGAGCAAAGTGAGGCAAAAGGATTTGTTGAAGATGCGAACGGTTCTATTCTCTTCCGTACAGGTTATATCAGCCGTGACAAAAAACAGGGCGCCAAAGATACTAGCTCATTTGCTCAGTCAGCAATTGTAAGTATCGATTCTGGTTTTACCCCTGGTATTGTCGGCTTCGGCGTTGGCGTTGTTGGTGATGGTTCATTTAAGATCGGTGAAAATAAAAATGCCGGAAATCAAATGATTCCAAAATACAACGATGGTTCAGCTTACGATCACTGGGCTCGTGGTGGTGGTAGCGTTAAAGCACGTTTTTCGAATACAACAGTACGTTACGGTACTCAAGTACTCGATTTGCCGGTTCTTGCAAGTAACACTGGACGTATGGTTCCTGAATATTTTACAGGTACTTTATTAACCAGCCATGAAATCAAGAACCTTGAATTGGTTGCTGGTAAATTTACTAAAGACCAAATGTCTGATCAAATCAATACCGATGCAGATGCTTCTGGCAGAGGCCTTGATCGTGCCATTGTTTGGGGCGCGAAATACAAGTTTGATGATAACTTAAATGCATCTTATTATGGCTTAGACAGCAAAAACGCTCTTGAACGCCATTATGTAAATGTAAACTTTAAACAGCCTTTGGCTAATGACAGTTCATTAACTTATGATTTTAGTGGCTACCACACTAAATTTGACGCAAGTGCCCACACTTATTCAGCAACTGGATCTGTAGCACCAAATTATGGTACTGATGGTGTTGCTGGCGAAGAAAAGACTAATAATATTTGGGCAGTTTCAGGCACTTATGCAACTGGCCCACATAGTGTGATGTTAGCATACCAACAAAACAGTGGTAATGTTGGTTATGACTATGGTCAAAACGCTGATGGTTTCCAAAGTATCTATTTACCGAATTCTTACATGTCTGACTTCATCGGTAACGATGAAAAATCTGCACAAATTCAGTACAACGTTGATTTTGGTAAGTTAGGTGTATTACCTGGTTTAAACTGGACGACTGCGTTTGTATATGGTTGGGACATCAAAGTTAGAAATGTAACTGACAGTGCTCAAGAACGTGAATTCTTTAACCAAGTGAAATACACTGTTCAAAGCGGTTTCGCTAAAGATGCAAGTCTTCGTATTCGTAACTCGTACTACCGTGCAAGTGACTCATACCAAGGTGCGTACATTGGTGACACCAATGAATGGCGTTTATTCCTTGATATTCCTGTGAAATTATTCTAATTCATAGATCTATCAAGCATAAAAAAACCTACATCTGGCAACAGATGTAGGTTTTTTATTAAGCTCAGAATATCAATTGAGAAACTCTGAGCTTATAAATTAAAGCTTATTTAGCAGCTTCAATTGCTTTTAGTACTTCAGCTTTAGCAACATCAGCACCTTCCCAACCACTGATTTTTACCCACTTACCTGGTTCTAAATCTTTATAGTGGCTGAAGAAATGCTCAACTTGGCTAATCAACAATGGAGGAAGATCTGTATATTCCTTCACATCTTTATAAAGTGGAGACAATTTTTCGTGTGGAACAGCGATTAATTTCGCATCGATACCACCGTCATCTTCCATTTTTAATTTGCCCACTGGACGGCAACGAATTACAGAACCAGCAGCAACAGGATGTGGAGTTACAACAAGTACGTCTAACGGGTCGCCATCTTCAGACAAAGTATTTGGAACATAACCATAGTTCGCTGGATAGAACATTGCTGTGCCCATGAAACGGTCTACAAACAATGCATCAGAATCTTTGTCGATTTCATATTTAATTGGTGCTGCATTTGCAGGAATTTCAATGATGACATAGATGTCATTTGGGGCATCTTTACCTGCTGGGATATCGCTGTAACTCATATCAATACTCTTTCGTTATGAAGTCAGATGTAAAATCCACTCGATTATAGCGTGGATATCATCAAAATGATGCCGATTATACAATGCGCACACGCGAAAGTTGATATGAATGATGACAGAATGACACTCAAGTCAGTTTAATCGTAACCACTAATAAGAAGATTGGACACAATATAGATAAGAACCAGACAATCGAGCGTAAAGTTGCCCAATTACTTAAATAGCAGATCCCATAAATAACTCTTAAAATAATATATGCCCAACCTAATCTCAGAATAAAGTATTCTGGAACAACCATATATTCGGCCATTAAAATAGCCGTTAAGAATAAAGGTAAGCTTTCAAAACTATTTTGTTGTACGGCATTAGCGCGAGCAGCCAGACCAGTTGTTTTGGCAAAAAAAGCTCTCGGGTTTTGATTATCGGCAGGCTGAAAACCACCTGTAATTTTTGCAATTGCGGTAAATGCGTATGGCAGTAAACATGCCACTAAAATAATATAGATAATGCCGCTGATGCCCTGCATAGTGCCATCCATCACTGAAAATACTGTTGATCATGCTATCATAACATTGCGTTTTTACCTGAAATTTTATGCAATCACTTGTCAACACTGATGAATAGGGCCATGTATGCAACAACCTGATCAAAAAGAACTGTTTGAAGTCTTGGATAAGCAAAAACAGAATCAACTTCAGATAGATCGCATATTAAAGATCGTACTCCCTATTGTCGCTTTTTTACTGAGTGTGATTTGTGCAAATTTGAATTGGCAATCTACACTTGGCACCTTTGTTATTTTAACAATTACCTTTATTGCTGTTGGTATTAAACGACTTCCTTTGTGGCACTGGCTCATTGTGATTACGATATATTGCTTAGCAGATAATTATTTAAGTTATGGCCAGCTTGACTTAACTCACTTACGCCTGCAACTCGGCACAATGCTTGTTTTTGTGGGGATGGTTGGCATTGGACGCCCTTATATAGACCGCTGGTTTATAAAAAGTCATAAAATATAAAATAAAAAAAGCGCCCTAAGGCGCTTTTTTTATTAACCGATTAAGCTGGTTTACGTAAGTCTTTACGTAAAATTTTGCCTACATTTGATTTTGGTAATTCATCCATAAACTCAACATAACGAGGGCGCTTATAGCCTGTTAAGTTCTCTTTAGCAAAGCTCAAAACTTCTTCTGTAGTTAAGCTTTGATCTTTTTTCACGATAAAGAGTTTTGGAACTTCACCTGATTTTTCATCAGGAACACCAATCGCTGCAACTTCCAATACTTTTGGATGTTTAGCAATAACTTCTTCGATTTCACTTGGGTAAACGTTAAAGCCAGAAACCAAAATCATATCTTTTTTACGATCTACAATTTTTGTATATCCACGGCTATCCATCACGCCGATGTCGCCCGTACGGAAGAAACCATCTGCTGTCATGACTTTAGCTGTCTCATCAGGGCGGTTCCAGTAACCTTTCATGACTTGAGGTCCACGAATCGAGATTTCACCTTGCTCACCTAAAGCAACTTCTTTACCGTCATCATCTAAAATGGCCACTTCAGTTAAAGGTAACGGAATACCAATGGTGCCACTAAATTCAGTAGAAGCCGGTGGATTTGCAGTTGCTACTGGTGAGGTTTCTGACAAGCCATAACCTTCAATAATGGTTGTGCCAGTAATTTTCTTCCAAGCTTCTGCTGTAGAAGGTAAAACAGCCATACCACCGCCCATCGCCATTTTTAACTTGCTATGGTCAAGTTGTCTGAACTCTTCATTATTCACTAAAGCATTAAATAATGTATTTACTGCTGGGAAGAATGATGGTTGATATTTACGCAGTTCGTTAATAACAGCTGGTAAATCACGAGGGTTCGGAATCAAGATATTTGCCTGACCTTTATACATACCGTACATCGCGCAAACCATGAACGCAAAAATATGATAAAGCGGCAATGCACAAACAATACGGTCGCCTTTAGCACCATCGTTTGCTCCAAATTTACTTTGGAAAATGCCATCACACTGAAGTAAGTTTGCTACAAGATTACGATGAGTAAGCTCTGCACCTTTTGAAACACCCGTCGTACCACCAGTGTATTGAAGTACAGCAGTATCACTTAAAGTTAACGTCGGGCGCTTATAATTACTCGAGTTTTCTTTATTTAATGCCGAATTAAATTTAACGTGTCCCGGAATATTCCAAGCCGGAATTTGCTTACGTACTTTACGTAAGACAAAGTTCACCAGAGTACCTTTGAGTGTACCGAGCATATCTCCTACTGATGCAACAACAACATGCTTCACTGGAGTTTTACCTAAAATGCTTTGGTAAACACTGGCAAAGTTTTCGATGATCACAAGTACTTCTGCACCTGAGTCATTTAATTGATGCTCAAGTTCACGCGCGGTATAAAGTGGATTAACATTCACTAATACCAAGCCTGCACGTAAGACAGCTAATGCAACTACAGGATACTGCAACACATTCGGCATCATCACTGCCACACGAGTTCCTTTTGCTAACCCCAAATTTTGCAAATAGGTCGCGAACTTACGGCTTGCAAGCTCCAACTCATTAAATGACATCGCTTTATCCATAAAGATAAAGGCATCGCGAGAACCAAATTTTTGGAAATTACTCTCAAAAATATCAACAAGTGAGGTATTTTCCGCAGGCAATGCTACTGTTTCTGGAATCCCTGTCTTTTGGTATTCTGCAAACCAAATTTTTTCCATAATGCCATTATCTCCGATTCGTAATCCTTAGTAATAACTGTTATTCAATGCCCCAGCTATTCTTTAGCTTCTTGGTGCCAGAACATATTTAAAACTTATTGGCACATTCATGACACTTCGAACAAGATTATGAGACAGAAGTTTTGACAATTTAACCCTGCCAAATTTTTTGCATGGAGTACAAATTACGTACTCCAAATTGCTGTCCTTTTAATCGTTATTCATACCAACAAGTTCAGTTCATTGCTTGAACATGTTGCCATATATAGCGTATTTATGTTGCCAGACGCTAGCTTTATCTCTGAATCAACAGTTTATTTGCTTTTTGATATCCACGTGGTAAGAGCTGACCTTTTGAAGCTCGTTTACCCAGGTATTTTTGTAGATCATCACCTTTTAATTTTAAATGTTGTTGCCCTGCAACCACCTGAATTATTTCATCTAAGTTCAGGGTTGTCATGGATAAAATTTGCTCTTTCGCTTCAAGTTGTATCAACTTATTACCTTTACCCTTATTTAAATTTGGGAGTTCTGCCAAATCAATGATTAAGAGTCGACCTACTGAACTGAGCACAGCCAAATGTGTCATATTTTGAGCAGATATTAATGGTAAAGCTTTTGATTTTTCAGGCACCGACAAGAATGTTTTCCCTGCCTTGGCATTGGTATCTAGCTGTTTGGCTTGAGTTTTAAATCCATAACCTGATGTACTAGCAGCGATAAGTTCAGACGCTTCATCTTCTAGATAAACCTGAATAAACGACACGCCACTTGCAGGAGCAAGTTTGGAACTTAATGGTTCACCTAAACCTCTTGCTGATGGCAAACTGCTGATAGGTAAAGCATAACTACGCCCTGTCTCATCAAGGAAATAAATCCTTTGATTGGTTTTGCCCACAGCGTGACTTAGATATTGGTCGCCAGCACGGTAGTTTAAATTTTCTGCATCAACATCTGCACCTTTTGCAGCACGAATCCAACCTGCTTCAGATAAAACCACTGTTACTGTTTCTGCTGGTACAAGGTCTTGTTCTTTAATCTGAACAGCTTCAGCACGCGCTACAATTGGAGAACGGCGCTCATCACCAAACTTTTTCGCGTCTTCTTTTAATTCACCAATAATCAGGTTCTTTAAAGATTCTGGATTTCCTAATTGCTCACGAATAATGGCTGCTTTTGCTGCAAGTTCATCCTGCTCTTGACGGATTTCCATCTCTTCGAGTTTTGCTAAATGACGTAACTTGAGTTCTAAAATTGCTTCTGCCTGTATCTCATCAATCTTGAAATGTTCCATCAATACAGGTTTAGGCTGATCTTCTTCACGAATAATACGGATGACTGTATCAATATCAAGGTAAGCAATTAAAAGACCTGCCAAAATATGCAGGCGTTTTTCAATTCGGTTTAAATGATATTCCAAACGGCGAGTCACCGTTTTTTTACGGATCTCAATCCATTCCAGCAAAATACGACGAATCGATTTCACCTGAGGACGTCCATCCTCACCAATCATATTTAAATTAACACGATAGCTTGACTCTAAGTCCGTCGTTGCAAATAAGTGGCTCATCACCGCTTCAGCATCAATACGATTTGAACGAAGTACAATCACTAATCGTGTTGGATTTGCATGATCCGACTCATCACGTATATCCACCACCAATGGTAGCTTCTTAGCCTGCATTTGATCGGCAATTTGAGTAATGACCTTAGAGCCCGA
Organism: Acinetobacter sp. AC1-2; assembly: GCF_016124155.1. Lineage (NCBI taxonomy): Bacteria > Pseudomonadati > Pseudomonadota > Gammaproteobacteria > Moraxellales > Moraxellaceae > Acinetobacter > Acinetobacter sp. AC1-2. Next base: position 69,896 of record NZ_JABFFO010000008.1, read on the forward strand.
TACCTGATAAGGCAATTCAGTAATCACGATTTCATTTTTTTCGATGGTGTACACCGCTCGCATGCGGTAACTACCACGACCAGTAGTCTGGATTTTGAGTAATTCTTCTGGTGGAGTAATGATTTCAGCTTTTGTTGGTAAATCTGGCGCTGGAATATATTCAGCCAATTTTTCATCTGAAGTTTGCGGATTACGAATTAAGGCAATCGTTCCTTTAATCACTTCACGTAAATTATGCGGCGGAATATCTGTCGCCATACCAACAGCAATCCCCGTTGTGCCGTTGAGTAGAATATTAGGAATACGTGCTGGCAACGTAATGGGTTCTTTTAATGAACCATCAAAGTTATCTTGCCAGTCAGTTGTGCCCTGCCCTAACTCATTTAACAATAACTCACTGTAGGCAGAAAGTTTTGCTTCGGTATAACGCATCGCAGCAAATGACTTAGGATCATCTGGCGCCCCCCAGTTACCTTGTCCTTCAATTAAAGGATAACGATAACTAAACGGCTGTGCCATCAATACCATGGCTTCATAACATGCCGAGTCACCATGAGGATGGTATTTACCGAGTACATCACCGACTGTACGTGCTGATTTTTTTGGCTTACCACTATTTTTCAGCCCTAATTCGCTCATGGCAAATACAATACGGCGCTGTACAGGCTTTAAACCATCACTGATATGTGGCAATGCACGGTCCATGATGACGTACATGGCATAATTCAGGTAAGCCTGTTCAGTAAATTCGGCTACAGAGCGGTTTTCTGTCGCTTGATGCGCAAGGCTGGTCATAGTCAGCTTATCTTCCAAATCAGTCGTTATTTTAAATGAGTCTTATGCTAAGTGGGCTATGTTACAGACACAAGAGGGAGTCTGTCACCTGAGCGTCAAATTATGTCTCATCTCTCTATATTTTTAGTTACTTGCTATAAAGTTAGGCAAAACTAGAGGCCTATCGACTCTAATCTTTTTCCTTGGGTTTCTTCACCCAATATCAAAATTACAGCAGCAACCAAAAGCAAAACAACTGTAAACATCATAAAAACATGGCTAAATCCGTTCTTAGCCACCATCATATGTGTAACTACGATCGGCGCCAAAATCCCGCCTAAACGCCCCATTGCCGAAGCCCAACCAGAACCAAAAGCTCGAATATTGGCTGGATATTGCTCTGGCGTATAGGTATATAACACTCCCCATGCTCCTAAATTAAAGAATGACATGAGGCAGCCCCAAAACATGATGCTATTCACACTGTCGGCTTGTCCAAAGAAATATGCAGACAATGCACAAAAGCCAATAAAAGAAGCCAGTGTAATCTTTCTTCCCAAGCGCTCTACAAACCATGCAGCTGCCAAGTAACCTGGTAGCTGTGCCAAAATCATAAGAAGAACATATTCAAAAGATTTAACAATGTCATAGCCTTGTTTCACCAATAAACTCGGTAACCAAGTAAAAATACCGTAGTAGGAATAGACAATCCCAAACCAAATGAGCCAGAGCATTAAACTACGACGTGCAAAAGGACCACTCCAAAGCTGTTTAAAAGAAACCTTTTGTCGTATAGCTACAGGCATGACTTCAATATGATGGACAATTTGAACACCAGCTTGAGCTTCTAATTTTTGAACTAATGCATGCGCCTCTTCAATACGACCACGATTAATGAGATATGGTATCGACTCAGGGAGTTTTTTCCAAATCACTAAAATATAAATCAGTGGGAGGCCACCCATGAGAAATGCAATATGCCAACCAAACTTAGGAATAATAAAATAAGAAATTAATGCAGCAACTAACCAGCCTAAACCCCAAAAACTTTCAAGTAATACAATAAAACGACCACGTACATGTGAGGGTATATACTCACTCACCAATGTCACCGCAACAGGCAACTGTCCACCTAGACCAACGCCAACAATAAAACGAAAAATTAATAACCACTTTAAATCTGGCGCAAAAGCACATAAGGCTGTGGCAATACTATAAATTGCCATGGTGGTCGCAAATATTGTCTTACGGCCAAAACGGTCTGCTAAAGCCCCCGAGCAAACTGCTCCAATCGCCATTCCCACAAAGCCAATACTCACAATCCAGCCACTTTCGGCTGGAGTTAGTGCCCAGTCTTTGACTAAGGTTGTCATGATAAAAGCAATGATTCCTGTGTCCATCGCATCAAACATCCAACCTAGCCCAACCACCCACAATAATGTGTAGTGGAATTTGCCGATTGGAAGATTTTGTATACGTGAAATCAGGTCCATAGGAAAACTCTACTGGAAAAAGTAAGTGAGCAAGACAATATATTTAATTGTTATAGCATGCTCACATAGCATTCTGCATGATTAATGTTCGTCGGTTGAAGAAGCCGATTCTGCATCATCATCTTTATAAATAAATTTAGGCATTTCTAAACCAAAATAGATGGCTATCAAACGCAGGGTAAAACCAAAAATTAAGGTTGAAATGACGGTTAACTCTAAACTTAATCCTAAATCCTGACATACCCAGTAACAGATGACCGCCACAAAAGAAATACTCGCATAAAGTTCGCGGCGGAAAACAAATGGGACATCGTTACATAAAATGTCACGTAAAATACCGCCAGAAACTCCGGTCAATACACCAGCTACAGCGGATACGACAAAACCGTGCCCCATTTGTAATGCAATTTGGCAACCAATGATGGTAAACCCGATTAAACCTAAAGCATCGAGCACCAAAAAGATGTTATGTAAGTGACGCATCCATTTGGCAATAATGATTGTGACAAATGCAGCACAACAAGTCAGAACCAAATATTCAGGATGTTTTACCCAAGTTAAAGGATAGTGGCCGAGTAGTACATCACGTACAGAACCACCACCCAAGGCCGTCACACAGGCAATCAGTACGACACCGAACCAGTCCATACTCCGTCGCCCAGCAGACAATGCTCCTGTCATGGCTTCGGCAGTAATCGCAATAATATAAATAACGGTGAGTAACATCGCCCTTTCCCTCAGGCCAAACGGTGGCCGTATTTTAAGGTAAAGTTATATGAATTGTGCACAGCATTGCTTAAATTTTTTTCCGGAGCCACATACGCAAGGCTGTTTCATCGTGACATGCATATCTACTGTGGGATCAAGAAAAAACCATTGTTGTTGGTGACACACAAAATGTGAAACCTCATGGTGGACCTGAGCTTTTTGTCCATCATGATAATGGGCCTTGAACTCAACCTGCGCATGCGTTTTGTCTAGTTTTTCTTTAGCATTGACCACCTCTAAACCCAACCATTGATTTTGTTTGCTCCAGTCTGCAATAGCCTCTTTATCAAGCGCAGCTTGCTGACCTAAAGCAGTTGTTTTCACAATATAATCAATTTGCTGCAATGCAAAAGCACTATAACGCGAACGCATAAGCTGCTCTGCTGTTAGGGCTTTTGCTGTGCCTAAATGTAAAGGCTCGCAACATTCTGCATAGCTGGCTTTTCCACATGGACAAGTGTGTTGAGTCATTCTGTGTTTCTCAAATAAAAAAATAGCTCAGATTTGAGCTATTTTATGATGTTTCTAGACTTGAAATGTCATTTAATCTTTCGATTCATCTTGTTCGATAGAAACAATATGAACTTTCTCGATTTTATGGCCTTCCATCGTCACCACTTCAAAGCGATAACCATCTGCTTCAACAGTTTCACCATTTTCAGGCAAGCGACCTAAATGGAATAACAAATAGCCCGATAAAGTAGAATACTGTTCACTTTCATCAACCAAATCACGGCCTAATAACAAAGATACATGGCGAATGTCGGTTGAACCTTCAAGTATTAATGAACCATCTTCCAAGCTCTCAGCAGCTGCATCTAGTTCATCTTCATCTGGGAATTCACCCGCAATTGCTTCTAAGATATCGATTGGTGTTGCAATACCTTCAATTGAACCGTATTCATTTAAAACGATTGCCATTTGTAAAGGCGCTTGACGTAATTGCTCCATCACCATAAGTACTTGAGCATTTTCATGCACAATGACGGGCTCACGTAAATGCTTTTGGAAATCGACTACACCAGTTTCAATAAAGCCATTCAAAACTTTATGAGTGAGTGCAATACCTTCAATATTATCAAGTTCACCACGTGCAACAATCAAACGAGAGTGTGTCATTGACATTAAACGTTCTTTTAAAACTTCCGGCTCGTCGTCTAAATCAATCCATTCAAGTTCAGGTCTTGGTGTCATAACAGACTTTACAGGACGTTCTGATAAACTAAGAACACCTTGCACAAGTACACTATGATAAACACCATTGTCTTCATCAAAAACTTCATCTGCAAAAGCTTGAGTAGCTAATACGTCCTCTTTATCAGAAGATTGTGTATCTGAGCTAGAGCCACTGTTTTTACTTCCTAGCATACGTAAAACCGCAGAGGCAGTGCGATAACGCAAGTCTGTGGTTGTAACCAGCTTTTCCTGATTGCGGCGCATGCTCTGATTGATAATTTCCACCAAAACCGAGAAGCCAATTGCAGCATATAAGTAGCCCTTCGGAATATGGAAACCAAAACCTTCCACGACCAAAGAGAAACCAATCATCATCAAGAAACCAAGACACAGAATAACGACCGTTGGATGCTTATTAACAAAGTCCATGAGTGGTCTTGATGCCCACAACATGATTCCGATAGCAATTACAACGGCAACCATCATGATTGATAGCTCTTTCACCATACCTACAGCTGTAATCACACTATCTAACGAGAACACAGCATCAAGCACAACAATCTGGACAATGACCATCCAGAACGCAGCATGAACAGGATTATCTTCTTTATGAAGTTGGTTACCTTCCATTCGTTCATGCAATTCCATGGTGCCTTTAAAGAGCAAGAACACACCACCGAACAACAAAATCAAATCACGACCAGAGAATGGATGATTAAGAATATGGAAGAGTGGTTCAGTCAGAGTCACAACCCAAGCAATCGAAGCTAAAAGTATTAGACGCATTCCTAAGGCTAATACTAATCCCAGTTTTCGAGCCTTACCACGCTGCTCTGGCGGCAGTTTTTCGGCCAAAATAGCAATGAAAACGAGGTTATCGATCCCCAATACAATTTCAAGAACGATTAAAGTTGCTAAGCCCACCCAAGCAGCGGGATCAGACATCCATTCAAAGATCATCGATCCTGCTCCTGCGCTGACTGAATTTTATCTTTATTTGGCAACACAGCAGGCATGCCCATACAAAGGAGGGAAAATGTTTTTTTAGGACAAAAAATTAAAACGGAGCGACTACAACCACTACCCATATTTGTTCATATGTTGTTAAACGAATTTTTAGTATAGGCAAGATTTAATAGAAATTCATCATTTTTATTTGTTCATGACGGGCATTCACCAAACCCATACAAAACATGAATCTTTCTTATTAATCTGCTTATAAAGTTGTCATATCTTTGGCTTAGTGTAGACAAGAAATATGAACGTGATAAGGTGAAAATAAAGCAATGAATAGCGTATTAACAATGGCAGTAAATGATTCATCTATAACAGCTGTAAAAACAAAACAACCTCTTATTGCATTATATTGTGGTTCACGTGTAGGAAATAATCCAATCTATCGAGAAAAAGCAATTGAGCTCGCTCGTGGAATTGCTGAGCAAGGCTTTGGTTTGGTCTACGGCGGTGCAAGCATTGGCTTGATGGGACAAGTAGCCGACAGCGTACTCGAAAATGGCGGTGAAGCTGTGGGAGTGATCCCTGATTTTATGCTTAACTATGAAGAAGCACACTCAAGATTAACCGAATTACACGTGGTAGAAACCATGCATGAGCGCAAAGCCATGATGGCTGAACGTGCAAGTGCATTTGTTGCATTACCGGGTGGTTTAGGAACATTCGAAGAGATATTGGAAATAGCCACTTGGGGTCAACTCAACCAACATCAAAAACCCATGATTTTATATAACGTAAATGGTTTTTATAATGCATTGATTGCTCAGTTAGATCATGCGGTTCAAGAGGGTTTTCTCCCACTTCAACACCGCGCTAAATTGATTATCTGCGAAGACGTTGATCAAATTTATAACGTGATTAAAAACTTAAAAATGCCAAAAAGATTTGTTGTCTAGTTGCCCACCTACTCTCCATAAAAAAGCGGTCCTGCCGCTTTTTTTGTTTTAACTATTTTCACCGTGCCTTTAAAAGTACTTAGATTTAGTAAAGGGGTACTCAACATTGTCTTACTTTTTTTACTTTCAATTTGTTTTACACTAGACCAAAACGTTAACTTTCAAATGTTATGAATGCCACGCCGACTCACCAAGCCTTGCAACCTGAATATCGCCTACTCGTTCTTTTGGTTTCCATTGGCTTTTTTATGCAGGCTTTGGACACAACGATTGTAAACACCGCTATTCCTGCAATGGCTCATCATCTAAATGAAGATCCATTACGCATGCACAGCGTAGTAGTGGCCTATGTTTTATCAGTAGCTGCCTGTATTCCTTTAAGTGGCTGGTTAGCAGACCGCTTTGGTGTTAGAAATATTTTCTTATCGGCAATCGTTATTTTTACTCTGGCTTCTTTAGGTTGTGGTCTTTCTCAGAGCCTCAATGAGCTATTAGTTTTCCGAGTTATCCAAGGCGTGGGTGGAGCATTATTACTCCCTGTTGGTCGATTATCTCTTTTAAAAATTATTCCCCGAACTCAGTTCTTAGCTGCAATGAGCTTAATGAGTCTTGCAGGTTTACTCGGACCTTTGGCTGGTCCAACTTTAGGCGGCTGGTTAGTTGAAGTTGCAACTTGGCACTGGATTTTTCTCATCAATATTCCTATGGGTATCTTAGGCATCTTAATGACATTAAAAGTCATGCCTAATTTAAAAGAACCTTCAGTCAAAACATTTGATTTAGGCGGCTTCATCTTATTAGTGGTAGCAATGATTGGATGGTCTTTGGGTATCGAACATCTGGCCTCACCTGAATATTCAAAATGGTTCAGCATTTCGCTATTAGTCATCGGCATAATCGCAACACTTTGGTATGCCTATCATTCTCATACCCATCAAAACGCATTATTCCGCAGTCGACTCTTTAGAAATAAAATTTATGCGATTGGTATTTTAGGTAATTTCTTTGCCCGCTTTGGTGGTAATGCCTTACCTTTTGTTTTACCGCTCATGTTACAGATCGCTTTTGGTTTTGAACCTTTTATTGCGGGTTTAATGATGATTCCTCTAGTGTTAGGTTCGTTATTTTCAAAGCCAATTGTCAGACCTATTATTCAGAAAATTGGCTACCGACGTTTTTTACTCATCAACACCACGCTGGTCGGGCTATGTATTGCCTCTTTCGCCATCATGACAGTCGATACTCCAACTTGGTTTAGAGCCTTACACTTTTTCTTATTTGGCACATTAAATTCATTACAATTTGTTGGAATGAATACTTTGACCCTAAAAGATTTACCTCAACAAGATGCGAGTAGCGGTAATAGTTTTTTATCGATGATCATGATGCTATCAATGAGTATTGGCGTGGCGCTGGCAGGTACACTCATTAATGTATTTACCAGTTATTATGGTGCCGATCACGTGACAACAGCATTCCATGTCACTTTAATTTGCCTCGGTTGTATCAATGTCATTGCTGCACTTATCTTCTGGCAAATTCCCAAAAATACCCCCGTATAAGCTGTTGCACTTTTAGCGTGGTTTATCACTCTTGAATCACGTTATGATGGCGGCCTAACATCTTTAATGAGTTTTGCATGACCAAACTGGCTAAAACCTTTTTCACAGCACAGCACAATACTTTAATCGGAATTGGCTTGGCATGTGTTATGGGAGTATTGGCTTATTTTGGTCTGTTCTATCAACAAAAAGCCGTGGCACAAGATTATCCAGTTCAGGGATTCGATGTCTCTCACCATCAAGGTGACATTGACTGGAAAAAAATATCACCAGAAAAGTTCCAATTCGTTTATTTAAAAGCGACTGAAGGTGGTGATTATAAAGATTCAAAATTTCAAGAAAATTGGCTTAAGGCTCGTGAACATGGGTTTCATGTAGGGGCTTATCACTTTTACCGTCTATGTCGAGATGGTAAAACACAAGCAGATAACTTTATTGCGACTGTGCCTAAAAAATCAGATGCGCTTCCGCCAGTTATTGATCTGGAATACGACAGTAACTGTATTAATACATACACCAAAGAACAATTAATTAAAGAAATTGGCATCATGCATGATCGCTTAAAACAGCATTATGGCAAACAGCCCATCTTTTATATTTCTAGAACTTTTTATCACATTGTCTTAGTTGGAAATTTTTCTGGTACTCCCCTTTGGGTTCGTGATTATGAAGCTAAACCTGAACTCAAAGATAAAAGAAAATGGCTCTTTTGGCAGCATAGTAATCAAGGTAAAATTGAAGGGGTGATAAAGCCTGTAGACTTAAATGTCTATGAGGGGTCAGTCAAAGAATGGCACCAATTTTTACAGCAGCAAGGCATCGTGAAAGCACAATAATATGCGCAAAATCATTCATATCGATATGGATGCCTTTTATGCATCAGTCGAGCTACGGGAACAACCTGAATTAAGGCATTTACCCGTTGTTATTTCGTCTCATCATCCGCGAGCTGTAATTGCTGCTGCATCTTACCCTGCCCGCGAATTTGGTTTGCGTTCAGCCATGTCGATGAGTCAGGCAAGAAAACTATGCCCTCAAGTCGTTATTATTGAACCAAATTTTGAAAAATATCGCACAGTTTCAGCTCAAATTCACTCGATCTTTCAGCAATATACGCTACTTATTGAGCCTTTATCTTTAGATGAAGCTTATTTGGATGTCACTGAGAATTTAAAACAGATTGCGAGTGCAACTGAAGTTGCCATGCATATTCGAGAAGATATTTTCAGATTAACTGGACTGACTGCATCGGCAGGTGTAGCACCCAATAAGTTTTTAGCAAAAATCGCCTCTGACTGGAATAAACCGAATGGTTTATGCGTAATAAAACCTTCGCAGGTTGCTAATTTCATTCAAGATCTTCCACTTAAAAAAATTCCTGGTGTGGGTAAAGTCACTCAGGAAAAATTACAACAGCTTCAGTTACATACGCTGGGTGACTTACAAAAAATTGAAGAGGCTATTTTAATTCACCACTTTGGTAAATATGGTCAACAGCTCTATCTATATGCGCAAGGGATTGATTACAGACCTGTTCAAGCTGAAAGAGCTCGCCAACAAATTTCAAAAGAGACTACCTTTGATAGTGATTTTACTTTAGCTCAATGTCAGCCCTATTGGCAGGGATTAGCCGAAAAAGTCTGGCAAAGCTTAGAGAAAAAACAGCTCAATGCACGTGGTGTTAATGTCAAACTTAAACTCAAGAATTTTCAGACTTTACAACATAGTAAAAGCTTTAAAAGACCTATTCAGTCGCTACACGACCTAATCCAAGTTTTATTTTTATTATTAAATGAAATGCAGATTCCCGAACATTTCCAGTTTCGCTTAATTGGTATAGGGGTTTATCAGTTACAAACCCAATCAGATGACTTTCAACTAAACCTTTGGTGATTGACTACTTTTCACTCAAAGAGAGTGGATTTTGAACAAAATCTATTCCCTTTTGCTCCAAGTTTAGAGTAACCTAATCAGCGCATATTCATTACCCATGTATTTGCAACATGCTTAAAGCAACCTTTACTTTTGGCATACCGTCCTGTGATTGGCGTGACGACCAAATCCGAATATTACAGGGCACAAATGTGCCCTTTTATTATAATTTATTCTTTAATAAAAACATTTATATATTACAGTCCTGTTTGGTCATTTTAATTTTAGTTAATGGCACATTATCTTTATATAAATACTTTAAATTAATTTGCGCTCCTTTATTTAATAATTCTTTCATTTTTATATTATCGCAAACACCTTTAACAATTTCAGGAACACCATTAACTTCCATTGCTTGTACCCATTCAGCAGGCATATCCGCAGACGTTATATGAATCAGACGATAATTCAACGTTAATTCTTTCCCTTGGGCCTCAACATGTTCTAAATTTGTTTCTCGATCTACTTGCATAGGCAAGTTTTTATTGATCATCTTGGCCCCAAAAGTTAACTGTAGCGGCAAATCATCCTTAATACTTTCTTTACACAAATTCTGAGGGACACTTGTAGAATATTCCTCTGTAATATATAACTGTTTATCCACCCCACGAGAAACCACCATATAGTAATCACTATCTGTAAAACAGTTCTTAGTGCTATATCTCGTCGCTGAAATCTTTGCAGAGTTTTGACTTCTCGTCACTTTCACATCACTATAGTTAGATGTATATCCCAGCTTTTGAAGCATTTCTTGATTTTCTAAAAACAGTTCTTTTAGTTTTTTCCCAGACATACTCATGCTTTGTTCAATACCATCCGGTGTGATTTGTTTTTGATGAAGTTTGGCATTGTCTGCATAGAGTTCCATTCCTTTTGGATCACTCTCATTTGACAACTGTTTATATTTTTCAAAGAACAATATATATTCTTGATCAGGATTTATAGCATGCGTTATTGTTGTCATTCCCAATAATCCTCCCAATATAATAATCTCTATTTTTTTTCGCATGATCATGTCCAATATATTATTTTATTCAATGCAGATATTAGCAATTTATAATAAATCTTGTCATTAATTAATTAATTAATTATAGCCACCAATATCAACTAAAAAAATTCCACTGCTTAATTCAATCAAGTACAATTCTAAGCATCTTTTTTTATTGGTTCATCATCATGACGATTCAACGCCTGCACGTTACTTCACGCTACTGCGAAGTTGCGATTTCAGGTAATTTAGTACACTTAGCTGGGCAACTCGCAGATGATACAAGCGTAGATGTTACATCACAGACTCAGCAAACTTTAGATAATATTGATCGCTTATTGGCAGAAGCTGGAACCGATAAAACCCACATTCTTTCTGTCATGATTTTTCTAAAAGATATCGAAAAAGATTATGCAGCGATGAATGCTGTTTGGGATGCATGGATTAGTGAAGGGAACCCGCCAGCGCGTACTTGTGTAGAGTCCAAACTTTATGCGCCAGACGTGCTTGTAGAAATGACGGTTGTTGCAGTACTTCCATAATTTTTATAAATATAAATCGAGATTAAATTGAGCAATATCTCTAGTTATATTGCTCAATTTTTTACTGCTTAAATAATTAATGTCAGTATCTTATTAGGGCTTATCAAATTGCTAAGCTTGCCCATACTTGTTATTCAAGATGAGGCACAATTATTTTTAATCTTTATTGCACCGAACTCTTATCCAAATCCGACGTTACCTACTTTTTAAGACTTCACAAAAGCATTTGACATTCTTTCTAGCTGTGGCGTTGCATGTAAAGTTGCCATCTCTGTTTCTGGACTCAATAAGTCTCTTCTTAGATCATGATAGTCAGGTACCTCACTATAATGCAGCACGCGATAACCAGCGAGTTGCAACAGACGACGTTCATATTGTTGATGCGCTCGGCGTAAACCATTTTCGCCAAGAACAACAACTACAACAACCTGATAATTTTGATCAAGTACAACAAAATCAGCTGCCATATTTTGATATTTTCGACGTGTATGCGCATATTTTGTAGTTAATAGTGCATCAAAGGATACATGTGCCAATACTGTAAATTTAGGCAAAACTGTTTGTAGTCTGGTTAATGTTATTTGCTCATGACTCGTTAATACTGCACGGCGCTTCAAGGCACTATCATGTTGATGCCTTCGTGAAAGACTTTTCACTGCCATCACAATAGCCAAAAATAATAATAAGATCGTAATTAGATAATACATGGGCTTAATCCTTTAAGTTTTTTATAATGATTTTGCTAGATCACACTTTGTTTTAATTGATAACGACACAGCCGTTCTTTAAAAGGTTCACTTAGTAATTTCACTTGTAGTTATCAAGCTTGGCTTAAATTTAGCCACCCTCACATTATTTATAATCATAGAGTCAACAACAATCAAGTGCAGCTCGTCAGATTTATTAAAATTATCGTTTTTCGTTACGTTTTTTGTACTTTAAATCTGCAAAAATCTCATTATGCGATTTAAATAGACACATTAAAAACAAAAAAGGCTCTGTTTAAGAGCCTTTTTTATCATTATCCACGAGCTTTTGATTTTGGTTTACTTTTACCACCAAACGGTCTTTTCTCACCTGTTTCACGAGGAGGTAAACCTGTATGCTGGGTTAGAACCTGTCCTTTTTGTGGACGTTTTTGCCCCGCTGCTGAGCGAGATTGCCCCTGACCGCGTTTTGCTGAATCTCCCGCCACAGACGAGTTCTTCTTACGTGCAGATTTATATTCACCTTCAGCAGTACCTTGTGGCTGATAGGTCGGAATCAAATGCTGCTTCGAATTACCAATTAAATCGGCACGGCCCATTTCTTTTAAGGCCTCACGAAGTAATGGCCAGTTGTTTGGATCATGGTAACGTAAGAATGCTTTATGCAAACGACGACGTTTCTCACCTTTTACAATATCAACTTTTTCGGTATAGCGAGCTACTTTAGCAAGCGGGTTTTTACCCGAATAGTACATGGTGGTTGCAGTTGCCATTGGCGATGGATAGAACGTTTGTACCTGATCGGCACGGAAACCATTTTTCTTAAGCCAAATTGCAAGGTGCATCATGTCATAATCTGAAGTACCCGGATGCGCAGCAATAAAGTAAGGAATTAGGTATTGCTCTTTTCCTGCTTCTTTACTGAAACGGTCAAACATTTGCTTGAAACGATCATACGTACCAATACCCGGTTTCATCATCTTAGATAAAGGGCCATTTTCGGTATGCTCTGGAGCAATTTTTAAATAACCACCAACATGATGTTGTACCAGTTCTTTTACATATTCCGGATTCAGTACGGCAAGGTCATAACGTAAACCTGAACCAATTAAAATCTTCTTCACACCTTTAATCGCACGCGCTTTACGATAAAGCTGTACTAAAGGTGCATGATCGGTATGCAAGTTTTGACAAACGCCCGGATATACACAAGAAGGTTTACGGCAGTTCTTTTCAATTTCAGGGTCTTTACAGTGCAAACGGTACATGTTTGCTGTTGGACCGCCTAAGTCAGAAATAATGCCTGTGAAGTTTGGTGCCGTGTCACGAATTTTCTCAATCTCACGTAAAATTGAGTCTTCAGAACGGTTTTGAATAATACGCCCTTCATGTTCTGTAATCGAACAGAAAGTACAGCCACCAAAACAGCCACGCATAATGTTGACCGAGAATTTGATCATATCAAATGCAGGGAAACGAGCATCGCCATAAGTTGGATGAGGCAAACGTGCATATGGAAGATCAAACACATAGTCCATTTCCTCAGTGGTTAGAGGAATTGGTGGGGGATTGATCCAGACATCACGTTCACCATGGCGTTGAACCAAAGCACGGGCATTACCCGGATTAGTTTCAAGATGCAAAATACGGTTTGCATGCGCGTAAAGCACGTGATCATTTGACACTTCTTCAAAAGAAGGTAAACGAATTACCGCCAACTCGCGTGGAGGCAACTTATGTTTAATTGCTTTTGACGGTGCTGGCTTTAATTGAACGATTTGAGTGTCGTCATCTAGTTTGTCGCCTTCACGCACAATCGGGTTTGCAACAATCTCTTTCTGGAAATCTTGATACTGAGCTAAAGAATTACCCTTTTCTTTTTCAACCTCACAGCCATCAATATCTTCAGTCATGACATATGGATTAATAATTGGATCAACACGCCCAATCGTATCTACATCATTACTCGCAACTTCAACAAACTTTGCTTTCGATGCTTTGTTATGTTTATTAATAATAAATGCTGTACCACGAACATCTGTAATCTCGTGGATTTTTTCACCTTTAGCCAAACGGTGCATCACATCAATAATGGCACGCTCACCATTACCATACATAAGCAAATCGGCTTTTGAATCCATCAAAATCGAACGACGAACTTTATCTGACCAATAATCGTAGTGTGCAATACGACGTAAACTGCCTTCAATTCCACCTAATAACACAGGTACATCAGGGAATGCTTCACGACAACGCTGGCAATATACCGTTGCTGCACGGTCAGGACGTTTGTTCGGCTCATTGTTTGGAGAGTAAGCATCATCTGAACGAATTTTACGATCTGCCGTATAACGGTTGATCATCGAATCCATATTACCTGCCGTCACACCCCAAGCAATGGTAGGCTTACCTAAAACGCGGAAGCTTTCAACATTGGTCCAGTCTGGCTGTGCAATAATTCCGACACGAAAACCTTGTGCCTCAAGCACACGTCCAATCACACCTGAAACAAATGACGGATGGTCAATATAGGCATCACCGCAAACTAAAATGAAGTCACACGCATCCCAGCCTAGTTGATCCATTTCTTCTCGTGACATCGGCAAAAATGGCGCTGGTTCAAAACACGACGCCCAATATTTGTCGTAATCAAACAACGCTTTTGGCGCAGTTTGCATGGTGTAGGCAGTAGACATGGCTTGCGAATCTCGGCTAGCAGATGGAGGAGTGACATCTAAAGATGAAAGCCGATCATTTTAACATGAATTCCATTCATTTTCGCTGTTTATAAAACAAACGAAAACAAGGATATAAAAATTAATTTGATTAAAGTTTATTCAATATTTTATTCTTCTAATAAATGCGGCGGAATAAAACCCACCGCAGTTTTAACTCACTTATTTACAGGGCTTAGAACAAGGCTTTTGGCAAACGAATTTGAATAATCTCATTATCGTCAGCCAATTTTGCGTTACGCCCTGTAGACCCAGGGAAGTTATTATCATTTAGAACAGTCAACGTTGTACTATTTTCAATGATGACATCTTCAATGGTTTCAAATGGGAAGGCAAAAACTTGTTCTGTCCCAATATCCCCTGCTCTTGCTGTGCCATAAAGTAAATTAGGATTGGCAATTTTAATTAAATCGACTAAATCTTCGCGACTTACTGGTTGGCCTGACTCATTTAATTTAATACGAATTAATTTTTTATATCCGCCTAAATTATTCTGAGTCGCATCACGCTCAATAATAATACCTTCTTTATCATTAAAGAGTTGGAAGTCACCAATATTGGTTGCCTTACTGTCCAATTGGAACCAATAATATTTTCCTGTATACGCTTTTTTCTTCAGATCAAATTGGGAAATCAATAATTGTCTTTCCGTTTCTCGAATTGATTTAAGCGGTTTCTCTACAAGAGGATAGAGATATTGGCCATCTGGAGAGATTGCCATTCCTTCAAAACCACCACTTTGCTGAACTAGAGGCTCTACAAAATTAATTTGCGCTTTATTAAACTGATTTTGAGGAGAGCGAAGTTCTTGCGTCGGATTTAGTGGATTTGGCAGAGCAATTGGAGCATCCAACAACACACCATCTGCTGAGAAATGAAGTAAATAAGGACCAAACTCATCCCCAATCCAATAAGTCCCATCACTAGTACGTTGCATTGACTCTGGGTCAAAATCAGCACCCGTTAATAAACGCTCAGCTGTATCACCATTGACGATACTAAATGGAATTAACTTGTTTGGATCACGCAGTTGGATAAAGCTTTGCACAGTAACTTGACCCGTACCTTTAGCTTTAGTTTTGAAATCAGGCTTTAATTTATAGATACGAAGTAAAAAGTCTGATGAATTATCTTGAGTCCCAAACCCATTATCGGCCATTGCCATATAACTGCCATCTTCATTTTTTAATGCAGCAGAAAAGCCCTGTACAGGTTGACCTTTAAATGGAGGATAAATTCCATTTGCACCTTTCACATATGCGCCAGAGTCTGGACCAGCAGCATAGGTTTCTACAGGTAACTTGGCAAAAGAAATTAAGGTCGGTTCGGTAACATTTTCAGTGGTTGAAGTTTGTTCTTGATCGTTATCATCGTTACATGCCGTCAATCCTAAACTGGCACAGCATAATAATGCGACTAAAGTTTTTTTGCTCATGGTTTTATACAGTCGGTAAAAAATTAAGCAAATTTAATCAAGCTTATATGAAGTTTTTACTTCAAAAAGATGAAATCTTTATGGCGAAAATATGACAAATATATCTGTTAGATCAATGTTAAAAAACTATTGGCTCAAGATTTCACTAAAGTTTCGTTGGCTGATATTCTCCAGCAATTGCTGCTTTCAAAAAGTTCTGGAAAGTAGGACATTGCATATGGTTTTCAGCAGGACATACTGCCGCATGTTGTAATCCCTGACTAATAAAATGTAATCGCTTTGCCATTTGCTCTAATTGTTCAGCTTTATCTTTTAGTTTTTGACGATCAAGATCAGGTTTACCATCTTGTCCAAACATTGTGGCGATCTCATTTAAAGAAAAACCCGCAGCACGACCTAAAGCAATTAATGCCAATTGATCAAGCACCTGTTTACCATACTGCCGGCGTAAACCTTGCCGCCCTATTGATTTAATTAATCCCTTCTCTTCATAAAAACGTAGCGTTGCTGTTGTGACTTGTGCCTTTTTCGCGACTTCACCAATATCCATAATACCCTCTTGACTTCAAGTGAACTTTAACTTGCACAATAAATTTATCACGTTTCATACGTATAAAAGCAAGGTGTAAAAATGAATATCTCCACATTGTTCTTTCAAGCTTTATGCCTCGGTATCGGGGCAACAGTAATTATGGATATCTGGCTGTTAATATTAAAGATATTCAAAATTCCTACCTTAAACTTTGCCTTTCTCGGACGCTGGGTTGGTTGGATATTTCAAGGCAAATTCATACATCAATCCATTGCCCAAAGCTCTCAAATTAAGGGTGAATATTTATTGGGTTGGATTGCTCACTATAGTGTTGGGCTGATTTTTGCCTTGAGCTTTCTTTGCATTGTGGGCTCCGATTGGCTCATTCATCCTCAGTTTTACTCAGCGCTACTTTTTGGTTTAGTCACTGTTCTCATTCCTTTTTTTATTATGCAACCTGCTATGGGTAGTGGTTTCGCTTCTTCAAAAACCCCTCATCCATTTTTGAATTGTCTAAAAAGTTTGCTTAACCATAGTGTTTTTGGCTGTGGTTTATATCTCACTGCAAAAATCTTTCAAATTTAAAATAAAGGAAAATCTCATGAAAACCGTTGCCATTATTTACTATAGTCGTCAGGGTCATACCCAGTTTATTGCTCAGCAAATTCAAATTGGCGTATTAAGCCAAAAAAATATTAAAGTAGATCTACTGAATGCTAAACATCTCATTGAAAACCCTGAAATACTTATCCAATACGATGGCTTAATTTGGGGATCTCCGACTTACTTAGGCGGAGTGTCCTCCAAATTAAAACAACTCATGGATTCAACTGGCCCACTATGGAAAAAACAGAGCTTTAAAGGAAAACTAACGGCTGGGTTTACCGTATCATCCCTTCCCGCGGGTGATAAACAATCGACGCTAATTTCACTTTTTACCTTTTGTATGCAACACGGCATGTTATGGGTTGGCAACCCGATTATGCCTGAGCAACACCAAGGGATTCCTTATACTCAAGCAGCCAATCGTCTAGGCTCATGGTCAGGGTTAATGGCTCAGGCTGAGCATGGCAGTAATGCCGATAGGTTTGATGAAGGAGATATTAAAACTGCTCGATTATTTGGAAATAATTTTGCAATCACCTTGAATGCTTATCTTGGAGTGTAAGATTATGACAGCACAAAGGATTTTATTACCCTTAATTTTATCCGCAACGATGTCATTTATAATTTCAGGAATTACGACTTTCAAAGCAGTAAGACCAGTTCAAAATTTCTTTTCATTATGGATATCCGCATGAGGTATTGCGTGGATATTTGCTTTCCCAAGTGTGTTGATCTGTATTCTTCTAGCACAGAAACTAGTCGACATCGTATTTAAGAAAGTTGAAAAAGTATATCTGTAAGTTAAAACGTACAAAACTTGCGGTGAATTGCGGATATCCAGCTTTAGTATTTTTTTATAATATATGAAGCATAGAGAGACAGGATGTCTCATTGAAGAAGAATAAGAACGCAGGAAGCGGTAGTTGACAGGAGTTAGCTACATAAGCTGAATACGAAGGAACCTCGACAGGATGTCGGGGTTTTTTCATTTTAATCATACAAAATTCTCACTATTTTCTTGTGCTGAGCAACAGAACTTATATTGATCCATTAGTTACAGCTGAATACCATGATTTCATTTGAAATTTGATTATCGGTTTTATATTTTGCTTACCTCATCTTTATCTAACAATTATTTTAAACCAACTCAAATACACATTTTGAGCCTCAAATTTTTTACAATTGTTTTAATGACAATAATGACGGGATGTACGAGCTTAGGCCCGAATAGTGGTTCATTTTCATGGCGTTCAAATAAACTCTCGTCTGGTTTACAAAAAGCTTATTCTGTTCCACAAAACACAGCGAATCGGTTATCTCCAATTATTATTCAAAGTGCTGATCAATATAATGTACCTCCTCTTTTACTTGCCGCGGTCATAAGACAAGAGTCTAGTTACAATAGTAGCGCCCTCTCACCTACGGGTGCAGTCGGTTTAACTCAAATTATTCCTAGCTATTGGCAACAAACTTGTGCCGGTAATTTGTATGATGAAACGACTAATATTCAATGTGGGGCCTATATTTTAAATCATTATTATCAGTCAGCTGATAGTTGGTTTAAAGCCACTGCTTATTACAACGTTGGACCTACAGGATATGAGCGAAGTTTCTGGACACGTCACAAAGCTAAGAAATATGCCCGATCTGTTAAACGTCATCAAAAAGCTCTAAAAAGCGCCTTATAAATTAAGGTCAAATAAAAAGCCCATCTGTTGATGGGCTTTTTATACAAGTAATTTTATTCGTCAAATAAACCTTCAAATAGAACAGAAGATAAATAACGCTCTCCACTGTCTGGAAGAATAACAACAATCGTTTTGCCAGCATTTTCAGGACGTTCTGCAATTTTAGCAGCCGCAGCCAAAGCTGCTCCACTTGAAATACCCACTAAAATGCCTTCCTGCATTGCACAATTTCTTGCCCACTGAATTGCGTCTTCACTAGTTATTGGTAGGACTTCATCAACAAGATCTAAATCAAGATTCTTTGGAATAAAGTTCGCACCAATTCCCTGAATTTTATGCGGTGCAGGTGTAATATTCTCACCATTTCTAGTTTGAGTAATAATTGGAGACTCGGCAGGTTCAACTGCTACAGAATACAAAGGTTTATTTTGAACTTGTTCAAAATAACGAGAAATACCAGTAATTGTGCCCCCAGTACCTACGCCAGCAACCAAAATATCAACTTGCCCACCTGTTGCTTGCCAAATTTCAGGACCAGTTGTATCCACATGAATTTGTGGATTCGCTGGGTTTTCAAATTGCTGAGGTAGAAAATAAACATCTGGTTGTTCAGCTGCTAATCTCACAGCTTCATCAACTGCACCTTTCATCCCTTTCGCTGGTTCAGTTAAAACTAAATTGGCACCGAGTGCTTTTAATACTTTTCTACGCTCAAGACTCATGCTTGCAGGCATAGTTAAAGTAATTGGGTAACCCTTAGCCGCTGCAACAAAAGCCAATGCAATCCCCGTGTTACCACTGGTTGGTTCAATAATATGCATGCCTTCTTTTAACACACCACGCTTTTCTGCATCTGCAATAAGTGCCGCTCCAATACGACATTTCACAGAAAATGCAGGATTCCGACTTTCTACTTTTGCTAATACAGTTGCACCAGTTTTAATCAAACGATTGATACGAACTAAAGGTGTATTACCAATTGCTTCTGCATTATTTGAATAAACTGCGATCCCTAAATTATTGGGAGTTGGAAATTGCTGGTCGGTAGACATGTTATATCCTTATTAGATTTGGAATGATTCTGAATCATTATAAGCTTCTCTAATAAACAGGAAAGTAGAAAAGCTAAGTAATGCCTAAATTATCAAATTAACAACGTGTCTTGTCATAGATTTATTTTTAACAAATAAAAATTTAAAAATACCTTAAGAATCAAATTATTAAATTAGATAAATTTATTTTCCTATCCACATACCACATTAGAAATAATAGGAACGCTGGCTAATATTTCACATTATTAAGACTACTCTAATCTTCTGATCAAACATTAAAGCTAAGGTTTTTCACGATTTTATATAACTAGAACTACCAAACTTCACCCTCTCGCCATTCTGCGCAAATAGTATTCTCTTCTGAACGATGTGATAGTCGGTCTGTCAGCTTAGTAATCAAAGGATATAGCATAATTTCATGGTCATCAGTCAGATAAGTAGAAGTATCTTGTTTGATGTATAAATCTCCCCACCATGAAATCCAACCTAATTTTTTATAAAATGCTTCATCTTCTGGTTGTAATGCCGCAAGCCCATATTCCAAAGAAGTTAATGTATCAACTAAATGTCTTAATAATTGTGATGCGAACCCCTTACCCCGCATCTTGTAGTCAGTAGTCACATACTCTATATAAGCAGTTTTTACATTGAAACCGCCATTTATGGTGAAAACTCTATCTGTCCATAAAGCATGTGACACAATATTATCATCTAATATGCCTAATAAATGAACAGCAGTTTGCATGAAGGTATATTGACTCCAAGGATCTTCATCAAAAGCAGAAAAACATAGCTCAGCAATCTGTTGTCGCTGTTGCTTATTTAGGTCTTGGGCCGCGATAATTTTAAACTGCATAAGCAGAAGCTCAATTTTAATTGCTCATATCATAAGCAAAGATCGCAATAATATGCAGTATTTTTAATGAAAACCATTCTAATGGTTATTTCCAAGCATAAAAAAACACCCTCAACTGTTAAGTTGAGGGTGTTTAGAATAATGAGCTGGCGATGACTTACTCTCACATGGGAAACCCCACACTACCATCAGCGCTAAGAGGTTTCACTTCTGAGTTCGGGAAGGGATCAGGTGGTTCACTCTTGCTATGGTCGCCAGCACAA
>NZ_JABFFO010000009.1:0-51507 GCF_016124155.1 Acinetobacter sp. AC1-2
TTTTCTGACTTAAATTTCGCTCAAATAAACTTCGAGTAATTTAAACCAATCAATCAATGATAATATTTCGATCAATCAATCAGTAAAAATCCACACAAGTTGTTCTTCATAATCTCTTAATGATCTTTCTGCTCTTCGTCAGAGACAGAATTCAACACAATACTAAGTTTTTCATCTTAACCCTGTAAGCTAAGATATTCTCATGTATCGCGTCGGGATGAGTGCATTATAGGGGAAAAAAAATGGTACGCAAGCACTTTTCTAAATATATGTGTTTGATCGATTCTTTTTCACCCAACCAAAATCAAAAAAAGCAAAAATATCAGTTTAAATTATTGATAATAAACAATAAATATTAAAATATTTTATTTTCATTCTTTTTTGATTTTCACTTCTATTATCTTAATAGGTTGTTTAGGAACGTTCTGATGCATTCCATCAGTGATTGTCGGTACTTTTACAATACGGTCAACCACATCCATTCCTTTAATCACTTTTCCGAAAACTGCATAACCAGCATTACCAGCAGAGCGATTTAGAAAACTATTATCTGCGACATTAATAAAGAACTGGCTAGTAGCAGAGTCAGGATTTGCGGTACGAGCCATCGCTAAGGTTCCGCGTGTGTTAGCAATCCCATTTCCAGCTTCATTTTTGATTGGTCCTCGAGTGGTCTTTTCCTGCATATTTGCAGTAAGCCCACCACCCTGTACCATGAAACCAGGAATTACTCGGTGGAATATCGTATCTTTATAAAAGTTCGACTTTATATAGCTTTTAAAATTCTTCACGCTGATTGGGGCTTTCTCATCATAAAGTTGTATTTCTATGTTGCCTAAATTTGTTTGCATTTCAACTAAAGTGTCAGCCCAGACTGAATGACTGCTTAAACCCAAGCAACATAGCATTAATAATTTTTTCATATCTTCCTACAGTAAAATGCAAAACTTAATAAAGGTTAAATTTAATCGTCTATATAAAAGAATTCTAGTGAGTATTTATTATCTTTTATTTAAAGCCTTATATTTTAGATTTTAGTATGAGTCCACGTTCCACGTGAAACATGGACCAAACTTTTATTTAGCTATTTTTATCCCAAAATTTTCTAAAGTTTTTACTGAACTCAATGGTGTTACGTTTGGCCTTTTTAGAAATAGGCGTCAAATTTATAAAACCATGCGTTTGATCTGAATATTCTTCATAATGCATTTTGACGCCATTTTGGCGTAGCTTATAGCTATAGATTTTCCCTTCATCATGTAATACGTCATGCCCAGCAGTAATCACAAAAGCCGGTGGATTCTTCTTAAAGTTTCCATAGGTTGGAGAAATAATAGGATCATCTAATTCTACGTTATGCTGGGTTGCATAATATTGAGTGACATTATTGATATCTTTATCTGTCAAAACCAATCCTTCGTTATAGGCATAGAAGGATGGATGTCGACTCTTGAAATCGACTGCAGGGTAAATAAGAAGTTGGGCCTGTGGAGCATAAGGTTTATTTACTGATCTTTGAGCCACGACTGTACTAATGTTTCCACCTGCACTATCACCCGCTACCGCAATTCGACCTTTTAATATTTTTAATTGTCTACGATTTTGATATACCCAAGCCAAAGCATCTTCACAGGATTGGATTAAATGTTGAGGAGAAACCTCAGGCGCAAGAGGATAATCGATACTGAGTACTTGTACTTTTGCATATTTTGCCAATATACGACACGCCTCATCATGAGTATCTAATCCACCCACAACAAATCCCCCTCCGTGATAAAAAACAAGAAGAGGTAATTTTTTATTAGGTGCTGGATGATAGTGTCTCGCGAAAACGGTTCCACTTTGAAGAGGTAACCGAATATCTTCTACTGAATCAATCTCTGTTGATTTCTGGCGTATAGCCAGCATTTGCGTATCAAACTGCCTTCTGGATTCAATTGGATCTGGACCAATAAAACCGATACGCCCCTGCTTAATTTGTACGGCCATCAGACATTTAGTAAATGAGTCCAGATCTGGATATTGGTAAGAATACCCAAGAATTTTGGCAAGTGATTCTTGAGCTAATCGAGGTAACTTATCAAGAGCTCGAGCAGCGGGCCCTTGGCCCTTATCTAGCAATGTTTGAATTTTTTGATTAAATGCTGTCATGCCTATCTCCATGAATTCCTCTTATCCTTCATATTTTCTACAGAATTCTGTTGCTGTTTGACTATATTCGCATACAACTCATGTAATCAAGATACAAAGGTAAAAACTAAATTACGCTAATCTGATTTAAAGCAAATGTCATTAACAAATCTGTCGTTTCAAGCAGGAGTTTTTTGCCAATTATTGTTAACAGACAAAAAGAGGTAAGATTATGTCAACAAAATTAGTTGTTACTTTATTAGCAACCAGTCTCTTAACTGTAGGCTGTGTTGCTTATACGGATGACCCTTCTTATCGTGGTGGCTATGGTTACCATGATACTAATCGCTATGATCGCAATGATGGACGTCGATATAGTGATTGGGAACGGAAGCGTTGGGAAGAGCGTAAAAGACTATATGAACAACAACGGAGAGACGCTCGCGAACAAGACCGAAACCGCCATGAGTGGGATAAAAGACGCCATGACGAGGATAAAAAACACCGTGATGACGATAAAAAACGCCACGAGTGGGATAAAAAACGAGTAGAAGATCGAGATCATAATCGTCGAGATTCTCGTCATGATGACTAAATTCATTACTATATAAAAAGCCCCAATAAGCTACGTCTTTTGGGGCTTTTTTGAGAATTCTAAACTCTCTTAATTATAGAGTAATGAGTAGCAGCTCACTTCATACATAAATCGGCATCTTAAATATATGACTCTATAATCTTTTAACTATTCTTATCACTAAGAATTACTGAGCTGTTGCAGAACCTGAAACAGAACCAGAAGCACCAGCATCAACTTGACCTGGTTGTGCTTGGCCAGAAACACCTGCATCAACACCTACACCAGCTTGTACGCCAGATGGGCTAGCACTTGTTTGAGCAGAACCTGATGCGTTTAAACCAGCTTCAGATGCACAACCAACAGCTGTAAAAGCAACACCAGCAAGTACTACAGAGATAAGACCTAATTTTTTCATAATCGCTTTCCTTTCATTACGACAAACACTTAAATGCAAAGATCATCTTTGCGCTGCCTATAATTCACAATTTTTTTTTCTGGCGTGCGTATCATTGGTTGTCTTTTGTAGTAATAGAAGTACAAATTGTGCAATTTTTTATTAAATTCTCTTCCTTAGCTTCATCTCTACCTTTTATATAAAAGTAGCAACTTAAGCTTTTGTTTAATTTTATCAATTTTTAATTTTTATCTGAGCCTTTTGCTCTACTCAAAAAAATTCTCTTTATAGAAACACTATATAAGGTGCGTAGAATGTTACAGAGGTTTTTTGATTAAAAATTCCTTTTCGCATTAAAAAAGCCGGGTATAGACCACGGCTTCTCTAAAAAATTATTATATTCCGATTTAAATTACGGCCATTGCATCTCGCCTTTTACAACTTTTGCACCTAGCTCTAGGCTATCCACACTTTTTAATGTTGGATATTGTTTTTGCATGAGCTGACTCAATTCGCTAGCATTTTTACTTACTTTAGCCGCTTTCTCATAGCTCTTGAGATAGTCGATTGAAAAGTTAACTGCATCCAAACCTTGTGGGGCTCCCTCAACCATATGTGCTGGAACAACTGTTTGAGGCTGTAGTGCTTTAATGCTTTCTAAAGTTTGAATTACTTCATTACGGTCTTTAACTTTTGGTGTATCTGCCATCCATAAATGAATACCTGAAGATACAGGGATACCACCTACTACTGCTTTTGAAGAAGGAATCCATAAATAAGTGAGTTCTTTCTTACCTTTAATTTCAATTGACTCATTCTCTAATTTTAAAGTTTTAGCAGTGTAGGCTTGAGGCACAATAATTTGGCTAGGCGCATTTGCACCCATTTGCGGACCCCAATATTTCACTTTAAGTGCTTGAGTATCTTGAATATGTTTAACAGTTTCTGGAGTTGCGATGATTTGTACGTTTGGGAAGTACTGTTTAAATACATCTAAACCAAAGTAATAGTCCGGATCACCATAACTTACGAAAATTGTCTTTAGCGTTTTACCGCTATCGAGAATATCGGCAGCAATACGTAATGCTTCAGATTTTGAGAATTGCGCATTAACCAATAGAACTTCTTTATCACCTTCAATTAAAGTAGAAGTCACCCCAAAATGTTCTGGTTTAGCCAGAAAACTTTGGATTTTTAGATCTTGTGCAAAAGTTGAGGAAGCCATCGTCAAAGCTGTAGCAGTTGCTAGAGCCGAAGCAGTTAATTTAAAAAATTTCATTATGTATTCTCCAATTTCATAAGGAATACTTTAAATTGCAATTTCTGTAAGGTAAATGCACTAAACTAAGATAAACTGTTGCATAAATTGTAATAATGATAAAGCATATGGACACATTAAAAGCCATACAAGTCTTTGTTTCTATTGCTCAGCATGGCAATTTAACCAAAGCCGCAGAACATCTTAATTATTCCCGTGCCATGGTTTCTCGCTATCTTGAACACCTAGAGCATACATTCTCAACTCGCCTATTTCAGCGGAATACCCGAAAAATATCTCTCACTCCAGCCGGTGAAAAAGCCCTTCTCTATTGCGAAAATATTTTACAACAACAACAACTTTTACAAGAGCTAGCAGCACCCGAACAACATAACGGTACGATTCGTTTTACTTGTGGTTTATTTTTATTTCAATTAGGTGTTGGCGAATGTATTCGTCAATTTAAAAAGCAACATCCACATATTCAATTTGACGTATATCTTACTGAAAATACAATTGACTTGATTGATGCACAAGTCGATTTAGCTTTGCGTATAACGCAAAAAGTTGCAGATGGATTAATTGCCAGACCAGTCTGCCAGATCGAATCGGTATTTTGTGCTCATCCAGATTATTTAAAACAGCACAGCCCCCTCTCTCACCCAAGACAACTTATTCAATACGAATGTTTAGCTCACCATAGCCAGCATCAATACTGGACTCTTTTTGATGAAGAGCAACAACCACAGAATTATCCTTTAAACGTTACCTTTAAAAGTAATGATGTAAATGCTGTTTATGATATGTGTCTACATGCTCAGGGTGTAGCTATGTTGCCTTCACTATTAGTTAAAAAAGATTTAAAAGAAAAACGACTAGTTCCTTTATTTAAAAACTTTTCAGCGCCAGAGCTAAGTCTGTCAGTGGTATATGCATCTAGGCAGCATTTACCCAAAATAACTCAGGAATTTATTGCTTTTATGATCGAAAATTTAGATTTTTACTTAAAACCGCAAAATTAAAAGCTTTAAATCGTCGTGTACGCTTGAATTTTTAGGCAGTGCCCATACTTCATACCTATTAATGAATTACAGCATATGCATGGCAGTTCAGGTTTTACACAGTAAATACTGATGCCAAAAAGGACTGTACATGTTTAAAAACCCATTTAAACGGAGATCATCAATGGCTAATGAGCAAAATGAGCAAGCTCAAGACATTCAACACGAGCAAGCAGAGCAATCTAATGAGCAAACTCAGGCTGAAGGTGGAGAGCAAGCAAACGACGTTACCGTTGAATCTTTACAAGCGCAAATCACTAAATTAGAAGAAAGTCTTAAACTTGAAAAAGCACGTACAGCGAATGCTGTTTACGAAGCACAAAAAAGTGTAGAGCGTATTCAACGTGAGTCTGAGAAGCATAAGGAAACTGTGCTTGAAAAATTTGCAAAAGAATTGCTGGATTCTGTAGACAATCTAGAGCGTGCGATTCAAGCAGCGGGTGATGAAGAAACTCCTGTACTTGAGGGTATTAAGTTAACCTTGAAGTCACTATTAACTACACTGGAAAAATTTGGTGTTGTAGAAGCCGACACTCAAAATGGTTTCAACGCAGATTTACATCAAGCAGTGGGCATTGCCCCAGACGCTAAAGCGAATGAAATCGGTACCGTTTTACAAAAAGGCTATACCTTAAATGGTCGCTTATTGCGCCCTGCTATGGTTATGGTTGGTCAATAAATAAAAATTTGAGAGTTTTTAGATTTTTTTTCGCTAAAACGCTTGAAAAAAATAGATTCACTCTCATATCGGATAACAAGCAAAAACATTGCAAAAGAATTTTTGAGGAAAACGTCACATGGCAAAAATTATTGGTATTGACTTAGGTACTACCAACTCATGCGTTGCTGTACTTGAAGGCGATAAAGTAAAAGTAATCGAAAACGCTGAAGGCACACGTACAACTCCATCGATCATTGCTTATAAAGATGGCGAGATCTTAGTGGGTCAAAGTGCTAAGCGTCAGGCAGTAACTAACCCGAAAAATACATTATTCGCTATTAAGCGTTTAATTGGTCGTCGTTATGAAGATCAAGCGGTACAAAAAGACATCGGCCTTGTACCTTATAAAATCATCAAAGCTGACAATGGTGATGCTTGGGTAGAAGTAAACGATAAAAAATTAGCGCCTCAACAGATCTCTGCTGAAATCTTGAAAAAGATGAAGAAAACTGCAGAAGACTATTTAGGTGAAACAGTTACAGAAGCAGTTATTACTGTTCCTGCTTACTTTAACGATGCTCAACGTCAAGCAACTAAAGATGCGGGTAAAATCGCTGGTTTAGACGTTAAACGTATCATTAACGAACCAACTGCTGCTGCACTTGCGTTCGGTATGGACAAAAAAGAAGGCGATCGTAAAATTGCTGTTTACGACTTAGGTGGTGGTACTTTTGACGTATCAATCATTGAAATCGCAGACCTTGATGGCGACCAACAAATCGAAGTGTTATCAACAAATGGTGATACTTTCCTTGGTGGTGAAGACTTTGATAACGCGTTAATTGAATTCTTGGTTGAAGAATTTAAGAAAGAACAAAGTGTGAACTTGAAAAATGACCCACTTGCGTTACAACGTTTGAAAGAAGCTGCTGAAAAAGCAAAAATCGAGCTTTCTTCATCAAATGCAACTGAAATCAACCTTCCATACATCACTGCTGATGCAACTGGTCCTAAACACTTAGTGATCAATGTAACACGTGCAAAACTTGAAGGTTTAGTTGCTGATTTAGTTGCTCGTACCATTGAGCCTTGCCGTATCGCGCTTAAAGATGCTGGTCTTTCGACTTCTGACATCTCTGACGTGATCTTGGTTGGTGGTCAGTCTCGTATGCCACTTGTACAACAAAAAGTACAAGAATTCTTTGGTAAAGAGCCACGTAAAGACGTAAACCCTGATGAAGCAGTTGCAATTGGTGCTGCGATTCAAGGTGCGGTATTGTCTGGTGACAAAACTGACGTTCTTTTATTAGACGTAACACCATTAACTTTAGGTATTGAAACAATGGGTGGTGTATTAACACCAATCATTGAGAAAAACACGACGATTCCTGCGAAGAAATCACAAGTGTTCTCTACTGCTGCTGACAACCAGCCTGCTGTAGACATTTCTGTTTACCAAGGTGAACGTAAGATGGCTCAACAAAACAAATTGTTGGGTAACTTCCAATTAGGCGACATTCCACCTGCTCCACGTGGTGTGCCACAAATTGAAGTATCTTTCGACATCAATGCTGATGGTATCTTGAAAGTATCTGCTAAAGATAAGAGCACTGGTAAAGAGCAATCAATCCAGATTAAAGCAAACTCAGGTTTGTCTGATGCTGAAATCGAAGCAATGATTAAAGATGCTGAAGCGAATGCTGAAGAAGATCGTAAGTTTGAAGAACTTGCAAAAGCTCGTAACGAAGCTGATGCATTAATTTCAAGCTCGAACAAAGCTGTAAAAGATCTTGGTGATAAAGTTACTGAAGATGAAAAAACAGCTGTAAGTACTGCGGTTTCTGAACTTGAATTAGCAACAAAAGAAAATGATGTTGAAGATATCAAAGCTAAAACTGAAGCTTTACAAAATATCTTAATGCCTATCACTCAACGTGCTTATGAACAAGCACAACAAGCTGGTGGTGCAGAAGGCTTTGATCCAAATGCATTCCAAGGTGGCGATGCAGGTCAACAAAAAGCTGACGATGGCGTTGTAGATGCAGAGTTTACTGAAGTTAAAGATGACAAAAAATAATTTGTTTCTTTAATAAAAAACCGCGCTTAGGCGCGGTTTTTTATTGGTTACAAAAAATAACAATAGCTTTTTAAAGGAGATTTTTAATTATCTTAATGTCAAAAAGATCAATGATAAAAACTAATCTATTAATTATAAAAAAGATTTTATAAACGAAAAGACATTGTTACTTATTACATTAATTATTCCATTATTGCCAAGTATAAAAACATCTTTTTAAATTTTTATAGCCAGATCACAAATTCCCCCACTCTCCTGCATTTTTTATCATTTTGACGAAATTAATTAAGTAGCTAACAATAAGATTTATTTATATTTTTTATTTTGCCATGAAAAAATTTCTATGGTGGGGACTTAGCTTGTGTTTATGCATAGGCTTACAAACGACGAGCTTTGCTCAAAGTAATCTACCAATTGCTTCGTCTAATCAACCGTTAAAGTATCGAATTGCTTTTATTGACCCACGGTTTCAGCTCACTAAAGAACAACTTATTGAAGTATGCCAACAAGCTGCTGAAATCTGGCACAAAGAGACGGGAAAAACCTATTTTTCTTATGATTCAGAAGCGCAGTTAACAATTAACTTAATTTATGATGATCATCAAATTATTAAAAGTGAACAGCAAGAAAATTTAAATGCTCTTTTACAAAAGCAGGAACAATGGCGCATTAAAAATGAAGAGATTATTTTAAACAAACAAGAAATTGATCAGCTATCATCTGATTTGAACAAAAAAAAGATCAGTCTAAAAGCTGAATTTGAACACTATCAACGAGACGTAACACACTTTAACCAAGGGGAACATCGATACTATCTTGCCGACGAATTAAAAGAGCGGCAGAATCAACTCCAGCAAATATCTGGAAATTTGCAAAATGAATCAAATAATTTAAATTTTAGAATTCAAATGCTTAACAAAAAAATTAAAGAACTAAATCAAGAGCAAAGCGATTTAACAACGTTAATGACACAATTTAAGCTAGAACAAAAAACCAGTATTCAGACCTTTCATAAAGGCTTATTCAGTCAAAACCAAATTCAAATTTACGGTTATGCTTCTTTAAATGATTTACGTTTGACCCTTGCTCATGAGTTTGGCCATGCTTTAGGACTAAAACATACTACTGATCCCAAATCTTTAATGTACCCCCGTTTAAAAGAGCAAGATATTCATAATTTCAAATTAACGAATTCAGATTTAGAGTTATTAAGCTCAATTTATAGTTCAATTAAGGAAAATCATTAAAGTTAAATAATTAAAAAAACTAAATAAAACTAAACATATTGAATTTTATCTAAAAAATAATTTTGCATTTGGTAAAAACTAATGAGACTAAAGTCGCATTTATTTATCTGAATTGTATGTTTTTTGATTGATTTTTCACTTTATATTCTTATAATACGTTTTTTTTAAAATCTCCCCCTCTTCTATTATGCGTTTAACATCTTTGTTACTAGGCGTAGCCTTTGCTTTTTCTAATTTTCAGGCTAATGCTAATCTTGCCACTCCAGCTCATACTCAAATTCAGCAAAAAGCGGGTCAGCACCTGACTTATAAAATTGCTGAAATTGATCCACGTTTTGGTTTGAGCCAAGATCAATTGATTCAGATTAGCCAACAAGCTGCAGATATTTGGAAACAAGGCACTGGGCAGGATTATTTTACTTATGATCCAAATGCAAAGTTAGAAATTCGTTTAGTTTACGATAATGGTCAAAGTCGTTCTGAACAACGTCAAAAAATTGCAGCTCAGTTCCAGCAAGAACAGCAACGTGTAATTGATGAACAGCAACAAATTAAGCAATTGAAGCAAACCCTTGGTCAAACTCAATCTGACCTTGAAAATAAAAAACAGATTTTGAATGGCAAATTAAAAAATCTTGACCAGCAAATGATGCAACTTAACCAAGGCAAATTAGCACCTGAATATAGTGCTAAATCTTTGGCTAAAACCCAGAAAGATTTGCAAAAGCAAACCGTTGCTTTAAAGAAAGAAATTGCTGCATATAATGAGCAAGCTAAAGATTTAAATGTCAAAGTTACTCATTTTAATCAGATTAATAATAAGTTTAATGAATCATTAAACGAATTTAAGCAAAATGCTCAAGCAGATGTCTTTAAAAAAGGTATCTACAACGGCAAACAAATCGTGATTTATGAGTTTAAGTCTATTGATGATTTACGTTTAACGATTGCTCACGAGCTAGGACATGCGCTTGGCTTAAAACACAGTGATCAGCCAAATGCATTGATGTACTCAGTACGTAAAGATGGTGACAGAAAAGTCACTGGTCTTACCGATGCTGATCGTGATCTATTGAGTGCTTTACCTCAATAATTAAGAACTTGATATAAAATGATGTATCTATTTCTAGATAGATACATCGAAATTCATATCAAAGTCATGTTATTGTGGTCATAAGAGCTAACGAAAATAGAATGGAGATCAAGATGAGTTACTATCATATCCTGATTGAAGTAAATGATCATATCAGCACAATTGAACAAACACGCGATATTGAACTGTTTGATATTATTGAAATCAAACCGTATCTTCATTCTATTCTAATCCCCTTTTTCAATGAGCATGAAATCGAGCTTGAAGATGAAAATATTGAATACAAAGATATTTTGCATCTTGAAGTGAAACAGACTCTGCTACCGATTGAACATTTAATTGAAGAAGAACAAAAGCAATTACCAAGTGATACAGATGTTACGATCACTGCGTATGAAATCTTTAATGATCGAGATTTAAGCCAAGATGTCACTTCAGTTATTTTTGATATATTGGAAGCGGTTAAATTAGATTAGCAATCTTATACAAGTACTTATAAAAAAGGTCTGCATGTGCAGACCTTTTTCTTATTTTCAGTTTATTGCATCATTTTTTGGGCTTGTTCTTGACGGAATGCACGTAAGATTTGTTGCCCTGCTCGTCCAGTTGGATTTAAACCTAAACGAGTTTGCTCCTGACGAATAGCCACACGGGTTTTATCCCCAATAAGACCATCAACCGCACCAATATCGTAGCCACGATTAATCAAAAACTGTTGGATTTCACGACGTTCTGCACGTGAAGTTCCTGGATCATCAGTTGGCCAAGATGTCGCAAAAGGACGAGCGCCTTTTAAACGATCAGATAGATGAGCAATTGCAAGACCATAACTTTCCGCAGCGTTATAACTATAGATAGCATCAAAATTCTTAAATACTAAGAATACTGGACCATTTACGCCTGCTGGTGCCATTAAACCTGCCGAAGTACTGCTAGATAAAGCCCCTTGGACAAGTGGAGAACCATCAATCCGAGTAACACCTCGCGCACTCCAGCTACTTAAAGCTTTCTTTGAGCGTCGCCCTTCTCCATCAATTGACATACCTTGGGGAACTTTTACTTCAAAACCCCATGGCATTCCTGCTTGCCAACCCGCTTTATTTAAGAAATTAGCCGTTGAAGCCAATGCATCAACTGTACTAGACACCAAATCGCGACGACCATCTCCATCAAAATCAACAGCTAAACGTTCATAGGTCGATGGCATAAATTGCGTATGTCCAAATGCCCCAGCCCATGAACCTTTCAGTTGATCTTCGGTTAAGTCGCCACGCTGTAAAATACGCATGGTGGCAAAAAATTCAGTACGGAAATAACTTTGTCGGCGACCTTCACAACTTAAAGTTCCGAGTGCTTGTAATAAAGGATATTTTCCAGAAATATCACCAAAATTACTTTCAACGCCCCACACTGCCACAATTGTTTCTGGTGGCACGCCGTAGGTTTGAGAAGCACGATTTAAAACATCGCGATATTGCGCCAGTTTTTGTTTTCCAAGCTCAACACGTTCTTCATCTACCAATCCAGAAAGATAATCCCAAATAGGCGTTGAAAATTCTGGTTGATAATTTAATTTATCAATAACCGAATAATCTGGAGTTAAGTTTTGAGTATAACGATCATACGTTGTACCAGAGACTCCGGCAGCAATCGCTTGAGAGCGTAAATTTGCCAAACAACTTTGGAAATTATTATTAGGCGTATAATTTTCGTTAGTCACTGCCGGAACAGTGGCATTGCTAGATATTGTAGAACCATTAATTACGAGCTCTGCTTGAGCCTGAGTCATTGCTAAAAATACAGAGCCAACAATACAAGAAAAACGTCGCATATTATCCCAGTTTCAATTTTTGAATTTAAATTTTTAAGTACCATACCATTATGAGTCTAAAATTTCAGAGAGAAAACGTAAATTTAAATTCATAATCTCTTCTTTAAATTCATTTCCCGTGTTTTAAATTCATTTCCCGTGTTTTAAATTCAAATTTTCCACTTTATTTTGAATTTAAAACTTCGACCAGTGCGCACCACCAGTTTTGAATTCAAAATAATAGCGTATGGTTTAAATTCAAAAACCTTATTTTAAATTTAAACTATAAAAGAGGTGTTTCTGTGGATAAACTTATCCACAACCAAGCAAAAACAGTACTATTTATTGATTCTATTCTATATTTCATCATTCTTTATGACACAGCAAATCCGATCAACCAAACAATCTGTATTTTTAAATTCAAAAATCGACCCATGTTTTAAATTCAAACTTGCCACGTTATTTTGAATTTAAAACACTTCAACAAACATCATTAGTTTTGAATTCAAAAAATATAGCCTCCGCCACCTATTATAAATCAAACTCTCTTGTGGATAACTAACTTTAAATTCAAAACCACCTATTTGTATCTGATTCAATTTTTGAATTTAAAAGTTAGCATCATATTTAAATTCAAAAATTCACATAAAAAGTTATCCACACCCCCCAATAATTATGATTTATTATTTTTTAAATTTAAAAGATAAAAAAAGCGATCCGAAGATCGCTTTTTTGCAAAATCAAAAGTATTTAGAGGGTCATATCTGCTGTTAGAGCGAGTGGTTCTGGCAAAATTTTCGCCAATTGACGGCATAAGGCCGTCAATTCATTACTATCCACAGGCATTAAAGTGATATGGCCTAACTTACGGCCAGCACGTTCAGACTTGTTATAAAGATGTAGATGGGCGCCATTTAAGGCAAGTACATCTTCAGTTTTAGGATGCTGACCAATAATATTGATCATAACCGTTGGGCGAACAACATCTGTTGAACCTAATGGAAGACCTGCAACAGCTCGAATATGGTTTTCAAACTGAGAACAGACAGCGCCTTCAATTGACCAGTGACCTGAGTTATGCACACGTGGTGCCATCTCATTTGCACACAAACCTTGTTCAGTCACAAACAGCTCTAGAGTCAACACACCAACATAGTTGAGGTGATTCAACAACCGTGTAATGTAGTCTTGAGCAACAGGCTGTAAAGCTTCACTATTCGGTGCTGGAACAATTGAATGCGATAAAATGCCATTATGGTGGTGATTTTCAGCCAATGGCCAAGTTTTTACTTCACCATTTTGGCCGCGCACCGCAATAATTGAAACTTCGCGAGAGAATTTAACAAAGCTTTCGGCAACTAGACTTTTTGCAGGACCAAGTTCAGCCCACGCGGTGTCAATCTGGTCTTCTGAACGAAGTACAAACTGACCTTTACCATCATATCCACCAGTTGCAGTCTTAAGCACAATCGGCAAACCAAGCTCAGCAACAGCCTTTTTCAAACTTTCTAAGCTATCTACAGCACGATACGGCGCAACAGGAATAGTAAGTTCATCAAACAATGCTTTTTCTGACAAGCGATTTTGCGCAGTCGCTAAAGCAACACGGGGAGGGTGCAATGCTTTGGTTTGTGTTAAAACATCAACATCTTCAACTGGTGTATTTTCAAACTCAAGACTAAAAACATCAGCACTTTCAATAAACTGCTTTAAACCTTGCTCATCTTGGCTAGAAAAGACTTGGCCTAAAACACCTGCTGGACAATCTGTATTTGCTTCAAAAAAAGTACACTGAATATTTAATGGTAACGCCGCTTGAGCCATCATTCGGCCCAGTTGCCCACCACCAAAAATACCGATAGTTTTATCCATCTCAGCCTCTTAAACCTGACCCGGAATATTTTTGCTTGCAACTTTATCAGTTTGCGCAGCGCGGAAATCAGCAACATTTTTTGCGATTTCAGGACGAGTTAAACCTAAGATTTGTGCCGCCATAATTGCTGCATTCGTCGCACCTGCTGGACCAATCGCTAAAGTACCTACTGCGATACCAGCTGGCATTTGTACGATTGAAAGCAAAGAATCTACGCCATTTAAAATTGATGATTTAACTGGCACACCTAAAACTGGTAAATCAGTTTTTGCGGCACACATTCCAGGTAAATGCGCTGCACCACCAGCACCAGCAATAATCACTTGAATACCACGATCACGTGCAGTTTCTGCATATTCAAATAAACGATCTGGAGTACGATGAGCAGATACCACTTCCGCTTCAAATGGGACACCAAGCTGTTTAAGCATATTGGCTGTGTTTTCGAGAGTTGCCCAATCAGATTGAGAACCCATAATAATTCCAACGAGAGGTTGAGCGTCTTGTGCTGCGGCCGCATTCATTGCTAATGTTCCAGAGACAAAAGTAAAAGAAGATAAATCTCGACGAGAGCCAAGTTTTAAATGGTTCGGAAGCCCATTATTATAGACTGATTTTTCATCTCACGAAAATTTAACTGACCAGCTCTGCGAATATTTTTAATATCATCAAAAAATGTCATGGTTTAACAGTGACACATTCTTAAATTTTATTAATATAGCGCGCTTAATGAAATCAATAAGAGCTTAATAATGAAAAAATTTCTTGGAGTCGTAACACTCACACTTTGCACAACAACGAGTTACGCGGCCTTAGTAAATTTAAACATCGGTGAATTTCAAAAAACCATTAAAACTTTAAATAAAGAAAAAGGTTATAACGGAGAAATCAAAAGTGGAGCATTAACTGGCAAAGTCCAAGAGAAATTTATCGTCACAGGAACATCTGCTACTGATGAGAGAGAACCAGTTCTTATGACTGGTTATTATCTTGGTACAACTGAGGCAGGAAATGTATATTCAATTACTGAATATCGAATTTACTGTGACGATCAGACCTATGGTTATGCTATGTCTAATTTTGAGCCGGACGGCGCTTTGAGTACAACCACAACAGACAGTAATTATGCTTTTGACTATGAAGACCCAACGCCAAGAGATCAACAATTTTCTAAAATTCTAAAAAAAGCGTGTAAACACCCAGCAAGATAATCCGGTATTTAGAAAATAATAGCTTGTATAGAATCAATTATTCAATACAAGCTATTGCAAATTATTGGCTTCTAAATACGAAATAAACGCAACCAAATAGACATAACATCGCCCACAAGTAATCTAGTTTAAATGGCTGTTTAAACAAGAAAATCATAAACGGTACAAACACAATTAGCGTAACCACTTCCTGCGTGATCTTCATTTCACCGAGTAACCAACCTTGTGCACTCAGCATACGAGTAGCAGGAATCATAAAACTGTATTCAAGCAAGGCAATAATCCAACCGAATAAGATCGCTTGCCAGAGTGGAGCATGGTGCAAAAATTTGAGGTGCCCATACCATGCAAGTGTCATAAAACAGTTAGAAATAATTAATAGCGTAAAAGCTAAAACCGTTGGGCTCAAAGGCACATCCCTCATCATCACGATGATTTAAGTATTATTAAAGATACAAAACATTATAAAAGATAAAACTGTAATTCAGCTTAAATACAAAAAATAAAGCTGTACTTTTATAAGTGCCTCAAACACATAGAACAACAACGATTTTTGACTATCTTTTCCAGTTTAGCCTTGCTATCGTTGCTGGCAAATTTATCAATAATGCACACACAGCAATTCATTTCAATGTTGTGTACAAAAGCAGTGGAGAAGGCGAGCAATGCATCTGCATATCTTGGGTATTTGTGGCACTTTTATGGGCTCTTTAGCACTTTTAGCTCGTGATTTAGGGCATAAGGTAACCGGTTCCGATTTAAACGTTTACCCGCCAATGTCTACCCAGTTAGAAAATGCAGGTATTACCCTCATGCAAGGCTATGACCGTAGTCATTTGCAGCCTCATCCAGATTTAGTGATTGTCGGAAATGCCATGAAACGTGGTATTGATGCTGTGGAATATATGCTTAACGAAGGTCTGCCATATATTTCTGGTCCACAGTTCCTTGCTGACCATGTTTTACAAGGTAAACATGTACTTGGTGTAGCTGGTACTCACGGTAAAACCACGACTACAACCATGCTGGCTTGGGTACTTGATCAGGCGGGTTTAAATCCAGGCTTTTTAATTGGTGGTGTTCCACTTGGTTTTAGTGAAAGCGCTCGTTTAGGTGGCGGCAAATACTTCTGCGTTGAAGCCGATGAATATGACTCAGCTTTCTTTGATAAGCGCTCTAAGTTTGTTCACTATCACCCAAAAACGGCGATTTTAAACAACCTTGAATTTGACCACGCCGATATTTTTGATGACCTAGCGGCTATTCAAAAGCAATTTCATCATCTTGTTCGCACCATTCCAAGTGAAGGTCGCATTATTGCGCCAATTACTGAAACTCATATTGATGAAGTACTTGAAATGGGCTGCTGGACACCAGTCATTCGTACAAGTCTAGAAGCGAATGAAAAAGCTGCTTTGTCTGCCGAACTCATTTCAATTGATGGCAGCCATTTTAAAGTACTTGAAAATGGTAATGTCGTTGGTGAAGTGAATTGGAGCATGACAGGGCAACATAGCGTAGCTAATGCTTTGGCAACGATTGCAGCCGCTCAGCATGTGGGTGTGGCGCTTGAACAAGCTTGTGAAGCTTTGTCTAACTTTGGCGGTGTGAAACGTCGTATGGAGTTACTCGGTACAGTCAATGGTATTGAGGTTTATGATGACTTTGCTCACCATCCAACTGCAATTGACACGACTTTAGATGGCGCACGTAAACGCTTAGGCGAACGCCGTTTATGGGCCATTATCGAACCACGTTCAAACACAATGCGTATGGGAAGCCATAAAGATGGCTTAGCACACTCAGCACGCTTAGCAGACGAAGTCATCTGGTATCAGCCAGAAGGTTTAGATTGGGATTTACAACCCGTGATTAAAGCTGCGTCTAACCATGCTCAAGTTAGCCGTTCACTTGATGAAATTATTGAACGTATTGTCAATGAAGCAGGTGAGGGTGATGCCGTCGTGATTATGTCTAATGGTGGCTTTGGTGGATTACATCAAAAATTAATGAATGCATTAAAAGCAAAAGCTGCCTAACTTCACTTTAGATAATTCAATAAAAAACGGGTTTCAAATTGAAACCCGTTTTTTATTCAGCCATTTTAAACCTTCTCTGGCTCTATATTTTCTATAAATTTATTAGAAACCATTAAACGTAAACTATAGACAATACCCATCGCAAAAACGCTATATCCCACGTTATTACAAATAAACGGAATACATAAAATGATGAGGGCCGTAATAGGGTAAAACCATTTGCTGATTCCTGCTAAACATTCAAATTCGTATAGTCCCCAAATACAGGTCGTATACAGCACTACACTCACCGCAACGACTATTCCCATATATAAATCGGAAATATGGGCATGATGGGTTGTGACATCCACAGCAGCAGCAAGCGCAGCGCCCACCGTAGCAATACTCACAAAAACAAAGTAATGACCATACCCCCATACAAACGGGCGCACACCTTTCAAATGGTGATGCTGTTCACTACGGTCAAAATAAGCCCACCACATCGCGAACATAAGCATTAAGCCACCGATCATTAAGAAAACGGCAGGAATATTAATAGATTGAGCAGTCAGCGCATCGCGGATTGCATTAAAGCTACCAATAATTGATTCACCCAACACAATAATCGTAAGCAGGGCATAACGCTCTACAATATGATGTGGATGCCACGGCGTAGGTGAATATTTTTCTGCATAGTAGGGAACAAATAACTCCATAGCAGCCAGAAATAGAAATAAAGGAGCCGAAAGTACATGGGTAAAATTGGCAACTAACCAACCAATCTGTACCAGTACAATCCCTATTGCATAGCGATAAGCCGTAATACGCCGAGCAGGATCGTATTTTGCTGCACGCAACCACTGGGTCACTAACGCCATTCGCATGATGACATAACCGATGATCATTACGTCAAAATCCTGACTATGAAATACATCAGGAATGCCTGCTGCCATCACCAATGAACCCACAATTTGTACAAAGGTGAGGCATCGATACAACGCATCGTCGTTATCGTAAGCCGAAGCAAACCATGAAAAATTCATCCATGCCCACCACAGCGCAAAAAATACCATCAAGTAGCTTGGTAACGCATGCCATAGATGATTTTCAATAATGGCGTGATGTAACTGCTGACCAGCTGTTGCAATCGCGACCACAAAAATTAAATCGAACAATAATTCGAGGGGAGTCGCTGCTCTATGCGGCTGTTTTGGATCTCTTGGAGATAAAGGCCTCAAACTTAATTTTTTCTGTTTTTCTTGAGTAGTCATAAAATAACGTTCTCGAATAAAATGCCAACACGTTAGCACTTTAATATCAACGCTTAGATCACGCATTAAAAATTATCGTTCTAAGCTGTTTAATCTTTACTCACAAACAAACTATATTTCATTTTTGTGACAATTCTTTATCAAGACATTAAGCTTAATTCTTTATCATAGCTCACGTTTTTGTTCTCGTTTGGAATATGAATGTCTTTAGAAACACTCAACCTTAGCTTATTCCATGTTATTAATGGGGCTCAGGATGCGAGTCAATTTATCATTCGTCTTGCTATCTTTTTTGCTAATGATCTCCTCTATATTCTTTTATTCATCCTTACATTTTTATGGTTCTATGGCGACCAAGATTTAAAAAATAGGGTTGTTAAATCTGTCTTTTTGACCTGCGTGTCGCTTTTAGTAGGCTATGTTATTTCTCTGTTTTACCATCACGCAAGACCGTTTGTGATGGGTGTTGGTACTACTTTTATCGAACATGCACCAACGGCATCTTTTCCAAGTAATCATATGCTGATTTTCAGCACCATCGCTCTGTCTTATTTATTTGCTCAGCGCAAACTGATTGGAATAATTCTTCTATCCTTGTCATTTGTCGTGGCATGGTCACGTATTTATTTAGGTGTACATTTCCCTTTAGATATGTTGGGCGCTTTTATTGTAGCGCTATTGGTAAATACAGCCGGATATTACTTCTGGAATGCCTACGGCACGCGCTTAACCGCATTCTTTATTCACCTTTACCAGATCATATGCAAACCGCTTTTAGATCGAGGTTTAATTAAATAACCTCTAGAGCCCTTTTAGTGTTAAAAACCACGAAATTAAGTTCAGTTGCGTAATCCTAAAAAATCTGCCATTCTATGTGTACTTGGATATGTTTTATCCAAAACAGAATTTAGTTTGACAAGGGGAGTAGCCTCCTCCAAACATAACAGCAATGTTATGTGTCAGATATCGTCAATACACTTTTATTAAAAAGTCGGTATCTGAGCATCATGAAATTCATGATGTAGGCAAGACCTTGATCATGTTGGCACAGATGTTTAATTCATCTGGCAACGGGTCAAGGTTTTTTTATGCCCAATTGCCGGATGTGGAGGTTTTATGGAATCGATCGGCAATTTATGGCTGTATGTAGCGTTCTTTGGCATTGTCATTGTCATGCTCCTGATAGACTTTTTAGGCTTTAAGCAAAAGCAAGGTCAGGATGTTTCAATTAAGCAAGCTGCTTACTGGAGCGTGGCGTGGGTGAGTGTCGCAGCGTTATTTGGTGGTGGTTTATGGCTATATCTACAGCAAACTGCTGGTGTGACCTTAGCAAATCAAAAAACCATGGAATACTTTGCTGGTTACTTGCTTGAAAAGTCGCTCGCAATTGACAACGTTTTCGTCTGGTTAATGATTTTCGCAGCGTTTGCTATTCCTGCTGCACTACAACGTAAAATTTTGCTCTACGGCGTATTAGGCGCAATCGTACTGCGTACTCTCTTTATCTTTATTGGTGCATGGTTCGTTCAAGAGTTCTCGTGGGTGCTTTATATTTTCGGTGCGTTCTTGGTATACACAGGCTTTAAGTTCTTAAAAGGCCAAGAAGAAGAAACCAATATTGAAGACATCAAAGCTCTAAAATGGTTACGTAAGCACATGCGTATTACGCCGCAGCTTGAAGGTGACAAATTCTTTGTCCGTCAAAATGGTTTATTGTGGGCAACGCCGTTATTTCTAGTTTTGATTTTGGTTGAAGCTTCTGACGTGATTTTCGCAGTAGATTCTATTCCTG
Organism: Acinetobacter sp. AC1-2; assembly: GCF_016124155.1. Classification (NCBI taxonomy): domain Bacteria; kingdom Pseudomonadati; phylum Pseudomonadota; class Gammaproteobacteria; order Moraxellales; family Moraxellaceae; genus Acinetobacter; species Acinetobacter sp. AC1-2. The sequence goes on from NZ_JABFFO010000009.1 coordinate 20,474, forward strand.
CTATTTTCGCGGTAACCAGCGATCCGTTTATTGTTTTAACAGCGAACTTAATGGCAATTTTAGGTTTACGCGCAATGTTCTTCTTACTTGCTGGCGCTGCAACCAAATTGCATTACTTACCATACGGCTTAGGCATTATCTTATTGTTCATTGGTGCGAAAATGTTGCTGCTTGATGTATTCCACATGCCAATCTGGATCTCGTTAAGCTTTATCGTAATAGTGTTAGCAATTACTGCTTATCTATCCTTACGACACAACAAAAAGCAGTTACAGTCTTAATTCATCAAAACAAGGCATCTACAAACGAGATGCCTTGTGCTTTAAATTTTAAAAATAAGCTGTACTTTAAAAAAACAGATTTATATTATATGCCAACTTAAAATTTATCTTTCCTAATCAGAAACATAATAGACAATATCTATTCGACATTGTATGTCGAACATACTTATTAAAATGTGTGGGAGCTCATGCGTTCTAAAAAAATTAATCTTGTCGTGGTGCCTTTATTACTCACGGCATGTAGTCATAATGATGGTCCTTTAGTACAAGATGTATATAACAACCAATATGACTGTGCTCGCGACTGGAATACTGAAACTTGTGAAGAAGAAAATAGCTCAAGTGGACATAGTTCTGGTTCAGGCCATTATTTAGGACCTGCGTATTATCGAAATAACCGAGAAGTTTCTTTTCGCGGCAATACCTTACATCCTTATAGCAACTTGAGTGCTGGCCGCCCCATCATTTCAACCACGGCGAAAAGCTCGTCTTTTTCATCGCCAATTCGAGGTGGATTTGGTCGTAGCGGTTTTTCTTTCGGCGGCTAAGTCTTCAGGCATTAACATAAGATGAAAAGAAAAATCTTTACTCCACGCCCAGACTGGCAAGTGGAGCATCAAAATATTGGTTTTGATTACTTTAATTTACCTTCTCTCGATGGCTCAATTTACTGGTCTGAAGGAGTTGCTTACGAGTTTACCCTTAAGCAGATTGAACAACTTGAAGACGCAGCAAATGAACTGCATCAAATGTGTTTATCTGTTGTAGGAGAACTCATTCAACGGGGTGACTATCCAGCTTATTTTCAAATTCCCGAAGTAGCCCTAAGCCATATTGAAAGCTCATGGAAACAAAATGCACCAATGCTCTATGGTCGCTTTGATTTCGCCTACCATGGGCGAAATATCAAAATGCTGGAATACAACGCCGATACACCTACCGGCTTACTAGAAGCATCTGTAGCGCAGTGGCTGTGGATAGAACAAGTCTCAGGCATTGCGAACCGAGACCAGTTCAATAGCATTCATGAAGACCTGATTAAACGCTGGAAGACGATTTTACCACGTGGTAGTCATGTGCATTTTGCTGCCTGTCAGGAAGCGGGACGAGAAGATTGGGGCAATTTAGAGTATTTGATGGATACAGCTTACCAAGCTCATCTACAAGTTTCTGAACTCTCTATGGAAAATATTGGCTGGAATGGACAAGATTTTGTTGATCTTAATAACCGCCCCATTCAAAACCTGTTCAAGCTCTATCCATGGGAATGGATCTGGGAAGAAGCATTTTCTCAATATATCCCCCCACAAACACAGTGGATTGAACCTTGTTGGAAAATGCTACTTTCAAATAAAGCAATTCTGGTTGAGCTTTGGAAACGTTACCCAAACCATCCATTATTAATCGAAACCCATACTTATGACCCACAGCGAACATTGGCTGGCAAATGGGTGAAAAAACCGATTTTGGCAAGGGAAGGGGCTAATATTCGGGTTTTACAAGATGGCCATGACCAAGGTGCAGCTTCTGGTAGTTTCTATTTTGATGACTATGACAAATATGGGTATGTCGTACAAAAATGGGTAGAGACCCCATTATTTTCAGGACAACTCCCTACACTCGGTTTATGGATGGTTGGACATCAATGTGCAGGCATGTCTATTCGTGAAGATTGCTACGACATTATCGGTAATGATGCTCATTTTGCAGCGCACTACTTTGTAGAGTAATCAACCCCATTAAGCATATGTAAAAGAGCTCTTAAATAGAGCTTTTTTAATGTGCCTCATTTGCTCTCATAGAGTGCGTTTTAGGTTCATCTTGAAAAACCAATTCAAGCTTCTAAAGATAAATTAGAACAAATATTCAAAAATATAGTCTTTCAACCTTATGTAATTTAAAAATTTTATTCAATTTTTTATATTAAAAACTCATATTGGCAAGCTCTTTGCATCTCCTAAAAAGAAAAAAGCCTAGATTTTAAGGGCTCGTGAGAGCCCTAATTTTTTTAAGGAGTAATGCCATGAATGCTATCCCAACTTTAACGCCACTTGCTATGCCATGTAACAGCAGTTTTGATGCAAAAGATTGGGAAATTTTATCTACTCACTGGTATCCGGTTGCTCGTATTCAAGACGTCTCTACTGCACCCCAGCGAGTGACACTATTAGACGTGAATATGGCCCTGTATGAGACAGAAAGTAGTGAAATTCATCTGGTCCGAGATATTTGCCCCCATCGTGGTGTTCCTTTAACCAAAGGATGGGTAGACGGTGAGGAAATTGTTTGTCCTTATCATGGTCTACGCTATAACACCGAAGGGAAATGTACCCAAATACCAGCTCAACCCGAACTAACCAAGATCTCTGATCGTTTTTCTCTGACCAAATTTCCAGTTGTTCAACGTTATGGCCTCATTTGGACCAGTATTCATGGTCATGATGTTGCTCAAGCCAATATTCCAGTATTAGATACTTGGGATCAGACAGAGCATCAAGCAATTTTGCCACCATTTGTCGATATTGGCGGTTCTAGCGGACGTCAACTTGAAGGTTTTATCGATGTCGCTCATTTTGCTTGGGTACATCACAATGCCTTTGCAAATCGCGATAATCCCATCGTCCCTAAATATCACACTGAACGTACCAACTACGGCTTAAAAACGGTCTATATCAGTAATGTTAGTAACTATCCGCATGAATTAAAACATCTCGAACCAGAAGGCTTTTTGTGGAAGCGTACCTTTGATGTCTATCCACCTTTTTCAGCCGTGCTTACGGTCGATTTTCCAGAAGACGGTGTTTTAAAAATCTTGAACGCCTGTTGTCCTATCTCAAGTAATAAAACTCGTTTATTTGTTCCATTAACACGTAACTTTGATCAAACAGGCGATTTAGAAAACGTATATGCATTTAATGCTCAAATTTTTGCTGAAGACCAAGACATGGTCGAATCACAAAAGCCAGAAGAACTACCGCTAGATTTAATGATGGAAGCTCATTTTGAGGCTGACCGTTCATCAACGACTTATCGTCGGATCTTAGCTGAATGGGGACTAAGTAAACGTTATACCGTTTAAATCTTGGTTAACTGGGGTACAATCAACCGAAAAAAGTGAAAATATAAAGGCTTTCCATGTCATTGATCGCAAATACCACCGTTGTGCGTGGTCGTTTTTTAGATATTCAGCAAACTGTCTCTGAGCCAACTGATATTCCAAATCAAGTACGTTATTTGGAAGATGGTGTATTGATTAGTGAACATGGAAAAATCAAATGGTTTGGTGCATGGGATGAAGCTCAACAGCATCTTCCTGCTGGGGTTGAAGTTCAACATTACCCAGAACAATTGATTGTACCCGGCTTTATTGATACCCATATCCACTTCCCGCAAACCGAAATGGTGGGAGCATACGGCGAACAACTTTTAAGCTGGCTCAATACTTATACCTTTCCAACTGAAATCCAGTTTCAAGACAAAGCATATGCAAGTGAAATTGCCCAGTTCTTTATTCAAGAACTCTTAAAACACGGTACAACCACCGCTCTCGTTTTCTGTACAGTTCACCCTGAGTCTGTTGATGCTTTATTTGAAGCCGCAGAACACGTTCAGATGCGTTTAATTGCTGGTAAGGTTCTCATGGACCGTCATGCACCTGAAGCGCTGTGTGACACGCCAGAAACGGCTTACAGCGACACAAAAGCACTCATTGAAAAATGGCATGGCAAGGGCCGTGCGCTGTATGCCATTACACCACGTTTTGCGCCAACTTCTACACCTGAGCAATTAGAAAGAGCAGGGCAGTTAAAGCAAGAATTTCCTGATGTTTATGTACATACGCATTTAAGTGAAAACAAAGATGAAATCGCATGGGTGAAATCTTTATTTCCAGAACAAACAGGTTACTTAGATGTTTATCAACATTATGGCCTCACTGGTAAGCGCTCCGTGTTTGCTCATTGCGTTCACCTAGAAGATGAAGAGTGGCAATGTATGCATGATACTCAATCTGCTATCGCATTTTGTCCAACGTCAAACCTGTTCTTAGGTAGTGGTTTATTTCCATTGAAAAAAACGTGGGAAAAGCAAGTGAAAGTGGGCTTGGGTACAGATATCGGTGCTGGTACATCCTTTAGTTTGCTGCAAACTGTTAACGAAGCTTATAAGGTTCAGCAATTACAAGGCGATAAACTTTCAGCTTATGAAGCGCTCTATCATGCAACTTTAGGTGGAGCAAAAGCGCTTGACCTGCAAGATCAACTAGGAAACTTCAACATCGGTAAAGAAGCAGATTTTGTTGTCTTGAATCTTAAACCAACAGCATTACAGCAACTGCGCCAGTCTAAATCCAAATCTGTTGAAGATTCACTGTTTGCATTATTCACGTTAGGTGATGACCGAAATATTGAGGCGACTTATATTTATGGAAAACGTGCTTATCAAAAAGAAAAAGCCTAAACAAAATCGTGCTGTTAAGTTTTTGTTATTATTTGGAATATGTGCACTAGCATTAAAGCGTGATCGACATATTGCTCAAAATGATAAAATTTCTGGCTTATCAAAGGGTGCATGAAAAGTCATTTTGCTTTAAAATTTTACCATTAACTCAGATTTTAGAGGTGTTGCAGGTCAACACCTTTTTTATTTTTTCTTTTATATCTTGTAGGAATCTGACATGACTGTTGCAATGAGCATCATGATTTCAACCGAAGAAATTCAAGCAAAAGTCAAAGAGCTCGGCGAGCAAATTAACGCTCACTATGCAAATAGTGACAAAGAGTTGGTCCTGATTGGGCTACTGCGTGGTTCTGTTATTTTCATGGCAGACTTATGCCGCACGATTAACAAACCGCATGAACTCGACTTTATGACAGTGTCTAGCTACGGCGGCGGTACAACTTCAAGTCGAGATGTTAAAATCTTAAAAGATCTTGATGGTGAAATTCGCGGTAAAGATGTGTTGGTAGTTGAAGATATTATCGACTCAGGTAATACCTTAAGCAAAGTTATGGAAATGTTGCAAACTCGAGATCCAAATTCAATTCAATTGTGCACATTGGTGAGTAAACCATCTCGCCGTGAAATTGATCTTGAAGTTAAATTTTTAGGTTTTGAAGTTGAAGATAAGTTTATTGTTGGTTACGGCTTAGACTACGACCAAAAATATCGCCACTTACCATTTATTGGTGAAATTGGTTTATAAATTTCAAAAAAATAGCACTGAAAGGTGCTATTTTTTTATATAACGTTTTAGTTTTGAACAAAAAAGACACAAAAATTCGCAATCTGCTACAGACAAACTAGCAGGCTCTGAAGCACGATAGAATATGAAGCAAAATCATTAACTTCATCAAAAAAACAACTGGAGAACAAATATGTGGTCACTTATTGTTGCTATTGTGGTTGGTTTCTTTGCTGGTTTAATCGCTCGTGCCTTACATCCTGGCGATGATAAAGCAGGTTTTATCGTAACAACCCTCATCGGTATTGCAGGTTCACTTCTAGCTACCTATGGCGGACGATTACTGGGGCTTTACGGAGAAAATTCAGCGGCGGGCTTTATCGCATCTGTTATTGGCGCAGTGCTTATTCTCTTTATTTACAATTTAATCGCACGAAAAAGTTAATTACTTTCAGGCAATAAAAAAGCACCGAATGGTGCTTTTTTAATTTGTTTTATAAACCTAACTCTTTCCAAACAGCTTGAATTTCTTCTGCAGAACGAGCACCTACCAGTTTAAAACCATTTTCAAAAATCAAGGTAGGGGTACCATTAAAACCTAATCTCTTTCCAAGCTCTAAATTACGGTCAATTGGATTAGCACAGCTCGCAACTGTTGGTCTAACGCCTTGCTGAATCAGTTTTTTCCATGAATAGGATTGATTTGGCGCACACCAAACTTGCCTAGAAACCACAATAGACTGAGGCTTTAAAGGATAAATAAACGTATAAATTGTCACATCTTTCAGCTTGTCCAGTTCAGGTTCGAGCTGCTTACAATAAGGACAGTTGGGGTCAGAAAATACTGCTAAAACATGCTGTCCATTACCTTTAACCGTTTTAATTGCATCTTTTAAAGGAAGCTGTTTCCAGTCAATTGAGTTCTGTCCTAGAACTAGATCTTTAGTCAAATTCTTCTGATCTTTTAACCGAATCATAGAACCAACAAACATATGCTGACCATCTTCGCCCACATAGATGATTTGTTGATCCAGATTAGCGCTATATAGCCCAGGCATTTCGGTTTTCTGAATATTGCTAACTTTTAAATTAGGATATTGTTTTTTAATATTTTCTCTGACCGAGTCTACATTAGCGAAACTTAAACTCGCCGTTAAGCTAAATAATGCCAATATTCCTAATTTTTTAAGCATAAAACCAACTCATAGGTAAGAGAGAAGTTTATTTTAATCAGTTCAGATGATTAAAACAGAACTGATTACCGAGTTATAACCAAACTCCCACTCAGTTATGCCAATGTTTCACGTGGAACATAAACAGGTTTTAAATCGTTAATTTCTACCGAAATATGGACGATTTCATCATGAATCGATAAAGCATGACGAATCTGGTCTGCTGTTAAGGAAATATCATCAGTTTCGAGCACCAAAATACAAGAAAACTTGCCTTTTGCGACTTTCCAGACATGAATATCTGTAATTTCAATGTGTTTAGGAAACTCAGCAATCACTTCTCGAATTTCTTCAACCACAGGATGATCCATTTCTGCATCAAGAAGGGTTTTTCCTGTCTCTTTGATTAACCCAAGAGACCATTTTGCAACCAAAATAGCACCTAAAATTCCTAAAAGTGCATCTAAAAAGTCCCAGCCAAAATATTTACCCGCACAAAGCGCAATAATTGCAAAAACAGAGGTCACAGCATCTGCAACCACATGTAAAAATGCAGCTTTTTGGTTTAAATCGTGATGGTGATGGTGATGGTGATGGTGACCATCATCATGAAGTAACCACGCACAAATCAAGTTAATTACTAAACCTAAAATTGCAATCGGAATAGCTTCATTATAAAAAATCTCAACCGGATTAAATAAACGCTGAACCGACTGAAATGTCATAAAAATAGCTACAACCATAAGCAAAATTGCGCTGCTATAACCCGCTAAAATCTCGATTTTCCAAGTTCCAAAGCTAAAACGGTGATCTTTAGAATAATGACGGGCCGCACGATAGGCAAAGTAGGCTAAACCGAGTGCCAACATGTGCGAACTCATATGCCAACCATCAGCTAATAATGCCATTGAGTTAAAGAACCACCCACCAAATACTTCTAACACCATCATGGAAGCCGTTAAAATGGTTGCAATCAAAATACGTTTTTGTGCAAGTGGATTTCCTTCATCAAACTGATGTTGATGATGACGTGATACACTATGATCCTGCATAAAATTTAAACCCAATATACTCCCTACCAGTATATTGAATTATACAAGAGAACATAGATGAGTCACATTGGTCAGGATAAAAAAATACTTAATCGTGTAAAACGACTAAAAGGGCAAATTAACAGTATCGAGCATGCCGTTGAAAAGTCGGATCTTTCATGCATAGAAATACTGCAACAAGTTGCCGCAATTAAAGGTGCGATAAACGGTTTGATGAGTGAATTGATGGAACAGCACTTACATCACCATGTGCTCAAAGAAGCACAAGTTGATCAAAATGAGCTAGATGAGTTTTTAAAGGTTCTAAAAAGATACGGTTAACGAGATGACTGAATGACACAGCCATCTGCATCATTCAGAATTTTTTAATTATTTTCCAATACAAAATGAACCAAAGATTTTGCCTAACAGGTCATCAGCGCTAAAGTCACCGGTAATTTCACCTAAAGCATTCTGAGCAAGACGTAATGATTCAGCAACGAGTTCACCTGCATTAAATACAACAAGTTGCTCATGTGCCTCTGATAGATAGAGCTGTGTGCGCTTCATTGCGTCTAAATGACGCGTTCTCGCAATAAAGGTGTCTTCCTCAGGATGGAAGCCTGCATGCGCTGTAATCGCTTCTACGAGGCCTTGAACACCCATCTCTTGTTTTGCAGAAACGGTAATATGACGGAATCCTTGAAAATCACTTATTTCAGCTAACTGACCAGTTAAATCGCATTTATTACCAATTAACATTAAACGACGCGGCTCAATATGTTCAGCAAAATATTCTTGAGCGAGTTTTAATGGATCATCACCTTGATTTAGGTCATAAACCAGCAATAACAAATCAGCTTGTTCAATTTCTTTGATTGCTCTGCGAATCCCTTCTTTTTCAACGATATCACCCGTCTCACGAAGGCCCGCAGTGTCTGTTAAGGTGATTGGTAAGCCATTTAAGCTAATTTTTTCATGCAAAACATCACGAGTTGTACCAGCAATATCGGTCACAATTGCACGCTCAACACCAGCAAGCGCATTCAACAAGCTCGATTTACCCGCATTTGGTTTACCAGCAATAACGACTTGCAAACCTTCACGTAATAATTGACCTTGTCGTGCAGATGTTTGAACGGATTTTACCGATTGTTGTACGTCTTCAAGTAAAGCTAAAATTTTACCATCTGCCAAGAAATCGATTTCTTCTTCAGGAAAATCAATTGCGGCTTCTACATGTAAACGCAAATGAATCAGTTTTTCTAAAACGGTATTAATTTTGGTCGAAAAAGCACCTTGCAAAGAGCGAACAGCAGAACGTGCGGCAGCTTGCGATGTCGCATCAATCAAATCGGCAATGGCTTCTGCTTGAACCAAGTCCATCTTGCCATTTTCAAAAGCTCGCATGGAAAATTCACCAGCTTTTGCCGCGATTGCACCAAGCTCAAATAGACGACCAAGTAAGGCATTCTGAATGACTGGACCGCCATGCCCTTGTAGCTCTACAACATCTTCACCTGTAAACGAATGAGGATTTGGAAAACATAGGACAATCCCTTCATCCATAATGCTTCCATCAGCATCATAAAACTTCCGGAACCCCGCCATACGTGCTTCAGGCAAGTTTTTTTGTGTCAGGTTTTGAGCAATTTCATAAGCCTTAGGTCCCGATAGGCGAATCACGCCCACACCACCACGCCCTGGTGGCGTTGCAATTGCGGCAATCGTGGTTTGACTTTGCATATTATTCACCTAAAAACCTAAAATCCAGCCAAAGAAAAATCCGCCTAAGATTACCATCTTAAGCGGATTTATTCAGCAAAAGTTCAACGATTAAGATGCTGATTCAGTCTTACTTAAACGACTTTTCTCAACGCTCTTATTAATAAACGACTGCTGTAAAATAGTAATACTGTTGTTCACAATCCAGTACAACACGAGACCTGCAGGGAAGAACAGCATAAATACCGTGAACATAATCGGCATAATGCGGAACACTTTTGCCTGCATTGGGTCAGCTGGTTGTGGGTTCAACATTTGCTGTGCAAACATGGTAGCACCCATGATTAACGGCAAGATGAACCAAGGATCCATTGCTGACAAGTCTTGAATCCAGCCTAACCATGGTGCATGACGTAATTCCACACTTTCCATGAGTACCCAGTACAAGGCAAGGAAAATTGGCATTTGTAGCAACAATGGTAAACAACCTGAAAGCGGATTCACTTGTTCACGTTTGTATAAAGCCATCATTTCTTGCGAGAAGCGCATACGGTCTTCACCGAACTCTTCTTTCATGCGTTGCATTTCTGGTGCAATCACACGCATTTTCGCCATAGAACGATAACTTTTTGAAGATAAAGGCCACAAAATCATCTTCACCATAACGGTAAGTAAGATGATCGACCATCCCCAGTTGCCCACAATGCTATGGAAGAATTGAAGACCTAAGAACAATAACTTGGCAATCGGCCATAACCAGCCATAATCAACAGTCTGATTCAAACCAACCGCTAAATCTTTTAATTCAGCTTGAACTTTAGGACCTGAATAAAGTTTTGCGTCCACTTCCATTGAAGTGCCTGCTGGAACATTAATCACTGGTGAGGTAAAACCAATGATATTCATATGATCAGCAGATTGACGAGATTCAAGTTTAGCTACATAAGGCTGACCATTCGCTTGAGTCAGTTTAAGATTCCCAGGAATCCAAGCACTTACAAAATAATGCTGAACAATCGCAACCCATCCACCTTTCGCTTCAGTGCTTACTTTTTCTTCTGAGAAATTAGCAAACTTCAGCTTATTGTAATGTGACTCAGGCGTCCCCCAAGCTCCACCTAAGAAAGTTCCTAGAGTGAAAATACCTTGAGAAGATTTACCAGGATCGTCAGAGTTATCACGCTTTAATTGTCCAAACATCTGACCTTGCCAGCTTTGTTGGCTACGGTTAATAACTTGATGTCTTACAACAATTGGATATTGCCCTTGGGTGAAAGTAAAAGTTTTAATAATTTCAACGCCTTCAGGTGTCTTAAATACCATTGGAACGTTTAAAACTTTTTCAGATTGCCCCTTTTGATCCTGCACACCCTTAGCATCAGCCAAAGTATATGATGTTTTTTCAACAGCATATAATGGACGACCACCACGACTACTATCTGGTCCATTCAAACCAATTAAGCCAGATTGAGCAACATATGTACGCTTGGCATCATTTTCAAGCATAACAAATGGCTGATCGCTGTCTTTGCTTTTGTCGTGTGAGAGTAATTCAATACGAACAATATCACCACCTTTTGGATTGATCCAAATATGGTAAAGGTCAGTTTGTACTGAAATAAGCTGTTGATTCACAGGTGCAGTTGCATCTGTGGTTTGTGACTGCGCAATATTTGCTTGTGGCACATCGGAAGCCACTGTTGCATTTTTAGCATTTGGCAAATCAGCAGATACTTCATGTGAACTTACAGCCGCCGCTTGTTTTTGCGGTGCAGTTGCAGCATTTCCATAATCTTTTTGCCAAGCCAAAATGAGCAAATATGCGGTGACAAACATGGCCCCGAGAATTGCAAACCTGGCCCATTGTTGCATATCTATTACCCCAAATGGTTAGAGAGATTTTGCTTCAGTAAACGATCACGAAAGGGTACAGCAACATGATGCGTTTGAGAATCTATTTGATGAAACGAAATAAAACGAATTGCTTTTGGCGGTACCGGATCATATCCAGATCCTCCCCACGGATGACAACGACAAATCCGTTTAGAAGATAACCAAACGCCTCTTATCGCACCATGAGTTTGCAATGCTTCTATCGCATATTGGGAACAAGTCGGGATATAACGACAACGGGGTCCAAGAAGCGGACTAATCGCAATTTGATACAGTCGAATCAACCAACGTAGAAAACGAACCATTGGCTATCTCTTAATTCTGCGAGGTTGTGCCAACTTTAGAATGTTTTTTTGCTAAGCGCTGTAATTTTTGCCAAGCAAAATCTAATTGTTGATATAGCTCAGCATTCGTAATCGTTTCTATACCAACTTTCGGCATTACCACAATATCTATGTCTGATCCAAAATTCGGCTGATGTAGACGAAAGCTCTCACGAGCAAGACGTTTTATTCGATTTCTTTCATGTGCACGGCGCACTTTTTTCTTAGCAACAACAATACCCAAACGGCTATTAGGCTGTTCGGTTAATTTTGCAAGAAATAAAAAATGGGGTTGATGCACTTTAAAAAGCGCACCATCGAATACACTTTTATAATCTGCAGCACAGCGTATTCGCACATCTGTGCTGAAATTGTAAAGTGTCATCACACCCAAGTCTGGTCAGCGTAACAGTAATTAAACAGTTAAGCTATGACGACCTTTTGCACGACGACGAGCTAATACTTGACGACCAGCTTTAGTTGCCATACGAGCGCGGAAACCATGAACGCGTTTACGCTTTAATTCAGATGGCTGGAAAGTACGTTTCATATCGAAACTCCCAAAAATGATCTTTCTATAAAGGTCCGCGATTTTATTGTGCAATGTTTACGCTGTCAATGAAAAACCAAGAAAGTTTTGTATTTAACCCAAATTTTTAATCTCTCTACTTCCTTTTTATGATTTTCATAATTCAGTGCAATATATAGTTTTTAAAGTTATACACAAAGTAATTGTCTATTTTTATTAGAGCTTTTATTATATACACACCTTATATACATACTTATCAACAAAACAAGATATCATCTTGGCTTTGATTTACTGCATTTGAATTTAAATTCATATTTTGTAGTTATCCACAAAAGATCGCACCCCTATTAAATAAATTCAAATTTTAAAATTTATATTTATTCTTATTAGGAGCTACTTTTCCTGTGGATTTCGCACTTTTAAATTTAAAAAACATGTGTTTGGGTTGTTGATAACTCTGTTTCTATTATATTTATGGATTGTGGATAAGTTTATGTGATAATTTATCCACAGGTTGTGCAAAAAGTTATACACAAGTGGTTTTGAATTTAAATTTATTCACAAGAGATTTCTTTTTAGGCAAAATCAGTCGAATTCGTCATGACAGATGTGGATAACTTGGTTAGAATGGCGACCCCTTCTTATCAGGAAGGGTTAATCTTTAGATTATTTGAATTTAAAAATGCAGAAATAGGGGATACACATGCTTTGGACAGACTGCTTAACTCGCTTGCGACAAGAGCTCTCTGATAACGTCTTTGCGATGTGGATTCGCCCATTAGTTGCTGAAGAAGTAGAAGGAATACTACGTCTCTATGCTCCTAACCCTTATTGGACGCGTTACATTCAAGAGAACCATTTAGAATTAATTTCTATATTGGCTGAGCAGTTGTCAGAAGGGCGTGTCCGTCAGGTTGAGATTTTAGTTGATTCTCGTCCTGGGAGTATTTTGTCATCTGCAGAACAACCAGCAACCACTACTGCTGCTTTGCAATCTGCGCCACCACAAAGTATTAAAGTAAAAAAAGAGCCCGAGTCTGTTTCTAGTCCTCATACGAATAGTGTGGTCAACCCTAAAACAGCGAAAAAAAAGCTACTCAATCCTCAGTTTACTTTTTCTTTATTTGTTGAAGGCCGTTCGAACCAGATGGCTGCTGAAACATGTAGAAAAGTGTTAACTCAATTAGGTGCTTCACAGCATAACCCTTTGTTTTTATATGGCCCCACAGGGCTAGGTAAGACTCACTTAATGCAGGCAGTTGGCAATGCTTTACTACAAGCCAAACCTAATGCCCGTGTGATGTATATGACTTCTGAAAGTTTTGTTCAGGATTTTGTGAGTTCTTTACAAAAAGGCAAAGTAGAAGAGTTTAAGAAAAACTGCCGTTCTTTAGATTTATTATTGGTCGATGATATTCATCTCTTAGCAGGTAAAGAGGCGAGTCTAGTTGAATTCTTCTATACATTTAATGCTTTACTTGATGAATCTAAACAAATTATTTTAACTTCAGACCGTTATCCAAAAGAGTTAACAGAGTTAGATCCGCGTTTGGTTTCCCGTTTTTCTTGGGGACTTTCAGTAGGTGTTGAACCACCAGATATTGAAACTCGTATCGAAATTTTATTAAAGAAAGCGGAAAATAGCGGCGTTGATTTACCTCGAAATTGTGCCTTATTTATTGCACAACAAGTTGTTGCGAACGTGCGTGAACTTGAAGGGGCACTTAATAAAGTCGTTGCAATTTCCCGTTTTAAAGGTGCACCAATCGATCTTGATGTGGTTCGTGAGTCTTTAAAAGATGTGTTGGCGATCCGTGCACGAACAATTAGTGTAGAAAATATCCAGCGTGTGGTTAGTGAATATTTCCGTATCCCATTAAAAGAATTAGTAGGGCCAAAACGTACACGAATTTATGCTCGACCACGTCAGTTGGCAATGGGACTAGCTCGTGAGTTGACCGGTGATAGTTTTCCAGAAATTGGGATGGCTTTTGGTGGACGCGATCACAGTACAGTGATGCATGCTTGTGAAAAAGTAGCCAGTCTGCGAGAAGAAGATCCAATTTTTGACGAAGATTATAAAAATCTACTGCGTCTACTTCAGAGTTAATGAAATGATAAGACCTTGTTGCAAAGTCTACGTAAGTGCAGCATAGTACACAGCTAAAAAATGAAATATTTGCTCCAAGTTGCTAGAGGAATGAATCGTGCGTTTGAAAATCGCTAAAGAAAGTTTACTCAATGTTTTATCGCATGTTGTCGGTGCGGTAGAACGTCGTCATACATTGAATATTCTTTCAAACGTCAAAATTCAGACTAATGCTCAGGCGCTCACCATTACTGGTTCTGATCTAGAAGTCGAGCTGGTTGCGAGCACTGTTTTATCAGAAGGGGCATGCCTTGAAGCAGGGGAAACAACAGTCCCTGCTCGTAAGTTAATGGAAATTTGTAAATCATTGCCTACAGCTGCATTAATTGATTTACAAATTACTGAAGATCAAAGATGTATCTTAAAGTCTGGTAATAGCCGTTTTGTATTAGGGACTTTACCCGCAGAAGATTATCCATTATTGACGACTGAAAATAGTCAGGGTACTCAAGTACAAGTAACCCAACGTGAGTTAAAGCGTTTATTTGAAAAAACTGCTTTTGCGATGGCTGTACAAGATGTACGTTTCTATTTAACGGGTACTTTATTGGAAATTGATGAAAATCAATTACGTGCAGTAACAACAGATGGTCACCGTTTAGCACTTTGTGAAATTACAGCGTCTTCTACATCAGCTCAATTGGTGCAGGCTATTGTACCTCGTAAAGCTGTTGGTGAATTACAGCGTTTACTGAGTATTGAAGATGAACAATTAACATTGTTGATTGGTCGTGAATTGTTAAATGTAACCATCAATACACCAAGTCGTGATAAAGAACAAGGCAATATTACTGTTCGTTTTACTACAAAATTGATTGATGGAAAATTCCCTGATTATCGTCGCGTGATTCCACGTGGTGGCGATAAACATGTATTAATTAGCCATGATGTATTTAAGCAATCATTACAACGTGTCGCAATTTTGAGTAATGAAAAGTTGCGTGGTGTTTTCTTGAATTTTAATCAGGATTCTTTACAGCTTCGTGCGAATAACCCTGAGCAAGATGAGGCTATTGAAGATTTAGCTATTCAATATCAAAATATACCACTCGAAATGTCATTTAATGCGCAATATTTACTTGAAGTATTGGGTGTGCTTGATGGCGATGACGTAAATATGAGTATGAGTGAGGCGAATCAGTCTGTTTTGGTTCAAGACCCAGCACATACTGATCAAACTTATGTAGTTATGCCGATGCGTGTATAGTCTGGCTATCTAATATGCATCTTACGCGCTTAAATATTGAACGTGTGCGTAATTTAAAAACGGTTGCACTCCAAGAGTTGCAACCGTTTAATATATTTTATGGCGCTAATGGTTCAGGAAAAACCTCAATTCTGGAAGCAATTCATTTGCTTGCAACAGGGCGATCGTTCCGCACTCATATTCCTAAAAATTATATTCAGTATGCGGCCGAAGATGCGATTGTCTTTGCACAGTCTAGTACTGAGAAAATTGGCATGCAAAAGTTGGCTTCTGGTGAGCAGTTGATGAAAGTCAATGGCGACACCGTGGCTACCCAAGGCCAACTTGCTAAATTACTTCCTTTGCAACACCTTGATCCACAAAGTACAGATATTATTGACCATGGGGCAAAACCACGACGCCAACTTTTGGATTGGCTGATGTTCCACGTGGAACCTGAGTTTTATTTTGCATGGCAATATTACTCGCGTGCATTAAAACAACGTAATACTTTACTTAAAACCCGAAGAAATTTGTCTTTGGCTGATTTAGAGCCTTGGAACAAAATGCTGAGTGACTATGGCGAAATTTTGCACTCTCAGCGGTTGGGTATTGTGGAACAATGGAATATCTTTTTTCAAAATGATTTGAGTCAATTACTCCCTGATCTTGAAATAGAACTGGAATACAGTCCAGGTTTTCATACGGAGCAGGGACTCATGCAAGACCTGCTTAATCAACACCAAAAAGACATCGAACGACGTTATACCGAATATGGTCCACATCGAGCCGATTTGCGCTTAAAAACCCCTTATGGACATGCTGATGTGGTTTTATCAAGAGGTCAGAAAAAACTGCTGATTATTGCCTTAAAACTGTCACAAATTGCAATGTTGCATGCGAGTAATAAGGAAACTGTGGTATTATTAGATGATCTGACAGCAGAATTAGACTTAACCGCACAACAACGTTTAATTGAACGATTAAGCCAACTTGGTAGCCAGGTTTTTATGACAACTTTAGATCATGCATCGGTAAAAAAACATTTACATGATTTGTCTATTTCATATCAATTATTCAATGTTGAATCCGGTCAAGTTAGTCTTGCTTCACCATAATTTTTTGATGTTACCCATCTTTGAATAAACCTATATTTGCTAGGGAGAAACCATGAGTTCAGAGTCTCAATCAGCCTCTCAAACAGAACAAACCAATGAAAAGGCTTATGATTCCTCTAGTATTAAAGTATTACGTGGATTAGATGCAGTTCGTAAACGTCCGGGTATGTATATTGGGGATACAGACGACGGTACCGGTTTACACCATATGGTATTCGAGGTAGTCGATAACGCAATCGATGAAGCTTTAGCTGGGCATTGTGATGAAATTATTGTCACTATTCATGAAGATGAATCGGTGAGTGTTTCTGATAATGGTCGTGGTATTCCAACCGATATTCACCCTGAAGAAGGTGTTTCTGCTGCGGAAGTAATTCTTACCATTCTGCACGCAGGCGGTAAGTTTGATGACAACAGCTATAAGGTTTCAGGTGGTTTACACGGTGTAGGTGTTTCTGTAGTAAATGCACTTTCGAGTAAATTACATTTAATGATTTCTCGTGCTGGTCAAGTGCATGAGCAAGAATATCAACACGGTGATCCGCAATATCCATTACGTGTGATTGGTGAGACGGATAAGAGTGGTACAACAGTACGTTTTTGGCCAAGTGAATTAACATTTACCCAAACCATTTTTAACGTAGAAATTCTAGCACGCCGTTTACGTGAGCTTTCATTCTTAAACGCGGGCGTACGTATTGTATTACGCGATGAACGTATTAACCTTGAACATGTATATGACTACGAAGGTGGATTATCTGAGTTTGTAAAATACATTAACGAAGGTAAAACTCATCTAAATGAGATTTTCCATTTTACTGCGGATACAGATAGCGGTATTGGTGTAGAAGTAGCCTTGCAGTGGAATGAAAGTTATCAAGAAAACGTTCGTTGTTTTACCAATAACATTCCTCAAAAAGATGGCGGTAGCCATTTAGCTGGTTTCCGTGCAGCTTTGACGCGTGGTTTAAACCAATATCTTGAAAATGAAAATATTCTCAAGAAAGAAAAAGTCAATGTAACGGGCGACGATGCACGTGAAGGTTTAACCGCTATTATTTCGGTAAAAGTACCTGATCCAAAATTCTCATCTCAAACCAAAGAAAAACTGGTATCGAGTGAAGTAAAACCTGCTGTTGAGCAAGCAATGAACAAAGAGTTCTCTGCTTACTTACTTGAAAACCCGCAAGCTGCAAAGTCAATTGCTGGTAAGATTATTGATGCTGCACGTGCGCGTGATGCTGCACGTAAAGCGCGTGAAATGACGCGTCGTAAGAGCGCACTTGATATTGCTGGTTTACCAGGAAAATTGGCAGATTGTCAGGAAAAAGATCCAGCACTTTCTGAATTATATCTTGTCGAGGGTGACTCTGCGGGTGGTAGTGCCAAGCAAGGCCGTAACCGTAAAATGCAGGCTATTTTGCCGTTGAAAGGTAAAATCCTGAACGTTGAACGTGCACGCTTTGACAAAATGATTTCTAGTCAGGAAGTGGGTACTTTAATTACTGCTCTCGGCTGTGGTATTGGTCGTGAAGAATATAATCCTGACAAGCTACGCTATCATAAAATCATTATCATGACCGATGCTGACGTTGATGGTTCGCATATTCGAACTTTGTTGTTAACGTTCTTCTTCCGTCAAATGCCAGAATTGGTTGAGCGTGGGTATATCTATATTGCACAGCCACCTTTATACAAATTGAAAAAAGGTAAGCAGGAACAATACATCAAAGATAATGATGCATTGGAAAATTATTTAATTTCAAATGCGATAGATGAGCTATCTTTGCATACCAATGCTGAAGCACCATCAATTACAGGTGAAGCACTTGCTAAAGTCATTCAGGATTATCAAGTTTCGCAAAAGAGCTTACAGCGCTTAACGTTACGTTACCCAGCTAGCTTACTAGATGCTTTACTTGAAATAGAGGCATTCAAGAGCGATCAAAATCATGATGAAGCTTATGTACAACAATGGGCTGATCAAGTAAAAGATATCATTACAAGATTACAGCCAAGTTTACGTCCGGAAATTACGCTAGAGTCATTTGAGCGTGAAAATGCTCAGGGTGAAAAATCTGCGCATTATTGGCCGCGTATTACGGTATATGTTCATAACCTTCCACATGCATATTTGCTTGATGCAGGTTTATTGAACTCAGCTGAGTATGCTCGTTTGCTGAAAAACTCGAAGAGTTGGTTCAGTTTGCTTGAAGATGGTGCTTATTTACAAAAAGGTGATCGCCGTATTCAAGTGGCTAACTTCCATCAAGTTTGGCAGCATATTTTGCAAGATTCGCGCCGCGGTATGATGATCCAACGCTATAAAGGTCTTGGTGAGATGAATGCTGAGCAGCTTTGGGAAACGACAATGGACCCTGAAAACCGTCATATGTTACAGGTAACCATTGACGATGCGATTGAAGCAGATCGTATGTTCTCTTGCTTAATGGGTGATGATGTGGAACCACGTCGTGCATTCATTGAAGAGAATGCTTTAAATGCTGATATTGATGCTTAATTCATAACATGATTCTAAATCAGTCTAGGGAGAGAAGATGATGGGTCAGAAATTGTTAGCTAGCTTGTTAATCTCATGTGTTTTTTTAGGAAGCTCTGCTGTTTGGGCGGCTGATTTAGAAACGAATATGAAAACTTTAGCTAAGAGCACTAAAACATTTGCTGAAGCGAAAGATGCTGCTAATGCGAAACAACAGCTTGTTGTAATGCGTGAAGCAGCAGTTTCTTCTAAGCAATATTTGCCGCATAAACTCGAAGGTTTACCTTCAGGAAATGTGGAGGTAAAAGAGTACCAAGCTGGTTTAGATCAGCTTGTTGCTGAGATTGATAAAGTAACTGCATTGGTTGAGCACGGACAGTTAGATCAAGCAAAAACTGAAGCAATGAATTTAGTTAAAATTCGAAATGAAAATCATAAAAAATTTAGATAATCTTTTTTATGATGATTTAACAAAAGACTTTGTTTAATTTTAAACAAAGTCTTTTGTTTTATAAGAAAAATAAATTTGTAAACTGCTATTCTCTTGGATACTCATTTATTACAAGAGAATATAATTTTGAAAAACACACAAAAACTTTTATACATTGTAATCTTATTTTTTAATTGCTTATTTCAACTGCATGCTGCCACAGTACCCACTTTTTACGGAAAATTAGTATTTCATCGTTATAGTGATTATGACGCATGGGACAGTAAGCTTTATCTTTATAATTTCACAACGCAGCAAACCACATTACTGGGCACAAACTGGAAAATTGACCACATGATGAATGGTCATTTTTCTCCAGATGGAAAATGGCTCACTTTTATGGGAGTTAATTCTGGACAGCATTATGGTGATGCATGGGATGTTTATGCTTGGAGAGTGGGGAGCACGGAATTACCAATCAATTTAACCCAAGGGAATAACAAGCGGGATGAAGATCCTAAATTTCTAGATAACCAACGTATTATTTTTAAGCAAAATGGCGATTTAAAAATCGTTAAAATGATTGATCGCACGATTACTTCTGTCACTCAAAATGGTTGGGATATCGAAGAGTCAATGCCTTATCCAATGGTCAATACTACGCAAATCTTATATGCCAAAGGTGCAAGTAGTAATTCTAGAATTTTTAGTATTGATCAGTCGGGTGCATATGATACACAGCTAACCAATATTGCCTCATATTATCCAGTATGGTGGAAGGGAAGCCAGTTTTTATATGTGCGTTGGTATAGCCCAACAAATGCTCATGATCAGATCTATGTTTATGATACGACCACCAAACAAACCACTCGTTTGCCTTTTAATAGTACAGTCGTAAATACATCAGATCCGGCACCTTTAGACCAGCGGTATATGGTGGTTTCTCTAGCGGGGCAGACAGGAAGCCGTGGCGGTTATGATTTATATATTGCAGATAGTTTATCAAGCAATGTTTGGCCTTTGCCAATCAATACCAATTTAAATGAATTAGGGGCTTTTTATACCCCTTATTAATTAATAAAAAAGCCGATTAAGAAATCGGCTTTTTTATTTTGAAAAATAGATTAATCAAAAGAGGCTTCCATCTCTTCTAATTCCATCATGAGTTCTAAAAGCTGTTCTTCATATTGCTCAAGTTTAGCTTTCAGCTCAGTCTGTTCATTCATAAGCTTGAGTAGATCATCCTTACGTGCTGCATCATATAAAGATGTATCTGCTAAAGACTCTTCAATTTTGGCAAGTTGTGGTTGAAGTTTCTCAATCTGAGATTCAATTTTTTCGATATTTTTACGAATAGGTCTGGTTTGTTCACGACGGCGAGCTGCTTCTTTACGCTGTGCTTCTTTATCGACTTTAGTGGGAGTTGGAGCGGCAGAGGAAGAATTATTCTGTGCTACAGCAGTCTGAGCATTTATGAGTTGCTGACGTGCTTCACGTAGCCATTTTGCATAATCCTGTAAATCACCTTCGAACTCGGTACATTTACCGCCGTGTACCAAAAGAAGCTCGTCACAAACACTTGCAATGAGTTGACGTTCGTGGGAAACCAATACGACAGCGCCTTCAAAATCTTGTAATGCCATGCTCAATGCATGACGCATATCAAGATCTAAATGGTTCGTCGGTTCATCCAGAATCAAAACATTTGGACGCTGCCATACAATCAGTGCGAGGGCCAAACGAGCACGCTCTCCACCAGAAAAGGTTTCACATGGAGTATCCATGCGTTCACCACTAAAGCCAAAACTACCTAAAAAAGAACGTAAGGTCGCTTCACTAATTTGTTTACCTGCTAAACGGGCAATTTGTAACATTGGAGTAGCATGGCCATCTAAAGCATCCATTTGGTGCTGTGCAAAGTAACCAATATTAAGTAACTCTGATGCCTTGCGTTCACCAGCTAAGAGCGGTAAATCACCCACTAAGCTCTTAATTAAGGTCGATTTACCTGCGCCGTTCATACCAAGTAAACCAATACGAGAGGTTGGTGTAATTTGTAATCTGATTTTTTCGGCGATTTGTTTATCGCCATAACCAATGCTGGCATTGTCTAAAGTCAGTAACGGCGAACTCATTTTGGTTGGTTCACGGAAACTAAACGTAAAAGGTGTATCAATATGAGCTGGAGCGAGCTCTTGCATGCGTTCAAGTTGTTTAATTCGACTTTGTGCCTGACGAGCTTTAGTCGCTTTTGCTTTAAAACGGTCAATAAATTTTTGTAGGTGAGCACGTGTTTCTTGTTGCTTCTCAAAAGCTTGTTGCTGCTGAGCAAGACGTTCACTACGCGTGGTTTCAAATGTAGAGTAATTTCCGGTGTAAAGCGTGAGCTCCTGATTTTCAATATGCAGAATATGATCTGTAATCGCATCTAAAAAGTCGCGGTCATGCGAAATTAGAATGAGTGTACCTTCATAGGCTTTAAGCCAATCTTCTAACCACAAAATTGCATCTAAGTCTAAGTGGTTGGTTGGTTCGTCTAGTAATAATAAATCTGAACGGCTCATTAGGGTACGCGCCAAATTTAAACGCATACGCCATCCACCTGAGAAACTCTCAACGTTTAAACGCAATTGATTTTCTAGAAAACCAAGACCAGCCATAAGCTGAGCTGCTTTAGATGGCGCTGAATAACCATGAATTTCATCAAAGCGGCCATGCAATTTAGCTAATTCAAAGTCACTCAGTTGATCTGGTTGAGCAAGCTTATTTTGAATATCCCAAAACTCTTCATCACCTGAGAGAACAAAATCAATTGCAGGCATGTCTAGTGCTTTTATTTCTTGCGCCATATGCGCCACAATCCAGCCTGAAGGACGAGTAAGTGAACCTTCATCTGCACCTAAGCTACCTAGTAACGCTGCAAATAAGGTTGATTTACCTGCACCATTGACCCCAGTCAGACCAATTTTCCAACCTGGGTGTAATTGCATAGACGCTTTTTGAAATAGAATACGTCCACCGCGGCGTAAAGAAACTTGGTCAAATTGAATCATCTTATTGTATCGAGGTGAGTGAGGAATGCCGTATTTTAAAGAGAACTGCCGATGAAAACAAAACTTTCCGGATTTTAGTTAGAAGCGGACAACAATTGTATACATCGAAATATTCTAGGTTCAGCTATTCATCCGAAATGTCTTCAATATTGAACAAGATAGAACACTTTTTTAAAAAAATGACTAAAATAAAAACAGTTTAAAGTTTGGTTGATTAATGAGCTACTAATAAAACTAGACTAAGGAAAGTCAAATGAAAAAAAGATTGGGGATAATTAGTGCAGTATTTTGCTGCGCTATGGGAACAGCACATGCGGGACAAAATGTGTGTGTATTTGATTTATTAGGGAAGTCAGGTGAATCTTATAAATTGATGGAAGAGTGGGCGCTTGCAGCGAAAGAGTGGCAAGCTGATGTCACCTTAATTCCATTTCAAGATGAAGGTTTGGTTGACCGTAGACTGCGTGAAGGCAAATGTGATGCTGCTTATATGACCTCCATGCGGGCACGAAACTATAATAAATTTGCAGGTTCTATCGATGCGATTGGTGGGGTAACCAGTAATGCTATTGCGCAAAAAGCGATTAGCTACGTTTTAGATAAACGCAATAAACATCGCATGGTGACTGCTCAGAATGGAGCAAATTATGAGGTTGTCGGTATTGTTCAGATTGGTCTGGCATATTTATTTGTAAGAGACAAAAATCTGAATTCCATTGAAAAAGTTCGCGGTAAAAAATTCGCTATTTTGCATTATGACCTTGCTCAAAAAATTATGGTAGAAAGTGTAGGGGCGCAGCCCATTCCTTCTGAAATTAATGATTTTGTGAAAAAGTTTAATACTGGACAAGTCGATGCAATTGCTGCGCCTGCTTATGCTTATAAACCACTAGAGATTGGCAAAGGTATTGGCACCAAAGGGGCCATGTTTAATTTTCCAGTGGTGAATGTTACTGGAGATTTAATTGCGAGAACTGATAAGTTCCCTACAGATTTTGGCATAAAATCACGTGATTGGTTTATACAAAAATTACCTCAAAACTTTGCCATGATAAAGCGGTTAGAAATGGGTGTACCATCAAAAATTAGAATGAATTTTTCAGCAGACGATAAAATCAAATATCAAAAACTTTTGCGAGATGGGCGACTCAACTTAACCAAACAGGGTGTATATGATGCGATCATGATGAGTGTACTTAAGCGTGCTCGCTGTACAGTCGAACGGACAAATTTTGAATGTACGCTTAATGGAGAGTAGATTATTTTTTCATCACAAAAACCCTACATATATTTCCATACTGAATATGGGTATGAAAATTGTGAATATAAAAAGTAACTTACGGAAACTTAGTGATTTTTACTACTAATAAATAATTTAAATTGAACAAACAATGGTTCAATCAGATAAAAAAATTGAGTAAATGCTCTATTTTTTTCTAAAAAACATGATTAATATCTGTCTTTGAAAGGAAACTTCAAACAAAAAATCTGTTCCGTGGAAGGATGAAGAAAATGAAAAAAATCGTACTTGCTATGGCTGCCGCTTCTGTTGTTGGTTTTTCTGCTTCAGCGCAAGCAGCGAGTACCGTGTGTGTATTCGACCTCTTAGGAAAAGCAGGCGACTCATATAAAATGATGGAAGAATGGGCTCTAGCTGCAAAAGGCTGGGGTACTGAAATTAACTTGGTACCTCGTCAGGACGAGGCTGTTGCTGATAATGATTTTAAAGCGGGTAAATGTGATGCTGTAGCAATGACAGCAATGCGTGCACGCCAATATAACAAATTCGCAGGATCTATCGACTCACTTGGCGGTGTTCCAAATAACCAAATCGCTCAACGTGCAATTACCTATGTATTAGATGCGCGTAATGCAGCAAAAATGACCACTAATATGGGTGGTAAAAAATACGAAGTAGCTGGTATTTCTCCGCTAGGTTCAGCATTCATTTTCGTGCGTGACAAAAACATCAACTCTGTTGAAAAAGCTGCGGGTAAAAAATTCGCTGTATTGGGTTATGACGATGCACAAAAAATTATGGTGCAGCGTGTAGGTGCTCAAGCAGTTCTTTCTGATATTTCAAACTTTGCTGCGAAATTTAATAATGGCCAAGTAGATATGGTAGGTGCGCCTGCTTATGCTTACAAACCATTAGAATTAAATAAAGGTTTGGGTGCAAACGGTGTAATGTGGAACTTCCCTGTATTACACGTTACAGCTGATCTAGTATTACGTTCTGATAAATTCCCAGCTGGTTTTGGTCAAAAATCTCGTGACTGGTTTGTTAAACAGTTGCCTAAGAACTTTGCAATGATCAACCGTTTAGAAGCTCAGATTCCTGGCAAATACAAAATGAATTTAAGTGCAGAAGATAAACTTAAATATCAAAAAATGTTGCGTGATGGCCGTATGGACTTAACTAAACGCGGTGTTTACGATGCAGGTATGATGTCTGTATTGAAAAAAGCACGTTGTTCTGTAGACAAGGCTAACTTTGAATGTTCAATGCCTGGTGAATAATCTTAATTTCTCTAAAAAAGCCTAGACTTAGTTCTAGGCTTTTTGTTTTGTATATGCTGTCAATTCTGCCATTGTGGATAACTAGAAAGACGTTAAGCTAAATTTAGATAAAAACTTCATAAGGAAACATGAAGGTATAAAAATGGATCAAGGACTTCTGTGATTAAAATAATTGCTAATAGATAGACGATTATCTATTTTTGATGGAAATAAAATCATAAAAGCAAAATGGATTCGTAAAAATATCTTCAACATGATTTTTTATATGAAGCCTATCCGACTCATACCATTTCGGTGTGAAATTTCTTGGTATCGAAAAACAAAAAACTCCACAAGGAAAGGAAAAAGAATATGCAATTTTCCAAAATGCTATTACTTGCGATGGGACTGACCACAGTTTCTTTTGCAGCTCAGGCTAAACAAACAGTATGTGTTTTTGACTTCGTTGGTAAAAATGGCGATGTCTATGCGCTGATGAAGGATTATCAACTTGCCGCTAAAACCTGGGGAGCTGATATCGAACTGAAAGTAAACCAGAATGAAGCCGTTATTGCTGAAGATTTTAAAGCAGGCAAATGTGATGGCATTAGTGTGTCAGGCATGCGTGGTCGCCAATTTAACTCGTTTACAGGGTCATTAGACGCAATAGGCGCCATTCCTGACCTCAAGCTTGCTGTAAAGGTAATGCAGGGTTTAGCGAGTCCGACTTTTAGTAAATATATGGTTAACGGCCGCTATGAAGTTGTAGGTGTTATTCCAGTTGGCGATGCTTATCTTTTAGTAAATGATCGCAGCATCAATACAGTAGCGAAAGCTGCAGGTAAAAAAATTGCAGTTCTTGACTATGATGAAGCGCAAAAAATTATGGTTCAGCAGGTAGGCGCGCAAGCTGTTAGTGCCGATATAACGAATTTCGGTGCTAAATTTAATAACCATCAGGTAGACATTATTGGTGCACCTGCGGCAGCATTTAAACCTTTAGAGCTACAAAAAGGTTTAGGAACAAAAGGGGCGATCGTAAACTATCCGATCTTACAGGTGACAGGAAATATTATTATCCGTCATGATAAGTTCCCAGCAGGTTTTGGTCAGAAATCTAGAGAGTGGGTTTCGGGTCAGTTACCACGTGCCTTTACGATCTTGGGTAAAATGAAAGCTGATATTCCACAAAAATACTGGATGGATGTTCCACCAGCAGATAAACCGGGTTACCAAAAGCTCATGCGTGAGTCACGAATTAGCCTTACACAACGTGGTGTATACGATAAACGTATGATGAAACTATTATGGCAATTCCGTTGTAAGCAAGATGCTAAAAACTTCGAATGTGGCTTACAAGACGAGAATTACAAATAATCTTGATAAAAATACTCAAGATTCGCTTTAAACTTCGAAGACAGACCCTATATTGATTATGCTATACTCAATATAGGGTCTTTTTTATTTTGAAAGGCACAGCAAAATCCGAGGAACAATCATCATGAATGCCCAAGCTCTAGTTTTGACAGATAATGCTGCCAATAAGGTACGCCAACTCCGTGATAGTGAAGGGAATGACGATCTCATGTTACGTGTATATGTAACGGGAGGCGGGTGTTCAGGGTTTTCATATGGCTTTAATTTTGCTGAAAGCGTAAATGAAGATGATGCAGAATTTGTTAATGGCGATGTAAAAATGCTTGTTGACTCACTCAGCTATCAGTATTTAATTGGCTCAGTGGTTGATTATGTAGAAGGCCTTGAAGGTTCACGTTTTATTATCCAAAACCCGAATGCAACAACAACATGCGGTTGTGGTTCTTCATTCTCGATTTAAAAAGAATTTTAAAATTTAAAAACCTCTCTATTTTGAGAGGTTTTTTATTGATCAGATCATTACTTTTCACGGGTAGATTCTAAAAAATATTGCACAAGTTCTGGGGCATTTTGATATGGAATCCAATGCGAAGCATCCATAAAAACTGCACGATAACTATTTTTAAAATAACCGGAGTTTAACTTGGCACTTTTTTCTGTAACGGCAATATCATGTTTACCCCAAATGAAAAGAGTAGGAACATCTATTGCTTTAAACGGATTTTGAGGCTTGTCCCAAAAAAAGCCACGATACCAATTCAACGCCGTACCTAATCTATTTTCCTTTATAAACTCGGTCTCGAATGTTTCAATTTGCTGCTCGGTCATGCCAGATGACTGAAGAAATTTACGACCTAATTTAGGCATCTTTTTAAATAGAACTTCAGGAAGAAGAGGAAGCTGAAAAACTGCAAAATAATAAGATTTAAAAAGTTGTTTGCTGCTTAAGCAGGCTTTTAAAAAAGCAGCTTGATGTGGTACAGAAACTAAAGTGAGATGTTGAATATATTGTGGATACTTCATTGCAACGCCCGACGCGATTGCAGATCCCCAGTCGTGCCCTATTAAATAGACTGGTTGACCGAGTTGCTTAATAAAAATTGCAACGTCTTCTACCAGTTCACTCAGTGAATATTGAAATCGGCTTTGAGGTCTAGCATTTAAACTATAACCCCGTTGATGAATTGCAAGCGTTCTAAATTGGTGCTGATGCAATAATTCCGAGGTTTGCCCCCAACTATGAGCAGTTTCTGGAAAACCATGCAATAAAACAACGAGTGGGCCATCAATAGGGCCTGAATCAATCACATCGAATGTCCAGTCGCCACGGGTGTACTGATGGATACGTTTGGTTAGATCCATGATGAAAGTGCCTCAAATTATTTTTGTTGGCACTTATCATGAGTTTTTATGCTCATTTAAATAACAGCATTTCGGGTCAGTAAATGTGCTATGAGGTCGAATCTGACCAATCAAATCGATATGTAGTTTTATACCGCCGTGATCGTACCTAGAATTCTAAAATCCGACGCACCTGTTACCGCTGGTAAATTACCACTTAAACCATTTACAAAACGCATTGCTAACCATGCAAATGCTGTAGCCTCAACCCAAGTAGGGGAGAGTCCTAAAACATCGGTAGGTTGAACTGACCAATTATGCTTACGTAAACGCCAGCGCAATTGTTCTAATAAATAAGAGTTATAAGCACCGCCACCACAAACATATACTTCACCTGTTTCCATCTCTGAGCGATAAATCGCTTTTTGAATAGCACGCACAGTGAGTTTTAATAAGGTGGCTTGGACGTTTTCAGGTGTGTCTTCTAACTCATCATAAGTTAAATCGTTTCGCCAATCGATTAACTGATCATCTAACCAGTCAATATTGAAATCTTCACGTCCTGTACTTTTCGGTGGTTCTTTAGAGAAATATTCATGTGCATGAAGACGGTCGAGTAAAGAGCGGATAGGGTGCCCATAAGCTGCCCAATCACCATTTTCATCATATGGATGACCAGTATGACGATGACACCACGCATCCATCAAAATATTTGCAGGACCCGTATCAAAACCAAATACGCCGTCTGCATTGTTGGCAGGCAGCATACTCACATTAGCAATACCGCCCAAATTTAAAATCACACGATGGATACTTGGATGTTGAAATAATGCCTGATGGAAAGCAGGCACTAATGGTGCACCTTGACCACCCGCTGCCATATCTCTACGACGGAAATCTGAAACAACCGGAATTTGAGTGATTTCGGTAATGATATTGGGATCGCCAATTTGTAGCGTAAACCCATGTTCTGGACGGTGACGAATTGTCTGCCCATGCGAACCAATCGCTTTAATTTGACTACGATCTAATTGATGCTTTTCAATGAGAGTATTAATCCCGTGACCAATCATTTGGGCCAGAGCAACATCAGCTTTACCCATGCGGTCAATTTCATTGTCATCAGGTAAAGTTAATGCCATAAGCTCATCACGTAACTCGGGTTCAAATGGAACTGTAAGAGTGGCATGAAGCTGTAGTGGCTCAAATGAAGCCGCAACAATATCCACACCATCCATACTAGTGCCAGTCATTACGCCGATATAGATTGCGCTCATATGCAACTTCCCCTGCAAGACGCTGAAAAAATGTTAGTATATCGCACAAATTGAATAACTGATGTGTTTAGGTTTTGTGATGTCAAATTTCTTGCCCGCCGAAGAACAGCTTGCCCTCATCCAACGAGGCACGCACGAAATTATTTCAGAAGAAGATTTACTGAAAAAGCTCAAAGAGAACCGTCCCCTTAAAATTAAAGCTGGTTTTGACCCTACAGCACCAGATTTACATTTAGGACATACTGTTCTTATTAATAAATTAAAAACGTTCCAAGATTTGGGTCATGAAGTGACCTTCTTGATTGGTGACTATACTGCCATGATTGGTGACCCAACTGGTAAAAGCGCAACCCGTCCGCCGTTGTCACGCGAACAAGTAGAAGCCAACGCTAAAACTTATCAAGAACAAGTTTTCAAAATATTAGATCCGAATAAAACAAAAGTACGTTTTAACTCAGAATGGTTTAATCAGAAGTCTGCTGCTGACCTTATTCAGCTAGCAAGTCAACAAACCGTATCTCGTATGTTAGAGCGTGACGATTTTACAAAGCGTTATAGCAACCATCAGCCGATTGCAATTCACGAGTTTTTATATCCTTTAGTTCAAGGCTATGACTCTATTGCACTTGAAGCTGACGTTGAGTTAGGTGGTACAGACCAGACCTTTAACTTACTTATGGGTCGTACTTTACAAAGTCGTTATGGTCAAGAATCACAAGTGTGTATCACTGTTCCGATTCTAGAAGGTTTAGATGGCGTAAATAAAATGTCTAAATCTTTGGGTAACTACATTGGTGTATTTGATACGCCAGGTGCAATGTACCAAAAAGTTTTATCAATGCCAGACTCTTTAATCGAACGCTATTTCGATTTACTCAGCTTTAAATCTCTAGATGAGATCAAA
The DNA here is from genome assembly GCF_016124155.1 of Acinetobacter sp. AC1-2. Taxonomy (NCBI): domain Bacteria; kingdom Pseudomonadati; phylum Pseudomonadota; class Gammaproteobacteria; order Moraxellales; family Moraxellaceae; genus Acinetobacter; species Acinetobacter sp. AC1-2. The sequence goes on from NZ_JABFFO010000009.1 coordinate 50,444, forward strand.
ACTTTATTAGATGAAATTGCTGCTGGCCGTAATCCACAAGAAGTAAAACGTATTCTTGCACTTGAACTGGTTGAACGTTTCCATGATGCAGAAGCTGCAGCTAATGCACATAAAAGTGCTGGTAACCTTATTACAGAAGGTGAAGTACCCGAAGACACCCCAGAGGTGACTATTTCACGTGGTGAGTTTGGTGGAGAAATCTTTATTGCTACGATTCTACGTTTAGCTGGCCTAAATCCGAATGCAGCAGCTGCAAAAGATGCTGTAGCTCGCGGAGCAGTAAAAGTTGACTGGAATGCTGTTGATGCAAGTTTCTCTGTAAAAGAAAACGGTACTTTCATTATTCAGTCAGGTAAGAAAGCAATTGCTCGTGTAACGTTCACTGACTAAGAAAGTTGTATAGTCATAAAAAGCAGGAGTAATCCTGCTTTTTTTTTATTTAAGGATCATAAAAACAATTCAGCGTTCCACGTGGAACAATCTAAAGATCAGTAATAATAAAAGAAGTAAATTAAAAATAAGAAGAAATATAGAGTGGGGTAGAGTATTTGCTCTATTATTTCTTTGGAATCTTTGGAATCTTTGGAATCTTTGGAATCTTTGGAATCTTTGGAATCTTTGGAATCTTTGGAATCTTTGGAATCTTTGGAATCTTTGGAATCTTTGGAATCTTTGGAATCTTTGGAATCTTTGGAATCTTTGGAATCTTTGGAATCTTTGGAATCTTTGGATTAGAAGAAGCTATATATGCCTCTAAGCTCTATAGAAGACATATTAAAACTCACGATAACCTACATTTCTGAATATAAGAATTAAGAAAAAGCAGTAAAAATGCCTAAAAAAAAAGCACATACATCACTTTTTTCGTAAAATAGTAGAAAAAATCGGCACTCAAAAGAAAAAGGCTGAAATACCCCTTGCAAAGGGATCTTAATCCTCTATAATGCACATCCATCGGCGGTGATGCAGATAAGAACTTGTTGAAAAACAGTTACTTGGAATTGGGTTGATTGCTTTGAGCAGTGGATTTGATAAGAAGTTGGTTTTGAGAATAAGTTTTAAAA